>NZ_JBHSIS010000005.1:0-53246 GCF_042653545.1 Actinophytocola glycyrrhizae
TGTTGCCGCCGTGTTCGTGTGCCTTCCCGGAGTACCACAGGTCGATCTGTTTCCCTTTGACGCTCGGGGTTTTCTCGTCACAGCGGTCAGCGGAGAAGATCTTGCCGTCCAGGATCACGTAGGCCAGTCCGTCGGCTTTGGCCTTCTCCAGAGCTTCGTGTAAGTCGGGTGCCTGATCGGCGAGTACCTCGATGATCTCGTCGAGGTAGCGGTACCCGGTGGCACGGGAGATCCCATGGTCCCGCGCCAGCGCGGTGACATCGACGGCCTGGCGGAACCAGCGAAGACCCAGCACTGCTTGCCGGAAGCAGCTCAACGCCCTGCTGTTTGCGCGAGTACCACGACGGCGGCGTTCGGCATGCAGCAGACGGCTGAGGTACTGGGCGAGTTCACGCGGCACGTCGAGCATGGCACGATAGGCAATCACGGGGAGCCCCTGACCTCGGACTTGATCTTCGCAAATCCAGTCCTACCAGGAGCTCCCCGCCCACATCTCACCGGTACCGGCCAACCGGCGCACTCGCCCCACGCCTCCCCGCCCAGCGCGCTCACCACCAAGCTGATCTTGCTGAGATCACCTCACTGATCACTGGAGCAAAGGTAGCCAACAAGACCCCCGCTGGACCAGCGGTACGCACGGCGTGCAGTTTCTCAGGTGAGACCGGTGTGTTGATGGCGGACAGCAGCGTCAAGCCGATCGAGGACATCCAGGTCGGTGACCAAGTAGAGGCCGCGGACCCGGAAACCGGAGAGGCCGGCGCCCGCACCGTCGTTGCCGTTTGGCATCACCAAGACACCGTACTCGAGCTCACGACCCGGCTGGACTCCTTACCGCACACCAGCGCGGTGATCACCAACATGGTCGACGAGCTCTCGTTGGTGGACCGGATGACCGAGTCGCTGGAGGGTGAGCTGCTGCGCCGCCAGGAGTTGCTGCGCAAGGCTGGGAACTTCGCGTCGCTGCTCGACTACGAGCAAGCCAGAGCGGCGGGTGCGCCGCTGGCCGAGGTGCCGACCTTGCTGGTAATCTGCGACGAGTTCTCCGAACTCCTGTCCGCCAAGCCCGATCTAATCGACATATTCGTCCAGATGGGACGTATCGGTCGGTCGCTTGGCGTGCACCTGCTGCTCGCCTCGCAGCGCCTGGAAGAGGGGCGGTTGCGCGGTCTGGAGAGGCATCTGCCCTACCGGATCGGGCTGCGCACATTCTCCGGAACGGACAGTCGTGCGGCGCTGGGTGTGCCGGATGCCTTTCGGTTGCCGCGCGCACCTGGCCATGGCTTCCTCAAGGTCGGCGCCGAGCCGATGGAGCGCTTCAGGGACGCCTACGTCTCCGGTGTGTACCGGCCGGCCGGGTCGGGTGCCGTGGCGCCGTCCGCCGACAGCGCCGGCGTGCTGCTGCTGGACGACGTCTCCGAGTACACCGAGCCCGACGACGCCACTGCGGCGGATGCCGCCTGGGGACCCGACGACGAGGCGGTCGGCGAGACCCTGCTGGAGATCCTGGTCGACCGGATGCACGGCCGCGGCACGCCGGCTCATCCGGTGTGGCTGCCCCCGCTGGAGGAGTCCGAGCCACTGTCTACGCTGCTGCCGCCGCTTGCCACCGACCCCGGTCGCGGATTCACCGTTACGAAGGACTCCGGACTGCGCGGTGCGTTGCGTGCGGTGGTCGGAGTGCTCGACCTTCCGCTGAAGCAGCGCCGGGACCCGCTGGTGCTGGACCTGTCCGGCGATGCGGGGCACGTGGTGGTGGTCGGCGCGGCACAGAGCGGCAAGACCACGCTGCTGCGCACCCTGATTGTGAGCCTCGCGCTCACCCACACCCCGCTGCAGGTGCAATTCTACTGCCTGAACTTCGACGGCGGTGGCTTCGGCGCCCTGCACGCGCTGCCACATGTCGGTGGCGTTGCGGACCGGCGGGACGCCAGCGTGGTGCGCCGCACGGTCGCCGACGTCGTGCGCGTGCTGCGGGTCCGGGAGGAGCGGTTCGCCGAGCACCGGCTCGAAGGCATGACCGACTACCGGCGGGCCAGGCACGAGGGCCAATTCGACGACGACCCGTACGGCGACGTGTTCCTGGTCGTGGACGGCTGGCTGACGCTACGCAAAGAGCACGACGAGATCGAAGAGAAGATCACCGACCTGGCCACCCGGGGCCTGCCCTACGGGATACACGTGGTCGTCAGCTGCACCCGGTGGTTCGACCTGCGACCCGGCATCCGCGACCTGTTCGGCACCAAGCTGGAGCTGCGGCTCGGCGATCCGGCTGACTCGTTCCTCAACCGCAAGGCGGCGGCGAACGTGCCGGCCGACGTACCAGGCCGGGGCATCACCGACGCGGGCCACCACATGCTGATCGGTCTGCCGCGCGTAGACGGCAGCACCCGCACCGACGACCTGACCGCCGGCGTCAAGCAGCTGGTCGACCGGATCGCGACGGAGTGGCCAATGCGCCGCTGCGCGCCGCCGGTGCGCATGTTGCCCAACCGGGTCGAGTTCGCGAGCCTGCCACGCGGCGGGGCTGGCGACGCGCTGTCGATCGGATCGCCGAACAGGACCTCGAGCCGGTGTACCTTTGGCCGGCAACTGACCCGCACTTCCTGGTGTTCGGCGACACCGAGTCCGGTAAGACCAACTTCCTTCGCGTTGTGGCACAACGGATTGCCGAGGCGTACACACCGGAGCAGGCCAGGATCCTGCTGGTCGACTACCGCCGCGGCCTGCTCGGCGAGATCGGCGACGAGTTCCTCCTCGGCTACGGCACCAACGACACGCACAGCCGGAGCCTGCTCGCCGAGGTAGCCGACGCGATGACACGGCGCCTGCCCGGCCAGGACGTCACACCAGAGCAGCTGCGGGCGCGCAACTGGTGGAAGGGCCCGCGGATCGTCGTGCTGGTCGACGACTACGACATGGTCGCGACACACAAGGAACACCCGCTGATGGCATTGCTGCCGCTGGTTGCCCAGGGCGCCGACATCGGCCTGCACGTCGTGCTCGCCCGCCGCACCGGAGGTGCGGGCCGCGGCCTGTTCGAGCCGTTCCTCGCGCGGCTGCGGGAGATCGGCACGTCCGGGCTGATGATGTCCGGCGACCGCGACGAGGGCCCGCTGCTCGGCACCATCCGCCCGTCCGCGCAACCTCCGGGTCGCGGCTGGCTGGTCGACCGCCAGGGCAACACGAGCCTGATCCAAATCGCCTGGCTACCACCGGCGGCCACGCCCGCATCGTCACCCTGACCAACCGACGCAAGGCACACGGTTGGTGTGTCAGCGTCCCTCCGAGCTGCCACACATCTCGAGAGCTGATGCACTCAACTCGACGTCCCGCACATGTACGCCACATGAAAGCACTGGTCAGCGGGACTGAAAATCCGACGGCGGTCGGAAAGGTCCAGCAGGACGTCATACGCCGCACGATCCTCAAGGAACGCGACGTCCCTGACGGCGCCAACATCGGCCTGATATCGCTCGTGGCCCGCTCCGCCCTGGACCAGGGCTACCACGTCCTCATCGAAGGCATCCTGCGCGCCGAGCAGTTGCGCGTCCGCGCCGACAACGGCGACGGGTATGCCGCCCACCAGCTGGCCTTCCTGACCGACAACGGCGACGGGTACGCCACGTACCGGTTGGCTGAGCTGTTGGCCAGGCAGGGGGAGTTGGAGGAGCTGATTCACCTCGCCGACCGCGGCTACGAGCTCGCCGCCGCCCGGTTGGCCGCACTGTTGGCCGGGCAGGGGCAGGTGGAGCAGTTGCGCGTCCGCGCCGACAACGTCGACAGGCATGCTGCCCTCGAACTGGCCGCCCTGTTGGCCGAGCAGGGGCAGGTTGACGAGGCGCTCACCCTGCTCCGCTCTCTTGCCGACAACGGCGGCTGGCTCGCCGCGCCCCAGTTGGCTGAGCTGTTGGCCGGGCAGGGGCGGGTCGAGGAGTTGGAAGGAGAAGTCGCGGCGGGAACGCCAGGTGCGGTCGCTGCTCTGGCCACGACCACGCGGTCACCTCAGTTGCGCTGACGCCCGACGGCCGTCACGCCATCACCTGTGACGCCGCCGGCAGGACCTGCCGGTGGGAGGTGGACAGCGGCAGGCTCCTGGGAACGCTCGACGTCGGCGCCATGGCCGCGGCGATCACCCCGGACGGCCGGTTCGCTCTGATCGGCTACCAGGACGGGATGGCGCGGCTGTGGGACCTGTCGGCGAACCGCTGGCTCACCACGCTGACCGGCCACGCCGACAACACCTCCGTCGTCGCGTTGACCTCGGACGCCCGGCTCGGCGTCACCTGCGGCCCGCCCAACGCGGACGTGTGGGACCTGACCACCGGCCGTTGCCTCGCCACTCTCACCGGGGACGTCAAGTCGGTGGCGATCACCTCGAACGGCGGGCAGTTGCTGAGCGGACACGAGAACGGCGAGGTCAAGCTGTGGGACCAGTCGGCGTCCATGGGGCGCTGTCTGCAGAACCTCAGCGGGCATGTCGGTTCTGCGCACACGGTGGCCATCACACCCGACGGACGGTACGGCGTGTCCGGTGGCCGTGACGGCACCGTGCGGTGGTGGGATCTCACCGGCGGCCGCTGCCTGCGCACACTCACCGGCCACGCCGACGCGATCGTGTCCGTGGCGGTGTCCGCGGACGGGCGCCACGCCGTCTCCGGCGGCTGGGACAAGACCGTTCGGACGTGGACCATTGGAGGCGGCGCCGTCGCGCCGTGGTGCTACAGCCGCCCGTCCACCGCGACCGACCTGACCGATCGGGCAGCGGAGTTCCGAAAGCGGCTGGCGCAGGCTCGCCGGTCGCTCGACCGCGACGACCTCGCAGCGGCGGCGGCCGAACTCCGCGCGGCGCGGACCGTCCCCGGCTTCGCGCGGGACGCGACGCTGCTGGCGATGTGGCGACACGTCGGCCACGGCGGCAGGCGTGCCGGTTTCCTGGACGCCCGGGAGCGCGGTGCGCTGACCGGGCACGTGCGGCCGGTCGTGTCGGTGGCGATCACCCCGGACGGGCGCCACGCCGTCTCCGGCGGCGGCGACAAGTCGGTCCGGTGGTGGGACCTGGACACCGGCACCTGCTTGCGCACACTCTCCGCGCACACCGAACCCGTCGTCTGCGTCAAGGTGACCGACGACGGTCGCCACGCGCTGTCCAGCAGCAACGACACGTCGCTGCGGTGGTGGGACCTGGACTCCGGGCGATGCCTGCTCACCCTTACCGGTCACACCGATGGCGTCAGCCTGGTCGCGCTAACGCAGGACGGCCGCCACGCGTTGTCCGGCGGTAAGGACATGACGGTGCGGTGGTGGGATCTGGACACCGGGCAATGCCTGCGCGTCCTCACCGGCCACACCGACGGGGTGTGGTCGGTGGCCGTGACCCCGGACGGCCGTCACGCCGTGTCCGGCGGCTTCGACCGCACGATGCGGTGGTGGGACGTGTCGAGCGGCCGCTGCCGGGGAGTTTTCACCGGGCACACCGACACCGTTCTGTCCGTGGCGATCACCCCGGATGGCCGTCAGGCCGTCTCCGGGGGAGACGGGACCGTGCGGTTGTGGGACCTGGAGACCGGGCAATGCGTCCGTTCTCTCACCGGGCACACCGACACGATCATGTCGGTGACGATCACTCCGGACGGGCGCCACGCCGTCTCCAGCAGCATGGACGCCACCGTGCGGCTGTGGGACCTGGAAGCCGGGACCTGCCTGCGCGTTCTCACCGGCCACTCAGCCCGGATCTGGTCGGTGGCCATGACCCCCGGAGCGAGCCGCGTGCTCTCCGGGAGCAGTGACACCACGATGCGGCTGTGGGACCTCGACTGGGACTACGAGTTCTCCTGAACGCACACGATGCACAGCGACGAATGAATGAACCGTGACCATGTCTGCGATCATCTTTGTAGTTGATTGTGATATCCCGTGAGCTCTACAAACTTGCCTGATTCTCATCGTACGGCGGTAAATGAAAGCAGTCCAACTTCCTTGCCTCCGGTTCGATTTAACTGCGTCGACCTGGCCGTCACGTTCGCGGGAGCGTGCCTGGACGCGGGCGAGACACGAACTGCAGGTAGACCGGCCCGGTCGCGGCCAGCGCGCCGACCAGCAGCGGTGCGAGCAGGGGCGGCAGCCCGGTCGGCGGCGTTGGCCGTGCCGACCCCGGTGGCGCGCAGCCGAACCGGTGGAGGTCGAGCGTGAACGGGACGATGCCGTGAACCCGCCTTCCTGGCAGCAGGACAGCAGGCAGCCGCTCACCGTCAGGAGCACGGTCCTGGGCAGGGTGCCGAACGACAGCAGCGCCCGCCGCCGCCGACAGCACGATCACGGTCGCGTGCCGAACCGGCCGACCAGCGGGAGCATCACCCCCCAGCTGGCGATCGCCGCGAGGCGGACCCCCACCGTGTACAGCAGCACGTCGCCCAACAGCATGCCGGCGAGCACGAGCAGCGTTGGCAGCCACAGGATGATGCCGAAGTACGAGAAGCTCCACGCGAACCACTGCCAGTACGGTCGTCCGCAGTGCGTGCCCCATGGCAACCGCCGCTTCGGGCCGCTGGACTGCTACTAGTGTCGCGTGTCGTTGATTCATTTGCGTCTGTGGCTGCGGGAGAATCACGCCATGTATGTGGCTCAGGCGTTGCCGTTGCGGGATGGTGATCGTGCGCGGTTGGAGGCGATCACGCGTGCGTCGACCGCCCCGGCGGGTGTGGCGCGGCGGGCGAGGGTGGTGCTGCTGGCAGCCGATGGGGTGGCGAATACCGAGATCGCGGAACGGATGGGCATGAGCCGGCCGACGGTGCTGAAGTGGCGCGACCGTTACGCCGCGGCGGGTGTCGAAGCTCTGGTGGATCTGCCTCGACCCGGCCGCAAGCCGGAGATCGACGAGATCGCGGTGCTGGCGGAGACGTTGGCGGACAAGGGGAAGCCGCCACCGGAGCTCGGCGTGACGCACTGGTCGGCACGGTTGATGGCCGACCGGTTGGGGATCTCCTTCGCCAGTGTCGCCAGGATCTGGCGCAAGTGGAACATCCAGCCGCACCGGGTCGAGACGTTCAAGTCGCGTTCCGCGTCGCGCGGACCGTCTGGCAAACCCTGACCTCACACCCGCTCACAAGAAATCCCGGCGAGGATGCGGGCGAAAACGCGGATGCGCTGAGCTGGTACAGACAGCTGGCCGACCACGGCGAGGAGGCTGTGATCGCGCTCCGCGACCTCGAGGGATTGCTCGACCTGCTGGATCTCAGCGCGAAGGTCCACTCCGCCCACGACCATTGGGCGGAGGCGAGGCCGCGTGGCTAGGCGCCCTGTCCATCGTCGACGACCTCGGCGACTCCGCCCGGTACGTGCACGTCCTGCGGTTGCTGGCGACGAACTACCGGGACTGGAGACGACCGCACAAGTACGGTGGACATGCTTCTGGAGATCGCGTCCGTGCATGAGCGGCAAGTCGACGATATCGCTCTCGCGGAGACCTGGCCGCGGTCGGCACCACGTTCCTCGACGCGGGCGCGGCCGTTTGTTGGCCTCGGAGTTGCGGACCGAGTCGAGATCGACCCAGTAGAGGTGGCCGCGCCTCACAGGCCGTCGCCGGTCGCGCGGTCCCAGGCCGCGGCTCGCCTCGTCGAACGTGCGCGTACTCCTACTCCACCTCCGCCGCGCGGAGCAGCTCGATGGCCTGCTGAATCGCGGAGGACCGCGACGGCTCCCCGGTCCGCTCTACGTACTCATCCGACGAAGGCCACGTCCTCCGCCAGCAGGCTCACACTCAGCCTCACGCCATCGATGTGACCCGGAGTGGCACCAGTGCGAGCGGCGTCACGGCAGGCGGTTCACCGGCTCGGGCGCGGAACTGGTCGCGCCGGTGAATCGTCCACCCGTCATGATTTGCGTGCCGCTGTACACAGGGAGGTCACATGCGACGACTGACCGCCATTCTCGCCGCCGCGCTGGTTGTGGTGAGCGGGTGCACCTCGCCCGAGCCGGGCACGGAGGAACCGAGTGAAGTCCCCACCGGCAGCTCGACCTCGACCCCGACGACGGCCGCTCCCACCACCCCGGCGCACAGCCCGACCGTCGAGCCCGACGTGGTGGTGGCGGGCTCGGTGTACTTCCTGCGGGACGAGAAGCTGGTGCCCGCCTCCCGAGACCTCCCAGGGCCCGGTGTCGCCGAGGCCGCGGTGCGCGCGCTGCTCGCCGGTCCCAGCGAGGCCGAGCAGGCGGCGGGGATGTCCAGCACGGTGCCGGCCGGGACCGGGCTGCGCGGGGTCAACCTGGCGGACGGAACCGTGACGGTGGACCTGTCCGGGCAGTACGCCTCCGGCGGCGGTTCCTTCTCGATGATGGGCAGGCTCGCCCAGCTGGTGTTCACCCTCACCCAGTTCAGCTCGGTGGAGCGGGTGGAGCTGCGCCTGGACGGCAAGCCGGTCACGGCGCTCGGTGGCGAGGGCGTGATCATCGACCGCCCGCAGACCCGCGGCGATTACGAGGACTTCGCTCCGGCGGTCCTGGTGGAGTCCCCGGTGTTCGGCGCCAACGTCACGAGCCCGCTGCGCGTGTACGGGTCGGCGAACGTGTTCGAGGCCCAGTTCTCCCTGCGCGTCACCGACGCCGCGGGCAAGGCGCTGGTCGAGCAGCCGGTGATGGCCACGTCGGGCACCGGCACCCGCGGCACGTTCGACACCACCCTGCGCTTCACCGTCGCCGCCGTGGGCCCCGGCAAGGTCATCGCCTGGTACGCATCGGCCCAGGACGGCAGCGAGGTCGTGGTGAGCGAGATCCCGGTGAACCTCGGCAGTTGAGCTGGGCTCGGAGGGTGGCGACGGTCCGGACCAGGGTCGAGTCGTGGAGGCGGGTGCCGGAGGGCACCAGTGCCGACTCCGGTGGGCGGGGGTCGACCAGGGCGACGACCTCGGCGGGCATGTCGATCCAGTGGTCGGTGAGGTCGACGGTCAGCAGGCCGGGCACCTCGCACGTGAACACTGCCGGGCCGCCGTAGACCTCGGTGATCGGTCGCAGCGCCATCCCGGCTTCCCCGCGCACGAGCCGGGGAGCGTCACCTGGGGGCGCCACACGGACGATGACAGGCTCAGGCGGTGTACTGCTCTCTGCGATGTGCGTCGACAAGAAACTCTCCGGAGTCGCCGCCGTGCAGACGCTCTTCCGGTTCAACCGCACCCATCGCACCACGGGCGGGGAGCAGAAGCGCAAGACGTTCGTCATCGACACCCTCTACGACTTCATGAGCCAGATCATCGACTACGGCGACCCGTACATGGAGATGCTGTCGATCTTCTGCGGCTGCTGTCCGTCAGGCGTGTCGTGCGGCCGGGTTGCGGGTGCGTACCGTTGTCAATGCTCATGGCGCGGTGTGGGTGTATCACGCGGATCATGTTGTGACCGAGGCGTCAATGGATGCGGCTGCGCGTGCGATGGACGACGCTTTCAGAGGTCGAGAAAGTCGATCGTTTCAAGGACTCGTTCGGGAGGAACAACGGAAGCGGTTGACTGTTTCGGCGACACGTCAGCCAATGCGACGAATGAGTGAAATGCGTACGATGAACGTAATTGGTCAGGTGCTGCGCGGCAGGATCCTGCGGGTTGCGTCGAGGTGACGGTCGACCACGATGCGGGCGATGGTGCCGACGGTGGGTGGTGGCCCGGCCCTTGGGGTGTTCCGGCGCTCGGGGCGCCGAAGATGCGCGTGGAAACCGCGTCAGTGTCATCATCGGCCACCGGTCGTCAGCTGGGTGAGTCGGTCGAGGTACTGGTCGTCGACCGGCCGGGTGTGGGTGACACGCCAGAAGATTGGTGCGATGAGCAGGTCCTGCACCAGGTCTATGTCGTCGGCGGCCAGTTCGCCCCGGTCGCACGCCCGGTCCAGTGCGGTCCGGGACCAGGTAAGGCGCGGGCGGGTGACGTGGTGCGCCACCGCTGCGGCGAGCACGGGGTTGCGGTCGGACTCGGCGATCAGATCAGGCAGGACCGCCCGGATACGCGGGTCGGTGAGCCAGTCGAAGACGCTCTGCAGCATCGCGCGCACGTCACCGCGCAGGGATCCGGTGTCCGGGACAGGGCCGGCCGGGATGCTGAGCCGGGCGAGCACCTCGACGATCATGTCCTGTTTGGACGGCCAGCGCCGGTAGATCGCGCTCTTGCCGACGCCGGCGCGACGCGCCACCCGGTCCATCGTCAGGCGGGCGTAGCCCGACCCTGCCAGTTCGTCGATGGACGCATCGCCCGCGGAACACCAGCCACACGTCCCGGACCACGCACATTCACAGCTTCATGAAGATCTCAAACATGCTCTAACACCACCGGGAAAGGTGGGCGACCGGAGAAGCACCCACGCCGGATCGTGCTGGACGCGATCTTCTACGTGGCCCGCGGTGGGATCGCCTGGCGACAGTTGCCCAGCGACTTCCCGCCCGCGATGACCATCTACGACATCTTCCGCCCTTGGGCCAAAACCGGTGTGTGGCAACAAGCTCACGATGCACTACGCGACCTGGTTCGCCTCAACGCCGGACGTTACCCGCTGCCCACCGCCGCGATTATCGACTCCCAGACCGTGCGCGGCGCCGACACCGTGCCCACCGCCAGTGCTGGCTACGACGCGGGCAAGAAGACCAAGGGCCGCAAGCGGCACATTGCCACCGACATCCTGGGCCTGCTCCTTACCGCCGTAGTTGGGGATGGTGCGGCGTTCTGTGTGTGTGCGACGACAGCTGCCGTCACGATGACCTCTACCGTGTCAAGGTAGATCAACAGCCGCTGACCTGCGGCGATGTGCACATTTGCTGGTCAACAAGCCTCGTTCCTCCTCGTTGAGACGGCGTCGGACGAGTTTTGGCGGATTCCGATCCCCCAGGAATCTCCCATCCGAACTTGAAACGACCCCATGTCATGCATTTCGCGGTAATCCAGAGTTGTTGTTACCGTATGTAACGGCTTCGTCGGTTAGCGGGGGCGTGGGTAGTACTCTCGCCCGATCGCACCGTCCTTCAGCGGGCACTCGCCGAACGCACCGCTACGAGTGCTTTCGCAGGCTCGCGATGAGGTCCGCCGGATCGGGGAGGACGAAGTAGTAGCCGCCGCCGAACGGGAGTAGGTACTTTTCGAGGGCTTCGCCTGCCAGGCGCCGTTGGATGGTCGCGAAACCCCGTTCCAGATCGCGTTGGAAGCAGACGAAGACTTGGCCGACATTGTCCGGTGAGCGGCGGTAGGTGTGGCTGTGACGCAGTATCCGACGGTTCTTGCTTTCCGGCGTGTGTGGGTTGGCGCGGCGGATGTGGGCGTCGAGCGGTATGGTCGTGCCGCTGGGGTCGCTCCGGTAATCGGGGTCGGCGTCTCTTGTGGACTGGCCGAGTGGGGCGTCGGTGTTCTTGGTGCGGCCGAACACCTTCTCCTGGACGTTGACGGGTTCGGCGTCCCAGGTCGGCATGGCCAGTTGGATCAGGCGCACGACTTGGTAGGTGCCGCCGATGCACCATGCTGGTTCGTCGTCCCCTGGTTGGACCCAGACGTGCTGGTTCATCAGGGTGTCGTCGTTGGGGTCCGGGTTTCCCGCGCCCTCGGTGAAACCGAACAGGTTGCGTTCGCGGTGGTTTCCGGTGATCCGCCAGCGTGATGTCAGGTGCGGTGGCCTGCTGGCCAGGAAGGGTTCGATCGCGGCGCGGTGCTCGGTGCCGAGCTGCACCAGCAGGTCTCCGTGGCACCACTGGAGGTCCAGTACGTCGTTGCGGAAGGTCGGCATCCGGATGAGTCTGCTCGGTCGTTCGAGGTCGAACCGTCCGTCGAACAGTGAGGCACCGACCGCGATGGTCGTCGTGGCACCGGTGATGGGGGTGATCAACGCCTGGAGGGCATCGGCTAGCGCGGCGCGGGTCGGAGTGGTCACGTCGAACGCGACGAACTCGGTCTCCGGAAGAACGGGCGTGGTCACGCCGGGTTGGTGACTGAGCCGACGTCGAGGGTTTTCGCGATTCAGCGGCTCGGGCGGCGCGACGCAGCCAGCGAGACCGGCGGCGCCGACGACGGCGAGCAGTGTTCGTCTGGCGACGGTCATCTCAACGTCAGCGTCCAGCCGAGCAGAGCGCCTTCGTCGAACCCGAAGTTGTCCCGGACCACGAGTCGCCATCGACCATTGGCGTCCAGTGTGGACATACCGGCGAGCGGGTACGTCGTGTCGAGGTCCACGCCGACGTCGGTGCCGTCGGCCTCCTTGAGCACTCGTTCGGTGCCGTCGGGGGCGACGAGTGTGACCGATAGATCGCCGCGGAACGGGTGCTCGGCGCGGACGTGCACGCTCGCGGTCTCGGCGACGGTGCCCGGGCAGTCGGTGACCTCGACAGTGCTGGAGGTCTCGCCGAGGTCGGGGACCGGTCGCCAGGTGTCGTCGGAGACCGTGCAGTCCGCCGGGGGTGTGGGGTTGGTGTGGAGGAGCTTGTTCGGTGAGCCAGTCCCGAGATCGGTCGGGCTCAGCACCCCGGCCGTCGCCTGGGCGAGAAGGGTGTTGGTCACCTCGACGGGCGTCAGAGCCGGGTTGTCGGCCAGCAGCAGGGCGGCGGCGCCGGCCACGTGGGGTGCGGCCATGGAGGTGCCGAAGAGGGTCACAGTGGCATCGTCGGTGGCGTTGTGCGCGGACTCGATCGCCTGGCCCGGCGCGAACAGGTCCACACAGGTTCCCCAGTTCGAACCGGCATCGGCGGCGGTCGGTGACTGGCCCCAGTTCCTTGCCCGCTCGTCCATCGGGTCGCTCGCCCCCACCGTGATCGCGTTCGCCACCTTGGCGGGAGTGAAGGTGCACGCGTCGACGTTGTCGTTACCCGCGGCGATGACATAGGTGATTCCGGATATGACGGAGTTCCGGACGGCGGTCTCCAGGACCGTCGACGAACCGCGGGCGCCGAGGCTCATGTTGACGACCGCTGGATGTGCCGCGTGCTGGGTTATCCAGTCGACGCCAGCGGTGATGACGCTGTTGGGACCATAGTTCTCGCACGGAAGCACGCGCACCGAGACCAGCTCGACCTGCTTGGCCACGCCGTAGGTCGTGCCGCCGATGATGCCGGCGACATGGGTGCCGTGCCCGGTCGTGCTGCAGTCCTGCCCGTTCCACCCGTCGTCGTAACCGTCGAAGCCGACCTGTGCCCGGCCATCGAACTCATGGTGTGATGTGCGGATGCCGGTATCCATAACGTAGGCGGTCACCCCGTTCCCGGAACTGTCCGGGTAGGCGTACTCGTCGTCGAGGACCGTGCTGCGCTGGTCGATCCTGTCGAGCTGCCACGGCGGCAGGCTCTGCAGCCCGCTGCCGCGTACGATCGTGTCCGCTTCCACCAGCAGTACCGCGGGATCCGCGGCAAGTCGGCGTGCCTGCTGGTCGGTCGCGGCGACGGAGAAGCCGCGCAGAGCCGCTCGGTACACATGTTCGACGGTGCCGCCGTGCCGGGCGGCGAGTGCCGCCGCGGTGGTGTCGACCGATTCCGTTCCGGGGTGCAGCAGCACCAGATAGCGACCGGAGACGACCTCGGCGCCTGCCGGAACTCGCAGGTTTCCTTCGGCGGCCTGTGCGGGAATCGGCGCGAACGCGGCCAATATCGCAACGGTGATACCCGCGGCGAGAAGCCGTCCTCGGATTCTTCCTTGCAGGCTCGACCGGCGTGCTGAAGACACGTAACCCCCAGGTTCGTGACGCGTGTGCACCCCGACACATCCCTCTTGGTTTGGACCATAACAAGCTCGGCGGAACCTGGCACTGCTCCGAACAGTCGATCCTGTCAGCGACCTACCGAGGTTAGGCTCCGCCCATGGCCTCCCGAATCGGATCGACCCTCGTGGCCGCCGCGCTGGCCGGATCCCTTGTGGCGTGTAGCGAGGATCCGTCGCCGGGCCGGGACGACATCATTGCGAGGATCCAGTCCGACCCGCGGACGGCGGACACTCCAGACGCGACGGCCGCCTGCCTTGCCGACTGGTATCTGAACTACGCCACCCCGGAGGACATCGCCGCCTTCGTCGACGGCGATCCCGAAGCGAGAACGCCCGAGGAGATCGCGCCGGACGAGCAGGCCACATCGACCTTGCTGGGCTGTCTGAAGGGCGCCACCGAGGTCGAGTAGCGCCCAAAGCGCCCGTTCGGAGGTATGCCATCCGGTAGCCGGTTGGTAAATTTTTTCATGGCTCGGGGGGAGTTTGTGGCCATATGGCCACGACGCTGGGGGAATAACGTGCGCGTGCCTCGACGGTTTGGCGTGCTGTCCAGACTTTTCCTGTTGGTGTCAATGTTCGTGTTGGTGGCCGTAGCCGTACCGGCGTCGTTGCCGACGGTCGGTGGTGACCGGACTGCGGTACCCGATACGTCGGACGGACCGCCGGTGCGGGTTCGGGAGCTCGTCGAGCGGCGTGACGCGGCGATGCGCGTGTTCGAGATGTCCGACGGGGGCCTGGAAGCTGAGCTGTTCACGCAGCCACGACACTTCCGGGACCACGACGGCGACTGGCAGCCGATCGACGTCACGGTGCGGGAAGACTCCGCGGACGGCTACGTGCTCGGCAACGACACCAATGCCTTCGCCAGTGCGTTCGGCGACCGGACTGACCGGCTCACCCGCTTCGCCATGGCCGGCACCAGCGTCGAACTCGGCCTGCAGACATCGTCCCGCCGGATCACGCCGTTGGCCGACGGCAACACGGTCACCTACCAGGATGCCTTCCCCGGCGCGGATCTTCGGTACCAGGTGACGCCTGACTCGCTGAAGGAGGAGATCCTCCTCGCCGCGCCGCCGAAGGATCCCACCTACCGGTTCTCGCTGCGGCTGGACGGTGTCACGGCCGAACCCCAGCCGGACGGGTCCATCGCGTTCTTCGGCGACGACGGCCCACCGCTGTACACGATGCCAGCGCCGTTCATGGTCGACTCGTCCGCCGACCGGAGAAGGGCGCGCAGCGACAGGGTCGCCCAGACCGTCGAGCAGCATGGCGACACGATCACCGTGACGGTGCGCGCGGACAGGACGTGGTTGTCCGCGCCGGAACGCGCCTACCCGGTGGTGATCGACCCGACCATCATCATCGACCCGACCGCGACCGGCGGGCAGGACGCGCAGGTCTGGTCGGACACCCCGACCACCAACTTCGGTGCCCGCTACGAGCTGTCCGTTGGCACCGATCCGTTCGGTGTGGCGATGAGCTTGCTCAAGTTCGACCTGTCGGTGGTGCCGGCGGGGTCCAGCCTGACGTCGGCCAGCCTGCGGATGTACTACGACAACGAGCTGCATAACGGCGCCACCAACGTCACCATGGAGACGCGACGTATCACTGCAGCCTGGGCAGAGAACTCAGTCACCTGGAGCAGTTTCAACCGCGCGTATGCCGCAGCCCAGGGATCCACGGTCAAGCAGGCCAACGTGACCAACACGTGGTCCGAATGGGATGTTCGGGCCATCGCGCAGTCCTGGGTGTCCGGCTCCGCGCCCAACCACGGCCTCGCGGTCCGGTCGACCAACGAGACCCTGGAGAACGGCGGCGCCGTCTACCAGGCAGCCGAGTTCGACTACAACGGGGACACCGAGGTCTTTCCCAAGCTGATCCTGACCTTCGGCCGTCCGGGCGCCGGGCTGCAGCCGATCACCAAGACCTACGCCACCGGCGCGGAGCTGGTGTGGACGCCGTACGCGAACCCCGACCCGGCGGACCCGAACGACGACATCGTCGAGTACCAGGTTCACCGCTCGGTGTCCCAGGTCTTCACCCCGTCGGCGTCCACCTTGGTCACAGCGGTCGGCGGCGGGGCAACCAGGTTCGTGGACACCACCGCGACCCCAACCCCGAGCGGCCGGCCGGATCTGGAGTGGAACGCCTTTCACTACCTGGTCGCGGTGAAGACACGCAGTGGTGAGCTGATCCCGAGCGTCACGCGGATGACACGCACGCCGATGGCCGGTCAGGTGCGGCAGATCTTCTCCGCCGCCGCCGACACCACGCTCTCGGCCAACCAGCCGACCACCAACCTGAACGCGCTCACCGGCCAGCGCTGGCTGATGGTGGGCAACAACAGCACCACCTTCGGTCGTACCAGGGCCGTGATGGCCTTCAACGGGCTGTCCGCGGTTCCGGCGGGCACCACGGTTGTGGACGCGGACCTGTCGATCTGGGGGTTCTACGCCAACCCACCCGACGGCAGCGCCGCGATCCTGGACGGGCACCCGCTGACCCGCGGTTTCGTCGAGAACCAGGCGACGTGGAGCCGGGCCTCCACCGCAACCGCGTGGACGGCGGCGGGCGGCGATCTCGCGGCAAGGGCCGACTTCGTCTCCGACGTCACCAGCCGGCCAACCTGGCACATCTGGGAGAACGCGAGCATGGTTCAGGGCTGGGTGAACAACCCGGCGACCAATCTCGGGTTCGCGGTGAAGCTGCGGGACGAGACCGTCGCGTCCCAGCGCGTGTTGTTCAACTCCGACGAGGCGACCGAGGTGCTGCTCCGGCCACGCCTGGCGGTCTCCTACAACGGCGCGCCGCCTACTCCGCCCGCCGCGCCGATCGTGTCCTCTGCGGACTATCCGGCCGACGGCCAGCCACACGGCGCGCCCGGTCAGGCCGGTGCGTTCACATTCCGCCCGGGCAACGGCTTCGCGATCAGCAAGTACGTTTACCAGCTCGACTCCGACCCAAGCCCGACCGAGGTGGCCGGGACCGGCCAGGTCACGGTCAACCTGACGCCCGCGGCCTCAGGCACCAGACGGTTGACCGTTCGCACGCTCACCGCCAACGGTGTCTCCTCCCCGGCGACCACCTACACCTTCGTCGTCGCCGAGCCGTCCCACTACCGGAACACCAAGACCGACGTGAACGGCGACGGCCGCGACGACGCGATCGCCTTCGCCAGAGGCGAGGACGGATCGGTACGGGTCGCGCTGTCCGACGGCACCGGGTTCGCCGACCCGAGCGTGCTCGGACACGAGGACTTCGCCACCGACACGACGATCCCGCTGACCGGTGACGTCAACGGAGACGGCAGAGCCGACCTGGTGTCGTTCACCCGTGGCACTGAGGCGGACGTGCTGGTCGCGCTCTCGACCGGCACCGGGTTCGCGACCGAGGTGCTGACCTGGCACGACAACCTCGCCGCCGGTACGGCGATACCGCTGTTAGGGGACTTCGACGGCGACGGCCGTGACGACGTCGCCAGTGCTACCCGGGGCGATGACGGCGCCGTGCACGTCGCACTGTCCACGGGAGACGGTTTCGCGGCGGCTACCGAGTGGCGCGCCGGGTTCGCGTTGGGCACCGCCATGCCGGCGGTCGGTGACGTGAACGGCGACCAAAAGGACGACTTGGTCGCGTTCACCGGAGGCGAGGCAGCCGACGTGCTCGTCGCGCTGTCCAGCGGTTCCGGATTCGCGGCCACCTCGACCTGGCACGACAACTTCGCGCCGGACGCTAACCGTGCTGGTGTCGGGGACACCGACGGCGACGGCCGCGCCGACGTGGTGTCGTTCGGCAACGGCCAGGTCAGCGTCGCCACTTCTACCGGGGCCGGATTCGGCGCCGCACGGCAATGGCACGCGAGCTTCGCGCCGGACGCGCTGCCTGGCCTCGGCGACTTCACCGGCGACGGGAAATTCGACGTCGTCGCGTTCACCCGAGGTGACTCCGCCACGGCCACGGTCGCGGTGTCGGACGGCGCCACCTTCGGCGCCGCCACCGAATGGCACGGCGACCTCGCGCCGGGCGAACGGGTTCCGCGGCCGAGTCTGTTCGCTGCCGGACCGGGAACCCCGGCGCCGACACCTCCGGCACGACCAACGGTGTCCTCTTCGGACTATCCCGCGGACGGGCAGCCACACGGCGGCCCTGGCATGCCCGGCTCATTTGTCCTCGCACCCGGCGACGACGTGCCGATCGGCAGGTTCACCTACCAACTCGACACGGAGCTGCCGGTCACCGTGCCCGCCACCGGCGAGACCACTGTCACCATCGCCCCGGCGTCGGCTGGCGAGCGCACACTGACCGTGCGCACCTTCACCCCGGGTGGGCTCGCGTCCGAACCCGCCACCCACACGTTCCTGGTGGCCGAGCCGCCACGCCCGCCCGCCGCGCCGCAGGTGTCCTCTTCGGACTACCCGGCGGACGGGCAGCCGCACGGGCAACCGGGCCAGGCAGGCAGCTTCACCTTCGCACCGGACGACGACGCGCCGGTCACCGGCTACCGGTGGCAGCTCGACGACGGCACCCCGGCCGACGTCGCGGGCACGGGCGAGGTCCAGATTTACGCCACCCCGGCGACCCCGGGCCAGCACACGCTGACCGTGCGGGCGCTCGGCACGGACAACCTCGTCTCCGTACCGGCGACGTACCGGTTCGTGGTGGCCGACGCACCGGGCAGTCCTGGCGCGCCGCTGGTGACCTCGCTGGACTACCCGTCCGGTGGCGCACCGCACGGTGCGCCGGGGCAGGAGGGCACCTTCACGTTCCGGCCCACCGGGTCGAACGCGATCGCCGGTTACCGGTGGCAGCTCAACGGCGGCCCGAGCACGGATGTCCCGGCCACCGGCAAGACGACGGTGCGGATCACCCCGACCACCTCGGGGACCCAGACGCTGTCGCTGCGGACGTTCACCTCGGCCGGCCTCGTCTCCGCCGTGACCACCTACGTCTTCGAGGTGGCCGAGGCGACGCCGCCGGACGCGCCCACGGTGTCCTCTGTGGACTACCCGGCGGACGGTCAACCGCACGGCGGCGCTGGACAGGCCGGCATGTTCACCCTCCGCCCCAACGGGACCACACCGGTCTCCGGGTACCGGTGGCGGCTGAACAATGGTCAGGCAACGGACGTCCCGGGCACTGGCGAGACCCAGGTGTCGATCACCCCGCCGACCGGGGGCACGCACACCGTCGTGGTGTGGGCGATCGGCAGCACGGGCGCGGCGTCCCCGCCGGTGACGTACACGTTCCTGGTCGGGGGACCGGCGCCGACACCGGACGCGCCGCTGGTGTCCTCCACCGACTATCCGGCCGACGGCAAGCTGCACGGGAGCGTCGGCGAGGGCGGCGAGTTCACCCTGCGCACCCAGGGCCCCGTCGCGGCCGACGCCTTCCGCTACCAACTCGACACCGACGCCGCACCGACCGAGGTCCCGGCGGGCACCGGCACCGCGACGATCACCCTCACCCCGGTCCGCTCCGGTCAGCTGACCCTGACCGTGTGGGCCAAGGCCACCGCGAGCGGTGTGCTGTCCGCGCCGGTGAAGTACGTCTTCGTGGTCGGCGCCCCGGCCGGACCCCGGGACTACTTCTACGACGCGGCGGGCCAGCTCGTCGGAGTGGTGAACAACGCGGGCGAGGCAGCCGCGTACCGGTACGACGCGGCAGGCAACCTCACCAGGACCGACCGCTACAACGCCGCCACCGCCTCGGTCTTCGCACTCGTCCCGGCCCGCGGCC
The DNA here is from genome assembly GCF_042653545.1 of Actinophytocola glycyrrhizae. Taxonomy (NCBI): domain Bacteria; kingdom Bacillati; phylum Actinomycetota; class Actinomycetes; order Pseudonocardiales; family Pseudonocardiaceae; genus Actinophytocola; species Actinophytocola glycyrrhizae. Next base: position 19,438 of record NZ_JBHSIS010000005.1, read on the forward strand.
CGGTCGGCAGCACGGTCGAGATCAGCGGCACCGGGTTCGACATCACGGCCGGGAACAACCAGGTCACCTTCGACGGGATCGCCGCTCAGGTCACCGCCGCGTCGGCGAACCGGCTGACCGTGGTGGTCCCGGCCGACGCCGGGGCCGGCCACGTCGAGGTCACCGCGAACGGTCGCAGCGCCACCAGCCCGACACCGTTCTCGGTCACCGCCGCCACGTCGGCGCCGACGATCGCGGGCCTCTCCGCCGACCGGGCCAACCCAGGCGACCGGATCGTCATCAGCGGCACCGGGTTCGATCCCGACCCGATCCGCAACGTGGTGCTCGTCCACCAGACAACGGCCCGCGTGCTGCAGGCCGGCCCGCGCGGCCTGACCGTCGAGGTACCGGCGGCCGCGAACTCCGGGAAGATCACCGTACGGACCCCGGGCGGACAGACGAGTTCCGCGACGGACGTGCTGATCGCCCCGCGCGGGTTCCGGATCGACGACCTCGTCTACGGCGGCCGAATCCAGCTCGGTACCCCGTCCGAGGTCGCCATCTCAGCGGGCAAGGCCGCGTTGGTGCTGGTCGACGGCGAGGTCGGTGAGCGGCTCCACCTGGACCTGGAGAACAACACGATCCCGGTCCGTTCGGCGATGTGGATGTTCACCCCGCACGGTGGTGACTTCGCCCGCCGCACCATGGGCGACCCGCTCGACCTGTTCGCAGGCAGCACATTGCGCCAGGACATCCCGGTCTTCGGCCACAACGGCACGTACACGATCGTCGTCGCACCCGACGACGACGCCGCGGGCTCGGTCCGGATCACCGCGTCGCACGACCTGACCGGTGACCGGCTGACCCGCGACGGCACCGGGGTTCCGTTCACCATCGACCAGTCCGAGGAGACCGCCGAGCTGCCGTTCACCGCCACCGAAGGCGAATGGCTGAGCCTCGGCCTGACCGACCTGAGCATGCCGCAGCAGGTCTACAACGTCGCGGTCGTGCGCCCGGACGGCGGCAGACACATCTGGCGGGCGTCGCTGACCGAGTACGTCCCGACCATGGTGTTCCAGGCCGAGGAGACCGGAACCCACAAGGTGACGGTTACGTTCGGCCCCGGCGAGCTCGGCTTCGGCAAGGTATGGCTGTCCAGCGCGCTCGAGGCGGACCAGCTTCTGGTGGACGGGCCGAGCGTGCCGTTCCAGATCAACCGGCCAGGCCAGTCCGTGCGATTGCCGTTCACCGGCGTCGCCAACCAGAACCTGCGGTTCTCCTCCACCGAGAACACCCTTCGAGAGAACGGCAGGCCCGGCTATCCGACCGGCATCCTGGTCGAGCCGGACGGCAACCAGGTCGAGCTGCGCACCGGCACCCAGGAGACCAGGCAGGTCCCGGTCCGGATGAGCGGCGAGCACAACCTGTTCATGACCGGCTGGGAGGCCGTCGGCAGGGCACGTGCGTGGCTGTCCACCGCCGTCGAGGCCGGTCCGCTGCCGGTCAACGCGCTCACCCAGGTCACCGTCGACCGTCCCGGCCGTGAAGTCTGGTACGACTACGACGGCGTCACAGGCGAGCCGTTGCGGATCCTGAGTCCCACCAAGAGCCTGCCGGGCACCTTCCGCCTCCGGCTTTACCGGCCGAGCGACGGCCGACAGGTCGCGTCCACGCTCGACGGCAGGTTCGATGTCCCAGCGCTACCGGAGACCGGCCGGTACCGGTTGTACGTCGAGCCGATCTTCGCCACCACGGGCACGGTCACGCTGGCGGTGTCGAAGCCGGTCGACGCCGGCGTGATCGCACTGGACGGGCCGGTTGTCACCCAGGCCGTACCGATCCCCGGACAGACCCTGGTGGCCAGGTTCACCGGGCAGGCCGGGCAGCGGCTCAGCCTCGGCTACACCTCACCGGACATCCCGTTCGCCAGGGCACGAGTGACCAAACCGGACGGCACCACGCTGGACACCACCGCGGCGTTCGGGCTGCCGTACGGCTTCGACCTGACCACGCTCCCGGTGGACGGCGAGTACCGGATCCAGCTCGAACCGATCACCCAGGACGGACTGCCCGCGACCGGTGAGCTGAGCCTGGTGTTCTCCGGTGAAGTGGACGGCGGGCTGGCCGAGATCGGCGGATCCGCCAGGACGATGACGATCGACCGCCTGGCCCAGAACGGAAAGGTCACCTTCGCCGGCACTGCGGGTGACCGGCTGCGCCTGACCGTCACCCGAGGGCTTCCGGACAACCGGGGTGCGTACTACAAGCTGATCGCGCCGTCCGGCGTGGTCGAGGTGAGCCGCCGGTTCATGTTCTCCGACCAGTTCAACCTGCCGGCGCCGCTCGCGGCCACCGGCACGTACACGCTGGTCTTCGACCCCGACGGGAACCTCACCGGCACGATCGCCGTCGCGATCAGCCGCCAGCCGACCGCCGCGGCGGCCACCACCGGCCAACGCCTGGAGCCGGGGCCCGCACCGGCGACCGCCGTGTGCCCACGGTCCGAGCCGGACCCGCCGACGGCGAAGTTCGCGCCCGCCCCGTCCGGCTCCGACCAGCCGGAGGCGGACGAGCCACCGGCCGACATCGCGGCCGCCACGCCGTGCGAGGAGACCGACGGCTGGGCGCCGGACAAGCTCAACCTCAACGGCCGTGACTGGACCACCCGCTACGACCCGGCGCCAGTGCGCGACCGGCCGCTGGAGTTCGCCGTCGGCTACACCGGTGTCGTCGGCGAGGTGCGCTCCACGTCCGGCAAGCCGCTGGCCGATGTCCCGGTCAGTGTCGGCGACCGCCGCGTCACCACCGACGCCAAGGGCAAGTTCGCCCTGACCGGCATCCCGGACGGCCGCGTGGTGCTGCGCGTGGACGGCCGGACGAACGCGACCGGCAGGACGTTCGCCGCGTTCGACATCGGCGTCGACGTCGAGGCCGGACGGATGCTGGTGCTGCCGCACACGGTGTTCCTGCCGGAGATCGACCCGAAGTCGGTGGTGCGTGTGCCGAGCCCGACGACCGAGGAGACCGTGCTCACCACGGACGCCATCCCCGGTCTCGAGGTGCACCTGCCCAAGGGCACCGTGGTGCGCGACGCGGACGGCGAGGTGGCGACCGAGCTGAGCTTGACGCCGATCCCGATCGACCGGGCGCCGTTCCCGCTGCCGCCGACCAAGGTCCCGGTGTACTTCACCGTGCAACCGGGTGGCGGCTACCTGTTCCCCGAGGGCGCGACGATCATCTACCCGAACTACACCAAGGAGCCGCCGGGCACCCGCACCCAGTTCTGGAACTACGACCCGGACCGCCAGGGCTGGCACATCTACGGCTATGGCACCGTCTCCCGGGACGGCAAGCAGATCGTGCCGGACAAGGATGTCAAGTTCTACCGGCTGACCGGTGCGATGACCGCGGTACCCGGAATGAACCCGGCGGCGCGGGCACCCAGGCCGAACGGCACCAGGGTCGGCGACCCGGTGGACCCGGCGACCGGTCTGCTCGTCGACGAGGCGACCGACCTGGTCATCGACGACATCATGCCGATCGAGATCACCCGCACCTACCAGCAGGGCGACACCGACATCCGCGCGTTCGGCGTCGGGACCAGCTTCAACTACGGCCACTTCCCGTGGTCGCCCGGCCAGATCGGCAACTTCGACTTCCAGCAGTTCGACCTGGTCCAGCCGGATGGGAGCAAAGTCCACTACACCCGCACCTCGCCGGGCAGGGACTTCGCCGGCGCGGTGTTCGCGGCCGACCCGACCCCGACGGAGTTCGACCGCTCCGTTGTGCGCTGGGTGGACAGCGGCTGGGAGCTGACCCTGCGAGACGGCACCGTGATGACCATCGGCGAGGAGGCGCCGATCCAGGAGATCCGCGACAAGTTCGGCAACGCGACAACCATCACCCGCGCCACCGCGCCACCCGGGTTCGACGGCAAGGTCCGGGCGAACGGCCCGATCACCCAGATCACCTCGCCGAGCGGGAAGTGGGTCCGGTTCACCTACGACGAGGCAAACCCTCCGAAGGTGACTGCGATCGAGGACAACATCGGCAGGCGGGTGTCGTATACCTACGACGCTACCGGCCACCTGACCACCGTGACCGACGTCCGCGGCGGCGTGACGCGCTACGGCTGGGACGCCGAGGGCCGCCTGGAGACCATCACCGATCCCCGTGACACTCGCTACCTGCTGAACGAGTACGACGACAAGGGGCGGGTCCTCCGCCAGACCGCGGCCGACGGCGGGATCACGGCGTTCGAGTACATCGAGTCCGGCGAGGCCATCGTCGAGACGCGGATGACCGACCCCCGCGGCCACGTCCGCCGGTTCACGTTCAACCCCTCGGGCTCAGTGCTCACCGACACGAAGGCGTACGGAACCTCGCTCGCCCAGACCACCACCTACGAATACGAGGCCGGCGGCGTCCGTCGCAAGGCAACAGTCGACCCGCTGAATCGGCGGACGACGTACCTCTACGACACCCACGGTTTCGTGCGCGAAATGACCCTGCTCGCCGGCACGGCGGAGGCGCGGACGGAGAAGTGGGAGTACAACGGCCCGCACAACGAGCTGACGCGACACACCGACAGCTACGGCAAGCAGACCGTCTACGACCTGGACGATCGCGGCGCCGTGGAATCGGTGACCGATCCGGCCAACCGGGTCACCAACTACGAGACCGACGACCGGGGCCTCGTCACCAGAGTGACTGACCCGGTGGGCAAGTCAACGTCGGTGACCTACGCAGGCGCGGACGCGATCACGACCACTGATCCACTCGGTGGGGTCAGCCGGGCCGCCTACGACGCGCTCGGACGTCCGGTCGTGGAGACCGACCCGCGTCGTGCGACAACAGCGACTGAGTGGACAGCTGCGGGCGACATCGCGGCGGTCACAGATCCGCTCGGCCGCACCATCGCCTACGAATACAATGCGAACGGCTACCGAACGAAGGTGACCGACCCCCGTGGTGGCCAGACGCGGTTCGACTACGACGAGATGGATCGGCCGGAGCGCGTGACCGATCCGCTCGGCGCGGACGAGACCATCGAATACGACCTGAACGGCAACCTGGTCATGCACACCAGCCGCCGGGGTGTGGTCACCGAGCACGACCAGGACGAGTTGGACCGCCGTGAGGAATCCCGGTTCGGCACCGAGAGCACGGTGACCTACAGCTATGACGATGCCGGTCGCGTGACGGGGATTGACGACTCGGTGGCGGGCACGCTGACCCGGACCTACGACGGCCTGGACCGGGTGCGGTCCGAGACGACGCCGCACGGCGCGGTGTCGTACACCTACGGTACAACTGTGCGGGACCGGACGATGACGGTCTCCGGTCAACCGGTGACACGTCACGTCTACGACGCGTCAGGCCTGCTCGCCAGGGTCGAGCGGGGCGGTGCCGTTGTTACCGAGGTCGCGCGGAACGCACGTGGTCTGCCCGAACGGGTGGGCGCTCCCGGTGACACCGGCGTGTCACAGACCTACGCCTACGACGACGCCGGGCAGGTCACGTCGCTCACCTACCAGGATGGCACCTCCGGGCTAGGTCAGCTGTCGTACACCTACGACGCGGCCGGCCTGCCTGTGCGTACCGACGGCGAGCATTCGCGGACGGTGCTGCCGGAGCCCTTCGGCTCGGCGACCTATGACGCGGCGAACCGGGTCCGCACGGTGGGCGCCACGCGGATCGACCACGACGCGGACGGCAACCTGACCGACGATGGCACCGCCAGCTACGGCTGGAACGCCAAGGGGCAGTTGAAGTCGTTGTCCGGCCAAGGGATCGAGGCCAGGTTCACCTACGGCCCGGATGGGAACCGGTGGGCCAGGACCGTCGCCGGCGCGACCACGAGCTACCTGTACGACGGGGTGAACCCGTTGCGGGAGACCGACGGCGGACGAGCGGTCACATTGACCACGACCGGTGAGGTCGACGGGTTCCAGCTACGGCATACCGCCGACGGGGACTACCGCATGCTGACCGACGTTCTCGGCTCGACCACGGGAGTGATTGGCGAGGACACGGGTTCGGTCGGGACGTATGCGTACGAGCCGTTCGGCCGCACGTACGTCGCCGGCGACGTCGCCGGCAACCCGTATCGGTTCACCGGCAGGGAGGACGACGGCACAGGGCTGTACTTCTACCGAGCGCGTTACTACAGCCCGACGCTGCATCGGTTCGTCTCGGAGGACCCGCTCGGGTTCGCCGGTGGAGCCAATCTGTATTCCTACGTCGACAACCTGCCGACCGCGCTGGTCGACCCGTTGGGGTTGAAGCCGAGTAACACCGGAAACTATGCGAACCAGACACTCGGTCCAGGCCCGTACGCCAAGGAAGGTGTCGGTCTGGTCAACGGGAACATCAACGCGCCAGGGGTTCGTGACCTCATCAACGACGCCGGGAACAAGTACGGTTGCCACACATGCGGTGCGGCCTCGTCAGGGAACAAGAGCGGGAACTGGATCCCCGATCACCAGCCGCCGACGGCGCTTGTTCCGCCGGGGACGCCGCAGACCGCCTACCCGCACTGTTCGGGCTGTGCCAGATCGCAAGGTGGTATGGTGCGGCAGCTTGCCAGGTGACCGGCGGAGTCCTGGTCGTTCGAGTGCCCGAGAGGGATGGCGATGTTCGCGAGCGATGGATGGTCGTTCACCGTGCCGTTCGACCATGGCCTGCTGGCGATCGAGGACGCGGAGACCCAATCCGGTCACGACGACTGGGATCCCACGTCCCAGCCAACGCACCTGGACGGCGATTCCCTCTACGTCAACGTCTGCAACTCGGTGGACGGGCCGGTCACCGTCACCGTGGTGGGCCAGGAGCATGCCGACGTCGCTGGCAAGAACGACATGCCAATCCTGTTCTCCGGCAAGTTGCTGTTGCCGAACCGGGTGTTGAGCGTCGCCGAGTCGGACAACCGGGCAAAGCTGACACTCCGCACGGAAACGGCCGAAGCCATTACGGTCTACGGCAACGATCCGGACGACCCGGACCAGGTGATGATCGTCCTGCCGAACTGCACGTTGTCCTGACCGAACACCGTCCTTACGGCACGTACAGTTGGCGATCTTGAGGAGGCCGTCCCGGGCGTCTTCCACCAGGACCCGCGCCGCTTCGAGCTGACCGTCCAACGGCAAACGATGAGCGAGTTTTCGCAGTTCAACAGGGGAGAGGTGTGTGGATCGCCGCAGGTCGCGATAGACCCGGTAAGTCAAGGGGTTGCAGGTTCAAATCCTGTCAGCCCGACCGGAAAAGGGCCGTCTACGCAGGTAGACGGCCCTTTCTACTGCTCTGCGGGGCGGCGCGCACACCATCGACCGCCACCGGCCCGCGCTGCTGGTCGAGATCGAGGAACGCCACACCCGCCGGTACGGCCACGGCGCGCAGGACGTCGTGGACTGGCTCACCGAACGCGGCTACCGGATGTCCGTGTGCCGCGGTCACCGGTGGCAGCCTGCCGTCAGGTCGTCACATCCCACCGCAACACGTGTTCCGGCTGTGAGCGGCGGCATCGGCCAGATGCCGGTCTGTGGATGCAGGAGAAGGAGAAAACCGGGAGAGTTCACTATGCCGTTACTGGGGTAAGCTGCACTCAACGGATATGAACCGACCTGCTTTATGCAGGGGATTCTCTATTTCCGCAGGTCAGCGAATTGTGGTAACGGCGCTGGGGGACAAGTCCACTTGCCTTGAGGTTAAGGGGTCGCCTCTCCGAGTGCGCCCGCGTCGAGGTCCTACACTGAGCCTTTTTCATCCTGCGGTGGTTTCGTAGTTCTGTAGCACGTGGATGGCTTTGGCGAGTCGGCCGATGCGGCGTGGGCTGACGCGGACTTTGTGCAGGATGCGCCAGTACTTGAGCTGGGCGTTGGCGCGTTCACCCGGGCCGCGGAGCCGGGCGTGGGCCCGGTTGGCGTCCTTTTGCGATTGGGGCTTGTTCTTGCCCTTGTAGGGGGTGATCACCCGTTGGCTGGTCTGGTCGTAGCCGTGGTAGCCCTTGTCGCCCAACGCGATCAGCCCGGCCTCTTCGAGCGCGGCCAGGATCTGCCAGATTCGGGCGGCGGCGGTGTCGTGCGTGCTGCCGGGTAACTCGCAGGACACCCACAGGATGGTCCCATCCGGCGAGGCGATGACCTGCAGGTTCACCCCGTGGCGCTTGTGTTTGCCTGAGTAGAACGGCCGGTCGGCGGCGATCCGGTCGATCGGGATCAGGGTGCCGTCGATGATCACGTAGGCCATGCCCTCACGTTTCGCCTTGCGCAGCGCGTCCCGTAGCTTCGGCGCCCGCGCCGCGAGTAGTTCGACGGTTTCGTTCACATACCGCCAGCATGTCGTCGTGGACACTCCGAACCCGGCTCCGACCTCGGCGAACGGCTCGCCCTTACGCAGGTAGACCAGCACCAGCAGGGCCTGCTGGCCGGGGTTGAGCGCCCGCCATGGTGTGCCGATCTCCCGACGATGGACGCGGACCAGACCGGACACGAAGGTCAGGGTCTGATGTGACAACGGCAACGCGGCACGGTAGAACAACACCTGAAGCCCCTGGACACTTGGCAGAACGATCTTGGTCGAAAGCTCTGCTACCAGGGGCTTCACCACGTCCAGGCGCCGACACGCCGATGATCACCAACCTGTGACCAGCCAGAAGCGTTACCTGCCAACACATCCAGACCAGGATGAAACGGCTCACTCGAACGCCGACCGCGCCGCGTCCAACGGCATGGAATCGCGCTCGAAACCGGAGCGCGGAATAGCCTCACGTGAACTCATGGAATGGCTCCCGAAAGCAAGTCGGAATCAACGACTTGCCCAGGACGCCACAGCGGGTAGTACCAATCGATAACCAAACTGGTACCGAACTAGTACCGCAGAGGTACCGGCGATCATCGCACCCGCGCCGCAGGTGTCACAAGATCCACTCTGGCCGTCGTTGTGGATCACTGAACACGCGCGGTCAAGATCAAAAGGGCGTTTCCGGTACTACCCTTCTAGCTGGCAATATGGTTTCCCGGTACTACTTCGGTACTAGTTTAGTAATAGCGGTGAGCGGGCCGTCGCGCGCTGCTGCAGCCGGTGGTGTCCGCGATCTCCGACGGGATCGGAAGGTGCTCGGTCCCTTCTGTTGGACCCGCCGCCTCCCTCTGCGCGGGCTCGCGCGTGTGAACCTTTTCGGGCTATTCGAGGCCGTGGGGCTCGGTTGAGAAAAGTTGGCGGGGCGTGTCCCCAACGGGGTCGTATTTCGGAGTTCAGGGGTGTCATCAGCGCTTCGCACCGACAGGCGCACCCACCCCTGGCGAAGGGACACCCCGTGACCCAGTCCGACAACTCCGCCCGCCGCTCGCCCCGACGGCGCAGCACTACCCGAACGGACTCCACGCACCCGGCTCCGGCCCGCCCTGGCGGGCACAGGGGCGGTGACCGCCGACCCTGGCCGACCGCTCCGACCACCACCCGCGTCAGCCCCGGCAAGCCCGCGAAGTCCACAACCGGCACCGGCCGCTCACGGTCACGTGGGTCGGCTTCGACCCCGACTCCGGCGACCGTCTGGACCGCCGGCACCGCACCGATCGACCTCGACGCCACATGGCCCACCGCCCTTGTCGAACGGATCGTCACCTCGTTCAGCAAGCCCGCCGAACGGGTCATGCTGCTGGACTGGCCCACCCCCGACCACACCCGCCCGACGCTCAGCGTGGTCGGTGCCGACGGCGTCATCGACCGCGCCCCCGGCACCGAGTCGGACTCCGAACTGGCCGACACCGTCGCTGCCGTCGAACGCCTCGACCGCGCCGCGCGCGTGGAGCGCGTTCCGGTCGACCCGACGTCGACCGCCCCGGCCTCCCGCCCGTTCTGGGCCGACCTCGTCGGCGGGCTGGGCACAGCTCCCGCGGCCCTCCCCACCGCACCGGAACTCACCGTCGAGGTGCCCCTCCCGGATGCGGTGACCGAACCCGCGGGCAGCGCCGACCTGATCGTCACCAGCCTGCCGCCGCAACGCTCCGGCGACCACGGTCACGACAACAACGCGGACCTCATCGCGCTCTACGCGGCGCGGCGGCTTCGGGTCGGCGGCATCCTCGTTGTGCTCACGCACTGTGACTGGACGTCGGGCGAGCTGACCGACCCGACGGGCGCGGTGGTGACCGCGGGACAGAACGCCGACCTGCTCTACCTGCAGCACATCGTCGCCCTGCGCACACCCGTCCGCGACGGCCGTTTCCACCTCGCCGACACCCACTCCGACGGCGTCCACGGCGACCGCCAGGCCAACGACGGCGACGCACGTGCGCGTCACCGCGCCTCGGTACGCGGACTGCCCGCCCCACATCGGCGCATCCACTCCGACGTCCTTGTCTTCGCACACCAGTCGACGCCCTCGGTGTCGCCGAGTGCGCCCTCGGACGCGGTCTCGCAGCCCAAAGACCTCCGATGAACACCGCGCCCAACCCCGCACCGAACGACGCCCTCGCCCAACCCGGACCGCATCGCCAGGAAGGCACGCCCGTGACCCACGACGCCACCCACCAGCCCACCGCCGAGCCCTCCGCGCCCACCGCCGCAGCGGTCGGCGACGAGCCGACCCAGCGCATCCCGCACGCGCTCATCGCCGCACTCGATACCCCGCCCACCGCTGTGGACAACTCTGTGGACAACGGAGAGTGGAAGGGCGGCTCGTAGCCGCCTGCGGTGTCGGTGTGGACGACCGCGCAGTCCTCTCCGGCCGCCCAGCGCAAGAACAAGTACACGCCCGAGTCGACCGCGCACCCGGCCAAGATGCTGCCCGAGGTCGTCCGCCACGCCGTCACCCACTACACCCGGCCCGGCGAGCTGGTGCTCGACCCGATGTGCGGCATCGGCACCACCCTCGTCGAAGCCGTCCGGCTCGGTCGCCGCGCCGTGGGCGTGGAGTACGAACCCCACTGGGTCAAGGTCGCCCGCGCGAATCTCGACGTCGCGCGGGAGCAGGACGTCGGCGGTGAAAAGGGGATCGACGCGCGGGTGTTCCACGGCGACGCCCGCCAGCTCGTGACGCTCCTGCCGCCCGAGTACGTCGGCCAGGTAGCGCTGGTGGTGACGTCCCCGCCCTACGGTCCCTCGACCCACGGGCAGGTGTCGGTCGCGCCGGGGGAGGGGGTGCAGAAGTACCACCACCTCTACGGCAACACCCTCGACCGCGGCAACCTCGCCAACATCGGCCACCACCGGCTGCTGGCCGGGTTCACCCGCATCCTCGCCGCGCTACGCACCTTCCTCAAGCCCGGCGGGCACATCGCCATCACCATCCGCCCGTGGCGCGAGCACGCCGAGCTGATCGACCTGCCCTCGAAGATCCTCGCCTGCGGACGCGCGGCTGGCCTGATCCCGGTCGAGCGCAACGTCGCACTGCTCGCCCGCGCCGCCGAGACCGACCTCGTCGCCCGCGGCAGCTTCTTCCAGCGCGACTTCATCCGCAAGCAACGCGAGGCCGGACTCCCGCTGCACCTGATCGCCCACGAGGACGTCCTCGTCTTCCGCACCGCCTTGAATCGCCAGAGTTCGCGTGAACTCAGGCGTTCGCAGCGGGAACTCAGGCCCCGGCGGCGCTCAGTGTCTCATGTGGATGCTCGGGTTGCCGTTGAAGATGAAGCGGTGGCGGCGTGAGGGTCTGCGAGGAGTTGGCGCGCGCGTTGGCGGCGTAGCGGATGGCGGTGGTCTCGGCGATGCCGAAGACGGCGGCCAGGTGCAGTGGGTCGAAGCCGACGGTGAGTGCTTCCTCGAGTTGTCGGTCGATCCGCAGGCGTTCGACGGTGGCCGGCAGTCCGCGCAGGTTCAGCACGAACGCATGGCTGACCGGATCGTGCCCAGCGCGGTTTCCTTGCTGAGCGGCAGGTGCGGGTTGGCCGTGTTCGGCCAGCGGTGTGCCCGGTAGGCCAGCCACTCGCGCAGCACGTGGTGGGTGAGGTCATCCAAGGGGCGTTCGTGGCCGGCGATCCTCAGGCGCCGGCCGGCGAGGTCGACGTCGTCGAGTTGCAGGGCGCGGATCTGGCCGGGCCGAGCGGCGTGGATCGCGGCCAGTGCGCCGAACATCCGAGCGTGCGGGGTGGTCGCGGCGGCGATAGCAGCAGCGATGTCGGTTGGAACCAGTGGTTGCCAGACGGGATAGTCCCGTTTGCGCAGTCGGATGCCGGTCGCGGGATTGCGGAAGATGACGCTGTTGCGGCGTGCCCACCTGAACAGCGACCGCAGCGCGGTGTCGGTGCCGCGGCGTGCCTCGCCGCGCAGCCCGCTGATGCGGGCAAGCACGTCGTCGTGGGTGACCTCGCGCAGGTGGTCGTAGCGGGTCGACCAGTCCACCAAGGCGGGACGCACCCGCCGCAGGTAGGTGGCAGCGGTGTGCGGGGATCGGGGCCGGCTGCGGGGGCCGCCGTCGTGCAGAGTTCGCGCCCATCGGCCGGTTGCACGAGCGATCGCCGGGGTGAGGCCGGTCAGCTTGGCGTCCAGCCACGCGTCGAAGGTCGTGGGCCGGTTGTCGACCACGTGCTCCATCGTGCGCAGGATCTCCAGCGCGTAGTCGGCGTTGGTGCTGTAGCCGGACGCGACCGCGCGCACGTCCGAGGCACGGACATGCTCGCCAACGGTGTGGTGGGCCAGCAGCCGGACCAGGGTGCGTTGCGTGCCGCGCCGCACGGTGGGTGCCCAGCCGCGGACCTCGGCGAGTCGGTGGGCCAGGTGCAGCGCCCAGGCCAGCCATGGGTTGTCCGGGGCGGGTTGGCGGCGCAAGTCGACCCGCACCGCGCGATAGTCGCGGCCGGGCAGGTCGTCGAACAGCAGCAACTGGATGCCGATCACGCTGGGTCGGGCGGCGATCGGTGGTGCTGGCTTGGGAGGGCGGCCCTTCACGCCGTGTCGGCGCGGCGTGGTGCGCGGGCGGACGCGGCGCTGGGTCATGCCGGCCAGGAACAGTTGGTGCCACCGCACCTGCGGCAGATACGGGGCCAGCACGACCCGCGACCGCGCGTCTTCGGCGAGCACCGCGCGGTCCTCGCGGGCCTGGCACCAGCACAACCGGCAGTAGCCGTCCTTCAGCGGCACCCGTCTGTGACAAGCACCGCAATCGCCGACGTGATGCCCGAACCGGGGTGCGGAGAAGTTGTAGCAAGCCAGACACACCCCGCGGGCGTAGGTCAGGCCCCAGGCCAGGCACTCCGCACAGCTGGTCACGGTCCGGGCGATCTTCGGCCCGGCACCGTCACGCGCCACCATCACTCACGCCACCGTCGTTCAGGCTGGTGGCAGGGAACGACCGTCCGGCGACGCGGCACGACCCGCATCGGCCGCGGCGCCGAGCCCGCTGCGGTTCCCGAAGCGGCCTCCGGCTGCTCGTCGCGCACCGGCTGGGGGACCTTGTCAGGTTCGGGGATCAGCAGTTCGTCGATCGGGCAGCCGAGCACCGCGCAGATGACGTCGAGATCGTCGAGCTTGAGCGAGGCCGGCTGCCCGGACCACAGGTAGGACATCTTCCCGGCCGAGATCACCAGGCCGCGTTCGGCGAGCAGTCGTTGCAGCTCCGAGGCCTTCCAGATGCCCCGGTTCGCCGCGGCCAAGCGCATGTTCCACCGCATTCAGACCAGCCCCTCGAGCCGGCCCGCCGCCCGCGCCTGCCCGGCCAGCCACGCCTGCTCGACGTGCTCCCGGTGGAGGTGGACGTATCGCATCGTGGTGGCCACCCACGCGTGCCCGAGGGTCTCCTGGATCGCGACCAGATCCATCCCGTTCAGATACAGCTGCGACGCACAGAAATGCCGCAGCACATGCGGGGTCAGCCGGCCCGCCCCGTGCAACTCGACCGCGTACCGCAGCTCCACGAACGCGAAGTACGTCCTCAAAGCTGCCGCCCGCGCGTGCCTGTCCCGCTCGCCGCGCGCCGCAACACCCGCCCGAAGTAGGTGTCCGCATCGGCCGACTCCATCTCCCACAACGGCCGGCCGAACCACTCGCGCACCTGCTCCAGGTTGGAGATCTCACCGCGAACCGTGTCGTCCGACACGCCCGCCGACGCACGCGCCAGCACCAGCCCGGCCAGCAGGTCGGTCTCGAAATCCGCCAGCTCCACCGCTTCCGCTCGTCCGGTTTGAGTAGCTGACGACACTAGCCGGGCGGCTGGCCAGCACGGCCGGACGCGCGGCTCGACCGGGTTGTGCAGAATCTCCGCCGCCCAACGTCTCACCACCTGGTCCCCGGCGGGGTTGCCCCCCGTTGCCGGCCTCGCCGATGTCCATGGAGTGGTCGGTGTAGGGCTCGGTGGGGTTGGTGTGCCTCGCCGGAGCACCTCTTTGGCCTTGGCGGTGGGCAGGTCAGAGAGGATCTGCCCGGCGATCGCGGTGGACAGATAAGCCAGCGTCGCCGCGGTGTCCATGTTGGCGACCACGTCCATGGTCGGCTTCACGACCAGGTCTGGCCGCATCAGTACCACCGGTCCGACGCGCCGGCGGCGGGTGACGTCAGGTGGTTGTACGTTTGCTCTATCATTTGTCCCGCCATGACTAACTCGGCGTAGGACGGTTTATGACGTCTGACGATGGCCGGTCAGAAGTGCCGACGATCTTTCTGAGTTATGCCCACGACGACGACAATCACATGACCGATGTCCTTGAATTGTCACGTTTGCTGGAGACGAGCGGCATCGCCGTCGAGTTCGACCTGTGGCGCGCCGATTACCGGCAGGATTGGTATGCCTGGGCCCTGCGGGAAATTCGGGCCGCCGACTTCGTCATCGTCGTGGCGTCGCCGAAGTACCGGGCTGTCGGCGACGGAAGTGCTGATGGCGACGAGCATCGCGGTGTGCAGGCCGAGGCCGCCGCCATCCGGGAACTGCTTTATCGCGACCGTAAGACGTGGTTGAGCAAGATCCTTCCGGTTATTCTCCCCGGCAGGTCGACCGACGACCTTCCTGAGTTCGTGCAGCCGGTCACTGCCAGTCATTTCATCATCGAGACGATCACCGACAGCGGTGCCGAAGGGCTGTTGCGGGTCCTGACGCGACAACCCCGTCACGTCCGCCCACCGCGCGGGGAGGTTCCCGCTCTTCTACCGAAACAGGTGTTCTCACCGGTGCTGAGGAAGTTCCGCTGGCCGATGGTGAAGGTGCGGCGAACGATCGCCCTCGTGGCGACCCTCCTGCTGACCGCGTCGGTGCTAGCGCTCCCCGGCAGCAAGTTGCCCGCCGCCGAGGTGAACGCGGACCACGCCGGAGAAACGCCGGAGGGGGACTCACCTGCGCACGGTGGCACGACAACCACCAGTCCCTCCCACGAACGGCCGTCAGCCGGGACGGCTTGGCCCGGGCCGACCGGCACCTCGGGAACCGGAGACCGGTCGCGGCGCGCGCCTGCCCCCGACGGGGAGGAATGGGACGCTCCAGTCATGCCGGAGGGCGTGCCGACAGACGAGATGCCTTCTCACCAGGGCGTTCTCGACGTCATGTCGGTGGGGCACTCGTTTACCGCCGACGTCGACCGGATCACGGTGACCGTGCGCAACACCGACCCGGACGACGTGCTGATCCGGCAGATCGACGTGTTCGTGGACGATGTCAGGAACGGTCATGACTGGGGTGATGGCGGTCCGTGGCACTTCGTGGTTTCGCGAGACATGGACGCCGGTGCTCCTGGGTACGACGGGTCCAGCCGCGTGCATGGCACGATCCGCATGAGCGGGACCGAGTTCAGACAGCCACTGGTCGGCCGCGGACACTTCGATGGCATGTCGCTTAGCTGGCGTCGCCTTCTCACGTTCTCTCCGCAGCGGTTCATTACAGCCGCCGAGTCCCTGACGATCGTCATCGACGTCCCGCTCACTCACCTACTGCAGTCGATCCGACCTGACCAGACTGTGGGGCCGGTCGCCGAGGTGACGCTTGACCCGCAGTACGGCGCAGTTTTCACCAGGGTCGATCTATGGACGCCCGACGATCACTCGTTCGCCTGTGACTACATCAGGCGGCCTGAGGACAAGCCCGTTTGCGACCAGGTCGACCCGGCCGCGGCGGTCGAATTCCCCGGCTGAGTCAGCGTTCGAAGACGAGCAGCCGGATGTCTTGTTCTGTGGTCCGTCGTCCAGAACAGGCAGCGCCTCTTAGGTGTCGGGTTGTCGAACGTGGTGGGCGGCGTGGCGGACAGCCTGCTGTTCGTCCCGCTGGCCTTCGGCAGCTTTCGTCGCGGTGCTCAGCCAGGTCATGGGCAAGGTGGTGACCACCGTCCTGACGCTGGCAGCCCTGCGCTTCGCCCACCGGATGGTGCGGCGACGAAGTTCTATCTGGGCACCCACCGACCGTCGTGGCGGGCCCGGGACCTCGATGTGCCGATGCTGGTCTCGCATCGCCGCCAGGGACTCGAACCCCGAACCCGCTGGTTAAGAGCCAGCTGCTCACCGTGCCGACCGGTGTCAAGTACCGGGTTTGATGGAGACTGGATTAGCTGGTTTCCAGGGTTGCGGTGACCGGCTGGGTCATCGCGTGTAGTGCTTCGTGCTCGGTGGGCGGCAGGTGTCCGAGTTCGCCGTGCAGGCGTCGGTTGTTGTACCAGTCGATGTACTCGACGGTGGCGATCTCAAGGTCGTCGATCCCTTGCCACGGGCCCTTGTTGCGGACGAGTTCGGCCTTGTACAACGAGTTGAACGCTTCGGCCATCGCGTTGTCGTAGCTGTCGCCGGTGGAGCCGACCGAGGCGACAGCGTCAGCCTCGGCAAGGCGCTGGGTGTAGCGCACCGCCCGGTACTGAACGCCACGGTCGCTGTGGTGCACGAGCCCGGCCAGGTCCGCGCCACTGGCTCGGCGGCGCCAGATCGCCATCTGCAGCGCATCGAGGGCCAGATCCGTGTAGAGGCTGGTGGCGACCTGCCAGCCCACGATCATCCGGGAGAAGACGTCCAGCACGAACGCCGCGTAGATCCAGCCGGCGGCGGTGCGCACGTAGGTGATGTCCGCGACCCACAGCTCGTTGACACGCGTCGCGGTGAAGTCACGTTCGACCAGGTCAGCGGGCCTGCCGGTCTCCACTGCGGGTCTCGTGGTGCGCGGGGACTTGTCGCGCAGCAGGCCACGCAGCCCGCTCTCGCGCATGAGCCGCTCGACCGTGCACCGGGCCACGTCGACGCCCTCCCGGTTCAGCTGCCTCCACACCTTGCGCGCCCCGTAGACGCCGTAGTTGTCCTCGTGCACCCGCTTGATCGTCGCGGTCAGCTCCCGGTCCCGTGCCGCACGGGCCGGTTCCGGGCGGGAGCGGGCCGCGTAGTACGTCGACGGTGCGATCTCGGCGGGCGTCTGCGCGAGCGCCTGCAGGACCGGCTGGACACCGTGTTCTTCCCGCTGGGAGTCGACGAACTCGACCTTCATCGCGACGGACGGTCCAGCTCCGCCGCGAAGAAACTGGCCGCTGACCTCAGGATCTGGTTGGCCCGCCGCAGCTCACGGTTCTCCCGCTCCAGCTGCGCGAGCCGCTCCGCATCACTGGTCGTGGTGCCCGGCCGGTCCCCGGCGTCGACCTCCGCGCGCTTGACCCAGGTCCGCAACGCATCGGGATGGATCCCGAGCTGGTCGGCGATCCGCTTGATCGCCCCGGTCGCGGACGCCGGGTCCCGCCGGGCCTCCACGGCCATCCGGGTCGCCCGCTCACGCAGCTCGTCTGGGTACTTCTTCGGTGGGGCCATTGCTCCTCATCATCCAGGCTTGATGGTCGCCATCAAACCCGGTACGGAACAAAGATCCGGCTACTCACCCGCCTGGCCTTCGGATTCAAACATCCCGACGCCCTGATCTCCCTCGCGCTCCTGGCACTGGGTGGGTACCGCCCCGAACTACCTGACCGCACCCACACATAGCTCACAAGAGCCTTTTTTGGCCCTGACGGATGCTCCGTCCAGGACTGCGCGCGACCAGTCGATCAGCCCTTGGCTGCCCAACTCGTCCAGCACCGCGCGCGGAAACGTCACCGGGGCGTTTTGGGTTCACCTTATCGTCGCGCGCCGATCTAGGCCGAGTCGGTTCATCCACGACCTAGGGCCGGACGGCGGGCCCGGCCGCGACGGTCAGAGCGGGAGGCCGGAGCTTGCGCGACCTCGGCGTCGTCCGGTGCAGGCAGGTATAGCGGGCCTTGCCGCCACGTCGGCGGCCTCTAACCGACTGCTTGGCTTATTCGGTGCCGCGGATCCGTGCGCAGCTCCCCGCACGCGGCGAGGAGCTCGTCATCGGTGAGGTCGGCGCTGGCGACGGGGTGAACTCGGCGGTCCGGGTGCCGCGCTGGGGCGGGGGCGGCGGAACGCGCTGCGGGCCTCGACGACGAGCGGGTCGACGAGGAGCGGATGACCGGCGAGTACGTGTCGGGCACGGGACTGTGACCGCTGGGTTGGTGCACGCCGCGCCCTCGGTCTGCGAGGGCCTGCGCGCTTGCTTGAAAGCTGCCGTAATTCCCGTTCGCCCCGGTAATCTGGGTCGATGGGAGGTTCGGAGGGACAGTCGACGCGTCCGAGGTCCCGTGCCGTGCCGTTGCTCGCGGGCATAACAGGCGGGCTCGGCGCGTACGCGGTCGACATCAGCGGGAACCTGGTCGCCAACGACATCGGGTACCGCGGCCTTGCCATCCTGGCGGCGTTCGTCGCGGTCCTGGCGGCCGCCGTGTGGCTGCGGCGGGAGTTTAAGCCGGGCTTCGCGCTCGTGGTCTGGGTCGTCCGTGGCTGCCTGCTGATCGCAGTGGCTGCCGTGGTCACGGCCACATTGGTGAACGCGAGTCATTCGGGGATCGCCGTGCTGGTCGCGGCGCTCGCCACTCTTGCTGCGACAGTGATCCCCTTGAACCCGGCCGACCGGCTGGTGTTGCTCGGCGCGGTGGTCTTGGTGGGCCTGGGTGTCGTGTCCGTGGCCGAAGGGATCTCGGCGGAGATGACGGGCGGCGGGCGGATCTTCACTATCACCTTGGGTGTGTTCCTCATGCTGTTCGGCGTCACGGCGGTAATGGGGGGCGGGACGGTCGTCGACGACGCGAAGAACGTGATCCGGGTGGTGTTGGACGACGAGCAGGTGCCGGTCCTCCATGTGCTCGGCGTGTTCTTCGCGCTCATGGGAGTGCTCGCGGCTGCGCACGGCATCGTTCTGCTCGCCGTCGCGATGGTCCTGATCGCGGTCGGGGCGGTGGGGATGGCCGTGGGGCGCGGCCGTCGACGGCCGGTGATTGTCGGGCTGGGCGCGATGGTCGCGGGGGCGGCGTGGATGCTAGTGGGGATATGGGTGATGGTCGACGGGGAGGTCCTGCTTGGTGCTATGGCGGTGGGCCTAGGTGCCGCGATTGTTGTCGCGGCGAACACCTATCTGTCCGGGCACGGGGTGTGGAGCCGAGTGCGGGACTGGTACGCCGCGGGGCGGGCGGACGGCCGGGATGTCTAGGTCTGGGCATAGCAAGTGAGGCAGCGTACTGGCAGGCACGCGTATTCGATCGACGCGTATTCGTATTGATGAATCGATCCTTGCGGGTGGCGCCGGTGAGACTGTTTCTTTACTCACAGCTCGCACCGACCGCCGCCAGAGCTGGGCGTGGTCGAGAGTCGCGCCAGCTGAACTGCTGACGTCCCCCTGCAGTCTGTAGACGCCTTGTTGAGGGATGCCAGCTGTGAGGGCACGCCGAGCTCGCTTTATGATTCGCCGGATGTTCGGATGGACAATCAGGGAGGCTGGTAGTGCCTTCAGCATGGTTGCCCCTGGCCATCTCGATGGGAGCGGCCGTGGTCAGCCTCGGTTCTCTCGTGGTCAGCGTGCTGACGTACCGAGCTGCGGGTCCGCGGGTCGCTATCAGCGACTGCGACATCGCGAACCGCGGTGGGGAGTGGTGGCTCCAGATCAAGGTGGTCAACTCCGGCCGCAGCGAGGTCGACATCGAGGCCGCGTGGACGAACTGGCTGGGGGCCACCGTGAGCGATCTGCCCCATCGTATGAAGGGCGGATCCTCCACGAACCTGGTATTCAGAGGTGTACTTCCCCCACTCCAATACGGCGGCAATGTCATCACCGTGCAGGTTGGCCTTGGCAGTGGCCGGAATGTCCTCAAGCAGGTCCGGCTGAACGAGTCGCAGCAGGGGCAGTTGAGCGCCTCGCGTATCGACCACCACGACCAGCAGTCGCCTGACGGGCGTAGCGCCACGTTCCCCGTCGAGGAGGTATGAGATGGCGGACTCCCCCGATTCCACAGCTGTACCGGTCTACCTTGTGGTGGACATCTCGGCTTCTATGGCCCCCCTCATGGGCCTTATGAACGATCTGTTGATCGACGCTTGGCAGAACATCCTGGCCGACCCTTTGCTTGCCGATGTCGTGCATCTTGGCGTCGTATCGTTCTCCTCCGCGGTGTCCGTCGATCTGCCGTTGACGGCGGCCGATCGGATTTCGGCCTTCCCTCGGCTGTTGGCTGGCGGCGCTACTCACTACGCAGCCGTGTTCCAGCATCTTGTCGCCCTGCTGCACCAAGACGTGGTCGCGCTGAAAGCCAACAGCTACCGCGTCTTTCGGCCTGCTGTGTTTTTCCTGTCCGACGGTAGGCCGTTGGATGAGTCGTTCACCTGGTCGGCGGCGTTGGAGAAGTTGAAGACGCGCAGCATTGCCGGCGGTCCGCGGATCTTTTCGGTGGGAATCGGTGACGCCGACCCCGGAGTAGTGCAGGAGGTGGCTTCGGTGTCCGGTGCCGCGCTGATGGTGCGCACCGGCGCCTCGTCGTCCGAGGCGATCGGCGGCTACTTTCAGCTCGTCGACGAGTACGTTAAATCGCTTACACGGTCGGTCGCGGGGAACGCGCGCCAGGTCGTCTTCAGGTGGCCGGAGAACCTGGTGGAATTGCCGATCATCGGGAAGTGAAGCCCAGAAGGCGGTCTTGCGCAGCAGCGGCACCACCCGCCCCGTCCAGCTCCTGCACCTGGTTGGCCGCACGCCGGATCATCCGCGACCCGAGCCGATGGTGGAGACATCGCTCGGCTCTATCAGCTCCCGTAGCACCGTCACCACCCGCTCGGTCGGTCTGCCCTGCAACGTTTGCGACACGCGCCCGAGCGCTCCAACAGTTACAGCCTGGATCGTCGTTGTGTCCACTCGGACATCGCGGCAGCGTGTCGCTCACGCGCGTCCGAGCGTGCTTTCGGGTACGGCGTCGGACTGCTGGTGAGCTGTCGGATTCAACTGTGTCGTATGCGGCGCATGACGGTGCGCATAGGCTTGTCGTCCTGGTCGCGCCCTGCTTCGGCGGCGACCGCGGCACGTTGATCTCGACCTCGCCCGCGGCATCCGAGAGCACAGTCTTCGACCGGCTGCCGTTCCGCACATTCGTCGACTCACGCTCGGGCTCGACCCGGTTCTTCTCGTGACCGAGATGCTCGGTCATCTCCTCGTTCAGCGCGGTCTCGAGGACGTTCTTGGTGAACAACTTCAACAGGCCGTCCGGGCCGGTCAACGCCAACCCTCGAGCCTTGGCCTCGGCCTGTGCCGCTCGAATAGTCATCGTTGCTGGTCAGGCGGCCTGTCTGTACTCGTTGATGAGACCGCCGAGGATGCGGGTGCGGAGCACTCTCTGGGTGTCGAGGTCGTGTACCGCGACGGGGTGTTGCTGGGCCTCGGGTGGTAGCTGGTCGCGGGCTTGGTGGGGGCGGTGCCGGTTGTAGTGGTCTTCGTAGGTCTTCAGGACATACCGTGCGTGGCTCTCGCCGGTGATCAGGATGTGGTCGAGGAGTTCGTGTCGGAGGGTGCCGATGACCCGTTCGCAGTAGGTGTTCATCCGCGGTGCCTGTGGTGCGCTCTTGATGATGCGTAGGTCGTCGGCGTGGAAGACGGCGTCGAACGTCCGGCTGTAGTTGCCGTCGCGGTCGCGGAGCAGGAAGCGTAGGGCTTCCATGCGGGCTCCGAGGTCGGCGGCGAGGTTTCTGGCCTGCTGGGTCGCCCACTCCCGGGTCGGGTGGGGCGTGACGCCGGTGATGTGCAGGCGCCTGGTGTGGTGCTCGAGAAACGCGAGCGCGTAGAGCCGTTTGTCGAGTGCGGTGTCGAGGTGGAGGAAGTCCGCCGCGATGATGCCTTCGGCTTGGGCGTGAGGAACTCCCGCCAGGTCGGGTCGGTGCGACGGGGGGCTGGGTCGATACCTGCGTCATGCAGGATCTGCCAGACCGTCGAGGGGGCGACACGGTGGCCGAGCCGAGCCAGTTCACCCTGGACCCGGCGGTGACCCCATCGTGGGTTCTCCCTGGCGAGCCGCAGCACGAGTGATCTGATCGCCGCTCGTGTCGGTGGGCGTCCGGTGCATCGACGGGCGGAGTAGTCCCATTTACGGGCTATGAGTCTGCGGTGCCAGGCGAGCAGGGTGCCCGGCTTGACCGGAAAGACCTCCCGCCATCGGCGACGATTCACCACCCTGGACAGGGCAGCGAACCAGAACCGATCGGCGGGCTCATAGCGGACCGGACGCGCGAGTTGCCGACGAAGGACGGCGTTCTCGTGCCGCAAGACGAGCAGTTCGGCGTCCTTGGCCGCCTCGCTACGCAGCACCGCTGACGGGATGGTCAGCAGCTTCCGGGTCAGCTTGTACAGCAGGGACACGATCACCCGGACATGCTCTCAACACGCTGAGGCCCTCGCTCTACCAGCGACGATGACTTTCGAGCGGCACACGTCCCGGACCTTGACGTGGATCGCGTCGATGAACACCGCCGCGTAAACGGCGTCGAGTGGCCGGCTGGCCCACTCATTCATCTCTGCGACGACTTTGTCAGTGATCCTCGAGACCGTCTCCTTGGAGACCGATGCTCCGTAGATCTCGGCGAAGTGCGCTGAGATCTCCCCGGTGGTCATCCCTTTCGCATACAACGACAGCACGATCTCATCCACATCCGTGAGCCGACGCTGCCTCTTCTTCACGATCTGGGGTTCGAACGTGCTTTCCCGGTCCCGTGGCACAGCGATCGCGACCTCGCCCGCGGCATCCGAGACCACAGTCTTGGACCGGCTACCGTTCCGCACATTCGTCGACTCGCGCTCGAGTTCGGCTCGGTTCTTCTCGTGGCCGAGATGTTCGGTCATCTCTTCGTTAAGCGCGGTTTCCAGCACTTTCTTGGTGAATAGCTTCAACAGGCCGTCCGGGCCGGTCAACGCCAGCCCTCGCGCCTTGGCCTCGGCCACCATCGCCGCCGCAGCGGCCTGCTCCGGCGACAGCTCCCGCGCCGGCTTGTCACGCTTGCGTGGACTCACAAGATCCGATGTCATCACTCACAGTGCCCATCCCGCCGGACCTCCGCCCGGCGTGTCGGGCCGAAAACACCGATCCTGGAACAGTCCCCAGAGCAACGTGTTCCCCGCGGTCGGGAGGAGGTGCTGCGCCTGTTCGGTGACTTCGAGCTGATCGGGCCAGGCCTGGTCACCACCTCCCAGTGGCGGCCTGACCTGTCCGATGACGTGGAAGAGCCTCGGCTTGACGGCTTGTACGCTGGCGTCGCCTGTAAGAGGTCCTAGCAGAGTCGTGTGACGTGTGGCCAGGTGGTGATGCGGGTGGCCAAGCCGAGGAACACGCGAAGCAGAGGTGGAGATCGGGACTGCAAACTGCGTGTATCATGTTTTGATAACAACAGTTGTGGTTGGGTGCTGTTGGCGACCTGTGTAGCTGTGGGTGGGGACATGCCGGTCGGCTGCTCCTTACGATCCATGTCAAATTCATTAAAATGGAGCATCGAGAAACAAAGGTTTCACGTAGCATGATGTGCGCATGATCAACTCGGATGTCGCAATCACGTTGCTGTGGCAGCGGCAGAGCGTCTGGTCCCAGGCCGCGAACCGGCTCAAAGTCAGGATCACGTGGGCCAGGTCCGCGACGTTGCTGCTGATCGTCCTGGGTGCCGTGTTCGGCACCGGGGCCGCGCAGGCGCAGGGCACGCTGAGCCGCGTGCTGGCGGCCGGCGCGGCGGTCGCGCTGGCACTGGCCTCACTCGCAGGACGGGGCGGCTCGCCGACGGTCGTCCGGGACTGGACGAGGGCCCGATCGGTGTCGGAGGCGATCAAAGCCGATGTGTACACCTATCTCGCTGGGGCCCGGCCGTTCGACGGCCCGGACCGTGACGAAAAGGCGCTACACGAACTCGATGACCTGATGCGCAGTGTTGACGACATCGTCAGGCACACGACCGGGCTGACCCCGGTCGATCGCTCGCTGCCTCCGGTGCATGACGTCGACAGCTACGCGAAGGAACGTGTGGTCAAGCAACTCGACGGCTACTACCTGCCGAAGGCGCGGGAGATGGCCCGCAAGGTCCAGTTCACCCACGTTCTCGAAGTCACGCTCAGCGGAGCGGCCGCCGTGTTGGCGGCGGTGGTCGCGGTGCTGCCGTCCACAGCTGTGTCGGCATGGATCGGCGTCTTCACCACGGTCGCAGCCGCGGTGACTGCCCACGCGGCAGCATCACGGTATGAGTACCAGCAGATCGAGTTCACCAGAACGGCAGACGAACTGGAGCGGCTCACGACACTCCGTGCGGTCGGCGGACACCTCGACGACGAGGAGTTCGTAGTGACTTGCGAGCGGATCATCTCCATCCAGAACGAAGGGTGGATGGCCAGACTTGGCACGAACGACACTGAGGATTCCTCGTCGGCTTGACGTGCCTGTGTCAAGTCGTTCATGCCATACGGGATCGAAGAGCGCCCAGCACCCTGTGCTGATTGATCTGTGTAGCATCCGTCGAGGTGCCGACAGTGTGGGAGATCTCTCCGCGCTCAACCCGACGAACCAGCCGGAAGGAGAAGAATTTCGCGTTATCTCGAGGGAGTGTCTGAATGCCCGGAACACGCGCTCTTTCACATTCGCAGTAATGACCTGCTGTTCAGGGGTCGGAGTGCCGACCATGCCCGGGATACGGCCTGGCTGCACGTGCTCGCTGTGGGCATAGCTCGGGAAGTAGACGACGATCTTGTGCGCGGCGACGTTGAACGTGAAGCGAAGATCCGAGTTCGCTTTCGTCCGCATAGGTGGACGGCCGAGGTGGGTCGAAGGTAACGGACGAGCATCGGTGAAAGGGTGTCGAGGGCGGTCTGTCGGCCAGCTGTTGCCACCAACACGAGCGCGTCGAATCGTAGGTCAGGAAATGTGCGGAGACAGGGACTGGCGTGGAGAGATACGTCGGCGGCGACCTTCCAATACGCTTCTCGGCCTTGGTGACGTGATGCTGCAGGAGGATGGCCGGCACGCGGTGGAATTCGATGGTGCTGGCGAGAACTATGCAAGGCCACGGGGTCAGAGTTGTCGAGCGACACCACCCACGACGCGGTAAGTGATCGCGGGGTCGTCGACACCGGAAGTGAGTGTGGTGGCGGGGGTGGCAGACGGCACGGACTGATGGGCTACGTGATTCCGGCGAGACGATCGCCGAGCCGATAACCCATCGCTGTGAGGGTCAAGATCGGGTTCGCAACCCCCACGCTGGCGAAGGCCGCACCGTCGCCCACAAAGACATTTGAGGTGCCGAAAAGGCGACCATCCTCCGCCGCGGCACTCTCCTGTTCCGACGACGAGATCCGCAAAGTGCCGGACTCATGGTAGCTCGCGCCACACGGGAGACTGACTGGAGGGTACAACCACTTCGCCCCAAGCGACGAAGCAACCTCGGTCAGCATGGCAAACATCGACGAAACGCGCCGCCGATCTGCTTCCGTTGGCCGCAAAAAAGTAAACGCTCTCGGTATGCCATAACTGTCCATGCGATCCGGAATGATTGAAACGCGGTTTTCCGGAGAAGGATCCATCGCGGCGGAACCGGTAATACGTACGACTTTCTGCGAAGGGTCGGCATGAGTCATCGACCTGATTTCGATCTGGTAGCGATCGTCGAGGCCTAAACTTGGCGGAGGAATAAATATATTGATTGGTCCCTGATTGAGATCCGAAGAATCGGACGAATCAAGGTAGCCGCGGCAATATATGTGCTCCGCCAGGTATCGACCCACTGCCGACGAGCGCGAAGTCGTATCTTCGAGTTCCGAAGCGAGCACCAGACGCGCTGATTCGATCGGACTGGCTGCAAGCACAAAAACGTCACCAGCGATGTCTATCTCATTCGCGTCCAATCGATTACTGGGCACGCAACGTGCATACAAAATGCGCTGCTTTTGCCTGAAACTGGGTACGAGCCTCGCTGCAATGAGCTCACTGAACACTGAGAGTCGTGGCTGAGCGGAGAGGCTATCCACTTCGACAAGTGCAGCGATTCGCCGCGCTGAACTCCGGTGGGCAACGCCGAAATCCAAACCATCAATGCCACCAGGGTCCGGTCCACAGGGAGGGTGTTGTGCATCGAACCGATCCAACGCCGCACAAGCGTAGTCCTGAGAATATCCCACGCATCGTGTGGAACCGAACAAACGTTTCTCTGCCTCGGAGAAATACGGATCCAAATCGTCGCACCCGATCCGCCATTGTCCCTGCTTCCACAACGTGAAATCGTTTGCGTAGAACCGGTGCAATTGGCTGCCGCCGACAATCCCGCGTCCGCCTAGTGCGGGAAGTAGTGCGCCCCCTTGACTCAGATCGCCATCCCAGGGGCAGAAACGATGACGTGCCATGAAGTGATCTCGATCATGAATCGATCCCCCCGAGTCGTAGAAGTGACTGCTCAAAAGAAACGGGCCACGTTCAATGATTGCGATGGTTGCCGTAGCATTCATCTCGTAGAGTCGTTCAGCGACGGCAACACCCGCCGGACCGGAACCGATTATCACCACATCAAAGCGGTTGCGCATTCCGCTGCAGCCCTATCATTGACCAAAGCATCGTAGATGTGTCATAAGCCTTCCAGGCACAAGTCTAGTGTGTCTCGCAGCTCTCGGTCTGTCAAGCCGTGATGAATTGGTACGGCACGGGTCTGAGAAACTCCGAGCTCCGCGCCAGGGCACTCGCCACGGCCGTAACCGACGTACTCGGGAATCGGGACTCCGAACGGTGTCACTCGTTCCTTGTGCATCTGCGTGAATACTGGCTCGAGGTACGAAACACCTTTGAACGTCCCGCGCCCGGCTGGCACCAAGATGGGGTATCGCCAGTATGAGACCTTACTATCCGGAAGCACCGCCGGGACTCGCAGTGTGGTGTTCCCCCGTTGCTCGAGGTGTGCGACGACGAGCTTCACCAGTTCAGCTCGTCGTCGGTTGAATTCTTCAATACGGGACAGTTGGGCGATTGCGACCGCCGCTTGCAACTCACTGATGCGATGGTTGTGTCCGAATTGAACGTGTCCGCGAGCCTCCGGTGCGACGTTGTCCGGCCGAAAACCGTCTACGTTGAACCGAAAGTTCGGTATGCCAGCATTTGAGTACAGCACTCCTCGTGCATACCCCTCAGCACTTTTTGAAACGAAAAAGCCGCCTTCGCCGCATGAAATGTGCTTCGACTGCTGAAAACTCCAGCAGCTGGCATCTCCAAAACTTCCCACGGGCTTACCTGAAATTTTCGTGCCAAATCCCTGTGCGCAGTCCTCCACGATCTTAAGGCCCGTTCGCTCCGCCATCGCCATGATGCTGGACATAGGTGCCGGCATCCCCCAAATGTGAACGACCACCGCCGCGCGGGTACCACCGCTGATGGCTGCTTCAATAGTATTTGCATCTACGAGCAAGCTCTCCGGATCGACGTCGGCGAACACTGGAACACATCCGGCGGCGAGAATCGAGAACGGGACAAACACAGGGGAGACTGCCGGACAGATCACCTCGTCGCCCGGTGCGAGCCCCAGGCTAGCTATGGCGGCCTCGTTAGCAGACGTACCAGAATTCACAGCATGGACGTAGTGGACGCCGAGCTTGTCCGCGACCGCATCTTCCAGACGGTCGGCGACGGCGACGTCGCTCCATTCCCGCTCGCTTCCCCAGCCCGCCCCATTGCCTCGCCAAAGCTGTCCCGAGCTGAGTACCTGCGATACTGCCGCCATCTCCAGTGGCCCGAACAGCGGATCAGGCACGTCGACCATGAACACCTCGTTTCGCTGACCTCGGCCGATGCTGAGTCTCCGGTACGTATGCTCGCACACAGGAAGTGGTCGCTGCTTCTATAGACTAGCTGCAACCTTGCTAGATTGCGCTATCAGAGTTGAGGAGACGTCATGGCTGCCGGGCCCCTCTTCATCAGTTACTCGTCTGTGGACGGGAGGGAGGTCGCCTTACGGTTGGCTGACGCTCTGGAGGCTGGCCCGCCATCCTATCCGGTCTGGCTCGATCAACGTGCGCTCCGGCCCGGTCAGGATTGGGACGAACAGATTGCGGACGCGTTGCGCACCTGTCGAGGGTTGCTGTTTGTGATGAGTCACGACAGCGTCAAACCCGAGTCCGTATGCAAGCAGGAATGGGGCCGGGCACTAAAATACAGGAAGCCCGTCATCCCGTTGCGCTTGGACCCCGACGCGGAGATGCCGTTTCGTCTCGGTTCTCGTCAGTACATAGAATTCAGCGACTTCGATCTGGGACTCGCCCGACTTCGTCAGCATCTTGCTTGGACCATCACACCTGAAGGGGTTCTCGCAGAACTCGAGGTGCGCTTGGCGGATGCGACCCGTAAGTTGCCACGCATGGTCGAGGAGAGGCGAGGGATGGTAGAATCCGAGATACAGGACCTGCGGCAGCGGATCGGCCGACAGCGGCTGTCCATTAACAACCCGGACGTCGAGCAGGCTAAAGAACGCCAACGTATATTCGCCGCGATTACGGACGATCAGCGACAACCGGTTGCCAAACAGCACGAGTTGAATACGACAGAGACGGGATCGCACTCGGTCGATTTGAGGGAGTTTGGCTTGGCGAACGAGATCGGCGCCACGGCGATCAACCTCGGTGCGGAGTTAGTAGCCGGATCTATCGTTCTCGACTCCGCGATATGTGGATACGCGGGTTTGAACCTAGATGACGTTATAGTCCAGGACTCCGGATCGGTCGTGGACTCGCGATCGCTACCATCCTTCATCCTGGCCGACATGAGATCCAGCGCCGCACCGGTACCCAACCGTCGCAAAGCCCACCTCATGGACTGGCATGCGCCGGTAATCGATCAAGGTGATATTCTCACCCTCGATTTGGCGCACTCGGACTACTGGCTGTCCGAGGCGACGAAGCGTTCAGTGCCGCGCATCCAGCATGGAGTGCTTGACGGCCAGATCGATTTGATGCATATGCCGAGGCGGCTAGACGTTCACTTGGTCGTCCTGTCCGGGCAAGACAACATGCTCTTTCTCACACGCAGGGGGCGTCATGTTGCAACCGAACCGTCGACCTGGATGATAACCGTCGGCGAGAGCATTGACTGGGACCAGGACAAAAAGGGAGAAGGTCTCCCTCATCCGGGTCGCACCGCAAGGCGTTGTTTGTCAGAACGTGATGAACTCAACCTTCCCGAGAGTATAGCAGATGCCGTTGAACTGCGTCTCGTAGCGATTGCGACCGAGTGGTCCGAAATGCTCGTCAACCTGATCACTATCGCTATTCTGCCTGATATCGACGCGAACGGCGTCAAGGCGTTTTTCCGGCGGGGCGAAAACGTCAAACTGGATGCGATCCCGTTCAACAGCGAGTCCTGCCTCGACCTGCTCCGCTCGCACTCTTTCTCGGGATCGAACGGAAGTGGTCCAGCGGCACCGGTCAGCGATATCTCTCGAATCGCGCTATATGCAGCGTTGAAGTCGATGCATCCCGATCTGGTTAAAGGTTCGTAGCCGCGACCCTTGGGGGTTGGTGCGAAGCTGCTGGATCAGGCCGAACGCGGCGGTGAGTTTGAGCTATCGGGAACCGGCGGGCTTCCGGTACGGGTTTTCCGTGAACGCGTGGGAGGTCGCCACGGCCTCGGCGCGCACGCGACCGCCGACGAGTTGGTGTCCATCAGCGCCGAGGTCGTCGCGAAGACCGTCATGCTCGTGCACGGCACGCTGGCGGGGCAGGCCGTTCTGACGGCCAGGTTGTTTCCTGCCTCCGCGAGGAATTCCGCGGTCAGGATGGCCCCATCCCTGGCAGGCTCCGGACGAGGGCCCGTCAGGGTGGCAGTCTTGCCCGTCGGCGATCTGGTTCTCCAACTCACCGATGCGGCGGCGAGGGAAGCCAGTCATCGAACACGTGTTCGCGATTATCGGAGCCATGCCCGTCAGAGTCAAATCCTGATCCGCAGGGTGTCTGAGTGGCCACTTTGGCGCATGTATCGAACCCATGTGCCCGATTTGGAGTTAGCATGCCTCTGGTCCCGATCGGGGGTCATCCGGCGGTCGGGAGGAGGGGGCACGGGTGGAGGCAGCCTCGTGCGCGATGTGTGCGAGCGACGACGATGTGCTGCTCGACTCGGCCAAGGGGGCCCCGGCCGGTGGGGTGCTGGTGCTGGACACCGAGGAGCGCGGTCTCGTCGCGGCGGACGCGCAGACCGGTGCACAGCGCGAGTTCGCCGATCTCCCCGCCGAGGAACTCGGGCAGCCGGTGCAGGCAGGGGATCGGGCCTACATCCCCGATTACAGCAGGCACCTGCTCTACGTCCGGGATCTCCGGACCGGTCGCAGCCTCCCGGACGTCGAAGTGCCGGTGAGTCGCCGACGTTCTCACTCGAGGTGCGGTCCGGCCAGGTGTGGGCGAACGACCAGTTCGACCGCGCCGCGGTGACGGTGGTAAGGACGGAATCGCGACCATCACGGACAAGGACGAGGCAGCCGGCCTCAGTGGCACCCAAGGACTGGGCGACGCCGACGACCAGGACGAGCCCACGGAGTCACCGGCCCCCGACCAGCCGCCGCGGAGCGAACCGCCTCCGCCTTCGCGGGCCCCTCCGACACCGAACCGGCCCCCACCGTTGAAGTCCCCGCGATCGAGCCGGGTACTGAGCTGACCGAAGCGCGCGAACGCATCCGCGCCGCCGACCTCAACTGCGTGCCGGTGGCGGTCGGTACCGGCGGGCGGGCGGACACCGTCGCCACCAATCCGGTCGAGCCGCCCGCGGGGAACCCGGGTGCCCAAGGTGTCGAGGGTCGTCGTCCGCCAGTACGGCCCGACCGCCGTACCCGACGTCGTCGGCCAGTACCGCGCCGCGGCTTGCGACCTGATCGAGGGCGCCAAGCTGGTGTGCGTACCGCGGCCACGGGAGGACACGCCGCAGGACCTGGACGTGGTCAAGCAACAGACCCCCGGCAACGGGGAAGAGGCGTCGACTGGTGACGAGGTCGTCGTCGGCTACCACGACAAGGCGCTGCTCGCGGACTACAGCAACCAGGCGGGCACCACGGCGTGCGGGGCACTCACCCAGACCTACCCGACGGTGCGGTGCCAGGTGGTCGAGGGCGCGACCGAGCAGGTGACCGGCAAACCACCCGGCGTGGTCTACGAGCAGCAGCCACCGCCCGGCGGGACGGTGCGGTCAGGCGACGTGGTCGCACTGACCGTGGCGAAGGGCAGCCTTTACCGGGTGCCGAACGTGGTGGGCATGTCGCCGGAGGCCGCGTGCGCCGCCGTCGCGCCCCTGACCTGCGACCCACAGGCGGACCTGGTGCACCGCGACTACCTGGTGCACGCCCAGGAACCCCCACCGGACACCCCGGTGGACGGTGGAGCCGTGGTGATCCACTACCCGACGCACCGCGCGGTGGTGCTGTCGCTGTACAAGGCCGACAACGGTGCCCCGGTTCCTCCTGCGGCAGAAGGGTTTCCCGGGCGATCGCTACGACCACTGGGTGGCCGACCTCGGCTGGGGCTACGCGGACCAGACGTCGCAGCCCGGCGCGATCTACCCGCTCTATGACCACTTCTGCGCCAACAACAACGCCGCCAACAAGTGTCCTGGCTACGAGTACAACCACTACGTCAGCGCCGGGGACGGGATCTACCACCCCGAATGGAAGGTGCAGGGCGCGCCCAGCGTTCTCGACTGCCAGCCAGGCATGATCAGGGTCTTCCGGATATTGGAGCGGCCTGAGGGAGACGCCGGCCCGGTCCACACGTACAAGGTCGTTCGTGAACCGGAACAGCAGAGCTGGGCGTGGAACGAGCCGCTCGGCTGCCTGTGGCCGATGTGATCTACCGCTTTCGGCATGAGCGCGCGTTGCTCGACCGCTGTGTTTGTCCGAATCGCGGCTACGGTGGTTGAAGGAGAAGGAGAAAATCGGGAGAGTTCACTATGCCGTTAGTGGGTAAACCGCATTTAACGAATCTGAACTGTCCCGCTTTGTGCTGGAGGTTCCCTGTTCTTGCAGGTCAGTGAATTGCGATAACGACGCTTGGGGACAAGTCCCACTTGTCTTTACGTCAAGGGGTCGTCTCTTCGAGTGCGCCCCGCGGAGCGTCGAGATCCTGCATCGTATCGCTCATCGACCTCTCGGTGATCGGACTCTGGCTTGGCACCAGGCGCCTCGCGCTCGCTGGTGTTTCTGCGGTTGTGCTGCGGCTGCCCATCGGTTGCTGATCTCCGCCAGTGTCGGCGCGTTGGCCCTGAAGGGTCTGCTGCACCGTTAGGTGACATCTGAGTTGGCTTGCCGTGTTGGTGAGCTGGGAGGATGTCGCTGTGCCCAAGCCCTAACCCCCAGGAGTTCCGCGACGATGTCGTGAGGGTCGCTCGTGACCGTGAGCCTGGCGTGACGGTCGAGCAGATCGCCAAGGACTTCGGGGTTCACCCGATGACCTTGTTCAAGTGGCTGCGCCAAGCCGAGATCGAGGAAGGCACCAAGCCCGGTGCGAGTCGGGCCGAGTCGGCTGAGCTGCGTGAAGCCCGTAAGCGGATCAAGCTGCTGGAGCAGGAGAACGAGGTCCTGCGCCGCGCGACGGCGTATCTGTCACAGGCGAACTCGCCGGGAAAAGGCTCTACCCGCTCGTGACCGAGCTCGCCGCCGACGGGATTCCCGTCGCGGTGACGTGCCGGGTGTTGAACATCGCTCGACAGCCCTACTACCGGTGGCGTGCCCGCCCGGTCACCGACACCGAGCTGGCCGAGGCATACCGGGCGGACGCGTTGTTCGACGCACATCGTGACGATCCGGAGTTCGGCTATCGGTTCTTGGCTGACGAGGCCCGCGCTGCCGGACAACCGATGGAGCGCACGGCATGGAAGATCTGCTCCGGCATGGGGTGGTGGAGCGCGTTCAGCCGCAAGCCGCGGCGAGGCAAGGACGGTAGGTCGGGGCCGCCGGTCCACGACGACCTCGTCAAACGTGACTTCACCGCAGACGGTCCGAATCGGCTGTGGCTGGCCGACATCACCGAACACCGCACCGACGAGGGCAAGCTCTACCTGTGCGCGATCAAGGACGTGTGGTCGAGGCGG
Source organism: Actinophytocola glycyrrhizae (assembly GCF_042653545.1). NCBI lineage: Bacteria > Bacillati > Actinomycetota > Actinomycetes > Pseudonocardiales > Pseudonocardiaceae > Actinophytocola > Actinophytocola glycyrrhizae. Next base: position 52,725 of record NZ_JBHSIS010000005.1, read on the forward strand.
ATCGTCGGCTACTCCATCGACTCAAGAATGAAATCTCGCCTGGCCGTCAACGCCCTGCGCAATGCCGTCGCCCGACGCGGTGACGTGGCAGGCTGCGTGATCCACACCGACCGCGGGTCACAATTCCGATCACGGAAGTTCGTCCGCGTCATCCATCAGCACCACATGATCGGATCGATGGGCAGAGTCGGCGCCGCCGGCGACAACGCCGCCATGGAATCCTTCTTCGGCTTGCTGCAGAACAACGTCCTCGACCGACGGACCTGGTCGACCCGCCAGCACCTGAGAACCGCGATCGTCACCTGGATCGAACGGACCTACCACCGTCGGCGTCGCCAACGATGCCTGTCCCGATTGACCCCCATCGAGTACGAGACCATCATGACCCCACCGGCCAGTCAGGCCGCATGACCGAACTGTCACCTATCGGTGCAGCAGACCCGCGCACTCTGGCCTGAACCGCCCCGGGTCTGATGGAGACTCACTCGTTGAGTGAGGATGTGGATCATGGCCGGGAAGAGT
>NZ_JBHSIS010000006.1:0-1101043 GCF_042653545.1 Actinophytocola glycyrrhizae
CGCCTGTCCACACAGGACCTCACACACACCGTCACCGGGATCTACCGCAACGTCGAACGGCCCACGTACGACGACCAGGCCCGGCAGCAGGTGACGGCGGCGGCGGAGACGAAACCGCCGAACCTGCAGGCGCTGCTGAACGGCAACGACACCTGGACGGTCGGATAGCAGAAGGCCCGGGGGTTTCCCAGGGTCCGGCGGAGTCGGGCTGGCGTTCGTCCTCGCCGGACGGGTAGGTCTCCGGGGCGCTGAGGAGTGAGTTGGCCGCGGTGCTGTGAAAGGCGCGTCGACGGCGTGTTGATGCCCTGAAAGGCGCGTTCAGGGCGCTGAGCGCCCTCAACGGCCCATTCACGGCACAGGTTCTTTCACGGCGGCCCACTCTTTCCCGGGCCTTCTCTTGCTTCTTGGCTGTTTCCTACTTCTTGGCTGCCGCGCGCTTCTTGTGGTCCCACGCCTGGAAGCCCGCGTTCTCGGCGTCGGCCTCGGTCTTGAACCAGACATCGGCCTTGGTTCGCCCGAAGTACGGGGACTTCTCGCTGTGGAACAGCTTCGAGGACTCCTTGGCCTTGACGGCGAAGTCCGCTGAGGGGGCGGACCCGTCGGCGGCAGGCTTCGCGGAGCCGGCGCCGTAGGGGCCTGCCGCTTGCAGCTCGGCGGCGAGAGCGCCTTCGTCGAGGGTGCTGATGGCCGGGTTCGCGGGCTTGGCGGCGGGTTTGCTCGCCGAGGTTGGTTCGCCCGCGGCCGCGGGTTCGGTGTCCGCCTTCACGGACTTCGCGGCGGCTTTGCCACCAGCGGAACCGGCGCCGCTCTTCGCGGACTTCGTGGACTTGGCGTCGCCCTTCGTGGCTTTGCCCGCAGTACCAGCGGATCCGGCGTCCGCCTTCGCCGACTTCGCGGCGGCTTTGCCAGCGACAGCAGCGGAACCAGCGCCACTCTTCGCGGCCTTCGTGGACTCCCCGGCGACCTTGCCAACCGACGTGGAACCGGTGTCGTCCTTCGCGGCCTTGCCAGCAGTACCAGCGGACTCGGCAACCGACTTCGCGGCGGTTTCGTCAGCGGCAGCAGCCGACTCGGCACTGCTCTCCGCAGTCTTGGCGTCCGCCTTCACGGACTCCCCGGCGGCGGAACCGGCGTCGTCCTTCGCAGCTTTCGCTGCTTCGGCATCGCTCGCCACGTCCGCGTTGCCGGCAGCGCTGTCCGCGGGCTTCGCGGAGTCGGCGGCGGAGTCGGCGTCGCTGTCCGCGGTCGTCGCGGCGGCGGACGCGTCCGCCTGCTTGGCGGACTCGGCTGTTGCCGTCGTCGCCGTGGTGTCCTTGGCCTTCTTGCGGCCGCCGATCGACTTCAGCTTCCCGATGAGCTGTTGCAACCACTTCACGGCGTCTGCCTCCTCGCGGATGACGCGGTAACGATCACCGATAGGCGAGAACAATAGGGCAACCACCGGCCCGGTTGGTGACCGGCTGTCAAGTCGCTGTCAAAACTCAGCCTACTGGCCGGAATCCCACCCGTTCGGCGTCGGCGGCCGTGCGGAACCAGACCTCGGCGACAGTGCGGCCGAACTGCGGAGACTCCGGCGTGCAGTACCGCAGCGCGGCGACGCTCGCCTTGATCGTGAACTCCGGCGACGGGGACGCCCCACCAGGAAGCGGCATCGCCGAGCCCGGACCGAACGGGCCGCGGCCGCCGCCACTCCCCTGCCGCAGGCGGTGCGGGGGCGGCGGCGTCGACGTGCCTTCGTCCGCGGCCGGGATGATCGGCTCGAACAGCGACCTCGGCGTGTCCGGCACCTCGTCGACGGCGGCGGGCGCGGCGGCGGGAGCGGCAGCGACGGGCGCCGGCTCGGGGGTCTGCGACGGCTGCACCCCGAACGGGATCTGGTGCCTCGGCTTGCCCGGCACGCGCTTGGGCAGCGCGTTCGGCGTCGGCTCCACGCGCACCGCCACGCCCTGCGTCATCCGGTTCTGCTTGGGCACCCGGCGGGGCAGCTCGTTCGCGGGCTTCTCGGCGACGTCGGTGACGGCGGCGACGACCTCCGTCCGCTCCTGCGGGCGTTCCGGCTCGGGCGCGGGCTCGGGTTCCGGCTCGACGAGCGCGTGCGCGGCGGTCTGTTCCGGCCTCCGCGCGACGACCGGCTCGACGGGCTCGGACTCGACGGTGCGCTCGTGCTTGACGACTCCGGCACCCGGTTCGTCGGCCATGTCGTCGACGAAGTCGTCGGCAAAGTCGTCGGCGAGCTCGGCATGCGCCGCCTCCTCGCGCTCGGCCCTGCCCGCCTCGTCGATCTGCCGGATCAGCTCAGCGGGGATCGGGTGCGTGCGCTGGGTGAAGACGGTGCCGCCGGAGTCGTCCTCGATCGCGGACCTCGGCTCCTCCACGCGCTCCTCCGCGTCGAGCGCGGTGCCGATGCCCTCCTCGTGGTCGACATCGTCGTCGTCCATGTCGGCCATGTCGTCGATGTCATGGATGTCGTGGATGTCGTGGATGTCATGGCTGTCGTCGTCCACGTCCACGTCGTCGTCGACGAGCCGCGCGTCGGCCAGCTCGAGCGACTCGTCGAGCTGGTGGCGGTTGCGGGGCAGCGCGGGCTGCTCCTCCGGCCCCTGGTTGGCGGCGTCACCGTCGAGCTCGTCGTCGAACCAACCGCGGTCCGACGGTGGCTGTGACATCGCGGGCACCTCGGGCGGCGCGGTCAGCGAGCCGGAGGACACGTCGATGTACTGGGTCGCCGCGGCGCTCGGGCCGCCCTGGACCGGCTCCGGGGTCGGCTCCGGCGGCGCGATCAGCCCACCCCCGAGCGACGAGAACGTGGTCTCCTGCTCCGACGGCGGCGGCGCGAAGTCCCGGCCGGGACCGCCCGGCTCGAACGGCTCCGGCTCGGCGTAGGCGGCGAGCCGGTCCCGCTCTGGCGGCAGCGGCGGGGTCTCCCGCAGCGCGTAGGAACGCGTGAGGTACTCGGAGTCCTCACCGACGGGACGGTCCCCGAGCCCTGGCACCACGGACCGGGAGAACTCGGCTTCCTCGTCCCGGCGGCGGGGCTGCTCCTGACGCTCGGGGGCCGACTGACGGCGCGCTCGCGTGGCGAGCTGGGCCTCCAGCTCACCGACACGACTGCGGGCCGGCCGGGCCACCAGCAACCAGCAGAGCACTGCGCCGAGCAGGAAGGCCAGTGAACTCCACAACCAGACCTGCCCAAAGATCGGCATCGATCGAACTCCCTCCGCGCACCGCGCGAACGCATAGCAGGGCGGTAATCAGGCTACTGCGGCTGGACCAGCCGCAAGAACCACCCGGTGGATTTGGCAAGTCCGACACGCTCAGTTGGCCCCAATGGTCGCCTATCGTGTACGAGCCACGACGTAGCGTGCCAGCATGTCCAGCGCATCGCGCGCTGAGCAGGGCGGAAGCGTGGCCAGCTCGGCACGCGCCCGATCCGCGTAGTCACTCAGTGTGTGCACCGCCTGCTCGAGCCCGGAGGACTTCCGCAGCAGGGTCAGCGCCTCGTCCACGTGGTCGTCGTCGGTGATCGGACCGGCGAGCAGCTCCGCGAGCCGCGGCTCGGGGTCCTGCGCGAGCGCGTACAGCACCGGCAGGGTCCTGACGCCCTCACGCAGGTCGGTGCCCGGGGTCTTGCCGGACTCGGCCGCGGGTGAGGCGATGTCGATGATGTCGTCGGAGATCTGGAAGGCGGTGCCGATCAGGTCCCCGAACCGGTGCAGCGCCTCGGTGTGCTCCGGCGCCGCGTTGGAGAACATCGCGCCGTAGCGCCCGGACGTGGCGATCAGCGACCCGGTCTTCTGCCCGATCACACCGAGGTAGTGCCCGACGGCGTCGTCCCCGTCGCCGGGCCCGACGGTTTCCCGCATCTGCCCGGTGACGAGCTGCCCCATGGTCTGGGCGATGATCCGCGCCGCGTCGCTGCCCAGGTTCGCGACCAGCCCGGACGCGTGCGCGAAGAGGAAGTCACCGGTGAGGATCGCGATGGTGTTGTCCCAGCGCGCGTTGACGCTCTTGGCGCCGCGCCGCATGGTGGCCTCGTCCATCACGTCGTCGTGGTACAGCGTCGCGAGGTGCACCAGCTCCACCGCGGCGGCCGCCGTGATCACCTCGTCGGTGTTCCCGTCGGCGAACTGCGCCGACAGCAACGTGAACAGCGGACGAAAGCGCTTCCCACCAGCCCTGACCAGGTGCAACGCCGCCTGCTCTACGAAGTCGACGTCACTGTGGACAACGGTCCGGAGCACCTCCTCGACCCGCGCGAGGCCCTCGGTGATGCGCTCGACGAGAACCGGATCGGCCTGATCGAGCCCAAGCGACGCCGGTAGCCGCGGCACGGTCTGGTCTGCAGTCACGTCGGCATCGCTCCCCAACCTAGAAATCCCTGGCTACAGCCTAATGTCCAGCCTTTTCCCCCACGCCACGAAGTACGTGTGACACACCTGACGCGATCGCACCCCGCACCCTCCCGGGCAGGCACGTCCCGAACGACGCCTTCAGGACGTCGAGTGTCCCGAACGCCTTTCCGGGCATCGCAGGAACGGCGGACCGCGTCAGGTCCCTGTGGACGACGTCAGCGTTCCTGCTCGACGCAGAACTCGTTGCCCTCCGGGTCGGCCAGCACCACCCAGCCGCGCCCTTCCGGCGTGCGGTGGTCGGCGGCCACGGTGGCGCCGGCGGCGGTCAACCTGGCCACCTCCTCATCCCGGGTCCGTTCGGTGGGCACGAGATCCAGGTGCACCCGGTTCTTCCCGGCCTTGCCCTCCGGCACCCGGATGAACAGCAACTCGGTCATCGCCGGGTCGGGTGGTTCCAGCAGCACCTCCTCGTCGCCCGGCTCGTCCACGGCGCTGATCGGCCATCCGGTGACCGTGCTCCAGAACCGCGCCAGCTCATACGGCGAGGCGCAGTCGATCGTGATGTGCTGGATCCGCATGGCAGCTCCTCCTCGGAAAACAGAACGGCGCCCACCTCAACAGGTGGGCGCCGTCCGGCACAAACGACTATTACCGCACGGCGAACGTGCCCGCCCCCGCCCAGTCGAGCGCGAACGCGGGCACGATGCCCAGCAGCAACGTGATCGCCACGCCCAGCGTGATGGCTGCCGTGGTGAACGCGCCCGGCACGGTCACCGACGGGCCGTTCGGTGCTGGCTCGCTGAAGTACATCAGCACGATCACCCGCAGGTAGAAGAACGCCGCGATCGCCGACGCGACCAGTGCGATCACCACCAGCGGCGCCATCCCGGACGACAACGCCGCCGAGAACACCACGAACTTGCCGATGAAGCCCGACGTCAGCGGAATGCCCGCCAGCGCGAGCAACAGGAACGTGAACACCGCGGCCACCAGCGGGGACCGCTTCGCAAGCCCCGCCCACTGCGACAGGTGCGTCGCCTCCCCGTCCGCGTCGCGGACCAGCGAGATCACCCCGAACGCGGCGATCGTCGTGAAACCGTAGGCCAGCAGGTAGAACAGCGTCGAGGACACACCGTCCGGCGACAGGACGATCGCGCCGATCAGCAGGAAGCCCGCGTGCGCGATGGACGAGTACGCGATCATCCGCTTGATGTCGGTCTGTGTCAGGCCGAGCACCGCACCGATGAGCATCGACACGATCGCGACGCCCCACATGATGCCGCGCCACTCCCACTGGGTCGACTCCAGGCCGACCGAAAGGACGCGCAGGATCCCACCGAACGCGGCGACCTTGGTGCACGCCGCCATGAACGCGGTCATCGGCGTGGGGGCGCCCTGGTAGACGTCCGGGGTCCACGCGTGGAACGGGCCGACCGAACCCTTGAACAGCAGGCCGACGATCAGCAGCGCCATGCCGCCGAACAGCAGCGTGTCGGAACGGTCCGAGCCCGCCGCCGCGTTCGCGATGGCCTCGAGGCGAACGGAACCCGCGTAGCCGTACAGCAAAGCCAGGCCGTACAGGAAGAACGCCGACGCGAACGCGCCGAGCAGGAAGTACTTCACCGCCGCCTCCTGCGAGAGGAGCCTGCGGCGGCGGGCCAGGCCACACATGAGGTACAGCGGCAGGCTCAGCACCTCGAGCGCGATGAACATGGTCAGCAGGTCGTTCGCCGAGCAGAAGACCATCATGCCGCCGAGCGCGAACAGCGTCAGCGGGAACACCTCGGTCTGCATGCCGAAGCGCGTCGCGTCGCGTCGGGCCGGGTGGGCACCCAGCCGCTGCTCGCGGTCCTGGACGGTGCCCGGCCGGATCGCCGCCGTGGCGACGAACGCGCCACCGGGCTCGACCGAGCGGTCCGCGATCATCAGCACCGCACCCAGGGACAACGCGAGCAGCGTGCCCCACAGGAACAGTGCGGGCTGGTCGACGGAGATCGTGCCGGAGAACGTCGTCTCACCGCCCGAGGGCGCGTCGGCGAGGTAGAACGCCAGCGCCACGCCGGAGGCGACCAGTGCGAACAGCGTCAGGAACACCTGCGCCGACCACCGCTGGTGCTTCGGCAGGAACGCCTCGACCAGCACCCCGACGCACGCCGCGCCCAGGATGATCAACATCGGCATGACCGCCGGGTAGTTGATCTGGGGCAGTGTCTCCTTGGCCGGAGTGTCCTGCGCAAGGAAAAGCAGTGCGGACAACTCAGTTGCCTCCGTCCGTGTTACTGCCCGAGATATCGACCGACGACAACGTGGCGTCAACCGTCGGCGTGATCACGTCGAGCACGGGCTTCGGGTAGAAGCCGATGCCGAGCACCAGGACCACGAGCGGGGCGAGGACGAGCTTCTCCCTGCCACTCAGGTCGAGGATGGCCTTGCGGGCGCCGACCTCCGGCGCGATCGCCGTGCCGGGGCCGCCCGTCACGTCGACGAGGGCGTTGCCGCGTACCGGACCGTGGAAGATCCGCTGGTACAGCCAGAGGATGTACAGCGCGGCGAAGATCATGCCGACCGTCGCGATGATCGTGTAGACCGGCTCGTTGCCGTACGACCCGATCAGCACCAGGAACTCGGAGATGAACGAGTTCGTGCCGGGCAGCGAAAGCGAGGCGAGACCGGCGAGCAGGAACACGCCCGCGAGTGCCGGGGTGATCTTGGCGAGCCCGCCGTAGTCGGCGATCAGCGACGAGCCACCGCGCGCCACGACCATGCCGATCACCAGGATCAGCATGCCGGTCGAGATCGAGTGGTTGAGCATGTAGGACACCGCACCGGTCTCGGACTGCGCCGAGAACGAGAAGATGCCCAGCGCGATGAACCCGAAGTGCGCGATCGACACGTACGCGATGAAGCGCTTCATGTCCCGCTGGCCGGTCGCCAGCAGCGCGCCGTAGATGACCCCCGCGACACCCATGACCAGCACCAGCGGCGCCAGCGTCCTGCTCGCGTCCGGCGTCATCGGCAGCAGGTAGCGCAGGAAGCCGAACGTGCCGACCTTGTCCAGGATGCCGATCAGGATCACGGACACGCCGATCGGCGCCTCCGCGGCCGCGTCCGGCAGCCAGGTGTGCAGCGGCACCAGCGGCGCCTTCACCGCGAACGCGAGGAAGAAGCCGAGGAAGATCCAGATCTGGTTCGACAGCGGCGCGTCGGAGACCACCTGGACGAGCGTGGCCCAGTCGAACGTGCCCGCCCCCAGCTTGTCCTCCGCGAGGACGTAGGCGCCGATGATCGACGCCAGCATGATCATGCCGCCGAGGAACGAGTACAGGAAGAACTTGACCGCCGCGTACTGGCGCCGCGCGCCGCCGTACTGCCCGATGAGGAAGTACATCGGGATCAGCATGACCTCGAACAGCACGTAGAACACGAACACGTCGGTCGCGGCGAACGCGCCCATCGTGATCGCCTGCTGCAGCAGGATCAGCGACAGGAACCCGCCCGCGCTGCGGTCGGCGGGCAGCTTGTCCGTCCACCCCGCACCGATGACGACCGGCACCAGCAGTGCCAGCGCCGCGATCATCACCAGGGCGATGCCGTCGATGCCGAACGACAGGTGCACGCCGAGTGCGGGGATCCAGTCGACCGAGAAGGCCTGCTGGAGCCGTGCGCCAGACGGGTCGTAGGAGATCCAGGAGATCACCATGACCACGAACTCGGCGAGCGAGAAGCCGAGCGCCACCAGTTTGGCGAGGCGGTCGTTGTCCCGCAGGAACGCGACGATGATCGCGCCGACGAGCGGGATCAGCAGGAGTGCGACCAGCACGGCCGCACCGGATGTGGAGGTCATGATGACGCCCCCTGTGTCAGAGCCGCATGCTTCCCGACCGCACCCAAGGGGAACGGGACGCTTGCCGGCCACAAGTACGTGATCGACGGGAACGTCAGATCCCGACGGAACCAACAGTCAAAATTGCGGGGAGGCGGGATCGTCACGCGTACCTCACCGCCAGGAAGGCGATCAGTACCAGAATCGAACCGGCGAGCATCGTCGCCGCGTACGAGCGGACGAACCCGGTCTGGAGTCTGCGCAGCCGGCCGGAGCTACCGCCGAACCCGGCGGCGATGCCGTTCACGAGACCGTCGACGCCCTTGTTGTCCACGTACACCAGCGCCCGCGTGAGCCAGGTGCCCGGGCGGGCGACCAGCGTCTCGTTGAGGGCGTTGCCGTACAGGTCCCTGCGTGCCGCCCGGACCGGGAAGCTGACCGGCTCCGGCTTGACCACCGGCACGTCGCGGCGGCCGACGATCAGCCACGCGAGCAGGGCACCCAGCACCGACAGCGCGACGGTCAGGATCGGCACCAGCGAGTGCGGGATGACCGTGTGCTCGGCCTCCTGCAGCGCACCGAGCGACGGGGAGAGCCAGTCGGCGAGCCGGTCACCGGAGGCGAAGAACCAGCCCGCGCCGACCGAACCGATCGCCAGTACCGCCATCGGCACCCACATGACCGGCTTCGACTCGTGCGGGTGGAAGTCGCGGCCGTCGGCGGACTTCAGCTCCTCCCAGCGCTTCTTGCCGAAGAAGGTCATGAACATCAGGCGCGTCATGTAGAAGGCGGTGAGGCCGGCACCCAGCAGCGCGGCGCCGCCGAACACCCAGCCGCGCCAGCCCTCGGCGCCGAACGCGGCCTCGATGATCGCGTCCTTGGAGAAGAAGCCGGAGAACGGCGGGATGCCGATCAGCGCGAGGTAGCCGAGACCGAACGTGGCGAACGTTATCGGCATGATCCGCCACAGCCCGCCGTAGCGGCGCATGTCGACCTCGTCGTTCATGGCGTGCATGACCGACCCGGCGCCCAGGAACAGCCCGGCCTTGAAGAAGCCGTGCGTCAGCAGGTGCATGATGCCGAGCGCGAACCCGATCGGGCCGAGACCGACCGCCAGCATCATGTAGCCGATCTGGCTGACCGTGGAGTACGCCAGGACCTTCTTGATGTCGTCGTAGGCGCAGCCGATGATGCAGCCGACCAGCAGCGTCACCACGCCGACCAGGGTCACGACCAGCCTGCCGTCCTCGGACTGCATGTAGATCGGGTTGGCGCGGGCGATCAGGTACACACCCGCGGTCACCATCGTCGCCGCGTGGATGAGGGCGGAGACCGGGGTCGGGCCCTCCATCGCGTCCGGCAACCACGCCTGCAGCGGGACCTGGCCGGACTTGCCGCAGGCACCCAGCAGCAGCAGGATCGTGATCGCGGTGATCGACGCGGGCGAGAGCTGGTCGAGGTTCGCGAACACCTCCGTGTACTGCGTGGTCCCCAGCTCGGCGAACATGATGAAGATCGCGAGCGCCAGGCCGACGTCGCCGACCCGGTTCATCAGGAACGCCTTCTTGGCCGCGGTCGCCGCGGCCGGGCGGTTGGTGTACCACCCGATCAGCAGGTACGAGGCGAGACCGACGCCCTCCCAGCCGAGGTACAGGGTCACGAACCCGTTGCCGAGCACCAGGATCAGCATCGCGGCGACGAACAGGTTGAAGTACCCGAAGAACCGCCGCCGGTCGGGGTCGTCAGCCATGTAGCCGATCGAGTAGATGTGGATCAGCGCACCGACACCGGTGATCAGCAGGACGAAGCTGATCGACAGCGGGTCGATGCGCAGCCCGAACTCGACCTGCAGCTGATCGACCGGGATCCAGTCGAACATCGACACGTTCTGGACGCGCTCGCTCTTCTCCATCCCGGTGGAGGAGAAGAACAGCATGGCGCCGTAGACGAACGACGCGATGACCGTCAGGCAGCCGAGCAGGTGGCCCCACGCGTTGGTGGCCTTGCCGCCGAGCAACAGCACGGCGGCGCCGACCAGCGGGAAGGCGATCAGCAGCCAGGCGGAACCCGCGAGGCCGGTGGCCTCGTGTACCTCCTGGGCCTGCGCCACCAGGTATGTAGACGACACGGAATACCCCTCAGTACTTCAGCAGGTTGGCGTCGTCCACAGAGGCCGACCGGCGGGTACGGAAGATCGACATGATGATCGCGAGCCCGACCACGACCTCGGCCGCGGCCACCACCATCACGAAGAAGGCCATGATCTGCCCGTCGAGCGAGCCGTTGATCCGCGCGAAGGTGACCAGCGACAGGTTCACCGCGTTCAGCATCAGCTCGATGCACATGAACACGACGATCGCGTTGCGCCGGACCAGCACACCGACCGCGCCGATGGTGAACAACAGCGCGGAGAGCAGCAGGTAGACCGTTGGGGTCACTGGGGTTCCCCTTCTCGGGTCGGGTTCAGGGCACGGGCGTCAGCTGCGTGCGCGCTGCCCGAGACCGCCTTGCGCTTGTCCTCGAACTGCTCGGCGGCCGCGTTGTCGATGAGCCGCGACAGCGACTCCGGCGCGACCGAGCCGTCCGGCAGGAGCGCGGGCGTGGCGACCGAGCTGGACGTGGCGAAGACACCGGGGCCGGGCAGCGGCGACGGACGGTCGTGCCCGCCGCTGAAGCGGGCCTCGACCAGTTCCTTCTGCGTCTTGCGGCCCCTGGTGTGCCGGTCGACGAAGCCGAGCACCATCGCGCCGACGGCGGCGGTGATCAGCAGCGCGGACGTGAGCTCGAACGGGAACAGCCAGTCGGTGAAGATCGACCGGCCGATGTTCTCGACGTTGCCGACACCGCCGTTGGCCTCCGGGCCCTGCAGTCCGACCGGCGTGACCTCGGTCAGCGACCTGGCGACCGCGGTGACGACCAGCACGGCGAGACCGAGGCCCAGCAGCGTGGCGAACAGGCGCTGCCCCCGCAGCACCTCGACGACCGAGTCCGACGAGTCCCTGCCGACCAGCATCAGCACGAACAGGAACAGCATCATGATCGCGCCGGTGTAGACGATGATCTGCACGAAGCCGAGGAACGGCGCCTGCTGGACCATGTACAGCACACCGAGGCTCAGCATCGTCAGCACGAGGAACAGCGCGGAGTGCACCGCGTTGCGCGCGAAGATCATGCCGAGCGCACCGAACAACGCCAACGGGCCGAGCACCCAGAACGAGATCGACTCACCGGTCGACATCTGGTTCTGGACGCCCTGCGCGAGGACCAGAGCGGCTTGCGAGGCGCTCACTTCGCGTCCTCCTTGGTCGGATCGGGGTAGCCCCACTTCCTGGCGAGGCGCGGCGCGTCGACGTAGTACTCCTGCTCGGTGTCACCGAGCCGCATCGGGTGCGGTGGCTGCTCCATGCCCTTCATGAGGGGCGCCATCAGCTGTTCCTTGGTCCAGATCAGGTCCTGGCGGTTGTCGTTGGCCAGCTCGTACTCGTTGATCATCGTCAGCGACCTGGTCGGGCAGGCCTCGACGCACAGGCCGCAGCCGATGCACCGCAGGTAGTTGATCTGGTAGTCCTTGCCGTACCGCTCACCGGGCGAGTAGCGCTCCTCCTCGGTGTTGTCGCCACCCTCGACGAAGATCGCGTCGGCCGGGCAGGCCCACGCGCACAGCTCGCAGCCGACGCACTTCTCCAGCCCGTCCGGGTGCCGGTTGAGCTGGTGGCGGCCGTGGTAGCGCGGCGCGGTCGGGCGGAAGTCCTCCGGGTACTGCTCGGTGACGACCTTCTTGAACATCGTCGAGAAGGTGACCCCGAAACCCTTGAACGGATCAAACATCCCCATCGGTGGACTCCTTCTCCTGCGCGGTGGCCGCGACGGTGGCGCGCTGGCGGCGGCTGCCCGCCTTGCGGACCGCCTTGCGCTTGGGCGCCTTGGGGATCTCCAGGTCCAGCGGCGGCACCGGATAACCGCTGCCGGTGATCGGCACGCGCTCCTCGTCGTCCTCGACCTTGCGGTCGGGCAGCAGCAGCGCCAGCAGGATCAGCACGAGCACACCCGCGCCGATCCAGAACACCCACTGGCCCGTGGAGATGTTCTGCTCGTTGCGGAACGCGCGGACCGCGACCACCGCGACGATCCAGACCAGGTTGGCCGGAACCAGGACCTTCCAGCCGAGCTTCATGAACTGGTCGTAGCGGAACCTCGGCAGCGTGGCACGCAGCCAGATGAAGCAGAACAGCAGCGCGAACACCTTGCCGAAGAACCAGAGTGCCGGCCACCAGCCCGAGTTGAAGTAGTTGTCGCCGATCAGCGAGATCGGCCACGGCGCCATGTACCCGCCGAGGAACAACGTGGTGGCGAACGCCGAGACGATCAGCATGTTGACGTACTCGGCGAGGAAGAACAGCGCGAACTTCATCGAGCTGTACTCGGTGTGGAAACCGCCGACCAGCTCCGACTCGGCCTCTGGGAGGTCGAACGGCGCGCGGTTGGTCTCGCCGACCATCGACACCAGGAAGATCAGGAAGCTCGGGATCAGCAGGTAGACGTACCAGCCGTTCTGCTGCGCGTCGACGATGTCGCCGGTGGACAGCGACCCCGTGTACAGCACCACGCCGACGATCGAGAGGCCGAGCGCGATCTCGTAGGAGATCACCTGCGCGGCCGACCGCAGCCCGCCGAGCAGCGGGTACGGCGACCCGGACGACCAGCCAGCGAGCACGATGCCGTAGACGCCGACCGAGGAGCAGGCCAGCACCAGCAGCGCGCCGACCGGCAGGTCGACGAGCTGCAGCACCGTCTCCTCACCGAAGATCGACACCTTCGGCCCGACCGGCATCACGGAGAACGCGATCAGTGCCGGGATCGTCGCGATGACCGGGGCGAGGAAGTACACCTTGCGGTCCGCGCTCGCCGGGATGATCTGCTCCTTGAACGGGAGCTTGATCGCGTCCGCCAGGGACTGGAGCAGGCCGAACGGGCCGACCCGGTTGGGGCCGGGCCGCTGCTGCATGCGCCCCATGACCTTCCGCTCGGCCACGATCATGGCGACGGTGATGATCGGCCCTATGAAGAGCACGACCACGACCTTGATCAGGATCAGCCAGAGCGGATCGTCGGCAAGTAGTGCAGCCCTGTCCATGGCTCACTCGCCTCCTGTACTACCGGTGAGGGTTCCGGCTTCGACGCTCGATCCTGCGAGCAGATCTTCGGCAGTCACCGAGACGACGTCGCCGTGCCCGGCCCGCAGTACGCGGCCGACCTTCGACGGACCCGAGTTGGCGGGCAGCCACACGACGTCGTCCGGCAGGTCCGCGTGCTCGACCGGCAGGGTGATCGAACCGTGCTCGGTCTTCACGGTCGCGGTGCCGTCGACGCCGAGCCGGGCAGCGGTCGCCGCGTTCAGCCGGACCACGGCCGGGCGCTGGGTACCTGCCAGGTGCGGCTCGTCGGACTGCAGCGAGCCGTTGTCCAGCAGCTGCCGCCAGGTCGCGAGGACCGCCTGGCCTTCGCCCGCCGACCGCACGGCGGCGGCCGGCTCGACCGGCAGCGGCGCCTTGCGCAGCACCGACGGCAGCTTGGCCAGGTCGCCCGCGGCGGCCTTCGGGGTCTGGGTGAACAGGTCGACGTCCATCTCGACGCCAAGCGTGTCGAGCACCCGGCAGTCCGGCAGCGCGCCGGTGCTCTCGATGGTCGTGCCGAACTCGCGGCGGCGGCCCTCCCAGTTGACGAAGGTGCCGAACTTCTCGACGGCCGGCGCGACCGGCAGGACCACGTCGGCGTGCTCGGTGACCGAGGAGGCCCGCAGTTCGAGGCTGACGACGAAGCCGGCCTTGGCCAGTGCCTGTTCCGCGAGCGCCGGGTCGGGCAGGTCGTCGACCTCGACGCCGCCGACCACGAGCCCGTCGATCGCACCGGCCGCGGCCGCCTCGAGGATCGCGGTGGTGTCGCGGCCCGGCGTGGCGGGCAGCGCACCGGCCGCGAGGCCCCACGCCTGCTCGACCTCGGCCCGCGCGTCGGCGTCGGTGACCATGCGGCCACCGGGCAGCAGCGTCGGGACCGCACCGGCCTCCAGCGCCGCGCGCTCACCGGCGCGGCGCGGGATCCAGGCGATCCGGGCGCCGGTGACCTCGCCCAGCTTGACCAGCTCGGTCAGCAGGCCGGGGATCCGCGCGGCACGCTCGCCGACCAGGATGACCGCGCCGGGCCTGCTCAGGCTCTCCGCGACGTCCGGCGCGTGTGAGACGAGGCCCTCGACCGCGGCGGTCTCGGCGCCGGGCTGGCACGCGAGCAGCGTGCCGATGGAACCCTTGTCCACACTGACCGGCCGGATCGTCTTCTCGACGCCCGGCGAGGTCCACTGTCCGATGTGGAAGATCCTGGCGCGGTTCCTGCGGGCCGCCTTGCGCAGCCGCAGGAACACGATCGGCGCCTCTTCCTCCGGCTCGAACGCCACGCACAGCACAGCGGGCGCGGCCTCGATGGCGCGGAACGTGACCCCGTCCTCCGGGGTGGTGCCCACGACGCGGGAGGCCAGGAAGTCCAGCTCCTCGGCGGAGTGCGCACGGGCGCGGAAGTCGATGTCGTTGGTGTGCAGGGCGACCCTGGCGAACTTGGCGTACGCGTAGGCGTCCTCGACGGTCAGGCGGCCACCGGTCAGTACCGCGGCGCCCTTGCCGGCACGGGCCTTCGTGAGCCCCTCGGCCGCGACCCGCAGCGCGTCGGTCCACGACGCCGGGGCCAGCTCACCGGTCCTGGCGTCGCGCACCAGCGGCCGGGTGATCCGGTCGCCCGCGGTGACGTACCGGAACGCGAAGCGGCCCTTGTCGCAGATCCACTCCTCGTTGACCTCCGGGTCGTCGCCCGCGAGCTTGCGCATCACCTTGCCGCGCCGGAAGTCCGTGCGCTCCGCGCAGCCGGACGAGCAGTGCTCGCAGACGCTCGGCGCGGACACCAGGTCGAACGGCCGCGACCGGAACCGGTACGCGGCCGACGTCAGCGCGCCGACCGGGCAGATCTGGATGGTGTTGCCCGAGAAGTAGGACTGGAACGGCTTGTTCTGCGCGATGCCGATCTGCTGGTGCGCGCCGCGCTCCAGCAGATCGATGAACGGGTCACCGGCGATCTGCTCGGAGAACCGGGTGCAGCGCTGGCAGAGCACGCACCGCTCGCGGTCCAGCAGCACCTGCGTGGACACCGGGATCGGCTTCGGGAACGTCCGCTTGGTCTCCACGAACCGGGAGTCCGAGCGGCCGTGCGCCAGCGCCTGGTTCTGCAGCGGGCACTCGCCGCCCTTGTCGCAGACCGGGCAGTCCAGCGGGTGGTTGATGAGCAGCAGCTCCATCACACCCTGCTGGGCCTTGTCCGCGACCGGCGAGGTCAGCTGCGTCTTCACGACCATGCCGTCGGCGACCGTGAGGGTGCAGGAGGCCTGCGGCTTCGGCATCGGCCGCCCGCCCATCTCCACCTCGACCAGGCACTGGCGGCAGGCGCCGGCCGGGTCGAGGAGCGGGTGGTCGCAGAACCGCGGGATGACGGTGCCCAGGCGCTCCGCCGTGCGGATGAGCAGCTCACCCTTCGGCGCGATCACCTCGACCCCGTCGATGGTCAGCCGGACGTGCCCCTCGGGTACGGGGGCCCCACCACTGCCTCCGGGGCCGGCGGGCCCGGCAGGCTTCTCTTCAATGGCAGTCATGAGTTGGCTCCAGCGAGCGCAGGGGTCTTGTTCTGGTCGCACAGGGCGAGGAACTCGTCCCGGAAGTACTTGATGCCGCTCTGGATCGGGCTCACCGCGCCGTCGCCGAGCGCGCAGAACGAGCGGCCGAAGATGTTGTCGCAGATGTCGAGCAGCGTGTCGATGTCGGACTCGGTGCCCTTGCCCTCGACCATCCGCTCGAGGATCCCGGTGAGCCAGTAGGTGCCCTCACGGCACGGCGTGCACTTGCCGCAGGACTCGTGCTCGTAGAACTGCGTCCACTTCATCACGGCCCACGGCACGGACACCGTCTCGTTGAACACCATCACCGCGGTGGTGCCGAGGATCGAGCCGGCCTCGACCGCGCCCTCGAAGTCCAGCGGCACGTCCATGTGCTCGGCGGTGAACATCGGCGTGGACGAGCCACCCGGCGTCCAGAACTTCAGCGGGATGCCGTCCTTCATGCCGCCCGCCATGTCCAGCAGCTGGCGCAGCGTGGTGCCAAGGGGCGCCTCGTACTGGCCGGGCTTCTCGACGTGGCCGGAGATCGAGTAGATCTTCGGGCCGGGCGACCGCTCGGACCCCATGGTGCGGAACCAGTCCGCGCCACCGTTGACGATGAACGGCACCGACGCGATCGTCTCGACGTTGTTCACCGTGGTCGGCGCGGCGTAGAGGCCCGCGGCCGCCGGGAACGGCGGCTTGAGGCGGGGCTGGCCGCGGCGGCCCTCGAGCGAGTCGAGGAGCGCGGTCTCCTCACCGCAGATGTAGGCGCCCGCACCGGCGTGGACGGTGATCTCCAGGTCGAAACCGGAGCCGAGGATGTCGTTGCCGACGTACCCGGCCGCCTTCGCCTCGCGGACCGCGGCGTTGAGGCGGCGGATGCAGTGCGGCACCTCGCCGCGCACGTAGATGAACGCGTGGTGGGACCGCATCGCGTACGCGGCGATGACGATGCCCTCGATCAGCGAGTGCGGGTCCGCCATCATCAGCGGGATGTCCTTGCAGGTGCCCGGCTCGCCCTCGTCGGCGTTGATGACGAGGTAGTGCGGCTTGTCCTCGTTGGGCGGCATGAAGGACCACTTCACACCGGCGGGGAAGCCCGCGCCGCCACGGCCGCGCAGCCCAGCGTCCTTGACCAGCTGGACCAGCTGCTCCGGGGTGCCGCGCAGCGCCGTGCGGAGCGCGGTGTACCCCTCCAGCCGCTCGTAGGTCGCGAGCTGCCACGAGTTCGGCGACAGCCAGCGCTTCGTGAGCACCGGGGTCACCGGGTCGGGCCGGGTGGCCGACGTGGTGTTCTCTTCAGTCGTCATTTCTTCTCGACCTCCGGAAGCGCCGGTGCCTTCTCGGGCATCGCCGGTGCGGTCCAGCCGCGGTCGGCGGCCAGCTGCGCGCCACGCAGTGTCTCGGGAGCGGCCGACGGGCCGTCGATGCGGGCGCGGAACTCCGCCTCTTCCTCCGGGTAGAACCCGGCGAGCTCCAGTTCGACCGTGCGCAGGTCGGTGAGCGGGGCACCACGCGTTGGCGCGGGCTTCTCGCCCCGCCGCAGCGCGTCGACCAGCTCGACCGCCGAGTCGACCGTCTGGTTGTCGTAGAACTCGTAGTTCACCTGCAGCACCGGGCCGAGGTCGCAGGCCGCGAGGCACTCGGCGTGCTCGATGGTGATCGAGCCCGGCGTGCCCGGCTCGCCCGAGGTGTCCTCGTGCTTGAGCGGCGTGCCGTCCTGCGAGAGGTGCTCGGTCAGCTTCTTGTAGATCGCGTCGCCGCCCAGCACCGCGCACAGCGTGTTGGTGCAGACGCTCACGAGGTGCTCGCCGCACGGCTTGCGCTTGTACATCGTGTAGAACGTCGCGACCGCGGCGACCTCGGCGTTGGCCAGGTTCAGCCGCCTCGCGCAGAACTCGATGCCCGCCTGGCTGACGTAACCCTCGACCGACTGCACCAGGTGCAGCATCGGCAGCAGCGCGGACCGGGTCTCCGGGTAGCGCGCCTTCTGCTCTTCCGCCCTGGCGACGATGTCCGGGCCGAACACCGAGAGGTCCGGCGTGGACTCGACGGTCAGCGCGTCGTTCTCCGCGCGGCTCAACGGGGACGCGGCGTCCACGTCGACGTCCGGGCCCGCGGCGACGTGGGTCTCCCCCGCGCCGACACTCGAACCGCCGTACGTCGAGCCAGTGCTCAGTGACTCACTCACCGGTCCACCCCTCCCATCACCGGGTCGAGCGACGCGATGGCCGCGATGACGTCCGCGACCAGTCCGCCCTCCGACATCGCGGGCATCGCCTGCAGGTTCACGAAGCTGGGTTCGCGCACGTGGACCCGCATCGGCCTGGTGCCGCCGTCGGACACCAGGTGGTAGCCCAGCTCGCCGCGCGGCGACTCGACCGGCACGTACACCTGGCCCGGCGGGACGCGGAAGCCCTCGGTCACCAGCTTGAAGTGGTGGATCAGGGCCTCCATCGACTGGCCCATGATCTTCCGGACGTGCTCGAGCGAGTTGCCAAGGCCGTCCGATCCGATCGAGAGCTTCGCGGGCCACGCGATCTTCTCGTCGGCGACCATCACCGGGCCCGGCTCGAGCTTCTTCAGGCACTGGTTGATGATCCGCAGCGACTGGTGCATCTCCTCGACGCGCAGCAGGTACCGCGCGTAGGAGTCGGCCGCGGTCGAGGTCGGCACCTCGAACGTGTAGTCCTCGTAACCCAGGTACGGCTCGGTCTTGCGCAGGTCCCACGGCAGGCCCGCCGACCGCAGGACCGGGCCGGTGGCGCCGAGCGCGAGACACGCGTCGACCGGCAGGTAGCCCACGCCCTTGAGGCGGTTCTTCCAGATCGGCTGACCGGTGAGCAGCTTGTCGTACTGGGGCAGCCGCTCGTTCATCGTCTTGAGGAACTCGCGGACCTTGACCTCGTAGCCCTCCGGCAGGTCCTGAGCGACACCGCCCGGCCGGATGAACGCGTGGTTCATGCGCAGGCCGGTCAGGAACTCCAGCAGGTGCAGTGCTTCCTCACGCTCGCGGAAGCCCGCGGTCATGGCGGTCACCGCGCCCAGCTCCATGCCGCCGGTCGCGAGCGCGACCAGGTGCGAGGAGATGCGGTTGATCTCCAGGAGCATGACCCGGATGACCTGCGCGCGGACCGGCGCCTCGACGCCGAGCAGCTTCTCGACCGCGAGGCAGTAGGCGGCCTCGTTGGACAGCGGCGCGAGGTAGTCCATGCGCGTCACGAACGTGACGCCCTGGGTCCAGGTCCGGTACTCGGCGTTCTTCTCGATGCCGGTGTGCAGGTAGCCGATGACCGACCTGGCCTGCGTGACCGTCTCGCCCTCGAGTTCGAGCACCAGCCGCAGCACGCCGTGCGTCGACGGGTGCTGCGGACCGAGGTTGATGATGATCCGCTCGTCGTGGATGGCGTCGTCGAGCGCGGTGTCCCAGTCGCCGCCGGTGACGTTGTAGATCCGGCCCTCTGTCGTCTCCCGCTCGGCGGCGTACGGCTCGTCGGAGCCGTCCGGCCGACCGGAGTCGGGCTTGGTGCCGGTGGTGACGTCGCTGAGGTTCTCGGTCATGGGTACGACCTCCCGCTGATCGAGACGGCGCTGAAATCTGCGCGTCCCGGGGCTGGCCACTTCGAGAAGCGGGTCATGAGTACGACCTCCGCTGGTCGGGCGGGGGAATCTCCGCGCCCTTGTACTCCACGGGGATGCCGCCGAGCGGGTAGTCCTTCCGCTGTGGGAAGCCGTCCCAGTCGTCCGGCATGAGGATCCGGGTGAGTGCCGGGTGTCCGTCGTAGACGATCCCGAACATGTCCCAGGTCTCGCGTTCCTGCCAGTCCGCGGTCGGGTAGACACCCACGATCGACGGGCAGTGCGGCTGGCCGTCCTGTTCGCCGTCCCAGTCGATGGCCACCTCGAGCCGGATGCGGCGGCGGTAGGTCATCGACGTCAGGTGGTAGACGGAGTGGAGGCGCTGCGGCACGTCCACGCCGTAGTCCACACCGGACACCGAGCTGCACAGCTCGAAGCACAGCGCGGGGTCGTCGCGCAGCATCTGGCACAGGGCCACCAGGTGCGCGGGGTCCACGTAGTAGGTGATCTCGCCGCGGTCGACGGTCACCTGCTGGATGGCCTCGACCGGGATGCTCCGCTCCCGCATGGACGCGAGCAGCTGGTCGGTGAACTCGTCGAACCAGCCGCCGTAGGGCCGCTCGGCCGGTGCCGCGACGTGCGCGGGCAGGCGCAGACCGCCGAAGCCGGAGGTGTCACCGGAGCCGGAGACGCTGAACATGCCCTTGCGGGCCTTGCCCGCGACCAGCGGCTCACCGGGCTCGGGCAGCGCGTCACTCGACTTGGGCAGCGCGTCGCCGGGTGCGGGCCGCTGCTCGTTCCCGGCGGGCCGCTCGGCGCTGGAGCCCGGCTCGCCCGGCGCTGGTGTGGTGGGTTCGTCAGCCGCCATCCTCAGCCCCGCCCCCACCCGCTCATGGAAACGCTTCGCGTCGCTGTGTTCATTTCGGTGCTCACTTCTTCGCGTACTTGACGGAGGAGGCGATCAGTTCGGTGCGCTTGCCCTCGGCCTCGCGCAGCGCCGCGCGGCGGGCGTTGATCGGCTCGTCGGCGATCTTGGCGTGCAGCTTGAGGATCGCGTCGAGGAGCATCTCGGGCCGGGGCGGGCAGCCGGGCAGGTACATGTCGACCGGGACGACGTGGTCCACGCCCTGGACGACCGCGTAGTTGTTGAACATGCCGCCGGAGGAGGCGCACACGCCCATGGCGAGCACCCACTTCGGCTCGGCCATCTGGTCGTAGATCTGGCGCAGGACCGGCGCCATCTTGTTGGTCACCCGGCCCGCGACGATCATCAGGTCGGCCTGCCTCGGCGTCGCGGAGAACCGCTCCATGCCGAACCGCGCGAGGTCGTAGCGCGGAGCGCCGGTCGTCATCATCTCGATCGCGCAGCAGGCCAGACCGAAGGTGGCCGGCCACAGCGAGTTCTTACGGCCCCAGTTGACCAGCTTTTCCAGGCTGGCCAGAAGGATGCCGTTCGGGAGCCGCTCTTCGAGTCCCATGTCCGCCTCCCGTCAGTTCCAGTCGAGCCCGCCGCGCCGCCACACGTATGCGTAGGCGAAGCCGAGCGTCGCGATGAACAAGAAGATCTCCACCAGCCCGAAGAGCCCCAGCGCGTCCGCGGAGACGGCGAACGGGTAGAGGAACACCATCTCGATGTCGAACAGGATGAAGAGCATGGCCGTCAGGTAGTACGCCACCGGCACCCGCCCTCCGCCGACCACCGGCTGCGGCGACGGTTCGATGCCGCACTCGTAGGCCTCGAGCTTCGCGCGGTTGTAGCGCTTCGGGCCGACCAGCGGACCGAGCAGGGCGGAAAGCACCGCGAAGGCCGCCGCCAGTGCGAAGAGCAGGACCAACGGGAAGTAGCTCCCCAGCCCTGCCGAGACGTTCTCGTTCTGTGCTACAGATGTGCTGACAGCTGCGAGTGACACCTTCGCCGTCCTTTCCCCGCTTGCGGAGCTCACCATCTGCGCCGCTCGTCGGGCACCCTATGGGTCTCTCCGACGCCGCCGCTGGTTAGGCATGCCTAACCCCTAGCTTGTGAAAATCTTCACAAGCTCCCGCGTGCTTGTCGTGAAGTGCTTCACAAGACCGCCGCCAAGTGTAGAACTCGCGGAATCCCCCTGGAACAGGGGATCCGGTTTGGCGGGGTCTCGTGCGGTGCGGGTTGTGGACAGGTCGGGCTCGCGTGCCCGGTTCTGTCGGTGGCCCTCGTTACGCTGGATTCCGGGGGGCCGGAGGCTGCCTGCTGGTCTTGCCCCCTGCGCTGCGGGTCCGCGCAGCGGGCCGGTCGTCGATCACCGGAGCGAAGGTCTGGGGAGCGAGCCCCCGGACAAGCAGAAGGGGCGC
The DNA here is from genome assembly GCF_042653545.1 of Actinophytocola glycyrrhizae. NCBI lineage: Bacteria > Bacillati > Actinomycetota > Actinomycetes > Pseudonocardiales > Pseudonocardiaceae > Actinophytocola > Actinophytocola glycyrrhizae. Next base: position 21,773 of record NZ_JBHSIS010000006.1, read on the forward strand.
CCCGCCCGCACGACGGAACGCCCCTTCCCTAGAGATAGGTCTAGTCGGAGTTCAAGTAGTACAGCAGCCGCAGGATCTCCAGGTACAGCCAGACCAGCGTGGTCATGAGGCCGAACGCGGCCAGCCACGCGAACTTGGACGGCATGCCCGTGCGGATCATCCGGTCGGCCATGTCGAAGTCGAGCAGGAAGTTGAAGGCCGCGATGCCGATCACGACGATCGAGAAGATGATCGCCATGGTGCCGCCGTCCCGCAGTCCCATGTTGACGCCGAACAGCGACATGACCAGGTTGATCAGCATCAGGCCGGCGGCCGCGACCGTGGCACCGATGATCCACTTGGTCAGCTTCGGCGTGACCCGGACCGCGCCCGTCTTGTAGACGACGAGCATCACGACGAACACCAGCGCCGTGCCGAGGATGGCCTGCAGCGCGATGCCCGGCACGAGTGCCTCGAACACGCCGGTGATGGCGCCGAGGAAGACACCCTCCGCCGCCGAGTACCCGAGCACGAGGCCCGGCTTCGGCATCTGCTTGAAGATGATGACGAGAGCCAGCACGAGGCCCACGAGCATGCCGATGATCATCGGCGGGTACGGGCTGATCGCGCCCGCTCGCACGGCCACGGCCGTGATGACACCGGTGATCAGCGCGAGGCCGAGCGTCAACGCGGTCTTGGTGACCACGTCGTCGACGGTCATCGGGCGCTCACCCGTGGTCGGCGGCGCCTGGTAGCCGCCGTATCCCGGCATGTTCGCCTGCGGCTGGGTCTGGAAGCCCGCGTAGCCGCCGCCGTACCCGCCCTGAGGCAAGTTCCGGAACGCGGGATTACTGGTAGAACGCACCTGTTCCTCCTGGGCCTGTCTGGCTCCTGCACCGGGTTCAACGCGAAACCATGCCGGTCGGTTCCCGGACGGTAAAGGTGACTTTACCCGTTTGCGCGTGATCGTTATGCCGAACCCTAAGCGAACACTAATCGCAACGGACTCACCCGGCCCGGCGTCCCCCAGTTGAAGGACTACTCTCCGTTAGCCTTACCGAGGATCACGGGAGGACGCCATGAGCCGGCGCTGGGGGCCGATCGTCACCGGGGTCGCGCTCGCGCTGACGTTCCTGATCCTCCTGGTCCTCGGCACGGTCGGGCCGGAGCGGCCGTCGCGGGCCGGACAGGCACCGGCCGCGCAGGGCAAGGCCGCGCCGCCGGAGTGGATGCGCAAGCTGCGCGACGGCGAGAAGCCACCGCAGTTCGTGCTCTTCTCCTTCGACGGCGCCGGGTCGCACGCGCACTGGCAGCGCATCCTGCCGCTCGCGGAGAAGGTGGACGCGCACGTCACCGGCTTCCTGTCCGGCCTCTACCTGCTGCCGGACCACATGCGCGGCGAGTACGCGGGCCCCGGCCACGGCCGTGGCCGGGCGTCGATCAGCTTCGGCGGCACCGAGGCCGAGGTCGCCACCCTCATCGAAGACCTGAACACCGCCTACCGGCAGGGCCACGAGATCGGCACCCACTACAACGGGCACTTCTGTGCGGGCAACGAGCCCAGCGGCGCCCGCTGGACCAGGGACGACTGGACCGCGGAGCTGGACCAGTTCTTCACGTTCGTGCGCGGCGCGGCGGCCAGGGGACTCAAGGTGCCGGAGAACGCGGTCAAGGGCGGCCGCGTGCCGTGCCTGGAGGGCGAGCCGGACGCGTACCTGCCCGCCGCGGCCGAGCACGGCATGACCTACGACACCAGCATCACCACCGAGGGCATCGCCTGGCCGCGGCGGCGGGCCGGCGTGTGGGAGTTCCCGGTGCCCGTGGTGCGGGTCCCCGCGCTGGCAGGCAAGAAGGTGATCATGATGGACTACAACCTCTGGTACTCGCTCAACGGCGCGAAGGACGAGCCCGGCCGCGACGCCGAGTTCACCTCGGTGACCCTCGACACGTACCGGGCGGCCTACCAGGCGGCCTACAACACCAACCGCGCGCCGCTCACCGTCGGGAACCACTTCAACGACTGGTCGGGTGGCGCGTTCAGCCGGGCGACGGAACAGTTCATGAACGAGGTGTGCGTGCGCCCCCAGACGGTGTGCGCCACCTACACCGAAGTGATCTCGTGGATGAGACTGCAGGACCCCGGGGTCCTGGACACCTACCGGTCGAAGCCGCACGCTCAGGTGTCGTAGCGGAAGGAGCTTGGCATGGCGACCTACCTGGTGACCGGCGCGACCGGTCTGATCGGGCGGCACTACGTCGCGGAGGTCCTGGCCAGGCCCGACACCGAACGGGTGTGGGTGCTGGTGCGCGAGCGCTCCCAGGACCGGCTCGCCGAGGTGGCGCGGGACTGGCCTGCCACGGAGAAGGTGCGCAACCTGGTCGGTGACGTGCGGTCCGAGCGGCTCGGCATCACCGGCGAGCGGATCGCCGAGCTGACCGGGACCGTCGACCACCTCGTGCACCTCGCCGCGCTGTACGACATCGCGGCCGACGACGACGCGAGCATCGCCGCGAACGTCGACGGCACCAGGCACGTGCTGGACCTGGCGGCCGCGCTCGACGTCGGCTGCCTGCACCACGTGTCGTCGGTGGCGGTCGCCGGTGACTACCGCGGCCGGTTCACCGAGGAGATGTTCGACGCGGGCCAGCGGCTCGTCACCCCGTACCACCGGACCAAGTTCGAGTCCGAGCGCCTGGTGCGCACGCAGACCGAGGTGCCGTGGCGGGTCTACCGGCCGGCGATCGTGGTCGGCAACTCGGTCACCGGCGAGATGGACAAGATCGACGGGCCCTACTACTTCTTCCCCGCCCTGCAGCGGCTCTCGGCGATGCCCTCCGTGCCGCTGGTGTTCCCGGACATCGGCGACACCAACATCGTGCCGGTCGACTACGTGGCTAAGGCCATGGCGCACCTGGTGACCGCACCGGGACTGGACGGGCACGCGTTCCACCTGGTCAACCCGTCGCCGCAGTCGGCACGCGGCGTCTACGACGCGTTCGCGAGCGCGGCAGGCGCGCCGGTCTCGACCGTGGAGCTCGGCGCCGGGTTCGCGAAACCGCTGGTCAACCTGGTGAAGCTGGCCGAGCACGTGCCTGGCGTGACGATCGCGCGGGACGCCTTCCTCGACCGGCTCGGCATCCCGCCGGTGTTGCTGACGACGCTCACGTTCGAACCGGTCTTCGACTCGACGCAGACCCGCGTCGCGCTCGCGGGCACCGACGTGGACGTGCCGCCGCTCGAGGAGTACGCGGCCGTGTTGTGGCGGTACTGGCGCGAGCACCTCGACCCGTTCCGCGCCCGCAGGCACGGCCAGCGCGGTGAGCTGGACGGCAGGCGCGTGGTGATCACGGGCGCGTCCTCGGGCATCGGGCGGGCGACCGCGCTGAAGGTCGCCGAGGCGGGCGGGGTGCCGCTCCTGGTCGCACGCAGGCAGGCCGAGCTGGAGGAGGTCCGCGCCGAGATCGCCGCGGCGGGCGGGCAGGCGTTCGTGTACCCGTGCGACCTGACCGACGACGAGTCGGTGGCGAAGACCGTCGCGCTGATGCTGGTGGAGCAGCCGGGCATCGACATGCTGGTGAACAACGCCGGCCGGTCGATCCGGCGGTCCGTGCAGCTGTCCTACGACCGGATGCACGACTACGAGCGTGCGATGGCCATCAACTACTTCGGTGCGGTCCGGCTGATCCTGGGGCTGCTGCCGCACATGATCGAACGCCGGTTCGGGCACGTCGTGAACGTGTCGTCGATCGGCGTGCAGGGCATCGCGCCGAGGTTCTCGGCGTACGTGGCGTCCAAGGCCGCGCTCGACTACTTCTCCAAGATCGTCGCGACGGAGACCCACGGCGCTGGCATCACCTTCACCACGGTGCACATGCCACTGGTCAGGACCCCGATGATCCGCCCGACGAAGATCTACGACGCGTTCCCGACGAAGTCGCCGGAGCAGGCGGCGGAGATGGTGATGGAGGCGTTGCGCAAGCGCCCGAAGCACGTCGACACCCCCACCGGCCGCATGATCTCGGCGGCCTACACGGTGGCTCCCGGCCTGGTCGACGCGATCGCCTACCAGGGCTACCGGATCTTCCCGGACTCGGCGGCCGCGGGCGGTGGCGGCCGGATGAAGATCGGTAAGGGTGACCGTCACCTCGGTGCCGCGGCGATGGCGCTGGCCCGCCTGACCCGCGGCTTCCACTGGTGACCGCGTCTACAGTGGACTGTCGGGGCCGGATCTGTTGCGGTACGCGGTGAGCCGAGTACGGTTCTAGCATGGCAGCCGTCGATGACCGCGACCCGGCAGGTTTCACCGTGGTGCGCCACGGTTTCGACCGTGGGCAGGTCAGACAGCGCATGGACGAGCTGGCCGCGGCACTGGAACGTGCCGCGGTGGAACGCGACGAGGCGGCGGCACAGGCGGCGGAACTGCGCGGTGAGCTGGAGATCGCGCGCCGCGAGGTCGCCGCGCTGACCGAACGCCTTGAGGCACAGGGAGACGAGCAGAGCGCGGCCAGGATGCTGTCGGTGGCGAAGTCACAGGCAGCGGAGGTGACCGCCCGCGCGAAGGTGGCGGCCGAACAGACCTGGGCGGCGGCGGAGCAGGCGTCGGCGGAACTCCGCGACCACTACCGGTCCCTGCTGCGTTCCCTCGACGAGCAGCACGCGGAGCTGAACCGGACCCACAAGTCGATGATGGCGTCGGCGAAGACCCGCGTGGAACAGATGACCACCGAAGCGGAACGCCGTCAGGAAGCCATCGACAAGGCCGCGGAACGCGACCGCATCAGGATCGACCGCGAGTTCTCGGAGTCGATGACCGCCAAACGCGACGCCCTCCAGCGCGAACTCGCCCAGGCGAAGTCCGACAGCGAACGCGAGGTCACGGCCCGCCTGACAGCAGCGGACGAGGAATCCCGCCGCCGGGTGGACGCGGTGATGGCGCAGGTGCGGCAACTGGCGGCGGTGCGCGAACAACTGAGCGGCCGTCTGCGCGAGACGAGGGAACTGCTCGACATGAGCACGTCCCTGATGGAACCGGTGGAAGGCGAGTCGGAAGCGGAGCAGCCCACTTCCGGCGAGAAGCGGCCCGTCCCCCCGCAACGCCAACCAGCAAAACGCTGACCCTCCCGCCCGCCCCCCGCGAAGCCGGATGCCCTGAAAGGCGCGTTCAGGGCGTTGAGCGCCCTGAACGCGCCTTTCAGGGCACGAACCAGGAGATCAAGCGGCGCGTGCGGTGACCGACGCGCAGGTCGCCAGGATCAGCGATGCCACCTGCTCGGGCTCGTCGATCATCGGCACGTGGCCTGCCCGGTGCAGCCACACGTGCCGTGCCCGCGGCAACAGTTCCGCCGCCCGCCGTGCCTGGCGCGGCCACAGGATCCGGTCCCGCGTCCCCCAGGCGACCGTCACCGGCACCGACGGCGGCGGTGAGGCGAACACGTAGTCCCGCCCCGCCTCCGCCACCAGGTCGAACGCGCCTCCACCGACCATCGACGCCAGGTCGGCCAGCATGATCTCGGCGGTCATCCTGGACGGGTGCCCGTACAGCGCGCAGCCCGCCGCCATCCGGAACAGCCGGTTGCGGATCAGGGGCGTGAGCAGCCACGACGGTGACCGTCCCGACAGCCTGATCATCGAAAGCACCCGCAGCGCCCACGCCCGGTCCCTCGGCGTCCAGAAGCCGGCGGGAGCCAGTGCCGTCGCCGACGACACGAGGCCCCGGGACGCCAGTTCGAGGCTGATGACCGCCCCCAGCGAGTTCCCCGCCACGTGCGGGCGGGACAGGCCCAGGTCCTCGAAGATGTCGGCGCACGCCTGCACGGCGCTGGGCATGTCGTAGCCACGGCCGTCGGGCAGCAGCGGCGACCTGCCGAAACCGGGCAGGTCGACGGCGATGACGTCGTGTCTCGCCGACAGCGCGTCCAGCACCGGTGCCCACGCCTGCCAGCGGTGCCCGATGCCGTGGAGCAGCACCAGCGGGCTGCCGTTGCCCCTGCGCTCGAACGCGACCTCGATGGGTTGCCGGGCCATCGCCACCTCCACGCTAAGTGTTACTGCGATTAACAGTAACTTAGTACTCGTCGTGGAGTCGCCACCAGCTTCCCGGCGCATCCGTGCCCTGACTCGACTCCTCCCACGCCTCCTGCCTGCCGAACGGGGTCAGATCGAGGTAGCGCAGGGCGCCGACCAGCAGGTCACCGCCGCGACCGGTCGTGTAGTACGTCCGGTAGACCGACTCGCCGTCGCGCAGGAACACGCTCACGCCGAACCCCTGGCCCGCGCCGCAGTCGGCCGTGAACGTCGAACCCTGTGTCGAGTACCAGGGCACCGTCCAGCCCATCCGCTCCCGGAACGGCTCGCTCTCCGCCAGCGGCGCGGGCGCGGTCACCACGAGCGTGGTGTCGCGGGCGTTCAGCGCCGCCGGGTGCGGCATGTTGTCCACCAGGAACGCGCAGCCAGAACAGCGGTGCGGGTCGCCGGGGAACATCATGTAGTGGTAGGTGATCAGCTGGCGGCAGCCGTCGAACAGGTCGAGCAGGGTCGCCTCCCCTGCCGTCGACCGGAACACGTACGAGGTGTCCCAGCGGACCATCGGCAGGCGGCGGCGCCGCGCGTTGACCTTGTCCAGCGCGCGGAGTGCGATCTTCTCCTCGACCAGCAGCCGTTCCCTGGCCGCCGCCCACTCCTGCGGCGACACGATCTCGGGCAGTGCGGTGCTCATGACTCCCTCTCGCGGGTTGCGGGGCGCCGCTCACGGTCGCCCTGTGTCCGATGCGCTGTTCGGTGATTCGCTGCGCGGGCTCCGCTCACGACCGGAGCCACTCGGGCATGGCGGCCGGGAACCGCGTCCGGAAGTCGATGACCGCGACCCAGTCCGGGCGGACGGTGATGCGCTCCATGAGCATGTCCCTGGCCCGCAGTTCGGCGAAGTAGGCGTCCGCCGCTTCCGCGGGCATGCCGGCGCGCATGTACGTCTCGTACTCCGGCACCACGCCACGCACCTCGGTGACGCGCGCGTCGCCGCGCAGCGACAGCACCTCGGGCGACTGTTCGTCGGTGTCGAGCGTGAGCGCCACCCTGGGCTTGGCGCGCAGCGCGCGGCCGCGGGCGGACGGCGCGAAGCCGCCCATCACGATCTCCTCGCCGTTCCAGTGGAACAGCACGGGCACGACCCTGGGGGTGCCGTCCAGCGCCACGTACGCGAGCCGCAGCGGGCCGAGCGCGGTCAGTCGCCGCTGCGCGACGTCGGTGTCGAGCAGTCGCGGGTCGCCCTGCGCCACGGTGTCGGTCATGTCGTCGGTCATGTCGGCTCCCTGAGGTGTGCGGCGAGGTCGGCGAAGCATTCCTGCCAGCCGCCGACGTGCCCGTCGCGTTCGGCGACCGTGCGGAAGATCGCCTGGTGGAAGGTCATCTCGGTCTTGCCGTCACGGTCGGAGAAGGTGACGGTGACGAGCGTGTCGTGCTCGCGGGTGCCCTTCGGCTCCTCCCACGAGAAGCTGAACACCAGCCGCTCCGGCGGCACGATCTCGTGGTAGACGCCGCTGGCCCAGTACTCGACCGCGCCGTCGGTGACGCAGGTGCGCCACCGGCCGCCCTCGGTGAGCTTGAGCGTGCAGGACGACGCGGTGAAGTCCTTGGGGCCCCACCACTTCGCGAGGTGGTCGGGGTTCGTCCATGCCGCGAAGACGAGCTCGCGGGGTGCGTCGAGCATCCGGGTGATGGTCAGGTCGGTCATCGCCGTTCCGCCACCTCCGACTTCGAGGTGCGGTTGCGAAGCACTCGGCCTGATCGGCGGTTTGCCACAGAGGGTGTCATCGGTCCTTCTTGTTCTGCAGTTCGCGGAGGTGGTCGTCCAGGCGGTCGAAGCTGTCCTCCCAGAACCGGCGGTACTCGGCCAGCCAGTCGGTGGCCTCCTTGAGCGGCGCGGCGTCCAGACGGCACGGCCGCCACTGCGCGGTGCGGGTCCTGGTGATCAGGCCCGCCTGTTCGAGCACCTTCAGGTGCTTCGAGACCGCGGGGAGGCTCATCGCGAACGGCTCGGCCAGTTCGGTGACCGTCGCCTCGCCGTCCGCGAGCCGCGCCAGTATGGCCCGCCGGGTGGGGTCCGCCAGCGCGGCGAACGTCGTGCTCAGGTGATCCATCGTGTTCAACCGTCCGGTTAATTAACCTACAGGTTGAATGTACCGATGCTGTCAACCCCCCCGCCGGAATAGCGCTTTCCTGATCGCGGAACGCAGTCGGCCGTGTGTCCACCGTGTCCGGACGCACTCTCACCTGCAAAGATGCAAACGTTCCCACAAAATGCGCGCGGAATGAGAACACAGTCCGTGTCAGCACAATTGCTGCGAGTCGCCGGGAACGGGCGAGAAAGGAGAGAAAAGCTGTGCCCCCGACCGGATTCGAACCGGCACTCCACCCCTTTTAAGGGGGCTGCCTCTGCCAGTTGGGCTACGGGGGCAGCCGCAGCCTAGGACGTGATCAGGTGGCCACGGAGGGGTTTTCGCAAAATCCTTCCGCTGGCCCAATCCGGGATACGCCAGTTGGCTCTACCCGCCCTGGGGCGGGTAAGGCTACCTGGCGGTGTCTGCCGAAAACGCGCGTGTCAGCTGCGCGACACGCGATCGAACTCGGCTCGCGGATTGTTGATCTGGCCCATCGAGATGACCTCGCGGCGTAACAGTCCACTCAGTAACCAGTCGGCTACTACGCGGAATTTCCGGTTGAACGTGGGGACCCGGGCGACGTGATAGCCGCGGTGCATGCCCCACGCGATGAAGCCCTTGGCCTTGATGTTGTAGACGTCCGCGACGCCCTTGTGCAGGCCGAGACTCGCCACCGAGCCCGCATTCTTGTGGAAGTAATCCTTCGGCTCGCGGCCCCGCAGTACGGCCACGATGTTCCTGGCCATCCGGTTCGCCTGGCGGACCGCGTGCTGCGCGTTCGGGGCGCACAGCGCGTTCGGGTCCTCCTCGGTCCGCGACAGGTCCGGCACGGCCGCGTTGTCACCGGCGGTCCACACGTCCGGCAGGCCCTCGACCTGCAGCGTGGATGTCGCCTTGAGACGGCCGCGCTCGTCGAGCGGCAGATCCGAAGTGGCCAGCACCGGGTTGGCCTTCACACCGGCGGTCCAGACGATCGTGTCGCTGTCGAACTCGGTGCCGTCCGAGAGCTGCACGCGCCCGTTCTCGAACGACTTCGCCAGCGTCGAAAGGTAGACCTCGATGCCGCGCTTCTCCAGCTGCAGCACCGTGTACACACCGAGGCTCTCGCGGACCTCTGGCAGGATCCGGCCCGCGGCCTCGACCAGCACCCACCGCAGGTCCGTCGGCTCGATGTTCTCGTAGTACCTGGTGGCGTACCTGGCCATGTCCTCGATCTCGGCCAGCGCCTCGATGCCCGCGAACCCGCCGCCGACGAACGTGAACGTCAGCAGCTTGCGGCGCAGCTCCTGGTCCTTTGTGCTCGCCGCGGCGTCCAGCTTGGACATCACGTGGTTGCGCAGGAAGATGGCCTCACCGATGGTCTTGAACGCGATGCCCTGCTCCGCGAGGCCGGGGATCGGCATCAGGCGCGCCACCGAGCCGAGCGCGACGACGAGGACGTCGAACTCGACGTGCTCCTTGTGGCCGTCGGGTGCCTCGATCTCCACGCACTTGTCGGCGTGCGAGATGTTCGTGACCCGCGCGGTCAGCACGTGACAGCGCCGCAGCGTCTTGCGCAGCGGCACGACCACGTGGCGCGGCTCGATCGCGCCCGCCGCCGCCTCGGGCAGGAACGGCTGGTAGGTCATGTGCGGCTGCGGGTCGATGACGGTCACGGACGCCTCGTTGCCCTTGAGCTTCCGCTGGAGTCCCAGGGCCGTGTACAGGCCGACGTAGCCGCCGCCCAATATCACGATCCGCTTCGGTTGCGAAAGTCCTCGAGCCATATCTCCATGGTGTCACCCTGACCTGCGCAACGCCCACCGCCCCGCCTGTGACAGTGCACTCTGTGGTGCCCCACACACCTACTTCACACGCTGGAGCCACACGGCCAGCAGCACGACCGCGGTCAGCCCCACGAGCGCGAGCACCTCGACCACCGGCTGGGTCCGGGCCGCGGGCAGCAGCGCGGCCAGCACCACGACCGCCGCCGTCACCGCCTGGATCAGCAGGAAGCGCAGCACGGTCGCGCGCAGCGCGGACAGGTGGACGCGCCCGGCCGCGGGCACCACCCCCGCGAGCCCGCACGCCACGTGGAACAGGTGCACGAGCGGGATCATGACCAGCACCTCGGGCCGGAACGGGTCGTCACCGCCGAGCGTCAGCAGCACCGCGGCCACCACGACCACCACGGCGGGCGCGGGCGACGCCGGCGCGTACGCCGACACCAGCACGGCGGGCAGCAGCAGCACCACCGTCCCGGTCGTGGTGCCCTCCTGCAGCGGCACGAACAGGATCGCGATGCCGGCCGCCAGGACCACCACCCGGAGCAGGACGGCGGGCACTCCCCCGCCGACGACCAGCGCTTCCTTCCTCATCGCCGCCGCCCCCTGATCAGCCGCAGGATCGCCGCCAGCCTGCCGTCCGCGTGGTCGTGGTCCCACGGGACCACGACCACACCGTGCTCCTCGGCCGCCCGCAGGCGCATCCGGTGCTCGGCCCGCACGATCGACAGCACGGGCGCGCCCCACGGCGTGGTCCGGTCCGGCGCCAGCTCGGCGGGCAGCAGGTCGACCGCCAGCACCAGCCTGCCCCGGCGGGTGAGCTGGACGGTCAGGTCGACCAGCTGGTCGTCGAGGAACGGCGACAGCACGACGACCGTCGCACCGGAGGGCACCCGGGTCTGGTTCAGCACCGGGTCGCCGCTGCCCTCGACGCGGCGCGCGGCGTGCACGAGCTGGTGGCGGATCCGCTGCAGCTGCCGGTGGCCGGACCCGACGGGCACACCGCCCCGCGGGTGACCGAGGTCGACGAGGCCGACGCGGTCACCGTGCCGCAGGTAGGCCGCCGCGATCGAGCTCGACGCACGCACCCCGAGGTCGAGGCTGCCGCCCCGCCGCACGTCCATGCCGACCGGCCGGGCGTTCCACTCACCGACCGCGCGCCCCACATCGAGGCGGGTGTCCAGCGCCAGCACCAGGTCGGCGTCGGCTTCCGCGTGCCGTTCGCGGACGTGCAGCGTGCCGGGCATGAGCGTGCCGCCCGCCGCGGCGGCCGCGCGCAGCGACACCCGCCAGTCGACGCGGCGCAGCCGGTCGCCGGGCTGGAAGGTGCGGATGTCCCGCAGCTCCATGCCATCGCCAGGGCGGGCGGAGCGGTGCATGCCGACCAGACCGGCGGCGCGCGGTGGCAGCGGCCCCGGCACGAGCGGCTCGATGGGCGGCAGCACCGTGTGCTGCACGGCGATGCCGACGACCGGCCCGAACACGTGCAGCCCGTCGTGGCTCGCGAACAGGTGGTCCGGGCGCAGGTAGATGCCGTGGCCCCACGCGTTCCACACGACGCTGGTCCGCACCTCGCCGTCGGTGGCGGGCAGCAGGTGCACCGGGCCGACGCCGGCCGTCGTCGGCAACGGCATGCGCAGCGCGGTGAACACGGCGCCCTCCCCCGGCCGCACGGTCACGCCGACCACGGCGTGCTGACCGGCGACGACGGTGTCCGGCAGCGGCGCGGACACGACCTCTGGCGTACCGGACGGGGCCTTCGTGAGCAGCAGACCGATCACCAGCGGCAACCCGATCACGGCCAGTTCCACACGGTGCATCACCAGACCGACCAGCATCAGCCCCGCGCCGCAGACCAGCGCGCGGACCAGCGCGTCGGTGCGCCGCCAGCCCTGGAAGCGGACCGCGCGGCGGGCCATGAACCAGGCGACGACCTTGGGTTCGCGGACCCGCCGCGGGGCGCCGGGCCAGGGCGTCATGCCGGAGCCGGCCGCGTGGTCGCCGGACCGGGCACCTGGTTCAGCAGCTCGGTCACGACCTGCGCCGCGGTCACGCCGGTGCTCCACGTCTCCGGCCGCAGCGTCAGCCGGTGCGCGAGCGCGGCCACCGCGCACTCCTTCACGTCCTCCGGCAGCACGTACGCGCGGCCGTCCAGCACCGCGAGGGCCCTGCCGACCAGCAGCAACGCCTGCGAGCCACGGGGCGAGGCGCCGACCTCGACCGCGCGGTGCGTCCTGGTGGCGCCCGCGAGGTCGACGCAGTAGCGCAGCACGTCGTCGTCGACGGTGACCCGTTCGAGCGCGGCCTGCAGGCCGGCGAGCCGGGCCGCGTCGACGACCGGCGCCAGCACGGTCTCCTCACGCTGCCTGGCGAGACGGCGGCGCAGCACCTCCGCCTCCTCCGCCGCTGGCGGGTAGCCGATGTCCAGGCGCAGCAGGAAGCGGTCGAGCTGCGCCTCCGGCAGCGGGTAGGTGCCCTCGTACTCGACCGGGTTGGCGGTGGCGAGGACGTGGAACGGGTGCGGCAGCACGAACGTGCGGCCCTCGACGGTGACCTGCTTCTCCTGCATGGCCTCCAGCAGCGCGGCCTGGGTCTTGGGCGGCGTGCGGTTGATCTCGTCGGCGAGTAGCAGGCCCGCGAACACCGGACCCTCCCGGAAGCTGAAGTCGCGCTCGGCCGGGTCGTAGACGAACGAGCCGGTGATGTCCGCCGGTTGCAGGTCCGGGGTGCACTGGATGCGCTTGAACGCCAGGCCGAGCGCCTGCGCGAGGCTGCGGGCCATCAACGTCTTGCCGAGGCCGGGCACGTCCTCGAACAGCACGTGCCCGCCGGCCAGCACGGCGGCCAGCGCCAGCCGCAGCGGCCGGTCCCTGCCGACGACCACCTCGCCGACGGCGGAGAGGACCGCGTCGGCCTCGGTGCGGATGTCGGTGGTGGTCAACGTCGTCACAGTTCCTCCAGACGCCGCATCAGCGCGGCGAACGTCTTCGGCGGTGGCAGTTGGGCGTCCCGTGCGGTGAGCAGCCGGTGCAGGTCGGTACCCAGCCGTTCCCTGGCGACCGGCGTGTCCAGGTCCTGGCCGAGCACGGACTGCGCGATCCGGCGCAGGCGCGGCTGCACGCGGGAGGTGAAGCGGTACTGGTCGATGGTGGACCGCTCGAGGCGCTCGGTCAGGAACGTGGCGTGCAGCGTCACGCTCGCGGCCGGCGGGTCGGGCTCCGCGGTCCAGTCGGCGTCGAAGGTGCCGGCGAGCAGGCACCCGGCGAGCGTGAGCACGGCGGCGGGCAACGCGACCAGCAGCGCCCAGTGCAGGGGCACGGACATGGCGGACATGCCGGCCCCGACGACCGCGGCCGCGACGACCACCGCGAACATCGCGGCCCGTTTGAGGCTCACCGGACGGTGCCCAGGATCTTGTCGAGCGCGGCGCGGGCCCTGGTCACGGCACCGGCGTCGACGCCACCGGCGCCGAACCTGGCTCGCTGGTAGAGCGTGCGCAGCTCCCGCAGTGCCGCCTCGTCGGCGTGCTGCTTCTCCAGCAACGCGACCGTGAACTCCGTGGCCGTCTCGTGCTGTTCCCGTTTGTGCTCGGCGGCGTGCTCCAGGGTCACCCACGCCGCGATGACGGCGTCGCCAGGGCTGCCGCCGGTCCTGGTGAGGACGTCCCGCGCCTCCTGGACGGCCTCCCTGAGCCGGAGACGCGGCACCGTGTCGACGGTCCCTTCCGCGGGCTCGACCACGTGCGCGACGATGCCCAGCCGTCCCCGTTTGCGCAGGTAGCTGAGCACCGAGAGCACCGTGGCCAGCACGACCATGACGACCAGCAGGACGAGCACGATCTTCCCCACCAGCACGGGGTCGGCCGGTGCGGTCATCTGCCCCAGCGATGGCAGGCCACCGCCGGTGGGCACCGACGGCAGCCCCGGGTCGATCGACAGGTCGTTGATCGCGCTGGGCACCGGCGAGGCCCCACGCGCCGCGACCACCACGAGCAACAGCGCCGCGGCGGCGAAAAGCAGGGCCGGCCGGTTACCCCCCATGACAGACAGCATGCCGGACCCGGCACAGCCAGCGCGAGCGATTGCCCGGATCGATACCTAGCCCGCGACGGCGTCGAGGTGTTCCTGGGTCAGCCCGACGGCCGGGTCGACGGGCACGAGCAATGTGGGTTGATCACGGCGGCGGAGGAACCGCTCCCGTGCGCCGGGCCGCAGGTCGAAGTCGTCATCGAACCAGACGAGCGGCCGCCCGTAGGCGAACCGCCCCACGGCGGCGAACTTCCATTCCGGCCCGGTGTCGGCGTGCGGGCCCGCGAAGGTAACGGCCCGCAGCGGCGGCAACCCGATCGCCTTGCCCGCCAGCACATTCGCGTCGCCCGCCCAACTGCTCGCCCAGACCAGCTCGACATCCACGCGCTCGGCGAGCGCCAGCAACGCGGGCCCGTGCGCGGACGACAGCCACGCCTTCCTGGCCCGCCACCGGTGTTCGGTGTAGCCGGGCGGGCACACCTGCGCCGCCCACGGGTTCAGCACCCCGTCGATGTCGAGGAACACGAGGGTGTTCATGTGCGGTCCGCCTCCGTCCGGCCGGGGTCGCCCGCGCCGACCTCGATCGTGATGCCCCAAAGCCGCGCCGTGAAGGGACGCCCGGAGCGGGCGAGGTGCCCTCGGGTGAACTCCCGGACCACGATCACGATCCAGGTGAGAAACAGCCCCAACCCGGCCACCGCGACCCACGGACCGAGAACCATTGCGAACGCACTCACCTGAGACCACATCGTCGACCTCCGTCCGGACACCTCGCCTGCGAAGGTGCCCTGAACGGGCCAACGCCTCCCGTCGCCGTCGAGCGGCGCCGCGAGGCGGTCACCCATCACAACGTGGCGGCCCAGCTCAGGGTTCCCGTGCTGCGAGGCGCTTCGCGTCGGTCAGGACGGCTTCCACCATCGCCGGGGTGAGCCGGCCGGTGAACGTGTTCTGCTGGCTCACGTGGTAGCAGCCCAGCAACGTGAGCGGGGCGGGCCCCGCCAGCGGCACGGTCACACCGTGGCCGAACCTGGGGCGGGGCACCGGGATCCGCCAGCCCGCCGCCGACAGGACCGGCAGCAGCGCCTGCCAGCCGAACGCGCCGAGCACCACGATCACCCGCAGCGTCGGCGCGAGCAGTGCCAGTTCCTCCGCGAGCCACGGACGGCAGTTGTCCCGTTCCTCCGGGGTCGGTTTGTTCGCCGGTGGCGCGCACTTCACCGGCGAGGTGATCCGCACGCCGTACAGTTCGAGCCCGTCGCCGATGTGGGTCGCCGTCGGCTGGGACGCGAGACCGACCGCGTGCAGGGCGGCGTAGAGCACGTCACCGGAGCGGTCGCCGGTGAACATGCGGCCGGTGCGGTTCGCGCCGTGGGCGGCCGGTGCCAGGCCGACGATCGCGATCCGCGCGTCCGGCGGGCCGAAGCCGGGGACCGGACGGCCCCAGTAGTCCCAGTCGGCGAAGGACGCGCGTTTGACCCGCGCCACCTCCTCCCGCCACTCGACGAGACGCGGGCAGCGGCGGCAGGTGGTCACCTGTCGATCAATATCCGCAAGATCGGGCACCTCACCAAGCGTAGGGTGCCGCCATGGCTGACACACAGGACGAGGGCCGCACCCCGCCGGAACCGACCGACGACCTCGTCACCACCTCCCACACGCTGACCACCGGCTCGGGGAAGCTCGACTACACGGCCACGACCGGCCGGCTGGTCGTGCGCAAGGAGGTGCTCACCGACGGCGCGTTCGACGGGCACCTGCCCAAGGCCGAGGTGTTCCTCACCGCGTACACCCTCGACGACGCCGACGCGGCGACCCGGCCGGTGACGTTCGCGTTCAACGGCGGGCCCGGCTCGGCCAGCGTCTGGCTCCACCTCGGCCTGTTCGGCCCGCGCCGCGCCGTGTGCGGTGACGCCGGCTCGCTCGAGCCGCCGCCGTACCGTCTCGTCGACAACCCCGAGTCCCTACTCGAGCACAGCGACCTGGTGTTCATCGACCCGGTCGGCACCGGCTACTCACGCGCGACGAAAAGCGAGAAACCCGCCGACTACCACGGTTTCGGAGCCGACATCGAGTCGGTCGGCGAGGTCATCCGCCTGTGGACGACCCGCAACGGCCGGTGGCTGTCGCCGAAGTTCGTCGCCGGTGAGTCCTACGGCACCACCCGCGCGGGCGGGCTCGCGCAGCACCTGCAGCAGCGGCACGGCATGTACCTCAACGGGCTCATCCTCATCTCCGCCGTGCTGGACTTCGCCTCGCTGGACTTCACCACCGGCAACGACCTGCCGTACGTGACGTTCCTGCCGACCTACGCCGCGCTCGCGCACTACCACGGCCTGCACGGCGACCGCCCGCTCGCCGACGTGCTCGCCGACGCCGAGGAGTTCGCCGGCCGCGACTACCCGTGGGCCCTCGCGCAGGGCAGCAGACTGTCCGAACAGGACCGTGCGGCCACGGTGGCCAGGTTCGCCGCGCTCACCGGGCTCGCCGAGGACTACGTGGACCGCGTCGACATGCGCGTCGAGCACGTCCGGTTCTACACCGAACTGCTGCGCAACCGCAGGCAGGTCGTGGGCAGGCTCGACGGCCGGTTCACCGGCTGGGACCCCGACTACGGCCGCGAGCACTGGGAGGACGACCCGTCGTTCACCGCGCTGAGGGGCGCGTACACGGCCGCGCTGAACCACTACGTGCGCGCGGAACTGGAGTACCCGAACGACCTCCCGTACGAGACCCTGAGCGAGGCGGCCGCGGAAGGCTGGTCCTACAAGGAGTTCGAGAACTCCCATGTCACGGTGACCGACAAGCTCGGCGCCGCGATGCGCGCCAACCCGCACCTGAAGGTCCACGTCGCGTCCGGCTACCACGACGGTGCCACACCGTACTTCGCGACCGAACACGTGCTCGCCCACCTGCAACTGCCCGCCGGCCTCCGGTCGAACATCGAGGTGGCGTACTACGAGGCGGGCCACATGATGTACGTCCACGAACCGTCGCGGCTCAAGCAGTCGAACGACATCGCCGCGTTCATCCGGGCGGCCGCCAACCGCTGACCTTCCTGGGATAAACTTCGCGAATTCGTCACACACGGCGGTCGCGGTCCCCGCTCCGTTTCGTGCGGCGCGGGGACCGTCGACAGGCCCGGGTACCAGACCGCCCTTACCTCACTGGGGTGGTTCTGCGTTGCGTACTTTGTCCAGACAGGTGTCCACGTTGGGTGTGGTCGTCGCGGCGGCCGTACTGGTGATGAGCCCCGTGGCCGTCGCCGATCCCACCGAGTCGACGTCTCCTTCGGCACCGCCGACGACCGAGACGACCGAGACGACCACCGCGAAGACCACGGAGACCCCGGCCGAGTCGTCCGCCCCCGGGCCGGGAGCGCCGGGCGAGACACCGCGAGAAGACGCCGCCCCGGCGTCCATCGACGACTTCACGGTGTCCGCGACCTTCGACAAAACGTCCTACGCGACCGGCGAGGACATGCGGATCACGGTTTCCATCAAGAACAACGGCACGACCGCGACCACGGTCAGTGCCGACGCCGGCTGGAGCCCGGCCCCGGACCACGTCCGCGTGCGGGACAGTGGTGACCTGCGCAGCGACGTGCCGATCGCAGCCGGCGCGACCGTCACGATGGCGTTCGTCGGCGGCATCGGCAACCCGGACGTCACCACGGGGCGCCTGCGACTGTCCGTCTGGGACGAGACCGGCGCCACGGAGTTCTTCGAGTTCACCATCCCGGTCACGCCGCGGTTCGCGCACGCGTCGGGCACGGCGTTCGACGACCGGGACGGCGACAACCGCCTCGACGCGGGCGAGGAACTGGGCGGTGTCACCCTCACCTGGCAGAACAGCCTGTACGACGCGAGCAGGTTCA
This sequence comes from Actinophytocola glycyrrhizae, assembly GCF_042653545.1. NCBI lineage: Bacteria > Bacillati > Actinomycetota > Actinomycetes > Pseudonocardiales > Pseudonocardiaceae > Actinophytocola > Actinophytocola glycyrrhizae. The sequence continues at coordinate 39,574 of NZ_JBHSIS010000006.1, forward strand.
CGGTGACCACAGGGCCGGACGGCACGTTCTCCTTGCCCCGCTTGCCCACCGCCCCCTACTTCGTCAGCGGCACCGCCCCGGACGGGCTGCTCATCGGCTACCGCAGCGTCACCGTCGACGAGTCCGGTTTGGACGATCTGCTGTTCCGTGCCGTGCGACAGATCACCGACCTCGCCGTGGACCTCGAGTTCACCGAGGACACCTACCGCAGGGACGACACGCCGACAGTCCGCGTGACGCTCACGAACAACGGTGATCTGCCGCTGACCGGGATCCTCGCGTACTGCAACCGGGGCGGCGGCAGCCAGGGCATGCAGGGCGCGGGCCCTGGCTGGGGCGCGCTTGCCGAGGACGGCGTGGACATCGCGCCACACTCGACCCTCGAACTCACGGTCACCGAGCCCATGCCGGAGCACGCGTACCTGTACGGCCACGTGGTGGTCGGCTGCGACTTCGGCTACTCGGGTGTCGACGAGGGCAACCCGTACGACAACGACCGTGCCGCGGTGCCGGGCATGCGCGGTGACATCGTCGGATTCGTCGGGCGGGACGAGACCGGGCTCGCCGGCGTACGGGTCGTGCTCGTGTCCGACGGCCACTGCCCGATCGTGGCGGAGGCGACAACCGGTGAGGACGGCCGCTTCGCGTTGCACCAGGTGCCGGTCGGCCTCTACGACCTGTACCTGTACCCGCCCGCGGGCTGGCGGATCAAGAACAGCAACCCGAGCCACACACAGCTGGTCGGCGCCGGACCCGCCGACCACTACATCCAGGCCGAGCCAGGAGACACACCCACGCCGGAGCTGCCGGAGCAGCCCGCCGACTGCGCTCCCGGCGGTGGCCAGGACACGACGACGACGTCGGTACCGCCCGCACCCCAGGGCAGCGCACCTCCCGGCCTCGCGTCGACCGGCGCGAGCATCGCGGCGCCCGCTGCCGTCGGTGTGCTGGCGTTGTTGACGGGCCTCGGCGCGCTGCTGGTGACCCGCAGGCGCAGGACAACCTGACCGTCCACACGAAACGGGCCGCCGTGCGCTGTGCACGGCGGCCCGTCTCCGTTCGGTGACTAGCGCAGGTACTTGCGGCCCATGGTGACCGCGGCCCAGGCGTCCACGTTGCCGTGGCCGTAGAAGCCGTTGAACTCCGTGCCACCGGCACACGTCGCCGTGTACGAGGCGTCGCGGCCCTCGTCCAGGTAGTCGACCGTGCGCGGGGTCGGGCACGGGCGGGCGAACGCGGTCTGCTCGATCACGCGCTGCACGGCGTCGGGGTTCATGCTCGCCTTGCCGCCGCGGAACTTGCCGTACTCCGACACGATCAGCGCGGCGACACCGGAAGCGTGCGGGGACGCCATCGACGTGCCCTGCAGGAACTGGTAGTAGCCGCACACGCTGCCACGGCACGCCTGCTGCACACCGAACTCGACACCGTCCGGGGTGACCTCACCCGTCGCCGGGTCGATCATGCCCTCCGCGATGCCGACGTTCTTCGGGTACGTCGAGAGGATCATGTTCTCGTTCGTGCGGAACTGCGGAGCGCCGTAGTAGTCACGGAAGTAGCCACCCGGCGCGGACACCGAGATCTGCTCGAGGCCGTAGCTGGAGTAGTCGGCCTTGGCACCGGACGGGCCGTACGCGCCGACACCGATCGTGTGCGGGCCCTCGATCGGCATGATCAGGCACGACTCGTTGTCGATGTCGCGGGGGTGCGCGTTGCCCTCCGGGAAGTTCGGGCTGCCGTCGTCGTCCTGCGGAGCGCCGCTGTCCTCGTGGTTGTTGCCGAGCGACACCACCTGGGTGACGCCCTTGCGGTGCGCGTAGTTCAGTGCGCGGGACATGGCGGTCACGACGGTCCGCTGCTGCGCCTGCTGCTCCGGCGTGTCCGCCGGGTTGGCCTGGCAGTTGTACAGCCACGGGTCGACGTAGAACGACATGTTCACCACGTCGAGTCCGGCGTCACCGGCGTAGGTGAGCGCGTCGACGACCGGCTGCAGGAAGAAGTACCCGGAGTCCTGCCCGCCGCGGATGTTCACGATGGACACTCCCGGCGCGACACCGGAGATCCCGAAACCGTTGGCAGCGGCGGCGATGGTGCCCGCCACGTGGGTGCCGTGCCCGCCGTCGTCCCAGTTCGCCGGGTCGACGCAGCCACGGAACTCGCACGGGCCGTCGACGGTGTTGCCGTTCTCGTCGACCGGGATGTCGTGCGTGAAGTTGCGGGACAGCTTCGCGTCGAAGTTCGGCGCGATGTCGGGGTGCGAGCCGTCGACACCGGTGTCCAGAACGCCGACCTTCACCCGCCGGTCACCCGGCTGCTCGGTGCGCGCGAGATCCGACCGCACCGACGTGAGGCCCCACAACTGCCCGTCGAGCGGGTCCATGCCGACCGGCGCCGGCTTGCGCTTTCCGGTACGGCCCTGGCCGCGGTTCTCCTTCTCGACCGCGTCCTGGTCGGCAACCTTGCGCCGGTCCGGGCTCTGTCCGATCGCGACGGTGCGGCTCGTGTGGAGCACACTGCGCACCGACGCCATCCGGTTGGTGAAACCGTTCTCCGGCGCGGTCACGGTCAGCAGCCCGGCCGCCGCGTTGCTGCGCGTCACCGTGCCGCCCGCCGCCTCGACGGCCTTCTCGACCGTGCGCACGCCGACCCCGTCGGCCGCGAGCACGCTGTACTCGACACTCTTGCCGGACAGCTGCGGCGCCGCCGCCGCGGTCGGCGCAGCGACCACCGCCGCGCCGAGCACCACTGGCAAAGCCAGCACCCACTTACGTTTCACGCACTTCCTCCTCGCCGTTGCACAAACATCAGGGCACGACCGATCTTTCTTCAGCGAAGTGGCACGCGCTGGGATGCCCCCCGCCGCGTGGCACCAGGTCGGGCACCTCTTCCGCGCAGATGTCCTGCGCTTTCCAACACCTCGTGCGAAAACGACACCCGGATGGCGGATCCACCGGGCTCGGCACATCCCCCTCGAGGCGGATGACCTGCCGCTGCCCGCGCACGGTCGGGTCGGCCACCGGCACCGCGGACAGCAACGCCTGCGTGTACGGGTGCATGGGGTGGGAGTAGATCTGCTCCTCGGTGCCGATCTCCACGATCTTGCCGAGGTACATCACCGCGACCCGGTCGGAAAGGTGCCGCACCACGGACAGGTCGTGCGCGATGAACATATAGGACAGTCCGAACTCGGACTGCAGGTCGCCGAGCAGGTTCATCACCTGCGCCTGGATCGACACGTCCAGAGCGGACACCGGCTCGTCGCAGATGATCACGTCCGGCCGCAGGGCCAGCGCGCGGGCGATGCCGATGCGCTGCCGCTGCCCGCCGGAGAACTGGTGCGGGTACCGGTTGATGTGCTCCGGGTTGAGCCCGACCACGTCCAGCAGGTCCCGCACCTTCGCCGCCCGCGAACCCTTCGGCGCCACCTCGGGGTGAATCTCGAAGGGTTCACCGACGATGTCGCCGACGGTCATGCGCGGGTTCAGCGACGTGTACGGGTCCTGCAGCACGATCTGGATGCTGCGCCGCAGTTTGCGCAACTCGGCCCCGCGCATCGCGAAGATGTCCCGGCCGTCGAACCTCGCCGAGCCGCTGGTCGGCGGCTCGAGGCGCATCAGCACCTGCGCGAGCGTCGACTTGCCGCAGCCGGACTCGCCGACCACGCCCAGCGTCTCGCCCTTCTTCAGGTCGAACGAGACACCGTCGACCGCACGCACCTGCCCGACGGTGTGCTTGAACAGCACGCCGACCCGCACCGGGAAGTGCTTGACGAGATCACGGACCTCGAGGATCGGCTCGCCGGTTGGTTCGCTCCGCAAGCTCCGCTCAGACACGCGTCACCAACTCCTCCGCGAAATGGCACTTCGACGTGCGGCCGAGCCCGAGCCGGTGGTCCGGCGGCACGTCGACCACGCACTTGTTCTCCGCGCGCGGGCACCGGGGGTGGAACGGGCAGCCGGGCGGGATGCTCAGCAGGCTCGGCGGCAGGCCCTTGATCGTGTTGAGCGCCGCGCCCTTCTGGTCCAGCCTCGGCAGCGAGTCCATGAGCGCGGCCGTGTACGGATGCCCGGGGTTGCGGTACAGCGACACCGCGTCCGCGTGCTCCACGATCCGGCCCGCGTACATCACCGCGATCCGGTCCGCGACCTCCGCCACCACCCCGAGGTCGTGCGTGATGAGGATCAGCCCCATCCGCCGCTCGACCTGGATCTCCTTCAGCAGGTCCATGATCTGGGCCTGCACGGTGACGTCGAGCGCGGTCGTCGGCTCGTCCGCGATCAGCACCTCCGGGTCCAGCGCCAGCGACATCGCGATCATCGCGCGCTGCCGCATGCCGCCGGAGAACTCGTGCGGGTACTGCCGCACCCGCCGCGCCGCGTTGGGGATGCGCACCAGGTCGAGCAGCTCGATCGCGCGGGCGCGGGCGTCCTTGCGGGACATCCCGAGCCGGACCCGCAACTGCTCCTCGATCTGGAAACCCACGGTGTACACGGGGTTCAGCGCGGACAGCGCGTCCTGGAAGATGATCGCGATGCCCTCGGCGCGGACCTCGTTGCGGCGTTCCTCGCTCGCGGCGAGCAGGTTCTCGCCGTGGAAACGGACCTCGCCACCGGTGACGACCGCGGGCGGGGTGTCGAGGATGCCCATGATCGCCTGCGCCGTCACGCTCTTGCCGGAGCCCGACTCGCCGAGCACCGCGAGCGTCTCGCCCGCGTCGACGTGGTAGCTGACACCGTTGAGCACCTTCGCGACGCCCTCGTGCGTGCGGAACTCGACGAACAGGTCCTCGACCTCGAGCAGCGGGACGTCCGGCGCCGTGCCCGGCTCATACTGATCCGACACGGGTCACCTCAGCTTCGGGTCGAGGGCCTCGCGGACCGCGTCGCCCAGCATCACGAACGCCAGGACGGTCGCGGTCAGGAAACCCGCCGGGAACAACAGCATGTGCGGTGCGACACGCACGTAGTTGCGCGCGTCGGAGATCATCACGCCCCACGACACCGCGGGGTCGCGCAGGCCGATGCCGAGGAACGACAGCGTGGCCTCCGCGCCGATGAACGCGCCGAGCGCGATCGTGCCGTACACGAGCACGGGCGCGAGGCAGTTCGGCAGCATGTGCTTGAAGATGATCCGCGTCGAACTGGCACCCAGCGCACGCGCCGCCTTCACGTAGTCCTGCTGTTTCGCCGCGATGGCCGCCGAGCGCATGATCCGCATCGCGACCGGCCACGACAGCACCGCGATCGACGCCACCACCGCGCCAACGATCGGCAGCGCACCCCGGATCTCCGCGTTGCGCACCAGGTTCAGGATCACGATCGCGCCGAGCACGAACGGCAGGCCGAAGAAGATCTCGCCGAAGCGGGAGAGCAACCCGTCGACCCACCGCCCGAAGTAGCCCGCGATGATGCCGAAGAAACTGCCGGTCAGCACGGTCAGCAGGCTCGCGGCGAGCCCCACGAGCAGCGTCCACCGCGTGCCGTACACCACGCGGGCGTACACGTCGCGGCCCTGCAGGTCGTAGCCGAACCACGCGTCACCGGACGGCGGCTGCCGCGAGTAGTCCAGGTCCTGGTAGCCGGGGTCCGCGGACGTGAACCAGCTCGGGAAGATCGCGATGACGGCGAGCAGGGCGATCACCACGCTCGCGATGATGAACAGCGGGCGGCGGCGCAGGTCCCGCCACGCGTCCGACCACAGGCTGCGTGGCTTGCCGGGACCGGATTCCTGGTGCTCCGGCTCGGTCACGTAGGTCGACACGCCCTTGTCTGCGGCGGTGCCGGCGGCCGCCGTGGTCGGGTCAGTCATAGCGGATCCTCGGGTCGAGAACGGCGTACATCATGTCGATGAACAGGTTGACCAGCAGGAAGATCAGCACCAGCAGCACGACGACACCGGTCACGATCGCGCCCTGCTTGTCGAGGATCCCGTCGAACACGAGCCTGCCGACGCCGTGGATGCCGAAGATGCCCTCGGTGACGATCGCGCCGCCCATCAGGTTGCCGATGTCGGTGCCGAGGAACGTGATCAGCGGGATCGCCGAGTTGCGCAGCAGGTGCACTCCCACGATCCGGCGCTTCGGCTGTCCCTTCGCGAGCGCGGTGCGCATGTAGTCGGCGCGTCTGTTCTCCGCGATCGAGGCCCGGGTCAGCCGGGACACGTAGGCCATCGAAAGGCTGCCGAGCACGAACCCGGGGATGATCAGCTCACTCCACGTCGCCTCCGACGAGACGGTCGGGTTGAGGATCTCCAGCTGGAAACCGAGCACGATCTGGATCACGAAACCCGTGACGAACGTGGGGATCGCGATCAGGAACAGCGTCGACACCAGCACCAGGTTGTCGAGGAAGCCGCGGCCGCGCAGCCCGGTGACGATGCCCGCGGTGATGCCGATGACGGCCTCGATGACCACCGCGACCACCGCGAGCCGCAGCGAAACCGGCGCCGCGAGCGCGATCAGCTCACCGACCGACTGCTCGGCGTAGGTCTGGCCGAAGTCACCGGTGAGCAACGCGCCCATGTACTTCACGTACTGCACGACGACGTTGTCGTCGAGGTTGTACTTGTCGGTCATCGCCGCGACGAACTGCGGCGGGCACGGCCGCTCACCGCACATGCCGGCGAACGGGTCGCCCGGCACCGCCCACACCAGGAAAAAGATGAGGAACGTGGTCCCGATGAACACCGGGATCAGCTGCAGCAGCCGACGAAGGACGTATCGTCCCATTGCATTCTCTCCCTAGACCCCCGAGTGGGCCGGCCCCCGTCCAGGGGAGCCGGCCCACGGCCGCTCAGCGGTTACTTGACCTCGACGTACGAGAGGTCGAGCTCACGCTTCGGGGTCAGCCGCACGTTGGTCAGCCGCTCCGACCACGCGCTGATGGACGGGGTGTTCCACAGCGGGATCGCCGGCATGTCCTTGGCGATCAGCTCCTCCGCCTCGTGGTACAGGCGGAACGCGTCCTCCTCGGTCTCCGCGGAGTCCGCCGCGGCGAGCTTCGCGTCGACCTCCGGGTTGGAGTAGTCGTTGTCGTTCGAGGAGCCACCGGTGCGGTAGATCGGGTTCAGGAAGTTCTCGACCAGCGGGTAGTCCGCGAGCCAGCCCGACCGGTAGATCTGGGTCATCTGGCGGGCGTTGATCGCGTCGCGGATCTGGCCGAACGCCTGCACCGGCTCGAAGGTGCACTCGGTCTCGAGCGCCTTCTCGATCTGGCCGCAGACCGCCTCGATCCACTCCTTGTGGCCACCGTCGGCGTTGCTCGTGATCTGGATCGGGCCGGTGTAGCCCGACTTGTCGAACAGCCGCTTGGCCTCCTCCGGGTTGTACTCGCAGTACTCGCCGCACGCGCCTGGCTCGTAGCCGGGCACGAGGTCCATCGCGTAGCCGGTCAGCGGCTCGCGGTTGCCCTCGTAGATCGTCTTGGTGACCTGCTCACGGTCGATCGCCATCGAGACCGCGTGCCGGAAGTCGACGCTCTGGAACTTCGGGTCGTACAGCGGGAACGAGATCGCCTGGACCGCCATGACCGGGTAGGCCTTGGCGCGGCCCGGCAGGTCGCTCTCCCACACGTTGCCCGCGATGGCCTGCGGCGGCACCGTGTCGAGGAAGTCGAGCTGGTTGCCCTTGACGTCGGCGTACGCGGCGTCGGAGTCGGTGAAGACGAACTTCACCTTCTTGACCTTCGGCTTGTCGGAGCCCTTGTACTCCTCGAAGCGCTCGATCTGGAGCTCCTGGTCGGGCACCCTGGCGACGTACTTGAACGAGCCGTTGCCGACCGGGTTCTTCTTCCACGCCTCGGGGTCGGCGAAGAACGAGTCGGGCATCGGCATGTAGGCCGCGTAGCCGGTCTTGACCTTGAAGACGGCGTGCGGCTCCGTGAACTTGATCTTGAACTCGTGGTCGTTGACCTTGGTCAGACCCGAGAGCTTGTCCGTCTTCGGCTTGGCGGGCAACTGCGGCCCGTCCACCCCGTCGGGGTCCGGGGTGAAGACGTCGTCGAAGCCCTGGATCTGCGCGAAGAAGCTCGCGTGCTGCTGCGCGTTCGGGCCGTACGCGGTGTAGTTCCAGGCGTTGATGTAGCTGTCCGCCGTGACGGGCGTGCCGTCGTGGAAGGTCCAGTCCTTCTTCAGCTTGACCGTGTACTCGTCGGGCGCGGTCAGCTCGAACGACTCGGCGTTGGCCTCACGCGGCTCCCCGGAGACCGGGTCGTAGTCCATCAGGCCGGTGAACAGCGCGTCCACGACCTTGCCGCCACCGGTCTCGCTCGTGTCACCCGGCACAAGCGGCCGCTCCGGCTCGGTGCCGAAGACGGTGATCTCGACCGACTCGTTCTTGGCCGGATCACCGCCGCCCGCGCCGGGTTCTTCGCCACCTTCGTCACCACTGCTGCAACCCGTGATGACGAGTGCCACGGCGAGTGGCATCACACCAGCCGCCAACCAGCGCGGTCTACGCATTGGGGGTTCCTCCTCCAAAACCTGGCCATCCTCCCGGAATGTGAGAGGACGTTAACGGTCCGGAGTTGCTGCGCCCAGCCGCACCTGCGTCACAAAGAAATCACAATCTCCTCGCAAAGGCACCAAAATGGACGCTGCGGAGTGGCGCGGTGACGCGCAGCTATCGACCATCCGGTCAGGACACACCCGTTGCGCCATCCGGGGAAGGTGCCCGCCGGTGGTCGTTCACCGCAGGGAAAGCGCGATCCCGTCGAGGATGTCGTGCTCGGAAACGAGCAGCTCAGCGATGCCCGCGGCCTGTCCGAGCCGCTCCGCGAGGACCTCGGTGATCAGAGCGCCGCCACCGATCACGTCGACCCGGCCCGGATGCATCACCGGGTTCGCGGCCCGCTCCGCTCTGGTGGCGCCCAGGAGCTGTTGGGCTGTTCGGCTGATCCCGTCGCGCGAAAGGCGGGACAGGTGCGTGCGTTCGGAGTCGTACTGCGGCAGCTCCTGTGCGACCGCCGAGAGCGTCGTGACCGTGCCCGCGACCCCGATCCAGGTCCGCGCGTCCGCGACCGGCACCGAGTCGAACGCGGGCGCAAGCGCCTGACCTGCGAACTCACGGGCGGCGGCGATCTCGGCGGCCGTCGGCGGGTCGCCGTGCAGGCACCGCTCGGTGATCCGCACGCAGCCGATGTCGACCGAGCGCGCACCGGTGATCTCGGCACGCCTGCCGTCCCACGTGCCGACGACCACCTCGGTGGACCCGCCACCGAGGTCGGTGACCACGAACGGCCCGTCCGCCGGCTCCAGGTCGCCCACGGCGCCGGTGAACGACAGCCGCGCCTCCTCGTCCCCGGAGATGACCTCCGCCTCGACCCCGAGCAGCTCCTCGGTCATCGCGAAGAACTCGGCGCGGTTGGTGGCGTCGCGGGTGGCGGACGTCGCGACCATGCGCACCCGCTCCGCGCCCTTGCGGCGGCACACCGCCGTGTAGTCGGCGAGCGCGGCCCTTGTCCGCTCGATCGCGACGTCGGACAACCGCTTCGTCGCGTCGACCCCCTCGCCGAGCCGGACGATCCGCATCTCCCTGTGCACGTCGCGGAGGTGGGCGGTCCCGTCCTCGTGCTCGGTCAGATCCGCGACCAGCAGGCGGATGGAGTTGGTACCGCAGTCGATCGCCGCAACACGTGCCATGCCGCCCAGCCTAGGGGGAACGCCGGGTCTCCTTCCCGCCAGCTTCCGTGCCGCGACTCGGCGAACCTTTCGGTCATGGAGCTCAACCTGAAAGGCAGGACCGCCCTGGTCACGGGCGGTACCAAGGGAATCGGCCTCGCCATCGCGCAAACGCTTGCGGCGGAGGGGATGTCGGTGGTCGCCGGCGCCCGCACGGCGGCCGAGGTGGACGGGGTGACGGTCGTCCCGGTGGACCTGTCCACGGCGGAGGGACCCGCCGCGCTGGTCGCGGCGGCCGTGGAGTTGTTCAGCGGCCTCGACGTGATCGTGAACAACGTCGGCGTCAGCGAACCGGGCACCTCGGTGCTCTCGTTCACCGACGACGCGTGGCAGCGGATCTTCGACGCCACGTTCTTCTCGGCGGTGCGCGTGGTCCGCGCGGCGGTCCCGCACCTGCGCGAGGGCGGCTCGATCGTGAACATCAGCTCGCTCAACGCCCGGGTGCCCGCGGGCATGATCGCGCCGTACAGCGCGGCGAAGGCGGCGCTGACCAACCTCGGCACGATGCTGTCGGAGGAGCTGGCCCCCGCGATCCGCGTGAACACGGTGTCCCCCGGCCCGGTCCGCACCCCGCTGTGGACCGGCGAGCGCGGGTTCGCACACGTCTTCGCCGCACAGCTCGGCACGACCGCGCAGGACGTGATGGACCGGGTGCTGCCGGAGACGATGTCGATCACGGCGGGCCGGGTCGGCGAACCGCGGGAGGTCGCGGACCTCGTGGCGTTCCTGGCGTCCGAGCGCGCCGCCTGGATCACCGGCGCCGACTACGTCATCGACGGCGGGATGTACAAGACCGCGTGAGACACGAACAGGGCCGGACCCCGTGGGGGCCCGGCCCTGTTCTCGTGCCCGTGTGGAGGGTCAGGTCGGCTCGGCCGAGCTGGACGAGCTGACCGAACCCGTGGTGCTCGACGACGAGCCGCCAGCCGACGACGAGCTGCTGCCCGCAGACGACGAGCTCATGCTGCTCTCCGACGGGCCACCGTCGGGTGAGGTGCCACTGCTGGTGGTGCCACTGCTGGCGGTGCCGCTGCTGCTGGAGGTGCCCGAGGTCGGCCGCTGCGTCGTCGTCAACGGCGGCTGCGACGGCCGGGTCACCTCACACCCCGGGATCGACGGCGTCGTCGTCGTGGTCGTGGTGGACGTGGACGTGGACGTCGGCGGTGTCGTGGTCGTGGAGGTCGGCGACGCGGTGACGCACGGCGGCAGCGGTGTCGTGGTCGTGGAGGTCGGCGGCCTGGTCTGCGACGAGGTCGGCGGCGGGTTCGGTGCGGGCGGCTGGTTCGGCGGGTTCGTGGACGGCGTCGGCTTCGGCCCCTGGTTGCCGATTGACGGCGGCCCGGACGCGAACGCGTCGGTGTCCGGGAGCACCGGGTCGGACGGCATCGGGTCCACGCCGCGCGCGTAGGCGTCGGCCCACGACAGCACCGTCGCCACGTAGCTGTTCGAGTGGTTGTAGCGGAACACGGCCGTCGCGCGGTCCTGCGGGTTCGACAGGTCCATGCCGCCGGAGCACAGGTACTTGCCCGCCGCGACCGTCGCGTCGTACACGTTGTGAGGGCTGCGGACCCCGTCGGCGTTGCCGTCGGCCGCGTAGCCCTCCCACGTCGACGGGATGAACTGCATCGCACCCACCGCGCGGTCCCAGCGGGAGTCGCCGTCCCACTTGCCGCCGTCGGTGTCGCGGATCGCGGCGAACCCACCGCCGTTCAGCACCGGCCCGAGGATCTGCGGCGAGGTGTTGCCCTCCGCGTCGAGGCGCCCGCCCCGCGCGTGGTTGGACTCGATCCGGCCGATGCTCGCGAGCAGCGACCAGTGGAGCTTGCAGTTCGGCTGGGTCGACGCGAGCGCCTGCGCCGCCTGCATGTATGCCCCGAGCATCGTGCCGTTGATGCCGAGCTTGCCGCTCGGCACGTCCTGCCCGAGGTCGAGGAGGTTGTCGAGGTCGTCGACCCCGTCGAGGAGGTCGGCGCCGATTCGGTCGTCCTCGGCCAGCCGCCCCGAGGCGCTCACCGAGCCGGGGTCGGTCATGCCGTTCAGGCCGTCGCCGACGCCACCCGCGACCTGGGTGACATTGCTGGCCAGGCTGATCGGTTCACCCGCGACCGCAGCGGCCACCATCAGCACCGTGCTGGTCGCGGCGGCAAGCTTTCTGCGGCGTCTCCGCAACTGGCGCTCGGCCGCTTTCCCGTTCCGCGCACTCACGTACCGAACCCCTTCGCTGTGCCTCACGGACAGGTCGCCGTCCGTCGCAGCCTGTGTTGCGCCTGCCACCGTCTCACGAACCATCATCACAAGAAAGGGGTCAATCGACGGTCAAGTCGTAACCTTCCGCATCTCTGACGTAGAGATAGGGCCTCCTGGTTGCCCTTTCGGGTACATCGGTCGACCTGCGAAAGAAACTTGCCGTTTACCAGTTACCCGGAGTCCGGGTCAGGCGCAGTCGCCTGCCGGCCAGTCCGCCTCGAGCAGCGCGACGGTCTCGTCGCCGAAGGGGTTCACCCCCGGCCCCACCGCCAGCGCGTGCGCGACGTGGACGTGCAGGCACTTGACCCGGCCCGGCATGCCACCCGCGCTCACGTCCGTGCCGAGCGAGGAGATCGCGTCCCGCTCCGCCAGGTACGACCGGTGCGCGGCGAGGTAGGCCGCGGCCAGGTCCTCGTCCTCGGCGAGCCGTGCGGTCATCTCCTTCATCAGCCCGCTCGCCTCGAGCGTGCTGGTCAGCGACGTCAGCCGGGGGCAGGTCAGGTAGTAGAGCGTGGGGAACGGCGTGCCGTCGTCGAGCCGGGGAGAAGTCTTGATCACCGCCGGGTGCCCGCTCGGGCAGCGGTGAGCCACCTCCCTGATCGCGCGCGGCGCCCTGCCCAACTGTGCGGCGACCGCTGCGCGATCGGCCTCGCTGATGGTCACTCCTCCGACACCGCGTTCCACAGCAGCTGGTACCACGACTCGTCCTTCACCTTGCCCCGCTCCGGTTCCTCATCGCCGCCGGTGTTGCCCTCCGGCAGCTCCACGATGTACGGCGTCTCCCCCGGCATCACGTACCGCAGTCGCTCGCGCGCCTCCGCCTCGACCTGCGCCGGATCGTCCAGCTCGGCCTTGCGCGCCTCGAGCGCGTCCACCTCCGCCCGCAGCTCGGCCTGCAGCTGCTCCTGGCGGGCCACGTCGTCGCGCTGCCCGAGGTAGGTGCGCAGCGGCACCGCCACCGACAACGCGAGCGCGCAGAACACGATCGCGAAGACGGCGGCCCGCCGCGTGGTCGAGATGCCGAACGTGGCCGCGGCGCGCACGGTCCTGCTGCGTGCCGTGCGCCCGGGGGACACCGGACGAGCGGGCCTGCCATCCCGTGGCCTGCGCACGCTCTTCGCGCGCCTGCCACCGGTGGTGCGCCGCCGGTCGGTGTCCCTTCCGGGCTCACGGTCGGCCATCGCGATGCTCCCTCCGCAAGCTCCGCTCGGTCAGCTCTCCGGGTTGTACCTGGGGAAGGCGAGGTCACCGGCGTAGCGGGCCGCGTCGCCGAGGATCTCCTCGATGCGCAGCAGCTGGTTGTACTTGGCGGTGCGCTCACCCCGGGCGGGAGCACCCGACTTGATCTGCCCGACACCGGTGGCGACGGCGAGGTCGGCGATGGTGGTGTCCTCGGTCTCGCCGGACCGGTGGCTCATCATGCTGCGGTAGCCGTAGGAGGTGGCCAGGTTGACCGCGTCCAGCGTCTCGGACAGCGTGCCGATCTGGTTGACCTTCACCAGCAGCGCGTTGGCCGCCCGGCGGGCGATGCCCTCCTCGAGCCGCTCCGGGTTGGTGACGAACAGGTCGTCGCCGAGGATCTGCACCCGCTCGCCGACCTCGTCGGTCAGCCGCACCCAGCCGTCCCAGTCGTCCTCGGCCAGCGGGTCCTCGATCGACACGAGCGGGTAGGCGTCGAGCAGCTCGCCGTAGTAGGCGGCCATCTGCTCGGCGCTGCGCTTGGTGCCCTCGAAGACGTAGGCGCCGTCGGAGTAGAACTCGGTCGCCGCGACGTCCAGGGCCAGCGCGACCTGCGAGCCCACCTTGTAGCCCGCCTTCTCGATGGCGGCCACGATCAGGTCGAGGGCCTCGCGGTTGTTCGACAGCGACGGCGCGAACCCTCCCTCGTCGCCGAGGCCGGTGGCGAGGCCACGGCTCTTGAGCACCGACTTCAGCGAGTGGTACACCTCCGCGCCCCAGCGAAGGGCCTCGCGGAAGGACTCGGCGCCGATCGGCGCGATCATGAACTCCTGGACGTCCACGTCGGTGTCGGCGTGCGCGCCACCGTTGAGGATGTTCAGCATCGGCACCGGCAGCACGTGCGCGTTCGGGCCGCCGATGTAGCGGAACAGCTCGAGGCCACTGGAGTCCGCCGCCGCCTTCGCGACGGCGAGCGAGACACCGAGGATGGCGTTCGCGCCGAGGCGCGACTTGTCCGGCGTGCCGTCCAGGTCGACCAGCTTCTGGTCGACGATCCGCTGGTCGACGGCGTCGACACCGTTCAGCTCGGGCCCGATCTCGTCGAGCACCGCAGCGACGGCCTTCTCCACGCCCTTGCCGGAGTAGCGCTTGGCATCCCCGTCGCGCAGCTCGACGGCCTCGTGCTCGCCAGTGGACGCGCCGGACGGCACCGCCGCGCGGGCCAGCGTGCCGTCGTCGAGTGCGACCTCAACCTCGACGGTCGGGTTACCACGCGAGTCCAGGATCTCCCGCGCGCCGACCTGCTCGATTACCGCCACGTGCATGCTCCTCAACCGGTTCAGGGATGACTCGACACGAGAGTACCCAGCCCGTGGTTTCCCCCGTTGGAGGCACGCGCATCGCGGGGGTGAACGGAGCGTGATCACCCGTGTGGATCTTCAGGAACACGGCGGTCGCGGGTAGCGTTGTGCGCACCATGACCGGAGACGCCCAGGGCAACTTCGAGGCGTTCCGCCGCGCCGAGTCGCTGGTGGCACAACGCCGGCCGCTGGATGCCCTCGCAGCACTGGAGCCGGTCCTCGACGCCGAGCCGGACAAGTCCTCCGTGCACCTGCTCGCCGGCCGGGCGTACCTCATCTCGGCGCAGCTCCGCCGCGCCGAGCAGGCGTTTCGCCGGGTCATCGAGCTGGATCCCACCGACCACTACGCCCTGTTCGCACTCGGCAAGACGCTGCAGCGGATGAGCAGGCTCACCGAGGCGCAGACCCAGCTGCGGCTCGCGGTCGCCATGCATCCCGACCCGGCCTACCAGGAGGCGTTGGGCGAGGTCAGCGCCAGGTTGTCGGTCGAGCGGGACCGCTAGTGGACACTAGTGTCCGGCGCGGGCACTACAGGCTCGCCGCCGCCTTCGCGTAGGCGTCGGCGCCGTCGAACACGTTCCGGCCGTAGTCGACGGACCTGTTGTAGGTGAGGACGGCCTGCCACCACCCCGCTGCGCTGGACAGGTCACCGCCGGACGCGCACAGGTAGTTGGCCGCGGACAGGGCGGCGTCGTCGATGTCCTGCGGGTCGGGTGGGACGCCGTCGAGGCCCGACCGCACGCCCCAGCGCGCCCACGTGGTCGGCAGGAACTGCATGGGGCCGACCGCGCGGTCCCACTTGGTGTCGCCGTCGAGCCGGCCGCCGTCGGTGTCGGGGATGGCCTGCACACCGGGCGAGCCGTCGAGCGGAATGCCGATGATCGGTGGCGCCAGCTTGCCGTCGTCGGCGATGTCGCTGCCGCCGTACCGCCCGTGGTGCGACTCGACCCGGCCGACACCGGCCAGGGTCGCCCAGTTGATGCCGCAGTCGGGGTCGCTGACCCGGACCGCGATCTCGGCCTCCGCGTACGCCACGAGACTGCGCACCGGGATCTGCGTCTTCTCCGACAGCCGCTCGGCCCAGGCCAGCACGCTGGTCCGTTCCTGCGCGACCGCGGTCGCGGTGGGCACCGTGGCACCGGGTGCCGCGTTCAGCTCCGGCACCTCGAACCCGGGCGGCGGCGACGTGGGCGTGGTCAGCGGAGCGGACCGGTTGTAGCCGATCACGACGATGGTCACGACCGCCACCAGGGCAGCCGTCAACAGGATCACCCAGCCCAACCGGTGGCGGGGTGGGGGGTCAGGCGCGGGACGCTCGATCGTCGGGACGGGACTGGACACAGGCCAAGGCTACGTATCAAAACGGCGGGACGTGACGCCCCCGGCCAGAAACCCCGGTCCACGCCCCACCCAGCTCACCAGCATCTGCACCCTGACCTGCATGAACGCGGCAATCGGAGCAACGTTGACCGCATCGTCACGTTCACCCGGTCGCCGGGCCGGGTCGGCGCGCCGACAGGGCGTAGAGCAGCGGAATCCTCGGCGCGTCGTCGGGCAACCGGAACCACCCGTCCTCGTCCCGGACCATCCCCGGCCACCGGGGCCATGGCAGCTTGGCCGACTCCCGAAGCCGCTCGACGACCAGCCCGGCCCCGACGAGCGCGTTGATGACCTCCGCGATCTCGTGCCGCCACTCGTAGGCGACCCGCGCGTCGGCGAGCGGCGGCCCGTCGGTGTAGGTGTGGGTGGCGTCCCGCTTCTCGGCCCCCCGCCCGGAAAGGAAGTCGTTGCGCAACGACAACTCCTGCCCGCCATCCGGCGGCGGCACCACCCCGAGCGAGTAGAGGAGCGGGTGGAACTCGACAACGTAGAACGAACCTCCCGGCCGCAACAGCCGAGCGAGCACGTCGGCCCAGGCAGGCAGGTCGGGAAGGTAGCAAAGCGCCCCCTTCCCGGTGTAGATCAGATCGAAGGACCGCCCGCCGAGCACGTCGGCAGCGTCGTAGACGTTGCCCTGGACGTACTCGATGGCCACGCCGTGCCGCTGCGCCACGGCACGCGCCTGGACAACGGACTCCCCGGAGATGTCCAGCCCGACGACCCGGGCCCCACGCCGGGCCAGCGCGATGCTCTCCACTCCCAGGTGGCACTGGAGATGCAGCACGTCAGTGCCGCGCAACTCCCCGAGGTCCCCCCACTCGTAGTCGGCGAACCAGGAGTCCGGTTCCCGGGACCCGTCCACCCCGTAGAACGCACTGGCGAGATGGATGGGGGTCCGCTCATCCCAGTTGGCCTGATTGGCCAACATCATCTCCTCGACCTGCCGCTCAAACCCACGCACGGCCCCATACAGCCACACCAGTAGGAACGTGTCCACCGACGCGAGTAGGAATCATGCGAGAACAACCCAGAGGTGGCAACACCGCCAGAAACAATCCGCCGCTGCCTCGAAGGGCGCTTTCGGGGCAGCGAGCGTCCCGAAAGCGCCTTTCGGCGGTGCCCGTGAGCCACATCAGCCCAACGGTGGCAGTTCGGGCCGAACAGCCGCAGGCGTCACCTCCAAAGCCTCCAGCGCCAACCCGACAGCCGCGTCCAGCTGCGGATCACGTCCGGCGGCGTGGTCCTGCGGAGCCATCACCACCTCGACATCCGGATCGACCCCGTGGTTCTCCACCCCCCACCCGGGCCCCTCCAGCCAGGTGGCATACCGAGGCTGGGTCACCAACGTGCCGTCCACCAGGTGGTAACGCATGTCGATCCCGATGACCCCACCCCAGGTCCGGGTCCCGACCACCGGCCCGATTCCCAGTGCCTTGATCGCCGCGTTGACGATGTCGCCGTCGGAGCCCGAGAACTCGTTCGCGACCGCGACGACCGGACCGCGGGGCGCGTCGTGCGGATAGCTCTCGGCGGCGTTGGCGTCGCGGGTGATCTGCCAGCCGATGATCTTCCGCCCGAGTTTCTCCACCACCAGCTGGGAGAGGTGCCCGCCGCGGTTCTCACGGACGTCGACGATCAGGCCCTCCCGCCGCACCTCCAGCCGCAGATCGCGGTGCAGCTCGGCCCAGCCGTTCGCGACCATGTCCGGCACGTGCACGTAACCCAGTCGGCCGCCGCTCTTCTCGTGCACGTACGCCCGCCTGCCCGCCACCCAGTCGTGGTAGCGCAGCGGCATGTCGTCCAGCAGCGGCACGACCACCACGCTCCGGTGCGCGCCGCCGCCACCCGGTGCGATCACCAGTTCGACCGGTTTGTCCGCGGTGCCAGCCAGCAGCGGGAACGGCCCTGCCACCTGGTCGACCGGACGCCCGTCCACGGCGACGATCGCGTCCCCGGCACGGACCGCGACCCCCGGCGCACGCAACGGCGAGCGCGCACTCGGGTCGGACGACTCGCCGGGCAGGATCCGCTCGATCCGCCACACGTCACCGTCGCGCACCAGGTCCGCACCGAGCAGCCCCAGCCGCCGCGCGGGCTCCACCCCGTCGCCAGGTGGCGTCACGTACGCGTGCGACGTGCCCAGCTCGCCCTGCACCTCCCACAGCAGGTCGACCAGCTCGTCGTGCGAGTTGACGGTCTCGACCAGCGGCCGGTAGCGGGCCAGCACACCGGGCCAGTCGACGCCGTTCATGTCCGCGCGCCAGAAGTGGTCGCGCATCAGCCTGCCCGCCTCGTCGAAGGCCTGGCGCCACTCCGCGGCCGGGTCGACCACCACCCGCACCCGGGACAGGTCCACCCGCACGTCGTCCCCGCCGTCGTCGGACGAGTCCACCTTGGCGTCGGCCGACTGCACCCGCAGCCGCGCGCCGTCGCGCACCACGAGCCGTTCGCCGTCGCCGGTCACCCACACGTCGTCGACGCCGTCGGCCAGGGTCTCGTGCTTGCGCTTGACGAAGTCGTAGCGCTCGAGGGCGGTCTTGTCGCTGTCGTCGTCCTCGCCGTCCCCGTCGTGGCCGAGCACACCGGACAGCGTGTAGCGCAGCCACACCAGGCCGTTCTTCACCGCGCGGAGGTGGCCGTACCTTGCGGCTTGCACCGGCAGCGCGACCACCCGCTCGCCGAGGCCCTCCAGGTCGACCGCGGTGCGCGGCGGCACGTCGTCGTCGCCGTCCTTGTCCTTGTCCTTGCCGTCCGGCTCGTCGTCCACCGGCCTGCCCCGCAGGTGCGGCGAGAACGGGGACGGCGTCGTCGCCGCGAGTGGCACCAGGTGCGGACGGGTGCCGTACGGGAAGGACATGTCGAACACGTGCGTGTCGTAGACCGGGTCGAAGCTGCGCATCGACAGGAACGCGAGGTGCTTGCCGTCGACCGTGAACTGCGGATCGGAGTCCACGAACCGCAACGGCGTCACATCCACTGTGGACAGATCGGTGGTGTTGGCCATCCTGATGTGGCGCAACGGGTTCGGCCCAGGGTGTGACCAGGCGAGCCACGCCGAGTCCGGGGAGAACGCCAGGTCGCACGGGTCGCCATCGGTGGTGTGGACGAGTTCCCGCAGCTCTCCGGTCGCCACCTCGACGAGCAGCACACGACCGTCGTGCGTCGCGACGGCGACCCGCCTGCCATCCGGCGACGCCGCCAGTTCGAGCACCCTGCCCAGCCTGCCGCCGCCGATCCGGCGCGGGGCCGCACCCGCCACCCCGTCGACCGGCGCGATCTCCAGCGCCTCCTCGCCCTCCGCGTCGGTCACCCACACGACCTCGGCGCCGAGTGTGCGCGGATGCCTGGCCCGCACCCCGGGCTCGGCCGACAACGCACGCACCGGACCGTCCCGGTGCGTGAGCCAGTGCACGGTGCCGCGCACCTCGATCGCGCTGCCCCGGCCGGTGTGGTCGGGCCCGACGTCGCCGAGCTCGTCGCCCGCCCGCACCGGGTACGGGACCCGCGCGAGCCGAGGACCACCGAGCCGGATGTCCAGTTCCCTCGGCTCACCGTCGAGCCCGTCGACCAGCCACAGCCGCCCTGCGCGGTGGAACACCACGCGCCTGCCGTCGGTGGTCGCGTTGCGCGCGTAGAACTCGCCGGGGGCGGCCACCGCGTGCCTGCGCAGGTCGGAGCCGTCCGGCAGGCACGAGTACAGCTCGCCGACCCCTTCGTGGTCGGACAGGAACGCGACCCGGTCGCCGACCCACATCGGTGCCGCCAGGTTGCCCGCGAGGTCGGGCAGGAAACGGGTGAACTCGCCGGACCCGTCCGCGTCGAGCCACAGCTTCCCCACCGTGCCGCCGCGATAACGCTTCCACCACGCCGGTTCCCGCGAGGTGGCGCCCAGCAGGAGGACGGCGCCGCCCTGACCGGTCGCGATGCCCGCGACGGGCCCGTAGGGCAGCTGCCGCGTCCGGCCTTCCTGGTCGACCGCGTAGGCCCACGTGCGGCGGATGCTCGGCTGGCCGACGGTGCTGACGGCCAGCACCTCGCCGTCCCCGGTCCAGCCGATCACCTCGGTGTTGACGTCGGCCCAGTGGGTGAGGCGGCGGCTGGGGCCGCCGTCGGCCGGGGCGACGTGCACCTCCGGCTCGACGTCGCGCCCGCTGGTCCACGCCAGCCGCGTGCCGTCGGCGGAGAAGCGCGGGGAGCTGACCGTGACCTGGTCGGCGGAGACTCGCCAGGCCCGGCCGCCGCCGAGCGGTGCGAGCCACACGTCGTCCTCGGCCACGAAGGTGACCAGTTCGCCGTGGAGGTGTGGGAATCGGAGATAGGCGTCGTTCACGGCCGCCACGTTAGCCGCGATCGCCGACAAATTGACGGCCTGAAGGGGCAGCAAGCGGAACCAATGCGAGCGAAAGGACCATTCGCACGGAATGTTGGGGTTTACCAGCGTTCGTCATCCCGGACCACGCAGCCAGGGCCGGCATCCTGTGTGGACAGTACCTGTCCACAGCCGAGTCAGTACGAATGTCCCATTCGCTCGGGCTTGTTGGAGACAACGGCATCGAGCACGCGCATTGTGGAGGCATGACACGAACCAGCACCCCGGAAGCCGGGACAGTCAGGACGGCCAGTACCGGCGCCACTCCGCGGCGTCCATGGTGGCCGGGTCCACACCCTCGGAGCGGGCCGCCTGTTCCGCGGTGCGCACGTCCGCGGCGAACTTCCTGGCGTCCGCGCGCAGCGCACCCTCCGGATCCTCACCCGCGAGCTTCGACCGGGCCACCGTGGCGAACAGGGGCGAGTCCGGAAGCAGATCGGCGGGCAGCCCGGCCCGTTTCGTGCGCTGCACCAGCTTCGCGGCCAGCGCCGCCGCCGGCTGCCCCATCGCGACACCGTCGATGCTCGACTCGCGCTTCTTCTCCTGCTGCTTCAGCTGTTCCCAGCGGTGTTCCTGCGTGCGCGCGTCCCGCACGGCGGGGTCACCGCCCGCGAACACATGGGGGTGGCGGCCGACCAGCTTGGTCACCAGCTCGGCCGCCACGTCGTCGATGGAGAACGGGGCGTCCGCCGACTCCTGCGCGACCCGGGCGTGGAACAGCACCTGCAGCAGCACGTCGCCGAGTTCCTCGCGCAACGCCGCCCGGTCGCCGTCCTCGATGGCTTCCAGCAGCTCGAAGCACTCCTCGACGAGGTACTGCTTCAGCGAGTCGTGTGTCTGCTCCGCATCCCACGGGCAGCCGCCCGGCGAGCGCAGCCGGTCCATCACCGCGACCGCTTCGAGCAGCCGCGTGCCGTACACCGGTTCCGGCCGGACGATCGCCGCACCACGCGCCAGCAGCGCGGCGGCCGCCGGATCGTCGAGGTCGGCGGTCAACAGCACCACCTGACCGGACAACGCCTCCTCGGCGAGCACGGCGGGCGGCGGCGCGTCCTCCGTCGTGTACACGGCCGCCGCGGCACGCACCAGCGGCAGGGCGGCCGCCGGGACCGAACCACCGGGACCGAGCAGCACGACGGCCGTCCCGGACAGTGTGGGCTCGGCCGCGGCCGTCACGGCTTGTCGGCCTCTTCTGGCAGCAGCAGGAGCCCTGCGACATCGGCCTCGGCCTTGGGCAGGACCTTCATCTCCGCGAGGTTCCACTCGCCGTAGCGAGGGCTCACCCGGATGTTCTTGTCGATCGCCTGCTCACGGAGCAGGTACTTGCCGTACTGCGGCAGCTGGCTCGGGTCGACCTGGCTCGGGTCGAACTCGGGCGACGCGCTCGACGCGATGTCCTTCGACAGGACCTGCACGACGAAGAAGCTGCCCGCGCTCTGGGCGGTGGCAGGCTGGTTGATCAGGAGCACCGAGTCGTCCGGCACCATCAGCTGGAGGGCCAGCGGGCCAGGCCCGGTGGCGGAGTTCAGCTGCGGCGGCAGGTCCTCGGCCGAGGCGGCCCGCATGAGCGACGGGCCGTTGTCCGGGTTGGCGACGATCTTCTGCGCGAGCGTCTTGGCGTCGTCGTAGTCGGTGACCCCGGCGACGTTGTACTTCACGTCGGCGCGGCCGAGGTACCGGTTCGCCAGCTCCATCAGCAGCAGGTTGTCGTTCGCGTACGCGTCGAACCCGCGCGCCCGGTTGACGAGCGCGGGCACCAGCTGGTCGGCGGGCACGCTGCCGTCGGTGGGCAGTTCCTGGCCGAACGGGTCCTGCTCACGGAGCAGCGACAGCTGCGACTGGTCGACCCGGAGGTTCTCCTCCCTGGCGACCTCGGTGAGCAGCTCGTGGGTGATCAGCTGCGAAACGACCTCGCGTGCGACGAGGTCGAGCTTGTGCTGCTCGGCGAGCGGCCGGGCGGCCGGCTCCTTGACCACCTCGTCGATCAGGGACTGCACCTCGTCGACCGAGATGACGTGGTCGTCGATGATGACGGCGGAGTTGACCTGGCTTGGCCCGGTACCGCACGCGGACAACGTCGCGACCAGCGCGGTCACGGCGGCGATCGGCGCTACGGCACGGCGGAGGACACTCGTCACGGTCGCCAAGCCTCTCACAACCTCCTAGCCAACCGGAGCGGGGGCAATCACCAGGGAGTCAAGAAGCTTCCCGCACCAGTCCAGCAGCTCCACGTCACGCAGCGGCGGCGCGCCGATCCGCCCGCCCGCGGCGCCCTCCGTCGGCCTCGGCACGGTGACCAGCTCGCTCACCGGCTTGTAGTTCGCCTTGGGGTGCAAGCGTTTCAGCCGCACGATCTGCGAGTCGCGCAGCGCGAGCGGCGCGATCCGGATCGAGCTGCCCTGCAACGTCACCTCGGTGACGCCGTGCTGGCGGCACTTCTGGCGGAACGCGGCCACCGCGAACAGGCGCTGCACCGGCAGCGGCGGGTTGCCGTAGCGGTCCTTCAGCTCCTCCTCGACGGCGGCGAGCGCGTTCGCGTCGGCCGCGGCGGCGAGCTTGCGGTAGGCCTCGAGCCGCAGCCGCTCGCCCGGCACGTAGTCGTGCGGGATGTGTGCGTCCACCGGCAGGTCGACCCGCACCTCGGCGAGCTCGTCCTCCTCCTCACCAGGTTCGGCGCCCGCGTGCTTGCGGAACGCCTCGACCGCCTCGCCGACGAGCCGGATGTAGAGGTCGAAGCCGACGCCCGCGATGTGACCGGACTGCTCGGCGCCGAGGATGTTGCCGGCGCCGCGGATCTCCAGGTCCTTCATCGCCACCGCCATGCCCGCACCCAGCTCGGTGTTCTGCGCGATCGTGGCGAGCCGGTCGTGGGCGGTCTCGGTCAGCGGCGCGTCCGGCGGGTACAGGAAGTAGGCGTAGCCCCGCTCGCGGCCGCGGCCGACGCGACCACGCAGCTGGTGCAGCTGGGCGAGGCCGAGCAGGTCACCGCGCTCGACGATCAGCGTGTTGGCGTTCGCGATGTCGAGACCGGTCTCGACGATCGTGGTGCACACCAGCACGTCGAACTCGCGGGTCCAGAACCCTTCGATGATCTTCTCGAGGCGGTCCTCGTTCATCTGGCCGTGCGCGGTGACGACCCTGGCCTCCGGCACCAGCTCGCGGAGGCGGCGCGCGGCCTTCTCGATCGACGAGACCCGGTTGTGCACGAAGAACACCTGGCCGTCGCGCAGCAGCTCGCGGCGGATGGCGGCACCGACCTGCTTGTCGTCGTAGCCGCCGACGTAGGTGAGGATCGGGTGCCGGTCCTCCGGCGGGGTGAGGATGGTCGACATCTCGCGGATGCCGGCGAGCGACATCTCGAGCGTGCGCGGGATCGGGGTCGCGGACATGGTGAGCACGTCGACGTGGGTGCGGAGCGACTTGATGTGCTCCTTGTGCTCGACGCCGAACCGCTGCTCCTCGTCGACGATCACGAGACCGAGGTCCTTGTAGCGGATGCCGGTCTGCAGCAGGCGGTGCGTCCCGATCACCACGTCGACCTCGCCTGCGGCGAGGCCCTCGATGACCGCGTCGGCGTCCTGGCCGTGCGTGAACCGGGACAGGCCCTTCACGGTGATCGGGAAGGCGGACATGCGCTCGGTGAAGGTGTTGAGGTGCTGCTGGGCGAGCAGCGTGGTGGGCACCAGGACCACGACCTGCTTGCCGTCCTGCACGGCCTTGAACGCGGCGCGCACCGCGATCTCGGTCTTGCCGTAGCCGACGTCGCCGCAGACCACCCGGTCCATCGGGACGCTGCGCATCATGTCGGCCTTGACCTCGTCGATCGCGGCCATCTGGTCGGCGGTCTCGGTGAACGGGAACGCGTCCTCGAGCTCGCGCTGCCACGGGGTGTCGGGACCGAACGCGTGACCGGGTGCGGACTGGCGGGCCGCGTAGAGCTGCACCAGCTCGGCCGCGATCTGCTTGACGGCCTTCTTCGCCTTGGCCTTGGTGTTCTTCCAGTCGGAGCCACCGAGCTTGTTGAGGGTGGGCAGCTCACCACCGACGTAGCGGGACACCTGGTCGAGCTGGTCGGTGGGCACGAACAGGCGGTCGCCTGGCTGGCCGCGTTTGGAGGAGGCGTATTCGAGCAGTAGGTACTCGCGGGTCGCACCGCCGACGGTGCGCTGGACCATCTCGACGTAGCGGCCGATGCCGTGCTGTTCGTGGACGACGAAGTCGCCTGCCTTGAGCGCGAGCGGGTCGACCGCGTTGCGCCGCCGGGACGGCATCCTCGCGGAGAGGTCCCTGGTGGACGTGCCGTGCCTGCCGCCGGTCAGGTCGGTCTCGGTGAGCACCACCAGGGCGCGCTCCGGCGCGAGGAAGCCCTCCTCGAGGGTGCCGCGGACGACGGTGACGATGCCGCTCGCCGGCGGCTCGGTGAGGCCGTCCTCGGCGAACGTGGCGGGGACCTCGGCCTCGGACAGCTGCTCGACCGCGCGGCGGGCGGTGCCGGCGCCGGGGACGACGAGCACGGCCGCGCCGCCGGTGGCGGTGTGGGCACGGAGGTCGGCGAAGGCGCGGGCGATGTCGCCCCGGTAGCCGTCGACGCCCGCGATGTCGAGCTGGACGACCTTCTCGCCGGGGGTGGTGAGCTGCGAGAGCGTCCACCACGGGTGGCCGGTGTCGCGGGCGTGCTGGGCGACCTCGCCAAGGCCGCGGTAGGCCGAGGCGCCGAGGTCGAGCGGGGCCTTGCCGCCGCCGGCCGCGGCCATCCACGCGGCCTCGAGGAACTCCTGGCCGGTGCGGACGAGGTCGTGCGCGCGGGTGCGGACCTTCTCGGGGTCGATGACGAGGACGTGCGCGCCGTCGGGCAGGACGTCGGTGAGCAGGTCCAGCTCGCCCTCGCAGAGGACCGGGATCAGGGCCTCCATGCCCTCGGTGGGGATGCCGTCGGCGAGCTTGACGAGCATCTCGGCGAGGTGGGCGTCGGCCATGTCGCTGGCGCCGCCGCCCGAGCTCTGCTCCTCGGCGAGCGCCATCGCCCGGTGCCGGATGTCCTCGGTGAGCAGCAGCTCGCGGCAGGGCGGGGCGTTGACCTCGACGATCTCGGCCGGCAGCGAGCGCTGGTCGGCGACGGCGAAGCAGCGGATCTCCGACACCTCGTCGCCCCAGAACTCGACGCGGGCCGGGTGCTCGGCGGTTGGCGGGAAGATGTCGAGGATGCCGCCCCGGACGGCGAACTCGCCGCGCTTCTCGACCATGTCGACGCGGGTGTAGGCGAGCTCGACGAGGCGTTCGACGACGCCGTCGAAGTCGTGCTCCGCGCCGACGACGAGGTGGACCGGGTCGAGCTCGCCGAGGCCGGGCGCCATCGGCTGGATGAGGCTGCGCACGGTGGCGACCACGACCCGCGGCGGGTCGTCGCGGCGGAGCCGGTGCAGCACCTCGAGGCGGCGGCCGACCGTGTCGGCGCGCGGTGAGAGGCGCTCGTGCGGCAACGTCTCCCACGACGGGAAGTCGGCGACGGCGTCGCGGCCGAGCAGGTCGCGGAGCGCGGCGGTGAGGTCGTCGGCCTCGTGGCCGGTCGCGGTGATCGCGAGGACGGGCTTTCGGGCCGCCAGTGCGGCGGTGACCAGCGGCCGGACGGCGGTGGGGCCTTCCAGCTCGAGGCTGGTCGCCCCGGCGGATTCGGTGATCTTGGTCAGGGCGGGGTCGGGCAGCACTGCTTGCAGCAGACCGGACAACGACACTGGAGATACCCCTCGGAGCACGCGCGGACACACCCCTGCCCCGGACGAGCCCGGCGGAGGGGTTCTCGACGTCCACACTACGTGCCCCGCGCCACCGAGTTCACGCACGCCGCCCGGCGGGGCCGTTGCCCCGTGCCGGGTCAGGGTGGCCACGTCGACCAGTGCGTCGTGGGCGGCGGGGTTCCCCGTGCACGGCATGATCCCGCGGCTGGGCGGCAGCCGCGTCGTCACCCGCGGGCGCCCACCCGCCAGGGTCTGGAACGGGTCTAGAACCGCGGGGGGCGCTTCTCCAGGAACGCGGCAACGCCCTCGGCGTAGTCGGCGCTCCGCACCGACCTCGCGTAGAGCGCGCGGACCTCGTCGTCCTCGTGTCCGCCTTCGGTGATCCTGGTGATGATCGTCTTGGCGCCGCGGACACTGACCTGCGCTCGGGTGGCCATGGTTGCCGCCAGCTCCCGCGCGCGGGCCACCGGGTCCTCGGTCAGCTCGTTGACCAGGCCGATCCGCAGCGCGGTGCCGGCGTCGAGGATCTCCGCCGTGAACAGGATCTGCCTGGCCCATGCCGGGCCGACGACGTCGACCAGCTGCTTCGTGGACGTGAAGTTGTAGACGATGCCGAGCTTGGCGGGGGTGATGCCGAACCGGGCGTCCCGCGCCGCCACCCGCAGGTCGCATGCCAGCGCGATCTCGCAGCCGCCGCCGACGCACACGCCCGTGATCGCGGCGATCGTCGGTTTCGGCAGGCCGGCGATGGCGCGTTCGCCCGCGGCGACGGCCGCGCCGTACCGCTGCGCGCCGGCCGCGTCGGCGCGCAGCGTCGCGAACTCGCTGATGTCGGCACCCGCGGAGAAGTGATCCGTGCCCCGGATGACCAGGGCAGCGACGGCCTCGTCCGCTGCGACCTCGTCGAGCAGGCCGGGGATGGCCGACCACATCTCGAAGCTCATCGCGTTGCGCTTCGCCGGCCGGTCGATGGTGAGCGTCGCGACCGCGTCCTCGATCTCCAGCCTCAGCGTCACCCGCTCACGATCTCATGACAGCGCCGTCCGCAACGCCGCCAGGTCGTCGTCCACCGCGGGCCGCCGGTCGCGCAGCTCACGGCAGGTCTTGGCGAACGCCTCGACGCGCTGGCCGACGTCGGCGACGAGCGTGTTCTTCGCCTGCTCGGCCTCCGCCGCCGCGTTCGCGCGTTCCCTGCCGTCCGCGTGCCACTGGTAGCCGGCCACGGCGAGGGCCACCGCCGCGGGGACGGCCCAGCCCCAGCCCGCGAACACCGCGAGCACCACCAGCAGCACACCGGCGACACCGGCGCCGATCGCCACCGCCTTGCGGCTGGACTCCACGTTCGCCGTGCGCGCCACCGTCTCCAGCGCCCGCCGCATCGACGTGGCGTCCGGGCCGGTCGGCGTGATCGTCACGCGGCCGTGCCTGGTGCGCACCTCCAGCGACGATGGCGGCTCGGCACGTGCCGTCGTCGCGAACTCCTCGGCGAGCGTGAGCAGCACCGGCCCGCTCGCCCGCACCGCGAGTGCCCTGCGGTTGGGGCGTTCCGACGAGACGTCCGCGCGCAACAGGTCCACCGCGGTCCCGGCCGGACTGTCCCACGTGGCCTTTGCGGTGGCCGCGCCCTCGATGACCGCGCGCAGCTCCCGTTCCCGCGCCAGCAGCGGCAGCTCCTCCGCGCTGCCCTCGTCGATCAGGAGTTCCAGTGTCGCGCGGGACAGCTCGTCCGGCTCGGCCTCCGGCTCGTTCGTGTAGCCATCGAGTGCCTCGGTGACCCAGGTCCGCAGCACCGCGAGCTTCTCGCACGCGTGCAGCGAGCCTGCGAGGGAACCGGCGCCGTCCAGCTCCTTGGGCACCGCGACGACCGCCCTTGGCGCCGCGACGTCGCGCAGTGCGGTCGTCAGCGAATCGCCGGTCGGCCCGGCCACGAGCTCGGCGCACCGCTCACGCGCCAGCTCCCACCCCTGCTCGCCGAAGAACCCGTCGGCCGCGAGCAGCCACACGGCACGCTGGTACGCGGGCACCTCGCCGGGCAGCGGCGGCAGCGCGGGCGCGAGCGATGGCACCGTCGACCGGCCGCCGAGAACGGACGTGAGCAGCACGTGGAAGGCCGCGGTGCGCAAGGGGTCCCTGGCCGACGCCAACGCGAGCGCCTCGGCGTCCACGGCGCCGTCGGCCGCACCGCGCAGCGCGACCAGTGCCGGCGCGAGCCAGTAGCCGTCCACGTCGGACACCTCGGGCAGCCCGGCTCCGGCGAGCAGTTGCCTGGCCTGGTGCCGCACCCGGCCGTGCGAGTCGAACAGCCCGAGCGTCACCCGCAGGTCGCTGATCTCCACGAACGCGTCGAACGCGGCGGAGAGCCGGTTCAGGCGCTGTTCCATCGAGCCGCTGACCTTCGACAGCTCGGCCTTCAACCGGTTCTGGGACGCACGGGCCGACGACAACGCCGAGCTGACGTGGCTCAGGTCCTCCTCGAGCCCCTGCAGCCGCTTGTTCTGCTGGCGTTCCACCCACCAGTCGTCGCTCATCCGCCCCACCTCCACACCGGCGTCACCACACAGCGGTGCGACGCGCGGCCGGGCATTCTGGACCCATGCGAACCAGGACGAGTTTGCTCGTTGTCGCAGCGACACTCGCCGTGCTCACCGCCTGCACCGACGCTCCGACGGAGCGTGACGGCACCGGGCAGGTGCCCAGGAGCGGTTCGAGCGAACCGACCACGCCGAGCAGCACCGAAACCCCGCAGCTCAAGGTGGAGACGGTCGCCGGCGGCCTGTCGCACGGCTGGGACATCGGCTTCCTGCCGGATGGCAAGGTGCTCGTGTCGCAGCGGCCCGCGAGGATCGCGCTCCTGTCGGGCAGCGCGCCGGGCGCGACGGTCACGCAGGTCAAGGCGGACCTGTCCGATGTGCTCGTCCAGGGCGAGGGTGGCCTGATGGGCATGGTCGTGCACCCGGACTTCGCGGAGACGCGCCGGTTCACCACCTGCCAGACCCACACGGAGAACGGTGAGCCGAACGACATCCGGCTCGTCACGTGGCGCCTGGCCGAGGACGGCCGGATCGCGACCCGCGAGAAGGAGCTGCTGACCGGTCTCCCGCTGAACCCGTCCGGGCGGCACTCGGGCTGCCGGCCGACACTCGCCCGCGACGGCGCGCTGCTCGTCGGCACCGGCGACACCGCGCGGGGCGACTACCCGCAGGACCGCACGAACCTGGGCGGCAAGGTGCTGCGGCTCGACCTCGAGACGGGGGAGCCCAAGGAGGACAACCCGTTCATCGGTTCCGCGAACGAGCGCGAGCGCTACGTCTACACCTACGGCCACCGCAACATCCAGGGCGTCGCGCTGCGGCCGGACTCGGACCAGGTGTTCACCGCCGAGCACGGTCCCAGCAAGAACGACGAGGTCAACCTGTTGCGGGCGGGCGAGAACTACGGCTGGGACCCGGCACAGGGCGGCACCGTCGACGGCTACGACGAGAGCGTCGAGATGACCGACCTGGAGCGGTTCCCGGACGCGGTGCCCGCGAAGTGGCAGACCGGGGACATGACGGAGGCGGTGTGCGCGGCGGCGTTCCTGGAGGGCGACCAGTGGGGTGCGTTGAACGGCGCGCTGGTCATCACCGCACTGAAGGGCGAGAAGGTCGTCCTGCTGTCCCTGACAGAACAGGGTGACGTGGCGTCTGTGTCGGTGCCGAAGGAGTTCACGGACACGTTCGGCCGGTTGCGCGCGGCACGCAGCGGCCCGGACGGCGCGCTGTACCTGACGACGAGCAACGGCACGGACGACAAGCTGTTGCGCGTCACCCCGGCCTGAGCAGGCCCCCGCCAACCTGCCGGCGGCCCGGTGGTCAGTGCTTCTCGCGCAGGTCGGGCGCCTCCTCCAGGTGGGACAGCCCGTTCCAGGAGAGGTTGACCAGGTGCGCGGCCACCTCGTCCTTGCTCGGCTTGCGCGAGTCGAGCCACCACTGCCCGGTCAGCGCGACCATCCCCACCAACGCCTGGCTGTACAGGGCCGCCAGCTTCGGGTCGTAGCCGCGCAAGCTGAACTGCACCCCGAGGATGCTCTCCACCTGCGAGGCGATGTCGTTCAGCAGCGAGGAGAACGTGCCCGTCGACGACGCGACCGGCGACGCGCGGACGAGGATGCGGAACCCGTCGGCCGACCCCTCGACGTAGTCGAGCAGCGCCGCGGCCGCGCGTTCGAGCAGCAGCCGGGGATGCGCGTCCTCCTCGGTCAGCGCGGTGGTCATCTGTGTCAGGAGGTTGTGCATCTCCCGGTCGACGACGACCGCGTACACGCCCTCCTTGCCACCGAAGTGCTCGTAGACCACCGGTTTGGACACCTTCGCCCGGTGCGCGATCTCCTCGACCGACGCACCGTCGAACCCCTTTTCGGCGAAGAGCGACCGCGCCACGTCCAGCAGCTGCTGCCGCCGCTCCTCGCCTGTCATGCGTACCCGGGCCACCGGCGCCTCCCCTCGTCGAGGAGGCGCCGCACGGGCACGTTCCCGTCGCCTGACCGCCATTTCAGTCACCCTAGAGGCAACCACCGACGGTCCGCGGCAATTACGCTTCCGCGCCAGCCGAGATCTTGGCGAGGCGGGCGGGCGTCGGCCAGCGCACGCTGTGCACCCAGCCGAACTTCTCGAAGAACCAGATGATGCGCGCCGAGGTGTCGATCTGCCCCTTCCTGACGCCGTGGCGGGCGCAGGTCGGGTCGGCGTGGTGCAGGTTGTGCCACGACTCGCCGAACGACAGGATCGCGAGCGGCCACACGTTGGCCGCCTTGTCCCTGGACACGAACGGCCGGTCGCCGATCATGTGGCAGATCGAGTTGGTCGACCAGGTCACGTGGTGCAGGATCGCGATCCGCACGAGGCCGGCCCAGAAGAACGCGGTCAGCGCGCCCCACCACGACCAGGTGATGAGCCCGCCGAGCAGCGCGGGCAGCCCCAGCGACAGCGCGGTCCAGATCGCGAAGGTGTTGTTGACCCGCACGATGTCCTTGTCGGCGAGCAGGTCCGGCGCGAACCGCTCCTTGTTGGTGAGGCTGCGGTCGAACACCCAGCCCATGTGCGCGTGCCAGAAGCCCTTGGTGAGCGCGACCGGCCCGGTGCCGTACAGCCACGGCGAGTGCGGGTCGCCCTCCTTGTCGGAGAACGCGTGGTGGCGCCGGTGGTCGGCCACCCAGATGATCGGCGGGCCCTGCATGGCCATGGAGCCCGCGATCGCGAGGAAGATCTTCAGCGGCCGCTTGGCCTTGAACGAGCCGTGGGTGAAGTACCGGTGGTAGCCGATGGTGACGCCGTGCCCGGTGAAGTAGAAGAACACGAACGCGAGGATCACGTCCACCCAGGTCAGACCCCATCCCCAGGCCAGCGGCACCGCCGCGATCAGCGCGGCGAACGGCACGAGGATGAAGATGTACACCCCCAGCTGGACGAAGTTCTTGCGGTGGCCCACCGTGATGGGCTTGGGCCCTTTCCTGGCGGTCGTGTCACCACCGGACGTCTCGTCGAGGGTCCTCGTCATACCCAGCTACCCCGTCTTCCAGAAGTTAGGCGAGCCTCGCCTACGCAACCGTAACCTACGCGTCCCAATGAACCAGGCGAAGCCGCCGCACCACCAGGACCGTGAGCCGCGTCACACCCATTTGGACGCGCTTCGTGTTGTTCGGCCGGGTACCACTGCCACCGTGAGGACATGCATGCCACGATGTCCAACCGTGGACGGTTACTCCGTCTGCGATCCGCCGTGGTGTAAAGGCAGCACCTCAGATTTTGGTTCTGATGGTCCAGGTTCGATCCCTGGCGGCGGAGCTGCCCCGCGCCCCGCGGGCAGGTTCTGGTTCCGGTGAAGGTGGACAGCCACGTGGATGGCGGCGAGCGAGCCGAGACGCGACTCGACGCTGACCGACCCGCGTTGGACGAACGCTCCGACGCGTGGCTGGTCGGTCGCGCCCGTGAGCTGCTCGCGATCACGCAGGCGGGCGAACGGACCGACCTCGCCCGCCACGTCGACGAGATGGACCGCCTCCTCGAACAGGCCCGCCGCCGGGACGAGCCGAGGCTCGTCGGCCAGCTGCTGCGGGCCGCGACCGCGATCCGCGTCGTCGACAGCCGGTCCGCCCTCTCGGCGGGCGACATGGTCGAGGAGTTCCTGGACCACGCCCGCTGCAACAAGCTCCTCGTGCTGGAGGCCGACGCGCACGCGCTGCGCGGCACCCGGCTGCTGATGGTCGGCGAGGAGGACGACGCGCTGTCCGAGGTCGCCGTCGGCCTCGCGATGCTCGACGAGAAGATCACGCCCGACCCGATGTTCGGCAGCCGCGTGTGGCACGTGCTGATGACCGCCACACTCATGGACCTCGGCACCGTGCTCGCCCAGCTCGGCGTGTACGAGGTCGCCGACCAGGTGATGAAGAAGGCGAACCGGCACATCCGGGGCGGCGCCGGTTCGCACGACATCTCCGTGCACCTGCTCACCCGCACCCGCCTGCAGCTCGGCTGGGGCCTGCGCCTGGAACGAGCGGGTGAGGACGGCGAGGCCGCGCTCCACTTCGCCGAGGCCGCGGCCATGGCGGGCGGCATCGAGCTGCCGTTCCGCGAGTCGCTGTTCCGCCGCATGCCCGGCCGCTCGGCCGCCGACCAGCTCCCGGTGATCGGCGCCGCGCACGCGCTCGCGAACCCGTCGGGCGAGCACCTCGAACGGCTCCATGGGCTGCTGGAGCTGGCCCCGCAGCGCGAGGTGATCTTCGTGGGCATCGCGCTCGCCCGCTGCCTCGCGCACACCGGGCACCTCGAGGAAGCCGTCGAGACCCTCGGGGACGTGCAGAAACGGCTCCACAGCACACAGTCCGAGCAGGGCCTGTACCTGTGCCTGATCCGCGAGTTCGCCCGGCTGTCGAGCCTCGCGGGCGCCGCAGACGGCGGGGAGCGAACCACGAGCGCGCTGCAGCTGTACGTCGCGGAGCTGGAGGCGCAGCTGTCGGCCCAGCGGCTGTCGCGCAAGACCGCGCTCGACACCCGCCGCGAGCACGAGCGGCTGTCCCGCAAGCACGGCACGATCGCCCGTCAGGCACTGCAGGACCCGCTGACCGGCCTGCCGAACCGGCGCGCGCTGGACGAACGACTCGAGGAGCTGTCCACCCAGGTCGGCGAGAAGCCACTGGCCATCGCGCTGGTGGACCTCGACGGGTTCAAGGGCGTCAACGACCGCATGTCCCACGCCGACGGCGACGACGTGCTGCGGGTGATCGCCAGCACGGTCCGCGACACGCTGCGCGGGTCGGACATGGTGGCCCGCTACGGCGGCGACGAGTTCATCGTGCTGCTGCCCGGCGCGCCGCTGCAGCCTGCGGCCGCCGCGCTGCGCCGCGCGGCCGACGCGGTGGCCGGCCTCCCGCACGACCTCTCGCACGGCGTCACACTTTCCGTTGGTGTGGTGTCCCTCCGTCCCGGCGAAACCGCCGCCCGTGCCCTCTCCCGCGCCGACGCCGCCATGTACCAGGCGAAACGCGGTGGCGGCAACGACGTGGTCGCCGTCCCCGAGGACGAACCGGACACGCCGGAAAGCGTCCGGGAACCCGCGACCGACCCTGCGTGGGTGCTCCCGGAAGCAACGTAGGATCGACCTCCGGAGGTCGGATGACCGACCTCGGAATCGATCTCGCGCCAAGGGAGACGGCTGATATGCCGGAGAGCTCGACCGGGCTCGGAGAAGTCAGCACGATCATCCTCGCCGCCGGCGAGGGCACCAGGATGCGGTCGCGCACCCCGAAGGTGCTGCACCGGCTCGCGGGCCGCTCGCTCGTCGAGCACGCCGTCCGCGCCGCCGCCGGGGTGCGGCCCGCGCGTGTCGCGGTGGTCGTCGGCCACGGCCGCGACGCCGTCACCGAGCACCTCACCGAGGTCGAGAAGAGCATCGTCTCGCCCGTCACCGTCGCCGTCCAGGAGGAGCAGCACGGCACCGGGCACGCGGTCCGCTGCGCGCTCGACGTGCTGCCGGCGGACCTGACCGGCACCGTCCTCGTGACCTACGGCGACGTGCCGCTGCTCGACACCACCACCCTGTCCGCGCTGCTCGCCGAGCACGGCGAGAAGGGCAACGCGGTCACCGTGCTGACGGCGCGGGTCGCCAACCCGCAGGGCTACGGCCGCATCGTCCGCGACGCGGACGGCACGGTCGCCGCGATCGTCGAGCAGAAGGACGCCACGCCGGAGCAGGCGGCCATCACCGAGATCAACTCGGGGGTGTACGCGTTCGACGCCGCCGTGCTCGCCGACGCGCTGGGGCGGCTGTCCACCGACAACGCGCAGGGCGAGCAGTACCTCACCGACGTGCTCGCCATCGCCCGCGGCGACGGGCACCGCTGCGGCTCGTGGACCTGCGACGACCCGTGGCTCGTCGAGGGCGTCAACGACCGCGTGCAGCTCGCGGCACTGGGCAGGGAGATGAACCGGCGCGTCACCGAGCAGTGGCTGCGTGCCGGGGTCACCATGGTCGACCCGGCCACGGTGTGGCTGGACGCCGGCGTCGAACTGGCCAGGGACGTGCTGCTGGAGCCGAACGTGCAACTCCGCGGCACCACCACCGTCGGCGAGGGCGCGACCATCGGCCCGGACACCACGCTGACCGACGTGCGCGTGGGCGCGGCGGCGAAGGTGGTGCGCGCGCACGGCAGCGACTCCGTGGTCGGCGACGGCGCGAGTGTGGGCCCGTACGCCTACCTGCGGCCGGGCACCGTGCTGCACGAGACGGGCAAGATCGGCACGTTCGTCGAGGTCAAGAACTCCGAGATCGGCAAGGGCACGAAGGTGCCGCACCTGTCCTACGTCGGCGACGCGACGATCGGCGAGTACACCAACATCGGCGCCGCCAGCGTGTTCGTGAACTACGACGGGGTGTCCAAGCGCCGGTCGACCGTCGGGTCGCACGCGCGCACCGGCTGCGACAACATGTTCGTCGCGCCGGTCGAGGTCGGGGACGGCGTGTACACCGGGGCGGGGGCCGTGCTGAGGGACGACGTGCCGCCCGGCGCGCTGGCCGTTTCGGCCGGCTCGCAGCGCAACATCGAGGGCTGGGTGCTGCGCAAGCGGCCGGGCACGCCGGCGGCCGAGGCCGCCAGGCGCGCACTGGGCATCACGTCCGAGACATCGGAGGAACAGTCATGACAGCCGCGGTCTTCCCAACCCCGTCCCAGGGGAACGTGACGCAGGCCGACCACCGGCGCGTGACCCACACCGTGAGCTCCGGACAGGCGGGCGGGCACTCATGAACGCCAAGTCCGGGACGCCGAAGAAGAACCTGATGTTCTTCTCCGGGCGGGCGCACCCCGACCTCGCAGAAGAGGTCTCGAAGCACCTCAACGTGTCGATCACGCCGCAGTCGGCCTACGACTTCGCGAACGGCGAGATCTTCGTCCGGTTCGAGGAGTCGGTGCGCGGCTGCGACGCGTTCGTCATCCAGAGCCACTGCGAGCCCATCAACCAGTGGATCATGGAGCAGCTGCTCATGGTGGACGCGCTGAAGCGGGCGTCGGCCAAGCGGATCACCGTGATCATGCCGTTCTACCCGTACGCGCGGCAGGACAAGAAGCACAAGGGCCGCGAGCCCATCTCCGCGCGCCTGATCGCCGACCTGTTCAAGACGGCCGGCGCGGACCGGATCATGACCGTGGACCTGCACACCGCGCAGATCCAGGGTTTCTTCGACGGCCCGGTCGACCACCTGTTCGCGCAGACGCTGCTGTCGCGGTACGTGAAGGAACGGTACGGCGCGGAGAACGTGACGGTCGTGTCGCCGGACGCGGGCCGCACCAAGCTCGCCGAGAAGTGGGCCGACGACCTCGGCGGCGTGCCGATCGCGTTCATCCACAAGACCCGCGACCCGCTGCGGCCCAACGAGGTCGTCGCCAACCGCGTGGTCGGTGAGGTCCGCGACCGGCTGTGCGTTGTCATCGACGACATGGTCGACACCGGCGGCACCATCGCGAAGGCCGTCGGGCAACTGCTGGACGAGGGCGCGGCGGACGTGGTCGTCGCCGCGTCGCACGGCGTGCTGTCCGGCCCGGCGCCGGAGCGGCTGTCCGCGTGCGGCGCGAAGGAGGTCGTGTTCACCAACACGCTCCCGATCCCCGACACGAAGCGTTTCCCGAACATGACGGTCCTGTCGATCGCACCGCTGCTGGCGCGCGCCATCCAGGAGGTCTTCGAGGACGGCTCGGTGACCAGCCTGTTCGACGGGAACGCCTGAGGTTTTGCCACGTGTGCGGGCCGCGGTCCTCGCCGCGGCCCGCACACGTGTTTTCGCGGCGGGGCCCCCTGTGGTCTTGCGAAATCCGGCCGCGTAGACTATCTGGGTTGCCTCGGCGAGGGCGGGCGTCACGCCTGGCGTGATCGACGCGGCGGCTTGACTGCCGCGCGCTCATGTCCCGTCGCCGCAGGTCGCCGCCGCCCCCAAGGTTCATGTTTAGCAAGGAGTGCACCACCGTGTCCGAGGTCCGTCTCGCCGCCGAAGCCCGTACCGAGTTCGGCAAGGGCGCCGCGCGCCGCACCCGTCGCGCCGGCAAGATCCCCGCGGTGCTCTACGGCCACGGCTCCGACCCGAAGCACCTGGCCCTGCCGGCGCTCGAGTTCGCCCGCGCCGTCCGTGAGCACGGTCAGAACGCCGTGCTGACGCTGGAGATCGACAGCTCCAGCGAGCTGGCGCTCACGAAGACCGTCACCATTCACCCCATCAAGAACTACATCGAGCACGTCGACCTGCTGCTCGTCCAGCGCGGCGAGAAGGTCAACGTCGAGGTGCCGGTGATCATCGTCGGTGAGGCCTCCCCCGGCACGCTCGTCACCCAGGACGCGACCACCGTCGAGGTTTCCGTCGAGGCGCTGCACATCCCGGAGCAGTTCGAGGTGTCCGTCGACGGTGTCCAGGCAGGCTCGCAGATCCTCGCGAAGGACGTCCCGCTGCCGGCCGGCTCCGAGCTGGTGACCGACCCGGAGACGCTGATCGTCGCCGTGAACGTGTCCCCGACCGCCGGTGACATGGACGGCGGCGAGCCCGAGGCCGACACCGAGACCGAGACGCCCGTCGAGTCCTCCTCCTCCGAGGACTGAGAGTTCAGCTGACCGGGCGGTCCCTGCCAGGGGCCGCCCGGTTAGCGTTTCAGGCATGACTTCCGCTTCCGCTGACGAGCCGGTCCTGGTCGTGGGACTCGGCAACCCCGGGCCGCGCTACGTCGCCAACCGGCACAACGTCGGTTTCCTCGTGGTGGACGAGCTGGCGGCCCGTGTCGGCGGCAGGTTCAAGGCGCACAAGGGTGGCGCCGAGGTCCTGGAGTGCCGCCTCGGCGGGCGCCGGGCGGTGCTGGCGAAACCCAGGTCGTTCATGAACGTCTCGGGCGGCCCCGTGGTGGGCACGGCCCGGTTCTACAAGGTCGATCCCGCCGACGTGGTCGTCGTGCACGACGAGCTGGACCTGCCGTTCCCGACGGTCCGCCTGAAGCTGGGCGGCGGCGAGAACGGCCACAACGGCCTCCGCTCGATTTCCAAAAGCCTCGGCACCCGCGACTACCTGCGGGTACGGTTCGGCATCGGACGACCGCCGGGCCGCATGGACCCCGCCGACTTCGTGCTGCGGGACTTCTCGGCGACCGAACGCAAGGAGCTGGCGCTGTCCGTCGACCACTGCGCCGACGCGACGGAAGCGCTGGTAGGCAAGGGCCTGGA
Organism: Actinophytocola glycyrrhizae; assembly: GCF_042653545.1. Classification (NCBI taxonomy): domain Bacteria; kingdom Bacillati; phylum Actinomycetota; class Actinomycetes; order Pseudonocardiales; family Pseudonocardiaceae; genus Actinophytocola; species Actinophytocola glycyrrhizae. The sequence continues at coordinate 77,249 of NZ_JBHSIS010000006.1, forward strand.
GGCGGCACAGAACCTCTTCCACGCCCGCTAGGGAGTGCCGATGGACGTGCCACTGACCCCGATCGTCGTCGACGTCGTGACGTTCGACCGGGCCCCACTCGGTCGCCGCGGCTACCACGAGGACCAGGTCGACGACTTCCTCGACCGCGTACAGGCCACCCTCGCGGGCGAGGACGACCTCACCGCGACGCAGGTACGGGAGGTCGAGTTCGACCCGGCGCCGTTCATCCGCCGCGGCTACCACGAGGACCAGGTGGACGAGTTCCTCGACCTGGTGGTGGAGGAACTGGACCGCCGTGCGGCCGGTGCCCAGGGTGCGTCTCCCGGCGGTGTGCCACCGGGTTTACCCGGTCCCGCCAACGCCGTGCCCGGCCGCCCTGACGCAGGCGCCCCCAGCGCCGCTTCCTCCCCCGGCGCCCACACCCCCAACCCGGCCCCGGCCAACGGTCACCCCGGTCCCGTCGGCGGACCCGGCAACGGGGTTCCGCACGCGGGTGGGTTGCCCATCGCGGGTGGTGCGTTCGCCTCGGGGGCGCCGGTCGCATGGGTGCCGTTCCCCGGCCATCAGCCCCGGCCGGTGCCGCCGCCGACGCCTGCTGAACAGACGAACCCGATGCTGTTCACACAGCCGCCGTCGTTGCCGTCACCGAGTACGCAACCGTTGAAACGTGCGCTTGGCGCGGCCTCCGGCCCCCCGGAATCCAGCGTAGCCGCGGGCACCGACAAAACCGGCGTCCCTGCCGAGGCGGAGCCGGACGAGAGCGCCGGTCGTTCGCAGTCGGTGGCGGCTGGGCAGGCGGCTTCGGCTTTCCGGGCGGGGGCCATGCCGGAGCTGGGCGCGCCGACCGACGCCGCTCGCGCCGTCCCGGCACAAGAGCCGGACACCGCGAGGCCAGTCCCCGAGGACACGGCGCGGAACCCGGTGCCGGAAGACGAGCCGGACGCACCAGGACAACCAGCGCCGCAACCGGAAGCCACCGGCCGGACCCTGGCCGACTACGCGCCCAAGCCCGCCCCCACCTTCCCGCTCCCCCCGGCACCACAGGGCGAACCCGGCTACGCCCCTTCCGACGTGGCCGCCCTGCTGAAGCTGCTCGCGACCTCCCCGGACCGCGAGCAGCTCCTCGCCTTCACCCTCACGCGCACCGACAACGGCGGCTTCCACGCCGGCACCGTCGACGCGCTCCGGCAGGCGTGGCTCGACGCCCTGCCTACGAAGCGGCCTTGATCGACTCCGCCAGCTGCTCACCGGCGGCGGCACGGCGGAGCTTGCCGGACGGGGTCTTCGGCAGCGTCCCGGCGGGCAGCACGAGCACGGCGGACGGCCGGGCGTTCACCGCCTCGAAAACCCGGGCGCCGACGTTCTTGCGGAGCGCCTTCGCCTTCTCCGCGTCGCCCGCGAAGCGGGATTCCACCACCACCGCGAACCGTTCGCGGCGGGTGCCCGCGTCGAGGCGGACCGCCACCGCGTTGCCTGCCCGGACACCGTCCACCGAGGTCGCCGCGCGTTCGATGTCGGTGGGGTAGATGTTGCGGCCGGCCAGGATGATCACGTCCTTCGCGCGGCCGCAGATGACGATCTCACCGTCCACTGTGTACCCGAGGTCGCCGGTCGGGAGCCAGCCGTCCTCGTTCATCGTCGCGAGTGGACCGTCGACGGTGAGGTAGCCGGGGGTGACCGACGGGCCGCGGACCTGGATCTCGCCCACTTCCCGCTCGTTGCGGACGGTGCCGTCCGCGACGGAGACGATGCGCGCGTCGAAGCCGTCCAGTGGCGGGCCGAGGATCGCGAACGTCCTGCGCGACGACTCCTCGGTGTCCGCGGGGACGGGGACCGCGCGGTCCTCCTCCTCCAGCGCCACCGCGTCCAGGTGGTCCAGCCGCAGGCCGATCATGGGGCTGGCGAAGGAGATCGCGAGCGTGCCCTCCGCCATGCCGTACGCGGGGAACACGCACTCCGCGGGCATCTTGAAGCGGGCGCCCGCGTGCACGAACGCCGCCACCGCCTTCTCGTCGATGGGCTCGGCGCCGTTCAACGCGATCCGCAGCTTCGACAGGTCGTAGTCCGCGTCGTCGTCCTCGCCGCCGAGGCGGCGGCCGAGCAGGGCGTAGGCGAAGTTCGGGGCCGCGGTGATGGTGCCGCCGTACTTGGTGATCAGCTTGGCCCACAGCAGCGGCGCGGTCAGGAAGTCGACCGGCGTGACCTTCACCAGCTCGATCCCCCACGCCATGGGGGTGGTGTAGAAGCCGACCATGCCCATGTCGTGGAACATCGGCAGCCACGACACCATCACGTCGTGCTCGGGGTCGAGCTCGGCGCGGTCGGCCATCGCGGTGATGTTCGCCAGCAGGTTGCCGTGAGTGATCCGCACGGCCTTCGGTTCGGCGGTCGAGCCGCTCGTCAGCTGCAGCAGCGCCGGGGCTTCCTCGTCGACCTCGACGAACGTCTCCAGCGGTGTGCCGTCCGCCAGGTCGCTGATCAGCAGGTAGCCGATGCCGTGCTGGTCGAGCACCGGCGCGAGCTGGTCGAACGGGTCACCGAGCAGCACCAGCTTCGACCCGATCATGTTGAGGACCCGCACGGTGTCCTCGGCCCACATCGCGAGGTCCGACCTCGGGGTCGGCTGGTGCAGCATCGTGACGCTGCCACCGGCCAGCCACACGGCCTGCACGGCGGGGCCGATCGCGGCGGGTGCCGCGGCCAGCACCGCGACCGCGTCCCCCTTGGCGAGGCCGTGGGCGACGAGCCCGCCCGCCATCGCAGTGGCCTGCTCGTGCACCTGGGCCCACGTGGTGTGCACCGGCTCGCCCGGCTCTCCCGTGGTGACTCCGCGCCGCTGCCCGCCATCACCGGCGGTGGCGAGCAGCTTGTCGACGAAACGACTCATGTCCCAAGCCTAGATGGGGCTATTCCGCGACGTCCGCCACGTCCAGCCAACGTTGCTCGACCGATGACTTCTCCGCGAGCACGGTGCGCAGCTCCGCGTCCAGAGCCAGCAGCCGCTCCGCGTCCGTCGCGGCAGCCGCGAGCGCCTCGTGCAGCTCGGCCTCCCGGCCGGACAGCTTGTCCAGCTGCCGTTCCAGCCGGGCCAGCTCCTTCTGCGCGGCGCGGCGCTCGGCGGCACCGGACTTCGGCCGGTCCGCCTGCGGCGCCTTCGGTGCCGGCGCCGCGATCGCCGCGTCCCTGCGGGTCAGGTACTCGTCGATGCCGCCCGGCAGGTCGGTGATCCGCCCGTCGCCGAGCAGCGCGACGACCGTGTCGCACACGCGCTCCACCAGGTACCGGTCGTGGGACACCACGACCAGCGTGCCCGGCCACGAGTCGAGCAGGTCCTCCAGCTGCTGCAACGTGTCGATGTCGAGGTCGTTGGTGGGTTCGTCGAGCAGCAGCACGTTCGGCTCCGCCATGAGCAGCCGCGCGATCTGCAGCCGCCGCCGCTCGCCGCCGGACAGGTCCGACACCGGCGTCCACTGGCGGGCCGCTGGGAAGCCGAACCGTTCCGCGAGCTGCGAGGCCGACATCTCCTGCTTGCCAAGGGTCACGCGGCGCGCGACCTCCTCGACGGCCTCCAGCACGCGCAGCGTGCCCGGCAGGTCGTGCAGTTCCTGCGACAGGTACGCCATCCGCACGGTCTGGCCCTGGATCCGCTTGCCGGTCTCCGGTTCGGTCTCCCCGGCCAGAAGCCGCAGCAGCGTCGTCTTGCCGGACCCGTTGACGCCGACGAGACCGATGCGGTCACCGGGCCCGATCCGCCACGTCTGGTTCTCGACGAGCAGTTTGTCGCCCGCGCGGAGCGTGACGTCCTCCAGCTCCAGCACGGTGCGGCCGAGCCGCCGCTTCGCGAACGCGAGCAGCTCGACGGAGTCCCTCGGCGGCGGCACGTCGGCGATCAGCGTCTCGGCGGCCTCGATGCGGTACTTCGGCTTGGACGTGCGGGCCGGCGGGCCGCGCCGCAGCCACGCGAGCTCCTTGGCGGCCAGGTTGCGCCGCTTCTCCTCCAGGGTGGCGGCGAGCCGGGCACGTTCCGCGCGGGCGAAGACCCAGTCGGCGTACCCGCCCTCGTACTGCTCGACCCTGCCGCCGACGACCTCCCAGGTGCGGGTGCAGACGGTGTCGAGGAACCAGCGGTCGTGGGTGACGACGACGAGCGCGGTGCCGCGGGCGAGCAGGTGGTCGGCGAGCCAGCGCACGCCCTCGACGTCGAGGTGGTTGGTCGGCTCGTCGAGGATCAGCAGGTCCAGCTCCTGGACCAGCGCGGCGGCGAGCGCGACGCGGCGCCGCTCCCCGCCGGACATGTCGGTGACGGGCGCGTCGAGCCCGTACCCGGTGATGCCGAGACCGCCGAGGATCGAGCGGGCCCTCGGGTCGGCTGCCCACTCGTGCTCCGCGGTGATGCCGAGCGGGTCGAGCACCGCGTTGCGGACCGTCGACCCCGCCGGCAGCTCGGTGCGCTGCGTGACGACGGCCTGCCGCAGGCTCCTGCCCCGGCTGACACGCCCGGCGTCCGGCGGTTCGAGACCGGCGAGCACCTCGAGCAGCGTGGTCTTCCCGCCACCGTTGAGCCCGACGACACCGATGCGGTCACCAGCACCGACACCGAGCGAGACGCCGTCGAGCAGCGGCTTCACGCCGTAGCTCTTGGCGACCGCCTCGAGGTTGACCAGGTTGACCACGATCGGCAACGTTACCCATCCCGGCCGCCCGGCCGTCATGCGCCCGCGACCTGGCGCGGTATCGCACGTCCGCCGAGGGCCGACGATCACCCGCGGGTGATCACGCGTGCACCTGTGGCGGTGCGGAACTCGGTTCGTCGTCGCCACCGACCACGCGGGCGCCGGGGACCGGGCCGTGGACGACGCGGACCGTGCGGCACACCCCCGCGCCGGACAGCTCGGTTGCCACCCGCAGGGCGTCGTCGCCGTCCGCGCACAGGAACGCGCAGGTCGGACCGGAACCCGAGACGGTGCCCGCGAGAGCACCGGCCGCCACCCCCGCGCGCAGCGTGCGCCGCAGGCCGGGGCGCAGCGAGACCGCCGCCGCCTGGAGGTCGTTGCCGAGCAACAGGGCCAGCCGGTGCGGGTCGCCGGACGCGAGCGCCTCCAGCACCGGCTCGACCTCGCCGACGCGAGGCGGGTCGCCCTCGGCCCGGAGCCGGTCCAGCTCGCCGTAGACCTTCGGGGTGGCCAGGCCGCCGCGGGCGAAGGCCAGCACCCAGTGGAAGGTGTGGCGGGCCAGCACGGGCACGATCGCCTCGCCCCTGCCCGTGCCGAGCGCGGTGCCGCCGTGCAGCATGAACGGCACGTCGCTGCCCAGGTTCGCCGCGACCCCGGCCAGCTCGTCGCGGCCGATCTCCAGCTTCCACAGGTTCGCGAGACCGACCAGCGTGGCCGCCGCGTCGGCGCTGCCGCCCGCCATGCCGCCGGACACCGGGATGCCCTTGCGGATCAGCACGCGCACCTTCAGCTCGCCGACGTCACGGCCGACGTGCCGGGCCAGCTCCTCGACGGCCCGCCACGCCAGGTTCGCACCGTTCGTCGGCACCGCTGAGGCGCCTTCACCCTGGACCTCGACACCGGGATCGTCGGCGACGGCGACCGTCACCTCGTCGGTCAGCGACAGCGACTGGAAGACGGTCGTCAACTCGTGGAAACCGTCCCGCCGCAGGTCGCCGACCGCGAGGTGCAGGTTCACCTTCGACGGCACCCGGACGGTCACCGGGCGGGGCACTACCGCAAGCACCGTGCAAGCCTACGGCCACCGCCGGGACCGGTCGCTACGCGGCTGCCACGGCGCGCGGTCCGGTCAGCGCACGCTGCACGTACGCGCCCCGCTCCTCCAGCCAGCCCAGCGCCGCGTCGGCCCGCTCGCCGGTGATGCCGAGCCGGAACCGCGCCACCGGCGTCTCGCCGATCTTGGTCACGCCACCGCCCGACACGGTGATCTCGTTGCCGAACCGGCTCGCGGCCTCCGGCAGCAACGCCCCGATCGACGCGAACCCGACCAGGACGACGTCCGCGACACCGGGCGCGGTCTTCTCGATCGCGGGAAGGACCGTGCGCGCGACCCGGCTGTCCGGGTCCTGCACGAGGTCCAGCAGCCTGCCGTGTTCGAGGATGCGCCCGTCCTCCAGCACCGCGACGTCGTCGGCGATCTTGCGGACGACACCCGCGTCCTGCGTGGCGATGAGGACGGTCGCGCCCAACTCTCCCCTGGCGCGGTCGAGGACCGCGAGCACACCGGCGGCGCCGGTCGCGTCCAGGCCGCCGGTCGGGTCGTCGGCCAGCACCACGGTCGGCTCGCCGACGAGCGCACGCGCGATCGCGATCCGCTGCCGCTGGCCGGGAGTGAGCTGGTCGGGGTAGGTGGCGGCCTTGTCGGTGAGCCCGATCAGGTCCAGCAGCTTGCCGACCCGGTCGCGGCGGCGCGGGCCGTCCACCCCGGCCTGCTCCAGCGGGAGCGCGATGTTGCCGGCCGCGGTGCGCTGCGCGAGGAGCGACTCACCTGCCGGGACGACGCCGATGCGGGCACGCGCGGCGCGCAGGCTGCGCTGGTCGAGCGCCGCGGTGTTGAGCCCGTCGAGGCGGAAGACGCCGCTGTCGGGACGTTCGCGGAGGGCGAGCACCCTGGCGAGGGTGGACTTGCCGGCCCCGGCCGGGCCCACGACACCGGCGATCACACCGGCTTCCACGTTCAGGGTGACGTCGTCCAGCGCGACCACGGCGCCGGTAGTACTTCGGAACGACTTGGTCAGGTTCTCGACGGTGATCACGTTCGGGTACTCCAGTCCAGGCGCACGCGGGTGCGTACCCGCGTGTGGTGAGTGGCCCCGTCGGCCAGGGCTCAGGGAAGTCGGATGGCTCGAATCAGCTTCAGTTCGATGAGCACATGCGACGACAGCCCGTGACCGTGCGCCTGCACTGGTCGATGACCCGCCTGGTGGTGAGGATCTGCACCGTTCTCACTCCTCCATCGTTCCTGGCGGTAGCACCTGCCCGCGACGGGTGGTTGCTGCGGCGTCTCAGAGCCAGGTCTCTCGGCCGCTCGGGATGGATTACCGCTGACAAGTACACCTGACGGGTCCACTGGTTGGCAACCCGCGAACCCCCGAATTGAGTCCTGCTATTCGGAGGATCACATCGTTACTCCAGTCCCTTGCCCGCCGTTCGGGCTATCGAGGCGTAGTCGCCGACCGTGATGGTCTCCCCGCGGGCGGCCGGATCGACCCCGGCGCGGGTGAGGATGCCGGCGGCCCGGTCGGCTGTTCCCGCCCAGGTCGCGAGGGCTGCCCGGAGCGTCTTGCGCCGCTGCGCGAAGGCCGCGTCGACGAGCGGGAACACCGTTTTCCGGTCCCCTGGCGGCGGTTCGCGGCGGGTGAGGAGGACGAGCGCGGAGTCGACGTTGGGCACGGGCCAGAAGACGGTCCTCGGCACCGTGGCGACCCGCCGCGCGTGGGCGTACCAGGCGATCTTGACGCTGGGCACGCCGTAGACCTTGGAGCCGGGGCCCGCCACCATGCGGTCGGCGACCTCGGCCTGGACCATGACCAGCGCACGGGTCATGGTCGGCAGCTCGGCGAGCAGGTGCAGCACGACGGGCACGGAGACGTTGTAGGGCAGGTTCGCGACGAGCGCCGTCGGGGCGTGGAGCTGTTCGCTGGTGGCCCTGAGCGCGTCGGCGTTGACGACGGTGAGCCGGTCCGCGACAACGGGCGCCCGCTCCGCGACGGTCGCGGGGAGCCGCCCGGCGAGCACCGGGTCGATCTCGACGGCCACCACCTTCCGGACGACCGGCAGGAGGGCCAGGGTGAGCGACCCGAGCCCGGGCCCGACCTCGAGGACGGTGTCGTCGGCCCGCACCCCGGCGGCGGCCACGATGCGGCGCACGGTGTTGGGGTCGTGCACGAAGTTCTGCCCGAGCTTCTTCGTGGGGCGGACGTCCAACTCCGCGGCGAGCCGCCGGATGTCGCCGGGCCCAAGAAGGGCACTCACGTCAGCCTCAGTCACCCACAGAGCCTAACCACCCCCAAGAACCCCCACCCACCCCCCGCAAACCCCGCGAGTCCCCGCTTCAGAACCCGCGAGTCCCCCGTTCAAGACCCGCGAGTCCCCCGTTCAGAACCCGCGAGTCCCCCGTTCAGGACCGGTGAGTCACCGGTTCGCGGTTTTGATCCGACTCCCGAACCCGCAACTCGCAGGTTCCGAAACGGGGACTCGCGAGTTCTGAAAGGGGGACTCGCGGGTTCTGAAGCGGGGACTCGCGAGGTTTGGTGGGGGTGGGGGTGGGTATGGCTGTGGGCCGGGTCCCCCTGGGGGAGCCGGCCCACAGGTGCTGGGTACGGGTTACTTTGGCAGGCCCAGTTGGCTGGAGCAGTGGGGCCAGGCGCCGTAGCCGCCGCGAGCGTCGCGGAGCTTGGTCGCGATCGCGATCTGCTGTTCGCGGGTGGCCTGGTGCGGGTACTCGGCGTACTGGTCGCCGCCGTAGGCGTCCCACGTGCCCTTGTTGAACTGGAGGCCGCCGTAGTAGCCGTTGCCGGTGTTGATGGCCCAGTTGCCGGTGGACTCGCACTGCGCGAGCCGGTCCCACACCTCGCCGTCCGGGATGACCGGGACCGGGGGCTTCTTGGTGCCGACGCGGATGACCTTCGGCTTGGCTTCCTTGGTGACCTTGGAGCCGATCTCCTCGCGGCCGACCTCTTTGCCGTTCTTCACGGTGACGCGGTAGGTCGCGATGCGCTCGCCCGCTGCGCCCGGTTCGACGACGACCTCGGTGCCCTGGTCGGCGTTCGGGTCCTCGACCTCCTCGACCGGCGGCTCGATCTTCTCGGTCTGGTTGACGACCGTGACGCCGTTGCGGGTGATCCGGACCTCGGCACCGTCGGTGATCTTCAGGTCCGACGCCGGGGTGATCGTGTCCTCGGGGCCGAGGGAGAGCTTCAGGTCCTTCAGGAGCTCGGCCGCGGTGACCGCGGTGGTCTTCATCGCCTTCGGGGCGTTGCCGCCGTCGAAGAGCGTGATGTTCTTGAGGGTCTTGACCTCGATCGCCATCCCGTTGAGGGGGATCTCGTGGTCCTTGTCGTGCGAGAGCTTCGCGCCCTCGGTCGACAGGTTCAGCTGCTGGAGCGCCTCGCCGACCGTGGTGGAGCGGACCCACAGGTCCCGCTTCTCACCGTCGACGGTCAGGTGGAGCTGGCGGCCGCGCTGCAGGACGATCTTGCCGTCGTCGTTGATCGCGGCGGAGGGGGACGGGGAGAGGGCGTCGTGGCTGCCGACGGTGATGCCCTCGTCCTCGAGCACCTCGCCAACGGTGTCGGCGTAGGTGCTGACCTGGTGGGCCTCACCGTCGATGTCGACCGTGACGGACTTGTTCATCGCGATCGCGGCGGCGCCGCCGCCGATCAGCGACACCAGGATCGAGGCGATGGTGGCCTTGAGGACCGTCTTCTTCCAGCGCTTGATGCCGGTGACGACCTCGGGCGGGGCCTCGTCGGTCTCGGTCAGCGGGAGCGCGTACGCACGTCCGCCGGACGACAGCTCGTCCGGAATGACGGGGAGGACGGTGGTCTCGGCGTTGATCAGCCGGATGAGCTCGTCGACGTCGACGTCCGCCGCCGCCATGAGCTCGTCGGCCTGCGGGCCGAGGGCGAGCCGGACATCGTGGTCCGTGATCGCGAGGGTGCCGGAGTAGGAGTTCTCGTCCACGTCCGGCAGGTCGTGGAAGTCGGGGAACTCGGAGCGCCACGCACGGAAGTCCTCGTCGAGGACCGCGGTGCGGGTCGGTGCGCCCGCTTCGACCGGGGTGAACCAGTCAGTGTCGGCGAAGCTGTCACCGACCGGTCTGTTTCCGGAACCAGTCACTGGGTCGATACCTCCAGAAGGCCGTAGCCGTGCCCATGTGCTGCGCGGCATACGCGCTTTCGTTTGTTACGACTTCCCGCGGCTGGCCACCGGTCCCCGACCTGAGCCGGCCTCACCGCGGATGTGCCCCGAGCAATTCCGTCCCGGGGTACGGTCACGGGACAGTAACGGTGCCGGGCAGGTTGCGCAAACACTTCGACGACCGTCGTGATCCTGGTCACGCCACGGATGGAGCAGCTGACGTCGCCCGATCATCGCAGTCCTCACCGCTCGCTACCGACGCCCTCACGGCGGGTAGTCCGGGGGAGGTCGAACACACGTTCCGCGTTCGCGGCGACCTCGGCGGCGAACTCCCCCGGGTCGACCTTCCTGAGCTGCGCAAGGGCCCGCAACGTGTACGCCGCGCAGTACGGCTCGTTCGGCCTGCCGCGAAACGGGTGCGGGGTCAGGAAAGGCGCGTCGGTCTCCACCAGGATCTGGCAACTGGGAATCCGTGCGGCTGCGTCACGTTGGGCCTGCGCGTTGCGAAATGTCACGGTTCCGGCGAACGACAGCACGTACCCCTTGTCGGCGCACCGGCGGGCGAACTCCGCGTCCCCGGAGAAGCAGTGGAAGACGACGCTCGGCGGCGCGCCTTCCTCCTCCAGCACGCGGTAGATGTCCTCGTGCGCGTCCCGGTCGTGGATCATCAGCGGCTTGCCGACGCGCTTGGCGAGGTCGATGTGCCAGCGGAACGCCTCCTGCTGCGCCTCCGGCGGCGAGTAGTCCCAGTAGTAGTCGAGACCGGTCTCGCCCACGGCCACCACCCGCGGCTGCCGGGACAAGGCCTCGATCTCGGCGCGGTCGGCGTCGGTGAACGACGCGGTGCGCGTCGGGTGCACCGCCACGGCCGCCCAGACCCGCTCGTCCCACGTGGCGGCCCGCGCGGCCCACCGCGCCGCGGCGAGGTCGTCGGCGACCGTCACGACCCGGTCGACCCCCGCGGCGGCGGCCCGGTCGACCATCTCGGCCACGTCGGCGGCGTCCTTGGCGCCACAGGCGTCGAGGTGGGTGTGCGCGTCGACGATGGGAACGGGAAGCGCCTCCGGGATCGGAGGACGCTCCCCCGAACGCTTGCCCATCAGTCGACGACCGGCGCCCACTCCGGGCCGGTCTCGCCGAGCTTCGGGTCGAGCTTGGCGAACAGCGGCGAGGGCTTGTCGAGCGGGCGGCCGACCTCGATCGGCGTCGACTCCCACCTCGCCTGCTCACCGGCGTAGTCACCGGTCAGGATCGGGTTGATCCGCCCTGGCACGTCGAGGTCCTCGACGTCCTGGCACTCCGGCTGCGCCGCCCACACCCCCGAGCCGCCGAGCGCCTCGTGGATCTTCTGCGACGCGTGCGGCAGGAACGGCGTGAGCATCGTGTTGGCGTCCTGCACGACCTGCAGCGCGGTGTGCAGGATCGTGTCGCGCCGCGCCACGTCGTCCTTGCGCTTCCACGGCTCCTGGTCGGAGATGTACTTGTTCGCCGCGCTGACCACGCGCATGGCCTCGGAGGCGGCCTGCTTGAACCGCGACTGGCGCAGGTGCCCGCCGACGACCTCGAAGGCACCACGCGACAACGACTTCAGCGCCTCGTCGTCGTCGGTCAGCGCGGTCGGGTTCGGGATCGCGCCGACGTTCTTGTGCGCCATCGAGATGGACCGGTTGACCAGGTTGCCCCACTCGTTGGCCAGCTCGAAGTTGGTGCGGCGGACGAACTCCTCCCACGTGAAGTCGACGTCCTGGTTCTCCGGGCCGGCCACGGAGATGAAGTAGCGCAGGCTGTCCGGCCCGAACTCGCGCAGGAAGTCGTGCACGTAGATGACGGTGCCGCGCGAGGTGGAGAACTTGGCGCCGCTCATCTTGAGGAACTCGCTCGACACGACCTCGGTCGGCAGGTTCAGCGTGCCGAACGCGCCGGGCTCGCCGCCCTTGTCGCCCTGGCCGTTCTGGCCGAGGAGCAGCGACGGCCAGATCAGCGAGTGGAAGACGATGTTGTCCTTGCCCATGAAGTAGTAGCCCTGGGCGTCCGGGTTGGTCCAGAACTCCTGCCACGCGTCGTCGTTCCCGGACCGGCGGGCCCACTCGACCGACGCCGACAGGTAGCCGATGACCGCGTCGAACCACACGTAGAACCGCTTCAACGGCTTGTCCCGCCAGCCGTCGAGCGGGATCGGCACACCCCAGTCGAGGTCGCGGGTGATGGCGCGCGGCTTGAGGTCGTCGAGCAGGTTCTGGCTGAACTTCAGCACGTTGGGCCGCCAGTCCTGCCTGCTGGACAGGAAGGTCCCCAGCGCACCCGCGAACGAGGGCAGGTCGAGGAACAGGTGCTCGGTCTCGATGAACTCCGGCACCTCGCCGTTGATCTTCGACCGCGGGTTCTTCAGGTCGGCGGGGTCGAGCTGGTTGCCGCAGTTGTCGCACTGGTCGCCGCGGGCCGACTCGTAGCCGCAGATCGGGCAGGTGCCCTCGATGTAGCGGTCCGGCAGCGTGCGGCCAGTCGACGGGCTGATGGCGCCGAGCTGCGTCTTCGGGACGACGTACCCGTTGCGCCACAGCGCCGAGAACAGGTCCTGCACGACCTTGTAGTGGTTGCCCGTCGTGGTACGGGTGAACAGGTCGTAGGACAGCCCGAGTCCCTGCAGGTCACCGCCGATCTGGCGGGCGTACTTGTCGACGGTCTCCTGCGGGCTCGCGTTCTCCTTGTCCGCCTGGACCTGGATCGGCGTGCCGTGCTCGTCGGTGCCCGACACCATGAGCACCTTGTGCCCGGCCATCCGCATGTACCGGGAGAAGACGTCGGACGGGACTCCGAAACCGGAAACATGACCGATGTGGCGGGGGCCGTTGGCGTAGGGCCAGGCCACCGCTGTCAGCACGGGGTTGCTCATGTCGGAATAGCCTACGGAGCAGCGTCGATCGAACTCGAACGGGTTATGGAGGCAAGGTGTCGGCCACGCGGCTCTTGGTACTCGGGGTCGTGCGCATGTACGGCAGCGCGCACGGGTACCAGGTGCGGCGCGAGCTGCTGACCTGGTCGGCGGACAAGTGGGCGAACGTCGCGCCCGGCTCGATCTACCACGCGCTGAAGAAGATGGCGACCGAGCGCCTGCTGGAGGTGGTCTCGACCGACGCGCACCCCGGCGGCCCGGACCGCACCGCCTACCGGCTCACGCCGGACGGCGAGACCGAGTTCGGGCTGCTGCTCGCCAGGTACCTGGCGGAGAGCGACGACTCGGCACCCGGCGCGTACCGGCTGGCGGCGGCCGTGACGTTCCTGCCCGCGCTGCCGAGGGCGAAGGCGCTGAGCCTGTTGCGGCACCGGATCACCCAGCTCGACGGGCAGCGGGCGAGCGCGCGGGACCTGCTGGAGAACGGGTCGGGGTGGGGTCAGCCGGAGCACGTCGGGGAGCTGTACCGGCTGTGGCTCGCGTCGATGGACGCGACGGACGGGTGGCTGCGCGAGCTGGTGGCGCGGCTGGAGTCCGGCGGCTACGTGATGGCGGACGACGGCGAGACCGCCTTCGGCACACCAACTAAACAAGTTTGACTATTCGCCGAAGCGGGGCCATGCTGTCCGCGCGCTAGTCAAACTTGACTACGAAAGGACAGGCATGATCGAAGCACGCGGTCTCGCGCGGACCTTCAAGTCCCGAGGCCGTACCGTCGAGGCGGTAAGAGGGGTCGACCTCGACGTCCACGCCGGTGAACTGGTCGGCTTCCTCGGCCCGAACGGGGCGGGCAAGACCACCACACTGCGCATGCTCACCACCCTCCTGCGCCCCACCGCGGGGACCGCGACGGTCGGCGGCGTCGACCTGCTCGCCGACCCTGTCGGGGTGCGCAAGAAGATCGGCTACGTCGCCCAGGGCGGCGGCACCGCGCCCGAGTGCCGGGTCATCGAGGAGATCGAGATCCAGGGCCGGTTCTACGGGCTGGCCAAGGCCGACGCCGTGCGGCGCGGCGCCGAGCTGTCCGCGCAGCTCGACATCGCGGGCCTCGACCAGCGGCTCGTGCGCACGCTGTCCGGCGGGCAGAAACGGCGCCTGGACATCGCGCTCGGGCTCATCCACTCCCCCGGCCTGGTGTTCCTCGACGAGCCCACCACCGGCCTCGACCCGCAGAGCCGCGCGAACCTGTGGGAACACATCCGGTCGCTGCGCGCCGAGCACGGCGTGACCGTCTTCCTGACCACCCACTACCTGGAGGAAGCCGACTCGCTCTGCGACCGGATCCTCGTCATCGACAACGGCAGGATCGTCGCGGCGGGCACCCCCGACGAGCTGAAGGCCCGCGTGTCCGGCGACGGCGTCGCGGTCGACGTGCCCGCCGAGTCGGTCACCGACGCGGCCGAGGTCGCCGCCCGGCTGCCCGGCGCCACCGAGGTGACGACCGTGGAGAACACGGTGCGGTTCCGCGTGCCGCGCGGCGACACCGCCCTGCCGGAGCTGCTGCGCGCACTCGACGGCAAGGGCATCCCGATGACGTCGCTGCGGGTGCACCGCCCGTCGCTGGACGACGTGTTCCTGTCGATGACAGGGCGCACCCTGCGCGACGCCGAGACTCCCGGGGAGGGTTCCGATGTTGCGTGACATCTGGCTGGTGTTCCGCAGGCACATGGCGATCTCGCTGCGCAACCCGGCGTGGGTGCTGATCGGGATCATGCAGCCGCTGCTGTACCTGCTGCTCTTCGGCCCGCTGATGGAGAAGATCGTGTCGTCGACGCCGGGCTTCCCACCCGGCGACAGCTGGCAGATCCTCGCGCCGGCGCTGCTGGTGCAGCTGGGGCTGTTCGGCAGCATGTTCGCGGGCTTCGCACTGCTCGGCGACCTGCGCAACGGCGTCGTCGAACGGCTGCGGGTCACGCCGGTGTCGCGGCTGGCGCTGCTGCTGGGCCGGGTCATGCACGACACGGTCCAGCTGCTGGTGCAGGCGCTGCTGCTGTTGCTGGTGGCCTACCTCGTGTTCGGCATGCGCGCGCCGGTCGCCGGGGTGCTGCTGTGCCTGATCATGGTGATGCTGCTGGCGGTCACCCTGTCGTCTGCGTCGTACGCGATGGCGTTGCTGGTGCGCAGCGAGGAGGCGTTCCCCGCGCTGCTGACCACCATCTCGGTGCCGCTGCTGCTGTTGACGGGGATCCTGATCCCGATCACGACGGAGCTGGCGCCGAGGTGGCTGTACGTGCTGTCGCGGATCAACCCGTTCGCACACGTGATGGACGCCGAACGCGCCTCGTTCCGAGGCGACTTCTCCATGGACGGGCTGCTGACCGGCAGCGTGGTGCTGTTCGTGATCACCGTGCTCGCCGTGTGGTGGGGCGCGCGCACCTTCCAGAAGGAGAACGCCTGACGCCATGAAGGACGCTTTCGGCCGTTGGCGAAAGCGTCCTTCATGGCGGGGCGACGGGAACCGAAACACACCGCGCGGTGGTCGTCAGCGGTTGACGGCCCGCAGGCCCTCCGGGGTGTAGCGGGCGCCGGACACCGCACCTGCCGGAACGGCCGAGGTGATCTCCGCCAGCTGGTCCGGGTTCAGGGTCACGCCGGCCGCGGCCGCGTTCTCCTCCAGGTACGCCACCCGCTTCGTGCCGGGGATCGGTGCGATGTGCTCGTCCTGCGCGAGCAGCCACGCGAGCGCCACCTGCACCGGTGTCACCCCGAGGGTCTTCGCGAGGCCGTGGACGCGTTCCGCCAGCGCGATGTTGCGACCCAGGTTCTCACCCTGGAACTGCGGCAGCCCGCGGCGGAAGTCGTCGTCGGGCAGGTTGCGCATCGTGTCCAGGTCGCCGGTCAGCATGCCGCGGCCGACCGGGGAGTACGGCACCACCCCGACGCCAAGCTCCAGGGCGGTCGGCAGCACGGTGTCCGCGAAGTCGCGGTTGAACAGCGAGTACTCCGACTGCAGTGCGGCGATCGGGTGCACCGCGTGCGCGGCACGCAGCGTCTCCGCGTTCACCTCGGACAGGCCCAGGTGCCGGATCTTGCCCGCGGTCACCAGCTCCGCCATCGCGCCGACGGTGTCCTCGATCGGCACCTCCGGGTCGCGGCGGTGCAGGTAGTACAGGTCGATGGTGTCCACGCCGAGCCTGGCCAGGGACCGGTCGAGGGCCTCGCGGACGTACTCCGGGCTGCCGTCGACCTCGACCACCCCGCCGCCGACGACGCGGCGGATGCCGAACTTGGTCGCCAGCACCACCCGGTCGCGGCGGTCCGCGATGGCGCGGCCGACCAGCTCCTCGTTGTGGCCCTGGCCGTAGACGTCGGCGGTGTCGAGGAAGGTCACCCCCAGCTCGATCGCGCGGTGGACGACCCCGATCGACTCGGTGTCGTCGGCCGGCCCGTAGACCTGCGACATCCCCATGCAGCCGAGCCCGAGCGCCGAAACCTCCAGGTCGCCGAGCGTGCGCTTGTCCACGTGTGTGCTCCTTGAACGGGTGCGGATCTCCCGGCCAAGCCAACACCCTGGAGCGCACTTCAGGTCAAATCGACACCGCGGCGTCGTAGAGCGCCTTCTTGCTCACCCCGTGCTCGGCGGCCACCTTCGCGGCGGCGTCCTTGAGCCGCATGCCGTCGTCGGCGAGGCGGCGGACCTCCTCGGCCAGGTCGCCGATGTCGGTCACCCCGCGCGGCTCGGCGCCCGCGACGACGACCGTGATCTCGCCGCGCACACCGTCCTGTGCCCACGCGGCCAGCTCACCGAGACCGCCTCGGCGGATCTCCTCGTAGGTCTTGGTCAGCTCCCGGCACACCGCCGCCCGCCGGTCGGCGCCGAGCACCTCGGCCGCCGTGGCGAGGGTCGCCGCGATCCGGTGCGGCGACTCGAAGAACACGGCCGTGCGCGGCTCGTCGGCCAGCCCCGCGAAGAACCGCCGCCGCTCGCCGTCCTTGCGCGGCGCGAACCCCTCGAAGCAGAACCGCTCGCACGGCAGGCCCGACAGCGCGAGCGCGGTCGTGACCGCCGACGGCCCCGGCAGGCACGTGACCGGCAGCTCCTTCGCCACGCACGCCGCGACCAGGCGGAACCCGGGGTCGGACACGCTCGGCATGCCGGCGTCGGTGACGAGCAGGACGGTCTGCCCCTGCTCGACGGCCGCCACCAGCCCGCCGATGCGGCTGGTCTCCACGGCGTCGTAGAAGCTCACGACCCTGCCCGTCGGGGCCGCGCCGAGGGCAGCGGCGAGCGCGCGCGTCCTGCGGGTGTCCTCCGCCGCGATCACGTCCGCGCTCGCCAGGGCCTCCGCGAGGCGCGGCGACGCGTCCCGCGAGTCACCGAGCGGGGTCGCCGCGAGCACCAGCCTGCCGTTCTGTTCAGCCATCACCGACAGTCAACACGGCCCGTCTCGGCGATCCCGACGCGGATGCCACATGCGGCCGCCTACGATCTCTGCCCGTGAGCCTCACCGTCACCCGTCAGGCAGCGGTATCACCCAGTGCGGCTGGTCCTGGTGGGAGACCGCTGTCCGAGGGCGACCTCGCCGAACTGCACCTGATCGGCAAGCCCATGCCGACCGACCGCCTGCGTGGCTGGCTGGTCGCGGGCTTCCTCGCGATCTTCGGCGGGTTCGTGCGGCTCCAGAACCTCGGCTTCCCCACCGACAACGGCACGCCGGTCTTCGACGAGAAGCACTACGTGCCGCAGGCGTGGGAGATGCTGCGCAACGGCGGGTACGAGGACAACCCCGGCTACGAGCTGACCGTGCACCCGCCGTTCGGCAAGCAGCTGATCGCGGTCGGCGAGTGGCTGTTCGGCTACAACGGCTGGGGCTGGCGGTTCACCGCGGCGATCGCGGGCACGCTGATGATCCTCCTGGTCATCCGCATCGCGCGCCGGCTCACCCGGTCGACGCTGCTGGGCGGCATCGCGGGGGTGCTGCTGATCTGCGACGGCGTGTCCCACGTGCAGAGCCGCATGGGCATGCTCGACATCTACCTGGCGTTCTTCGTGCTGCTGGCGTTCGGGTGCCTGCTGCTCGACCGCGACCAGGTGCGGCAACGGCTCGCGGTGGCGGTCCGCGAGGGCTGGGCGACCGAGACGGCGTACGGGCCGTGGCTGGGGTTCCGCTGGTGGCGGTTCCTCGCGGGGGTGTCGCTGGGCCTGGCGTGCGGCTCGAAGTGGTCCGGTGTCTTCTTCGTCATGGCGTTCGGCCTGATGACGGTCTTCTGGGACGCGACGGCCCGCCGCTCGGCGGGGGTGGCACGGCCGTGGCAGGGTTCGCTCCTGCGGGACGTGCTGCCCGGCCTGTGGGCGCTGGTCGGGGTGGCCCTGATGGTGTACCTGGCGACGTGGTGGGGCTGGTTCGCCTCCGAGACCGGTGTCGACCGCCACCTTGCGGACCAGGCCGGCCACCAAGGCTGGTACGACTTCCTGCCGACGGCGTTGCGGTCGCTGTGGCAGTACTCGGGCAACGTGCTGGACTTCCACGAGAACCTCAGTACCCCGTCGACGGACCAGCACCCGTGGGAGTCGAAGCCGTGGACGTGGCCGATGGGGCTGCGCCCGATGCTGTACTACTACGACGGCGGCACCGTTTCCTGCGGTGAGGAGCGGTGCGTCAGCGCCACCATGCTGATCGGCACGCCCGCGCTGTGGTGGGTGTCCCTGCCGGTGCTCGGCTGGGGGCTGTGGCGCATGATCGGCAGGCTGGACTGGCGATACGCCGCGTTCGTGGTCGCGTACCTGACGTGCCTGCTGCCGTGGTTCACCAACCTCGACCGGCAGATGTACTTCTTCTACGCCACCCCGATGGCCGCGTTCCTGGTGCTCGGCATAACGCTGGTGCTGGGGCAGATCATGGGCACGGTCAGAGACGGCTACGAACGCCGTGGTACCGGCATGCTCGTGGTCGCCCTGTACGTGGGCCTGGTGGTGGCGAACTTCGTGTGGTTGTGGCCCATCCTGAACGGCGACTCGATCACCGAAGGCCGCTGGCAATCCGAACTATGGCTCCCAAGCTGGCGCTGACCCCACCTCCTCCCAGCCACCCCCGCGAGTCCCCCATCCAGAACCCGCGAGTCCCCGGTTCAGAACCCGCGAGTCCCCGGTTCAGAACCCGCGAGTTCACCGTTCGCGACCATTGAGCTGTCTGTGGCGTTTCACTTTCGCCGTCGTGAAACGCCAACTCGGAGGTCCCGAACGGGAGACTCGCGAGTCCCGAACGGGAGACTCGCGAGTCCCGAACGGGAGACTCGCGAGTCCCGAACGGGAGACTCGCGAGTCCCGAACGGGAGACTCGCGAGTCCCGAACGGGAGACTCGCGGGTTCCGAACGGGAGACTCGCGGGTTCCGAACGGGAGACTCGCGGGTTCTGAGCGGGGGACTCGCGGGTTATGGGGTTGGGTTGATGTTGGCTCGGGGGACTACCTGGGTTACCGGGCCTGCGGTTTCCTGGCCCGCTCGGGCGATCCACGCGGTCATCTCCCGCTGGACGGCGGCCAGTGTCGGGCGGCGGGTGGGGTCCTTGTCCAGGGACGCGATCAGCAGGCGCAGGTGTGTGCTCCGCTGTGGTAGGTGTGACAGCGGTTCGGCCTTCGCCGCCGCCATCAACGCCGCCATCGCGTTCTCGCGGACACCGCGTGGTGGGTGACCCGCCAGCGCGAAGCTCACCGTCGCGGCCAGCTGCCACGCGTCGGACGCCGGGGTGGCCGTCGCGCCCGTGGCCGTCTCCGGGGCCAGGAAGTCCGGGGTGCCCACCATCATCCCGGCGGCGGTCAGGGTCTGGTCGCCCTTGGACCGCGCGATGCCGAAGTCGATCAGGTGCGGGTTGCCCGCCGGGTCGACGATCACGTTCGCCGGTTTCACGTCCCGGTGCAGCACGTTCTTCGCGTGCGCCGCCGACAGCGCGCCCGCCATCGTCAGCCACAACCGCGCCGCCTGCAGGTCCGACAGCGTGCCCTTGCCGTGCACGACCTCCGCGAGCTGGTCGCCCTCGATGTACTCCATGATCAGCCCGAGCCCGTCGGCCTCGGACACGATGTCGTACACGCGCACGCAGTTCGGGTGGTGCACCGCGGCGAGCGCCCGCGCCTCCCGCAGCATGCGTTCCTCGGTCTCGGCGTCCGGTGCGTGCGCCAGCTTGATCGCGACGGTCCGGTTGAGCTGCGTGTCCTTCGCGAGCCACACCGTGCCGAAACCGCCGGTGCCGAGCTGGCGCAACCGCTGGAACCGCCCGTTCGCCGGATTGAGCACCGACGTCGGCTTCTCCGAGGCGAACGGCAGCGGCCCGGGGTCGGCGGCCAGAGCGGCGAGAGCCTGGCGGTCCGGCTCCGGTTCCCGCACCTGCGGCGCCACCCTCGTCGGCGGCGGGGTCCGCGCGGGCTGCGGGTTCGACGGCGGCACGTACGGCGGCGGCTGCGGCGGCGGCACGTACGGCGGCGGCTGCCGCAGCTGCTGGGACTGCGGTTGTGCGGCGGCACGCTGCTGATCGGCACGCTGCTGCTGATCGGCACGACGCTGCTCGGCCGCGCCCGCGGCCTTCTGCCTGCGTTCGATCACCGACCAGCTCGGTGGCCCCACCACCAGCAGCGGCAGCATCCCGAGCACGCTCGCCAGCAGCAGGCCGATCCACATGTAGGTGGCGACGTTGACCTTCACGCCGACGCTGAGCAGCAGCATGGCGAGGAACGGCAGCCAGAACAGCCGCCCGGGCCACTTCGGCCCGCGCCGGAACGCGAGCCGCGACTGCAGCCACACGAACAGCAGCGCGATGCCCGGCACCACGGTCAGCATCGCGTACCGCAGCAGCACCATCGAGCCGCTCTCGAACGGGTGGAACAGCACCTCGTACACCGTCGGCCTGCCGCCGAGGAAGTAGTCCTGCTGGTCCACCCACCCGCAGGCGCCCAGCGCCATCGAGTCGGCCTCGGGGATCGTGAGCCCGGTCCCGGCGTTGCGCACGACCTTCGCCTGGCGGTTGCCGAACACGGTGAGGAACGTCTCGGACGTGCCCATCGTGTACAGCCACGGCAGCAGGAACGCGAACACGCCACCGAGCAGGCCGAAGACCGACAGCGTCGCGATGTTGTAGGTGTTGCCCGTGCCCTTGCGGACGAGCGCGATCAGCACGGCCCCCAGCGCGGGCAGCAGCCCGACGAGGAACCCGGCCATGACCGTCGCCCACACCCACTCACCGGGGCAGAACTTGGGCTGGAAGAGATCATGGGCGAGGGAGACCAGCGAACTACCCATCTCAACGAGCAGGTTCACAGTCCCTCCCCTCCCTGTAGTCCATGAGACCAGACGCACACGTTCGTGGATCCACCCTATGTCGAGCCGTTATGTCGACGTTCACGACAGTGACCAGGTTGCCGCAGAGGGCTAAGTTCACTTTCCATGGGTAGCTACCAGGACGCGTACCGACGGAGCCTCGCGGACCCGGAAGCCTTCTGGCTGGCCGCCGCCGGGTCGATCGACTGGGACCGGCCACCGAGCCGGGCCCTCGACGAGAAGACGGCTCCCCTGTACCGCTGGTTCCCCGACGGGATCCTCAACACCTGCCACAACGCGCTCGACCGGCACGTCGACGCCGGCCGCGCCGACCAGACCGCCCTCGTCCACGACTCACCGGTCACGGGCAGCAAGGCCACGTTCACCTACCGCGAGCTGCGTGACGAGGTGGCCGTGTTCGCGGGCGCCCTGCGCGACCTCGGCGTCGGCAAGGGCGACCGGGTGATCATCTACATGCCGATGGTGCCGCGCGCGGTGGTCGCGATGCTCGCCTGCGCCCGGCTCGGCGCGGTGCACTCGGTGGTGTTCGGCGGGTTCGCGCCCAAGGAGCTGGCCAGCCGCATCGAGGACGCGACGCCGAAGGTGATCGTGGCGGCGTCCTGCGGCATCGAGCCGGCCAGGGTCGTCGAGTACAAGCCCATCATCGACGAGGCGCTCGCGACCACGGCCCACCAGCCCGACGCGGTGGTGGTGCTGCAGCGCGAGCAGGCCCGCGCTGCGCTCGGCGACCGGGACGTGGACTGGGACGACATCGTCGCGAAGGCCGCGCCCGCGGACTGCGTGCCGGTGGCGGCGACCGACCCGCTCTACATCCTGTACACGTCCGGCACGACCGGCAGGCCCAAGGGCGTGGTCCGCGACAACGGCGGGCACGCGGTGGCCCTGGCGTGGTCGCTGCCGAACATCTACGACCTGCACCCCGGCGAGGTGTGGTGGACCGCATCGGACGTCGGCTGGGTCGTCGGCCACTCCTACATCGTGTACGCGCCGCTGCTGATCGGCGCGACCACCGTGCTCTACGAGGGCAAACCGGTCGGCACCCCGGACGCGGGCGCGTTCTGGCGGGTCATCGCGGAGCACCGGGTGAAGGCGCTGTTCACCGCGCCGACGGCGTTCCGCGCGATCAAACGGGTCGACCCGGCCGCGGCCGAACTGGCGAACTACGACCTGTCCGGCTTCGCGACCCTGTTCCTGGCGGGCGAGCGGCTGGACCCGGAGACCTACCACTGGGCGAGCGAGAAGCTGGGCGTGCCGGTGGTCGACCACTGGTGGCAGACGGAGACGGGCTGGCCGATCTGCGCGAACCCGCGTGGCCTGGAGGACATGCCGATCAAGCCGGGCTCCCCTTCGGTGCCGGTGCCGGGCTACGACGTGCAGGTCCTCGACGGGACGGGCCAGGAGATGCCCCGCGGCGAGGAAGGCGCGATCGCGCTCAGACTGCCGCTGCCACCCGGCACGCTGCCGACGCTGTGGGGCGACGACGACCGGTACGTCGAGGCGTACCTGTCGCGGTACGAGGGCCACTACCTGACCGGCGACGGCGGCTACGTCGACGAGGACGGGTACGTGTTCGTCATGGGCCGCACCGACGACGTGATCAACGTCGCCGGGCACCGGCTGTCGACCGGCTCGATGGAGGCGGTGCTGGCGTCGCACCCGGCGGTGGCGGAGTGCGCGGTGATCGGGGTGGCGGACGCGCTGAAGGGCCAGCTGCCACGCGGGTTCGTCGTGCTGAAGGCGGGCGTGGACATCGACGAGCAGACACTGCGGGACGAGCTGGTGGCGGCGGTCCGGGCACAGATCGGCCCGGTGGCCGCGTTCCGCGACGTGTCGGTGGTCGACGGCCTGCCGAAGACCCGCTCCGGCAAGATCCTCCGCAAGACCATGCGCGGCATCGCCAACGGCCGCGACGAGCCGGTCCCGTCGACCATCGAGGACCCCGGCGTGCTCGACGCGCTGCGCCCCATCCTCCGAGGAGCTGACCCGGCCTCCACATAAAGGCGGACGACGGACCGCCGTGTCCTCCCGTTTCGCCATCTCGCCAAGGTGGCGCAGGTGCTCCGGCCGAGGCCGGCCTGTTCGTGGCGGCCACCCCCGGCATCCCGAACGGCCTGTCGATCGACGCGCGCACGTACGCCGCGCCCGACCCGCACGCCCCGGTGGTCGACGGGAAGGACATCTTCAGGACGGTGACCGAACGCGCCCTGCGTGGTGTGACGGTCCACTGGGTCGAGGACATCGGCTGGGCGCACCTTGGCGGCGGCGAGGTCCACTGCACGACCAACGCCTGGCGCGCGGTCGGCTGATCACCGGGTCGTCACGCGCGGGAACGCGACGCGGCCGGGCCACTCCCATGGCATGAACACGCGGGAGTGGCCCGGCCCGCGCACGTCACAGGTTGATCATGTGGCCCGCGAGGCCGTGGACGGCCTCCTTGACGGCCTCGCCGAGGGTCGGGTGGGCGTGGATGTTGCGGGCAACCTCGTGGACGGTCAGGTCCCACTGCTGGGCCAGCGTCAGCTCGGGCAGCAGTTCGGTGACGTCCGGGCCGATCAGGTGCCCGCCGAGCAGTTCGCCGTACTTCTTGTCCGACAGCAGCTTGACGAACCCGCGGGCGTCGCCGAGACCGTGCGACTTGCCGTTCGCGGTGAACGGGAACTTCGCGACCTGCACGTCGTAGCCGGCCTCGCGGGCCTGCTCCTCGGTGTAGCCGAAGCTCGCGATCTGCGGCTGGCAGTAGGTGGCACGCGGGACCATGCGGTAGTCGATCTCCATGGTCTCCGCACCGCCGATGGTCTCGGCCGCGACGATGCCCATGGCCTCGGCGTTGTGCGCGAGCATGAGCTTCGCGGTGACGTCGCCGATGGCGAAGATGTGCGGCACGTTGGTGCGGCAGAGGCCGTCGATCTCGATGGCGCCGCGGTCGGTGGTGGCGACACCGGTGTGCTCCAGGCCGTAGCCCTCGATGTTCGGCTGGAAGCCGATCGCCTGCAGGACCTTGTCGGCCGTCAGCGTCTTGCGCTCGCCGTTCGCGGACACCTCGACGGTGACCTGGTCACCGGAGTCGTCGATGGACTCGACGCGCGTCGAGGTCATGACGGTGACGCCCAGCTTGCGGTAGTGGCGCGCCAGCTCCTTGGACACCTCGGCGTCCTCGAGCGGCACCATCCGGTCGAGGAACTCTACGATCGTCACGTCGACGCCGTAGTTGGCGAGCACGTAGGCGAACTCGACGCCGATCGCGCCCGCACCGGCGATGATGATGCTGCCGGGCAGCTCGTCGGTGAGGATCTGCTCCTCGTAGGTCACGACCCGTTCGGACAGCGACGTGCCGGGCAGCAGCTTCGCGGACGCGCCCGCCGCGATGACGCAGTGGTCGAAGGTGACGGTCTCCCCGTTCACCTCGATCTCGTTCGGCCCGGTGAACGTGCCGCGGCCGGTGAACTCCGTGATGCCGTTCTTCTTCATCAGGTAGTGCACACCCTTGACCCGGCCGTCGGCGACGGTCCGGCTGCGGGCGTGCGCAGCCCCGAAGTCGAACCGGACGGTGCCGTCGACCTCGATGCCGAACGTCTTCTGTTCGGTGGCGAAGACGTGCGCCAGCTCGGCGTTGCGCAGGAGCGCCTTGGACGGGATGCAGCCGACGTTCAGGCAGACGCCGCCCCAGTACTTCTCCTCGATGACCGCGGTCGAGAGCCCGAGTTGCGAAGCCCGCACCGCGGCCACGTACCCACCGGGTCCGGCGCCGAGAACCACGACGTTGAAATGTGTGCTCACGACCCAACCCTAGGCGAACCGGGCCCCTTCCCGCCGCCCACGGTCGGCAAGCACCGGGACCACCCCTCACCACACCGGTGACCGACACACCCCGCTGTTCGCACATGCGAACGAGAAGAACCGCGGCCTTCCCGCCAGTGGACGTGGGATCTTCCCGCACCAATCACACATCTCGTTTGCTCGTAACAAAAACAGACGGGCAACGTCTTTCCCGGATGTCTTGACACAGCGCCCGCGCGCGCCCAAAGTTCACCCATTGGTCTAAACCACTAGGTCTATACCACTGGGTGTGGACCACTGGGTGATCGCGCGACGGGCGCACGGAAGGACGAGATCGTGAAGCGCTTGACGAAGGTGATGGCCGGTGCCGCGGCCATCGCGTTGGCCGCGGCCGGCTGTGCCGGTTCGGGCAGCGGCGGCGGCGGCGAGGAAAACAGCGGCGGTCCGCGCACGCTGACGGTCTGGCTGATGAACGGTTCGGCCCCCGAGCCCCTGACCGACGCACTCAACGAGGAGTTCGAGGCGGCGCACGAAGGCGTCACCGTCAAGTACGAGGTCCAGGAGTGGGGTGGCATCCAGGACAAGCTCACCACGGCCCTGGCCAGCCAGGACCCGCCGGACGTCATCGAGCTGGGCAACACCCAGGCGCCGTCGTTCGCGGCCGACGGCGTGCTGACCGACCTGACCGCCGACGTCGACAGCATGAACGGCGACCAGTGGCTGAACTCGCTGAAGTCCTCCGGTGAGTGGGACGGCAAGCAGTTCTCGGCGCCGTTCTACGCCGCGAACCGGTCGGTCATCTACCGCACCGACATGTTCGAGCAGGCCGGGATCACCGCGGCGCCGACGTCGCGGCAGGAGTGGCTCGACGCGATCGCCAAGCTGCGCGCCAAGTTCGGCAGCGACCCGCAGTTCCAGGCGCTCTACCTGCCCGGCCAGAACTGGTACACGCTGCTGTCCTTCATCTACGACGAGGGCGGCGACATCGCCAAGGCCAACGGCACCGAGTTCAAGGCGACCATGAACACCCCGGAGGCCAAGGCCGGTCTCGAGTTCTACAAGGAGCTCGTCGAGGCGTCGGGCACCACCGCGCCGAAGGACAACGACGAGCAGAACCCCGAGCAGGCCGGCATCTACGGCCAGGGCAAGGTCGCGATGATGATCGCGCTGCCGTGGGAGCTGGGCACCGCCGCGAAGGACAACCCGGACATCGAGAAGAACTCCTCCGCGTTCCCGATCCCGTCGAAGAACGCCGGGGAGACCGCGCCGGTGTTCCAGGGCGGCAGCAACCTCGCGATCCCGGTCAACAGCAAGAACACCGACCTCGCGAAGGACTACCTGCGCCTGATGCTCTCCGACGAGTACCAGAAGCAGTTCGCCGAGGCGGGCATGGTGCCCGGCGCCTCGACCGACCTGTCCCCGCTGGACGCGAACCCGGTCAGCAAGGCGATGGCGGCCGCGTCGAAGAACGGCAGGGCGGTCCCGGCGACCCCGACGTGGGCGACCATCGAGGCGGGCCAGAACCCGCTGAAGGACATGCTCACCGCCTACCTCACGGGCGCGAAGGACATCGACACCGCGACCAAGGACGCGGACACCGCGCTGGACGCTGCCTTCACCGGCTGATGAAAACGATTCACAAGACCATCCGCACCGACACGGTGCCGGCGGGAACCACCCCGCCGGCACCGGCGCGCGCGTCGGGGCGCAGGCGCGCCGGTCTCGGTGAGAGGACGATCCCCTACCTGCTGCTCGCACCGGCCGTGGTCGTGATGCTGGTGCTGCTCGCCTGGCCGGCCATCCAGGTCGTCGGCATCAGCTTCCGCAAGCTCGACCTCGGTGAGCTGGTGCGCGGCGAGCTGGTCTGGGTCGGGTTCGCCAACTACTCGGCCGTGCTGTCCGACCCGGAGTTCTGGACCGTCACGCTGCGGACGGTCGTGTTCACGGGCGCGGTCGTGGCGGGCACCGTCGTCGCGGGGCTGCTGATCGCGTTGCTGATGCGGCACGTCGCGGGCCCGGTCCGGGTGTTCGTGCAGGTCACGCTGGTCCTCGCGTGGGCGACGCCGATCCTCGCCACCACGACCGTCTTCCAGTGGATCTTCGACCAGCAGTACGGGATCCTCAACAAGACGCTGGTGAAGCTGGGGTTCGGCTCGTTCCAGGGCTACTCCTGGTTCTCCTCCGGCGCGAGCACCCTCACCGTGATCGGCATCCTGATCCTGTGGCAGGCCGTGCCGTTCGTGTGCTTCACGATCTACGCGGGCCTGCTGCAGGCGCCCCGCGAGCTGTACGAGGCGGCCGCCATGGACGGCGCGACCTCGTGGCAGTCGTTCACGACCGTGTCCTGGCCCGCGATCCGGCCCCTGGTCACGCTCGCCGCGTTCCTGTCGGTGATCTGGGACTTCAAGGTGTTCGCGCAGGTGTGGGCGATCCGCGGCGGCGGGCCGGACGGCGAGAGCACCACGCTGCCGGTGCTGCTGTACCTGCGTGGCATCGCGGGACGGCACTTCGGCGTCGCGTCGGCGGTCGCGGTGCTGATGATCCTCGTGCTCGTCGTGCTCACCGCGCGCTACCTGCAGCTCCTGCTGCGCACCCGGGAAGGTGAGGTGTCGTGAACAAGACCACCGGGCAGCGTGCCGCGCTCAACTCGGCGGGCGTCGTCGTCGCGCTCCTGTTCGGCTTCCCCACGTACTGGCTGCTGACCAGCGCGTTCAAGCCGTCGACCGCGATGCTGACGCCCGACTACGACCTGATCCCGCTGTCGGTCACGTTCGACAACTTCGTGAGCGCGTGGGTGAAGCCGGGATTCCTCACGCACCTGACGAACAGCCTCATCGTGACGGTCGGGGCCGTGCTGTGCTCGCTCGTCGCTGGCGTGCTGGCCGCGTTCCCGCTGGCCCGGCTGCGCTTCCGTGGCCGCAAGGGTTTCCTGCTGCTGGTGCTGGTCGCGCAGATGGCGCCGATGGAGGCGTTGTTCATCCCGATGTTCCTGCTCATGCAGGACGCCGGGCTGCTCAACAAGCTGCCGTCGCTGCTGCTCGTGTACTTCGCGATCACGCTGCCGTTCACCGTGTGGACGCTGCGCGGGTTCGTGCAGGGCATCCCGTACGAGCTGGAGGAGGCCGCGATGGTCGACGGGTGCGGCCGGTTCGGCGCGTTCCGCCGGGTCGTCCTGCCGCTGCTGGGGCCGGGGCTCGTGGCGACGTCGGTGTTCGCGTTCATCACGGCGTGGAACGAGTTCCTGTACGCGCTGGTGTTCATGCGCGACAAGGACAAGCAGACACTGCCGGTGTGGCTGTCGACGTTCAAGACGGTGTTCGGCACCGACTGGGGCGGCATCATGGCGGCCTCGGTGATGTACGCGCTGCCCGCGCTGGTGTTCTTCCTGATCGTGCAGCGCAAGCTGGTGTCCGGCGCGACCGCCGGTGCGCTCAAGGGTTGACCTGGTGGTCTGGACCACTTATACCTGGAGGTCCGAACCCTTCGGGAGGATCTCGTGTCCAGGTTCCCTGCGTCCCGTCTACTGACCGCCATGGCCGCGGGCGCGGTGGCCGTTCTCGGCCTCGCCGCGCCCGCCACGGCCAGCACACCGGAGGAGTCCCGCATGACCCAGGTGATACCGGCTCCTGTGTCGGTCACACCTGACCGCCACGGCGGCGGCTTCACCATCACCCCCGGTACCGCGATCACGGTCGACCGCGCCGCGAAGGGCGTGGGGAACTTCCTGGCAGGCGTGCTGCGGCCGTCGACCGGGTACCGGCTGCCGGTGGTGACGGACCGTCGCCGCGGCGGCGCCATCGACCTGTCGCTCGGGTACGTCCCGGCGCGGCTGGGCACCGAGGGTTACGAGCTGACGGTGAACCGGCGGGGCGTGTCGCTGAAGGCACGGACCACGGCCGGTCTCTTCACGGGTGTGCAGACACTGCGTCAGCTGCTGCCCGCCGCCGTCGAGTCGCGCACGAGGCAGCGCGGCCCGTGGACGGTGCCCGCGGGCCGGATCGTCGACCACCCGCGCTTCGCCTACCGCGGCGCGATGCTCGACGTGGCCAGGCACTTCTTCACACCGGCCGAGGTGAAGACCTACATCGACCAGATCGCGCTGTACAAGATCAACCACCTGCACCTGCACCTCGCGGACGACCAGGGGTGGCGGATCGAGATCGAGAGCTGGCCGCGTCTCGCGACCTACGGCGGCTCCACCGAGGTCGGCGGCGGCCCCGGCGGGTACTACACGAAGGCGCAGTTCCGCGACCTCGTGTCGTACGCGGCGGCCCGCAACATCACGATCGTCCCGGAGATCGACCTGCCGGGGCACACGAACGCCGCGCTCGCGTCGTACGCGGAGCTGAACTGCGACGGGGTGGCGCCGCCGCTGTACACCGGTATCGAGGTCGGTTTCAGCTCCCTGTGCATCGACAAGGAGATCACCTACCAGTTCGTGCAGGACGTGATCACCGAGCTGGTGGAGCTGACCCCCGGCCCGTACCTGCACCTGGGCGGCGACGAGGCCCACTCGACGACCGACCCGGACTTCGTGAAGTTCTTCGACCGCGTGTTCCCGATGGTCGAGGCGACCGGCAAGCGGCTGCTGGGCTGGCACGAGTACCTGAAGGCCACCCCACCGCTCTCGGCCGTCGCCCAGTACTGGGGCACCACCAACACCAACGACCTGGTGTCCGACGGGGCCGCGCGCGGCCACAAGGTCCTGATGTCGCCCGCGAGCAAGGCGTACCTCGACATGAAGTACGACGAGAACACCCCGCTCGGCCTGTCGTGGGCGGGCTACACCGAGGTGGACGACGCGTACGACTGGAACCCTGGCACGTTCGTGCAGGGCGTGCCGGAGTCGGCCGTGCTGGGTGTCGAGGCGCCGCTGTGGTCGGAGACGCTGGAGAACAGCGACCACATCGAGTTCATGGCGTTCCCGAGGCTGCCCGCGATCGCCGAACTCGCCTGGTCCCCGTGGTCGACGCACGACTGGCAGTCGATGCGCACCCGCCTGGCGGCGGAGGCCCCGCGCTGGGAGGCCATGGGAGTGGACTTCCACCGCTCCCCGAAGATCGACTGGTGACGTCGCGGTGGCGTGCGGTCAGCCCACCTGGGCCAGGACCGCACGCCACTGGTCGCCCCGCGCCATGAACTTGCTGACGGGCACCTTCTTGACCTGCCCGTCGGCCCGCGTCCACATGATGCGGTTGCCGTTGACGTGCAGCCTGCCGCCCTTGGCGCCACCGAACTCCCGCGACATGGGCCCGATCAGCGCCTTGACGGCGATCGTGCGCGAGTGCGGATCGAACTCGAAGTAGGAGCGGGTGAGCTGCAGGACGCCGAGCAGCGCGAGCAGCGGCCCGAGGAAGAGCGAGAACCCGGCCGAACCACCGGACTGGACCAGCACCAGCGCGAGGACGAAGTTGCCCACGCCGAGCACGATGAACGCGATGGGGATGACGGGGTTGTAGCGCACGCTCATGCCGGGGTCCTCTCAAGGGTGGTGCCGCCACTGTAGATGCGGCGTCCCCGGCGACGGACAGGAAGGTTCCTCACGTCACCGGACCGTTCTGGCCGCGCGGCCAGTGGACCCGTTCCACCGTGCCGGAGAGCCGGGCGCGCTCGGCGGCGAACACCGCCAGGTGCGACTCCAGGGACTCGGCCGGGCCGGAC
This sequence comes from Actinophytocola glycyrrhizae, assembly GCF_042653545.1. Taxonomy (NCBI): domain Bacteria; kingdom Bacillati; phylum Actinomycetota; class Actinomycetes; order Pseudonocardiales; family Pseudonocardiaceae; genus Actinophytocola; species Actinophytocola glycyrrhizae. The sequence goes on from NZ_JBHSIS010000006.1 coordinate 107,788, forward strand.
AGGATGTGGGACGCGTCGCCGGTCTCCACCGCGGTCGTGAACGCGGCCATCAGACCGGCGTCGCCGCCGCCATGGCCCGCTTCCGCGTCCTGGCCGTCACTCGGGACCGTCAGCACCTCGGTCCGCTCCGTGACGAAGTCGTGCAGGCGCACCTGGCCGCCGTCGCCGTCGAGGAAGCCCCGCGTGCCGAAGATCTGGGTGCGGCGGTCGACGTGCGGGGTGAACGCGGTCATCGTGAACGTCGCCGTCGCACCGCCCGCGAACTCCATCGCCACCACCTGGTGGTCCACCACGTCGTTGTCGCAGCGGTACACGCAACGGCCGTACGGGCCCTCCCGCAGCGCGGCCGTCACCGACGCCTCGCTCACCTCGTCGGTCAGCACGCTCACCGGCCAGCCCGTGGCGCCCTCGCGCACCATGCCCAGGTACAGCCGCCGCGCCGAGTACGGGCAGGTCTGCTCCACCGCGCAGTCCAGGCAGCGGTCCGCGGCCCCGGGCGGCGCGTGCTCCGCCGTGAAGTGGCGCAGCGAGCCGAAGCTCGACACCCGTTCGACCGGCCTGCCCACGATGTGCCGCAGCCAGTCGATGTCGTGGCCCGACTTCGCGAGCAGCATGAACGACGCCTGGTCCGTGCGGCGCCAGTTGCCCCGCACGTACGAGTGCGCGTAGTGCCAGTGCCCCACCGGTTCCAGGTGCTGCACGCTCACGATCTCACCGAGCCTGCCCTCGTCGACCAGCCGCTTCACCAGCCGGGTGTACGGCCGGTACCGCAGCACGTGGCACACCGCGAACAGCACCCCGGCCTCGGTGACCGCGTCGACCAGCGCGGTGCACTCCTCCGGTGTCGGCGCGAGCGGCTTCTCCACCAGCAGGTGGTATCCCTTGCGGGCCAGCGCGACCACGGGCCCGACGTGTTCGCTGTCCTGTGTGGCCACCACGGCCGCGTCGGCGAGCTTCGGGGCCGCCGCCAGCTCCTCCCACGACGAGAACACCCGCGTCACCCCATGCTCGCGGGCGAGCCGCTCCCGCTGGTGCGCACGGGGCTCGGCCACCGCGACCACCTCCGCGCCCGGCTGTGCTCCGATCCACTCCGCGTACCCGGCACCCCGCTGCCCGGCGCCGACGATCGCGTACCGGACCATCACGCTCCCTTCACATACGTCGTCACCGTCACCGACGCGGTCACCCGCACCGGCGAGGGCAGGGCCGCCACCTTCTCCCGCAGCGCGGCCGGGGCCACGTGCCAGGCGCTCGGCCCCATCCCCGCCAGCGCGAGCACCTCGTCGTGGTCCAGCGACATCGCGAACTCGCACGTGTCCTGCGCGGACACCGCGAACCCCGGCAGCGACGCCGTCACCCGCGACGCCTTGTCCTCGCCGACGGTCAGCAGGTCCAGCCCGGCCACCAGCTCACGCAGGTGCGCGGCCGTCGGCGCGACCACCACGAGCCGCCCGTCCCGGGTCAGCACACGCGCGATCTCGGCGGCGTTGCGGGGCGCGAACACGTTGAGCGCCACCGGCACCACACCGTCCCGCACGGGCAGCCGCCGCCAGGTGTCGGCGCCGACCGCCCCCAGGCGCGGGTGCGCGCGGGCCGCGCGCCGCAGCGCCGGTCTGGCGATCTCCAGCGCGATGCCGACCCGGTCCGGCGACGCGTCGAGCACCGCGGCCAGGTAGTGGCCCGTGCCCGCGCCGAGATCCAGCACGCACCCCTCCCCCGCGCAGGCGGCGACCACGGCGGCGACGACCGGCGCGTAGTGCCCGGCGGACAGGAACTCCTGCCGCGCGGCGACCATCTCCGCGCTGTCCCCGGTCACGGCCACCCTGCCGGGCAACAGGGTCACGTACCCCTGCCGCGCCACGTCGAAGGTGTGCCCGGACGCGCACCGCACGGCGCCGCCCGCCAGGTCCACCCCGGACGAACAGTGCGGACAGGACAGGTAGGGCAGGACGTCAGCGAGCACCGGCCGACCCCTGCGCAGCCAGCTCCGTGACCAGCCGGTGCAGTCGCGGCACCCGCTGCTCGGACTCGGGTTTCATCAGCACGCTCCGCAGCACCCGCGCGCCGTCGGTGTCCGCGGTGACGTCGTGGCCGCGTTCGGCGAACGCGGCCGAGGACATCCTCAGCACGCTCAGGAACACCGGGTCTCGCGCCGCGTTCATGCCCTCGGTCAGCACCCGCGCGGTCGCCGCGTCGACCGCCGACAGCGTGTCGCGCGCCGGGAAGTACGTGACGATGTCGAGCGCCGGCTCCTGGTACAGCGCCAGCTCGTCCGACGCGGCCAGCAAGGACGCCCACCGCTGCGCGGCCCGCCGGTTCGCGGCCAGGATCCCGCGCAGCCCTTCGGTGCCGAGCACCCGCAGCGTCAGCCACAGCGCGGCCGCCGCGGCGCCCGGCCGCGAGCACTCCAGGCTGATCTCGCCGAGGTGCAGGTCGGACTCGGTGAAGTAGGTGTACGGCGAGTCGTGGTGGTAGAACCGCGCGACCGACGGGTCGGCGAACAGCACCGCCCCGCACCCGTAGGGCTGCAGCCCGTGCTTGTGCGGATCGATGACCACCGAGTCGCACCGCGCGATCGCGCGGAACGCCGCCGCGTCCGCCAGGTCCGGCAGCAGCGTGTAGAACCCGCCGTACGCGGCGTCCACATGCAACCGGACCCCGTACTCCGCGCGCAGCGCCAGCGCCTCGTCGATCGGGTCGACGGCGCCGAGGCCGGTGGTCCCCGCGGTCAGGACGACGGTGCCGACCGCACCGGTCGCCAGCAGCCCGGCCAGCGCGGGCATGGACATCCGGCCTGCCGCGTCGACCGGCACGGCGTGCCCCTCGATGCCGAGAAGGTGGCACATGCGGGAATGCGTGTAGTGCGCGTCCGCGCTGTAGGCGACCCCACGCCCGGGGTGGGACTCCCGCGCGATGAACAACGCCTCCAGGTTCGCGACCGTGCCGCCGCCGGTGAGATGCCCGAGGTGCTGCGGTAAGCCGAACATCGCCGCGAGGTCGGCGACCACCTCGCGCTCCATCCTGGAGGTCGCCGCGCCACCGTCGTCGGCGTGGTTGTTCGGGTTGACCAGCATCGCCGTCAGGTACCCGGCCACCGCCACCGGGTGCGGCGGCTTGAGCATCTGCCCGGCGTAGTCCGGGTGGAAGTACGGGTAGTTGGCCGCGCCCAGCCGGTCGACCAACTCCTCGAAACCGGCCTTGAACGCCTCGGGGTCGACGTGCCCGCTGGGGTGCGCGTCGTAGGGGACGAACGAGTCCTGCCAGGAGGCGATCGCGTCGACCCCCTGCCGCAGCCACGCCGGAAGCTCTGTCATGACACCCACGATGTCACGACCCACCGACAAGAACGGGACGCCCGGGGTCTGGGGGCGTCCCGTGTGGGTCGGGAGGAGCGTCAGCTACGTGCGCGGCTCCGCATGAGCAAGAGCACGGCGCCACCGGCGAGCAGCAGGCCCGCGGCGAGCATGACCAGCCAGCCGCCGTCGAAGCCGGTCGACGCGAGGTCGTCGTCCTGCGCGACGGGCGCGATGTCGTCGGCCGACGTGGTGGTGGTGACCGCGGCGCTGCTGGACTCCGGGCCGGTGGTCGTCGTCGACGCCGGTGCCGAGCTGTCGGTCGGCGTGGTGGTGGTCACCGAGGACGACGGGGTGGACGACGAGGACGACGGCGGGGTAGACGGCGGCATCGACGGGGTGGTCGTCGTCGGCTCGCCGGTACCGCAGGCGAACCAGTGGCTGATGGCCGCGGCCTTGCCGCTGGACACGTTCGGCGAGTGCAGATCGAGCCACGGCAGCGCGCCGAGGTCCGTTGCGTCGTAACGGTTGTAGGCGGGCCCGCCCTTCACGATCACGCCGACGACCTCGACGCCGTCGGCGACCGCCGTGATGTCGAGGTAGGTGCCGTCGTCGGTCTTCGTCAGGTCGCCGGTGACGTCGTGGCTGCCGGGGTACAGCTCGGCGCAGTCGGCGGCGACCACGTTGTCCGCGTGCGCGGTGGCACGGTCGTCACCGGCGACGGGATCGCCGGAGGGCGCGGCGATGGCGGGTGCGGTGCACAGCACGGCCCCGGCGAACGCCGAGGCGAGGGCCACGGAGGCCCGTAAGTAGCGACTCATGTCCTGTCTTTCAGTGTCCTGATAGGTCGGGACGACGAGGCCGTGGGGCGGGGGGTAGCCCCACCCCCGTTTCGGGTGTTGGCGCCAGTGCTTCCGCGCACGGTTGCGACGAGGGTTGTTCTCGTGCCGAAGAAGGAGGTCACCATGCCGGTCCAGCTGTTGCGCCGACAGGCGTTCACCGCGATCGGACTCGTCGTCATCGTTACCTTTGGCGTCCTCTCCGACACATTTGTCACCGCAGTGGCGGACCACCCTCTGGGTGATCGTGTTGCTTACGGTGTGCCCGCGTTCGAGGACGGCCGATGGTGGACCGTCCTCACCGGAGCGCCGTTCGCGATCACCCCGCTCTGCTACGTCGCGGTGCTGGCGAGCTTCGCCGCGTTCGTCGGCTTCCTCGAACACCGGCTCGGCACCGCACGAGCCGTCACCGCCTGGGCGGCCGGGCACCTCACCGGGGTGTTCGGGGCCGTCGCGCTGGCCGACCTGACGGGCGGCGCGCTCGGGTCCGCGTCGGACGTCGGCCCGTCCGGCGGCGCCATGGCCGCCGCCGCGGTCGCCACCGCGACGCTCGCACCGAGGTGGCGGTTCTGGACCCGCACCGGCCTGGTCGGCTACGTCGCCGGGTCGATGCTGGTCGTCGGCAACCTCGCGGACCTCGTGCACCTCGTCGCCGTCGCGGTCGCGCTGCCGCTTGGCCCGCTGTTCGTCCGCCGCACCGGGAAGGTGACCGGTGCCGACCGCGCCGTGGACCTCCTCGAGACCCACGGCGGTGGCACCCTGTCGTGGATGACGACGTGGCCGGGCACCGAGTACCTGTACGGCGACGGCGGGTACGTGGCCTACCGCCGCCACGCGGGCGTCGCGATCGCCGTCGGCGACCCGGTCGGCTCGACCGCCTGGCAGCGCGGGGCACCGGCCGCGTTCGCCGCCCACTGCGCGCGCGAAGGACTGGTCCCGGTGTGGTTCTCGGTCAGCGCGGCCACCGCCGACGCGGTCGGCGCCAAGCGGGTCCAGGTCGCCGAGGACACCATCGTCGACCTGCCGGGCCTCGCGTTCCGCGGCAGGAAGTGGCAGGACATCCGCACCGCCCGCAACCGGGCCGGCAAGGACGGCATCACGTTCCGCATGGTCACCCTCGCCGACGAGAGCCCGGCGATCATCCGGCAGGTGCGTGCGGTGTCGGCCGGCTGGCTGCGCGGAAAACGCACCCCGGAGCTGGGTTTCACGCTCGGCGGCGTCACCGAGGCCATGGACCCGCGCGTCCGGGCCGGCATCGCGGTCGACGCCGACGGCACGGTCCACGGCGTCACGTCCTGGCTGCCGGTCATGGGCCCGGACGGCGAACCCCGCGGGTGGACACTCGACATGATGCGCCGCAGGCCCGGCGGTTTCCGGCCGGTGATCGAGTTCCTGATCGCCGAGGCCTGCGTGACGTTCCAGGCGGAGGGCGCTGAGCTGGTGTCACTGTCGGGTGCGCCGCTGGTCCGTACCGGCCACCACAGGGCGTCGCTGGTGCAGCGTGTGCTCGACGGCATGGGCAGGCTCATGGAGCCCCTGTACGGGTTCGGCTCGCTGCACGCGTTCAAGGCGAAGTTCCAGCCACGCCGCGAGCCGCTGTACCTGACCTACCGCGGTACAGGTGACCTGCCGAGGATCGGTGCCGCGGTGCTGCGTGCCTACCTGGCTAAGCCCACCGCCGTGCCGCGGCGGCCAGAGCGCTCCGTGCTCCGGCACCCAGTTCCCGCACCAGCTCCGCGGCGGGCAGTCGCCGGGCGAACTCGTAGGACTGCCCGGCCCACAGTGACATGGCCTGCGGATCGCCGGCTTTCCGCAGGTCCCTGGTCAGCTGGTGGACGTGCGGGTACGCCGGTGGCGCCGCGGCCGAGTGCGCGGACAGGAAGCGGTTCACCAGCCCCCGCGCGGGCCGGCCGGTGAAGGCACGCGTGATGGCCGTCGGGGTGTCACCGGCCGCGAGCGCCGCGAGGTGCAGCGGGTTCGCCCCGCTCTCCTGGCAGGGCAGGAACATCGTGCCAAGCTGCGCGGCGCTCGCACCGGCGGCGAGCACGGCCGCGACGTCCGCGCCGGTCGCGAGCCCGCCGGTGGCCACGAGCGGCACGTCGACGGCGGCGGACACCTTGCGCAGCAACGGGATCAGCCCGGTGTGGTCGATGCCCTCGTTTTTGAAGCTCCCCCGGTGGGCACCGGCCTCCTGGCCCTGCACGACCAGCCCGTCGGCGCCCGCGGCGACCGCCTCGCGGGCCTCGTCCGCGGCGGTGACGGTCACGTACACCTCGGACCCGTGCCGCTTCACCTCGGCGACGACGTCGGGCGCCGGGCAGCCGAACGTGAAGCTGACGACCGGCACGTGCGCCGTCGACAGCAGCGCCAGCTTGGCGGCCCAGTCGTCGTCGCCACCGGACGGGTCGCCGAGCGCGACGCCGTACCGTTCGGCCTCCTCCGCCAGCTCGGCGGCGTAGGCGTCCACCCCGTCGGTGTCCACTGTGGACCGCTCGGGCACGAACACGTTGAGCCCGAACGGCTGGTCCGTCAGCTCCCGCGTCCTGGTGATCTGGTCCCGCACGGCGGCCGCGGACAGGTAGCCCGCGGCGAGGAAGCCGAGGCCACCGGCGTTCGACACGGCGGCCACCAGCTCCGGCGTCGACCCGCCACCCGCCATCGGCGCCTGCACGACCGGGTGCGCCAGCTCGTCGAGGATCGTCATGGGTCCCCTTCCCCTGGGAAGTCCTGGTCGAGCAGGCGCAGCAGCGGCGCGGCCTTCACGACGGTCTCGGCCACCTCGTCCTCCGGTGTGGACAAGGCGATCACGGCCCCGCCGACACCGTAGGACACGTGGTCGGCGCCGGCCACGATGGTGCGGATGACCATGCCGAGGTCGGCGGCGCCGGACAGCGAGAAGTAACCGAGCGCGCCGGAGTACACGCCACGGGGACCGCCTTCGAGCCGGTCGATGATCGCCATGGTGCGCAGCTTCGGCGCGCCGGTCATGGAGCCGCCGGGGAACACGGCCCGGACCGCGTCGACGGCGCCGCGGCCGGGCGCGAGTGTGGCGCGGACCGTGCTGACCAGCTGGTGCACGGTCGGGTGCGTCTCGACGGCGAACAGCCGCTCGACGGTCACCCCGTCGAGGGCGGCGACGCTGCCGAGGTCGTTGCGCACGAGGTCGACGATCATCAGGTTCTCCGCGCGGTCCTTGGCCGCGGCGCCGAGCTCCAGCCGCAGCGCCGCGTCCTGCTCCGGGGTGGCGCCGCGCGGCCGGGTGCCCTTGATCGGCTCGGACAGCGCGACGCCGTCCGGGGTGATCCGCAGGAAGCGTTCCGGCGAGACGGACAGCACGCTCAGCTCACCGAACCGCAGCAACGCGCTGAACGGCTCGGGGTTCGCGCGGCGCAGGCGCCGGTAGGCGGGCCACGGGTCGAGCTTGCCGTCGGCGGTGAGCTGGTTGGTGAGACAGACCTCGTAGGTCTCCCCTGCGACGATCTCCCGCTGGCAGGCGGCGATCAGGTCGAGGTAGTGGGCCCGGTCGTGCCGCGCTCGCAGCGGACTCAGCTCGAGTTGTCCACAGCAGGGTGAGTTGTCCACAGCCGACCCGTGAACCCCCGCTTCCGTCACCCCCTGCCGGTAGACTGGCACGGCGGGACGCCCCCGGGACTGGGTGGGGGTTTCGCTACTGTCCTGGGGCAGCGCGGCGAGGATTTTCTCCGTGTCGTCGAGCCAGCTGTCGTCGTTCAGGGTCAGCAGGTGGACCTCGCCTTGGCGGTGGTCGAACACGACCGCGCGGTCAGCGAAGATCATGGCCGCGTCGGGGTGCGGCGAGCGGTGCGCGGACTCGGCGCCGCATTCGGCTTTCAGCTCGTAGCCGAGATAGCCGACCCAGCCGAGCGCGAAGTCGAACGGGACGTCGGGCGGGGTGACGGGCCTGCGCGCGAGGTCGGCGGCCAGCCAGTCGAGAAAGCCGCTGTGGGTGACCTCGTCCGGCTGGTCAGCGCGGCGGATCGTGACGGTGCCGGTGGTGACGTCCGCGGTGGCGACCCGCGCGAGCGGCCCGCTCGCGTCGCCGAGTACGGAGAACCGGCCACCGGAGGCGCCGCCGTCGGCGCTGTCGGCGCTGTCGAGCCAGAACGCGTGGTCGGCGCCGGAGTACAGGGTGTCGAACACGGTCTCCGCGCTCGCCGCGGTGTGCACGCGACGGTGCCGGATCACGGACCCGGGTCTTCGTGTGCGCACCGTGACCGAGGGCCGTTTCCCCTGCTGTGCCAGGAAGTTCGCGATCAGCCGGTGCCCGTGCTCGGTGCGGATCGACTCGGGGTGGAACTGGACACCCCACTGCGGCCGCTCACGGTGCCGCACCGCCATGAGCACCCCGTCGTCGCTGGTGGCGACGGGCTCGAGCACGTCGGGCAGCCGCGTCACGGCCAGCGAGTGGTAGCGGACCGCGGTGAACGGTGTGGGCAGCCCGGCGAACAGGCCGGTCCCGTCGTGGTGCACGGCGGAGGTCTCGCCGTGGCGCACCCGCGGAGCGGGACCGACCGCACCACCGTGGACGTGGCAGATGCCCTGGTGACCGAGGCACACCCCGAGCAGCGGCAGGTGCGTGGTGGCGATGACATCGCCACAGATGCCGAAGTCAGCGGCCCTTTCCGGCCGCCCCGGCCCCGGCGAGACGATCACGTGGGTGAACCCACCGAGGTCGACGTGCTCGTCGTTGCGCACGACGGTCGGGGCCACGCCGGTCACCGCACCAACCTGGTGGCACAGGTTGTACGTGAACGAGTCGTAGTTGTCGATGATCAGCGTGCGCATGCCACCCGGCAGCTAAGCCGATGGACGGGCCCGCGCGCAAGGCATCAGCCCCCACGGTTCCCGGCGACGAGGAACACAGGAATGGCGACGAAGAGCCTGTCCCGGGCGGCCCGCTCGACCTGCCACGGCCCGTCGGTCATCCCGGCCAGCATCAGCAGCGCCAGCTCATCGGTGAACCCGCTGTCCGACAGAAATTCCGGCCGCCCCGCGGCGACCTGCTGTTGGGGGTTGTCTGTCTGGTGGGTTTGTCCTCGCCGGACGGGCAGGTCTCGGGGGTGGCGGAGGGAGATTGGCGGCGGTTGGGTTCGGGTCTGCCTGCCAGGTCGACGGGATGGCAGGGAGCCCCTCTGGGTGGCTTACGCCACCACCGGGGTTGCGCAGGCAGGCGCCCGCTTCGCGGGCCCGGGGCGCGCGGGCCGGGCGCGCAGCGCCCTGGCTTGGTGCTGTGAAAGGCGCGTTGACGGCATGGCAATGCCCTGAAAGGCGCGTTCAGGGCGCTGAGCGCCCTGAACGGCCCATTGACGGCACTCGATATGCCGTGAACGCACCTTTCACGGCACCGATCCGCTCTGGGACCGCCCGCCGCGCTCCCACGTCGCGACAAGCACCAAGCGGGAGCACCAAGGGGGAAGCCGCAAGAGGGAAAGCCGCAAGGGGGAAAAGCCGCAAGGGGGAAGCGGCAAGGGGGGCACCATGGCGAAAGCAACCAAGCTGGGTCAGGAACAACCCGCACCGTGGGGGGCTTGGGGGGCTCGGCCCCCCAACATGATGAGCGAAACACAAAGGCGAGCGCTCTACGCGAGCACTCGCCTCCCAGTGTGGAGCTGCGGGGAATCGAACCCCGGACCTTCTCGATGCGAACGAGACGCGCTACCAACTGCGCTACAGCCCCTGGTCTGTGTGCCGGGGAAGCGTATCAGACCCCTATTCACCCACCGCACGGCGGTAGGGCAGGTTGCCGGGTTCGTCGAGGTCTTCGAAGGCGGGGTCCTCGTCGTCGAGGTCGACGACGGCGGCGGCGCCGTGGTGGGTGGGTGGCGCGGGTGGTCCGTCGAGGACGCGTTCGCGGCGTCCGACCGGCTCTTCTTCCTCGTGGTAGATCTCCTCGACGTACTCCTCGACGGTCCTCGGTTCCTCTTCCTGGTACCGGGGGCGGGCGAGTGCCTGGGCGCGGCGTACCCGCTGCATGCGGGCGAGGCGGCGTTCGCGGATCTCGTCCTCGATGCGGACCTGCCTGCGGAGGTAGCCGAGGTAGGTGACGAGGGTGAGGTCGATGGCGCCGTGGGCCCACCACAGCTGCGGGTAGATCACGGCGGCGCCGATGGCGGTGAGGATGGCGCCGATGATCATGGCGAGGACGACGCGCTGGCGGAAGGCGTATCTGGCACGTGCGATGACGGCGGCGGCTTCCGGGTCGAAGCCGCCTCTGCCGGGGCGGTACCGGCGCGCGGGGTAGTCCTCGTAGTAGCTCATGTCGGCCTGGTCCGCGTCGTCATCCGGCACATCCTCCGAGGCTTCGGTGACCTGCGCCACCAATTCTCCCTCGAAATCTTCCCGGACATCGTCGCTTCCGTGCACGGCGGCCTCCTCCGTGTCGAACCTGTCGTGCTCGGTGCCGAACTCCGCCCCCTCTTCGTCCACCTCTCCGGTGCGCAGTACCCGCGCGCCCAGTTCGGAGTCGCCGGTCTTGGCGACCTCCTGTCTTTTGCGCACGATCATGGGCACGAGGACGACGAGCCACGCGATCACGAGTGCGACCACGACAAGTGAGCTCGGCATGCCTCGGCACCTCCCCCGCGCAGACATGTGTCATTTTGTGCGATGACCCGGGTGCCACGTTAGTCACAACAGTCACAGGTGTGTCGGAGGCGCGCCGACGCGCTTTCGGGTGATCACCCGTGCTCAGCGCGCCCCTCGGCGACCAGCCGGGGCACCAGTCCACTCGGAATGTCCTCTGTGGTCAGTGCGAAGCAGAGGTGGTCGCGCCAGCCGCCCGCGACGTCGAGATACCGCCGGAAGAGCCCCTCCTGGCGGAAGCCGAGCTTCCTCAGGACCCGGATGCTCGCCGTGTTCTCCGGCCGCACGGTGGCCTCGAGCCGGTGCAGCCCGGCATCGGCGAAGCAGTGGTCCACGACGAGCGCGGCGGCCGCGGTCGCGACCCCGCCGCCGACGGCGTGCGTGCCGACCCAGTACCCGATCCACGCCGAGCAGAGCGAGCCGCGCACGACGTTGCCGACGGTCACCTGACCGGCGAGCTCGCCGTCGACGGTGATCACGAACGGCAGCGACATGCCGCGCCGCGCGAGGCCGCGGAGCGTGGACCACTGGCCGGCCCAGGCGAACGCGGCGTTGTTGTTGTCCCATTCGCCTGGCGCGGTCGGTTCCCACGCCTCGAGGTGGCGCCGGTCGCGACGGCGGACCCGGCTCCACGCCGCCGCGTCGGACAGTTTGGGTTTGCGCACCTCGAGCACTCCCGCGCCGACGCGCAGTGGTCCGAGGCGGGCAGGCCAGCCCGGGTGGCTGCCGGCGGGTTCGTGGCGGTGGCTCAACTGCTCAGCCACGTTGGGCCAGGAAACTGACCTGGACCTCTTCACCCACTACGACCTCGGTGGTCTCCTCGTCCACGAGGATCAGGCAGTTGGCCTCGGCGAGCGAGGCGAGCAGGTGCGACCCGGACTGGCCGAGCGGCTGGGCGAGGTACTCGCCGTTGCTCTCGTCCCGGAGCAGCTGTGCGCGCAGGTAACCGCGGCGTCCCTTGACCGACACGATCGGGGACAGTAGCCGGGCGGTGATCTGGCGCCGGTGCGGGTTGCGCTTCCCCTGTGCCGCACGGATCAGCGGCCGCACCATCACCTCGAACACGACGAGCGCGCTCATCGGGTTGCTCGGCAGGAAGAACGTCGGCACCGCGTCGGGCCCGAGCCTGCCGAAGCCCTGCACGGAGCCGGGGTGCATGGCGACCCGGGTCATGTCGATGTCGCCGAGGTCGGACAGCGCGGAGCGGATCTCCTGCGCCAGCTCGCCACCGACGCCGCCGGAGATGACCACGATCTCGCTCAGCAGCAGCCTGCCCTCGATGGTCTCCCGCAGCCGCCGCGAGTCGGTCGCCACGACGCCGACGCGGTTGACCTCGGCGCCCGCGTCGCGCGCGGCGGCGGCGAGCGAGTACGAGTTGACGTCGTAGACCTGGCCCTGGCCGGGGGTGCGGTCGATGTCGACGAGCTCGTCGCCGAGCGAGATCACCGACACCCTCGGCCGCGGGTACACGAGCACCTTGGCCCTGCCGACGGCGGCGAGCAGCCCGACCTGTGCCGAGCCGATCGCGGCGCCACGGCGTACGGCGACGTCACCGGTCTGCACGTCCTCGCCGGTGCGCCGGACGAAGGCGGCCGAGGGCACCGGCTGGTTGACGGTCACGCGTGCCTGGTGACCGTCGGTGTAGCCGACCGGCACGACGGCGTCGGCGAGCGTGGGCAGCGGCGCGCCGGTGACGACCCGCACGGCCTGGCCCGGCTGCAGCCTGCGCGGCTGCCGGGACCCCGCCACGATCTCGCCGACGACCGGCAGCAGCACCGGTTCGGTGCCAGCGGCCTGGACGTCGACGCTGCGGACCGCGTAGCCGTCCACCGCCGCCTGGTCGAAGCCGGGCAGGGCGCGCTCTGCGACGACCTCCTCCGCGCACAGGAGTCCCTGCGCCTCGGAGATGGCCACCCGTACCGGCGCAGGCCGTACTGCGGCGGCGAGCGCCCGCCCGAGCTGCTCGTCGACTGACCTCATCGCGGTGACCTCACCGTGCTCGGCTACTCCTCGATACGCCCGCGCAACCACTCGCGCAGATCAGGCCCATACTCGGGGTCGGAGAGCGCAAAGTCCACGGCGGCACGCAGGAACCCCCCAGGATTGCCCAGGTCGTGACGTCCGCCCCGGTGGACGACGACGTGCACGGGATGCCCTTCGCTGATCATGAGCGCGATCGCGTCGGTGACCTGCAGCTCGCCGCCCGCACCCGGCTCGATGCGCTTGATCGCGTCGAAGACGGCCCGGTCCAGCAGGTAGCGGCCCGCCGCCGCGAACGTCGAGGGCGCCTGGTCGGCGGGCGGCTTCTCCACCATGCCGTTGACCTTCTTGACGTCGGGGTCGTCGGTGTCCTCGACGTCGAAGACGCCGTAGGCGGAGATCTGGTCCCTGGGGATGTCGAAGGCGCACAGCACGGTGCCGCCGTGCTTGGCGCGGGCGGCCAGCATGCGGCCGAGCACGCCGCGGGGCAGCACGAGGTCGTCGGGGAGGAGGACGGCGACGGCCTGCTCGTCGTCGTCGAGGTTGCCCTCGGCACAGCCGATCGCGTGGCCGAGCCCCAGCGCCTTCTCCTGGATGGCGGTCTCGACCTTCTTCAGCAGGCCGGGGGCGCGCCGGATCTTCTCGACGAGCTTCTCCTTGCCCCGGCTGCGCAGCTCCTCCTCCAGTTCGGGCTGCGGCTGGAAGTACTGTGCGACGGCGTCCTTGCCCGGCGAGGTGACGATCACGAGCCGTTCGAGCCCGGCTTCGGCGGCCTCGGTGGCGACGTGCTCGATGCCGGGTGTGTCGACGACCGGGAGCAGCTCTTTCGGTACGGACTTGGTGGTCGGCAGGAACCTCGTGCCCAGGCCGGCGGCCGGAACGATGGCGGTTCGGATGCCTGCGGCCTGGGCGGCGCCGTGGCCGGAAGTGACTGCGGTGGATTGCGCCATGGACAACGACTCTAACCTCATGTGGTGGCCCGGCCTGGGAGTGATCCAAGTCAGTCAGCCGCACACACCAAGTGGCGGTGGCGCAAAGAGCTGCTCGCCGAACGCAGACGGGTGCCGGGAGCGGTCCGGTTCTCCGAGGCCATCTCCCTGTCGACGCACCTGACCAGCGGCCGGATCGTGCGCCCTGGGCAGACGGTCTGCGCGTACGTGCCGATCGGTTCCGAGCCGGGGTCCGCGCAGATGCTGGAGGACCTCGCCGAGTTCGGTGCGCGGGTCCTGCTGCCGGTGGTGACCGGTGACGGGCCGCTGGACTGGGGCTGGTACCAGGGCAGGGACTCGCTGCGGCCCGGTCCGTACGGGCTGCGGGAGCCGATCGGCGAGCTGCTGGGGTCGTTCGCGCTGCGGATCGCCGATCTGGTGCTCGTGCCCGCGCTCGCGGTGGACCGGAACGGGGTTCGCCTCGGACGTGGTGCTGGTCACTACGACCGCTCGCTCGCGGACACGGCCACCGGGACACACCTGGTGGCCGTGGTGCGTGACCAGGAGATTTTCGAGGCGCTGCCGGCCGAGCGGCACGACATCAGGATGACGGCGGTCCTCACCCCGAACCGGGGACTGTTGCGCTTCGTGTGAATCGCTCGAGGACGTTTGCGCTCCGGGCCCGCGTTGGCGCATCATTGTTCTTAGCACTCCATCGTTACGAGTGCCAGCGACTTGGGGAAGAGGGAGTCACCCGTGCCCACCTATCAGTACGCGTGTACGGCGTGCGACCACCGTTTCGACGCGGTGCAGTCCTTCAGCGACGCCTCGCTGACCGAGTGCCCGGAGTGCGCGGGCAAGCTGCGCAAGCTGTACGGCTCGGTGGGCGTGGTGTTCAAGGGCAGCGGCTTCTACCGGACCGACAGCCGTTCGGAGAGCAAGGCCGCGGCGACGGCGGACAAGTCGTCCTCGTCCGACAAGCCGTCCTCGGACAAGTCGGCGGACAAGTCCTCGTCCGACAAGTCCTCGACGTCCACCACCACGTCGTCGGACAAGTCCTCGTCCGCACCGTCGACCTCGTCGTCCTCGGCGACCAAGGTCGCCTCCTGACGAGGTTGTCCACAGCCGCCTGAGTTGTCCACAACCGGCCGGTAACCTGGCGTTTTTGTCGTGTCCCCGCCGTACCGTCGGTCCCATGAAGCTCCCCCTCCGCGGCTGGCCACGCAGGCTCGCCGTCCGCCGTGTGGTGGCCGCGCTGCTGGTGCTGGCCGCGGCCGTGCTGGCGGTCAGCCCGCGTCCCCGCGAACCGGGCACGGTGCCGATGCTGGTGGCCGCCAGGGACCTGCCTCCCGGCACGACCCTGCGCGACGGTGACGTGACGGTGTCGCGGCTGGCGCCGTCCTTACGCCCGCGCTCCGCACTGACCGACCCGGCCCAGGTGCGGGGCCGGGTGCTGGCAGGCGCGGCCACGGCGGGTGAACCGCTCACGAGCGCGCGCCTGCTCGGCACCGAGAACACGCGCCTCACGGCGGGCGATCCGGCCGCGGCGGCGGTGCCGTTCCGCCTGGCCGACCCGGCGGTGGCGGCCCTGCTGACCCCTGGCTTACGCGTGGACGTGGTGACGGTGTCGGCGACGACACCGTCGGACGCGGTGGTCCTGGCCGCGAACGCCACCGTGCTGACGGTCCGGCCCGCGGACGAGGCGGCGGAGGGTCACCTGGTGGTCCTGGCTCTGCCGAGGGCGGAGGCCACGAAGGTGGCCGCGGCGTCCCTTGGTCGACCGGTGGCGGTCACCCTGCGCTGACCCGGCGGCCTGCCCGGCGGTCGGCACCGTGTGCAGGTCACTACGCTGCGTCGGCACACCGAGTGAAAGGAGCCCGCCGATGTTCAAGGGTTTCAAGGACTTCCTGATGCGCGGGAACGTCGTGGACCTGGCCGTCGCGGTGATCATCGGCACGGCGTTCACCGCGATCGTGACCGCCATCGCCAACAACTTCATCAAGCCGCTCATCGCGGCCATAGGCGGCGCGAACGTGTCCGGCCTGTCGTGGACCATCGTCGCGGGCAACGAAGAGTCGAGGATGGACTTCGCGGCGATCATCACGGCGGCCATCAACTTCCTGATCATCGCCGCGGTCGTCTACTTCCTGATCGTGCTGCCGATGAAGAAGCTCCAGGACCGCCGCAGGCGTGGCGACGAGGCGGGCCCGTCAGAACCGACCGACATCGAGCTGCTTGCCGAGATCCGCGACCTCCTCCGCCAGCAGCAACAGCGGGTGCCCATGGGGCAGGGCCCGCAGCAGCCGCCCCAGGGCGGCATGCCCCCGCAGGGCGGGAGGCCACCGCAACGCCCGTACTGACAGCCACACAGGAGTGCTGGGAAGCAGTCCTCCAGCACTCCTGTGGGTCCCGGCAGAAGACACCGCTCGCGACCAACACACGGATTCCGGGGAGGCGGACCGGCCTAGTGGTGGGGTGGGCGCTCTCGCTCGTACCAGTCGTCGCGGTCGTCGGGCGGGGTCGGGTCACGCTCGTCGGACGTCGTCGACGGGAGCACGTCGCCGAAGATCTCGTCGAGGTCGGGCTCGGCGTCCCGACGCGGCCGGCCGGGCATCAGTCCAGTGCCGAAAGCTGGTCGATCACGTGCGGCACGAGCGCGGACAACGTCGCCATCCCGTCGCGCACCGCCGACCGCGACCCGGCGAGGTTGACCACCAGCGTGCTGCCGGAGATCCCGACAAGCCCCCGCGAGATGCCGGCGTCCACGGCGCCGGCGGCGAGCCCGGAGGACCGGATCGCCTCGGCGATGCCCGGGATCGGCCGGTCCAGCACCCCCAGGGTGGCGTCGGGGGTCACGTCGCGGGGCGACACACCGGTGCCGCCGACGGTGATGACCACGTCGACGCCGCCGATCACCGCGGTGTTCAGCGCGTTGCGGATGACCACGTTCTCCCCGGCCACCGCGACGGTCCCGTCGACGATGAACCCGTTCTCCTCCAACAACTCGGTGACCAGCGGCCCCACGGTGTCCTCGTGCTCCCCGTTCGCCACCCGGTCGTCCACGATCACGATGAGGGCTCTGCCGAGCCGCTGCGCGCTCCGTTCCATGCGCTCACCGTAGCCGGGCCTGCCGTTTCGCCACCGGCAGCCCGCCGGCCCGGCGAGCCGGTGGCACGACCCGAACTCGAACCGCCGTCGAGAATCTGACGGTTCGGTGACGTGCGGCCGCCTGCGCTCGCCCACGTGCCGGTGGCGGGCCTACCGTCGCCGGCATGCGAGTGCTGGTCACCGGCGGCGCCGGTTTCATCGGATCCCACGTGGCGGAGGCGCTGTCCGCGCACGGCCACGACACTCTGCTGGTGGACAACCTGCTGCCGAAGGCCCACGGCAGCACCGCGGACTTCGACGGCGTGGTCGGCGACATCCGCGACCCGGCGCTGCTGGCGGACCTCCTGAGTGGTGTCGACGTGGTGTGCCACCAGGCGGCGATGGTGGGCCACGGCGTGTCCCCCGCCGACGCACCGGAGTACGTGGCGCACAACGATCTCGGCACCGCCGAGCTGCTGAGCGCCATGCACGGGGCGGGCGTCTCGCACCTGGTGCTGGCCTCGTCGATGGTCGTGTACGGCGAGGGCCGCTACGAGTGCGCCGACCACGGCGTCGTCCAGCCCGCGCCACGCCGGGTGTCCGATGTGGACAACGGACGCTACGACCCGCCGTGCCCTGCCTGCGGCGCGGCGCTGTCCCCCGGCCTGGTGCCCGAGGACGCCCCGATGGACCCGCGCAGCACGTACGCGGCGACGAAGGCGGCGCAGGAGTTCCTGGCGTCGGCGTGGGCTCGCCAGACGGGTGGCGGGGTGTGGGCGCTGAGGTACCACAACGTGTACGGGCCGAGGATGCCGAGAGACACGCCGTACGCGGGCGTGGCGTCGCTGTTCCGCTCGGCGCTGGAACGCGGCGAGGCGCCCACGGTGCTCGAAGACGGCAACCAGCGACGCGACTTCGTACACGTGACGGACGTGGCCCGCGCGAACGTCCTGGCGGTCGAAGCCACCACCCCGGACGGCGCGCTCGTCCCGGTCAACGTCTGCTCGGGCACCCCGCACACGGTGGGCGAGCTGGCCACGGAGCTGGCCAAGGCGTGCCACGGCCCGGCCCCGAAGGTGGTCGGTGGCGCCCGACCCGGCGACGTGCGGCACGTGGTGGCGGACCCGAGGGCGGCACGGGAGAAGCTGGGCTTCATGGCGAAGACGACGTTCGAACAGGGGATAGCCGAGTTCGCGACGGCCACGCTGAGGGGGGCCGCGGCCCCCCGATCACCAGCGTAGGCGAAGGCTCATTTGGTGACATAACTGTGACCTGCAGGATCGACACGTCGCCGGACTTCAGTGCCGCATACGTCGGCATTGGTTCCGCAGGGTTGTGGTATCAGGTCCTGCTCAGTTCTCGATCTACATACCCCCAGCCAGTTAAGGTTGCGAGCCCATAGTGTGTGCTGTGCACAATGGTGTGGACCCCGCCGCATCCGCGCGGCGCGGGGTCGATGGTCCAAGTTGAATCTGAGTCACGACCTGGAGCGCCAAGTAGAGGGCACCTGTTTCTCTAAAGTACCCAAAGCTCTCCGGATGTCAGGACAGGCAAAAATCAGGAGATGAAATTGACGCGGTACTGCCTAGGATCTTGGCATCAGCGGCCTGGTCAGCGAGGCATGGAAATACGGATCAAGGCGGATATCTCGGAGGCCGACTACGCATCGATTGTCGATGCTTGCGGCCGTTATGAAGAACTTGCAACGCGGACTGCGTATAGTGTCATGGTCAGGAATTACCATCGCATTCTCGATCTTCGCGACTTGTTCACTAATCTCGATGATTTCAATGGCGCCTTCCGTGATGTCGACCAGCGACACTTGACCGTGACGTTCATGAACGAGCTGCTCAATTGGCTGGTTTCGACACGGTTCTACCTCGAGACAAACAGAGACTTCGCCCTCACGGCCTTCGGCGAGGCAAGCAAACAACTACAAGACCACACTCGCGCAACTAACGAAGCTTTCGATCGATTCCCCGGCTACCGGCTAATGTACAAACTACGCGACTTTGCTCAACACGGTGGCGTACCTCTGTCCGGCCTTACTATTCAGTCTTCTCTGAGCGGAGATATGGAACTAGTTCCATATCTGGCTCGGCAGACGCTTCTGTCTTCGAGCTTCAACTGGGGCGGCATTGTACGGCGGATGCTTACCGAATCTGACGAGATTATTCCCGTATTGCCCTTCGTCGATGAGGCAGCCGAGGGTTTAGATTCCATCGAACGAGTCGCATTTGTGATGCGTTTGGACCGAGTTAGAGAAGTCTTGCCCACGCTTACCGGCGCGCGCACGCGCGTAGGCGACACCGACGGGTACCCGGCATGCTTTTCATTACCTGACAACGCCGGTCAGGTAACGTGGAAGACGATTCCAACTACGGAATCCCTGAACGCTGTCGCCACGCTCACTGAACCGCCCGCACGCCCTCGGCGTCAATCGCCGGTAATGCAACACCTCACGACGCATCAGCGCGGCGCAGCGCGGCGGTCTAGCGCAGCTATCGGCGCGTTGCTTCTGCCCGATCATACCGAATACGAACGGATAGTTCACAGCATCGTGGAGAAAGACGGTAGCGCGATACCGCTGGTCAGCGGACTCAGCGACATGGCGCGAGTACTACTAATGGTCGCATCACAAGCTCTGGGAACGTCGGCAGAAGCGATGCTTGGAGCACTCACGCCAGACAACGAGAATTTTACTGGATGATCTTCACTTGTTAACTTCACTCGGATGGCAACACGAAAAATTCGCGTCCTCTTAAACCTGCGAGTCCCGCAGCACGCTGGCCAAACATTCTGCCGATAACCACGCGGTTCACAAATTCCGCTATGTCACGCTGGATTTGATGCTCCCAACTCGGTCTATCGTCGAGAGAACGCCAATTCTGAAACTTGGTGACAGGAACGGGAGAAAGAACAGTAACGAAACGGCTACCGTAAGGCCACCGGGCAACCCCGAATCCCGATCCAGTGAGATGAAGTAGAATACTACTGGCGTCAGTGTATCCGATTTCGAGCGGAACAGTTCGCAAGCCTTCTATTTCAATAGGTCGTGTTGATCCAATAAAGAACATATCAAACTCAGAGCACCATACTACGCCGTCCTGATCGCCACCTCGTTGTGTTGAATGGACTTCAATCTCGAGATTGTCACTCAAGCCATTCAGCAGGGCTTGGTTACCATCGCGCTCACTATCCTTGAGCGGAGGCGACCCTACGTCGAACTGGGCGTAGGCCACGTGCTCGTTCGTCATCAGATACCAAATACAATAGAGTGCCGATAGTTGACCCATTGTCCAGCCGCCATAGGGTTGCCCCCAAACATCGAGATACCCTCTGAGTTCATTCGAAATGTCACTATCTCGCATCATCCAATATGCTTTGAACAGTCTTTCTCGGCCATCGTCGCTTCTCGACCACTCGTCGGCGATCAAGTCGGCGGACCTCTGATGGGCACTTCTACTGGTCACGGTGCGACCGTACAGGCGGGCACTGACAACCTGGCCTTGAAGCCTGCACGGGACCCTGTGCCCGAAGCCTGCTGAAGCCGAGAGCCGGTGACGAACCGACGCACTTGCCCACACCCCACCCGCGCACGGCAATGACCCAGAGGAGATCGCAGCTATTGCGCCCTGCCGCATCGGATCGATGCCGTCGCGTTCGGCGCGGCCTGCAACCGGCATCAGTGAATCAACAGTTGCTAGAGCGTCCCTTCTCCGAGTAACAACGGCCATGCCATGCGCGATCTAAGCGAGGTACGACCCCAGCGCGCCGAAACCGGGAGGCTCACTAATGACAGAATCTGGCAGCCACGACCTTGACGAGCTGCGTAGCCAGATCACAGATTTGGAACTAAGTATCGGTGAAGTTGAGCTCATCAAACATGGCCTTGAGAATGCATCTCAGGCGCTTCAAGTTGTGAGCAGATCCCTCCGCAATATTTGTGATCAACTAGACGTCGATCCGTCTGCATTCGAAGACGACCTCGCTCAACTCGACGACCTAGCTGGGCGACTGGTATAGGTCCAGCAGATGCACTCAGAACAGCCGTGGGAGAAGCTCAATGAAGGATTCTACACGGGGAATCCAGCTGCTTACTTTCGACGCCGTCAATTCCTGCTTGTCTTGGCTGCGACGCGAATGCGCGAGCTCGACGAATTCCTTGAGCAGGGTATCTCGTTCGAAGGTATAGAGCTCAAGCTAGAGCCATCCAGCGACATCGACAACGAAACCAGGCTGCACCAGGCGTTTCTTGTTGCCGAGTCAGAGATCCTCCTGCATCACGCAAGCGAGGCTCTTATTCGCCTGTTTCTTGGCCACGAAGGCAGGCCAGCTTGCCCCTGGATCGAATGTTCGGCTCTTCGCGAGCCACGCCGGTTCCGCGAAGAGGTCGACCGGCTCGCGGCAAATACATGGGCTCCGGAGCGTCGCCGGGAAATCGGACATGTGTTCTTGGGGGCAGCTCCGGATGAACCTGGAGAAGAATGGAATGACGCCGTCGATGCTGTGATCATGCTACTCCGACTCCTCAGTAAGAACCTGAACGAAGACGCCAATATGTATAACGCTGTCAAGCATGGCATGACGGTTATACCTGGTGAGGCATACATCGGATTGAGTGATGACTCTGGCCAAGCTGTGCTCGGTCACCGAGGGCTTAGTGTTGCCTTTCTTGAGTCAACCAAGGTAGGGAAGGAGCGAACCTGGCGGGAGACTACGAAATGGTGCAGTGTTCCACGAACGCTATGGCTCATTGATCTAGCTCTGCGGCAAATGGAGGCGTTGTGGATCATTGCTTCAGCTCGCTATGTCGGCAAGCCAGCGAAGGGCGTTCACGTCATAACAAAGGACGCTGTAAGACTTGCCACGACTGGCGAGCTCGCGTCCGGAGCGCCCGTCAAGCGCTTTAGTCGCATCATTGGCATTGAGCAATTGTAAACGGCACGCTAAGTCCATTCGCGATGTGCCCAGCAGGTTGGCTGCTCATATCGGGTTCTACTCGGTCTCGACGTCCCCCGGTGGTGGGGTGAATTGGGCCAGGTACTCAGCCAACTCGTGGTGTGAGCAGCCCGTGAACAGCGCGAGGTTGCGTACGACCCGGGTGTCGATCTCCGCGACGCCGTGCGGGTTGTCGATGAGGGCGTTGCGGGCCCACTGGATCATCGGCCGGAACTTCCCCCGGCCTGCGCCGTCGTGGTTGAGCAGCGCGGGGAGGTCGACGTGCAAGGTCAGGTGGTCCAGGCGCCGACGTGCTCGCTGGAGCCCGCGTGCGACGACTGTCGCCGGGTCGACCTCCAGAGCCTCGGCCAGCTCGGTCAAGCGGGACAGGGTCAGCTGACGGACGCCGTGCTCATACGCCAGTAGCGTCCTGTCACCGATACCTGACGGCAACCGCTTCACGAAGTACGCACGCGACCACCCGCGAGCTTCACGCACGCGCCGCAACTCTTCGCCCACCGCGCGAGTGACGGCGGTTTCCAGCGACTCGGCCAGCGCTTCGGTTGCTTCAGTCACTCGTCATCACCGTCGGGGTTGAGCCGGTGCTCGATCTCCCGGGCCCGCCTGATCGCGAACACCGCGTACTGCGACGCCTCATGCCGATTCGGCTCGTCGGCCTTCGCCGCCGCCGCGTACACCTCCGCGCTGTGCCGGTGGAACGCCGCCCACTCCTCAGGGGCCGCGTCATGGGCTGGCCTGCGTCGCCACAGCGCTTCGTGTGCCTCAGCCACCGACGACGGAACGAGCTGACATCCACCCATCAGTAGCTCGCCCCCGAATCGCCGTAATCACCAGTCACCAGCCGATGCCGTGGGCCGCGCTCCGGCGGGGCAGGTTCGCCGTCCGGGTCGATCTCGGCGGCCAGCTTGGCGGCTTCCCGTGCCAGCTCCCGACAGAACTTCGCCAACACGAGAGTCCCGCCAGGGAATGACGGCAACTGGATCGCCAGGTTCACCGGGTCCAGGTAGAGGACCAGTGCCGGTAACTGCGGCGTGACCCGCATGAACGCCGCCGCCGCCACTTTGCCGGGCGAACACGACACATTGAACGCCACTTGTCACAACTCCTTGCTTGACGGTAGACCGTGCGACGACTGAGAAAGATTCACTCGGACCTCCATTCGATGCACTTCGGTCGCGCCCGTGTACGAAGCCATTCGACGAGAGCAGCGCGTGCGTGTGATATCGAAATAACCGCGGACCGCGGGAAGAGTCGACCGGTTTCACCGCTGAAGATCAGATGTACTCTCTCGATCGACGGGTTCGGCGTATACGAGTACGCGTCAGATACTTCTGGGTCATCATGGTCGGCGTAGTGCAGTGCAGCGACTCCCATTGAAGGGCGCACGCTGATTCGCATCTGATTGTTGGGGTATGGACCGTTTTTGGAGGTATAGAATTCGATGTCTCCGACATGAAGGGTGCTTTCCCAGGTCTCATGGTCGAGGTCCAATACCTCGTCGACCAAAGCCAGCGCTTCACGCATTCCACGCGCAACGCGTGCGACATCGCTGGTCAGCGACGCTGTCACTATCACCTCTTCTGGAGTAGACGAGGACATCGGGGAGGCACCTCGAATCCGATATTGCGAACTGACGGGGTGGTGATGGCGGGACTACGCCTACGTGCTGTAGACGGGGCTACGGCCTCGCCTTGCTCCAACCGTGTCGACGTTTGCCACGGTGGTCCACACATGATCCGGAATACTCATATTCCGGTCCGGAATATGAGGAGGTCGGACGCCGCGCATGGGGCACGCGTTCACTCGTTCGCAGTACCAGCCGCCCCGATGTACGCTGGTCACAGGCGTACGGCAGGACTTGGGAGGGTGTCCTATGGGTACGGGGGCTATGCAGGCCGGGGCTGGTGACGGTCGTCGATGCGACAGTTGCGGATCACTGCTCGCGGCTGACAACAACGCCCACCTGTGCGGCGCGTGCACTCGGGACCTGCGGGACCAGCTCCGAACGCCACCTGCGCAGCTCCGGGACGACTTCTTTGACACCGACGAGTTCCACGCTGCTTTCGAAAGCGAAGACATCGGGAAGATATTTAAGGCGTATCGAAATCATCCGTACCATCTCAAGAGGTACGGCAAACCCATCAATCAAGAATTGCTCGCTCGCTGGTTGGGCATCAGCCAAGGGCTTGTGAGCAAGCTTGAGAGTGGCATGAAAAAAGAAGAGTACATTCCAACGCTGCGGCAGTACGCCAAGAAGCTTCACTTTCCGCAACGTTTGTTGTGGTTCAAACTCGATCCACGGCAGGAATTGATCATCGTTTCACGTAGCGACGCGGAATCTCGACCTGCACCCGCCAACTCGGCGGTACCCGATTCCTTGAGTTCGACTCCCGACGATGAGTTGATCTCCGTGACCGGTATGGACACAGTTGAGCTGATTCAACGTATGCGGTCCTCATCGATCAACTCTGCGACAGTCGACGCGCTGAACATTACGGTCGACCAGCTGTGCTGCGACTACGCGCATGCTGACGCCCGCAGGTTGATTGCAACCAGCAAAGAGTGGCTCAACAGGGCAACCAATCTGCTCAATAATAGACTGACACTACCCCAGCATCGAGACATTCTGCACAATGCGGGAATGCTTGCCCTGCTAGTTGGCTGCCTGGAATACGATCTTGGTCAGTCTGCCCCAGCGGAAGCAACCCGACGTATGGCGTCGAAACTCGGCGAGGAGTCCGGGGTGCCGGGCATCGTTGGCTGGTCGCACGAGATGCTGGCATGGTTTCACTTGACGGCTGGAAATCCTCGCGCCGTTGTTCCGGTCGCTGAGGCAGGGATAATTTCATCGCCGTCTCATTCTGTGGCGGTGCAGCTCTATGGTCAGCAAGCCAAGGCGTACGCGCGCATGGGAATGCGTGAACAGGTGCATGAGGCGCTGGAGCGCGGTAGCGCGCTGCTGGACAAGCTGCCGTATCCGGAGCGGCCCGACAATCACTTCGTGGTCGATCCCGATAAGTGGGACTTCTACGCTATGGACACCTACCGGATCGTCGGCGAGGACGCACTGGCTGAGCGCAACGCCAGAGAAGTGATCCGACGCAGTACGAACGCGGACGGCTTCGTCTCGTCGCCGATGCGCAAGACCGAGGCCGAGTTGACGTTGGCGGTCATAGCGGCCCGCCGTGGCGACATCGATGAGGCGTCGACACTGGGCATAGCTGCGCTGGGGGACGGGCGTCGTAGCCGCCCCTCCCTCCTGATGGTCGCAAGCGAGCTGGACCACGAGATCCGGAAGGGTGCCGGGGGTGCGCGCACGGACTTCAGTGACCTTCTCGCGGACCTCAAGCAGGCCCCCGACGCACAAGCGTAGATCAACATTCCAAGCCAGAATCTGGCACGGAATGTATTCCTCTTCTGAATATTCCATCGGAGAATAACGCGCTCGACATGCGGATATTCTCTGGTGGCATGTCATATTCCAAAGTTGTCATAGTCGTATTCTGCTGTTCGCGGCTTACTTGAGGCAGCGGCCCTGCAAACCTGCAGGTCGCCTGCCAAGAGTAAGGACCCAAACAGTCATGAAGAACGCTAATCCTCAGGCTCCACGTCTGCTTTCGATCGCGGAAGTTGCGTGGTTGCTGGGTGTCGATAACTCGCGGGTATGCCGTGCTATCCGGATGGGCTTGCTGCCGGTGGTGCGTCGGCGGCGTCGGGTGCTGATTCCGGCGCATGTGCTGGCGCATCTCGCAGCCAGTGATCTACCGGACGGTGAGCGGTGCACGGAGCCGCCCGCCGAAGCTTCCGTGCGGGGTGGTGCCTGATGGACGGGCGCATTCCGGTGGACCCCGAGGAGTACTTCACGCAGGTGGCGGCCGACCTGGACGGGTTGGCGGACGTGCCGGACGGTGCGTTGTTCGAGGTGGTGACCCGGGACGGGGCGTGCATGGTCCTGTTCCGGTTGGAGTTGGAGCCGGAGTGGACCGGGGACGACCTGACGGATCGGGAACTGGCCGCGCGGGTGTGCGCGGACTGCCCGGTGCGACGTGAGTGCCTGGAACTGGAGTTGCGGACCTCGGGTGATCGGACGCTTGGGGTGTGGGGTGCGCTGCCCGCTGACGATGTGCGGGCGCTGTATCCGGTGTGGCGGTCGCGTCGTCGGTGGCTGGGCGGGCAGGTCGGCGTCGAACCAGGTGCGGAGCCTGGCACGGGTGGTGGTCAGCGATGACCACGGGCCTGACGGTGGAACAGGTGGCGACTGGTGTCGCGTGCTTGGTGGTGCTGGCGTGGGTGTGGCGTGCGGGTGCGCGCCGTGCCCGGGCTGCGGCGGACGCGGCGCGGTCGGGTGCGCGGTTGCTGTCGCTGACCGGCCGGGTGTTGTTCACGGCCGGGGTGATCGTGGGTGTTCAGTGGCTGGTGCTCACCCACCCGTCGGTGAACGGGTGGGCGGTGGTTGCGGCGTTGGGGCTGCCCGCACTGTTCGCGTCCTACACGCTCACCCGGGCGTTGACGGTGACCACCGTGGACCTGCCGCGTAGGCGGGGTGGTCGCCGATGAACCAAGATCGTTCAGGGTTCGCGCCGGCGGGAACTGGCACCCTATCTGACCTGCGGGAACGTGCACCACGGAATGGCCCGCAGGACGCCCGGCACGTGCCGCTCACGCGGGGTCAGCGGCTGGCGCAGAACGCGGCGGAAGCGGCGGAGGTGCGAGCGTGGCAGACGCACCCGGACGTGGTGGCGTTGCGGATCGAACGGGTCCGGTCTCAGGTGGACCGGTTGTGCTGGGCCGGGATCGTGCTCGGGCTGGCGTTCACCATGACCAACGTTCAGGTGTTCGCCGCGTCCGGTGCCGGAGCGTGGTCGCTGCCGTGGCTGGCCGCGTGGGTGCTCGATCCCACGGTGTCGCTGGTGCTCATCGCGGTGTTGCGAGCCGAACAGATCACCTCCCGCTACCAAGTACGGACCGGGCGGTGGGTGCGGGCCGCGAAGTGGTTCACGCTCGCGGCCACGTACGTGATGAACACCTGGCAGTCCTGGGCGCACGGCAGCGCGGCCGGAGTGGTCCTGCACTCCGTCCCGCCGCTGCTCGTGTTCGTCGCGGCGGAGGCCGTGACCGACCTCCGCGACAAGCTGGCCGACGCCGTAACCGTTGCCATGAACGCCCGTGTGAACGGGCGCGGCACCAGTCCAATGCACGCGCCAACGGACACCAGCACGGGCGCGGTAGCTGAGACGGCCGCAGACGCACCGTCGGCTCCGTCGGCGGCCGGTGAGGAGTCCGACAGCAGAGAGGTCATCACCGATGCTGCTAGCGCGCATCCGGCTGGTCGGCGGCGGGGGACGTTCGGCGAGTACCGGGAGGCCGCGCGGCGTGCGTGGCACCCGGGCGTGGTGATCACTCCGGCGTGGGTGCGTGAGGTCACCGGTTGCTCACGTGGCCTGTCCTCCCGGTTGGCCGCCTCGTTGCGGGCCGACCTGGTGGCCGAGTGGGACCGGGAGAGCCAGCCATGACCGACTCTTCCGAGAACGCCCGGGTGAACGGCGTGAACGGTGCTGTGAACGGGTCCGACGTGAACAGCCTTGTGAACGATGCGGGCACCAGCTTGGAACGGAAGGTGTTCGACGCGGAGGTCATCGGCGACGCTTCCACCTACGGCCGGGCAGGTGCCGGTCCTGGTGTGGACGGTCCGGTGTGGTCGGTGCTCTGGTCGGTGGTGCGTGCCGCTGGTCGGGCCTGCTGGGCGCGCGTGCGCGGGCTGGCAGGCCGGATGTGGCGGTCGGACCGGATGCGGCGGGCGCGGTCGGTGACGGCCTACCGAGTGCGGAAGGCTCCGGCCGACCTGTTGCGGCTGGTGTGGTTCGTGGTTCGCGGGCATTGGCGATGGTTGGGCAAGGCGTGGTGCTGGGCTACCTACGCCGATCTGCGGGCCGATGTCCGCGCGGCGCGGCTGGCTGGTGACGTGGACGCGCGGCGTACCGCACAGGAGCTGATCCGCGCGGACGCGAAAGCACGGTGGGCGCGTGTCGGGATCGTGCTACGGCGGGCCGTGATCACTGTGCGGGTGGTCGGGCCGGTGGCCGTAGCGCTGTGGCTGGTCGACGCGTTCCTAGACCGGGCGGACATGTGGCCGTGGCTGGCCGGGACCTACGCGGCTATCGGTGGGGTGTGGACGGTGCTGACTACCGCCGTGCCCGTGCTGTTGGTGTGCCTGCCCGTGGTGTGGGCCATCGCGGCAGCGTTCGAGGGACGCGACCGGGAACCCGGCGCGAGCTGGCTGATCCAGCCCGAACGCGACGACGCAGGTTCATGGGTGGACGAACGGATGATCTCCCGCGCGCTCGCACACCTCGGTATCTCGCCGCTGAACAGGTTCTTCAAAGACGGCGGCGAACTGGTCTACACGGTACCGGCCAGAAAGGACGGAGATGGCACGTTTACACAGGTCAGACTGCCGTTAGGGGTCACCGCGGACATGGTTGCCGGGCAGCGCCCGAAGCTGGCCGCGAACCTCGGGCGGTCCGCTCTGGAGACCTGGCCGACCCAAGGCGAGGAAGCCGGAATCCTGGATCTGTGGGTGGCCGACAAGGGCACCTTGTCCGGCGGTGCTGGACCGTGGCCGCTGCTCGACGAGTCGGCAGCCGACGGGGGCCGGGCGGACGTGTTCGCCGGTGTCCCGTTCGGACTGTCCCAACGCGGCCTTGTCGTCAACGCCCCGTTGATCGGCGCGTCCTGGCTGATCGGCGGGCGGCCCGGACAGGGCAAAACGAGCGCGTTGCGCACGCTGATGTTGGGTGCCGCGCTGGACCCGACAGCGGAGCTGTGGGTGTTCGTACTCGGCGAGTCCCCCGACTTCGAGCCGTTCGCGCCACGGCTGACCCGCTACCGGATGGGCATGGATGACGCGGTAGCCGAGGCCGCGTGCCAGGCGCTGGCCGATCTCGCCGAGGAGATGGAACGGCGCGGGAAAACCCTTGGTGCACAGACAGGGCAGCCACCCAAGGTGTCCCGCAGGTTGGCCGACCAGCGGGGACTTGGCCTGCATCCGCTCGTGATCGGGATCGATGAATGCCACGAACTGTTCCAACACCCCAAGTTCGGCAAGCGCGCCGCAGAGCTGGCCGTACGCCTGGTCAAGCGAGGCCGCAAGTACGGCATCGTCCCGCTGTTCGCCACGCAGTCGCCCACTAAGGACAGCATCCCCCGGGAACTGACCCGGAACGTGGTGTGCGGGGTCGCGTTCTCTGTCGCCGACCACATCGCCAACG
The DNA here is from genome assembly GCF_042653545.1 of Actinophytocola glycyrrhizae. Taxonomy (NCBI): domain Bacteria; kingdom Bacillati; phylum Actinomycetota; class Actinomycetes; order Pseudonocardiales; family Pseudonocardiaceae; genus Actinophytocola; species Actinophytocola glycyrrhizae. The sequence continues at coordinate 136,746 of NZ_JBHSIS010000006.1, forward strand.
ACGGACTGTTGGGGTCGGGCCGCTACGCGGCAGGCATCCGCGCCACCGAACTACGCACCCACACCGATAGGGGCACCTGCGTAGCGGTCGGCGTGACAGCCGAGACGTTCGAACTGATCCGCACCTACTACGTGCCCTTCGAGGATGGGGCCGACGACGTAACCCCCATCATCGCGCGCGCCATGGCACTGATCGAGGAAGACGGCCGCGCGCTGCCCGCACCACGACGGGCCGAACTGGAGCCAGCGCCCGACGCCGGACCGGACCACCTGACCGACATCGCGGCGGCCATGCAGGGAGAGCGCCGAGTCCGCACCCAAGTCGTTCTCGGCAGGCTCGCCGCACAACACCCGACCTACCAAGAGTGGACCCTGACCGACCTGCGAGACGCACTCGCCGACCTCGGGATCACGCCACAGAAGTCCGACGGCCGCATGGTCATCCGCGCGGAGGACGTCACGGCCGCGCTCCACAACCGCACCGCCAACCACATCAGGGAGGCCACCAGGGAGGAGCCAGGGAGTCAGGGAGTTCTCCCTACCCCCTCTCTGACCCCAACTCCCCGCCCTGAACAGCGCAAACGCGCGTCAGGGAGGGCAGGGAGCTTATCTCCGGCCACACCAAAAACCCCCCGGAAACGGCGGCCCGGGCCCCAACGCGGAACCTCCCTCCCTGACACCGGGGGAGGTGGTCACCACGGCCACTAACCCACTGCCCACTCCAGCCAACGCGACACAGAAGCCAGGAAGCGATGATGATCAGGAAGCGCGGGACGCGGGTATCGACCCGAAGTCATACCGATACTGGAAACGGGCGGTCACCGCCCTGCCTCCAATGACCCCGGAGGAGATCGCCGCCGTGGGGGCCGTGCTCCGCCGTATCGACGCCCGCCGTGCTCGACGCGGCCAGAGGCAGCGGTGACCCTCCGACCAACGCGAACGGCGCACCTCTCAAATCCGAGGGGTGCGCCGTTCGCTGTCTGGGGACGGTGCCCGACCCGTTAGGTGAGGTCGCCGAAGGTCACTGTGGTCCCGTCGTGGGCAACCAGGCGCAGACGGTTCCGGTCGAACACGCGCGGGCCGGGCCGCTGGACGTACTTGTCCAGGTACAGGATGGAGCCGCCCAGTGCTTTGGTGAGCATGACCCGGCGTTCGGAGTTGTCGGCGGCGTCCCACTGGGCCGCGATCGCGGCAGCGGGTTGAGCCTTCGTCGGGCCTTCCGGTGATCCTTCGGACAACGCTTCGCGTTCGGCGTAGAGCCTGTCCAGGGCGTCAACGATGGGTTTGTTGGCCTTGTCGAACGCGGCCATGGTCTTGAACTCTCGACGCCCCAACCGCTCGGAGACCGCTTCTTGGAGCTGTTCGTACTCGGCGATCTCGGCGTTGATCGCCGACAACCGGTCCGCGACCTGGGCGCGTGCCGCCTCCACCGCTGCCGCGTACCGGTCATCCGACAGGCGCAGGATCACGTAGGTCCGTAGTTCCTGGTCCACCGAGCGGAGGTCGGCGTTGACCTTGCCGCATCCCCGGCGTTCCTTCTCGCACGTGTAGTACTTCTTCCGCACCGGAGTGTTCGCCGACTGCGCGAACCGCTTCTTCACACTGATCGATGCCTGCTGTGCTGCCGTCTCCAGGATCGCGCGGATCGCGGTGTCATCGATTGTGGTGTCGAACTGGTCCCATGAGGTGACCGTGCGCACCGTGGTGCCCAGGTGCTCCGCGAACGCGGCGTCGGTCATCTCCAATGCGGCTTGAAGTGCGCGGGCAAGCTGCGGCGTCCACGCGAGGTTGCGGTAGAAACCGTCACCGTTGCGGGCCGTGAGCCTCGCGCCGCAACCGGGCTCACCGCACCGGATAATCCCGGTGCCGACATAGCCTGGACCGACCTCGCCCGCTACCCGTCCTTACGGCGAGCGGCGTACTTGGAGCGCAACAGGTCGAACTTGCGCGGGTCCACGATGGGGTCTCCCGGCATCGTCGCGACCAGTTCACCATCGGACTCGACCAGCCCGGCGTTCGTGGGACGGGACAGCACGGACTTGACCGTCAGCCGCACCCACCTACGGCCCTCCGCCGTGAACAAGCCCTGGTCGTTCCACTCCCGAGCGATCACCGCTTCGGAGACGCCGGACAACGCCGCGTCCGTCGCCTCAGCCAACGTGCGACGTTCCCGGGCCACCAGCGCGTCCGGCACCATCGGCCGGTCATCGTCCGTCTCACCCTCGCCTGGCGTCCACGTCAGGTCCCGACCAGGCCACCCGAACCGGCGCGGTCCGCCAATGTGCCCGATGCCGTTTTCCCGGAACGTGCGGAACCGACGCTTGATCCGACGCGACGTGTCATCCGACGACCGCGCCGCGTGCGCGACCTCGATCCGCAGAATGAACCGGTCATCCGGGTCCGCCAGGTCACGCGAACCGTGGGCACTGACGACCACGAACCCCTTGTCCGCGAGATCGATCAACTTTTCCAGGTCTCGCGGCTGCCGAAACAGGCGGTCGGTGTGCCACACCACGATCCCGTCCGACGCACCCGAAGCCACCCGCTCCAGCAGCTTCGCCCACCCCGGACGGCGCACGTTCTTCTTCCACGCCGACAACCCGTCGTCCAACTCCTGACCCAGCGTGCCGCCCAACCGCTCGATCACCCTCCGGTTGTCCGCCCACTGCGTCTCGATCTTCTCGAACTCACCCGTGTTCGGGTTCTTCGACAACCGCGCATACGAGTCGAACACCGGCACACCCGCGGCCTGACCTGCGCTAACGTTCTTCCGTGTCCCCATGCACGGACTGTATGTCGGCAAATGGGAGTTCGCCTAGGGCGGACCACCGACACAGAAGCCGCCGCGCACCGCGGTTGTCCACAGCCAGGGGCACAGTCAGGGCACTGTCCACAGCCCTCGCGCCGGACCACGAGAAATGTCGGTGCCCTGCCGTAACGTGGTTCGAGGGGGGCCGGAGGCCACACCCGTCCGCTCCCTGTGGACAAGCCGACAAGAACTGTCGGTGCAGGCCGCTACGCTGGATTCCGGGGGCCGGAGGCCACCATCACCCGGTCGCCAGCGGCAACCGCACCTCGAACCGGCACCCCGGCCCGTGGTTCCGCGCGTTGATCCGCCCCCTGTGCGCCTCCACGAGCCCCTTCGCGATCGCCAGCCCGAGCCCGCCGCCGACCTGTTCCTCCGCCGACCGTGACGGCGTCCGCGCGGCGCTGCCCCGGAACGCGACGTCGAACACCCGGGAAAGCTCGCCGTCCGGGATCCCGCCGCACCCGTCGTCGACCGCGAGCACCGCGTCCCCGCCGTCCACCCCCACCTGCACCGCCACCGTCCCGTCCGGCGGGGTGTGCCGGATCGCGTTGGACACGAGGTTGCGGACCACCCGCGCGAGCTCCGGGTCCGACCCCAGCACCACCGGCGCGGTGGCCGCGTTCGCCAGCACCCGCACCCGTTTCCGCTGCGCCACCGGCACCTGCGCCGCCAGCACGTCCGAGACCACCTCGCGCAACGCCACCTGCGACATGGTCAGCCGCAACGCGCCCGCCGTGATCCTCGACAGCTCGAAGAGGTCGTCGACCATCCCCGACAGCCGCCGCGTCTCGCCGCCGATGCGGCTCGCGTACCCGGCCACCTCCGAGGGCGACGACACCACACCGTCGGCCAGCGCCTCCGCCATCGCGCGGATCCCGGCCAGCGGGGTGCGCAGGTCGTGGCTGATCCACGCCACCAGCTCACGCCGCGACGCCTCGGCGGCGCGTTCCCGTTCCCGCGCCTCCCGCTCCCACACGCTGCGCCGCGCGATCGCCCTGCCGAGCAGCAGCGCCACCGGCACCGTCACCAGCAGCACCAGCACGCACACCAGCGACATCGTGGTCAGCGTCGCGTTGAACATGAACCCGCTGATGCCGAGCACCCCGGTCAGCATCGCGACCACCGGCACCAGCACCAGCACGGTCATCGTCGTCGTCAGCGAGCCGCGGCGCACCCAGTACAGCAGCGCCGTCCCGGCCGCGACGACCGGCAGCACCAGCGCGAGCGCGTACGGCAGGATGTGCAGCGCGTGGGTGATCATCGCGCTGAACGACTCGCTCGGCTCGATCATGCCCTGCGCCTGGTCACGCCCGGTCATAGCGATACCCCACCCCCCACACGGTCGCGATGCGCGCCGGCTTCGCTGGGGTCCTCTCGATCTTCTCGCGCAACCGTCGCACGTGGACGGTCACCGTGGACTGGTCGCCGAAGTCCCAGCCCCACACCTTCTCCAGCAGCTGCTCACGGGTGAACGCCTCGCCGGGGTGGGTCATCAGGAACGCGAGCAGGTCGAACTCGCGGGTCGTCAGCGGCAGCTCGGTGCCCGCGAGCGTCGCCCGGCGCGCACCGGCGTCGAGCCGCAGGTCGCCGTCGACCACGTCCGCCGAGGACGCCGCTGGCGCCGAACCACCGGAGCGCCGCAGCACCGACGACACCCGCAGCGCCAGCTCCCGGGGGCTGAACGGTTTCGTCACGTAGTCGTCGGCACCCAGCTGCAGCCCGGCGATGCGGTTCTCCTCCTCGCCGAGCGCGGTCAGCATCACCACCGGCACCGCGCTGGTCTGCCGCAGCCTGCGGCACACCTCGAGCCCGTCGATGCCCGGCAGCATCAGGTCGAGCACCACCAGGTCCGGGTCGTGGTCGGCGATCCACGCGAGCGCGTCCTCGCCGTTGTCGGCGAGCGCGACCCGGTGCCCGGCCAGCTCGAGGTACCGCCGGACGACGTCGCGCACCGTCAGGTCGTCGTCCACCACGAGCACGGTCGACTGGGTCGAATGAGTCACGGCCACCTCACCAGGTCGTCAGCAGGACATGGTTGACCACCAGCGCCACCCCGGCCTGCGCCGCGAGCCACCAGCGCCGCGTTTCCGGTGGCAACCGCACCGCCGCCAGCACCAACCACACCGCGAACGGTAGCCAAATGCGTTCGACCTCCGCTTTCGAGAGCCCCGAGACGGTGGCGGTGAGCACCGCGAGCGCGGCGCCGCGGACCAGCACGTCGACCGGTTCCCGGAAGCCTAGGAAGTCGGTGCGGCGCAGCCCGGCGACCGCGGCGGGCCCGACGGCGAGCGTGAGGCACGCCAGGTTCGCCCACACCCAGTACCAGTACGGCCGGTCCGACGCGATGCCCTGGTAGTAGCGCTCGACGACCAGCTGGTACCCGTCGAGCCACCAGAACCCGGCGAACGCGAACACCGCCACCACGGCCAGCGCACCGGGCACCGCGTACAGCAGCGCACGCCAGTTCTTCGTCACCAGCACGACGGCCAGCGCGATCGGCCCCATCAGCAGCAGCCCGTAGGACAGGAAGATCCCGAACCCGAGCACGATCCCGCCCGCGGCGCACAGCGCCCGCCCGCCCCGGCCGGCACCGAGTGCGAACAACGCGATCCCGCAGGCCGTGACCCCGGCGAACATGGCGTCGGCGGAGACACCGAGCCAGATCGCGCCCGGCATCAGCGCGACGAACGGCACCGCCGCCCGCGCGAGGTCGGTCCGCCCGAGCGCCGCGACGGTCACCGGCACCGCGACCGCGACGGCCGCGCCCGCGAGCACGCACACCACCCCCGCCGCGCCGCCGCCGGACAGGCCGACGCGGTCGAGCCACACGAACACCAGCGTCGCGACCGGCGGGTGCCCGGACACGTGCGTCGGCCACGAGTCCGGCTGGAAGTCGACGATCCGGGACGCGAACCCGGACAGGAACGCCGGGATGTCGGTGATCTCGTCGACCACGCCGAGGTACTCCCCGCCCGCCGCGAGCTTGTGGGCGACGCCGCGGTGCCAGCCGTCCACCAGCGCCAGCGCGAAGATCCACGCGACGGCGAGTGCGTACCCGGCGCCGAGCAGCGCACCCCACCGCAGGCGCTCGGCCAGCACCGGTCCCCACACCACGGTGGCGACGGCGATCACCACGGCGGCCAGCGACGCGGGCGCCACCCTCGGGTAGAGGTCGGCGAGCACCGGGTACTCGCCGAACCGCGGCGCGGCCCTCGGGTGCAGGTCGGCGCCGTAGTTGCGGGCGCCGGTCAGGAAGCCGACGGCGGTGGTGACGAGGACGAAGCCGATGGCGGCACCACCGGCGACGAGGTCGCCGCGGACGGTCTTCTTCTGCGCGGGAGGGGCGAGGACCACGGGTGGACCGTAGGTCGCCGAAGTGCTTGGCGCGCGGTGGTTCCCGGATCCGTCAGAACTCCGTAATGATTGGCCCGCCGTCACAATTCGGTAAGCACCGCAAGGGTTTTCGTCCCTCCCGCGTGGACCTAGCTTCGATGACATGACGACCTGGACCGCACCCGTCGACGTGGTGCTCCCCTGTCTCGACGAGGCTGCCGCGCTGCCCGGGGTGCTCACCGCGCTACCCGCGGGCTACCGCGCGATCGTGGTGGACAACGGTTCCACCGACGGCTCACCGGAGATCGCCGCGGCGCACGGCGCGACCGTCGTGCACGAACCGCGCAGGGGCTACGGCGCGGCCGTGCACACCGGGCTGACGCAGGCCAGCGCCGGGATCGTGTGCTTCCTCGACGCGGACGGCTCGCTGGACCCGGCCGAACTGGCGGGGCTAGTGGCCGAGGTGGTGGCGGGCGCGCACCTCGCGGTGGGCAGGCGGGTGCCGGTGTCGCGGGGTGTGTGGCCGTGGCACGCGCGGGCCGGGAACCGGGTGCTGGCGGCGATTCTGCGGCGGCGCGGGCTGGCGGTGTCGGACATCGCGCCCGCGCGGGCGGTGCGGCGCACCGACCTGCTGGCGCTCGGGGTGGCGGACCGCGCGTTCGGGTATCCGCTCGAACTGCTGCTGCGGGCCGCGGACGCCGGCTGGTCGGTCGTGGAACGCGACGTCGCGTACCGGCCGAGGGCGGCAGGCACGCGGTCGAAGGTGTCGGGTTCGGTGCGTGGCACGGCGCGCGCGGTGCGGGACATGGCCGCGGTGCTGCGATGAGTGCCGTGCTGCTGGTCGTGGCGAAGGCGCCGGTGGCCGGGTTCGCGAAGACGCGGCTCGCGCCCGCGGTCGGCGCCCGGCACGCGGCCCGGCTGGCGGCGGCCGCGCTGCTGGACACGGTGGACTGCGTGCGTGCGATGCCGGACGTGGTGCCGGTGTACGCGCTGACCGGCGACCTCGCCGCGGCGGAGCGGTCGGCGGAGCTGGTGGCGGCGCTCGCGGACCGCGTGGTGATCCCGCAGCGCGGCACGGGCTTCGCGGACCGGCTGGCCAACGCGCACGCCGACGTCGCGGCACGCTTCCCCGGCACGCCGGTGCTCCAGGTGGGAACGGATACGCCACAGCTGCGTCCCGCGCTGCTGACCGGTGCGCTGACGCAGCTGACCGAGGTCGACGCGGTGCTGGGCCCGGCGGCGGACGGCGGCTGGTGGGCGCTGGGACTGCGGCGCCCCGCGGACGCGCACGTTCTGCGCACGGTGCCGATGTCGCGGGCGGACACCGGCGAGCTGACGCTGTTCGCCCTGCGCGGTCTTGGTTTGCGGGTGTCGCACCTGCCCGTGTTGTCCGATGTGGACACGGTGGCCGACGCGGCGGGCGTGGCCGCGCAGATCCCGGCGTCCCGGTTCGCGCACGCGTTCCGGGAGGCGGTCTGATGATCGACACGCATTTCGAGCCGGGTCTGCTCGGTGCGCGGTGCTGGCTGGAGCTGGCGACGGGCGAGCGGATCAGCCTGCGGACCGAACGCTGGCGGGCGGCACCGGACCCGGGTGACGAGTTGTTGCTGCGCAGTTGTTCTGGGCCGACCCTCGACATCGGCTGCGGCCCCGGCAGGCTGACCGCGGCACTGGCGGAACGCGGGGTGCTGGCGCTGGGCACGGACGTGTCGGCGGTGGCGGTGCGGCTGACGAGGGAGGCGGGCGCACCGGCGATCCGGCGGGACGTGTTCGCCCCGCAGCCGGGCGAGGGCCGGTGGCGGCACGCGCTGCTGGCGGACGGCAACATCGGGATCGGCGGCGATCCCGTGCGGCTGCTGGGGCGGGTGCGGGAGCTGCTCGGTACGGGCGGGAGCGCGCTGGTGGAGGTGGACCCGCCGGGCACGGGCCTGCGCAGGGGCCAGGTCCGGTTGTCCACAAGCGACAGCCCGGGCGGCCGGTGGTTCGACTGGGCGTGGCTGGGCGCGGACGCGGTCGCGACGACCGCCGCCAGCGCCGGGCTGACCCCCGGCTGGCTACGGGCGGCGGGCGGCCGCTGGTTCACGGAGTTGATCAAGCCATGACCGAGCCACCTGCTCGCGGGGCGGCCGCCGGCCCCCCGGAATCCAGCGTAACGCCGGGCACCGACAACGACGGCGTCCGCGAAGCGGTTGTCCACAAGCCGCACAGCGACCGAGCCGAAACCGCCGAGGCCGCGGCCTCCGGCCCCCCGGAATCCAGCGTAGCGGCGGGCACCGACGACGACGGGCGGCGTCGTGGGGTTGTCCACAGGTTGCTGCCTTCGCCCGGCAGCGGGCTCGGGCGGTTCATCCAGCGGGTCCAGCCCCACGAGGAGAGTTTTCGCGGACCCGCCCACCACGAGAAGGTCACCGCCCGCCTCGGGATGTGGCTGGGGGTCGCGTTCCTGCTCTGCTTCCTCACCGGGCTGCTCAGCCACCTCGTCCAGCACCCGCCCGCGTGGTTCGGCTGGCCCGCCCGGCCCGCCGGGCTGTACCAGGTCACGCAGGGCATCCACGTCATCGCCGGGATCGCCGCGGTTCCGCTGCTGCTCGCCAAGCTCTGGTCGGTCTACCCCAAGCTGTTCAGCCGCCCGGTCGTCCGTTCGCTGCCCCACGCGCTCGAACGGCTCTCCATCCTCGTCCTCTCCGGGGCCGCGTTCTTCGAACTGGCCACCGGCCTGTTCAACGTCGCCCAGAACTATCCGTGGTCCTTCTACTTCCTCGCCGCCCACTACGCGGTCGGCTGGGTCGCCGCCGGGTCCGTGTTGCTGCACGTCGCGGTGAAGCTGCCCGTGATCCGGCGTGGGCTCACCCGGCTGACGCCCGTCGACACCGCGCGGCGATCGTTCCTCCGCACCGGTTACCTCGCCACCGCCGTCGCGGTCGTCGCCACCGCCGGGGCCACGGTCCCCCTGCTGCGCAACGTCTCCCCGTTGTCGTGGCGGTCGGATCGCGGTCCGCAGGGGCTGCCCGTGAACCGCACCGCCGCGGCCGCGCGGGTGACCGTCGACCCTGGTTGGCGGCTGGAGATCGTCACCAGGACCGGCGTCACGCGGTTGTCCCTCGCCCAGCTGACCGGCCTGCCGCAGCGGACCGCCGAGTTGCCCATCGCGTGTGTCGAGGGCTGGAGCCAAAGCGCCGTCTGGACCGGGGTGCCCGTCGCCGACCTCATCGAACTCGTCGGCGCGCCCGGCGGCAGCGAGGTCCGGGTGACCTCACTGGAACGTCGCGGTGCCTACCGGGCCAGCACGCTTCCCGGTTCCCATACGCGTGACCCGGACACGCTCCTCGCGTTGCGGCTGAACGGGGAGGTCCTCGCGCTCGACCACGGGTTCCCGGCCCGGATCATCGCGCCGAGCAGGCCCGGGGTGCTGCAGACCAAGTGGGTCCACCGCCTGGAGGTGCTCTGATGCGCTGGCCACTCGCCATCGCCGGGCTGGCACTGCTCGCCTACGGTGCCGTCCTCACGTGGGAGTTCGCCACCTCCCGCACCGTCAACGCCGTCCAGGGCGCCGCCTGGTTCCTCGGCGGGCCGCTCGTCCACGACGGGCTCGTCGCGCCGGTCGTCGGGCTCGTCGGGCTCGGGATCGGGCGGGTCCTGCCCCGGCCGTGGCGTGCGCCGGTCGTGGCCGGGCTCGTGCTCACCGGGGTGCTGGCACTGCTGAGCCTGCCGTTGCTGTGGCGCCCGTTCGGTGTCGTCACCAACCCCGGCCTGCACGACCGCGACTACGGGACCGGGCTCGCCATCGCGGTCGGGTTCGTGTGGGCCGTGGTGGTCGTCGTCGGAGTGGCCCGGCAGCACCGGTCCCGACTGGCCGCAAGACGGGACCAATCCCGTTGCCGGCACCACTGAGGTGGCCCCTGGACGGCGAGCGCCGCACGCGGGCGAGCGAGGGGTTGACCGTCCGCGTGCGGCGTCGCGCAGAGCCCCGCATGGAGCCCTTCCCGGCTCGGGGGCATCGAGCCGGAGTTGGTCTCGGCCGCGTCCTGCGGCCGAGCGTTCGACGGGACTCAAATGGTTCCCGAGTCAATCATTGTGGTTCGACCGTCTGACCGGCAAGCGTCGCGTCAACTGTGCGCGAACCGTTGTCCAACTCAAGCCGAACCTTGTCCCCCGGCGCGTGGGAGCGGACCGCGGCCACGAGCGCGTCGGACGTGGGGATCCGCCGTTCGTCGAGCTTGGTGACCACGTCGCCGTTCTTCAGGCCGGCCTTCTCCCCGGCGCCACCGGCGACGACGTCCACGATCAGCGCACCACCGTCCGGGTTGTCGCGCACGCTCACCCCGAGCACGGTCTGGGTGGCCTTACCGGTCTCGACGATCTCCTTCGCCGTGCGTTTGGCCTGGTCGATCGGGATCGCGAAACCGATGCCGACCGAACCGCCCTGCCCGGTGCCCGCCTGCGGCGAGTAGATGGCCGAGTTGATGCCGACGATCTGGCCCTGCATGTTGACCAGCGGGCCACCGGAGTTGCCGGGGTTGATCGCGGCGTCGGTCTGGATCGCGTCCAGCACGGTCGCCTGCGAACCGTCCTCGCCGCCCGCGCGGGTCGGCCGGTGCAGCGAGGAGACGATGCCGGAGGTGACGGTGCCGGACAGCTCGAACGGCGACCCGATCGCGACCACGCCCTGCCCGACCCTGAGCGCCTCGGAGCTGCCCAGCTCCGCGACCGGCAGACCGGTCCTGCCCTGGGCCTTGACCACGGCGACGTCCGAGGTCGGGTCGCGGCCGACGATGGTGGCGGCGGCGGAGCTGCCGTCCTGGAACACGGCCTGGATCCGGCCGTCCTCCGCGGCGGCCTCGACCACGTGGTTGTTGGTCACGATCAGCCCGTCGGAGCTGATGACGAAGCCGGACCCCTCCCCTGCGGCGGACCGGCCCTGGACCTGCAACTGCACCACGCTGGGGGACACCTTCGCCGCCACCGCCTCGACCGACCCCGCAGGCGCGGCGGACGTCTCCTGGGCGGGCGGTTTCTGGTCGAGGGCGTTGGTGACCGGCGCGCTCGCGGTGCTGTCGGCGACGAGGTAGCCGCCGAGCGCACCGGCACCGCCACCGACGAGGAGCGCGAGCACCGCGACCCCGGCGACGAGCGCGCCACTGCCGCGCCGCTGCTCCGGCACGTCCCGCCGCGGCCTGCTCGGCGGGTTCGGGTTGGGAAGGTAGTTCCCGGTCGGCGGTGTCGGGCCCGCGACCGCGGACCCGAACAGCACCGGATCGGCGGGTTGCCGGCCGGTGGGCGCGGCCGTCCACTGGTTCCGCTGCGGGTACGCGGCGCCCTCGGCGGGCCGGGCCCATCCGCTCTGCTGCGCGGCCCACCCGCCCTGCGCGGCTCCCCCGGAAGACCGGTCATCCTGGACGTTCGTTCCCTGCGGGTGTTCCGGCACGTGCTGCGCGGCAGGCGCGACGTCCGCCGCAGGCGTCGCGTCGGCGGGCGGTGCCTGCGCGTCGCTCACCGCCGGTTCACCCTGTGCGGCGGGCGCCCACTCGCCCTGCGAAGCGGCACCCTGCTCGCCACCTGGCTGCTCGCCACCTGGCCGGTTGTCGTCCGTCATGTGACCACCTTCCGCCTCGGTCCTGAGAACGGCCTGAGACCAACCTATGCGGAACTACAGAATCGGCTCTGAACTCCCGGGCAGCCTCATCGCGATGAGTGCCCCGCCGTCGGCCGATCTACCCGCGAACACCGCACCGCCGTGCCGCTGCGCCGCGCTTTTCACGATCGCGAGGCCCAGCCCCGACCCGGGCAGCGTGCGTGCCTCGTCGGACCGGTAGAAGCGGTCGAACACGTGCGGCAGGTCCGAGTCCTTGATGCCCGGCCCGGCGTCGGCGACCTGCAGGAACGCGTACCCGTGCGCGGCGGGCCGCAGGTCGACCCGCACGGTCCCGTCCGGCGGCGAGAACTTCACCGCGTTGTCGAGGAGGTTCAGCACCGCCCGCTCCAGCGCGTGCGGTTCGCCGACCAGGAACCACGGCTGCAGGTCCACCTCGAAGTGCACGTCGGCGGCCCGCCGCCGCGCCCGCGCGAGCGCCTGTTCGACGACCTCCACCATGTCCACCCGCTCCTGGGTGAGCGGTGGCGCGTCCTCCCGCGCCAGCTCGACGAGGTCGCCGATGAGCTGGGTCAGCTCGTCGAGCTGTGCGCGCAGGTCCTCGTGGATCTCCTCACGATCGGACTCGGACAGCCGCGGCGCGTTCGGTTTCTCCGCGGACAGCAGCAGCTCCAGGTTCGTCCGCAGCGAGGTCAGCGGGGTGCGCAGCTCGTGCCCGGCGTCCGCGACGAGCTGCCGCTGCCGGTTCTGCGCGTCCGCGACCGCGGCCAGCATGAGGTTGAAGCTGTGCGACAACCTGGCCAGCTCGTCGTCGCCGTCGACCTGGATCGGCCGCAGGTCACCGGTGGTGGCGACGCGCTCGGTCGCGCGGGTCAGCCGCTGCACCGGTCGCAACCCGGTCCTGGCCACGGCCGTGCCCGCGGCCGCCGCGACCAGGACACCCGCGCCGCCGATCAGCAGCAGCACCAGCGACAGGTCCGCGAGCTGTTTCCTCGTCGGCCCCCACGACTGCGCCAGCACCAGCGCGTCACGCTGGTACGGCACGGCGACCACCCGCGAGTCGGACTTGGCGTCCGTGCGGATGTTCGGCGCGCCGCCCCTCGCGACGGCCACCTCGGCCGGCCCGATCGGCGGCAGGCTCTCCATGGTGCCGATGACCACGTCACCGGTGTCGTCGACCAGCGCCACCTCGACCCCGGAGAGCCCGAGCAGGCCGACGGGCAGCCGCTCACCGGAGGAGGTCTCCACGATCCACTTGTTCTGCACCGTGGCCTGCGCCTTCTGCCACAGGGTCTCGTCGAGCTGGGTGTACAGGTTCTCCCGGACCGTCCAGTAGGCGCCGAGCGACACCAGCGCCACCGCACCCGCCACACAGCTGGCCGCGAGCAGTGTCACCCGCGACCGGAGCGACACCCGCTGCTTCGCGGCGGGTGTCGCGGACGTCAAGGTCACGGAGGCGTCTCCCGCAGCACGTAACCGATGCCGCGCACCGTGTGGATCAGCCTCGGCTCACCCTCGGCCTCGGTCTTGCGGCGCAGGTAGCCGATGTACACCTCGAGCGCGTTGCCGGAGGTCGGGAAGTCGTAGCCCCAGACCTCCTCCAGGATCCGGCTGCGGGTCAGCACCTGCTTGGGGTGCGCGAGCAGCAGTTCGAGCAGGGAGAACTCGGTGCGGGTCAGGCTGATCGGCCGGTCGCCGCGCTTGACGTCCCGCGTGCCGGGGTCCAGTTCGAGCCCGGCGAAGCTCAGCGCCTGCGGCGCGGGCCCGGTCGTGTCGAAGGTGCGGCGGCGCAGCAGCGCACGCAGCCGGGCCAGCAGCTCCTCCAGCGCGAACGGCTTCGGCAGGTAGTCGTCGGCGCCGGCGTCGAGCCCCGACACCCGGTCCGACACCGTGTCCCGTGCGGTCAGCACGAGGATCGGCAGGTCGTCGCCGGTGCCGCGGAGCCTGCGGCACACCTCCAGCCCGTCAAGGCGCGGCATCATCACGTCGAGCACCATGGCGTCCGGCCGCGCGTTCGTCACCGAGTCCAGTGCCTGCTGGCCGTCACTGGCCAGGTCGACCTGGTAGCCGTTGAACTGCAGCGACCGCCGAAGCGACTCGCGAACGGCCCGGTCGTCGTCGACAACGAGGATGCGCATGCGGCCAGTGTTACGCGCCGTGCTGAGACCTGCCTGAGAAGGTCAGAACGAATCGGCCATTCGGGGCAGCCGGGGCGCACCCGTCAGGACATCCAGGACACGTGCCGCGGTCGGGTCACCCTCCAGGAGGCCCGTGCGGCGCAGCATCGCCGTGTCGGCCGAGCCCGCGAACCACGGGCCGAGCGCGCGGGCGTGCAGCCGCACCGTGCCGGTGCCGTTGCCGCCGCCACCCGGCTCACACCGCACCTTGCCGCCCTCGACGACGAGCCGGTGGCTGCCCGACTGCCACGGCGCGTGCTCGTCGGCGACCTCGATGTCCACGGCCGTGTCCGCGAGGTGCGTGGCGACCGGCCAGCCACGGGCGCCGACCGCGGCGGGCAGGTCGACGACCCGCAGCATCCACGGGTGGTTGCGCACGTCGTGCAGCACCGGCTGCGGCGCGATCAGCTGCCACCACGCCGGGTCGTCGATCCGCAGCGAGATGTCCGTGATGATCCCCGCCCAGCGCGCGAGGTTGGCGAACAGGCTGAGCACGGTCTCACGGTCGGCCGCGACGAGGTCGTGGACGATCAGCTGATCGCCGTCGGGCCGCTCGCCGGTGAGGAAGCCGAGGACCGTGCCGTCGCGCCCCGGCACGACGTCCACGATGTCCAGGTCGAGGACCTTCTCCGGCCGGAACGCGTCGGTGGCCCGGTCGAGCATGCCGTCGACGGTCCTGGCGAAACGCCGGTAGCAGTCGTGCAGCGCGGGCAGGTCGTCGTCGGTGGCACGGCGCATGGGCAGCCGTTGCGACGGCCTGGGCAGCATCGTGAAGTACTCCGGGCGCAGCGTGACGCGCTCGTAGTTGCCGGTCTGCTCCCAGCCGCGGCCGCGGTAGAGCGGCGGCACCGACGGGTACAGCGCCGACACGCACTGCCCCCGGTCGCGCATCTCCGGGAGGATCGCGTCGATCAGCGCGTTCGCGACCCCGTGCCCGCGCGCGGCCGGCAGGACGGCCACGTTCGCGACACCGCCCATCGGCACCGCGACACCACCGAAGTACTGGCGGTAGTCGCGGACCTTCAGGGTGCCGGCGACCCGGCCGTCCAGCTCGGCGACCAGCCCGTGCCAGCCCTGCTGGTCGGACCACAGCTCCCCGGGCGCGGGTTCCCGCGAACCGCCGAACGCCAGCCGGGAAACCTCGTAGATCTGCTGGTCATCCTCTTTCCGGGGCGGCCGGACGATCACGTGTTCTCTCCCTCAGGTCCACTCGAAGAATCCCCGCCCAGTCTTGCGACCCAGTTCGCCGCGCGCCACCTTGTTTCGCAGCAGCTCCGGCGGCGTGAACCGCGGGCCCAGTTCCCTGGTCAGGTGCTCGGCGATGGAGAGGCGCACGTCGAGGCCCACGAGGTCGGTGAGCCGCAACGGTCCCATGGGCCAGCCGTAGCCCAGCCGCATGCCGGTGTCGATGTCCTCCGCCGACGCGACGCCCTCCTCGAGCATGCGGATCGCCTCGAGCCCGACGACCACCCCCAGCCGCGAGGTGGCGAACCCGGGCGAGTCCCGGACCTCGATGACGGTCTTGCCGAGCGACTCGCCCCACTCGCGGGCGGTGCGGACCTGGTCGGCGCCGAGCCCGTCGTGCACGACCAGCTCCAGCAGGGCCTGCACGGGCACGGGGTTGAAGAAGTGCATGCCGATCACGTCGTCGCCGAGCTGCCGCACCGACAGCGACGACGTGTTGGAGGCGAGCAACGCGTCCGGGCAGGCCGCGCGCACGTCGGCGAGCACCCGCTGCTTGAGCGGCACGTCCTCGGGCACGGCCTCGATCACCAGCGCGACGTCGTCCGGCAGGTTCCTGACGTCCCCCACGACAGCCAGCCTGCCGAGCAGTTCGGCCGCGGTCCCGTCGAGCTTCCCGCGCTCCTGCGCCTTGCGCAGCGACCGCGCCACGGCTTCCTTCGCCGCGGCCGCCCGCTCGTCCCCGGCCTCGACGACGGTGACCCGGTCCCCGGCGGCGAGCAGCACGTGCGCGATGCCCGCGCCCATGGTCCCGCCACCGACGACCGCGGCGGAGCGAGTCACTCGACCACCTCGGCGGAGAACATCGCGACCAGCTCCATCCCCCCGATCTCGGTGAGGTTCGCGCCGGACACCTGCCACTCGGGCGAGGCGAAAGCGGCCTTCATGGCGTCCTTGGACTCGAAGTACAGCTCGGCGATCAGGTAGGGCTCGCTGCCCTCGAGGAACCCGGGCACGAACGTGCGCGTGACCTTGCCGATCTCCTGGCGGACCAGTCCTGGCACCTTGTCGATCAGCGGTTTGTGCGACTCGAAGTAGGCCTTCTCGAACGCCTCAGGATCGGCGGGCTGCTTGTACAACGCGACGTACTTGATCATGTGACACTCCTCCCGGTGGTCGGCGGTCGAACTGTAATAGCTACGGACGAGGCACGATAGCGCCGTGCGGATCATCCTGCTGCGGCACGCGGAAAGCCTCGGGAACGTCGACGAGCTCGCCTACACGAGAACCCCGGACCACGCCCTGCCACTGACCGCCCGCGGCGAAGCCCAGGCAAGGGCAGCGGGCCCCGCGGTCAGGGCCCTGCTGACCGGCCCGGCAGCCGCGTATGTGAGCCCGTACGTTCGCACGCAACGCACTTTCGCGTTCCTGGACGTCCCCGCCGAACGGGTGGTCCCGGAACCCCGCCTGCGCGAACAGGACTGGGGCAACCTGCAGGACCCGGTCGATCAGGAACTGCAGAAGCGCCGCCGCAACGAGTTCGGCCACTTCTTCTACCGCCTGCCCCACGGCGAGTCCGGCGCCGACGTCGACGACCGCGTCGCGTCGTTCCTCGCCGAACTGGAGTCGCGGATCGCGAAGGACCCCACCCACCCGGACACCGTCGTGGTCGTCTCGCACGGCCTCACCATGCGCCTGCTGTGCCGCCGCGTGTTCTCGTGGAGCATCGACCTGTTCGAGTCCCTGTCCAACCCCGAACACTGCGCGATCCACGTCCTCGACCACGACGGCACCCGCTGGCACCTGAACGACCCCTTCACCCAGTGGCGAGACTCCCCGGACGGCACAAAACAACTGGCCGACACCGGCCCAGGCTGACGTGTCCTTCCAGGACGGTCTCACTCGGCAGGGCCCCCTCACGGCAGCAGCAGCGTCTTCCCCACCGTCTGCCGCGCCTCGATCGCCTCATGCGCGGCCACCGCCTTGTCGAGCGGGAACGTCTGCCCCACCAGCGGCGTGATCGTCCCCGCGACCGCCTTCTCGAGCATCTCCGCGACGCCCCCCAACCGGTCGACGTCCTTGCCGATGTCGAGGATCGACACCACCGTCACACCCTCCCGCGCGGGCTCCGTCGTCGCGAAATCACCCGCCGACGAGCCGTACGCGAGGAACCGGCCACCCGGGCGCACCAGCTGGTAGGCCGCCGTGCCGATCTCGCCACCCGTCCCGTCGAGAACCACGTCCACCGGACCGACCCGCTCGGTCCACCCCGGGACGGCGTAGTCGACCGCCTCGTCCGCACCCCACTCGCGGATGAAGTCGAGCTTGCGCGCGCCCTTGGCCGCCCCGACGACCACCGCACCCGCCGCCTTCAGCATCGGCACCAGCAGCGTGCCAAGGCTGCCGCCCGCACCGGTGATCAGCACCCGCTCACCCGGCCGCACGGCCGCGGTCCGCAACGTGCCCATCGCCATCGGGCCGTCGTGCAGCAGCGTGAGCGCCTCCGGCAGACCCAACCGGTCCGGTACCGGCACGAGCGCGGACACGTGCACCACGGCGCGCTCCGCGTATCCACCGGTCGGCGTCATGCCGTTGTTCTCACCGGTGTACGCGAGCACGCGGCGGCCGGTCCACGACTCGTCCACGCCCGCGCCGACCTCGCGCACGACACCGGCGACCCCGTTGCCCGGCACGTACGGCGCCTCGACGCGGAACCACTCCTTGCCCCAGCCGGCACGGATCCGCGTGTCGACGAACAACACGTCGACCGCCGCGACGCCGACCACGACCTGGTCCGCGCCCGCCACCGGGTCGGGCACCGCGCGCACGGCCAGCACCTCAGGTCCGCCGTGCTCTGTCACCTCTACGATTCGCATGCGACCAGTCTCGAACCTCAAGCATGGTCGAGGTCAAGCGATGAGGCCGCCCCGGTAGGCCACGAGCGCCGCCTGCACCCGGTTGACCGCGCCGATCTTGCCGAGCACCGCGGACACGTAACCCTTGACCGTCGCCTCCGACAGGTGCAACGCGCTGCCGATCTCCGCGTTGGACAGCCCCTGCCCGATGAGCGCGACGACCTCTCGCTCCCGGTCCGACAACGACGCCAGCAGGCGACGCGCGGGCTCGGCCGCGCGCTCACCGTCCGCGACCGCGGACAGCACGCGTGCCGCCACCTTCGGGTCGAGCACAGCGCCGCCGCGGGCGAGATCACGCACGGCTTTGATCAGGACGGCGGGCTCGGTGTCCTTCAACAGGAAGCCGCTCGCGCCGATGCGCAACGCCTCCTGGACGTACTCGTCGACATCGAACGTGGTCAGCATCGACACCACCGGCGGCTCCGGCAGAGCCCGGAGCTTACGCAGCGCGACGATGCCGTCGGCCGAACGCATCCGGATGTCGAGCAGCACGACGTGTGGCCGATGCTGCCGCGCGAGATCGGCGACGTGGACGCCGTCGTCACACTCGGCGACCACCTCGATGTCGCCGGCGCTGGTCAGTATTGTGCGGAGTCCTGAGCGGACGAGATCTTCGTCATCCGCGAGCAGCACCTTGATCACGAACGCCTCCCCGACAGTGGGCGGTCATGGCGGGTCTACTTAACGGTAATGATCGTACCCCGTTGCCGTGAGTGACCAGCGGTTATGCGGTTCGCAGCGCGTCACGCAGCTTGACCTTGGCCCCGCTGCGCATCACCGCGTTCGCGTAGATCCGCCCCGCCAGCCACACCAGCAGCGGGATCAACGCCACGACGAGTCCTACCGAGACGATCGCCTCCCACGCTGGAACACCACCCATCGCGAGCCGCATCGGCATCAACGTCGGTGCGAACACCGGGATCATCGACAGCACCCCGGCCAGCGTGTTGTCCGGCTCCGAGGGCAGCACCGAGATCCCGATGACGTAGCCGACGATGACGAACATCAACGCGGGCGTGATCACGCCACCGACGTCCTCCTGGCGGGACACCAGAGCCCCGAGCGCGGCGAACACCAGCGAGTACATGACGAACCCGAGCACGTACCAGACGATCAGCCACACCACGGTGCCGATGGCCGCCGACACCGGTATCGACAGGACGTCGAGCGCCAGCGCCGCGATGAGACCACCACCGCCGATCACGACCATCTGGACGAACCCGACGAACCCGATGCCCAGCACCTTGCCCGCCATCAGCTGCCAGGGCCGGATGGTCGACAGCAGCAGTTCGACCACGCGGCTGGACTTCTCCTCGACCACGCCCTGCGCCACCATCTGGCCGTTGAGCAGCAGCGACATGTAGATCAGGATGCCCGCGATGATGCCGAGGACGAGCTGATCCGGCTGGTACGGGTAGGGCTCCTCCAGCGGTTCGACGTCCACCACCGCGTTCGCGACCGACGTCTGCACCTGCGCCGGGTCACCGCCGAGGTCGGCGATCTCCCGGTTGAGCGCGAGCTGCCCGGCGAGCACGTTGAGGGCGTTCTTGAGATCGCCGTCGAGGTCCTTCTCGACCACGACCCGCAGTGCCCCGTCGGCGCCGCCGACGATCAGGGCGTCGAGCGTCCCGTCGGCGACCTGCCCTCGGCCCTCCTCCTCGGTGACCACCGTGGTGCCGATGCTCTGCCCGATCTGCTCCCCGGTCGCCTTCAGCGGCTCGGCGAGCGCCTGCGTCTCCTGTGTGACACCGACCGTCTCGTCCGACCCGTCGGACAGCTTCATCACCAGCGCGAACCCGATGAGCAGCACGAGCGTCGCGACGGTCGTGATGATGAACGCCTTCGACCGCATCTTCGTGGTGACCTCGCGGCCCGCGACGAGCCGCACCGCCTCCCACGACCCCAGCCGGACATCCGGAGTGCTCATGCCGTGACACCTGCCTCGCTGCGCTGGGCGCCCGGCGCAGCGTCCTCGTCGGTCTCCTGCGTCACCACTTCGCGGTACAGCTCGGTGAGCGATGGCCGCCGCCTGCTGAACTCGGTCACCGGCCCGGTCGCCAGCGCCGCGTGCAGCACGGCCTGGTCGTCGGCCCCGTCCTGGAGCTCCAGCACGGTGCGAGCGCCGTCCTGCTCGCGCACCGCCACCCCGGCGAGGCCGGCGGCCCAGCCCGAGGTGGCGTTCGGCGCGACGACCACGAGTTCGGCCGCCCCACCCGAGCGCAGCTCGTCGACCTCGCCGATCGCGACCATCTGTCCACTTCGGATGATCCCGACGCGGTGGCAGAGCCGTTCCACGAGTTCCAGCTGGTGGCTGGAGAACACCACGGGGATGCCTTCGGCCGCCTTGTCCAGCAGCACCTTGCTCATCACGTCGACGGCGATGGGGTCGAGCCCGGAGAACGGCTCGTCCAGCACGAGGATGCTCGGGTTGTGCACCAGCGCGGCCGCGAGCTGCACGCGCTGCTGGTTGCCCAGGCTCAGGTTCTGGACGTCGTCGCCCTGCCGGTGCGCCACACCGAGCCGCTCGGTCCATTCCTCCATCGAACGCCGGGCGTCGGTGGCGGAGAGGCCGTGCATCCGCGCGAGGTACACGAGCTGCTCCCCGACCTTCATCTTCGGGTAGAGCCCGCGCTCCTCGGGCATGTACCCGATGTGCCGCCGGGTCTCGAGCGTGATCCGGCTGCCGTCCCAGCGCACCTCACCGGAGTCCGCGGCGAGCACACCGAGCGTGATGCGCATCGTCGTGGTCTTGCCCGCACCGTTGCTGCCGACGAAACCGAACAGCTCTCCGGCCCGGACGTCGAACGTCGTGTCCCGCAGAGCGATCACGTCGCCGTACCGCTTGGAGACACGGTCGATCTCCAACCGTCCGTCACCCACCTGGACCCCTCCCCACGCGCACTGCCGTCGGGGGCACCCTAGTACGCGACGTCAGCTCTGACGCAGTGAGCCGATGCTGAAGGCCACCCCCTGATCGTCGCGGCACGCGGCATGCCGGCCCGCCGAGTTCGGTTGTGTGTCCCCCGCCGTTCCACCGGCGGCACGGACGCGTTGCGCGGCCTCGTCGACATCGGCCACGCGGAAGTACAGGTCCGGCCGTCCGGCGTGGTCCACGAACAGACCACCCGGCGGCTGGGAGTTCTCGATGTTCCACCCGCCCGGGTGCGAACCGGTCGACAACTCCCAGCCGAGCGCCGCCTGGTAACGCTCCTTCACCGCGTCGTCCGCGACCGGGACGACGAAGTAGAAGAGGTCGCCTTCCGCGCACTTGGGGTTGTCCTGCGCATATCCCTCGGCGGGCTGCCACAGCGCGAGCAGACCACCTTCGGCCTGGCCGCTCCATCCCGACTCCGACAGCACCGGATCGGGTGCCTCGCCACCGAGCGCACGCAGCCGCGCCGCGGCCGCCGCCGCGTCCGGCACCTCGAAGTACAGGTCGGTGCCCGGTTCGCCCTCGGCCAGCCCGCCGGCAGGCGAACTGCCCTGGATGTGGTTGTCCTCGGCGTAGGCCCAGCCGAACACAGCCGTGTAGAAGTCCTTGGCGCGCGCGAGTTCCGGCGCGCGAATCACGTAGTACATCGTCCTCCCATCACTGGGTCCACTGGTGGAGCGCCATGCGCCACTCGCCGTCCCGGTGCACGAGCACGGTCGACACCGAGACCGACATCGGCCGTTCGTGCTGCTCGTGCATGACCGTGGCGCGATGCGTGAGCACCGCCGTCGACTCTCCTATGTGGACAATATGCGGATCGGTCAGTTCATACTTGTGGTAGACGGGGTGGTCGACCATCGAGGCGACGCACTGGGCCTTCGTGTACGTGTTGCCCTCACCCGGAAAGATCAGCATCGCCTCGTCGGTCAGGTTCCGTTCGAAGAACTCGACGTTCCCCTCCGCTATCGCGTCGAGGAAGTCCCCCAGCCGGGCGAGCAGCATCCGTTCCAGTGAGTGCCGGGCGAACCCGGCTAAAAGCCCAGCCCAGTTCGCTTTCTCCCAGCCGCCGTGCCGCACGACGACCCGGGTGCCGCCCCGGACCGCTTCGAAACGGACCTCGACGTCGGTCCGCTCCGCGGGATCGACACCGGGCGGGCCGTAGCTGAAAGCCAGCCGCGGTCCAGGCTCCCAGGCCGAGACCCGGCCGATCTCGGCGTCGCCCTGCATCAGCGCGCCGTTCTCGAAGCGCAACTCGTCCGCTGTCTCGCCCCACAGTGAGCGGTCCGCCCGCCACCATGCGGCGATGTCCCTGGTGAACAGGTCGAACGCGGTGGCCGGGTCGACCTCCACCTCGACCGCCACGCCTGCCTCGGTCATTCCTCTTTCCTCTTCTTCGCGTAGTCGGAGAATGCGCCGAGCTGTTCGGTCCAGAACGCCTCGACCTGGTCGAGCCAGGCACGCAGCGCGACGAACGGCTCCGCCCGCAGGTGGTAAACGCGCACCCGCGCGTCCTCGTCGAGCGCGCGGACCTCCACCAGCCGGGAGGCACGCAACACCCGCAGATGGCGGCTGATCGCCGGGAAGCTCATCCCCGCCGAGTCGGCCAGTTCCCCAGCCCGCCGGGGACCCCGCCGCAGCTCGTCGACCACCTGCCGCCGGACAGGGTCGGCGAGGGCGATGAGCACCTCGTCCACTTCAGTACGCACAACGACAACTATTAACGCGAGCGTTAAGTATGTCAAGCGGTCCGGACGAAGTTGCGGGCAACCGCCTCTGTCAGCCGCAGCGCCGGGCGCCCCCATGAGGTGGCGGAACCGGCAGCCACGGACATGCCGACCAGGGCAACAGCCCAGGTCACGACAAGTACTACCGAGCCGCGACGACGGCGCGAAGTACGGAACCGAGCACGTCAGCCGCCTCCTCAACCGCCCAGGAGGCACGTTCGAACAGCGGTCGAGAAACCCCTCGAGCGATGTTCGACGCAATCCGGTGACACCCCGCCCCCGGCTGCCGCTAGGCTGTCGGGGCAACGCCCTCGTAGCTCAGGGGATAGAGCACCGCTCTCCTAAAGCGGGTGTCGTAGGTTCGAATCCTACCGGGGGCACCAACATGATCAAACGTTTCCGCAGTTCAGCCCTGTTCCCTCACACAGACGGCCTAAAGATCCAAACGTCCATCCCCAGGTCAGCCCCGTTCCCGTTGGTCTCCTATGGGGGTGAAGACGCTCTGGCCGCCCATGCGGCCAGCTCTCACTACACGAGCACCCGAGGGGTTCAAACGCTCGCTCTGCGACTGCCTAGAGAATTGGCGCAGGGTCAGTGGTGTGGCCATACTCCGGTCCAGGCGCCCGGCACTGCGCCTGCCCGCCGTTCTGATCGGTGTGGCTCTCTCATTGCATGCGGAGGGGCAGTCACACCGACCTGTTCAGGCGACGCCAACGCTTCGACACTCCGCGAGGTATCACCGCGCACACTCGATCGAATGAACTGAGCGCTGACTGCGTGTCGCTTCCAGTTCAGCCGCATTGCACCTCCATTCGGCGAATCCGACATACCTCCGGTGGCGGCGCCACATCGGCCCGTACCGGCGGATCACTACGGTCTTCACGTGCCTGTCAAGATCGGCCGGAGCGACTTCCGCCTACGACAACTTCGCTTCGGCGCTCCGCGCAGGTCACATTTTTGGAGTAGCCGAGGACGCGGCCTTGGAGGCTATGGGCCCCCGGGTGAAAGCCCTGGCCTTCGGCCAAGGTGGGTGACTAGCAGAGGCTGAGAGAGGGCGGTCGAT
The DNA here is from genome assembly GCF_042653545.1 of Actinophytocola glycyrrhizae. NCBI lineage: Bacteria > Bacillati > Actinomycetota > Actinomycetes > Pseudonocardiales > Pseudonocardiaceae > Actinophytocola > Actinophytocola glycyrrhizae. The sequence goes on from NZ_JBHSIS010000006.1 coordinate 160,470, forward strand.
GCCCTCCGTACCATGTCCGGGCCGTGCTCTCTGGTAGGTCGGACGCCGCCGATAGGATGGACCAAGTCTTCTCACCCTACTTCCCCCGACCAGGAGAACTATCCGTCGTGTCAGTCCTGTCCAGCTTCGTATGGAGCGTCGCCGACACTCTGCGAGGCCCCTACGCCGAGGCCGAGTACGGCTCGGTCATCCTCCCGTTCACGGTGCTGCGTCGCCTCGAGTGCGTCATGGCCCCGCACCGCGACGTGATGGCCGAGATCGTGGCGCAGTACCCGGGAGAGCAGCAGCGGCGCACGCACTTGAAGCTCAAGACCCGTACCGCGGACAGCGCAGGACTGTCGTTCTGGACGACGAGCGACTACACGCTGAAGAAGGCGCTGCAGGACCCGAACAATCTGTCCGAGAACCTCATCGACTACGTCGGTGGGTTCTCGGCGAACCTTGACGTGTTTAAGTCCTTCGACTTCGAGAACGTGATCCGCACGCTCGACGCTCGTGAACGCCTCGCCCAGGTCACCCGTCACTTCGAGAAGCTCGATCTGTCGCCGGACACGGTGTCCAACGCCGACATGGGCGACCTGTTCGAGAACCTCATCTACCGGTTCGCGGAGTCCGCTAACGACGGTGCCGGCCAGTTCTACACGCCACGCGACGTCGTCCGGCTCCTCGTCGACCTGGTCTATGCGGAGGACACCGAAGCCCTGCGCGGCCGCGGCACGGTGCGGTCGATCTACGACCCCACCGTTGGCACCGGCGGCATGCTCACGGTCGCCGATGAGCACCTGCGCGGGCTCAACCCCGATGCCTCCACTGCCTTGTTCGGCCAGGAGATCAACCCACGCACATACGCCATCTGCAAAGCGGACCTCCTCATCACCGGGCAAGACGCGTCAAACGTCCGCCAGGGAGACACGCTCGTCGTCGATCGCTTCGAAGACCGTCGCTTCGACTACGTCCTTTCCAACCCGCCATTCGGGACCGACTGGAAAGCCGTCGAGGCCGAGGTAAAGAACGAGCATGCCCGTGGTGGCCAGGGGCGGTTCGCGCCAGGGCTTCCTGCGGTCGGTGACGCAGCGATGCTGTTCCTGCTGCATGTGGCATCAAAGATGCGGGATGTCGACGAGTCTGGCCGGGGCGGCAAGGCTGGCATCGTCCTGAACGGTTCGCCGCTCTTCAACGGCGGTGCGGGCTCTGGCCCCTCGGGCATTCGCGGCCACATGCTGGAGAACGATCTGGTCGAGGCCATCGTTGCTCTGCCCAATGACATGTTCTACAACACCGGCATCGCCACCTACTTGTGGGTCCTGTCGAATGCCAAGCCGGCCGAGCGCAAGGGCCGTGTGCAGCTGATCGACGCGACGGGGCTGGGCTCGAAGCTACGCAAGTCGATCGGTTCCAAGCGTGTCGAGGTCGCCGACAAGGACCGTGAGGCGATCGTGCGCGCCTTCGCTGGGGCACAGAACGATGGCGACGACGTTACGGTGCTGGCCAAGATTTTCGAGAACCGGGACTTCGCGTACTGGACCGTCACGGTCGAACGCCCGCTTCAGCTCCGCTTCGAGTGCACACCACAGACCATCGTGGCGGTTGCTGAGCACAAGACGCTCGGCCAGATCGCTGGCCTGACCGAGGCTTTGGAGTCGTTCGGGGACGAGCCGTACCTGAACCGGGAGAAGTTCAACCGCGAACTCGGGAAGCATCTTGGTGATCACGGCGTGCAGCTGACTACGGCGCAGCGCAAGACGCTGTGGCAGACCATCGGAGTCCACGACGAGACAGCCGACATCTGCCTGTACACCTCGGGTGTACGCAAGGGCGAGCCGGAACCCGACCCCGCGCTGCGAGACACCGAGAACGTCCCGTTCGGCTGGGGCGAACACCCCAAAACTCACGAGGCGCTCGAAGAGACGGTGCAGGCCTACTTCGATGCCGAGGTGAAGCCACACGTCGACAATGCCTGGATCGACTGGGACAAGACCAAGACCGGCTACGAGATCCCCTTCACCCGGCACTTCTACACTTACGAGCCTCCCCGACCGCTCGAGGAGATCGACGCCGACCTTGAACGTGTCGTTGGCGAGATCATGGAGCTGCTTCGCGAGGTGGAGGGATGACAGCGCAGCTTGCCGTCCGCGTTCCTCGTGCGACTCAGAAGGTCACGCAGCGCTGGCTCACAGAAGTTCCCGCTGATTGGTCCGTCACCAGGCTCCGGTTCATCTGTGACATCGCAACCGGGTCAGGCGACACTCAAGACTCCGTGCCTGACGGTGAGTACGACTTCTACGTCAGATCGCCGATCGCCCTTCGAAGTACAGGTTTCTCGTTCGATACTGAAGCGGTACTGACGGCAGGTGACGGCGCGGTGGGCGAGGTATTCCATCACGTCAACGGAAAGTTTCACGCCCATCAGCGTGTTTACGTTCTATCGAACTTCCGCGACGTATTCCCGCGGTACTTCTACTACTACTTCTCATCCTTCTTCCGGCTCATGGCTCAAGATGGTTCCGCGCGAACGACAGTGGATTCGGTGCGCCGGTGGATGCTGACGGATATGCCGTTCGTGCTCCCTCCGCTCGACGAGCAGCGCGCCATCGCTGACTACCTGGACCATGAGACGGTCCAGATCGACGCACTTGTAGCGAAGCAGGAAGAGTTCATTGGGCTGCTGCGGGAACGGCGGGGAGCCTTCGCTGACGCTGAGTTCCAACAGCGCGACGGCAAACGTAGCGCCACCGTTCGCCAGGCTTTAGTCCGTCTCGAACGGTCACCGCTATCCGGATCGGGCGTAGTGACTGCCTATCGCGATGGCGTGGTGACCCTTAGGGCCAACCGTCGCGCGGACGGATACACGATGTCGGCAGCTGAGGCGGGTTATCAAGGTGTTCTTCCCGGGGATATCGTGTTCCATGCCCTTGACGGATTCGCCGGCGCTGTTGGCATCTCGGACAGCGCGGGGCAATGTTCGCCCGTCTACCACGTATGTCGGCCAAGGTATGCGGACGACGCTGAGTACATTTCGCTTTTGATCCGGTATTTGGGGACGTCTGGCTTCCTCAGCACTCAGGCACCCAGCACCCGTCAACGCAGTGTCGACTTCAGAAACTGGGGCACGTTCGCGCGCGTCCCGCTCGTGCTTCCGTCGATTGATCATCAAAAGGCGTTTATTGCTGAGTATCGCGAGCAAACAGCCCAGATCGGCGCTCTGATCGCTAAGGCCGAGGAACACATTGCCCTCGCCAAGGAGCGTCGATCGGCGCTCATCACGGCGGCGGTGACGGGACAGTTCGACGTACGCACTGCACGGAAGGCGGGCTGAGCGCAATGTTGGCACCTGACGGTACCCGTGAGGAGGCGTTCGAGACCGAGATCGCCGAGTACCTTGCCGCGCACGGTTGGGAGTACAGCGAGAGCGACGCGGGCTATGACGTCGGGCGGGCGATCTGGCCTGAGGACGTGCACTGGTGGCTGTCCGAGACACAGCCGGAGGAGTACGCCAAGGTAGTCCGCGTCGGAACGGGTGCTGAAGCTGCGGACCGTGAGGCGTTGCTGGCCTCTCTCGTATCTCGCCTGGACACGCCGATAAGCTCGGGCGGAGGCACGCTGAATGTGCTGCGCAGGAAGTTCTCCCACACCAGGGGCGCGACTGCGCACCTGCGGATGTGCCAGTTCAAGCCAGCCACGACGCTGAACCGGGAGGTCACCGAGCAGTACCGGAAGGTGCGGCTGCGGGTGGTCCGGCAGGTGCATTTCTCTCCGAAGCGCGGGGACTCACGGTCGATCGACTTGGTGTTCTTCGTCAATGGCCTGCCGGTGGCCACCTGCGAGCTGAAGTCGTTCTTCAAACAGAAGTGGCACACCGCAATCAGCCAGTACCGCAACGACCGGAACCCGGCAGGGCAGCCTCTGCTCGGCTTCGGCACTCGTGCTCTGGTCCACTTCGCCGTTGACGACGACCAGGTCCACATGACCACCAAGCTGGCCGGCGAGAAGACCTATTTCCTGCCCTTCAACCGCGGCCACGAAGACACCGGCGCGGCCGGGAATCCGCCGAACCCGGATGGTGCTGCGACCTCGTACCTGTGGGAGCAGGTCCTGCAGCGCGATAACTGGCTGGCCATCCTCGGGTCGCAGATGTTCCTCAAGACCGAGGCCGACGAAGATCCCGCCACCGGCAAGATCAAGCGGTCGACGATGCTGATGTTCCCGCGCTACCACCAGTGGCGCGCGGTGACGAAGCTCATGGACTCGATCACCGAGGAGGGCACCGGTCACCGGTACTTGATCGAGCACTCGGCAGGATCGGGCAAGACGAACACGATCGCCTGGACGGCGCACCGTCTTGCTCGGCTCCATGATCAGGCGAACGAGAAGGTATTCGACAAGGTCTTGATCGTCTCTGACCGCAGGGTCCTCGATGCTCAGTTGCAGCAGGCGGTCGAGCAGGTCGATGACACAGTCGGCACCGTTGCGGTCATCGACTCCGCCGCCGTGCGCCGCTCTGGTGGTTCGAAGTCTCGTGCGCTGCTGGACGCGCTGACCGGCTCGGCTCTGATCGTGGTCGTCACTATCCAGACGTTCCCCTATGTTAAGGGTCTCTTGGAGACGACGCTGGGTGATCGGAACTTCGCGGTACTCGTCGACGAAGCGCATACGTCCCAGTCGGGTAAGACTGCTGCCGATCTGAAGAAGGTGCTCACCGAGGGCGGCCAGGTCACCGACGAGGACGAGGTCGACAGTCAGGACGTCGTCAACCAGGTCGTGGAGGCCGATGCTGCTCGCGAACGGAAGATCGCTGCCGAGACCGCGGCGCGCGCCGGGGCACAGAACGTGTCCTTGTTGGCGTTCACTGCCACGCCCAAGGCGAAGACGAAGACGCTGTTCGGGCGGGAAAACGATGAGGGAAAGCCGGTCTCGTTCGACGTCTATCCGATGCGGCAGGCGATCGAGGAGGGATTCATCCTCGATGTGCTGCGCGGCTACCAGACGTACAAGACGGCGTTCGAGATCGAACAGCGCGGCGAGAATGGCGTCGTCACCGGCATCACCGAGCGAGACGGACCCGACGATGATGCGGACCGTCTCGTCGATCCGAAAATCGCCTCGCGCAAGATCATGCGGTTCGCGAACCTGCACCCGGCGAATGTGGGGCAGAAGGTCGCGATCATCGTCGAGCACTTCCGCGCCAACGTCGCCCAACTCCTCGACGGGCATGCCAAGGCCATGGTTGTGACCAACTCGCGGCAGGCCGCTGTCCGATACAAGATCGAGACGGACAAGTACCTTGCCCAGAAGCGGTACGGGTACCAGTCCATCGTGGCGTTCAGCGATAAGATCAGCGACGACGAGTACGGGCTCACCGATGTCACCGAGGCCTCGATGAACCCGGGCCTCGGCTCGGATCTGGCCAGGGAGTTCCGTCGGCCGGAGTACCGGCTCATGCTGGTCGCCGACAAGTTCCAGACCGGCTTCGATCAGCCGCTGTTGTGCGCCATGTACGTGGACAAGCGGTTGCCCGACGTGCACGCGGTGCAGACGCTGTCCCGGCTCAACCGGACCTATCGAGCGCCTTCGGGTGAGATGAAAGGCCGCACGTTCGTGCTCGACTTCGTCAACGACCCAGAAGAAATCCGCGAGGCGTTCCTGACCTACTACCTCGAGGCGCACGTCGAGACGGCGACGGACCCGAACCTCGTTCACCGGCTCGCGACCAAGCTGGCCCAGGCGAGGATCTACACCCCGGCGGACGTCGAACGCTACGCCGAGGCGTGGTGGACTCCCACCCAGTCTCATGCCGCTCTCGCAGCGGCCGTCACTCCGGCGCGTGATGAGTTCGTGAACCGATGGACGGACGCGAATTCGCAGCAGGACAGCCAGGCGCTCGACGAGCTGCGCACCTTTCGGAAGGACTGTGGCTCCTACGTGCGCCTGTACGACTTCATGTCCCAGGTCGTTGACTACGGCACCAGCGATCTGGAGAAGCTCTCGGAGTTCCTGCGCCAGCTGACGCGTCTGCTTCCCTCAGAGGAGGCAGGGGGCGACGTCGACGTGTCTGGGCTCGAGCTGCGACGGGTTCGTCAGATCGATCAAGGGAAGGCCGACATCGCCCTGTCCGGTGATCAGGACACGCCGAGCCTGACCAGCATCACCGGAGTCGGGTCCAGACTCTCGCGCCAGGACCCTCAGCAGGAGCTGCTCTCGGAGGTGGTCGCCCGGATCAACGCCTTGTTCGGTGCCGAGTTCGCCGACCCACAGATCGAGGGGTTCGTCATAGCCGCCGCTGGCCTTGCCGAAGAGGATCCCCGCATCGCCGAACAGATCGACCACAACGCTGTCGACCAGTTCCTGGCGTCTCCCGATCTGCGAGAAACGCTCACCGACGCAGCAGTCCTGAACGAGGGAGCCTTCGGCAAGCTCACGGGAGCGCTCACCGGGGAGAATGAGCGCGCCGACGAGTTCATCCGCCTCATCGGCGCGTATCTGTACCAGTCGCGCAGACTGCGCACGATCGACGACACGGAGCCCGAGGCCGCCGACTCATCACCTGAGCTGCCATAAGTGAGTCTCACCCTCCTAAAGGTTGTCCCGCAACGCTGTCTCGGACAGATCGATGATCATTGGTGTGGAACAGGTGATTATAGTGCGACCGGCCGGACTGGGTGCCGGTGTTCACCGGCTTGTCGGTGCATGTGTTCGCACGCTCGTCCGGATCGTGGCTCGTCGGGGCGGTGAGCAGACCGGTACCGGTCGGCGGTGGGGGTTGTCGCTGGCGGATCGGGTGTCGCTGGTGGCGGTCTACTACCGTCGCGTATCAGGCGGTCCGCTCCGTTGCCTCGTTGACACTTCTTCACCCCACCAGGTGGATTGTGGAACGCGAAGGCAGCGCCGCTCGGGCGGCTATCCTGGCCCGTCGGGCGGTACTCTTGCTGGTCGAGTCGTCGGGATCTTGGTCCGCTTGTCAACCGCAGCGCGAGCATCTTGTTCGCTCCCTGTTGAGGGGTCCGGCACCATTGCGATATCATTTGCGGCTCCCTCGGTGTTGCCGACCGACGACCAAGGGCCGTGTAGCCGGCCGTTCCGAGGGTGAGCTGGCCCCGGTCACGTCGGCGCAGTAGGTCCGCTGCCAGCGGTCGGCTTCCTGCCAACGGGTCAGAACCCGCCACTGCGCCAATCGCTCCAGCCGTGCGTCAAGGTGCAGGACCGTGGGAGCGAGCAGACGGTCGACCATGTCCGCTGGCACCTGCCCGGCGAGGCGAGCACGATCCCGGCGGCGACCTCGTCGTGGGACAACCCGGTCAGGCTTATGTCCTGCTCGGCCAGCAGGACGTCGACGATCACCCGGTACTGCCCCGCGAACCGCGAGATCGGGTAGGCCGGGACGAGTTCCTGTCGCGGAAGGAGCGCTGACCACGGATCAGCGGGTGCCTCCGTCTCCGATATCTCGTCGTGGTCGATCACGCGCCCAGAGTACGAACGTGAGATGCCGAGCCGAGGACAACAGCGACACATCACCCGTTGTGGTGAATCGTCTGAGTTCCGGGTCCTGCTCCCGGCTGATCAGGGCAACCGAGCCCGATCAAGTTCCTGACGCAGGGCCCACTTCGTGCGGTGTGTGTCGCGCACGGCGGTCATGTGAGCGCGGAAGTCGTCGTCACGGTCGCAGCGGGCGAATAACTTGCACGCAGCATGCCGAAACGCAGACCGAGAAGACAAAGTGGACCGACGCCGAGCCAGGAAGCAAGGCAGCGGCGGACTGCAAAGAGACCTGTTCCCTGTGCCCGGTCCGCCTCACCTGCGCCATCACGGCACTCATCACTGACGAGAGCTACGGCGTGTGGGGCGGTATGGACCGAGTCGACCGCGAAGCACTGAAACACTCTGATGCCCAGATCGCGGCATGAACTCGACAGCCACTCCCGGCAGCGGACCCGCCGCCAGCAGCAAGGTGAAGCCCCGGACGTTGTCTTCGAGATCACTCTCGTCGACGGCGCCGAAGCTGAGCGCCTTGGTCTACAGCAGGCGGCGGTCATCCGCGACGTAGTGCAGTGGTACCGACGAAACGGCACCAGCGCGTCACCGGACACGAGCGTCACTACTACATGACGAAACTGGCCTGCACCACCAAGCATCCGCTCCGAAACCGCTGGTCAGCCCTGTTCCCATCCTTTGGTGCTCCCACCGGGGGCACAACCTGCATCCACACAAGCCGCGCCTGCCGTATGAGCAGGCGTTCTTGTGCGGTGTCCATGGTGTTGATGATCCTTTCTGCCCCATCGGTGATGGTGGGGAGCCCCTCTGCTGGGAGCCTGATACTGATCGTGACGTCGTCGCTGTCCGGGTGAAGCGCACGGTCAGGGTGGGTGGTCTCGAACAACTCGCGATGGAGCCGGACGGGTGCCTCGGTGAGGTTGAGCGTCAGGTACGGCAGCGTGTCCAGCAGGTCGACGTCCTCGGCAGTGGGCCGGGGCGGACGGCTTGCTCGGCGGCGTCCAGTTCGGCGACGGCGGCGAGGGTGGTCCGGCGTTCGGTTTCCAGCGGTTTCCAGGTCGTTGTAGGTCTGCCGCAGCCCTTGGTCGAACGGGTCGTCGGGTGCGCAGTCCTGGGCCTGGCGCATGACGTTGTCCTGCCGACGGGCGAGGTCGGCGAGAGTGCGCTGGAGCCGCCCTCGTTCTGCCTCTCGCTGTCTCGTCTCGCGGTCATCGGTACTGGCAAGATCCGCCGCGAGCAGCTCTCGCCGGTGCGGGCCGAACACTCGGTCGGTGTCGTGCTTCGAGACGGCGTCGAGAATGGAGTCCTCTCGGATGTAGGCGGCCTTCTCGTGCCCGGCGTACTTGTCCGGCGTCCCCGGTTGTTGGAGGCGGGGCGGCACAGGTAGAACTCACTGCCGTGGCGGTGGCTGCCGTACATCCGCCGCCCACACCCGTGGATCACCATGCCGCGCAGCACATAGGTCCGCTTCGTCTTGGGGTGGGTGTTGGGTTCGTTGCCGTCGCGGGAGCCGCGTTCGGCTTGGCGGCGGGCAGTGAGTTCGTCGTACATCCATTTGGGATCAACGGCTTGTGCACCGGTTCGGCCGACCACAACCAGAACGCCGGGTCGTTGACCTTGCCCCGCTTCGACCGGGTGGCGCGCACCTCGTCCAGTTCGGCCACCAGGCCGGAGTCGGACAGGAACACTGCCGGTTCGACCCGCGGGATCCGCTCGTTGATGCCGAGTTGCCTGGCCGCCCACTCCAAACGGCCTTTCAGTTCCTTGCTCTTCTGGTCGATCGGGTGCAGCGGGTTGCGCAGGGTGCGTACCCCCGGTGTGCTGTCCTGCCGGAAGATCCACGTGTCGTTGGTGTTGACCACCCGGCCCGGGTGGCCCTTCAACTCGACCAGGAACAGGCCGGCCGGGACGGCGATGAAGAGGTCACACTCGTTGATCCTCATCGGCCCGGTGAACGAGAAGGTGGCCACGCCCGGTACGGCTCCGCGTTGGGCATCAGCTTCCGGACGTGATCCAGTCCGTCCTGCTCCCACGGGTAGGGCGACGGTCGTTCCTGGAACCAACGTTGCCGCTGCGGCGGGCGAGGCTTGAGCGCTCCCCCAGGTGGCAAGACCATCTACTCCATGCAACTCGCTGACGAGACCTCCCAGCCTCGGGATGTTACTCAGCGCGACCCAGCCGACCATCTCGACGCACCTCACCAGGGCATCGTCGGTGATCGTCGGGTGTTACAGGAGCCGACGAGATGTCAGGCCCGCAGAACCGACAGGAACTCAGCCCATGCCGTGGCCGGGAGTTCGACCAGTCCGGCGGCATGAACCTTGGAGTCACGTACAGCAACCACCCCAGGCTGGGTGCCTACCTCGACGCAATCGCCGCCGTTCGTGCTGCTGAAGCTCGACTTGCGGAACGGGACCGTGGCCCAGTCGCCAACCCTGGGTGCGGTCATGGCGTCAACTCCTCGCAGTCACCCCGCGGCGTACTCGTCCGCCACGGCCTGCACCAAGTGTCTCGACTCCACCGGCCCGAGTGCCACCCCCTGGAGTCGTCCGAACAGCTCGGCGTACCTGCGGACCGTCTCCGGCGGCTTGTCCAGGTAGGCAGCATCGGAGTACATCTCCAGGTAGACGATGTCGTTGGCCATCTCATGGCCGAACCGGAACAGCGTGAAGTTCGTGCTCAGGTGTTCGTAGGACCGGCTGTCGAACGGGATGACCTGGAAGGTGACGTTGGGCAACATGGCCACCTCAGCCAGGTGGCGCATCTGCTCAGCCATCACCTCCGCACCACCGATCCGGCGACGTAGCGCGGACTCGCTCAGCACGAACGCGAACCGGGCCGCGTTCTCCTTCGTCAACAGTTGGCGACGTTCGGCGCGGATGCGCAGCGTGTCGTCAATGATCTTGTCGATCGGGTCGGCGCCCTGCGCGTCGAACATGGCGCGGATGTAGTCGTCGGTCTGCAGAATGCCGGTGACGATCTCCGAGTCGACCTTCATGATCTCGTTGGCGTCGGTCTCCAGGTCGCGGAATGCGCGGAACCAGCGCGGTCCGAGGTAGAGCGTGGTCTCACCGCTCGGCCTGCCGCGCTTCGGTTTGGCCAGACGGGCCAGCTCCCGGCACCACAGCTGGTCCTTCTCCGACGCCTTGTACAGGTCCAGCAAGGCGTCCAGGTCGGTCTTGTCGACGCCGATCTTGCCCGACTCGACGCGGCTGATCTTGTTGCCCGCCTTGCCGATGCGCTCGGCCGCCTCGTCCTGCGTCAGGCCGGTGGCCTCGCGCAGCCGCAGCAGCTCGGCGCCGAGCAACCTCCGCTGCATGCTGATCGACCTCGATGGGCTCGTCATGCCGCGCATCCTCCCACAGTTCGTCACGTTGTGTAACTCGCGAGCCGTTCACCCATATTGACGACTATACAAAGTGTAGTTCCGGAATATTCTGATACCGCAGGTGAGACGACTTGGGTGCCGGAGTAAGCAGGTGCATATCGTAACAACTATCCGAAGCCTGATTACTCAGTGCTACACAAAGAGCATAAAAGTGAAGGATGCGTGACAGATGGAGGCGACCCGATGACGACAGCTCTCCCCTACGAGGGGCGACACGCACTGCACGCGTTCGAGCCCGGCGAGATGGCACCCGTATGCGACGAACACGAGTTCGCCGCGATCATGGAAACCCTGGTCGCCGACGAGGCACCCCGCCTGTTCGCCGTGGTCCAGGAGTACGGCGAACGCGTCGACGCGGTGATCGCCGCATGGGGCATGGCCTTCCCCGACCACGCCGAACTCGTGTCGCACCAACTGCGGATGAGCGTCCGAGAGCCGGAGAGCGCGCTGCGCATGTTCACCGTCGGACGCCACATCCGGGCCCGGCTGGTGTGGTTCAACCCGGACGCCGCCACTCCGACCGGGTACGACTTCGAGACATGAATGCCGATGTCACGCTGCCTCACGCGTCTTGACAGCCGTTTCGTCCACATCGATGACGACTGGGGCATACTGAGTGTCACTACGGACAACGACCGGACAGAGGATGTCATGACCGCGGAACCGATGCCCAGCTGGCTTCGTCCGCCATCGGGCGGCTTCACCGCCGATGACCTCGACCGGCTGCCGGATCTGCCGCCACACACCGAACTGATCGACGGGAGCCTCGTCTTCGTGAGCCCGCAGACCGCGTTCCACGCGCTCACGGTGGACCTTCTGAAGACCGGTTTGAGTCGTTGCGCTCCGGATACCATGCGGGTACGCCGGCAGATGACCGTAACTCTCGACAACCGGCAGCGTCCCGAGCCGGATGTCCTCGTCATCGACGCCGCGGCGGCCGGCGATCTGGACCAAACGACCTACCAGGCCAGCGACGTCGTGCTGGCCGTCGAGGTGGTGTCCCCGGATTCCGAGCGCCGCGACCGCGAACGCAAGCCCCAGCTCTACGCACAGGCCGGAATCCGACACTTCTGGCGGGTCGAGAACGTCACCGGACGCCCTGCCGTGTACGTCTACGAACTCGACCCGGCCACCCGCGCCTACGCGCTGACCGGCATCCACCACGACCGGCTCGCGCTCACCGTGCCGTTCGACATCGACATCGACCTGACCGGGCTTGACAAGCTCTGACTCTGCCGAGCGGCTCCGGCCCGGACTACGGGAAACTACTGCTCACCCATCGATGGGAGAGGTACTGTCGGCCTTCCGGGGGCGCCCTCGCTGAAGTTTGGGCGGCCGCCAAGCGGCGAGATCAACCTCAGTCACATCCAAGCGCCGCATGCACTCGCGAAGGAACGCGGCGTGATCGCGCGCGGTGTCAGGGTGCCATTGAGCTAGCCACGGCATGACCTCTCCCAATCCTGCCAGCAGAGGTACCAGAACGTCCGCATCAAGGTCGCTGCGTTTGAGACGCGAGGTAATGAGGCTTGTCAGGACTTCGGCTTGTTGCTCGTGGTTCCAGCCCGCCCAGCCGATCGGTGTTTTGCGATCAATTCTTGACTGAGCGTCCGGGTAACAGGTGAAACGTTCCCTCGGCACGTCAAGCTTGCCACGATGCCTCCAGTACCCGATCTTGAGAAAGTCGGTTGCCGAGTACTTCGGTGGGACGGGTGTCCTGCCGTGGATTTCAACTGCCAAGGCTTCCTGCCCATTGGATCGAGCTTCGTCCTCCTGACGCTGCAATGCCCAGACCTCTTCCCACTGGGCACGTTTGAGCAGCCCAGATTCCCGATAGCGTAATGCGGCCAGGTAGGGCACCTGCTCCTCAGCGATGAGGTCGGAAAGCACCTCAACCAGATCCTGGCCTGGTGCATAGATTCCAGCCACGTCGACTACCGCCTGGTCGAGTTGTAGCTGATCGGCCAGTTGATCAATGGTGAGCGGATGCGGACACTTAACGCCGTCGCGATGAGCGAACCACAGCTCAGGAGCCTCACAGCGCCTGAGCAGCCAGTCGTGGAGCGCCACCTGTTGGAGCTTGTCCCAGCCTTCAGTCGCCCAGCGACGTTTGAACCCGGGCTGCTCGAGAATGCCGAGGCTGGCATCATGCTGGATAGCTGCGATGCGGCGCTCGACGACATCCCTGTACGTTTCCGGCCAGTGCTCGGGCAACCCGGTAATGGGCGTCGATCCGTGTCGTTCGAACCATGTTGTCGCAACTTCCCCCGCCGCAATTCTCCTGGCCAGGACGATCTCGAAGGCACGCTCGCCCAGGTTCAGTGGGGGGACACACTCGGGGGGAGCGAGAAGTTCGCCGTTGGGCAGTAGCCCGTAATAGCCGTAGACCTCCCAGTCCAACTCCTCTTGAAGAGTCATCATCGTGGACCGCACGTCGTTCCATCGCTGGCGGTCTGCAGCGAGACTCCGACGGGTGGGTACTCCCGCCGCAGGTTTGATCATAACGAGTTCTTGCGCCAGGCGATCGAGTTCTTCCGCTCGCTTGGTCGGCAGCTTTGCAGGTAGCGGAAGCTCCTGGAGCTGGGTGGCCGTGAACTCGTACATCTCCGTCCAGGGCTCACCACTGCCGGTATGGTCGACCGTTGGCTGCCCCTTGCCGAAACCATGCTGTTTCAGCCAGAAACAAGCGGCCGACGTGTTAAGCAAGGCTGTCAGCTCGACGTATTCCCGTTGCTCTGCTTCTACTGAAAGCTTGACTACCGGAGCCGAGTTAAGTGGCGCAAGTCTTTCGCGCAGCAAGGCGAAGTGGTTATGTGTAGCAACCCAGGAGAAGGCAATCGACCACGGGTGGGCTTCCTTCACATCGGTCACCTGATGCCAGTCGTACCACAGGCGACCGTCCTCGAAATAAAGTCTCTTCGAGTAGTTCGGACGTTTGGACAGCATGGTTCGAAAGGGCCACAGTCGACGAAGATGGCCCGGATACTGCCGAAGGTCAACTGGTTTCAAATGGTGATCGCGTGGAAAAAATGCCTCACTCTGAGGTGTGGCTGTCCAGTCGCGCACCTCGGACCCAGTGATTACTTTGATCACCGGACCATCGGCCTCGACCTGAGACCGATAGAAAGAACCCAGTGGCGCCGTGAAAGCCTCATCCGACCCTGTGTTCGCGTAGTAGCCGATACGGCTGACATACTCGCCGAGCTTTCTTGCTCCACCTGACATCTTCTCCACCAGCTCAGCCGCGGCGGTGCTGGCAAGGCTCCAGGGGTGCTTCCGAAAGCGCCCGCGATCCAACAGAATCGACTGAGTCCAACTGTCTACTCTGTTCGGCTCGCGAGAGTTCTGGACGATCGACTGCCACACGATCCCCTGTTCTGAGTTTGAAGGGACTGCCGGCTCTCCCCGTAATCCGAGCACGGTAAAAATCGGTTCCGTGTCAGGAGCAGGACGGTTACGACCAACGAGGACCACCGTGGGCGTGCCATGACCGGGAATGAACGCGCCAGAGGTGTCGATGACATGGGTCAGCGTGACCTTCTTCGCGTAGAATTCTTCGATCAAACTTCGCCCGAACTGGCGCTTCATGAACGAGTTTGCCGTCAGCTGACCGACATAACCGGCACCGCCACCTTCATCGTCGGCAGGCCGCGCCAACCGGAAGAACTGTTGCGCGAACGGTACGGACAAGGTGTAGGCGCCGACGCAAGCTTCATATCGTTCTCGATATCGTTGGTTGAGCTCGCGATCTTTCACCGTGGTATATGGCGGGTTACCGACGACTGCGTGATAACTCCCTAATTCGAGTATACCCGCGTAGTCGACGAGATCCTCTGCATACGGTTGGCTGTCCGACGGCCCAGGTGGCACATCACCCATGACAGGGCCTAGTAGGGCATCGCCGACGGCGATGGTGAATTTCCAGCCATGGCCTCTCGCCGCCTCGAACGTGGTGTGACCGCAAGCCTGCATTGCGACCATCAGGAGCCGAAACCTGCTGATAGCGACAGCGAACGGGTTGAGGTCGACGCCGTGCACTGCTTCCAGAGCACGGCGCACCCGGCGTTCCGGGGAGAGCCCGGATGCCGCCACTGACCATTTGCGTAGCAGTCGTTCGAAGGCGCGCACAGCGAACTCACCAGATCCGCAGACCGGGTCGACAACGCGGACCGCGTCATATCCAAACTCCTCGACCGCCGGTTCCAGCGCAAGGTCGAGGATGAAGTCCACGACGAAAGTGGGAGTCTGCAGCAGTGCGTATGTCTTTCGTGCGGTTTCCGACAGATCCTGGTAGAGATCACCCAGAAATCTCGTGTTCAACTCAGGGTCGGTGAAGTCGTAGATGGGCCGACCGTCGTGATTACGTCCTCGCCATAAGGACAGCAGCGTCCTGACAGCCCCATGCGACGGCTGCAGCATCCACAACGGATTGTGTCGCCTATCGAACAGACTGGCCAAGGCCGGATGTGAGGCGGACAGATGATCGAACGCCTGGAGCAACCAGTCGCGATCATTGAGTTGAGGATGCCGCCGGAAGAACTCGCTGCGCCGGTCTTCTGCCTCATCAAGACGTTCGCCCCGTCCGGTGATGAACGGCCGATCGATGAGATCATTGTCCTCAGCGAACCGCACGAACACCGTACCCAGTACCCACGCGACAGCGATCTGGGTTACCTGCCCGTCTCGCCACGTCTCCCACGTAGCGCTAGTCCGCCCGCTACTGACCGCGCGGTCGTACTCATCCTTCAGGCGGGCGCTCCTCGCCTCGTGTCGGCTCGCGCGTTCGCGCACATCGTCCTCGACCAGGTGGACGACCCGCTTGAGATCACGCGACAACGAGGCGCGGTCAATCACACTGTGTCCAATCAATCGTCACTCGTCGTGAATAATTTTGACTCGTGTTAGTAAGCGTGGCTACTCTAGCATCGTCGAGGTACGGCAACGCTGGTGCGCGGTCAGCCAAGGAGCGACGCTCCTGCCATGAGCCCCTGGAGGCGTGTTGGTCGAACACCCAGCTCCGCCCCGTGGACGAAAAGGGCGGCCTGAGCTGGCTCTTGTGGGCGTCCCAGCAGGTGGGGGTGTCGGGGCAGCCGTTGGCGTTGTGCCGTGGCCAGCGTGGCTCGTCGTGTCAATAATGACTCTTCTCGTGTATGTGACCCGTGAGTGGTTCCGGCACCGGGAGCGGACGATCGCGTTGCAGAACACGGGGAGTTCACCAGTTGCGGATGTGGTGGCCGCATTCGACGACACGTAGCGCGTTCCGCATGGGCGGCTGGCCGTTCCATGTTGGTAGTGAGCGCGACGCTGCATCGGTCGGCAACACCATCCTCACCCGACCTTCCGGATGTTGGTGTGGTGAAGCGTGTTCCGCCGGGGAGTCCCTGCGGGATCGATCCATGGGGCGGCACGAAGTGGGGAACACCGTCGATCATGCGCGCGGTCCACTTGCCCTGGTGGACCAGCGTGTGGTGGTAGCCGCACAGCAGGGCGGTGTTGTCGAGCGACGTCGCGCCACCGTTCGCCCAGTGCACGAGATGATGGGCCTCGTACCACTCGGGTGGACGGTCGCAGCCCGGGGCAACGCATCCGCGGTCACGCGCGATCAGTGCGCGGCGTAGCGGGCCGGTGACGAGTCGCTGACGTCGTCCGACGTCCAGGGGCTGGGAACCACCTCGCATCACGATCGGGATGATCTCGGCGTCGCAGCAGATGCGGCGAGCGGTCTGGATCGACACCGTGCCGCCCAGTCCAAATCCACCACGCCGGCATGGCAGCGTAGTTCGGTGATGTCGACGGTAAGCCCGATGTGGGGTCGCACATATCCCTCGACCGGCAGCGTGCCAACGTTCAGTACGCGCCGGGCAAGTTCGACCAGCGCGTCCGCGCGTCGCTTGGCCGCAGAACGGGCGTCCTCCGGCAGCGGTTTCGCCAACGGTGACAACGCCGATCGCACCAGCGCGGCTCCCTCAGCTGACAACCGGCCCCGTATTCGGATCACGCCGTCGACGCCCTGGGTGAGCGACAGCTCCATCCGGTCCGTCGACTCCTGCTCGGAACGCAGCACTCCATCCGGATCGAGGTGGGCGCGAATGCGCATGGCCAACTTGCCGAGCTGCTCGGATCGAACCGTTGCGCCTCGCCCACCAACTGCTGCTCGATCTCGATGCGGGCCGACAGAGCCACGTCATCGGGCAGCTCTCGCAGGGTGCGACGCACGACCCCCAGCTGTTCCTCGTGAGCGTCACCTCGGCGAAGCTGGCGCCGCCGTGATAGCCGCGGGCGCGCCTGCCGTAACGGAGATCCTCGTGACCGCGAGCACCGCCTCGTTTCCGGGCACCAGTACCCGAGAACCGCGCAGGAGGACCTCTTCCTCGACAGGCGGATGATCGCCCGGCATGCGCCATCGGGTACCGTCCGTGGAGTCCGGCCGATGGATACTGTCATGTTCGAGTACATGCCCGTGGTCGCTGATGAGCACCACGACCCAGCCGGCCAGCGCGGCACGCTCCAGTCACTCCGGCGGCGTGGCGAAGTCGTAGTTCTTCACCTGGCAGTTCTTGGTTCGGCTCACCAACACCAGGTTCGCGGGACGGCGTGTCCAGAAGAGTCGCTGCTGTGACGTATAGAGTCGTGCCCATTCGCTGTCAAGCCTGGGGTTCTGTGCGCGGCTCTGGCCGAGACCAGGCGGACCTGCGCGGCGCCAACGGCTAGCGGAAGGCGGAGTGCCCCGTCAGCGTCTGGCCGATGACGAGCTGGTGGACCTCCGAGGTGCCCTCGTAGGTGAGTACCGACTCGAGGTTGTTCGCGTGCCGCAGCACCGGGTACTCGAGGCTGATCCCGTTGGCGCCGAGCAGTGTCCGGCATTCCCTGGCGATGGCGAGTGCGGTGCGGACGTTGTTCAGCTTGCCGACGCTGACCTGCTCGGACCGCAGCGTGCCCGCGTCCTTGCGCCGTCCGAGGTGCAGGGCCAGCAGCATGCCCTTGCCCAGTTCGACCGTCATGTCCGCCAGCTTGAGCTGGGTGGCCTGGTAGGCGGCGAGCGGCTTGCCGAAGATGTCGCGCTCCCCCACGTACGCGAGGGTGGTCTCCAGGCAGTCGCGGGCCGCGCCCAGCGCGCCGAACACGATGCCGTAGCGGGCCTCGTTCAGGCACGCCAGCGGACCGGAAAGGCCCCGTGCCTCCGGCAGGATCGCCGACGCGGGCAGACGGACGTCGTCGAGCACCAGCTCGCTGGTGACAGACGCCCGCAGCGACAGCTTCCTGGTGATCTCCGGCGCCCGGAAGCCGGGCGTGCCCGCGGGTACGAGGAAGCCGCGGATCTTGTCGTCCGTCTGCGCCCACACGACGGCGACGTCGGCGACGGAGCCGTTGGTGATCCACATCTTCGTGCCGTTCAGCACCCAGTCGTCGCCGTCGCGGCGGGCGTGGGTGCGCATGTCGGCCGGGTTCGACCCGAAGTCCGGTTCGGTCAGGCCGAAGCAGCCGATGGCCTCGCCAGCGGCCATGCGCGGCAGCCACTCCTGCTTCTGCTCCTCCGACCCCCACCGCCAGATCGCGTACATGGCCAGCGAACCCTGCACGGACACGAGGCTGCGCAGCCCGGAGTCCGCCGCCTCCAGCTCCATGCAGGCGAGCCCGTACGCCGTCGCGCTGGTGCCCGCGCAGCCGTACCCGGTCAGGTGCATGCCGAGCACACCGAGTTTGCCCAGCTCACCGGCCAGTTCCCGGGCCGGGATGGCCGCGGTCTCGAACCACTCCGCCAGGTGCGGGCGGATCCGCGCGGCGGTGAAGTCGCGGACCGTGTCGCGGATCGCGCGCTCCTCCTCGCCGATCAGGTCCTCGACATCGAACAGGCCGAGCGGGGTCTGCTGGTTGCCCATGACCGTCCTCTCACACGAACGCGCTGACGCTTCTGCACCGGGTACTCGCCAACGTAGCCGTACCCACCGACGATCTGGAGCGCACCGTTCGAGCGTGGGCTCAGCGGTTCGTCGCCTCGCGCAGCTCGCGGAACGCGGCGGCCAGCGCGTCCGCCTGGTAGTGGGCGTTGAGGCCGCTCGGGTTGGGCAACACCCACAACCGGGAACCGGCGATCCGTTCCTCCTGCGGCCCCATCGTCGCCTTGGGCCGGTCGAACGCGGTGCGGTAGGCGGTGATACCCACCACGGCGACGAACGTGGGCGCGCACCGGGCGGCCAGCCGCGTCAGTTCCTGGCCGCCGGCACGCAGTTCCGCACGCGTCAGCTCGTCGGCCCGCGCGGTGGCCCTGGCGACGATGTTGGTGACGCCGAGCCCGTAGGCGGGCAGCTCGTCCTGTTCGGACGGGTGCAACTGGCGCGGGGTGAACCCGGACCGGTGCAACGCGGGCCAGAACCTGTTGCCCGGCCTGGCGAAGTGGTGCCCGGTCGCGGCCGAGTAGAGCCCCGGGTTGATGCCGCAGAACAGCACCGACAGCCCCGGTCCGACCACGTCGGGAAGGGTCCTGGCACGTGCGGCGGCCATCTCGGCCGCGGTCGGCCTCATGCCCGTCAGCGTACGGATCACCCGACCTGCCTGCTCACCACTCCTTCGCACGGGACATGAGCAGGTCCCTGGCCCGCGCGATGTGCGGTTCGGCGAAGGCACCGGCGCGCACCGCGAGGTGGATGGTGTTGGTCGGCAGCTCACCGTGCCCGCGCACGATCAGCTCGCGCAGCGCACCGGTCGCCAGCTCGTTCTCGCACAGGTAGCGGGGCAGAACGGTCGCTCCGGCACCCGCGACGGTCGCCGCGAGCACGGCACGCAGGTCCGGCACCACGACGACCGCGCGGCCGGGCGGGAGGGCCTTGTAGACGGTCTTCCAGTACCGGCGGATGAGCGGCAGGTCCTCGGCGTACGCCACCCACGGCGCGTCGCCGAGCACGCCGGACGTGTCCGGGTAGTACCAGCGCGGCGCCGCGACGACGGTGAGCTCCTCGTCGTAGAGCGGCGCGGTCATGATGCCGCGCAGCCGCGGCCGGGCTCCGGCGATCACCAGGTCGAGGCCGCCCTTGGCCAGCTGGTCGAGCAGGTCGTCCTGCGTGCCGAAGGTGACGCGCAACGCCGTGTCGGGCAGCTCGACGAGCGCGGGCAGCGCCTTGAGGGTCATGAACTCGGCGGGCCCGCCGACGTGCAACGACACCTTGCCGCCGACGAAGTCGCCCAACGCGGCGGTCAGCTCGTCGAGCGGCCCGGCAAGCCGGCGAGCGAGGTCCTCACCGGCCGCGGTGGTCGTGACCCCGCGGGCGTGCCGGTGGAAGAGCGGCTTGCCGACGTTCTTCTCCAACGTCTTGAGCTGGGCGGTGACAGCGGGCTGGGACAGGTCGAGGAGCTGTGCGGCAGCGGTGACCGACCCCGCGCGATGCACCGCGAGGAAGGTCCTGAGCAGGTCGAGTGAACTCATCAGAAATCTGATACTACTGCCCACAAGTTCTATTGGCCATCGATGCCCCGGGCCTGTCATCCTCGAATCATGAACGCAATCCTCCTGGCTCTGACCAGTCACGACACCCTTGGCGGTCTGCGCGAGACCGGCTTCTACGTGCCCGAGGCAGCACACCCGTGGCGGGTGTTCCGCGAAGCGGGCTTCGCGGTCGACCTGGTGAGCGTCGCAGGCGGCCGGCCACCCATGGACGGCTACGACACGAACGACCCGGCCCAACGCGACTTCGTCGACCTGCCCGACCTGGCCACCACGCGGCGAGCGGCGGAGGTCGACGCCGTCGGCTACGACGGAATCCTGTACGTGGGCGGTCACGGCACGATGTGGGACTTCCCGGACGACGAGGGCCTCGCACGCCTTGGCCGCGACATCTACGAAGGCGGCGGCGTGGTGGCGGCCGTCTGCCACGGCCCGGCAGCCCTGGTGAACCTGACCCTGTCCGACGGCACGTACCTGGTCGAAGGCAAGGAAGTCTCCGCCTTCACGAACGCGGAGGAAGAAGCGGTGGGCCTGGCAGCCGTGGTGCCGTTCCTCCTGCAGTCCACGTTGGAGGAACGAGGAGCCAAGCACGTCGCGGCCCCGGACTTCGAAAGCCAGGTCTCCGTGTCCGAACGCCTGGTGACGGGCCAGAACCCCGCGTCGGCCACCAGGGTCGCGGAGGAGGTGGTGCGCCTGCTGAGGACGCACTGATCCCGCGTGCCGGACCTCCATCCTCAGCAACCCCGGAAGAGAGGTGATGCCCCACGGGCCGAAGCGACACGGAGTGACGGGTTCGCCGGTCAGGCGGGACGTCCGCTGTGTTTCGATCGTCGGCGACCAGCCAGCCCCACCGACGTTCGGAACCGCATGTCCGCCTTGCTCCTCGGTTTGCTCTCCCTCCCCTTCTATGTGCTGATGCTGTGGCCGCTGGTGGTGGCGTCGCGGCGGGTGCTCGGGGTGCGGATCAGAACCGTGCGGGCGTTGATCGGTGCCGCGGTCGGGTGGCTCGCGGCGGGACGGATGCTCACCTGGCTGTTCCCGAACGTCCACCAGTCACCGGGGCTGTTCGCGGGTCTGCTCATCCCGATCGCGGGGTGTGCGTTCCTGGCGACGCTGACGTTCCTGTTCCTCGCCGAGATGGCCTTCCCCAGCGGTGGTGGGCTGGGGATCGTCGGACGGCTGCGGTCGATCCGGCGCCGGATGGCTCGTGCACGCCGGTACTCGCAGGTCAGCCGGATCGCGGTGAAGCACGGGATCGGGCAGTACCTCGCAGGCAGGCGCGCTGCGGGCGGTACCCGGCACGCGGTGCTGGCGCGGTCCCTGCGCGAGGCGCTGGAGGACGCCGGGGTCACGTTCGTGAAGCTCGGGCAGGTGCTGTCGACACGGCCTGACGTGTTGCCGCCCGCGTTCATCGACGAGCTGAGCAAGCTGCAGGACCAGGTCGCCCCGGTCCCGTTCGAGCGCGTGGCGCGGGACCTGGAGGACGAGCTGGGCCGGCCGGTGGCGGAGGTGTTCGCGGAGTTCGACCCGGAACCGCTCGCCTCGGCGTCCATCGCGCAGGTGTACCGGGCGCGGCTGCACAGCGGGGAAGACGTCGTGGTCAAGGTCCGGCGGCCGGACATCGACCGGGTGGTGGACCGGGATCTCGACATCGTCTACCGGGTCGCGCGGTCGCTTGAGCTGCGGGCGGCGTGGGCCCGGTCGCTCGGGGTGGTCGATCTGGCCGACGGGTTCGCCGCCGCGCTCACTGAGGAGCTCGACTTCCGGGTCGAGGCACGCAACATCGCCGCGGTCAGTGCCGTCGACAGTGGTGCCGACATCTCGTTGCCGACCGTCCACGGTGACCTGTCGAGCGAACGCATCCTGGTGATGCGCCGCCTTGACGGCACGCCGGTGCGCACCGCGATCGGCGACGTGGCCGGGGAGCGCCGCGACGACCTGGCACGGGCGCTGCTCGACTGCGTGTTGCGGCAAGTGCTGCTGCACGGCGTGTTCCACGCGGACCCACACCCGGGGAACGTGTTGCTGCTGGCCGACGGCAAGCTGGGCCTGCTCGACTTCGGCTCGGTGGGGCGGCTGGACGCGACACTGCGCGGCGGTCTGCGCAACCTGCTCGCGGCCGTCGACCGAGGCGACGCGGCGGGTCTGCGCGACGGGCTCCTGGAGATCGTCGACCGTCCGGACGAGATCGACGAGCAACGGCTCGAACGTGCGCTGGGTGCGTTGATGGCCAAGCACCTGTCGCACGGCCAGGCACCGGACATCGACATGTTCACCGACCTGTTCCGCGTCGTCGCCGACTTCCGTCTGTCGATCCCGCCCGCGGTCGCCGCGGTGTTCCGCGCGCTGGCGACGGTCGAGGGCACCCTCGGCCTGCTGTCCCCCGGCTTCAACGTCCTCGGGGAGTCGAGGGCGTTCGCGAACAAACTGATCGGCGAGCAGATGCAGCCGGACTCGTTGCGCCGCACCGCGACCGAGGAACTGATGTCGCTGCTCCCGGTGCTGCGCAGGCTGCCGCGCCGCGTCGACAGGGTGACCTCAGCCCTCGAACAGGGGCGCCTGTCGGTGAACATCCGCCTGTTCGCCGACGAACGCGACCGCGCGGTCGTCACCGGCATGCTGCACGAGCTGCTGCTCGCGTTCACGGGCACGGCCACCGGGGTCATGGCCGTCCTGCTGCTGGCGAGCCCAGGCGGGCCACGCGTCAGCCCGGAGCTGACGCTGAACCAGCTGTTCGGCTACAACCTGCTCGTGGTCAGCGCGCTACTGGGTCTGCGACTGCTGTTCGTGGTCTTCCGAACACAACGCGGCATCAACGGCAAAACCCATGACCCCAACTGACAGCCATTGGGAGGGACCACCTGGACGGAGAGTGTCCTGTGTTATCTGTCACTTCCTCACCTGATCAGCGGCTGGAGCTGGGCGGACACCGGCCTGTGATCAGTACCACTCTGTGGGTGCTGGGTGCTTCCGCGCCGTGGACTACCGGTGGACGGGGCACGCTCGACTCGTCTTCACAACTCCTTGGTTTCGGGAGGTTTGAAGGTCCGTACACGCGGCTATCCAGGGGCAATGCACCGGTGGAACCCCGGGGCGAGTGCGTCATGAGCCGATTGGGAGGCCCGAGTGGGCTCGGTAAGAGCGGTGGTCACAGGCAACCTTGAGGGGTATTGGATGATGGGCCGGTGAGTTCAGAGCCGTTCCGAGACGCTGACACGACCATGCCCGCCGCACCCGGACTGTCCGTCCTGGTGGAACCCCACGGCGAGGCGGTGGTACTGAACGTGGCCGGAGAGATCGACCTGGCCACTGCCCCGCAGCTGGGCGATTCGATCAAGGCTGCCATGGAGCAGCGACCGGAGACGCTGGTGGTCGACCTGAGCCAGGTGGACTTCCTCGCGTCGGCCGGTATGGCGGTGCTCATCGGCTGTCACCAGCAGGCCAAGGGCAACCTCCGCTTCCGGATCGTCGCGACCGGCAGCGCCACGTTCCGTCCCATGGAACTGACAGGAATGACCGACGAGATCTCGATCTACCCCACCCGCGATGAGGCGCTCACTGCCGAATGAGTGCGCATGACTCCGGTCGAACCTGCCCTGGCGGGTTGGGGACCGGAGGGATGAACGTTGGAGGCTTCGGCCGTGAACCTGGGGCAACAGGACCTGGATGACGTCCCGCAAGGGACCCTGCACTTCCGGGTGCCCGCGGTGGCCAGCCGCCTCGCCGGCCTGCGCCACGCGCTCGCCGTGTGGGCGAAGCGTGTCGGGCTGCCCGACGAGGACAGCGAGGCACTCGTGCTCGCCAGCTACGAGGCCATGGCCAACACCGTCGAGCACGCCTACCGCGACCAGACCCAGGGGCTGCTCGACCTCCGCGGCGAGGTGGACGACGAGCAGGGCCGGATCGTCATCACGGTCACCGACTACGGCCAGTGGCGGCCGCCGCAACCCAGTGGTGGGTTGCGCGGCCGCGGCCTTCCGTTGATCCAGGGCCTCACGTCCACGTCGACGATCACACCGACCTCCGCGGGCACCACCGTGACGATGTTCTGGCCGCTCACGAAGTAGCACGAATTCAAATCGCGAATCCTTCGCAAAATAAAGCTTTCCGCCGCCCCGTGTCCGGTTGATTCCCGTGCGTAGTCATATTACGCTCGATAGTCCGTCTCGGACGGTCGGTTGGGGCCGTTCGGGCGATTCGCCCTTGTCACCACGCCGGTAGCGTCATGCGACGAGTGGGCATGCAGGAAAGGCGTGGGACATGAGTGATGTCGACGGCCGCCGGTACCGGGTGGTGGTCAACGACGAGGAGCAGTACTCCATCTGGGCCGCCGACCAGGAGCTACCCGCGGGATGGCGCGCGGAGGGCACTGAGGGCGACCGGACGGTCTGCCTTGAGCACATCGAGCGGGTCTGGACGGACATGCGGCCGCGCAGCGTGCGGGAGTACCTGTCCGCGTAGCCGGGTCGCCGTGACGGTCGGCGCCCGCTGATCACCCTGTTCGACTCTGGGGTTCTTTGTCATCCGGCTGGGCCTGGCATGCCCTGAACCGGGTTCGCACATATTTCGGGTGCCGGCGCACGCGTGCCGGAAAACAATCATGGGCAAATGCCGATCGGCATTGCCCCGGCTTTGACGACTTCGCATTCCGCGGGGAGTGCGTTGGAGGTCCTCGTGCACCCGAAAACAGCCGAGGTGGGCTGTCCCGCGCTGCCGCTGCAGCAGGGGATGATCTTCAACGGGCTGCGGGTCCCGGACGCCGGCATCGACGTCGTGCAGTGCGTCATCCGCTGGCCGGGCCTCGACGTGCCCGCCTACCGGGCGGCGTGGGAACGTGCCGTGGCGCGGCATCCCGTCCTGCGCACCGGGTTCGTGCTCGCGAGCGACTCCGCGCCGGTCCAGGTGGAACACGCCGACGCCACCCTCGACTTCACCGTGCGTGCCGACGCCGTGACCGACTTCCTGGCCGGGGACCGGGCGCGCGGGTTCGCGTTCGACGCGCCGCCGCTCGTGCGGGTCACCGTGCTGGCGCACGCGACACCGGTCGTGGTGATCACGTTGCACCACACCGTCCTCGACGGCCGGTCGCTCGCGATGCTGATGGCCGAGCTCGACAGCGACTACGAGGGCCGCCCGGACTTCCCGGAGCGGGCCCCCTACCGCGACTTCGTCGAGTGGTACACGGCCCGCAACGCCGCGGGTGGGCACGCGGCCGAGCAGGACCGTGTGTTCTGGACCCAGCACCTCGCAGGTGTGTCCGGTGCGACACCACTGCCGTTCGGCAAGGTCGCCGACACGGCCGCGGACCAGCCGAGCCAGGTCGTCGAGTTCACCCTCACGACTGAGGAAACCGTTTCGCTGCGACGACTCGCGGAACGGGAGAGCGTCACGCCGAACACCGTCGTGCTCGCGGCATGGGCGCTGGTGCTCGGTACGCACGCGGGCACCGACGACGTCGTCCTCGGTGTCACCCGGTCGGCACGGCACGGCTCCGTGCCCGGTGCGGACGGCATCGTCGGCATGCTGCTCGCGACGATCCCCCTGCGCGTCGACCTCGACCGGTCGCTGTCGGTCGGCGAATGGCTGCGGGAGATCCGGCGCACCGCGGTGGCCGTCCGCGACCACCAGCTGACGCCACTCGGCGACATCCAGCGGTACGCGGGGGCGCAGAAGCTGCTGTCCAGCCTCGTGCTGTTCGAACGGCAGGACCTGCACACCCTGCTGCGCAGGCAGAACCCGGTCTGGGACGAGCGCGAGGTCGAGTTCCACCGGCGGCTGAGCTACCCGCTGACGGTGTACGCGTTCGCCGAGCCCGCGCTGAACGTCGCGCTCATCCACGACCGGTTCACCGCCGCGGAGGCCGACGTCCTGGCCGGGCACCTGCGCACCGCGCTGCTGCGGCTCGTGGACAGTCCGCACGGAAAGGTCGGTGCCCTTTCGCTCCTGTCACCCGCCGAGCACGCGCTGCTGACCTCGGGCGGGAACTCGGGCGGGCACACCGACCCGCTCGCCTACCCGCGGGAGAAGACCATCCCGGACCTGTTCGACGAGCAGGTCCGCCGCACGCCGGACGCGGACGCGGTGTTCGACGGCGATCGCTGGCTCACCTACGCGGAGCTGGCCGACCGGGCCACGCGGATCGCCGCGGCGCTGCGGGACCGCGGCACCGGGATCGAGGAGCCGGTCGCCGTCGCGCTCCCCCGCGGCGCCACGCTGGTGGCCGCGCTGCTCGGGGTGCTCAAGGCCGGTGCCGCCTACCTGCCGGTCGACGCCGCCCATCCCCGCGCCCGCAACGCGATGATGCTCGCCGACAGCGGCGCGCGGGTGGTCATCGCGGACGGCGGCGACTGGCCCGCCGACGTGCTCTCGATCGACGACCTGCCCGCCGCGGCACCGTTCCCGTGCCCGGCGCGGGCGGACACGCTGGCCTACCTCAACTACACGTCCGGTTCGACCGGCAGGCCCAAGGGTGTCGCGGTGCCGCACCGCGGTGTCGCGCGGCTGGTGCACGAACCGAACTTCGCGACCGTCGGCCCCGGTCAGACGTTCCTGCACGCGTCGTCGCCGTCGTTCGACGTCACGACGCTCGAACTGTGGGGCGCGCTGCTGACCGGCGCCCGGGTGGTGCCCACGCCGCCTGGCCCGATCGGCGCGCCGGAGCTCGCGAAGGTGATCGACGCGCACCGCGTGACGTTCCTGTGGTTGACCGCGGGCCTGTTCCACCAGTTCGTCGAGCACGACGTGACCACGCTGTCCGGGGTGGACCAGCTGCTGGCGGGCGGCGACGTGCTGGCGCCGGACGCGGTCCGCGCGGCGCTCGCGGCGCGCGGCGGGAAGCCGGTCACCAACGGCTACGGGCCGACCGAGAACACGACGTTCACGAGCTGCCACGTCATGCACGACGCCGCCGACGTCGGCGTGATAACGCCGATCGGCAGGCCGGTGCAGCACAGCACGGTGTACGTGCTGGACGAGAACCTGCGGCCGGTTCCGCTCGGTGCGGTCGGCGAGCTGTACTCCGGCGGCGACGGGGTGGCGCGCGGCTACCTGAACCAGCCCGCCCTCACCGCGACGAAGTTCGTGCCGGACCCGTTCGGCCCGCCCGGCGCGCGCCTCTACCGGACCGGTGACCGCGCGCGGTGGCGGCCCGACGGCACGCTCGAGTTCCTCGGCCGGGTCGACAACCAGGTCAAGGTGCGCGGCTACCTCGTGGAACCGGGTGAGACCGAGTCGGTGCTGCGCACGCACCCGCGGGTCGTGGACGCGGCGGTGGTGGTGCACGGCACCGACGACACGCGGCGGCTCGTCGCGTACGTGACGCCCGCGGACCTGGACCTCGCGAGTGTGCGTGCGCACGTGGCGGCCGCGCTGCCGGAGTTCCTGCGCCCGTCGAGCTACCAGGTGCTGCCGAGGTTCCCGCTGAACGCGAGCGGCAAGATCGACCGGGCCGCGCTGCCGGCACCCGTCGCCGACGGCACGGCCGTGCGGGTGCCGCCCGCCGGTGCGGCGCAGCACCGGATGGCGGAGATCTGGCGCGCGCTGCTGGGTGCCGGGGAGATCGGCGCCGGTGACGACTTCTTCGACGTCGGCGGCAACTCCCTGCTGGCCATGCGGCTGACCTTCCGCGTCCGGGAGGCGTTCGGCGTCGAGCTGCCGATCCGCGACGTCTACCGGGCACCGACGCTCGCGGGGCTCACCGACGTGGTCACCGCCGCGAAGAAGCCGGTGGCGGCGGGGATCGTGCGCCGGGACCGGCGCGGCTACCGGGCGCCGAACCAGGTGCCCGCACACCTGGTGGCCACGGGCGCGACCGACTCGCCCGACCGGCACTGGGCGCTGTGGCGGTGGGTGGAGCTGCGCGGCACGGGCTTCGGCATCGAGCCACTGCTCGACCTCGCCAGCCCGGCGTGTGCGGCAGCGGCGGCGCGGGTCGTGGCGGCGGAGCAGGAGTTCGCGGTGCACCGGGGCGCGGTGCTCGACGGGATCAGGGCGGCGCTGACGACCGGACCGGCCGAGGCGAAACCCGCGCTGCGCAAGGGGTCGAAGCTGATCTGCAAGGGGCGGCTGTCCGAACTGGACGCCGAGGTCCGCGCACGGCCCCACGCGCGGGAGCTGCTGGCGGCCTCGGCCGCGGTCGAGGAGGCGCACGCGGCGTACGCGGCTGCGTTCGCCGAGGCGGCCGGCCGGGCCGCGGACGGGTTGCGCGCGGTCGCCGGGGACAGGAGGTTCCGCGAGGCGGTGGCGTGGCAGAACCCGCGCGCGCTGCACACGGCGGTGGACTCGCTCGCGCGGACGGAGACGCCGAAGCGGAACTCGCGGTACCGGCAGTGGGCGGCGCTGGTGACGAGCTACCTGCAGCGGTACACGACCAAGAACGACACGATCGGGTTCTTCGGGCCGGTCGGCTGGGCGCGGATCGCGGACGCGGCGGACTCGATCGCGCTGCGGCCGGGGACGGAGCTGCTCGCGAAGCGGACGGTGTACCTGGAGAACTGGGCGGTGCACGAGCTGGCTCAGGTGCTGTCCACTCCGGACACGCTGCCGTGGGCGACGCCGCGCCGGATGCCGTTCGTGGGGATCGTCGGCGACGAGCTGCACGTGCCGCTCCAGCCGCCGGTGACGTTGCCTGCCGAGGAGGCGGCGGTGCTGCGCGCGGTCGACGGCGTGCGAACCGCGAAGGAGATCGCCGAGGCGCTGCCGGGCACGAGCGACGTGTACCGGGTGCTCGGCAAGCTGCGGGACGACAAGCGGATCGCGTGGAGTTTCGAGGTCTCGCCCGCCGAACTGGTGCCCGAACGGGCGTTGCGGGCGCGGTTCGAGCGCATCGACCACCCGGGGGTTCGGGATCGTGTCCTGTCCGCGCTCCGTGAGCTGGAGCGCGGACGGGCCGCGGTCGCGGCGGCGGCCGGTGATCCCGACCGGTTGACCGGGGCCATGTCCGCCCTGGCGGAGTCGTTCACCCGGCACACCGGCAGCCCGGGTGTGCGCAGGCCCGGCATGTTCTATGCGGGGCGGACGCTTGTCCACGAGGAGTGCCGCCGCGATCTCGACGTCACCCTTGGGCGAGACCTCGTCGCGACGCTCATGCCGCCGTTGTCGCTGCTGCTGGAGAGCGCGCGCTGGTTCACCTCCGCCGGTGCGGCGCTCTACCGGCGGGCCCTGCGGGACACCTTCCGCGCTCGTGTCGACGGGTCCGGGGTCATGCGGTTCGCCGACTTCTGGTTGTGGGCCAACGACATCATCTTCCGGCTCGACCGGCGGGTGGTCGGCAGGCTGACCGCGGCCCTGCAGGAGCGCTGGGCGAACATCCTGCTGCCGGTCGAGAACCGGTCACGGGTGTCGCTGAACGCGGCATCGTTGCGGGACAAGGTGAGCGCGGCGTTCGCCGCGCCCCGCCCGGGGTGGCGCGGTGCGGTGCAGCACAGCCCGGACGTCATGATCGCCGCGCGGGACGCGGACGCGATCCGGCGTGGTGACTTCCAGTGGGTGCTCGGTGAGCTGCACGCGGGGGTCAACACGATGCGTTCCGCGCTCTTCGTCTCGCAGCACCCCGATGCCACCGAGCTGCACACCGCCATGGCCGCCGACCTCGCCGGGCCACGCGTCGTGCTGGCCGCCACCCGGGAGGAGGGTGGCACACCGCAGCGGCTCGCCGACGCGCTCGTGCAGCCCGCCGACGTCCGGGTGGTGTCCGCCCACGACGCGTGCGGGCCGGACGTGGACGGGGCGTTGCTCGTCGCCGACCTTCTCCTGTCCGAGGTGGACGGACGGCTCGTGGCGCACGACCGGGCGGGCGGCAGCCGGATGGATATCGTCGAGCTGCTGAACGAGCAGCTGATGGGTCAGCTCGTGCAGCATTTCCGGCCGTTGCCGGTCGCACCGCACACGCCCCGGGTGACGATCGACCGGCTGGTGGTCGGCCGGGAGAACTGGCGGCTGCCCACCGCCGACCTCGCGTTCGCGTTCGCCGCCGACGACGCGACCCGCTTCCTGCGTGCGCAGCAGTGGCGGCGGCGTGCCGGTGTGCCCCGGTTCGTCTTCGTGAAGAGCCCCGTGGAGTTCAAGCCGTTCTACGTCGACCTGGAGAGCCTGCCTTCGGTCGAGCACTTCGCGCACGCGGTCCGCGCGCTCGACCGGGCGGAGCCCGCCGGGCTGATGAGCGTCGGCGAGATGCTGCCCGGCCCGGACGAGCTGTGGCTCACCGACGCGGCGGGTGCCAGGTACACCGCGGAGTTCCGTTTCGTCGCGGTGGACCGCCGCGGCCCTGCCCCGGAAGGTCAGTCGTGAGCATCGACGACACGTTCGTATTCCCCACCTCCTCCGGCCAGCGCCGGCTGTGGCTCCTCGACCAGCTCATCCCGGGCAGCCCCGCCTACCACGTCGGCTGGCGGGTCGCGCTGTCCGAACCGTTCGACCGGTCGCGGCTGGAGCACGCGCTCGCGACCGTGGTCGACCGGCACGAGGCGCTGCGCACCACGTTCACCGCCACCGACGGGGTGCCGAGCCAGGTCGTGGCCGCGCGGGCCGACGTGCGGGTGACCGACCTCGTCGAGTCCGAAGTGGACGCGTTCGTGCGGCACCCGTTCGACCTCGCCGCCGGGCCGCTGCTGCGTGCCGGGCTCACGCGGGACGCGCTCGTGCTGGTCGTGCACCACGCGGTCGTCGACGGCTGGTCGTGCGCGATCCTGTTCGACGAACTGGCCCGCGCCTACGCGGGCGAAGAAATGGCCGAGCCGGCCATCCAGTACCCGGACTACGCGGTCTGGCAGCGGGAACAGGCCGACGCCAACG
This sequence comes from Actinophytocola glycyrrhizae, assembly GCF_042653545.1. Classification (NCBI taxonomy): domain Bacteria; kingdom Bacillati; phylum Actinomycetota; class Actinomycetes; order Pseudonocardiales; family Pseudonocardiaceae; genus Actinophytocola; species Actinophytocola glycyrrhizae. The sequence goes on from NZ_JBHSIS010000006.1 coordinate 191,570, forward strand.
CGTTCGCCGACGCCGCCCGGTACTGGCAGGCCGAGCTGGCCGGCATCCCCACAGTCCTGCCGCTGCCGACCGACCGCCCTCGGTCGGCGGCGGCAGGCCGGGGCGCTGACCTGGTACGGGACCTGGAGCCGATGCCGGACGCGTCGTTCGGCACGCTCCTCGCCGTCTACCAGGCCATGCTGCACCGGCTGACCGGGCAAGAGGAGTTCCTCGTCGCCACCCCGGTCTCCGGCCGCACCCGGCCGGAGACCGAACACCTCGTCGGGTTCCTCGCGAACACGGTCGCGCTGCCCGCGCGCATCCCGCCCGGCACCACGTTCGCGGAGCTCGCGAAGCACACCGGCGAGGCCGTCGTCGGCGCGCTCGCGCACCAGGACCTGCCGTTCGAGGACCTCGTCGACCTGCTGGCCGCCGAGCGGTCGCTCACGCACGCGCCGGTCGCGCAGGTCATGTTCGCGGTCGAACCGGTGCCGGAGCCGACCGTCGTGGACGGTCTGGCCATCACGCCGCGGCTGCTGCCCAACGGCGGCTCCAAGTTCGACCTGTTCCTCACCGTCGAGCCCGGCCCGGACCGGTGGAGCGCCAAGTGGAACTACGACACCGACCTGTTCGACCAGGCGACCGTCGAGGGGCTCGCGGACCTGTACGCGGTGCTGTGCGGGGCCGTGGCCGCCGACCCGGACCGGCCGATCGCCGAGCTGCCGCTGCGCGACGGCACCCGCACACTGGTCGACACCCCGCCATCGGGGACGGTCACGTTCGACCTCGCCCGGTACGGTGACGCGCCCGCGGTCGCCGACGCGCACCGCCTGTGCACCTACCGGGAGCTGGACGAGACCGCGAACCGGCTCGCGCACCTGTTGCGTGCCAACGGGGTCGGCCCGGACGTGCCGGTCGCGCTGTGCCTGCGGCGGGGCGTCCCGGTCGTCACCGCGATCCTCGCGACCTGGCGGGCGGGCGGCGGTTACCTGCCGCTCGACCCGACCTGGCCCGCCGACCGGCTCGCCGCGATGCTCACCGACGCGGGCTGCCCGGTGCTGGTCACCCACGACGCGGCGAAGGTCGCGCTGCCGGGTGAGCGCACGGTGATCAACCTCGACACCGCCGACCTCGCGGCACAGCCGACCACGCCGCCGGAGCCGACCGCCGCACCCGGCACCACCTCCTACCTGCTGTACACGTCCGGTTCCACGGGCAGGCCCAAGGGCGTCACGCTCACCCACGGCGGCATCCAGAACCTGTTGTCCGCCATGGACGAGCTGCTCGACCTCACGGCCGACGACCACGTCGCGTCGATCACCACCCCGTCGTTCGACGTGTCGACCGTCGAGCTGCTGGCGCCGCTGCTGCGTGGCGCGCGGGTCACGGTGCTCCCGGCCCACGAGGTGTCCGACGGCCTGCGGCTGCGGCAACGCCTGGTCGAGACGGGTGCCACGGTCGTGCAGGGCACGCCGTCGGCGTGGCGGCTGCTCGTCGCCGCGGGCGGGGTGCCCGCGACCGTGCGGCTGCGGATCACCGGCGGTGAGGCGCTGACCCGCGACCTCGCCGACGCGCTGCGGGCCGACGGGGCACGGCTCGTCGACGGGTACGGCCCGACCGAGACCACGGTGTACTCGGCGGCCGGGACCGTTCCCGCCGGGCCTGCGCCGATCCGGCTCGGCGGCCCGGTCGGCGCCACCACCCTGCACGTCCTCGACCCGTCGCTGCGGCCGGTGCCCGACGGCGTGCTGGGTGAGCTGTTCGTCGGTGGTGCCGGGGTCGCGCGCGGCTACCGCAACCAGCCGGGTCTCACCGCGGCGAAGTTCGTGCCCGACCCGTTCAGCACGACCCCCGGCGCGCGCCTGTACGCCACCGGTGACCTGGTGCGCGTGCGTCGCGGGCGGATCGAGTTCCTCGGCCGCGCCGACCACCAGGTGAAGGTCCGCGGGTTCCGCGTCGAGCTCGGCGAGATCGAGTCGGTGCTGCGGGAGCACAACCTGGTGCGGGACGCGGTCGTGACCGTGTGGCGCGGCAGCGAGACCGATGTGCGGCTCGTCGCGTACGTGTTGCCCGGCCCCCGGCTGGACCCGAACGAGCTGCGGCCGTGGCTGTCCGCGCGGCTGCCGGACTACCTGGTGCCGAACCTGGTGATGACGCTCGACGCGGTGCCGAGGACACCGACCGGCAAGGTCGACCGGTCCGCGCTGCCCGCGCCGGTGTGGGCACCGACCAGGAGCCGGGTGGTGGCGCCGCGCGACGACGTGGAGCGTCGGCTCGCCATGATCTGGCGGGACGTGCTGAGCCTCGGTCCCGCGGTGGACCTGAGTGTGCACGACGACTTCTTCGCGCTCGGCGGCCATTCGCTGACCGCCACCCAGTTGCTGGCCCGGGTCCGGACGCAGCTGACGGTGGACCTGCCGCTCGCCACCCTGTTCGGCGCGCCGACGATCGCCGGGCTCGCCGCGTCCGTCGCGAGGACGCAGGCGGGCGGGGTCGCCGACCGGCCGCGCACACTGCTGGACCAGCTCGACGACCTGTCCGACGCCGAGGTCGACAGGCTGCTCGCCACCCTGATCGAGGAGGGCGAGTGACCGGCCGCCACGAGGTCCTCGTCGCGGGTGCCGGCCTGTCCGGTTCGCTCGCCGCGATCTACCTGTCCCGCCAGGGCCACACCGTCCGGGTCGTCGAACGGCGCACCGACCCCCGGCTGTCCACAGCGGAGGGACGGTCGATCAACCTCGGGCTCTCCCAGCGCGGCATCCAGGCGCTGCGGGAGGTCGGGCTGCTCGACGAGCTGTGGCCGAAGACGACACCCATGCGCGGCCGCATGGTGCACACGGCCGACGGGCAGTCGTTCCACCCGTACGGCACCGAGGACCACCAGATCCTGCACTCGATCCTGCGGGACGACCTCAACAGCGCGCTCGTCGACCGGGCCGAGTCGTACGGGGTCCGGTTCGACTTCGGGCACAGGGTGGTCGCGCTCGACCGGACGCTGCCGGTGCTGACCGTCACCGATCCGGCCGGGGAGTCGCACGAGCTGAAGGCCGACCTGGTGATCGGTGCGGACGGCGCGTTCTCGGCGGTCCGCGCGCAGCTCATGCGGGGTGAGCGCGCCGAGTTCCACCAGGAGTTCATGGACTGGGGCTACAAGGAGATCACCATCCCCGCCGACGACCGCACACGGCTCGAGGCGCTGCACCTGTGGCCGGGGCGCACCGGCCTGGTCGTCGCGCACCCCAACCACGACGGCACGCTGACCGCCACCGTGTTCCTGCCGTTCGACGGGCCGGGCTCGTTCGCCGAGCTGACCACACCGGAACGCGTGAAAGCACACTGCGACACCGAGTTCGCCGATCTGCCCGGCCTGGTTCCCGACCTGGTCGCGCAGTTCCTGTCCCACCCGACCGGCAGCCTCGTCACCGTCCGCACCGCGCCGTGGCAGCACGACGGCAAGGTGGTGCTGATCGGCGACGCCGCTCACGCCGTGTACCCGTTCTACGGGCAGGGAATGAACGCCGCGTTCGAGGACTGTTCGGTTCTCGCGCGGTGCCTGGGCGACGGCGATCTGCCCGGTGGACTAAGGGAGTTCGAGGCACGCCGCCGGGCACACACCGACGTGCTCGCCGAACTGTCCAAACAGAACTTCCTGGAACTGCGCGATGGCATGCGCTCGCCACTGTTCCTGGCCCGCAGGAAGGCCGATCTGTTGCTGCACAGGCTTTTCCCGAACCGGTGGACCCCGCTCTACACGATGGTCGCCCACACCACCACCCCCTACGGCGACGCTCTTGCCAGGGCACGCAGGCAGGACCGCGCGCTGGTCGCCGGACTCTCCACAGTGGCCGTCACAGTGGCCGCCGCCGCGATGACAGCGCTCGTGGCGGCCCGATCGAGAAGGCAGGTTCGCTAGCCGTGCTCACCCACCCGACTCTCGACCTGCCGCCGCTGGTCGAGCCGGCCGACCTCGACGGGGACCTGCCCGCGGCGGTCCGAACATGGGACGAACCGTTGCGGGCCATACTGGGCTGGGCGCTGCGCTACCTGTGCCGACCGCACCCCGAGCTGGGCCGCAAGGGTGACGTGTGCCCGTTCACCGAGGGCGCGCTGGCGCGGCACACGTTCTACATGGCGGTGTGCGGCGGCCTGCCGGTCAGCGCCGACGAGGTCGCCGGGACCGTCGCGCACTACCGCGACTGGTTCCTCGACCTGCCGCCGACGAGCGGGTCCGCCGCCCAGTTCAAGACCATCCTGATCCTCTTCCCCGAGCTGACCGGCCCGGACCTGCACCCGGTGATCGACGAGGCGCAGCGCGTGCTGAAGCAGTCGTACGTGTCGCACGGGCTGATGGTCGGCGAGTTCCACGACGGGCCACCGGACAAGGCGGGCCTGTGGAACTCGTCGTTCCGGCCGCTGCGCAGCCCGGTGCCGCTGCTCGCGATCCGGCACATGGTGCCGACCGACTTCCCGTTCCTGTCGCTCGACGACGACCACGTCACCGCCTACCTGCGGTTGTTCGGCGACCGGGTGCCCACCCACCTGCGACCGCAGGTGGCCGCGGCCACCGCGCGACTCGGAAAGGCAGTGCCGTGACCGAAGCCGCCGACAAGCGCAGGCTGCTGGCGGCTGCCCTGCGCCGCCGGTCGACCGCGCCACGCGCCTACCCGCTGTCGTTCGGCCAGCAGCGGCTGTGGTTCCTGGACAAGTTCGCGCCGGGCGAACCGGTGTACAGCATCCCGCTGGCGTTCCGGTTGCGTGGCCCGCTGGACCTCGACGCGTTGCGGGCGGCGGCCGACGGAGTGGTGGCACGGCACGCGTCGCTGCGCACCACGTTCCCCGACCAGGGCGGCGAACCCGTGCAGGTCGTCGCGCCGGCGGGCACGGCCGCGTTCGAGGTCTCGGCGTGCACCGACGCGGACGCGTTCGCGCTCGCGGAGGCCAGACGCGGGTTCGACCTCGCGCGGGGCCCGCTGTTCCGGGTCGTGGCCGGGGTGCTCGGCGCCGACGACCACGTGCTGGTGCTGAACCTGCACCACATCGTCTCCGACGCGTGGTCGCTGTCCGTGCTGCTCGACGAGCTCACCACGCTGTACCGGGGCGGCACGCTGCCCGGCCTGGCGCTGCAGTACCCGGACTTCACGACGTGGCAACGGGAACGGCAGCGCACGGACGCGGCCCGCGAACAGCTGGCGTACTGGCGAACGCACCTGGACGGCGCACCGGAACTGCTGACGCTGCCGACCGACCGGCCACGGCCCGCCGTCCAGACCCACCGGGGCGCGCTGCGGGCGACACGGTTGACCGACGAGGTCGCCGCCGCCATGGCGACGCTGGCGCGCGAGTGCGGCGGCACGTTGTTCATGGTGCTGCTCGCCGCGTTCGGCGCGCAGCTCGGCAGGCTCGCCGGACAGGACGACGTCGTGGTCGCCACCCCGGTGGCCGGGCGGTCGGACACCGCCGTGGAGGCGATGATCGGGTTCTTCGTGAACACGCTGCCGCTGCGGCTGTCCGTGGCCGGTGACCCGACGTTCGCGGAGCTGGTCGCGCGGGCCAAGGACGTCACGCTCGGCGGGCTGTCCAACGCGGAGGTGCCGTTCGAGCGGCTGGTCGAGACGTTGCGGCCGCGGCGGCACCTCGGGCACGCGCCGCTGTCGCAGGCACAGCTGATCCTGCAGAACACCCCGAGGCTGGTGTTCGACCTGCCCGGCGTGACGTGCGACGGGCTGCTGCCGGACCCCGGGGTGGCCAAGACGGACCTCACGCTGATCGTCGAGTACGTCCGCGACGGCATGCTGGTGTCGGTCGAGTACAACACCGACCTGTTCGACGAGGCCACGATCGACCGGTTCACCGGCAACCTCGTCGCGTTCCTCACCTCGGCCGCGCGGGACCCGCACCGCCGGTTGTCGGCGCTGACGGCGGTGACCGGGGTCGAGCGCTGGCAGGTCGTGCACGGGTTCAACGACACCGGCACCGGCACGGCACTGCCCGCCGCGCCGACCGCGCTCGACCTGATCGACTTCACCTCGACCGAGGTCGCCGTGACCGGGCCGGAGAGCACGCTGACGTACGCGGAACTGGGTGCGGCGGCGGACCGGCTCGCCGGCCGGCTGCTGGCGTGCGGGGTCGGGCCGGAGACCCCGGTCGGGCTGCACCTGGACCGGTCCACGGAGATGGTCGTCGCGCTGCTCGCGGTGTGGCGGGCCGGTGGCGCCTACGTGCCGCTCGACCCGTCGTGGCCCGCCGAACGCCGCACGTCGATGCTCGCGGACTCCGGCGCGCGGGTGCTGGTGACCGACCGCGCCGACACGCTCGGGTTCGGCGGGACCGTCGTCCGCACCGGTGAGCACGGCCCGCTCCCGGCCGCGACACCGGTGTCCGACCTCGCCTACCTGATCTACACGTCGGGTTCGACGGGCAGGCCCAAGGGCGTCGGGGTGCCGCACCGGGCGGTGGTGAACCTGCTGACGTCCTTCGTGGACCGCCTCGGCATCGGCCGCGACGACCGGCTGGCGGCGGTGACCACGCTGTCGTTCGACATCTCGGTGCTGGAGCTCCTGGTGCCGCTGGTGGCCGGTGCGCGGGTGGTCGTGGTCGGTGCGGACGAGGTGGCCGACGGTCCACGACTGCGGCAGCGGCTGGCCGAGTCGGGTGCCACGGTCATGCAGGCCACCCCGGCCACCTGGCGGTTGCTGGCGACCGCGGGTGGGGTGCCGCCGTCGGTGCGGGTGCGGATCTGCGGTGGGGAGGCGTTCCCGCGCGACCTCGCGGCGACGCTGCTCACCGACGACGCGGCGGTGTGGAACGCGTACGGGCCGACCGAGACGACCGTGTGGTCGGCGGCCGGGCCGGTGACGACGGAGAACGTCCGCATCGGACCGCCGATCGGCAACACCAGGCTGTATGTGCTGGACCCGCTGGGTGCGCCGGTGCCGATCGGGGTGGTCGGCGAGCTGCACATCGGCGGGCTCGGCGTCGCCCGCGGCTACCACGGCAGGCCAGCGCTGACGGCGGAGAGGTTCGTGCCGGACCCGTTCGGCGACACCCCGGGCGCGCGGCTGTACGCCACCGGCGACCTCGCGCGGTACCGGGCGGACGGGACGCTGGAGTTCCTCGGGCGCACCGACCACCAGGTGAAGGTGCGCGGGTTCCGGATCGAGCCGGGTGAGATCGAGGCGGCGCTGCTGGCGTGCCAGGACGTGCGGGCCGCGGTGGTGACGACGTTCGGCACCGGGCAGGACGTGCGGCTCGTCGCGTACGTCGTCGGGACCGCCGACCCGGCCGAGGTCGACGCCCTGCTGCGGCGGCGGCTGCCGGAGTACATGGTGCCCGCGGTGGTCGTGCCGCTCGACGCGTTCCCGCTGACGCCGAACGGGAAGGTGGACCGCGCGGCGCTGCCCGCGCCGGAGTTCACGTCCACAGCGGACTTCGTGGCGCCACGCCACCCGGTCGAGGAGGTCCTCGCCGGGATCTGGTCGCAGGTGCTGGCGCGGCAGCGGATCGGCGTGCACGACGACTTCTTCCGCATCGGCGGGCACTCGCTGCTCGCCGCGAAGGTGCTGGCCAGGGTGCGGGAGGCGTTCGCGATCGACGTGCCGATCCACCGGATGTTCGCCGCGCCGACCGTGGCCGGGCTCGCGGACGTGCTGGCCGGCCTGCAGTCCGAACCCGGCCAGATCGCGGCGATCGCGGCGTTGCGGGTCGAGGTCGCGGCCCTGTCCGACGACGAGGTCAGAAAGTTGCTGGGCGAATGAGCGGCGCGGGCGGAGCGCACGACGTCATGAACAGGTTCGGCGTGATCTGGGCGGGGCAGCTCGTCTCGGTCATCGGCTCGGCGCTGTCGGCGTTCGTCATCGGCGTGTGGGTGTACCTGGACACCGGGTCGGTCACGCAGTTCGCGCTCATCCAGTTCTGCGCCGCGGTGCCGGGGATCCTCGTGTCGCCGGTCGCCGGCGTGCTCACGGACCGGTGGGACCGCAAGCGGATCATGCTCGCCGCCGACCTCGGTGCCGGGCTCGCCACCGTCATCCTGCTGACCCTGGTCAGCGCCGACGCGTTGACGGTGTGGCCGATCTACCTGACGACCGCGCTGTCCTCGGCGTGCAACTCCTTCCACCTGGTCGCCTACAGCGCGCTCGTCCCGTCGCTCGTGCCGAAGCGACACCTCGGCCGGGTCAACGGGCTCATGCAGATCACCCAGGGCGTGCAGATCGCGGCGCCGCTGGTGGCCGGCGCGTTGCTCGGGCTCGTCGGGTTGCGTGGCGTGCTGGTGATCGACCTGGTGTCGATGGCCGTCGCCGTCACCACGCTCGCCGTGACCCGGCTGCCCGCGGCCGCGGTCCGCCCGGTGCCCGGCGACCGGACACCGTCGGGGTTCACCGCGGGACTGCGTTACCTGGGCGGCAAACCCGGGCTGGTCGACCTCGTGGTGGTGTTCTGCGCGTTCAACTTCCTGTTCGCGATCGCAGGCGGGCTGGTGCAGCCGCTGATCCTGTCGTTCACCGGCCCGGCGACGCTCGGGGTGCTGATGGCCGCGGGTGGCAGCGGGTTGTTCGTCGGTTCGCTGGTGATGGCCGCGTGGGGTGGGCCGAAGCGGCGGATCGACGGCGTGTACCTGGGGCTCGTGCTCGGCGGGATCTTCCTGGTGCTGCACAGCCTCCACCCGTCGCCGTGGCTGATCGCGATCGTCGCGCCGTGCTTCCTGTTCACGCTGCCGCTGATGAACACAACGTGCATGACCCTCTTCCAGACCAAAGTGGACCCCGCGGTGCTCGGCCGGGTCCTCGGCTCGGTCCGCATGCTCGCCTCCGCCGCGACCCCGGTGGCGTTCCTGCTGATCGGACCGTTGTCCGACGGCGTCTTCGAGCCGCTGATGGCCGACGACGGGCCGCTCGCCGGGTCGGTCGGCGCGGTCATCGGCACCGGCGACGGCCGCGGCATCGCCCTGATCTTCATGGTGGTCGGCGTGCTCATGCTCGCCGTCGCCGCCTACGCGTGGACGCGGCCGCGGCTGCGCGACATCGATGTCGAGATTCCCGACGCGCTGCGCGACGACACAGCGGAGCCGGTCGCGTCGGATTCGCCGAAAGGAACCAGCTCGTGACTGACCGGGACCGCCTACTGGCCCGACTGCTCGCCCAGCGGGGGATCGAGCTGGCAGGGCAGCCGCAGATTCCCCGCCGCGACCCCGGCGACACCGTGCCGCTGTCCGGTGCGCAGCGTGGGCTCTGGTTCACCGAACGCATGGGGCTGGACCAGGGCGCGTACGTGATGCCCATGGTCGCGCGCCTGACCGGTGACCTGGACGTGCCCGCGCTGCGCGACGCGATGCGCGCGGTGCTGGCCAGGCACGAGGCACTGCGCACGTATGTCGTCGACAGGGACGGTGTGCCGGAGCAGCGGGTCGCACCGAGCGTGGCCGACGAGGACTGGTTCACCCTCGTCGAGGAACCAGGCGAGCCGGACGCGGTGCTCGCCGAGGCGGTGGACCGGCCGTTCGACCTGGAGCGGGCGCCGTTCGTGCGGCTGCTGCTGATCCGCCACTCCCCGGTCGAGCACACGATGCTGCTCGCCGCGCACCACATCGTGTGCGACGACACCTCGATCCACCAGCTGTACGCGGAGCTGGTCACGCTCTACGCGGGCGGTGAGCTGCCGCCGCTGGACCTGCACTTCCCGGACTACGTGCGCTGGCAGGAGAACCACCTCGACGCGGGTGCGCGCGACCGGCAGCTGGCGTACTGGAAGGGCACCCTCGCCGACGCGCCGCCGGTGCTGGACCTGCCGACCGACCGGCCGCGCACCGCGGCGCGCGGGGTCGCGGGTGCGAGTCACACGTTCGCCGTCCCGGCGGATCTCGCGACGCGGTTCGGTGAGCTGTGCCGTGCGCACGGCTGCACGACGTTCGCCGGGCTGCTGGCCGCGTTCGGGTTGCTGCTGGGCCGGTACGCGAGCACGACCGACGTGGTGATCGGCTCCCCCACGACCCGTCGTCCGTCCCAGATGGACGGTGTGGTCGGCCTGTTCGTCAACCCGACGGCGCTGCGGGTGGACCTGTCGGGTGCGCCGACCGTGCCGGAGCTGCTCACCAGGGCCAGGGACGTGGCCGCCGCGGCGCTCGGCAACGCGGACGTGTCGTTCGACCAGGTCGCGGCGGCGCTCGCGCCGCGGCGGGACCTGTCCTACCACCCGTTGTTCCAGGTGATGCTGGTGCAGAACCGCGGCGGCGACCCCGTGGCGTGGCCGGAGCTGACGGCCGAGGGGGTGGAGGTGGGCCGGGCGACGAGCCGGTTCGACCTGACGCTGCACGTGCGGGAGCGGGCCGGTTCCTGGCCGGTGAACCTCGACTACAGCGCCGAGCTGTTCGACCACGGCACGATGACACGGTTCGGCACGCACTTCGTCGCGATGCTCACCGCGATGGTCGAGCACCCGGACGCGCCGGTGACCACGCTGGATCTGTCCACAGTGGACGATCGGGCGCTGCTGGCGCGGCTCAACGAGGCGACGGCGACTTATCCGTTTGTCGACAGCGTCGTGGACCTGATCGAGGCGCAGGCCAGGCGGACCCCGGACGCGACGGCCGTGATGACGGTGTCCGGCGCGGCCCTGTCCTACCGTGAGCTGGACGAGCGGGCCAACGCACTCGCCGCGTCACTGCGCGGACAGGGGGTGGGCCAGGAGACCCCGGTGGGGCTGCGGCTCAGGGCGAGCCCGCACGCGATCGTCGGGCTGCTCGCCATCCTCAAGGCGGGCGGCTACTACGTGCCGCTCGACCCCGGCTGGCCCGCGCTGCGCCTGCGGACCATCCTCGACGACTGCGGCGCGACCGTCGTACTGTCCGAGGAGGACCTGCCGTTCACCGCGACCGCCGCCGCGCCACCGGAGCTGCCCCGGCACCCGAGCGGGCTGGCGTACGCCGTGTACACCTCCGGTTCGACGGGGGCGCCCAAGGGCGTTGGCGTGCAACACGACTCGCTGCTGAACCTGACGTGCGCGTTCGTCGAGCGGCACGGGTTCGCCGCCGGGCAGAAGCTGCTGATGGTGCCGCCGCTGTCGTTCGACGCGTCGGTGGGCGACGTGTTCCCCGCGCTGGCGGTCGGCATGACGCTCGTGCTGCACCCCGAACCCGCCGCGCTGGGCGGTGCCGAGCTGCTGCGGCTGTGCGCGGAACACGACATCACGGCCGTCGACACGGCCGCCGCCCTGTGGCGGCGGTGGGTCGGCGACCTGACGGGTCTCGACGAGGCCGCGCAGGACAGCCCGCTGCGGGTGATGATGGTCGGCGGCGAGGCGGTGCCCGCGTCGGCCGTGCGCGAGTGGGCCGTACTGACGGGTGGCCGGGTGACCCTGCACAACCACTACGGCCCGACCGAGGGCACGGTGTGCGCGACCACGTTCTCGACGGTCGACGGTCCGGGAACCGATGGGGCGCTGCCGATCGGGCGGCCACTGCCGAACGTGCGGACCTACGTGCTGGACGCCGACCTGCGTCCGGCGCCGGTCGGGGTGCCCGGTGAGCTGTTCGTCGGCGGGGCGGCCCCCGCGCGGGGCTACCTTTCGTCGCCGGGCGGGACCGCCGCCGCGTTCCTGCCCGACCCGTTCACACCGGGCCGCATGTACCGGACCGGGGACCTGGCGCGGCTGCGGCCCGACGGCACGCTGGAGTTCCTCGGCCGCGCGGACGAGCAGGTCAAGCTGCGCGGCAACCGGATCGAGCTGGCCGAGGTGCGGACCGCGCTTGCCGCGCACCCGCAGGCCGCGGAGGTCGCGGTCGCGGTGCGCGACGACGTGCTGGTCGGCTACCTCGTGCCACGCACGGGCGCCACGCTGCCCGGCCCGGTCGAGCTGCGTGCGTTCTGCGCGGACCGGCTGCCGGACTACATGCTGCCTGCCGCGTTCGTGGTGCTGGATGAGCTTCCGTTGACCCGCAACGGAAAGGTCGACGCGGGCGCCCTACCGGCGCCCGCGTCGTCGGCCGCGCCCCACGAGGCGCCCCGCACACCGGTCGAGAAGGTGCTCGCCGAGGTGTGGGGGGAGGTGCTGGCGAACCCGGCCGTCGGCAGGCGCGACAACTTCCTCACGCTGGGCGGGCATTCGCTGCTCGCGCCCGCGATCCTCGCGAAGGTGCGGTCGCTGCTCGGGGTCACCCTGCCGCTGCGGTCGGTCTTCGCCACGGGCGACCTGTCGGAGCTGGCCGAGGTGGTCGAGCAGGCGCGGGTGAGCGACGGCGAGTTCGCGAGGAACTACACGCAGGGCATCCCGTCGGTCGAGCAGCTCCGGCTGGACGCGGAACCACCCGCGGACATCCGGCCGACGGCGCCACCGGCCGAGGGCCCGGTGAAACGGGTGCTGCTGACCGGTGCGACCGGGTTCCTCGGCGCGCACCTGCTGGCCGAGCTGCTGGGCCGCACCGAGGCCGACGTGTACTGCCTGGTGCGGGCCGAGTCCCCCGCCGTGGCACGGGCGCGGCTGCTGGCGAACCTGCGGCGCGCCAGGCTGACCGTGCCGGACGCGGACCTCGACCGGATCGTGCCGGTCGTCGGCGACATGGCGGAACCACGCCTCGGACTGTCCATACCGGACTACCGGATGCTGTGCGACACCATGGACGCCATCTACCACAACGGTGTGGTGATGAACTTCGTGCTCACCTACCAGTGGCTGATGCCGCCGCACGTGGAGAGCACCATCGAGATCCTGCGCCTCGCGATCCGGGGCCGCACCAAACCGCTGCACCTCATGTCCACGCTCGGTGTGTTCCTCGGCAGGAACTACGACAGGCAGCTGGTCACCGAGGACGACCGCGCGCTCGACCCGTCCGGGCTGGACACCGGCTACCACACGACCAAGTGGGTGGCCGACACGATGGGTGTCAACGCGCGGGACCGGGGGCTGCCGATCTCGATCTACCGCATCGCCGCGATCGTCGGCGACGTGGCCACCGGCACCGCGAAGACCGACTCCTACCTGAGCAGACAGGTCGCCACCTGTGCGCACCAGGGTTCGGTGCCGGTCAGCCACGACGTGATCGACATGCTGCCGGTGGACCGGATCGCGGCGGCGATCGTCGGCATCTCGCAACGGCACACCGGCCGTGACTTCCACTTCTACCGCGCGGACGGCTACACCTACCCCGACCTCGGGGTGACGTTGAACGAGATGGGCTACCCGGTGGAGACGCTGCCGTACGAGGAATGGCGGCAGCGGATGCTGGCGGCGCCGAGCAGCTCGTTCGGCCCGCTCGCGTTCGGCCTGCCGACCTGGCGGCGCCCGCACCCGGTGTTCGACTGCTCGAAGACGTGGGCGGCGGCACGGGAGGCCGGGGTCGAGTTCCCGCCCGCGGACGCGGCGATGATGCGGCGGCACATCAGGTTCCTCGCCGAGAGCGGCGTGCTGCCCGAGGAGGTGGCGGTCGATGCCGATCGAGTTGGGTGACGACGAGCGGGCGTACACGTCGAACGAGGCACCCGCGTCGTTCGCGGACATGCTGGGCACGGCGGCGTACCGGTGCGCCGCGGCCGCCATGCGGCTGGGCGTGTTCGGTGCGCTGCGCGACGGGCCGCTGCCCGCCGCCGCGCTGGCCTCGGCGGCGGGCGTGGACGAGCGGGGTGTCACGATCCTCGCGGACGCGCTGGTGAGCTTCGGGTACCTGACGGGGTCGGCGGCCGGGTACGAGCTGACCCCGTTGTCGGACAGGTGGCTGGTGGACTCGCCGTACACGACGGTCGAGCTGTTCTGGCAGCGGGTGATGTTCGAGCTGTGGGACGGCCTGGAGGACTCGGTGCGGACCGGCAAGCCCGCGGTCGACTTCTACGCGTGGCTGGCGGACCGCCCGGAGACCTCACGGCAGTTCCAGTCCATGCTGGACGAGCACGCGCGGCTGCTCGCGGCGGAGCTGGCGCCGCTGATCCCGGTGCCGCCGGGCCCGGCGCGACTGCTGGACCTCGGCGGCGGCCACGGCCGGTACTCGACCGCGCTGTGCGAACGGCACCCGTCGCTCACGGCCACGGTGCTGGACTACGCGTCCGCGCTCGGCCCCGGCGGTGACCGGGTGACGATGGTGCCCGCGAACTACCTGGAGGCCGACCTCGGGACCGGGTACGACGTGGTGCTGTTGTTCAACGTGCTGCACGGGCACCCGGAGGCCGGGAACCGCGCGCTGCTGGCGCGGGTCGAGGCCGCGCTGAACCCCGGTGGCGTGGTGGCGATCCTGGAACACGGCCGCGACGCGCCGGGCCCAGCGGACGTGTCGTTCCTGCGGACGTTCAGCCTCAACCTGTTCCACGGGCAGAACGGCGAGGTGTACGCGCTGGACCGGATCGCGGGCTGGCTGGCCGGGTTCGGGGAGGTGAGCACGACACGGCTGCGGAACTCGCCGACCCAGTACCTGATCACGGCGGTGGCACAATCGCGGGGTGCGGGCTGAGCGGTTGGTGACGCTGCTGTTCCTGTTGCAGCAGCGCGGACGGTCGACCGCCGCCGAGCTGGCGGCGGCACTCGAGGTGTCGGAACGCACCGTGTACCGCGACGTCGAGGCGCTGCTCGCCGCCGGTGTTCCACTGTGGACCGAACAGGGCCGCACGGGTGGCATCCGGCTGATGGCGGGCTGGCGCACCAGGCTCGACGGGCTCACGAGCCGCGAGGCCGCGGCGATCTTCGCGGTCGGCGTGCCGGAACTGCTGGCGGAGCTGGGACTCGGCGCGTCGCTGACGGCCGCGCGGGCCAAGGTGCTCGCCGGTCTGCCCGCGCCGCTGCGGGAGTACGCGTCGGCGATCGCGGACCGGTTCCACCTCGACGCGCCCGGCTGGTTCCAGCAGAGCGAGACGGCGACGAAGCTGACGGTGGTGGCGGACGCGGTGGCCTCCACGCGAGCGCTGCGGATGGACTACCGGCGCGGCGCGGCGGTGGTGACACGCGAGGTGGACCCGCTGGGCCTGGTCGTGAAGGCCGGGGTCTGGTACCTGGTCGCGCGGGTCGGCACGGACGTCCGCACGTACCGGGTGTCCAGGATCGAGTCGGCGTCGCTCCTGGCGGAGTTCACCCGCCCGGACTTCTCGCTGGCGACGTGGTGGGCGCGGTCGTCGGCCCGGTTCGAACGGTCGCTGCTGCGGGAGACGGTGCGCCTGCGGCTGAACCACCAGGGACTGCGCGCGCTGCGGAACGTGACCGACGAGGACGCGGCCGCGGCGGCCACGGCGACGGCAGGCCCACCGGACGCGGACGGCTGGCGAGAGGTGGAACTGGAGGTCGAGAGCCTGCCGGTGGCCACCACCCAGCTGCTCTCGCTGGGGGCCGGCGTCGAGGTGGTGGCCCCGGTGGAGTTGCGGGCCGCTCTGGCCGAGCTGGGGTTGGCCATCGCGGCCCGCAACACACCGGTCGAGGACCGGCAGGAAAGAGACCGTCCGCCGGGACCGTCATGACGTCGTCGCGCGGTGAACCCGCTCACCCGCTTTCGCCGCGTCGCCGTCTCAGCCCGCGCTGCCGAGGAAACCCAGGTACAGCGCGGTGAGGTCCAGTTCCTCCGCGGCCGGGGTGGGCCGCGGCCTGCTGTTGTGGTCCACCAGGCGGTGCAGCGACTCCATCTTCTCGTCGAGCGCCGCGGCCGCCTCCGCCGCCTCGGCCAGCTCACCCTGCAGGTTGGGCGGGACCTCACCGCGGTACTTGTAGTAGATCTTGTGTTCCAGGCTCGCCCAGAAGTCCATCGCGATCGTGCGGATCTGGATCTCCACCGGGATGCGGTCCACCCGGTCCGAACGGAACACCGGGATCGACACGATCAGGTGCAGGCTGCGGTACCCGTTGGGCTTGCGGCGGCTGATGTAGTCCCGCTCGTCGAGGACCGTGATGTCCTCCTGGCCGACCAGCATGTCGCGGATCTTGTTGATGTCCGAGATGAAGCTGCAGATCACCCGGACACCCGCGATGTCGAGCACGTTCTCCCTGATGCTCGCGAGGTTCATCGCGTAGTTCTTGCGCCGCACCTTCTCCAGCACGCTCTCCGGCGCCTTCAGCCGCGAGTTGATGTGCTCGATCGGGTTGTACTCGTGCGCGTTGTTGAAGTCCTCACGAAGGATGTTGATCTTCGTGGTGATCTCGTCGATCGCGAACTTGTACCCCAGCATGAAGTCCGTGAACTGCTCGCGCAGTGCGCGGAAGTCCTCGATGTCCAGGGACGGCTGCCAAGATCTCATCACCTCCCATAGTGCCTCAGCGGTAGCCGGTCGCGTCGGCAGGCTTGCCCTGGCTCTCCACCTCCGCGATGTAGCGCCACGCGTCGGGCCTGCTGCCGTCGGTGTCGTCGAAGCCGTACACCGCCGCCAGCCGGCCCGACGAGAGCGACTGCCCGTTCCACCGCGCGACCTCGGGATCGGTGGCGAGCGCGGCCGCGGCCCTGCCGACGAACGCCGGTGACTCGGAGATCACGAAGTGCGGCTGGTCCCTGGTCGCGTCCCGCCAGTTGTCCTCGGTCACCCCGAACGCCTCCAGCATCGCCTCCGACCGCAGCCACCCGGGGGTGAGCGCGACGGCCGTGGCGCCGTGCGGTGCCAGCTCCACCGACTGCGCGAGCGCCATCCGCTGCACCGAGGTCTTCACGAGGTCGTAGAAGAACCCCGCGTCCGCGCGGTAGGCGGCGTTGGACTCGGTGGTGCCGTCGGTCATCTCGATCACCAGCCCACCCGGCCGCCGGATCAGCAGCGGCAGCGCGTGGTGGCTGGTGATGGCGTGCGTGTCGATGCCGAGCCGGAGCATGCGCAGGCCGCCGTCGAGGTCGTGCTCCCACAGCTTGCGCCCGAACCTGAGGTAGACGTCCCCGCCCCAGATGTCGTTGACCAGCACGTCCAGGCGCCCGTGGTCCCGGTCGATCCGCTCCACCAGCGCCTTGACCTGGTCCTTCTCGAGGTGGTCGACCTGGACCGCGATGCCGACGCCGCCCGCGGCGGTGACCAGCTCTGCGGTCTCCTCGATCGTCTCCGGCCGGTTCATCTCCGACCGCTGCGCGCGGGTCGTCCTGCCCGTCGCGTACACGGTCGCGCCCCGCCGTCCCAGCTCCACCGCGATGGCCCGGCCTGCGGCCCGCGAAGCACCCGCGACCAGCACGACCTTCCCCTTGAGTTCGTCCATGGCGGTCACGATGCCGGATAAACCTGACACCTGCTGGCAAGGTTTACGGTCAGGTGTGCGGGCGTCAGCGCACGCAGGAACCCGGCCGGGTCGCCGAGCTGCCCGGCCGTGCGCGCGCCGGTGTGCCCGCCGTCGAGCACGCGGGTGACCGCGGTCGCCACGATCGGGCCGGTGACCGCGTAGATGTCCCGGCCCGACGCGCTCGCCCCTCGGCGTTCACCGCCGCGGCGGACCTCGACCTCGACGTGGAAGGTCTGCGCGGACCGGCCGAGGTCGTCGGCCGGGGCGGGCGGCGGGGTGTCCGGGTCGCCGAGGTCGGCGAGGGGTTCGGTGTTGATGTGGACGGTGATCCTCGGGGTGCGCAGGTGGTGGGCGATCGTCACCTGGTCGGCCGTGGACAGCTCGACCAGCTTCCGTTCGCCGATCGGCGCCGCGAAGTCCCACTCGACCGTGCTCGGCTCGGCGGGCGGCACGAACTGGCCGCCGGTGTAGGTGACGTGGCGGCCCGCGTTGCGGGTGATCGTGCGGCGGGTGCCCGCGGTGGGCAGCCAGCTGTCGAGCACGGTGCCGATGCGGATCTCGTCGGCGGCCGGCCAGTCCCCCATCGCCGCGGTCGCCAGCAGGTCGCCGAGGCCGCCGTAGAACGCGACCGACGGCGCTACCACGACGTCGGCGTCGCGGAACCGCGCCAGCAGCTCCATGGTCACGGCCTGTTCGGCGGAGATGTCGAAGTAGTGCGCGCCTGCCCGCACCGCGGCCTCGGCGACCGGCACCGCGGTGTCCGCGAACGGGCCCGCGCAGTTGACGACCGCGGCGACGCCGTCGAAGGCGAGCGCGGTGCCGCGGCCGAACGGGACCGGTGTGAGCCCGAGCGCGCGGAGCTGGGTGAGGACGAAGCGGGCGGTGTGCCCGTGGGCGCCGACGACGGCGACTGTGCTGTTCACCGGCTCATGGTCACGTGGCCGCGCCGCCGGCACGAGTGTCTGATCAGACCGCATCGGTACACTTTCGGACATGCGGTCGGTGGCACTGGTGCTGTACGAGGGCGCGATGCTGTTCGAGGCGGCGACGGCGGTCGAGGTGTTCGGCGTGGTCCGCGACGACATCGCGGACCCGTGGTACGACCTCACGGTCTACGGGCCGAGGTCGGCGTGGCTGGGCGAGCTGGCCAGGGTGGCGACGGCCAGCGGCTTCGGCCCGGTGGCGGGCGCGGACACGGTGGTCGTCCCCTCGTGTCACGACGTCGACGCCGAGCCACCCGCCGACGTGGTCGCCGCGTTGCGGGCCGCGCACGCCCGCGGCGCCCGGATCATGTCGCTGTGCACCGGCGCGTTCGTGCTCGCCGCCGCCGGGCTGCTCGACGGCAGGCGGGTCACCACCCACTGGGCGCACGCCGCGGACCTGGCCCGCCGCTACCCGGAGGTCGAGGTCGACGCGGACGTGCTGTACGTGGACGATGACCCGGTCCTCACCTCCGCGGGCAAGGCGGCGTGCATGGACCTGTGCCTGCACGTGGTGCGCAAGGACCACGGCGCGGCGGCCGCCAACACGCTCGCGCGGCGGCTGGTCGTGCCGCCGCACCGGTCCGGCGGCCAGGCCCAGTTCATCGCCGCGCCCTCACCTGCCACGGGCAGTCCGCTCGAGGCCGTCATGCGGTGGTCGGTCGAGCGGTTGCACGAGCCGTTGACCGTCGAGCAGCTCGCGTCGCGGGCGGGCATGAGCTCGCGCAACCTGGCGCGGCACTTCGTCGCCACCACGGGCACGACACCGTTGCGGTGGCTGCACAACCAGCGCCTGCACCGCGCGCAGGAACTGCTGGAGACGACCGACCTGGCCGTAGACCTGATCGCGGACCGCACCGGCATGGGCACGGCCGCCACCCTGCGCCGCCACTTCCACCGCACGGTCGGCGTCGCCCCGGACCAGTACCGCCGCACGTTCCGCCGGGACCGGTAGCTCGGCGGCCGGGGACTGTCGGTGGGTGCCGGTAGCGTGGCGGGAAACGGAGCATCCCCACTGAGATCACTCTCGGTCACCCCGATGGGCCATTCGGGTGGACAACGGGCGTGACCGCGTTCTCGGTCAGGCTTGGATCTAGGGTCGGAACGGCGGGTTGTTCGAGGCGGCGGACGACCCGTCGGTGGCGGAACGAGGACGGCGGAATGGGGCGTCAGGCGGGGTTTCGCGATGTTCTCGCGGTGCGTGAGTTCCGCGCACTGTGGGCCGCGGAACTGCTGTCGGTCGCGGGTGACCAGCTCGCGCGGGTCGGTCTCGCCGTGCTCGTCTACCGGCACACCAACTCGGCTGGCTGGACCGCCCTCACCTACGCGCTCACCTTCCTCCCCGCCCTGCTCGGCGGGGTTGTGCTGGCCCCGCTCGCCGACCGGTTCCCGCGCCGCGAGCTGATGATCGGCGCCGACCTGGCGCGGGCGGTCGTCGCCGGGCTCATGGCCGTGCCGGGGCTGCCGTTGCCGGTGCTGCTCACGCTGGTCTTCCTGCTCACGCTCGGTGGCGCGCCGTTCAAGGCGGCCCAGCAGGCGCTGCTCCCCACGATCCTCGAAGGCAGCCGGTACGTCACCGGCCTGTCGCTGCGGACCGTCACCAACCAGTTCGCCCAGGTCGGTGGTTTCCTCGGCGGCGGCGCGCTGCTCGTCGTGCTCGACCCGCACGTCGCGCTCGGGCTCAACGCCGTCACGTTCGTCGTCGCCGCGGCCGTGGTCGCCGCCCGGGTCCGGCACCGGCCGGTGCCGGACGCGCCGGAGTCGCAGGGCCGGGACACCGGCATCGCCCGCATGCTCTGGCAGGACCGCCGCCTCCGGGCGCTGGTCGCGCTGTCGTGGACGGTCGGGATCTTCACCGTCCCCGAGGGCCTCGCCGCGCCCTACGCCGACACGCTCGGCGCGGCCGCCATCGGCGTGGGGCTGCTGATGGCCGCCGATCCCGCTGGCAGCATCGTCGGCGCGTGGCTCGTACCGAGACTGCCGCAGGACCGGCGGCCCGCGATGACCACGTGGCTCGCCGTCGCGGCGGGCGTGCCACTCGTGTTGTGCCTCTTCCAGCCACCGCTGTTCGTGGTGGTGCTGCTCTGGGGGATCTCCGGAGCGTGCGCCACCGCCTATCTGATCCTCGCGCAGGCGGCCTTCGTCGTCAGCGTCCCCGACCACCGCCGGGGCGCCGCTGCCGGGCTCGCCGGCGCGGGGGTGTTGTCGTCACAGGGCGTCGCGGTGCTCGCCGCCGGCGTCCTCGCCGACGCGACCGACCCCGTCCTCGCGGTCGCAACCGGAGGTGTTGCCGGCGTGGCGTTGACCGGACTCAGTGGCGCGTCGTGGCTTCGCGCCCGCTCCCGCCAGGGGCAGTCACCCGAGCAGGCGGGTGGGCGCGAACCCGACGACGCCGAGAAGCACGGGGAGCTCACCAGTCCTTGTTCATCATCGAAGGCACCTCCTCCTGCGGATGGGGATGACGAAGCTGACGTCAAGGCCGCTGACCGGGCCATGGCACAGAGCACGGAGATCACCAGTCCTTGTTCGTCATCGTGCGCACCTCCTCCCGAGGGGACTGCCGCCGAGCACGGCAACGGGGCCGCTGATCAGGTGGTTTTCGCCCGATCGGCCCAACCAGCATCCCTTTCGACCGGTGACCGGTCCAGGGCGCCGTGGCGGTGGGCGCTGTGGGACGAGCCCACGAGGGTGCTGGCGCTCATCCTGCTGGTGGAGGCGGCGGCGATCGGGGTCACCGCTTTCCTCGCCGGACATTCCGTCGTCGACCGGAACGCGGTGGTCACCCTCGGCATCATCGTCTTCCTCGGCGTGACGATGGGTGAGCTGTCCCGGCATGTCGAACGGGTGCGGCGGCGCTTCAACGACACCCCGCACGTGAACCTGACCTCGGTGTGGACGTTCTCCGCCGCGCTGGTCCTGCCGCCCGTGCTCACCCCGGCCGTCGTGTGCCTGCTGTACCTCCACCTGTTCTGGCGCAGCTGGTACCGGGTGCGTGGCGTGCGCCCGTACCGGCTGGTGTTCACGGCGTCGACGGTCGTGCTGGCCGCGCACACCGCGTGGACCATCCGGCACCTGTTCGCGCCCGAGAGCCTCGGCGGATGGGACCAGCCGCTGGTGGTCGTGGCGATCGCGCTGGCCGTGGTGGCCTACTCGTGCGTGAACTCGGGCCTGGTCGCCTGCGCGATCACACTGCACGAGAAGCGCCTTGACCTGCGCCGCGCCCTGGGCACCGGCAAGGAGAACGCGCTCGAGTACGGCACCCTCGGCCTCGGCGCCATCACCGGCCTGCTGATCACCTTCAACCCGCTGTGGGCGGTGATGATCGTGCCCGCGCTGCTGGTGCTGCACCGCAGCGTGCTGATGCGGCAGCTGGAGGAGGCCGCGTCGACCGACCAGAAGACCGGCCTCGCCAACGCGACGTCGTGGACGAACCTGGCGACGGCCGAGATCCAGCGCGCCGCCCGCGACGAGTCACAGGTCGGTGTGCTGATGATCGACCTCGACCACTTCAAGGCGGTGAACGACGCCCACGGCCACCTGGTCGGCGACCAGGTGCTGCAGGCGGTCGCCGACGTGCTGGCGGCGTCCGCCCGCAGGTACGACGTGGTGGGCCGCTGGGGCGGCGAGGAGTTCGTGGTGCTGTGCCCGGAGGTCACGCAGGAGACGCTGCGCGGGATCGCGGAGCGGATGCGCGAGCGGATCCGTGAGCTGCGGGTTCCGGTCGGTGGCACGGCCGGTGGCACGGTGATCGACGAGCTGTCGGTGTCCATCGGCATCGCCCTGTACCCGGAGTTCGGGCCGGAGCTGCAGGACGTCCTGCTCGCCGCGGACGACGCGTTGTTCGTCGCGAAGGACTCCGGGCGCAACCAGGTGCAGAGCATCGTGGCCGTGATCGGCGACCTGACCTAGTGTCCCGTGCCGGGAATCCGGCACGGGACACTAGCCGCGCCGGGTGGGCGGGCCCGCGGCTTCCTGTGCCGCCAGGTACGCGGCGCGGGCCTGCGACAGGTCGCCGCGGTGGTCCTCGGCCCACTTGGCGAGCGGCAGCAGCGACCGCAGCAGGGACCGGCCCATCGGCGTCAGCTGGTACCAGGTGGAGCCGAACCGGCTCGGTCTGCTGATCTTGACCACGAGCCCGTCCCGTTGCATGCGGTGCAACGTGTCGGTGAGCACCTTCTGTCGCAGTGGCCGCTCGTGCGTGACCCATCCGTGTCGCTCTTCGGAGTGGTTGATGTGTTCGAGCAACTTTGAGTAGGTCATCGGGCGGGCGGTCAACGACGCGAGGACGGCGGTGACCCACTGCCCGGACAGCACGCCCATCGCCTCATGGATGCCGTGCCGGTACGGCAGGCTCTCCTGATGCATCGCTGGACCCCCTCCAGAACATGGTCCCGATCCCAGTGTGCCCGACGGGGACTCTCCGTGTTCCCCTGACGGCGCTACGCCAAACGAGTGACGTGGGTTCACCGTATCCGCTGGTCACGTCGGCGCACCCACGAGTCGGGGTGTTACGCACCTTGCAGTGCGCCGAGGCGAACCGTGTACGAAATGGGGGACCGCGCCAACTTCGGTTGCGGTCGGGGAGCCGGGACGACGGTGACGCCGGACAATCCGAGCCGTGGGTGACCATCCTCGCCCACGTTTGTCGGCGTCACCGTTGTCCTGCTCCGGCCGCCTGAGCCGCCCCTCAGGCGGCCACCAGCACCGTCAGGCCGCCTTGGCGATCGCCTCGAACTCGTCGTCCGACAGCTCGATCCCGGCGGCCGCGACGTTCTCCTCCAGGTGCGCCACGCTCGACGTCCCCGGAATCGGCAACATCACCGGCGACCGGCGCAACAACCACGCCAGCGCCAGCTGCGAGGGCGACGCCGAGTGCCGCCCGGCCATCGACGCGAGCGGCCCGCGTTCCTTCGCCAGCTCCCCGGTGGCCAGCGGGAACCACGGGATGAACCCGATGTCCGCCGCCTCGCAGAACTCCAGCACGTCCTCAGCCCGCCGGTCGGCGACGTTGTACAGGTTCTGCACCGACACGATCGGCGCCGTCCGGGTCGCCTCCTCGATGTCGGCGACGGACACCTCCGACAACCCGATGTGCCGGATCTTGCCCTCCGACCGCAGTTCGGCCAGCGCACCGACCTGGTCCGCGACCGGCACCGTCGGATCGATCCGGTGCAGCTGCAGCAGGTCGATGCGCTCCACCCCGAGATGCCGCAACGACAGCTCCACCTGCTGCCGCAGGTACTCCGGCCGCCCGAGCGCCGTCCACTGGTGCGGCCCCTGCCGCGTGAACCCCGCCTTGGTCGCGACGCACACCCCGTCGTACGGGTGCAACGCCTCCCGGATCAACGACTCGGCGACGAACGGCCCGTAGGAGTCCGCCGTGTCGATGAAGTCGACCCCCAGCTCCACCGCGCGCCGCAACACCCGCACCGCGGCGGCCGGATCGTCCGGCTCCCCCCACACGCCATACCCGGTGAGCTGCATGGACCCATACCCGAGCCGCACGACCGGAAGATCACCACCGAGCCGGAAAGTGCCAGAAGCCGCCGCGTTCGTCATGGCAGCAACCCTAGGTCGCCACCCCGACCACCGCCCGCCCGCGAACCCGAGTTGTCCACAGCCGCCCCGGTTGTCCACAGGCAAGATCGACATCCCTCACCCGGTCGGTGGACACCGGTAAACTGGCATGGCGGGACGCCCCCGGGTTCGGGTGGGGGTTGCGTTCCGGCCGGGTTCGCGGTTTTCGCAGGTCAGCGCGGTCTTCGCGGAAGTGGGCGACTAGCGGGTCAGCGTCGGGGCCACCTTCTCCGCCACCAGTTCGAACGAGTGGGTGCGGGCCGCGAGGTCGTAGACCATCGTCGTCAGCATCAGTTCGTTCGCGCCCGTGCGGGTGAGCAGGTTCTGCAGCTGTCGTTGCACGGTCTCCGGGGAACCGACCGCCTGGTCGCGCCAGCGGTCCTCGACGAAGGCCCGTTCCACCTCGTTGTACGGGTACTCGGCCGCCTCCTCCGGCGGGACCAGTGCCTCCGGTCTGCCGGTGCGCAGCTTCAGGAACGCCAGGGCCGACGGGCCCGCCAGCCAGCGAGCCTTCTCGTCCGTGTCGGCGCAGACCACGTTCACCGCGACCTTCGCGTACGGCTCGGACAGCCAGCGCGACGGGCGGAAGTGTTCCCGGTACAGCTCGAGCGCAGGCACGGTGTTGGCAGAGCTGAAGTGGTGCGCGAACGAGAACGGCAACCCCAGCATCCCCGCCAGCTGCGCCGAGAACCCGCTGGACCCGAGCAGCCAGATCGCGGGCTCGTTGCCCCGGCCCGGCACCGCCTGGATGAGGTCGTTGTCGCCCTGGAAGTAACCGATCAGGTCGGACAGCTCCTGCGGGAAGCCCTCCGCGGACAGCCCGGCCATGGTCCTGCGCAGTGCGAGCGCGGTCCGCTGGTCGGTGCCCGGCGCACGGCCGATGCCCAGGTCGACGCGGCCGGGGTGCAGTGCCTCCAGCGTCCCGAACTGCTCGGCGACCACCAGTGGCGCGTGGTTGGGCAGCATCACCCCGCCGGAACCGACGCGGATGGTCGACGTCACGGCGGCGAGGTGTGCGATCAGCACCGCGGGCGACGAGCTGGCGATCGAGGGCATGTTGTGGTGCTCGGCGACCCAGATCCGCCGGTAGCCGAGCGCTTCGACCCGTTTGGCCAGCTCAGCGGTGTTGTGCAGCGCTTCGGTCGCGGTGGCGTCGCGGGCTGCGGGGGCGAGTTCTAGCACGGAGAGCGGTACCGGAGTCACGTCCCAGCACAACCCGCGCCGGCGCCCGTTTCTTCCCGGCGGCCGGGTGTCAAGCCCCGCACCGGACGAGAGTCCCACTCGCACGGCCAGGGGGTCCCCCGGTTTCAACGCTACCCCTGGGGACCGACAGTTTCGGGAGGGTGCGGGCCGGTTGTCCACAGGGCGCTGGAATTGGTCTGGTTGGCGCTCGCTGGGAGGCCCTGCACACGGTTATCGTTCCCCGCCGGGACGAACCCAATGGAGGGCCACCATGTCTGTCCGTCGCGCCGCGGTGGCGCTTCTGGTTCCGTTGCTCATGGCCGGGTTGACGACCCCGGCCGCCGCGGACCGTGACGCCCGCGACGGCGGGCCGCAGGCACGTCACTCGCTGCGCGGGCCGGTCACCGACGAGAACTTCTACTTCGTCATGGCCGACCGGTTCGCCAACGGCGACACCGGCAACGACCGCGGCGGGCTGCCAGAAGACCCGCTCGTGTCCGGTTTCGACCCCACCAGGAAGGGCTTCTACAACGGCGGTGACCTCGCCGGGCTGCGGAGCGAACTCGACTACATCCAGGGTCTGGGCACCACGTCGATCTGGCTCACCCCCAGCTTCAAGAACAAGGCCGTGCAGCTGGAGGACGGCCCGTCCGCCGGCTACCACGGCTACTGGATCACCGACTTCACCCAGATCGACCCGCACCTGGGCACCAACGCCGACCTCGCCGCGCTCGTCGACGACGCGCACGACCGCGGCATGAAGGTCTACTTCGACATCATCACCAACCACACCGCCGACGTCATCGGCTACGAGGAAGGCGCGCGCAAGGCATACACGTCCAAGGACGTCGCGCCGTACACGACCGCCGACGGCGCCGTGTTCGACGACCGCGACCACGCGGGCGGGGACGACTTCCCCGCGCTCGACCCGGCGACGTCCTTCCCGTACACCCCGGTGCTCGACCCGGCCGAACAGAACCTCAAGGTCCCGGCCTGGCTGAACGACGTCACGCTCTACCACAACCGGGGCGACACCACGTTCGTCGGTGAGGACTCCCAGTACGGCGACTTCTTCGGCCTCGACGACCTGTTCACCGAGAACCCGCGCGTGGTCGACGGCATGGTCGAGATCTACCAGAAGTGGATCGAGGACTTCGGGATCGACGGGTTCCGCATCGACACGATGAAGCACGTCGACGACGCGTTCTGGCAGGAGTTCGGGCCAAGGGTGCTCAAGTTCGCCCACGAGCACGGCAAGCGCGAGTTCTTCATGTTCGGCGAGGTCTTCGACACCACGAAGAGCTACACCTCGCACTTCACGACGACCGGCACGATGCAGTCCGTGCTGGACTTCCCGTTCCAGGACGCGGCACGCGAGTTCGCGGCGAGCAGCGCGCCGACCGACGACCTCGCCACGTTCTTCGCCGACGACGACTGGTACACCGACGCCGACTCCAACGTCTACGACCTGCCCACGTTCCTCGGCAACCACGACATGGGCCGCTTCGGCGGGTTCGTCGTCGCCGACAACCCGGGCGCCGGTGACGCCGAGTGGGTGGCGCGCGACCGGCTCGGCCATGAGCTCATGTACTTCTCGCGCGGCAACCCGGTGATCTACTACGGCGACGAGCAGGGCTTCACCGGGCCGGGCGGTGACCAGGACGCGCGGCAGACGCTGTTCGCCTCGCAGGTGCCCGAGTACCTCGACGACGACCTGCTCGGCACGGACGCGACCCACGCGGTCGACAACTTCACCACCTCGCACCCGCTCTACCGCACGATCGCCGGTCTCGCGTCGGTCACCGAGCGGCACCCGGCGCTGCGCGACGGTGTGCACCAGAGCAGGCTGTCGTCGGCGTCCGCGGGCGTCTACGCGTTCTCCCGGATCGACCGGCGCCAGCAGCGCGAGTACGTGGTGGCGCTGAACAACAGCGAGTCGCCGGTGACGGCGGCGGTCCCGACGTACACGACGAAGTCGAACTACCGCAAGGTGTACGGCACCGGTCCGGCCCGCGCCAAGACCGGCCGGGACGGCAAGCTGACCGTCACCGTGCCCGCACTGTCCACTGTGGTCTACGCGCTGGACGGCCGGATCCCGCGCTCGCACCGCGCGCCCGCGATCTCGCTCGCGGCACCGGCACCGGCCGCGCAGGGCCGGGTGGAGATCGCCGCCGACGTGCGCGGATCGTCGCTGTACGAGGTGTCGTTCGAGGCGCGGGTGGCCGGTGGCCGCTGGCAGCCGATCGGCACCGACGACAACGCCCCGTACCGCGTCTTCCACGACACGACGGCGTACGCCCCCGGCACACCCGTCGAGTACCGCGCCGTGGTGCTGGACAACGGCAGGCACACGCGGGCCAGCGGCACGGTCCGCGGTCGCGTGCCCGAGCCGAAGTTGACCATCGAGGCACCCGCCGACGGTGGCGGCGTGCGCGGCACGGTCGAGGTGCGGGCGTCGGCGGACCCGGAGAAGGCGACGCACGTGGTGTCGTTCGAGCGCAGCGTCGACGGCGGTGAGTGGACCGCGATCGGCAGCGACAGCACGTCGCCCGCGTACACGGTGTTCGACGACCTCGGTGCGCTGGACCTGGCGCCGGGCACGCCGGTGGCGTACCGGGCGACGCTGGGCAAGGCGCGGTCGGAGGTGCGGACCGTGCGGTACGCGGGCCCGCCGCTGGAGACGGCGACGCTGCGGTACCTGCGGCCGGCCGGTGACTACGACACCGACGCAGGGCAGTGGGGCCTGCACATGTGGGGCGACGCGGTCGACCCGGCGGTGCTGGCGCAGATCGCGTGGGACCGGCCGTGGCCGGTGACGAGGGTCGAGAACGGGTGGGCGGTGTACGAGATCCCGCTCGCCGACGACACCGAACCGGTGAACTTCATCATGCACCTGCCCAACGGCGACACCGTCCCGAACACCCGGGAACCCGGCGGCGACCGCTCCTTCCGCCCGATCGACACCCCGGAGGTGTGGCTCAAACAGGGCGACCCAACCGTCCACACAACCAAACCCCCAGCCTAACCCGCGAGTCCCCCGCCCAGGACTCGCGAGTCCCCCGTCCAGGACTCGCGAGTCCCCGTTTCGGAACCGGCGAGTCCCCCGTTCAGAACCGGTGAGTTGGCGGTTCGCGTTCCGGCCCCTGTCACCAACCGCCAACTCGGCGGTCGCGAACGGGGAACTCGCGGGTCCCGAACGCGGGACTCGCGAGTTCTGAACGGGGAACTCGCGGGTCCCGAACGCGGGACTCGCGAGTTCTGAACGGGGGACTCGCGAGTCGCGAACGGGGAACTCGCGGGTCCTGAACGGGGGACTCGCGGGTTCCGAAACGGGGACTCGCGGGTTTTGGTGGGGGTGTTGCTTAGTTGTGGAAGAAGGTTTTCAGTGTTGGGGCCAGGGCTTTTGCCTTTACCAGGTGGGTCTGTCCTGGCACGGTTTCGTGCCGGGCGTTCGGCAGCACCGCCGCGAGTGCCGCCGCGCTGTTGCGCATGTACTCCGGGCTCTTGCCGCCGTCGGCCACCAGCGCGGGCATCGTCGCGCTCGTCCAGCGGTCGGCGGGCAGCGGACGGCCCTGCCGCAGGCCCTCCAGCAGCACCAGGTCGTTCGGCAGCGTGTGCGCGACGCCCTTCAGCTTCTTCCACACCGGCAGCAGCCGCATCATCAGAATGCCGAAACCGGGCACGTCCACCGATTTCATGAACGCGGTCACCGCGTCGCCGCGACGGTTTTCCGCCACCAGCGCACGCATTTCCGGCAGCGCCGACTCCGGGGCCGGCGCGTGGGTGCCGTCGACGATCAGCGGCGGCTCGTACATCGCGAGTTTCGTGACGCCGACACCGGCGTTCGCGGCCTCCAGGGCCAGCATCGCACCCGAGGACGCGCCGAACACGTACGCGGTGCCGCCCGCCTCCTTCACGACCGACTCGAGGTCCTCGATCTCGCGTTGCGTCGTGAACTCCGCGTCCGGGGACTCGCCGCGGCCGCGCCGGTCGTAGGTGTACACCGTGAAGTCCGCGGCCAGCTCGGCGGCGAGCGGCCGGGACGGGCCGGAGTCGCGGTAGCACATGGCGCCGTCCACGATCACCAGCGGCGGGCCGTCGCCGGAAACCTCGTACGCGATTGTCGTGCCGTCCGCTGAAGTCGTCGTGCTCATGTCAGGTCCTTCGTGTTCAGCCAGTCCACCCAGGCCTGCTCGGTGGCGTCCGGGGAAATGTCGGTGAAAATGTGGTGGCAGGCCATCACGGGCCCGCGGAAACCACGCAGGAAACGGTAGATCGCGTCGTCGGCGCGAATTCCGATGACGTCCTCGTTCTCGAAGTAGACGACGCCGTCGACCGGCGGCAGTCCGCCGGGCGTGAACCGCACCCGGTCACCGTCGCGGCCGATCGCGGCGACGAGCTTCGCGCGGGTGCGCGGCCAGTCGGTGACCATCGGCCCGAACGCGGTGACCGGGGTCGCGAAGCGGCCCGCGAAGTGGTCGAGGTACGTGGCGAGCGTGGCCAGGAACAGCGCGTTTCCCTTGGCCATCGCCTCGAACTCGTCCGCCCAGTCGTCGCCGGGCACGAAGCCGCTGTTGGCGACGCGCAGGACCGTGCTGCCGCGGTCACGGCCCTCGATGAGGAACTCGAACGCCACGAACCGGCCGTCCGGCGCGGGCCTCGAACCGTAGGCGAGCCACTTGCCCGGCTCCCACGCGGTGACCTCGTGCTGGGGCGTGTAGCCGGCGAACGCCTGCCGCACGGCCCGGCCCGCGTCGACCTCGTTGCGGCCCATGAACCAGGAGTCGATGCCGGGGCCGGTCGCGATCGCCGCCCACACCTCGTCGGGGGTGGCGTCGACCCGCAGCTCCTCTTCCGAGGCGAACTCGCGCCCCATCACGCGGCCCCGTCCGCGCTCGGGTGGACGGCGACGACGAGGCGGTGCCTGCGCCCGCCCTCGGCCGACTCGTCGTGGTACTTGCCGATGAGGCCGGTGACCGCGGTCGCCAGCTCCTCGGCGAACGCGGCCCGGTCCTGTGCGCTGGCGAACCGGATCTCACCGTCGACGGCGAACGTCGCGATCCGCTTCTTCGCCTTGTCGGCCCCGGTGATCAGCGAGCCGACGTCCCTGACCAGCCGCGCCGCGAGCGCGAGCAGCCAGCGGGCCGACAGCCGGTCGGCGGACCGGCCCGGGTCGGGTGCGACGGCCGCGAGCGCGGCGGGCGAGATCACGTAGGAGGCAGCGGTGGCCCGCAGCACGCGCTCGGTCACGTTGCCCTTGCGGCGCTCCTCGACCAGTTCGACGAGCCCGTGCTTCTCCAGCGCGCGCAGGTGGTAGTTGACCTTCTGGCGGGGCAGGCCGACCCGCCCGGCGAGCGTGGTCGCCGACCCGGGTTCGGCCAGCGCCGCGAGCAGGCGTACCCGGATGGGGTCCAGGGAGACCTCGGCGGCGGCCGGGTCCTCGATGACGGCGACTTCGAACATGCGTGAACCATCGCACCGACAATAATATTTGTCAAGACGATAGTTGTTGTCGGCGCTCAGAAGACCTGGCGCACCTCGATGGCCCCGAACCGCGCCCACGGGTGCGTCGCCGCGATCCGCCGCGCCTCCCCCGCCGACTCCGCCTCGATCAACGCGAGCCCGCCCATCTGCTCCTTCGTCTCGGCGAACGGGCCGTCGGTCATCAGCACCTCACCGCCGCGGACCCGCAGCGTGCTCGCGGTCTCGGGCGGGTGCAGCCCCATGGTCGTGACCAGCGCGTTCCGCGCCGTCAGCGCGGCCGACCACTCGGTACAGCCGGGCAGCACGTCCGGGACGGGCGTCGTCTCGTCGGCACAGAGCAGGAGCAGGAACCTCATGCCCGCGATTCTGCACCGGTGACGCCCCGGACGCGAGGAAGACAGCCGCGGCTAGATTCCCCGGCATGGCGGGCAAAGGAACTCCGGCTATCGCGCTGCTGGCGAAGAAGAAGGTGGCGCACCAGGTGCACGAGTACGACCACGACCCGAGGTCGGCGTCCTTCGGGCTGGAGGCGGCCGAGCTGCTCGGGCTGCCCGCCGAGCGGGTGTTCAAGACGCTCGTGGCCGAGGTCGACGGGCACCTCACGATCGGGGTCGTGCCGGTGTCCGGGCAGCTGGACCTCAAGGCGCTCGCCGCGGCCGCGGGCGGCAAGAAGGCGAAGATGGCCGACGTCGCGGCCGCCGAGCGGGCCACCGGGTACGTGGCGGGCGGCATCGCGCCACTCGGGCACCGCAAACGTTTGCCCGTCGTGGTCGACAGCTCGGCGGAGCGGTTCGGCACCATCTTCTGCAGCGGCGGCAGACGAGGGCTGGAGATCGAGGTCGCGCCGGGCGACCTGGTCGCGCTCGCCCAGGCCACGGTCGCCGCCATCAGCGCCTGATCTGCGAGAACGCGCCCGGTCGGCAAGGATCGGCTCCATGCGGTGCGTGGTGTTCGGAGCGACGGGGTACATCGGCGGGCGGCTCGTGCCCGCACTGCTCGACGCGGGCCACACGGTGCGCGCGATCGCCCGGGACCCCGGCAAGCTCGCCGAGACGCCGTGGCGGGACCAGGCCGAGGTGGTGCGTGCCGACCTGTCCGACGCCCGTTCCGTCCAGGACACGCTGGCGGGCCAGGACGTCGTCTACTACCTCGTCCACTCGCTGCAGCGGAAGGACTTCGTCGACCGGGACCGCGACCTGGCGGCCACGCTCGCGCACGCGGCGCACGACGCGGGCCTGAAACGGATCGTCTACCTCGGCGGCATCGCACCCGACGGCGAGGAGCTCTCGCCGCACCTGGCGTCGCGCCGCGAGGTCGGGCAGGTCCTGCTCGGCTCCGGTGTGCCGACGGTCGTGCTCAACGCCGCGGTGATCATCGGCTCTGGCTCGGCGAGCTTCGAGATGCTGCGCTACCTCACCGAACGGCTGCCCGCGATGATCACGCCGAAGTGGGTGCACAACCGCATCCAGCCGATCGCGGTGCGGGACGTCCTGCACTACCTCGTGCACGCGGCCGCGCTGCCGCCCGACGTGGACCGCGCGTTCGACATCGGCGGCCCGGACGTGCTGACCTACCTCGACATGATGCGCAAGTACGCGGTGGTCGCGAAGCTGCCCAGACGCGTGGTGGTGCCCGTGCCGGTGCTGACGCCGTGGCTGTCCGCGCAGTGGATCAACCTGGTCACGCCGGTGCCGCGCGGCATCGCGGTCCCGCTGATCGAGTCGCTGGTGCACGAGGTCGTCGCCGGTGACCGCGACATCGCCGCGCACATCCCCGACCCGGACGCGGGCCTCGTCCACGTCGAGCAGGCCATCGAGCTGGCGCTCACCCGCATCCGCCGGTCCGACGTGCCGACGCGCTGGTCCGACGCCGGTGCGCCCTCCGACCCGCTGCCGACCGACCCCACCTGGTCCGGCGGCAGCGTGTACACCGACGTGCGCGAGCTGGCCACCAGCGCGGACCCGGACACGTTGTGGCAGGTCATCGAGGCCATCGGCGGCGAGCACGGCTGGTACTCGTTCCCGCTCGCGTGGTCGGTGCGGGGCTGGATCGACCGCCTGGCCGGTGGCGTCGGCCTGCGCAGGGGCCGCCGCGACCCGCGCCGCCTGCACACCGGTGAGGCGCTCGACTGGTGGCGGGTCGAACGGCTCGACCGACCCAACCTCCTGCGCCTCCGCGCCGAAATGCGGGTACCGGGCCGGGCGTGGCTCGAACTGTGCGCCGAACGTGGCGAGAACGGAGGGTCGGTGTACCGCCAACGGGCGATCTTCGAACCCCACGGGCTCGCCGGGCACGTGTACTGGAAGTCGATCGCGCCCTTCCACGACATCATCTTCGGTGGCATGGCACGCAACATCACCGGCGCCGCCGAACACGAGGAGACGACACCATGAGATTTCTGCTGCCCCGGCTGCTCGGCCTCGCGACCGCCGCCTACGGTGCCGCGATCACGGTGCGGCCCGCGCTGCTGCTGAAGCCCTCCGGGATGTCCCAGGACGACCCCGACCTGCACACGTTCACCCGCACGCTCGGCATCCGCGACCTCGCGTCCGGGGTGGCGATGGCGGTCGCGCCATCGCGAAGGGCGATGCGGGTCGCGATCGGCGTGCGGGTCGCGTCCGACGCCGGTGACCTGGTGGTGCTCGGCAAGGCCATGGCGGGGAAACCGGAACAGAAGAAGATCATCGCGATCGCGGGCGGCTGGGGCCTGCTGTGCGCGCTGTCGGCGCTGGCGACCCGTAAATGACGACGACGGTCGCCGTCTTCACGCGTGACCTGCGGGTGCACGACAACCCGATGCTCGCCGCGGCGGTCCTCGGCGCGGACGCGGTGGTGCCGCTGTTCGTCCGCGACTCCCGGATCAGCGGCACCGACTTCGCGGCGGGCCGCAGGAAGTTCCTGAACGAGTCCCTCACCGACCTGGACGCGTCACTGCGCGACCTCGGCGGCAGGCTGGTCGTGCGCGACGGCGACCCGGTGCGGGAGGTCTGCCGGGTCGCGCGGGAGGTCTGCGCCGACCGGGTCCACATCGCCGGTGACGTGTCGGCGTTCGCCATGGCGCGGGAGGAGGCGCTGCGGTCGGCGCTGACGTGCGAGTTCGTGGTGCACGACGACGTGCACACGGTCGTGCCGCCGGGCGCGGTCACCCCGTCCGGGTCGGACCACTTCTCGGTGTTCAGCCCCTACCACCGCCGGTGGGCGGCCACGTCATGGCGTGCCGAGGCACCGAAGCCACGGCGCGTCACGCTGCCGGCGATCCGGGCGGCTGCCGTGCTTTCGGCCAAGCGCAACGATTTCCCCGGCGGGGAGACGGCGGCACGCCACCGGGTGACGGAGTGGGTGCGCTCGTCGGCGGAGTCCTATGCGGACAACCACGACGCGCTGCCGAAGGACGGCACGTCACGGCTGTCCCCGTACCTGCACCTCGGCTGCGTCTCGGCACTGGAGGTGGCGCGGCGCGCGGAGAAGTCGGCGGAGTTCGTCCGCCAGCTCGCGTGGCGCGACTTCCACCACCAGGTCCTCGCGGCCCGCCCAGCCGCCGCGCACACCGACTACCGCCCACGCGGCGACCGCTGGCTCGACGACGAGGACGCGCTGTCGGCGTGGCAGGCCGGCGAGACGGGAATCCCGATCGTGGACGCGGGCATGCGCCAACTGCTCGCCGAGGGCTGGATGCACAACCGCGCCAGGCTGATCGTCGGCTCGTTCCTGACGAAGACGCTGTACCTCGACTGGCGGGCGGGCGCCGCGCACTTCTTCCGGCACCTGCTCGACGGCGACGTGGCCAACAACTGCATGAACTGGCAGTGGGTGGCGGGCACCGGCACCGACACCCGCCCCAACCGCGTCCTCAACCCGCTGCGACAGGCCGAGCGCTTCGACCCGGACGGCGAGTACGTGCGCAGGCACGTCCCGGAACTGTCCGGTGTGGACGGAAGACACGTGCACCGCCCGTGGGAGAAACCGGTGACCGGCTACCCGTCGCCCATTGTGGACCTGGCCGAAGGAAGAGCCCGCTTCCTGGCCGCGCGCGGCTGACCGCCCCGGAAGCGCCGGGTCACCGGGAGATACCGAGGATCTCCTTGGCCACCACGGGCCAGTTGCGACCCGGGAACTCGTGGCCGGTGTTCTCCAGTACCACCAGCCGCGCGCCCGGGATCTCCCGGGCCAGCGCTTCTCCGTGGGGCAGCGGAAAAAGCGGATCGGAGTCGCCGTGCAGCACCAGGACGGGGACGCCGATCCCGGGCAGCCGGTGCCGCCACGGTCCGGAGTCGTCGGTGGTCGCGTAGTGGTTCTTCTGACTGGACTCCAGGTTCGTCGTGCGCGCGACCGCGATCTCGGCGATCTCGCGGATCTCCCGCTCGTCGAAGGGTTCCGCCGACATGACCCGCTGCCCCGCCACCAGGTGCGACACGACCGCGGCCTGGTCGGCCCAGTCCGGGTCCGGCGGGAACTCCAACGGAACCATGCCCGGCAGGTCCGGGTCACCGGCGCCCGCCGTGGTGGACATCGCGGTCAGGGACAGCACCCGGTCCGGGTGGTCCAGCACCAGCTCCTGCGCGATGCCGCCGCCCATCGAGATGCCGACCACGTGCGCGGCCGCCACCCCCAGGCCGTCCAGCACGGCGAGCGCGTCGGTCACCAGGTCGGTCCCGGTGTAGCCGGGCGCCCCCGGCGGGTAGCTCGGCGCGTCGCCGGTGTCGCGGTGGTCGTAGCGGATGACGTACCGGCCGGTCAGCATGCGGCAGAACGCCGGTGGCCACCAGTCCATCGACGCGCCCGCACCGCCGATCAGCAGCACCGCCGGGTCGTCGGCGGAACCGAACGTCGACACGCTCATGCCTTCCTCCCCAGGTGTGCCAGCAGCACGGTCATCGGGTCGTCGGACGACGGGACCACCGGCGGCGCGAACATGCCCTCCTCTGGCGGCGGACCGGCCGTGAACTCCCGTACCGCGTCGACCACCTCCGGTGCAGGCCGGTACGCCACCCCGGCACCACGCGCCACGTCCCACCCGTGCACCAGCGACTCGGACAGGCTGATCCGCGCGATCACCGAACCCGGCGTCGGCCCGGGCGGGAACGGGTGCGACGCCGCCAGTACCGCCGGGTCCTCGAACACCGCGAGGCACCGGTCGGCCGCCTCCCGGTACGCGCCGGGCAGGTCCTCGCCCCGGTACTCCCCCTGGCCGCCGTCGACCGCCGCCGCGAACGTGCACATGGCGTCCACCAGGTGGTTCGCCACGTCCCGCACCGTCCAGCCCGCGCACGGGCTGGGTGCGGACCAGTCGGTCACTTCCGCGAGCACGGCCGCCGTCGCGTCGTACGCCTTCGTCAACACCGCGTGTCCTCCTTCGATCCGGTTTCGGTCCACCGACGAACGGGAACCGCCGGGATCGACACCCCTACCCGGAGACTTCGGCGAGCCTGCCCGCCAGGTAGCGTTTCTCCACGTCAGAGGTGGCGAGCGCCAGCGCGGCGCGGTACTCCGACGCCGCCTCGGCCCTGCGGCCGAGGCGCCGCAGCAGGTCCGCGCGGGTCGCGGGCAGCAGGTGGTAGCCGTCGAGACCGGTCAGCGAGTCCACCAGCGCGAGCCCGGCCGAGGGGCCTTCGGCCATCGCGACGGCCACCGCGTGGTTCAGCGCGACCACCGGCGAAGGCACGTACTTCCCCAGCTCCGCGTACAGCGACGCGATCTGCGCCCAGTCGGTGTCCGCCGCGGTCTTCGCCGTCGAATGGCACGCCGCGATCGCCGCCTGCACCTGGTACGAGCCCGGCTTTCCCATGCGCAGCGCGGTTTCCAGCAGCACCGTGCCCGCCTCGATGGCCGCCGCGTTCCACAGCCCGCGGTCCTGGTCCTCCAGTGTCACCAGCTCGCCCGACGGTGACACCCGGGCGGGGGTGCGGGCGTCGTGCAGCAGCATCAACGCGAGCAGCCCCATGGCCTCCGGTTCGTCGGGCAGCTGCGACACGAGGACCCTGCCGAGCCGGATCGCCTCGGCCGACAGGTTGCGCCGCACCAGGTTCTCGCCCGCCGACGCGGCGTAGCCCTCGTTGAACAGCAGGTACACCACGCCGAGCACGGCGGTCAGCCGCGCGGGCAGCAGTTCGGCGGGCGGCACCCGGTACGGGATGCCCGCGTTGCGGATCTTGCGTTTCGCACGGACCAGCCGCTGCGCCATCGTCGCCTCTGGCACCATGAACGCCCGCGCGATCTCCCCCGTCGTCAGGCCGGCGAGGGTGCGCAGCGTCAGCGCGACCCTGGCCTCGAACGCCAGCGCCGGGTGGCAGCACGTGAAGATCAGCCGTAGCCGGTCGTCGTGGATCTCCGGCGGCGGCTCGTCACAGGGAAGAGGCAGCACGGCCAGCTCACGCAGCTTCTCGGCGCCGACCTTCTCGCGCCGCAACCGGTCCAGCGCGCGGTTGCGGGCGGTCGTGGTGAGCCAGGCGCCCGGCTTGCGCGGGATCCCGTCACGCGGCCACCGGTCGAGGGCCCGCGCGAACGCGTCCTGGGCGCACTCCTCTGCGAGGTCGAAGTCGCCCGTCACCCCGATCAGCGTGGCGACGACCTGCCCCCACTCGTCGCGGAAGGCGACCGAGACCGCGGCCGCGACGTCGTCGCTCACTCCCAGATCGGCCGCACCTCGATCATGCCCTGCCGCGCCACCGGGTGGGCCGCGGCGATCTCGAGGGCCTCGTCCAGGTTCGCGCACTCGATCACGCCGAACCCGCCCATCTGTTCCTTGGTCTCGGCGAACGGCCCGTCCGACAGCAGCACCTCACCGTCGCGCACCCGCACGGTCGTGGCGTCCGACGGCGGCCGCAACAGCTCGCCGGACAGCAGCACCCCGCGCCGCGTCATCTCCTCCACCCACGCGACCGACTCGTTCTCGTCGCACACGTCCTGTGACGACCGGCCGGAGCCGTCGTCCTCGCCACCGATGAGCAAGAGGTACCGCATACCGCAATGGTCTCATGTAACGAAGCCCGCATCCGTTGCGTTCAGATCTGTCCGGCGAGGTCGGCCCCGTAGTACCGTTCGTGTTTCGACGGTGGCGGAAAGTAGCACTTTCTGGGGAGGACTTGTGGCTACCGACTCGCCGGTCAGATATCGCGTGCTGTTCGGTAATCCCGAGTTTCGCGCGCTCTTCTTCGCCCATTCGATGTCGGTCGTCGGCGACCAGTTCGCACGCGTCGCACTGTCGGTGCTGGTGTTCGCCAGGACCGGGTCACCGGCGTGGACCGCGGTCACCTACGGGCTCACGTTCCTGCCCGACCTCGTCGGCGGTCCGCTGCTGTCCGGGCTCGCCGACCGGCACCCGCGCCGCGGTCTGATGGTGACCACCGACCTCGCCAGGGCCGCTCTGATCGCGTTGATGGCGCTGCCGTTCGCGCCGCTGTGGGTGGTGTGCGTGCTGCTGGTCGCGGTGCAGCTGGTCGGCGCACCCGCGACGGCGGCCCGCGGCGCGCTGCTGCCCGCGGTGCTCGGCGAGGAGCTCTACCCGGCCGGTCAGGCCGTGATGCAGACGGTCACGCAGGCCGCGCAGGTGATCGGGTTCGCGGGCGGCGGCGCGCTCGTCGCGGGCATCGGCACCAGCGGGGTGCTCCTGGCCGACGCTGGCACGTTCCTGCTGTCGGCTGCACTCGTGTGGTGGCTGGTCCGGCCCCGGCCGGTGCCTGCCGGCGACGGGCCGGTGGTGGAGCGGACGTGGTGGTCCGACCTGACCGCGGGCGCCGGGCTCGTGTGGACCAACCTGCGGTTGCGGGCGCTGGTGCTGTTCGCGTGCGTGTCCGGGTTCTACATCGTCGGGGAGGCGCTCGCGGTGCCGTACGCGACGGCACTGGGTGGCGGGCCGGTCGCGGTCGGTCTCATGTTCGCCGCGTACGCGGCGGGCGCGGCGGCCGGGATGCTGATCGTCGCCCGGCTGCCGCTGTCCACCCGGCTGCGCCTGCTGGCCCCGCTGGCGGCGGCGGCGTGCGTGCCGCTCGTGGTGTGCTTCACCGATCCCCACCTCGTCGTGGTGGTGATCCTGTTCGTGGCGTCGGGGGCGGGCAGCTCCTACCACATGATCGCGTCGACGTCGTTCGTGCTGGCGGTGCCGGACGAGCGGCGCGGGCAGGCGTTCGGGCTCGCGGTCACCGCGCTGCGGGTGGCGCAGGGCCTTGGCGTGATGCTCGCGGGCCTGGCCGCCGAGTTCGCGGCACCACACCAGGTGGTCGGGCTCGCCGGAGCACTCGGCGTGCTCGCGGTGCTCGCGGTGGGCTGGCTGTGGCGCAGCGCCGACGGCCGCAACCTCACACTGGCCGCCGCCAACGCCTAGCCGTCCACATCGGACCGTCGTCAGTAGGCCTGACCCGCGTCGTCGCGAACGGGACCGGGCGCCTGGCCGTGCCATTCCTGCGACCGCCGCGCGGCGGGCACGATCCTGGGCGTCTCGTCCGCGAGCCTCGTGCGGTCCCGCCCCGCGGTCTTGGCTTCGTACAGCGCGGCGTCCGCGGCCAGCAGCAGCGTCGTCCGTTCGGTGCCGTGCAGCGGGAACACCGAGGCGCCGACCGAGGCGGTCAGCCCGCGGATCACGCGCGTGTCGCCGTCGAGGTCCGGCACGGTCACGGCCAGCTCGTTGATCGCGGCCCGCACCCGCTCGGCCGCCGCCCGCACGTCCTCGACCCCGAGGCCCGGCAGCACGATGGCGAACTCCTCACCGCCGTAGCGGCCCACCATGTCGTGCCCGCGCACGGAATGCCTGATCGCGTCGGCGACGGCACGCAGCACCATGTCGCCCGCGAGGTGCCCGTAGCCGTCGTTGACGCGCTTGAAGTGGTCGAGGTCGAGCAGCAGCAACCCGAGCGTGCCGTTGAGCCGCCGCGCCCGGTCCAGCTCGTCGTTGGTCAGTTCGGCCCAGAACGTCGGCTCGAACAAGCCGGTCTTGGCGTCGGTCCGGCTGGCGTCCCGGAACTGCGGCAGCAGCAACCCCATGTGCAGCGCGAGCACGGTGACGATCAGCAGCGGTGTCCACCACGGCTGGGACATCATCACGACCGTCATGCCGGTGCCCAGCCCGATGGCGCCCGCGATCATCAGCTGGTCGCTGGCCCTGCCGAGGGCCTTGCGGGCCGGCTGGTCGGGGTTGGTGAGCAGGATGACGCCGACCACGAGCGCGTAGTTCGCGAACCAGTAGACGAACCCGGCGGCCACGACCGCGACGAGCGCGATCGGCCCGCTCAGCGTCACCGCGAACGGCTCGGTGTGCGCCGGGTAGATCGCGGCCAGCACCACGTACGCCCCGGCGAGCCCGAGCACCACGGTCGAGGCGGAGAACACCTTGCGGTGCACGAGCGCACGCCGCCGGTACACCCGCAGCCACGAGTGCGCGTAGCTGATCAGCAGGATGCCGACGACCAGCGGCGGCGGCACCAGCAACAGGGCCGCGAAGAACCACACGCTCTGCAGGTGCGTGTGCGGCGAACCCTCCGCGGTGACCTCGCGGACCCGCTCCAGCCCACGCGCGGCCTCCAGGTGGAAGACGGCGGCCAGTGCGAGGAGACCGAACCACAGCCAGTCACGAGGAGTGACGTGAAACAGCGGTATGGTGCTCAGTACGGTGGCCGCGGCTGCGAGTTCCACCAAGAGGATGTATACCAGTACCGGTCTTGCCAGAGACCATAGAACCCAGCGGCGCGGTGAGAGCCGCTTCCACCCCCGCACGGGGTCCGGATGATCCACGCCGTGCACCACCGTGTCCCTTCAACGGAGGTCCCAACTGTAACGGCTCGGCCACCCAGTGTCCTGACTCCAAAAGAGTGACCGGACGCCCTTTCTTCCCGAGGAGATGTCATGTCCGCGACGAACAACAACACGAGCCGCCCGAATGACTGGCGGACCGGCCGACTGGTCGGCCGGTAACACGGCACACACAAAGAGGCGTTCGTCCGCTGGGGGGCCGGACGAACGCCTTCTTGCGCGTTTCCCGGTCAGTGGCGCATCGGGATGCGTGCCATCGGTTCGACCAGCTCGCGTTCCTCGTACGACAGGTGGGACAGCAGCGTGTCGGTGAGCAGGTCGACGGCGGCCGACAGCTCGGTGATGCCGCCGGGGTCGCTGACCGTGGCGACGAGGGCGGCGTCCACGCGTTCCAGCACGTCGTGGATGACGTGGTGTTCCTCGGTCAGCCGGTCGAGCACCGGGCCGAGGCGGGCGTCGCCGCCGCGCAGCTGCGGATAGAGCTGCCGGTCCTCGAGGGTGTGGTGCACGGTGACGAGCCTGCAGTAGCTCTCGCAGAACGCGCCGAGCGTCCAGTTGTTCTGCCGCATGGTCATCGTGTTGATCTCCGACCGCGCGGCGCCGACGTCGAGCGCACCGTCGGCGACCTCCTTGACCAGCGACCGCACCCGGGCCAGCTCGGCACGCAGGTGGTCGTGGATGTCGACGAGCCGCTGGCTGCCCGCACGCCCAGCGGGGGTGTACACGGCGTCGGGTGACGGCGCCGGACCGCTCGGGCGGACCGCCTCGTCCCACAGCCGTTCCCGCGACAGCCTGCGCCCGTCGTCCGGTGTCGGGGTGACACCCAGCCCGTCCGGCACGACCGGCACCACCGGCGGTACGGGCGGCGCGGAAACCGTTGCGGTGCCGGGGTTGCGCTCCCGGTCGACCAGCTCACGCACCCCCGGTGCGACCTCCTCGGCGAACCGCCGCAGGTCGTCGTCGCCATCGGGTTCGACCATCAGCACGAACCCGCTCACCCCTTCCGTGAGCGCGAGCTCGGCGAGCTGTTCGACCCACACCGCCACCGGCCCGCGCAGGAACTCCGTGCCACCGCCCGCGAACGAGCCGGTGATGTTGTAGAGCCTGCGGACCTGCGCAGGCGAGCGCCCGGCCTCCTCGGCCGCCTCGTCGATGATCCGGTTCATCTCCGCCAGCTGCTCGGGCGGTGCGTACGGGCTCGACGGCAGCCAGCCGTCGGCGGTCCGGCCGGTGAGCGCCAGCATGCGTGGTTTGTACGCGCCGAGCCAGATCCCGATGGGGTGCACGGGGAACGGCCCGGGGTGCGCGCCCTTGAGCGAGTAGTGCCTGCCCTCGAACTTCGCGCCACGGCCGGGAGTCCACAGGGCCCTGATGACCTCGATGGCCTCGGCGAGCGCGGCGATGGACTCGCCAGGCGTGCGGCGTTCGCCGCCCATCGCGACGATGGCGTCCCAGAACGCGCCGGCGCCGAGCCCGAGCTCGACGCGTCCACCGGTGATGATGTCGAGGCTCGCCGCGCTGCGGGCGAGGACCGACGGCGGGCGCAGCGGCAGGTTGGCGACGTTGGGGAACACCCGCACGTTCTCGGTCGCCGCGGCGATGACCGACAGGGACGTCCACGTGTCCAGGAACTGCGCCTGGTACGGGTGGTCCTGGAGGCTGACGAGTTCCAGCCCGCTCGCGTCGGCGAGACGCGCGAGCTGGAGCGCCGCGCCGAACTGGTCGGCGGCGGGCGGCAGGAAGACACCGAACTCGAGTTCGTGGCCGTAGTCTGACATGCCGACGATATTACATGCAGATGTTCTGCCTGACAGACGTTCTGTGTCGGCTATCATCATGGGGTGGCAGCACTCGACGGCGACCTCGGCTGGACCCTCGGCGTGGTCTTCCGCGCCTATGTCAGGGCGACCGACGCGGCGGTCGGCGACCTGCCGGGCAACCACCGCGGCTACCAGATCCTGAAGGCC
This sequence comes from Actinophytocola glycyrrhizae, assembly GCF_042653545.1. NCBI lineage: Bacteria > Bacillati > Actinomycetota > Actinomycetes > Pseudonocardiales > Pseudonocardiaceae > Actinophytocola > Actinophytocola glycyrrhizae. Next base: position 233,625 of record NZ_JBHSIS010000006.1, read on the forward strand.
GCCACCGAGGAGCGGCCCGAGAGCCAGTCCGCCCTCTGCCAGCGGCTCGGCATCGACCGCACGGTCATGACCTACCTGCTGGACGACCTCGAACGCGCCGGCCTGGTCGCCCGCAGACCCGCGCCGGCCGACCGGCGCACCCGGCTCGTCGTCGCGACGGACACCGGCCGCGACCGGCTCGCGGACCTCGACCGGCGCCTCGCGCACGCCGAGACCCACGTGCTGTCCAGCCTGGACGCGAGCGACCGCAGGCAACTGAAGGCGCTGCTCGGCAAGCTCGCCGGGCACGCGAACTCGCTGGACCCGGTGACCGACGCGTGCACGATCGTCGAGGACCTGGCCACCCACCACCCCTGACCCCGGGGCCGCCCGTCCGCCCGGGTGGACCTTGACGCGGTCCGGCTCGCGGTCGTACCTTGCGAAGTGATAGTTAGACAGGTTGTCTAACCATTGTGCCGGAGGTCAGCGCGTTGGCTCAACAGGCCGGTTCCTCTCGTCTGCTCCGCGGGATCAACGAGTCCGCTGCGCTGCGCCTGCTGCTCGACCGCGGCCCGCTCACCCGTGGCGACCTGCGTGAGCTGACCGGCCTGGCCAAGCCGACCACCTCGGACGTGATGCGCCGCCTGCAGGACGCGGGTCTCGCACGGGTCATCGGCCGCACCAGCGGTGGGCCCGGCCCCAACGCCGACATCTACGACGTGAACCCCGACGCCGCCTACGCGGCCGCGGTGTCGTTGCGGGAGAAGGACTCCAGTCTGGTCACCGCGGTATGCGACCTGTCCGGCGAGGTCCGTGCCCGCGTCACCACGCCGCTGGCGCAGGACCCGGTCCGCTCGGTCGCCGACGCCGTGCGCGGTGCGTGCCGGGCGGCGAAGGTGGACCGTCTCGACCACGTGCAGCTCGGCGTCCCCGGCGCGCACCACGACGGCACGATCCGGTACGTCGACGTGCCGGGCTGGTCCCGGCCCGGCCTGATCGACGACATCCGCGCGCGGCTCGCGACGCTGGTCAGCGTGGACAACGACGTGAACCTGGCCGCCGCGGCCGAGCGGGCGCGCGGCGTCGCGAAGGACGCGGAGAGCTTCGCCCTGCTGTGGCTGGGCGAGGAGGGTCTCGGCCTCGGCATCGACCTCGGCGGCCGGATCATCCGCGGCGCCCGCGGTGGTGCGGGCGAGATCGGCTACATGCCCGCCGGGCCGGACGGCGACTTCCAGGAACTCGTCGGCGGCCCGGCGATCCTGGCGCTGGCGCGGAAGCACGGCATCGGCGCCGACCGCGCCGCGACCGCCGCGACCGACGAGCGGCTGCTGCGCCCGCTCGCTTCCCGCATCGCCTACGGCATCGCCGCCGTCGTCGCCGTGCTCGACCCCGAGCTGGTCGTCCTCGCCGGCGAGGTCGGCCAGGCGGGCGGCGCCGCGCTCGCCGACGCCGTCGGCACCGCGCTGCGCGAGCTTTCCGTACTGGACACCGAGATCGCCGCCACCACTCTCACCGAGGACGCCGTCCTGCTCGGCGCACTGGACACCACCCTCACCACGATCCGCACCGCACTACTCACCCGCCGCCAGGAGACCCCATGACCCCGCGAGTCCCCCATTCGGAACCCGCGAGTCCCCGGTTCAGAACCCGCGAGTCCCCCGTTCGCGACCCGCGAGTCCCCCGTTCACGACCGCCGAGTTGGCGGTTCGCGTTTCCGGTCTCCGTCGCGAAACGCCAACTCAGCGGTTCCGAATGGGGAACTCGCCGGTTCTGAACCGGGGACTCGCGGGTTCCGAACGCGGGACTCGCGGGTTCTGAATGGGGGACTCGCGGGTTTCGGTGGGAGGAGGGGAGGTGGTGCTGTTCGCGATCGCGGCACTGTTTGGTCCACCGCTTGACCCCTGCCAAGAAGGGAGACCCCTGTGTCGGGGAAGAAACTGTCCGCACTGCTAGTACCTCTGCTCGCACTGTCCTTTGTGGTCCCGACGGGCACCGCGCCCGCCACGCCCGCGCCCACTGCCGCCGGCACCCCGGGCGCCGTCACCCCGGCCGCCGACACGCCTGCGGCCGTCGCCCCGGGCGCCGTCACGCCTGCCGCCGAGGGCGGTCAGCTCCGGGTGTGCGGCGTGCGGCTGTGCGACGAACAACGCCAGGCCGTGCAGCTGCGCGGCATGAGCACCCACGGCCTCCAGTGGTACCGCCAGTGCGTCAACGACGCCTCGCTCGACGCGCTCGCGCACGACTGGGGTGCCTCGGTCATGCGCATCTCCATGTACATCCAGGAAGGCGGCTACGAGACCGACCCGGCCGGCTACACGAACCTGGTGTCGTCGATCATCGACGAGGTGACCGCGCGCGGCATGTACGCGATCGTCGACTGGCACATGCTCAGCCCGGGCGACCCGTACCACAACCTCGAACGCGCGAAGACGTTCTTCTCCGAGATCGCGCGGCGGCACAACGACAACACCAACCTGCTGTACGAGATCGCGAACGAGCCGAGCTACGTGCCGTGGTCGCGGATCAAGGGCTACGCCGAGGAGCTGATCCCGGTGATCCGTGCGATCGACCCGGAGACGCCGATCCTCGTCGGCACCCGCGCGTGGTCCTCGCTCGGCGTCTCCGACGGCGCCGACGAGTCCGAGGTGATCGCCAACCCGGTGAACGCCTCGAACATCATGTACACGTTCCACTTCTACGCGGCCTCCCACGGCGAGGAGTACCTGAACGCGCTGTCCCGTGCCGCCGACCGGATTCCCATGTTCATCACGGAGTTCGGTACCCAGGAGTACACCGGTGACGGCCCGAACGACTTCGCGATGGCCCAGCGGTACCTGGACCTGGCCGCACAGAAGGGGATCAGCTGGACGAACTGGAACTTCTCCGACGACCACCGCAGCGGTGCCGTGTTCACCCAGGGCACCTGCCCCGGCGGGCCGTTCGCCGGGACGTCCCGCCTGAAGCCCGCCGGTCAGTGGGTGCGTGACCGGATCGGGTGAGCCCCTGCGGACGGGCCCGGCTTCGTGTTCACTGGAGGCATGCCTCTGCACGGTGAGTACGAGCCGAGCCCGTCCGACCAGGCCCGCGAACAGGTCGAAGAGTACGAGAGGTCCGGCGGCACGCGCGGCAACACGATGATCGGCCTGCCGGTGGTGATCCTGACGACCAAGGGCGCCAAGACCGGCAAGCTACGCAAGACGCCGCTGATGCGGGTCGAACACGACGGCGAGTACGCGGTCGTCGCGTCGCTGGGCGGCGCGCCCAAGCACCCCGTCTGGTACCACAACATCAAGGCCAACCCCGAGGTGGAGCTGCAGGACGGCCCCACGCCCCGGGACATGGTGGCCCGCGAGGTGACCGGCGAGGAGAGGGCCAGGTGGTGGGACCGCGCCGTCGAGGCGTTCCCCAACTACGCGGAGTACCAGAAGAAGACCGACCGGGAGATCCCGGTCTTCGTCCTCTCCGCGAAGAGCTGAGCAGGTCGGCCGCAGACGCACTGCTCTGAAGGACGCTTTCGGGACGCTCGACGCCCCGAAAGCGTCCTTCAGAGCGTCCACGGGCGCCGCACCGCGAATAATGGCGGCATGACGCAACGCGTGTGGACAGAGGTAGACGACTACATCTCCGGCCTGCTCATCGGCTCCGACCCCGCGCTGGACGACGCGCTCGCGGCGAGCGACCGGGCCGGGCTGCCGCAGATAGCCGTCGCGCCCAACCAGGGCAAGCTGCTGCACCTGCTCGCCCGCATCCACGGCGCGGGCAAGATCCTCGAGATCGGCACGCTCGCCGGCTACAGCACCATCTGGCTGGCCAGGGCGCTGCCGCCGGAGGGCAAGCTGATCACGCTCGAGTACGACCCGCTGCACGCCGAGGTGGCCCTGGCGAACATCGCGGACGCCGGCCTGGCGGACCGCGTCGAGGTGAAGGTGGGCGCCGCGCTCGACACGCTGCCCACGATCGCCGACGAGGCACCGTTCGACCTGTTCTTCATCGACGCCGACAAGGTCAACAACCCGAAGTACTTCCGGTGGGCGCTGGACCACTCCCGGCCGGGCAGCGTGATCGTCATCGACAACGTGGTGCGCAGCGGCCTGGTGATCGACGCGACCAGCACCGACCCGTCGGTCGTCGGCACCCGCGAACTGGGCAGGCTGCTCGCGAACGAGCCGAGGGTGTCGGCCACGATGGTCCAGACGGTCGGCGGGAAGGGGTACGACGGCTTCGCGATCGCACTCGTGGAGAGCTGATCCGGGTGCGGGCGGTGGCGGCAGCGGCTCGGCCACCCGGTGGCCGGGCCACCGTCGTCAGGCGATGTCCCTGACGTCCCTGGCGTCCCCGGCGCCGTAGGCGACGGTGCCGGACGGGACGAAGCGGGCCACGCGGCGGGGCGGCACGAGACCGGGCAGGGCGATGCGCCACATCTCGGTGACCCGCTCGTGGATGTCCTCGCGGCCGGACAGGACCTGCGAGGAGATCTGCACCCCCGTGAACGAGGCGATCACCCATCGGGCGATGACGTCCGGCTTCAGGTCCGCTTTCAGGTCGCCGCGTTCCCGGGCCGCGACCAGGTACTCGCGCACGGTCTCGATCCAGCCCGCGTAGGCGTCCGGTGCGGGTTCGGCGAACGTGCCGGTCTCGATGACCAGGCGGCTGCTCGCCCGTGCGCGAACGCTGGTGCGCAACGCGTTGGCCATGTGGTGGCACAGGTCGATGGCCGACTGGATGCCGGCCGGGGCATCGCTTGGCAGGGACTGGCCCACGATGAGCTGTTCGCTCACCAGGGCGTGCGCCAGGTCCTCCTTCGACGAGAAGTGGAAGTACAGCGCACCCTTCGTCACCCCTGCCTTCGCGAGGATGTCGGACAGGCTGGCTCCGTTGAAGCCGTACTCGTCGAACACCGCCGCCGCCGCGTCGAGGATCGCGTTGCGCGTTCGTTCCGCTCGTTCCTGCCGTGCCACTCCGACCTCCAGCCGCAAGGGCGTCACCGAAGCGGGACCAGCAGGGCCTCGGAGACGCGCGCGCCAAACGATCGTCAGCTTAGCCCAGATTCCACCCGAACAGGTGCGGAAAAATACCGCTTGGTAGGTATTGTTATCGCCATGCGCGCCGCCCCGTTCAGGCCGGAATCTCTTTCGCGGCACCGAACGTGCGCCGGTAGTCCTTCGGCGAGACGCCGACGACCTTGTTGAAGTGGTGGCGCATCAGCGCGGCGGAGCCGAACCCGCACTCGTCGGCGACCTCCTCGACGGTCAGGCCGGTCTCCTCGAGCAGTTGCCGTGCCCGCAGCACGCGCTGCATGGTGAGCCACTTGTTCGGCGTGGTACCGGTTTCCGCGACGAAGCGGCGCGCGAACGTGCGGTCGGACATCTGCGCGCGCCTGGCCAGCTCGGCGACCGTGTGCTCGGTCGCCAGGTTGCCGAGCATCCAGGTGAGGACCGGCGAGAGGCTGTCGGCGGTGCACTCGGGGATCGGCAGCTCGACGTACTGGCGCTGCCCCCCGTCCCGCTGCGGCGGCACGACCATGCGGCGCGCGATAACGTTGGCGACCCCGGCGCCCAGCTCCCGGCGGACGAGGTGCAGGCACGCGTCGATGCCCGCGGCCGTACCAGCGCTGGTGATGATGTTGCCGTCGTCGACGAACAGGACGTCGGGATCGAGCCTGATCGACGGGAAGCGCTCGAGCAGGTCCTGGCCGTGGCTCCAGTGGGTGGTGCAGTGGCGGCCGTCGAGCAGCCCGGCGGCGCCGAGGACGAACGCGCCGCTGCACACCGACAGCAGGGTGGCGCCCCGCTGCGCGGCCCTGCGCAGCGTGTCGAGCACGGCGGGCGGGTAGTCGTCCCGCATGGCCGCGGCGGGCACCGCGACGAGGTCGGCCCGTTCGACGACGTCCAGCCCGTGCGCGGGGACGAGCTGCGCACCGACGCTGGTCGCGAGCGGTTCACCTGGCCGCTCCCCGCAGACGAGGAACTCGAACGGCGGCACCCCTTCCTCGGTCCGGTCGATCCCGAACACCTCGCAGATGACACCGAACTCGAAGGGCGCGACCCGATCGATCACGATCGCGGCGACGGTCTTCAGCATGCCGCCAGCGTAGATGGCAGGATTTTGTCGCACAAGGTCCGTTCTGCCACTGTTGGCAGTAAAGTGACGAGCGCAAACTTAGTGCCATGGAACTTCTGGTCTTCACCGTCATCGTCGCCCTCGTCGTCTACGGCCTCGAACGCAACAACCACCACACCCCGGAACGCCCACACCTGCACGGCAGCACCGACATCCAGAACCGGGACAACGAACGCGCCGGCACCGACCTGCACGCCCACGCGTGACCGGCCCCGGAACGTGACCACCAAGCGCGGTGGCCTTGCGCCGCGTTCGGGGGACTGGGATGCTCAGGGAAACATTCCTGCTGGATTGTATGTCGGGAGCTTCGATGGCGCGGCGTCCTCGTTCATTGGCCGGGAAAGTCGTCGTGATCACCGGAGGCGGCCGGGGGATCGGCGCCGCCACCGCCACCGTGCTGGTCAGAGCCGGGGCCACCGTCGCGATCGGTGACCTCGACCTGGACCTCGCCAAGGGGACCGCCGACGAGATCGGTGGCGACGCCGTCGCCCTGCCGCTCGACGTGACCGACCGCGGTGGGTTCTCGCGGTTCCTCGACGACGTCGAGAAGCAGCTCGGGCCCGTCGACGTGCTCGTCAACAACGCGGGGATCATGCCGCTCGGCCCGTTCGAGGACGAGGACGACCGCACCACCGCCCACCAGCTCGCCATCAACCTGCACGCCGTCATCCACGGCACCCGCGAGGGCGTGCGGCGCATGCGGCCGAGGCGGACCGGGCACATCGTCAACATCGCGTCGGCCGCGGGCAAGGCCGGTTTTCCCGGTGGTGCGACCTACTGCGCGACCAAGCACGGTGTCGTCGGGCTGTCCGAGGCCGTCCGCGCCGAGCTGCGCGGCTCGGGTGTCGAGATCTCCGTCGTGATGCCGGCCATCGTGCGCACCGAGCTCGCCTCCGGGCTCACCGACGCGCGGTTCATCAAGTCGATCGAGGCGTCGGACGTCGCCGAGGCGATCGTGCGGACGTTGCGGTACCCCCGGTTCGAGGTGTTCGTGCCCCGGTCGCTCGACGCCACGTTCCGGTTCACGCGCCTACTTCCCCGCGCGGCAGCCGAATGGGTGTCGCGGACACTCAAGGGTGACCAGATCCTGCTCGGAGCGTCACCGGAGGCTCGTCGGGCCTACGAGGAGCGTGCCGCCGCGAGCGCACCGACGACCGACCGGGAGATCACCGGATGAGTCGCCCGCCCGCGCTGACCGACCCGCTGCTCGACACGCTGCGCGGCCGCGTCTGCGCGTCCACTTCGGACACCCACACGTCGACGGAGGTGTTCACCGGCGGCGAACTGGCCGTGCTGCCCGCGTCGAGCGTCACCGACGTGCGCACCGCGTACGAGCGGGCGAGCCGTGCGCAGCGGGAATGGGCGGCGCGACCGGTCGAGGACCGGCTCGCGGTGTTCCACCGGTTCCACGAACTGCTGCTCCGGGACCGCGAGATCCTCGTCGACCTGTTGCAGGCCGAGACCGGCAAGGCACGCAGGGACGCGTTCGAGGAGCTGTGCGAGCCCGCGCTGGTGACGAGCTACTACCTGCGCACCGCGCGGAAACTGTTGCGCCCCAAGCGCAGGGCCGGCCTGATGCCGGGCGCCATCGGGGTCACCGAGCTGCGGCAGCCCAAGGGTGTCGTCGGGATCATCTCGCCGTGGAACTACCCGTTCGCGCTGGCGCTCGGCGACCTGATCCCGGCGCTGATCGCGGGCAACGGGGTGGTGTGCAAGCCCGACAGCCAGACCGCGCTGAGCCCGCTGTTCGGCGCCGACCTGCTGTACCGCGCGGGTCTGCCGGAGGATCTGCTGCAGATGGTGCTTGGCGACGGCCCCACGATCGGTGGCGCGGTGGTGGACACCTGTGACTACGTGGGGTTCACCGGTTCGACGCGCACCGGTGCGCTGATCGCGGCGCGGGCAGGCGAGCGGCTCATCGGGTGCTCGCTGGAGCTGGGCGGCAAGAACCCGATGATCGTGCTGGACGACGCGGACATCGCGGCGACGGCGCGGTCGGCGGTGCGCGGGTGTTTCGCGAACGCGGGACAGCTTTGCCTTGCACTGGAACGGATCTACGTCCCGGACGCGATCTTCGACCGGTTCGCGGCGGCGTTCGTCGCGGAGGTGGGGCGGCTGCGGCAGGCCGCGGGGTACTCCTACGGCGCCGACGTGGGGTCGCTGACGTCGCGGCGCGCGCTGAAGACGGTGTCGGAGCATGTGGACGATGCGCGGGCGAAGGGCGCGACGGTGCTCGCGGGCGGGCGGCCGCGAACGGACCTGGGACCGTTCTTCTATGAGCCGACGGTGCTGACGGACGTCACGCCGGACATGCTGTGCCACGCGTCGGAGACGTTCGGGCCGGTGGTGACGCTGTACCCGTACGCGACGGAGGACGAGGCGGTGGCACTGGCGAACGACACGGACTACGGGTTGAACGCGAGTGTGTACGGGCGGGATCCGGTGCGGGCGCGGCGGGTGGCGGCGCGGCTGCGGACCGGGACCGTCAACGTGAACGACGGGTACGCGGCGGCGTTCGGTTCGACGGACGCGCCGATGGGCGGAATGGGCGCCTCGGGGTTGGGACGACGCCACGGCGCGGCCGGGTTGCTGCGGTACACGGAGGTGCAGTCCGTCGCGGCGCAACGGGTCGACCTGGTGAACCCGCCTCGGTGGCTGCCGCACGGGGTGTATTCGCGGCTCATGGCGGCGACGCTGCGGGTGATGAAGAAGACGCGGCTGCGGTAGCCGGGCCGGGCCGCCGGCCGCCCCGCGCTGTCTGTGAACTGGGAAGACCGCCCTCTTGTGAAGGCGGGCTCGGCGAGGGAACTATCAGCTAGCGGGCGTATGCCGACCGTGAGGGCACCTCGGTGACGGGGTTCGGCGGTGTGCGGCCAACAACTGAAGATCAACCTCCAGCGCCGGCCATCACACCGGCGTCCCCTGCGGGAGGAAACGCGTGCGACACACACGCCCGTCCATCGTGGTCGGGGCGCTTGCCGCCCTGACCCTCGTTCTGTCCACGACCGGTAGCGCGGTGTCCGACCCCCAGGGGCCCGACACCGCCGAGTACTTCATCGACGGCATCGAGACCGTCAAGGAACGCAGCCAGATCGCCGCCACCGGCGCTGTCATCAACTCCTTCGAGCACGGGGCGTTGAACATCACCGCCACGGCGCAGGAGGTGCGGGCCATCGAGGCGCTCGGGCTCAAGCCCGAGAAGCAGGCCGGACTGGCACACAGCCATGACGCGACGCCGCTGGACTTCCCGCCCGCCGACGCGAACTACCACAACTACGCGGAGATGACGGCGGTCATCGACCAGGCCGTCGCCGACCACCCGGCCATCCTCAGGAAGGTCGCCATCGGCAACTCGTACGAGGGCCGGCAGATGGTGGCGTTGAAGATCTCCGACAACGCGGCGACCGACGAGAACGAGCCCGAGGTCCTCTTCACCGCCCACCAGCACGCCCGTGAGCACCTGACCGTCGAGATGGCGCTGTACATCCTCGCCGAGTTCACCGACAAGTACGGCTCCGACAGCCGAATCACGAACCTCGTGAACTCGCGCGAGATCTGGATCATCCCCGACCTGAACCCGGACGGCGGCGAGTGGGACATCCGCTCCGGCTCGTACGCGGGCTGGCGGAAGAACCGGCAGCCGAACTCCGGCAGCTCCTACGTCGGCACCGACCTGAACCGCAACTGGCCCTACCAGTGGGGCTGCTGCGGCGGCTCGTCCGGCAGCACCTCCAGCGACACCTACCGGGGACCCTCGGCCGGGTCCGCGCCCGAGGTGCGCAACGTCATCAACTTCGTGAACAGCCGCGTGGTCGGCGGGGTCCAGCAGATCAGGACCGGCATCGACTTCCACACGTTCAGCGAGCTGGTGCTGTGGCCGTTCGGCTACACCTACAACGACACCGCGCCGGGCATGACCGCCCAGGACTACCAGGTGTTCTCCACTCTGGGCAGGCAGATGGCGGCGACCAACGGCTACACGCCGGAACAGGCCTCCGACCTCTACATCACCGACGGCTCCATCGACGACTGGCTGTGGGGCGCCCACAAGATCTACGGGTACACGTTCGAGATGTACCCGTCGAGCGGCGGGATCAACGGCTTCTACCCGCCCGACGAGGTGATCGGCCGGGAGACCTCGCGCAACCGGAACGCCCTGCTCACGATGCTCGACTACGCCGACTGCCCGCCGCGGGTCATCGGGGCGACGTGTGACGGCACCGAGCCGCCGCCGGCCGGCCCGTCGTTCGAGAACGCGGCCAACGTCAACATCCCGGACGCCGGGTCGGCGGTGACCAGCTCGGTCGCGGTCACCGGCGTCGCGGGCAACGCGCCGTCGGACCTGCAGGTGCACGTCGACATCAAGCACACCTTCCGCGGTGACCTGGTGATCGACCTGCTGGCGCCGGACGGCACGGCCTACCGGCTGAAGAACTCGTCCACCAGCGACTCCGCCGACAACGTGCTCGCCACCTACACGGTGAACGCGTCCAGCGAGGTCGCGAACGGCACGTGGCGGCTGCAGGTCCGGGACACCTACCGGGCCGACACCGGCTACATCGACCTGTGGCGGCTCACGTTCTGACCCGCTAGCCCGTTCGGCCCAATTGACGCGGGGCCACCTCCGATGATCGCCAGGGGGTGGCCCCGCGCCGCGTGCGCGTGCAAGATACTCCAAGTTACTGTGAGGTAGCGTCGCTGGTGACGGGGCGGCGCACTTGTTCGTACCTAGGAGCAGACCATGCGCGAACTCGCTGTCCCCCCGCTGGCCGGCGTACCGGACAGCGGCGGCCTGGCGGACGTCGTGTTCACCAACGCCGACGAGGCCCCCAACAGCGTGACGTTCCGGCGCAAGGTCGGCGGCTCGTGGCGGGATGTCACCGCCGCGCAGTTCCGCACCGAGGTCGTCGAGGTCGCGAAAGGCCTGATCGCGGCCGGTGTCGAGCCGGGCGACCGGGTCGCGATCCTGTCCGCGAACTGCTACGAGTGGACGCTGTTCGACTTCGCCATCTGGGCGGCGGGCGCGGCGTCGGTGCCGATCTACGTGACCTCCTCGGCCGAGCAGATCGAGTGGATCATGTCCGACTCGGGTGCGGTGGGCGTGGTCGCGGAGAACGCGGCGCTCGCACAGCGGGTCGACCAGGTCCGCGAGCGGCTCGGCGCGCTCGAGCACGTGTGGCGGATCGACGACAAGGCGGTCGAGTCGCTGGTCGAGGCGGGCAAGGCACTCGACGACTCGGCCGTCGAGGAGCGTCGCAAGGCGGTCGCGGTCGACGACCTCGCGACCCTGATCTACACCTCCGGCACCACCGGCAAGCCCAAGGGTGTCGTGCTCACCCACCGCAACCTGTTCGCCGCCTGCAACAACGCGGTGGAGTACCTCGCCGCGCTGTTCAAGGGCGACGGCGGCCCGGAGAGCCCGTCCACGCTGCTGTTCCTGCCGCTCGCGCACGTGTTCGGGCGCATGGTCGAGGTCGGCGCCGTGATCGCACGCGCGACGCTCGGGCACTGGGCGGACGTGAAGACGCTGACCGACAACCTGGCCGCGTTCAAGCCGACGTTCATCCTGTCCGTGCCCTACGTGCTGGAGAAGGTGTACAACGGCGCGCGGCAGAAGGCGCACGCCGGCGGCAAGGGCAAGATCTTCGACGCGGCCGCGGCCACCGCGATCGCGTGGAGCGAGGCGGACGGCAAGCCAGGGCTCGGGCTGCGGATCAAGCACGCGGTGTTCGACAAGCTCGTGTACGCCAAGCTGCGGGCCGCGCTCGGCGGGCAGGTCAAGTACGCCATCTCCGGCGGCGCGGCGCTCGGGCTGCGGCTCACGCACTTCTTCCGCGGCGTCGGCATCACCGTGTACGAGGGCTACGGGCTCACCGAGTCGACCGCGGCGTCGTTCGTGAACTCGCCGTTCGCGGCGAAGCCCGGCACGGTCGGCAGGCCGCTGCCCGGCACGGCCGTGCGGATCACCGAGGACGGCGAGATCCAGCTGCGCGGCGCGGGCCTGCTCACCGGGTACTGGCAGAACGAGACCGCGACGCGCGAGTGCATCGACGAGGAAGGCTGGTTCTCGACCGGTGACCTCGGCGAGCTGGACGACGACGGATTCCTGAAGATCACCGGCCGCAAGAAGGAAATCCTGGTGACCAGCGGCGGCAAGAACGTGGCGCCGTCGGTGATCGAGGACCGGATCGCGGCGCACCCGCTCGTTGGTCAGGCACTCGTCGTCGGCGACGGGCAGAAGTACATCGCCGCGCTGATCACGATCGACCTGGACTACTTCGCCTACTGGAAAACCACGACCGGCAAGGCGGAGAACGCGACGGTCGCGGAACTGGCCGACGACGCCGACCTGAACGCGGAGATCCAGAAGGCCGTCGACGACGGGAATCTCGCCGTGTCGACAGCGGAGTCGGTCCGGAAGTTCCGGATTCTCGACACCGAGTTCAACCCGGAGAACGGTTATCTGACCCCGTCGCTGAAGCTCAAGCGAAACGTCATCATGAAAGACTTTTCAAACGAGGTCGACGCGCTCTACACCTGACTTCTCGTGATCGCTTGAACACCGGGTGGGAACCGGTAAAGTGCTCCCACCCGGCAGACCGGCATGCCAGCTTGGAGGTCGACGGACATGGGGCGGCACTCCTCCGCGAAATCCCGTGGCTGGCGCGGAAAATCGCCCGTGATCGTGCTGTGCGCGCTGCTGGTTCTCGGTCTGCTCGGCTGGTTCACGTACGACTTCCTGTCCGACCGGCTGCGCTCGGCGAGCTGCGACACCACCACGCGGCTCAACGTGACCGCGTCACCGGACATCGCGCCGGTGATCGCAGGCACCGCCCGCGAGCTGTCCTCTGAGGACACGTGTTACTCGGTGCAGGTGTCCAACCGGGACTCGGCGGCCACGGCCGAGGCGCTGGTGGTGTCGGACGGCACCGAACAGCCGGACGTGTGGATCCCGGACTCGACGGTGTGGCTGCAGCGCGCCGACGCCCGCGGCGCGTTCTCCGGCCCGGTCAGCGGCACCTCGATCGCGAGCTCGCCGGTGACGCTTGGCCTGACCGAGGACGTCGCGCAGCGGCTCGGCTGGCCGGAGAAGCCGCTGACGTGGGCGGACGCACTGCGGGTGGGGTCGCTGCGACTCGGTATGCCCGACCCGGCCCTCGAACCGGTCGGCGTCTCGGTCCTCTACGGCGTGCACGAACTGCTGAAGGCGGAGCCCGACCCGGCCGCGGCGATCACCACCCAGCTGCGGAGCCTGTCGCCGAACACGCTGCCCTCGGCGGCCGACCTGTTCGACCGGCTGCCCGGCTCGACGTCGGAGGAGACGCCGCTCGACGGGTTCTTCGTGTCGGAGGCGGCGGTGCTGCGCCAGAACGCGAAACCGAACGCGGTGCCGGTGGTCGCGGTGTACGCGCAGCCCGCGGTGCCCGCGCTGGACTTCCCGTACGTCGTGCTGCCGGACACGCCGGAGCAGAAGCGGGCCGCGGCCGAGAAGTTCCTGACCGTGCTCATGACCCAGTCGACCGCGGACTCGCTGTCCGACGCCGGTTTCCGTACCCCGGACGGCGAGATGCTGCGCAAACGCGGCACGGAGCAACGCACCTCGTCGGCGCGGATGACCCCGGCCGAGCTGCCGCCGCCCGGGGAGGTGGACCGGCTGCTGAACGAGTGGTCCGGCGTCAACCTCAGCGGCCGGGTGCAGGTGCTGCTGGACGTGTCGGGCTCGATGGCCGAACCGGTACCCGGCACGGGCCGCAACCGCATGGCGGTGACTTTGCAGGCCGCGGAACTGGGCATCGGCCTCATGAAGCCGACCACGAAGATCGGCGTCTGGCTGTTCTCGACCAACCTCGACGGCGACAAGGACTACCAGGAGCTGCTGCCCGTCAAGCCGATCGCCGAACACGTCGGCTCCGACGCGTTCGCGAAACTGCGCCAGGTGCGGGCACGGGAGAACGGGGCGACCGGGCTGTACGACAGCACGCTGGCCGCTTACCAGGCGTCGCGGCAGAACTTCGAGCCCGGCCGGATCAACACGCTGATCGTGATGACCGACGGGCGCAACGAGGACCCGAACAGCATCAGCCGGGACCAGCTGCTGGCCGAGCTGGCGAAACTGCAGGACCCGCAGCGGCCCATCCGGATCGTCGGGATCGGCATCGGACCGGACATCGACGTCGGTGAGCTGCAGGCGATCGCGGGCGCGACGGGCGGCCAGGCCTTCACCACCCCGGACCCCACGAAGATCAACGACATCTTCTACGCGGCGCTGTCCCGGGTCCTGTGCCAGCCACCGTCCTGCGAACCCGAACCGGGTGGCTGACCCCACAGCGGGGTCGGCCGTTTTGCGACCGATGGTCCAGGCCGTCGCCAGTGGGGTTGCGGCATGATCGGGGGCATGCGATGCGACGTGTGGTGGGCGCGCCCGGCCGCTGGGACGCCGGCCCTCCTCGAACTCCTCGACGACGTCGAGCGGTCCCGCTACGACGGCTACCGCCGGGAGATCGACAAGTTCCGGTTCCTCACCGGGCGCACGCTCATCCGCGGGGTCGCCGCGCTCGAACTGGGCGTGTCCGCCAGGGACGTCGTCATCGACAGTTCCTGCTTCGGCTGCGGGAAGCCGCACGGCAAGCCGAAGGTCGACGGGCTCGAGGTGTCGATCTCGCATTCCGGGGACTGGGTCGCGCTCGCCCTCACCGAGGCCGCGCCGGTCGGGGTGGACGTCGAGGAGGTCCGGGACGCCGAGGTGGACGACCTCGCCCGCATCGCGCTCTCCCCCGCCGAGCTGGCCGTCTTCCGCACCGTGCCGCCCGGTGACAAGAAGGGCGCCTTCTTCACCTACTGGTCCCGCAAGGAAGCCGTCGTCAAGGCCACCGGGAAGGGCATGTCCGTGCCGATGAGCAAGCTGACGCTCACCGCGCACGACGAGCCACCGCGCGTCGTCTCGTCCGAAGCTCCCGAGGTCGAGAGCGGTGCCGTGTTCATGGCCGACCTCGACCCGAGAGAGGGGTACCGGGCCGGGCTGGCCGTTTTCGGGACCGAGGAACCCAAGGTCACCGAGCGGGACGCGGCCGACCTCATCGCGTCACTCGGCTAGGGACCGCGCCAGCACCGTGGGCGGTTCCCCTCAGGTCACGTCGAGGTGCACGCCCATCGCCCGCAGCAGCGTCTGGAACTTCGCGGAGGTCTCGGCGACCTCCAGCTCCGGCACCGAGGCCGGCATGACGCCCGCACCCGAGTACAGGGTCATGGCCGAGGGCCCGGTGACCGGCTCGGTCAGCTCGCCGCAGCGGATGCCGACCACCCACTCCCCGTCGCCCTCGGCGTCACACCAGCCGATGGCGCCCGCGTAGAAGCCGCGGTCGAACGGCTCCAGCGCGGTGATCGTCGAGCGGGCGGCGGCGTAGGGGGTGCCGCAGACGGCCGGGGTCGGGTGCAGTGCGCTCGCGAGCCGCAGCGACGTGATGCCCGGGTCGCGCAGCTCGCCCTCGATGCGGGTCGACAGGTGCCACACGGCGGTGGTCCTGATCAGCGACGGCTCGGCCGGCACGTCGAGGGTGCGGCAGAACGGCGCCAGCCCCTCGGCCACGGCCTCCACCACCACGCGGTGCTCGTCGCGGTCCTTCGCCGACGCGAGGAGCGACTCGCCCGCCGCGCGGTCGGCTTCCGGGTCCCGCTCGCGTGCGATCGACCCGGCCAGGGGGTTCGCGACGACGGTCGTGCCGGTGCGGGACACCAGCATCTCGGGGGTCGCGCCGACGAGCGTCCTGCGGCCCGCCGCGCACGGCAGGTCCACGGCGTAGGTGAAGCCGGCGGCGTTGTCGGAGACGAGGTTCGCGAGCAGCGTGCGCACGTCGACCGGGGCGGGCATGGTCAGCCGCAGCGCCCGCGCCAGCACCACTTTGCGCAGGTCACCGGCTTGCAGGGAGTCGACGGCGGCGGCCACCGCGTGTGCGTAACCCGCCCTGGAGGGCACCGGCTCGACCGAGACGGCGGCGCCGACGGGCCTGCGGGGCTGTGCGGGCAGCGGGCCGGACCACCGCGCGGTGTCCGGCAGCACGATGTGCGGTGCGGCTTCGGTGTCGAACGGGAGCGCGCCGACCGCGACCGGGGTGTCCGAGTCGACCAGGAGCTTCGTGACCCGCTTGGCCAGCTCGTCCGGGTCCGGCTCGGTGACGACCTGCCGTTCGCCGGTCGCCAGCAGGGCCCGCCGGGGGGACGCGAGCAGGAACGAGCCGGGGCGATAGTCCTGGATCACCCCACCATCATGCCCACCGAACCGGCGGGCAAACCCCAGCACGGGTAGGATTTTGAACACGTTCAGGGCCCGCGGGTGCTGCACCCGCGGGCCCCGGTGAGACCTGTGTCAGTTGAGCGCGTCGATCAGCGCGGAGCGCTGGCGGTCGCCGAGGCCGGCGGCGCGCCGGTCCGGGTCGATGCCGGTCTGCTCGAGCAGCGCGGCCACCTTGACGGCACCGAGGCCCGGCACCGCCTTCAGGAGCGCGGCCACCTTGGTCTTGCCGATGGTCTTGTCTTCCTTCGCCTTGCCGAGCACCGACGCGATGGTCCGCTCGCCGGACTTGATCGACGCCAACAGCTCGGAGCGCGCCTTGCGCGCCTCCGCCGCCTTGGCCAGCGCGTCCGCGCGCTGCTCTGGAGTCAACGTGGGCAGAGCCACCGTGGTGTTCCTTCCTAATCCGACTGCTGGCGGGTCCCGCGATGGCCGACGACCAGGTCAAAGCCCTGGACCGCTCCCCCGCGGCGCCGCTGCCAGTAAACACATCTACGACCTGCAACATACGCGCGACACGCGAAGAGTTCGCGCCGAAAGCGCAGGTAACACACCTTCTGGGGGTCTGACACGCAGCGTTACCCGTATTCACGGGCGCCGATCCGGCACTAATGTCGCACCAACGAACCCACCAGTAACCCGGGAGCTGAACAGCGATGTTGGGCACCATGCAGGACGGGCAACTGTCCATCGCGAACCTTCTCCGCCACGGCAGCCGCGTCCACGCGAACGCCGAGGTCGTCACCTGGACCGGGGGACAGGCCCGCCGGACCACGTTCGCCCAGGTCGGGAAGGAGTCCGCGCAGCTGGCGCACGCGCTGCGCGGCCTCGGCGTCACATCCGACCAGCGGGTCGGCACCTTCATGTGGAACAACACCGAGCACCTGGTCGCCTACCTCGCGGTGCCCGCGATGGGGGCGGTGCTGCACACGCTCAACATCCGCCTGTTCCCCGAGCAGCTGACCTACGTCGCGAACCACGCCGAGGACCACGTGGTGCTGGTCGACGGCACGCTGGTGCCGCTGCTCGCGAAGGTCCTGCCGACCTTCGAGACGGTCCGGCACGTCGTGGTCGTCAACGGCGACCCGGCGTCGCTGCGGGCGCCGGAGGGGGTGACCGTGCACTCGTACGCCGAGCTGCTCGACGGCCAGCCAGACGAGTTCGACTGGCCGGTCGTCGACGAGAACGCCGCGGCCGCCATGTGCTACACCTCCGGCACGACCGGCGACCCGAAGGGCGTCGTCTACACGCACCGGTCGATCTGGCTGCACTCGATGCAGGTCTGCATGACCGACTCGATGGCGTTGGCGCAGGCAGACCGGGCCCTGGTGATCGTCCCGCAGTTCCACGCGATGTCGTGGGGCCTGCCGTACGCGGCGTTCATGGTGGGTTCGTCGCTGATCATGCCCGACCGCTTCCTGCAGCCGGAGCCGCTGGCCGCGATGATCGCCGCGGAACAGCCGACGATGGCGGGTGCCGTGCCGACGATCTGGCAGGGCCTGCTCGCGCTGCTGGACCAGAAACCGCAGGACCTGGCGCCGCTGGAGCGCGCGGTGGTCGGCGGGTCGGCGTGCCCGCCGTCGCTGATGGCGGCGTTCGACAAGCTCGGCGTCACGATCATCCACGCGTGGGGCATGACCGAGACCTCACCGCTCGGGTCGGTGTCCCGCCCGCCCGCCGGGCTGTCGCCGGACGACGCGTGGGAGTACCGGGTCCTGCAGGGCCGGTTCCCGGCGTCGGTGCGCGCGCGGCTCATCGACGACGACGGCAACGAGCTGCCGTGGGACAACGAGGCCGTCGGTGAGCTGGAGGTCGCCGGCCCCTGGGTCGCGGCGTCGTACTACCGCGTTTCCCCTGGTGAGGAGGGTTCGGAGAAGTTCTCGCCGGACGGCTGGCTGCGCACCGGCGACGTCGGCGCGATCACGCGGGACGGCTTCCTGCGCCTGACGGACCGGTCCAAGGACATCATCAAGTCCGGCGGCGAGTGGATCTCGTCGGTGGACCTGGAGAACGCGGTGATGGCCCACCCCGCGGTGGCCGAGGCCGCCGTGATCGGCGTGCCGGACGAGAAGTGGTCCGAGCGGCCCCTGGTGGCGGTGGTCCTCCGCGAAGGCCAGTCGGTGACACCGGAGGAGCTGCGGTCGTTCCTGGCGGACAAGGTCGCGAAGTGGCAGGTCCCGGAGAACTGGACCTTCATCGGCGAGGTGCCGAAGACGAGCGTCGGCAAGTTCGACAAGAAGCGACTGCGCGCGTCGGCATCGGACGGCTCGCTCGACATCACACACCTGTCGTGACCTGCTGATACCGGTCCCGTCCCCGGCGCACCCCGGCTTGGAGGTGCACCGGGGGCGGTGGCCCTTCACGCAGGTCGCGCGGAGCCGACTGGCCCTGTGCTACCCCGTATGGGGTAGGCCAAATGGTCGGCACCGACGGTAGGAGGTGGGTATCGTCGGCCGCGTGCCGGAATCCCGTACTCGGAAGTTGACCCCGACGTCGTACGTCGTGCTCGGCATGCTGAGCTACTCGCCGGCGACGAGCTACGACCTGAAGCAGTGGGTCGCCAACACGATCGGCAACTTCTGGGCCTTCGCCCACTCCCAGCTCTACGACGAGCCCGCCCGCCTGGTGGCCGACGGCTACGTGACGGAGGAGGTCGAGGAGGGCGGCCGCCGCAGGCGCACGTACTCCATCCTCCCCGCGGGCCGCGAGGCGCTGCGCGAGTGGCTGGCCTCCCCGACCGACGAGCAGACCGAGGTACGCGACCTGGGCCTGCTGAAGCTGTTCTTCCTGAACTTCGGCACCCGCAAGGACCTGCTCCAACTGGCACGCGACCGCCACGAGTCCCACCGCGGCCGAGCGGACGCGTACGAGGAACAGCGCGCGGAGATCGCCGACCACGCCGACCGCTGGCAGGTCAGGACCATCGAACTGGGCATCCGTTACGAACGGTGCGTGGAACAGTTCTGGTCCGACTTCCTGAAGGAACTGGAAGAAGAAGACCTGAGCTGACCCGCCCCACTCCCGCAGCCCGGCCCGTGCACCACGACGACAGGCAACTGGGAGCTGTTTACATGATCTAGCCTGGGCTGGAAAATCATTCTCATGCGCGCACACCCGCTACGTCTTGGCACGATCACCGCCGGGCTTGGAGTCGCTCTCGTCATGTCGCTGTCCCCCGCGCCCGTGGTGGCCGCGCCGGCCACCGGCGACGCGCCCGTCGACTTCCACCAGTGGCGGTCCACGTCCGACTTCCTCAAGGGTCGTTCCGAAGGTCTGCTGCCCACACCGGCCGGCCTGGTCATCGCCCGGCCCGTCGGCCGGGTCGAGCACACCGAGCCGGACCTCGGCACGACCCGCACCTACGAGTTCGGCCGGTGGACCTCGCCGGTCTACCGGCAGGGCTTCGACGCCACCCAGCTGGTCGCCTCGTGGAACGCCAGGACGCAGAAGAACACCTGGCTGAAGATCGAGATGCAGGGCTCGACCAGCTCCGGGACCAGGAGCAGCTGGTACACGATGGCCCGCTGGGCGCTGGGTGACAGCGACATCATCCGCACGACCGTGCCCGGCCAGGAGGACGCGGTCGGCTTCGTGGACGTCGACACGTTCGTCGCGCAGCAGCCCATCGCGAGCTACCAGCTCCGCGTGACCCTCTACCGCGAGCGCGGCACGCACAGCACGCCGCGGCTGAGCATGGTCGGCGCGATGACCTCGGACATCCCCGACCGCTTCACCGTCCCGGCGGGCCCGTCGGCCGGCGCGTGGGGGGTCGAGCTGCCGGTGCCGCGCTACTCGCAGAACACCCACACCGGCGAGTACCCCGAGTACGGCGGTGGCGGCGAGGCCTGGTGCAGCCCGACCTCGACGGAGATGGTGGTCGAGTACTGGGGCAAGAAGCCCAGTGACTCCGACCTCGAGTGGGTCGACCCGGACATCGCCGACCCGGCGGTCCCGCACGCCGCCCGCTTCACCTACGACCACGACTACGACGGCACCGGAAACTGGCCGTTCAACACCGCCTACGCCGCGTCGTTCGGCCTGAACGGGCACATCACGCGCCTGTCGTCGATCACCGACCTGGAGAAGTACGTCAGGGCCGGCATCCCGGTGATCACGTCGCAGTCGTTCCTCGCGAGCGAGCTGGACGGCGCGGGCTACGGCACGGCGGGCCACATCATGGTGGTCGTCGGCTTCACCGAGGACGGCGACGTCATCGCGAACGACCCGGCGTCGAGCAGCAACGAAGCGGTCCGCAACGTCTACAAGCGCGACCAGTTCGCGAACATCTGGCTGCGCACCAAGCGCTACAACGCCTCCGGCGGCGTCTCCGGCGGCCCGGGTGGCGTGGCCTACATCATCGCGCCGCCGTGGAAGAAGCTGCCGCGTCTCTGACACGGTGGGGGTGTGAGCTTCGCCGACGAGGACTACCCGGCGGTGCCCTACCCGGGCCGCCGCCCACCGGTCTCCTACGTGCACGACGACGCCACCGGGTGGGAACTGACCCCCGGCCCGGCGGCGTCGTCCGGCTGGTGTGCCGAAGGACGGGACCTCGACGACTGGCTCGCCGCCCGCGGCGCGAGCCCGCTCAGGGACCGGGTGCCGCTGCTCTGCTACGGCTCCAACGCGTGCCCGTCGAAGCTCACCTGGCTGCGGGACGCGCTCGGCCTGCGCGGCCCGGCCGTGTTGTTCCGCGCGCGCTGCACGGACATCGCCGCGGTGTGGGCCTGCGGGCCGCGGGTCGTCGACGACCAGCGGCCCGCGACGCTCGCCGCGCTGCCCGGCAACACCGAGCACCACGCGGTCTGGTTCGCCACGGCCGAACAGGTCGCGGTGCTGGACCGCTGCGAGGGCAGGGGCGAGCGCTACCGGCTGGCCCGTGTGGACACCGGCGAGGTCCGCCTCGCCGACGGGACCGTGGTCGACGGCCCGCTCGCCTACGTCGCCGCCGCGCCGCGCCGCATGCCGCTGCTGGTCGGCGAGAACAGCGAGAACGACGGGAAACCCGTGCGCTGCCTCGACGTTCCGCAGTCCGGCGCGGCCGCGCTCACCGGAACACCAGCGAGTACCGACGGTCTCACCGTGCGTGAGATCACCGGCACGCCGGAACCCGCGGACTTTCCCGGTCGTGTCTTCGTCTACGGCACGCTCCAGCCGGGCGCGTCGGACTGGTGGCGGCTCGAACCGCACGCGGCCGGGAACCCGCGTGCCGCGGTAGTTCGCGGCACGCTGTACGACACCGGTCTCGGTTACCCCGCGCTACAACCGGGAGACGGACCCGGCGTGCCCGGCTGGGTGGTCGACCTGGCGGAACCCGCCGTCGCACTGTCCACACTGGATGAGTACGAGGGCGCGGAATACCTGCGTGTGCGCGTTGCGTCACCGGGCGGCGAGCCGTGCTGGACGTATGTGTGGAATGGACCGGTCGGCGGATTGTCTAAGCTGACGGGCGCGTGGGGGACCGCGGATCCGTCTCGGAGGTGAGAGCGTGGCCCGACATGGCCGATTATGCGCGGTCGCCGCGCTGGCGATCGTCGTGTCGAGCGGGTGCGGTGCCCGGCAGAACGCCGCGGGGGACACCTCGACCCGGTTGACCGTCACGACCACGGAGGCGTCGACGCCCGCCTCGCCGTCCGCCCCGTCGTCTGCCCCGGCCTCGCCTGCGTCGCCGACCACGGTGACCGGCGGCGAGTCGTCCCCGCCGGCACAGGAGAACCGTTGCACCGCCGGGATGCTGACCGGCCTGGTCGAGCCGCAGAACGCGAGCGCGGGCAACCGGTACGCGGTACTGGTGGTACGCAACAAGAGTCAGCGGCTGTGCACGTTGTGGGGTTACGGCGGACTGGATCTGCTCGACGCGGGCAAGGAAGTCCTGCCGACACAGGCGGAACGCACGCTGGGGCCGGTGCCGACGCTGGTGCGGCTGCGTCCTGGCGCCGCGGCGGGCAAGATCCTGCACTGGGGCGTGGTCGCGACCGGTGACGAGCCGACGGACGGCCCGTGTCAGCCCGCCGCCTCCAGCATCAACGTGATCCCGCCGGACGAGACCGCGCCGTTCGAGGTGGACTTCGAGTTCGGCCCGGTGTGCGACCAGGGCCGGATCGAGACCAGTGCGTACTTCCCGCGCTGAGCGCGGCGAGAAATTCTTCCGTATCCCTGTTCAGGCCCACCTCGAACAGGCAGGCTTGGCCCATGAACACCGAGCCCGACCTCGCGTCAGCGCAGACGGTGCGGCAGCCGGTGCCCACCCTCCCGGAGCCGGGAACCGGCCGGCCACCCGCCGATCCGCTCGCGAAGATCATGATGTCGCCACGCACGTTCCTGACGATCCTCGCCGTCACGGCGCTGCTGCTCGGCCTGCTGCTCGCGTTGCTGCCGGTGCGGGTGGCGAACGTGGACGCCCGTGACCCCGGTCATGTCTCGTGCGGCAACACGATCGGCGGGGTGGAGACCGGACCGCTGGCGGCGCGGCTGGGCCGGCCTGGGGACGAGGTGCTCGCGACGTACGTGAACACGTGCGAGAGCGCGATCGCGACGCGCCTGGTGTTCTCGTGGCCGATGTTCCTCGTCGGCGCGCTCGCGATCGTGTGGTCCGGCGTGGTGCGCAGGCCTACCGCACCAGTTTCCCCGGGTTGAGCACACCGTCGGGGTCGAGCGTGCGCTTGACCCCGGCGAGCACGTCGGTGCCCAGGTCGCCGATCTCCTTCGCCAGGTAGGGCGCGTGGTCGGTGCCGACCGCGTGGTGGTGGGAGATGGTCCCGAGTGGACCGTCCGAAATGGCCGCGCACGCGGCCGCTTTCGCGCGCTGCCACTGGCCTTCCGGGTCGTCGTGGTCGCGCGGCACGATCGTGGTGAAGTACAGCGAGGCGCCGGTCTCGTACGCGTGGGAGATGTGGCAGGCGACGACCGGGGTGCGGCCGGGCGCGGACAGCGACCCGATCAGCGCTGCGCGGACCTCGGTGCGCAGACTGGACAAAGTGGACCAGTAGGTCGCGGTCTCGAGCGTCTCGACGCAGACTCCGCTGTCCATCAACGCGTCCCGCTGCCGGGGCCCGGAGAACCGGCCGTGCCGCCACTTCTCCCCCGCCGCCGTGCCGAGCGACACCGGGCGCAGCCCGCGCAGCACCCGCATCGTGGCACGGCGGCGCAGCGCGAGCTCCTCCGTCGACGTGCACTCCCAGCCGAGCACCAGCAGGCAGGGCTCGAGAATCCCCCGTGCCCGCAGGTACTTCCGCACGAGCGCGGTCTTCCAGCCGCCCGACATCGCGAACGCGACCTCGGTCTCGTGCGGGTCGGACAGGCGGGTGACGTCCGCGAGCACCCGCGCCTGCGCCAGCTCGCGCACGGCGGTGGCGCCCGCTTCCCAGCCGTCGAGCACGAAACCCTCGTAGCGGCGGACGGTCGGCAGCTCCCGCACCCGCACGGTCACCTCGGTGAGCACGCCGAACGCGCCCTCGCTGCCGACGACGAGCTGCCGCAGGTCGGGCCCGGCCGCGGACGCGGGCGCGACCCCGGCCCGCCACTCACCGCGTGGTGTCGCGACCCGCACGCCCTCGACCATGTCCTCGAACCGCCCGTAGCCCGCCGACGCCTGACCAGACGAGCGGGTGGCGGCGAACCCGCCGATCGTGGCGCGTTCGAACGACTGCGGCACGTGTCCCAGCGTCAGCCCGTGCGCGGCGAGCAGCCGTTCCGCCTCGGGCGCGACCACCCCGGCCTGGAACACGGCGAGCCGCGACACCGGGTCGACCGACACGAGCCTGTCCAGCCGCATCAGGTCCAGCACCACGACCGCGGCCTTGTCACCGCGCAGCGCGGTGACGCCGCCGACGACCGACGTGCCGCCGCCGAACGGCACGAGCCCGATGCCGGCTGCCGCGCAGACCTCGACAACCTGTTGCACCTGCGCGGGGTCCGCAGGCACGACGACCGCGTCCGGCACCGCGATCGCACCGGTTCCCCTGTGCCGCAACAGGTCCAGATAGGACAGTCCACCTGCGCGGCCGAGCCGCTCGGCCCTGCCGGTGAGCACGTGCCGCTCCCCGACCACGTCGGCCAGCGCCTTGTACGCCGGTTCCGGCAGCGCGGACTCCGGCACGGTGAGGGTGGAGTCCGGCGCGACCGGCGTCGACCGAGCGCCGAGACCGGTGCGCGACGCTAGCCAGCGGGTGGCGTGAGGGGGCAGGATGGCGTCCTGCCCGCCGTGCGGCGTCCACCCACGGCGAACGAGGTGGTCACTGTTGTTGGTCACGAGTATAGTGTGACACATGACGTCCATCCGTCACACACCGTCACCCAACCGGGTCGCCGACGACCTGTTGCTCGACGCGGCCATGGAATGCGTGCTCGCGGTCGGCGTACGCAGGACCACGCTCAGCGACATCGCGCGGACCGCCGGTGTGAGCCGGATGACGTTGTACCGCAGGTTTCCCGACGTGCGCGGCATGCTGTCGGCGCTGATCACCAGGGAGTTCGGCAAGATCCTGGCCGCCGCGAACGAGGCGGCGCGCGACGAGCCGGACGCGCGCGGGCAGCTCGTCGCCGCGGCCGTGCACACGATCCGCGAGCTGGCCGCGAACCCGCTGATGCACGCGGTGCTCGAACGGGACGCCGAGCTGCTGCTGCCCTACATCGTGGAGCGCATCGGCACGAGCCAGCGCATGGCCGAGGAGTACCTGCGCGCGCAGCTCGCCGCCGGGCAGGCCGACGGGTCGATCCGCGCGGCCGACCCCGTGGTCCAGGCCCGCACGATCTTCCTGCTGCTGCAGCCGTACGTGTTCGCGATCCGGCCCTCGACCTCCGATCTGGAGCAGGCCGACCTGCTCGCCGAGCTCGGCAGGCTGCTCGACGTGGCACTGCGGCCGTGAACACCGCGCTGAACGCCCCGCGGCGGGACGAGGAGCTCGCCGCGCTGGCGGCGGGCGAGGTGGTCGACGTGCTCGTGGTCGGCGGCGGCGTGACCGGCGCCGGGATCGCGCTGGACGCGGCCTCACGCGGGTTGTCGGTGGCGCTGCTGGAGGCACACGACCTCGCGTTCGGCACCTCGCGGTGGTCGAGCAAACTCGTGCACGGTGGCCTGCGGTACCTCGCGAAGGGCGAGGTCGGCCTCGCGCACGAGAGCGCGGTCGAACGCGGCATCCTCATGACCTCCACCGCACCGCACCTCTCGCGGCCGCTGCCGCAGCTGATCCCCCTGCAGGGCACGGTTTCCCGTGGCGACGCCGCGTTCATGGCGGCCGGGCTGCGCGCGGGTGACGCGTTGCGGCGCGCGGCGCGGACGCCCTCGGCGCTGCTGCCGCCGCCGCGCCGGGTGTCCGCGCCGGAGGCGCTCGCACTGGCGCCCGGGTTGCGGTCCGGTGACCTGCGCGGTGGCCTGCTGTCGTTCGACGGTCAGCTGACCGACGACGCGCGGCTCGTGGTCGCGCTGGCGCGGACCGCGGCCGGGCTCGGCGCGAAGATCATCACGCGGGCGCCGGTGACCGCGCTGACCGGGACCTCCGCGCAGGTGCGGGACGGGTCGCGGCAGGTCGAGGTGCGTGCGCGCACGGTGGTCAACGCGGCGGGCGTGTGGGCGGGCAAGCTGGTGCCCTCGGTGCGGCTGCGGCCATCGCTCGGCACGCACCTGGTGGTGTCGGCGGCCTCGGCCGGGCTCGGCGGCGCGGCGCTGACGGTGCCGCTCCCGGGGTCGCGCTCGCGGTTCGTGCTGCTGCTGCCGCAGGCGGACGGCCTGGTGTACCTGGGGCTGACCGACGAGCCGTTCGACGGCGAGATCCCGGACGAGCCGGTGGCGCCCGCCGCCGACGTGGCCTTTCTGCTGGACGTGGCGTCGTCGGTGCTGGCGCGGCCGCTGACGGGCGCCGACGTGCTCGGCAGCTACGCGGGCCTGCGGCCGCTGCTGGACGCGCCCGGCCGCAGCGCGGACCTTTCCCGCAGGCACGCGGTGCTGACCTCGGCCGACGGCGTGCTCACGATCGTGGGCGGCAAGCTGACCACCTACCGCCGCATGGCGCAGGACGCCGTGGACGCCGCGGTGGCACACGGCAACCTGACCGCGGGCCCGTCGACGACGCGGCGGCTCCCCCTGGTCGGCGCGGCACCGCGGCCCGTCCTGTCCACACTGGACGCGCCGGCGCGGCTGGTGTCGAAGTACGGCACCGAGGCCGAGGCGGTGGCGGCACTGGACCCCACCCCGATCGCACCGAACCTGCCGATCACGGCGGGCGAGGTCGAGTGGGCGGTGCGCAGGGAAGGCGCCATGGACGCCGAGGACGTGCTGCACCGCCGCACCCGCATCGGCCTGGTCACCGCGAACCTGGCCGCGGCCCGCGCCAGGGTGACCGCCCTGGTCGCCGAACTCGGCTGTCCAACGGGCTGACGGGCCCGGGACACGCGAAAGGGCCGGTCCCGGGGGACCGGCCCTTTCCTGGACTTACTGCTGCTGCTGCGCGTTGCGGAGGCGGGCCGCCACCGCGGCGACCTCCTCCTGGCTGCCGATGATCTCGAAGTGCATGTCGTCGGCACGGTTGCGGTAGTCACCGCCCCAGCGGACCACGTTGTCGACCTCGTGCAGGATGGTGCGGATCTCCTGCTGCTGCTCGGGGGTGAACGTGTCCCGCACACCGAGCGGGTGCCGCGTCGCGTTCAGGTCGATCGCGGTGCCGCTCGCGTGGTTGGAGACCGCCTCGCCGCCGCGGACGTTGCGGTGCGCGTGGCCCCAGTCGTCGCGCTCGCCGGCCTCGGAGTCCATCGAGACGTTCTCGACCCGCGCACTGACCTGGCTGGCCACGTGGATCAGCACCTCACCCGCCGGCCCTTCGGCCACCCGCAGCCGCACGTTCGTGCCGGGGACGTCCCGCGTCACGAGCGGCGTGTTCACCGGCCACCCGTTCTGCGAGGTCGGCCCGTCGTACTGGCGCTGGGTCTCGACCGCCGGGCGGACCTGCGGGATCGGCACGTTCTGCGGCAGCGTCTGCGCCTGCGCCAGCTGCAGCTGGCCGACGTCGTTGGGCTGGTAGTACGTGCTGTTCGGGTTGTACTGGATCTGCTGCGCGCTCGGCGTGACCTGCTGCTGACCGCTCGCCCTGCCGCCGATCGTCTCCAGCAGCTGCTTGACCTGCTGGACGACCTGCATGATCTGCTGCACGGTCTTGATGATCTTCTGCAGCGTCTGGACGACCTTCTGGATCTGCTGGATCAGCTTCGCCCCGGTCTGCACCGCCTTCTGCGTCGACTGGGCGATGCCCATCGCCACCGACGCGCCGAACGACAGCCACGACTTCGACAGCGCCTCGATGCAGATCTGGATGATCTTCTGCACGGCCTCGCCGATCAGGTCCATCACGGCCTGGCGAGCCTGCGCGACGGCCTGCCCCGCCTGCGTGATGGCGCCCGACACGGCCCTGCTGGCCTGCGAGAGCGCGTCCAGCCCGCTGGCCTGGTTGCCGCTGGTCCTGCGGTAGCCATCACCCGCGGAGCCGCTCCAGGACCGGGTCTGCGTGCTCGACGCGGACCGGTACTGGCCCGCCACCGAGCACAGGTTCGACGACGCCGAGCCCCACGACTGGGCGGAGCCGGAGACCGCGCCCGAGTCGCCCTTGAGGATCTCGAACGGCTCCCGCAGGAACGACACGGCGCCAAGCACCCAGCCAAGCCCTGCCGAGCTGATCGCGCCGAGCGGGTCGCCGGCGATGTCGAGCACGTTCATCGCCACGTTGGTGACACCCATGGCCGAGCCGAGGACGTCGCCCTTCTCCATGGCGTCCGCCGTCGACCTGATGTTCGTGAACAGGCTCTCCACCTGGTTGGTGGATCCCCCGCCGGACGTGGTGCGAGGCTGCGTGAGCGTCTCGGTCACCTGACTTCCTCCCCGGCCTCCTGCACGGTGAACACGTGCGTGTGGTGGTCCTCTGTCACCTGGTAGTCGTCAGCGACCTGCACGAGGCCCGTCTGCACCTGGTCGACCGTCTGGCTCGCGCCGTTCATGGCCTGCCGCACCTCGCCCGCCGCGCTCGTGATGGCCGACGCGAAGAACTCCGCGATCTGGCCGAAGGCGCCGCCGGACACGTTGTCCTGCGCGGCACCGGCGACCGAACGCACGTTGGACGCGATCGAGCCGACCGTCTCCGCGTGTGTTCGCACCTCGCCGACACTTACGTTGAAATCACCCATGGGATCCGCCGATCACTCTGTGGACTGCTTCACTTGATCACTTCAGGCGGGTTCTCGAAGTACTCGTCGTCCGGCCGCGTGTCGCGGTTCGCGACCAGGTCCAACGGCTTGTCCTTGCCGTCGCCCGTGTAGCCCTCCGGCAGGTACTCCTTGACCGCCTCCAGTGCCGCGCCCTCGCCGACGAACTTGGTCATCACGTCCACGACCTGCTGACCGACGTCCCGCTGCGCCGCTTTGCTGGTCTCGAGAATCACCCTGGCGAGGTGCTCCGGCTCGAAGTCACGCGCACCAGGACGCAGCACCAGGTCGGAGAGCGCACCGCTGGCGGTCACCCTGACCGTCACCTCGCCATCCTGCGAGGTGGCGGACCCGCCAACCGTGCGCAGAGCCTTCTCCGCCTTGTCCGCGCTGGCCGCAGCCGCCTGCAACTTCTCGTCATACTGCGCGAACCACTTGTCCGGGTCCATGCGTCGTTACTCCAATGGTCCTTCGTGGATCATCTGCATCCTCGCCAGAACCTACGCTTTTCGACTCCGCCGAAGGTTGTAGTTCCACGAACAATTTTCAAAGGTAATCAGTAGGGGACGGCCCGTAATCTTCCGTGGTCCGGGGCCCTGGATACTGGTATCGGACACCAGTCGAGGGAGGGCGCGGCGTGCTGGAACTGGACCGGGTCGCCAAGCGCTTCGGCGAGGCGGTGGCATGCCAGGACGTCACCCTCACGGTTCGCCACGGCGAGGTCGTCGGTCTGGCCGGCGCCGGGTCGACGACCGTGCTGCGGCTGGCGGCGGGGCTGCTCCCGCCCGACACGGGCGAGGTACGCAGATCGGGTGAACACGTGGGCTACCTGCCCGCCTCGGGTGGCCTGTACCCGCGGATGCGGGTGCTCGACCAGCTCGTCTACGTCGCCAGGCTGCACGGCGCCGACGTCAACGACGCGCTGCGCGCCGCCGAGATCTGGGTGGCCAGGTTCGGGCTGCGCGACCACCGCGCCGACCGGGTGCGGCAGCTGTCCGGCGCCGACCGGGCCCGGCTGCGGCTCGCGGCCGTGCTCACGCCGAGCCCGGACCTGCTGGTGCTCGACGAGCCGTTCGCCGGGCTCGACGAGGCCACGGTGCACCTGCTCATCACGGTGCTCGGGGAACGGGCCGCCGCCGGCGCGAGCGTGCTGGTCGCCTGTGACGACCTCGAGGTGGTCGAGCGGCTGTGCGACCGTGCCTGCGTGCTCCACAATGGACGGGTGGTGGCAGTGGACGCGGTCGGCGGGCTCCTGGCCTCGGCACGGCAGGAGCTGGTGGTGGACGCACCGCACGCGTGGCCTGGCTGGGCCGACAACCTGCCGGGAGTCACGGTGCTCGCGGTCCACAACGGACTGGTCCGGCTCGCGCTCGACGCGGGCACCGACGACCAGGCGGTGCTCGCCGCCGCGCTCGCGACCGGGCCGGTGCGCGGGTTCACCCGGATCCGGCCGCGGCTCGCGGAGCTGTTCGGCGACGCGGTGACCGGCGAATGAGTACCGGCAGGACCGTGTCGCTCGTGGCGCGCCGTGAGCTCGCCGCGCGGCTGCGTACCAGGTCGTTCGTGCTCGGCACCGTGCTCTCGGCGCTGGTGCTCGCCGGGTTCGTGCTCACGCAGAGCACGCTGTTCGACGACCGCCACCGCGACACCATCGGGCTCAACGGGCAGGCCATCGCCGTCACCGAGCAGCTCGCGGAGGAGGCGCGGCAGGTCGGCAGGGACGTGGCGACCGTGGAGGTCACCGACCTCGCAGACGGGCGCGCGCAGGTGGCCGACGGCAGACTCGACGCGCTGGTGAGCGGCGCCCCGGCCGCACTGACCGTACTGGTGGACAGCGGCCTCGACGACGAGCTGCGCGGTGTCCTCAATGGACTGGTGCGTCAGCAGGTGCTGCGCGGGCAGCTCGCGGCGCTGGCGGACCCGACGAACCTGGACGCCGACGCCGTGCTGCGCACGGTCGCCGAGGCACACGTGACCGTGCGGACCCTCTCGTCACCGGACCCGGCGCACGGGGAGCGGCTCGCGGTCGCGCTGGTCGTGGTCGCGCTGCTGTACCTGGCGCTGTTGCTCTACGGGTCGCTGGTGGCGCAGGGGGTCGTTGCGGAGAAGTCCAGCGGGGTGGCGGAGTTCCTGCTGCCCGTGGTGCGGCCGGGGCAGTTGCTCGGCGGCAAGGTCGTCGGGCTGGGGCTCGTCGGGTTGCTCCAGCTCGTGGCCGTCGGGCTGGTCGGGCTCGTGGTCGCGCTGGCGACGAAGGTGCTCACGTCCGCCGGGTCCGCCGTGACCGCGCTGTCATGGGGCCTCGTGTGGTACGTGCTCGGGTTTCTGCTGTACGCCACGGTGTTCGCCGCGGTCGGCACGCTCGTGTCGCGACAGGAGGACGTCCAGTCGGTGCTGATGCCGGTGACCGTCGTGTTGCTGGTGGCGTTCGTGCTGGGGTTCGCCGTGTTGTCGCGGGACTCGTCGGGGACGTTGATCACCGTGTTGTCCCTGGTGCCGCCGCTGTCGCCGTTGCTCATGCCCGGGCGGCTCGCGCTGGCCGCCGTACCGGTCTGGCAGACGTTGCTGGCGCTCGGGCTGACCGTGGCCGCCATCGCCGTGCTCGCGCGGGTGTGCGGGCGCATGTACCGGAACTCGCTGCTGCGGCCCGGTTCCCGGGTGACCCTGCGAACCGCTCTGCGCCGGGTGCCGTGAACCCCTCATGCGCTGAAAGGCGCTTTCGGGACGCTGAGCGTCCCGAAAGCGCCTTTCAGGGCAGGTAAGCCGGTCAGCGGCCGGACATCGGCACGTAGTCGCGCTCCGTCTGTCCGATGTAGACCTGGCGGGGGCGGCCGATCTTCGTGGCCGGGTCGTTCATCATCTCGCGCCAGTGCGCGATCCAGCCGGGCAGGCGGCCGAGCGCGAACAGCACCGTGAAGAACTTCGTCGGGAAGCCCATCGCGCGGTAGATCAGGCCCGTGTAGAAGTCGACGTTCGGGTAGAGCTTGCGCTCCACGAAGTAGTCGTCGGCCAGCGCGTGCTCTTCGAGCTGCTTCGCGAGGTCCAGCAGGCTGTCGTCGCCGCCGAGGCGGGTCAGGATGTCGTCGGCCGTCTTCTTGATGATCGCGGCGCGCGGGTCGTAGTTCTTGTAGACCCGGTGGCCGAAGCCCATCAGCTTGACGCCCTGCTCCTTGTTCTTGACGCGCTTGACGAAGTCGTTCACGTCGCCGCCGTCGTTGCGGATGCCCTCCAGCATCTCCAGCACCGCGCTGTTGGCACCGCCGTGCAGCGGGCCGAACAGGGCGTTGATGCCCGCGGAGATGCTCGCGAACAGGTTCGCCTCCGACGAGCCGACCAGCCGCACGGTCGACGTGGAGCAGTTCTGCTCGTGGTCGGCGTGCAGGATGAACAGCAGGTCGAGCGCACGCACGAGATCCGGGTCGACCTCGTAGGGCTCGGCGGGGAAGCCGAACGTCATCCGCAGGAAGTTGTCCACCAGGCCCAGCGAGTTGTCCGGGTACAGGAACGGCTGGCCAACCGACTTCTTGTACGCGTAGGCGGCGATCGTGGGCAGCTTCGCCAGGAGGCGGATCGTGGAGATCTCCACCTGCTCCTGGTCGAACGGCCACAGGCTGTCCTGGTAGAAGGTGGACAGCGCGGAGACCGCGGACGACAGCACCGGCATCGGGTGCGCGTCGCGCGGGAAGCCGTCGAAGAACCGCTTCAGGTCCTCGTGCAGCAGCGTGTGGCGGCTGATCTTCGAGCTGAACTCGTCGAGCTGCGTCCGCGTCGGCAGCTCACCGTAGATCAACAGGTAGCTGACCTCGATGAAGGTCGACTTCTCCGCGAGCTGCTCGATCGGGTAGCCGCGGTAGCGCAGGATGCCCGCGTCACCGTCGATGTAGCAGATCTCCGACGAGCAGGCGGCGGTGTTGACGAACCCCGGATCGAGCGTGACGAGCCCGGTCGTCGACAGCAGTTTGCTGACGTTGATCCCGTCGGAACCCTCTGCGGCGCGCGCGAGTGTCATCTCGTACTCGCCGCCCGGATAGCGCAGGGCGACGGGTTCGGCCGCGCCGTTGTCTTTCTGCCCGTCAGGCATGCGTGTCCCTCTCAACAAAATCGTCTTGTGTTCTTTACGCTAGTGCGCCCAGCGCCGGTGGGTAAGGCCGGACGGTGTGGGACACCGCACTTTACGACCGCAGGGCCAGCTCAGCAGCGTAAGGCGGTTCCGCCCCTGCCCTCGAAACCGTCACCGATGCGGCCCGCGCCGCGAACGTCAGCGCGGCACGCCACGCGTCCGCGCCCACCGCCCGCAGTCCTTCCGCTGTCGTCGTCCCGTTCTCGTGCAGCCAGTGCAACAACGCTCCGTGCACGGTGTCACCCGCCCCGATGGTGTCGACCACCGCGGTCGGCACCGTCGGCACCTCGACCTCGGTACCGTCGGCCGTGCACACCACGAGCCCGTCGCCGCCCCTGGTCAGGACCACCGCCGCCGGGCCGCGGCCGAGCCAGTCGGCGACCGCCCTGCCCGCGTCGCCACCCGTGTCGCCCGCCAGCCACTCCGCGTCCTCGATGGACAGTTTCAGCAGGCCGATGTCCGGCAGCCACGACGCGAACCGCGCACGGTAGGCAGTGGCGTCCGTCACCATCGCGGGCCGGATGTTGGGGTCCAGGACCGTGAGCCCGGTGTGCTCCCTCAGCAGCCGCTCGTAGCGGCTCGCGCCCGGTTCGAGAAGCAGCGAGAGTGTGCCCAAGGACACGATCTTGATCTCGTCGGGCAGCCGGCCGGGGTGTTCCACCTCACGGTCGGCCGTGCCCTCGACGTGGAACGAGTAGCGCGCCGACCCGTCGGCCGCGATGCCCGCGACCGCGAGCGTGGTCGGCTCCGGTCCACGTTGGACCATCGCCGTGTCCACACCGGACAGTTCAAGTCGCCGGAGTAGCGCGTCACCGAAGGAATCCGTCGACAGTCGCGACAGGAACCGCACCGGCGCGCCGAGCCGCCCTGCGGTGATCGCGACGTTGTACGGACCGCCGCCGGGCAGCGGCAGGAGCGGCCCCAGTTCGCCGGGGACCGTGCCCGGCGCCGGCACCAGATCGACGAGTGCCTCGCCGCCGACAAGGATCATCAGATTTTCCTCACTTACCCGACAGTAGGAAGTCATACTGTTTGATGGCCTCTGACCACGCATGGACCTGCGGAGGAGATGGCATGCCGGCCGAGCGACTGCTACCCAACCGGGACGCAGAGGACCTCATCAAGCTCACCAGGGAGATCGCCAGGGACGAACTGGCCCCCCTGGCCTCGTCGTACGAGGAGGAGGCCAGGTTCCCGCGCGAACAGTTCCGGCTGCTCGGCCGCAGCGGCCTGCTCGGGCTGCCGTACCCCGAGCAGTGGGGCGGCGGCGGCCTGCCGTACGAGGTGTACCTGCAGGTGCTCGAGGAGGTCGCGACCGCGTGGATGTCGGTCGGCGTCGGCCTGTCCGTGCACGTCATGTCGTGCTTCGCGCTGGCCGAGTACGGCACCGAGGAGCAGCGCGCCGAGTGGCTGCCGGCCATGCTGGGCGGCGAACTGCTCGGTGCGTACGCGCTGTCGGAGCCCCATGCCGGCTCGGACGCGGCGGCGCTGTCGTGTCGCGCGGTGCTCACGGGTGACAAGTATGTGGTGAACGGCGTGAAGGCGTGGACAACACACGGCGGTCATGCCGACTTCTACACGACGATGGTCCGCACATCCCCCGATGGTGGGCGCGGCATCTCGTGCCTGCTGGTCCCCGCCGACACGCCCGGCCTGACCGCGGCCCCGCCGGAGCGGAAGATGGGCCTGACCGGCTCGCCGACCACGCAGATGATCTTCTCCGACGCCGGGGTGGCCGCGGCCCGGCTGCTCGGGGCGCAGGGGGCGGGCCTGCGGATCGCGCTGGCCTCGCTGAACTCGGGCAGGCTGGGCATCGCGGCGTGCGCTGTCGGCCTCGCGCAGGCGGCGCTGGACGAGGCGGTGACGTACGCGAAGGGCCGCTCGCAGTTCGGCAGGCCGGTCATCGAGTTCCAGGGCGTCGAGTTCCTGCTGGCCGACATGGCGGCGGCGGTCGAGTCCGCGCGGGCGACGTACCTGGAGGCGGCCAGGCGCCGCGACCGGGGCCTCCCGTTCACCCGGCAGGCGTCGGTGGCGAAGCTGGTGGCCACGGACGCCGCGATGAAGGTGACCACGGACGCGGTGCAGGTCCTCGGCGGCGCGGGCTACACCCGCGACTTCCCGGTGGAACGCTACCTGCGCGAGGCAAAGGTCCCACAGATCTTCGAAGGCACCAACCAGATCCAACGCATGGTAATAGCCCGCGAACTACGCAAATCCTGACCCACCCCCCCCAACCCACCCGCGAGTCCCCCGTTCAGGACCCGCGAGTCCCCCGTTCAGGACCCCCGAGTTCCCCGTTCAGGACGGGCACGTCCGGGTTCCGAACGGGGAACTCGCGGGTTCCGAACGCGGGACTCGCGGGTTCCGAACGCGGGACTCGCGGGTTCCGAACGCGGGACTCGCGGGTTCCGAACCGGGGACTCGCGGGTTCCGAACCGGGGACTCGCGGGTTCCGAATGGGGGACTCGCGGGGTTGGGTGGGGTTTGAGGGTTAGTGGGGGTCTTCGTAGAACGGGGTGGTGGTTGTGCCCTGGTTGGTGGTCTCGTCGAAGTGGTAGACGTCGCGGCCGTTGACGAAGACGCGTACCGCGCGGCTCATCACGTCCAGCGGGTCGCCCGACCACAGCACGATGTCGGCGTCCAGGCCCGGCCTGAGCGCGCCCACCCGGTCGTCGAGCCCCATGATCCGTGCCGGGTTCACCGTGATCGACCGCAGCGCGGTCTCCGTGTCCAGGCCCTCCTTCACCGCGAAGGTGGCCTGGTGCACGAGGAAGTCGATCGGCACCACCGGGTGGTCGGTGGTCAGCGCGATCTCCACCCCGGCCCGCGCGAGGATGCCGGGGTTGCGCAGCGACCGCCTCCTGACCTCCACCTTCGACCGCCCCACGATCAGCGGGCCGATGATCACCGGAATCCCCTTGTCCGCCAGCAGGTCCGCGATCAGGTGACCCTCGGTGCCGTGGTTGACGATCAGGCGGTAGCCGAACTCCTCGGACAGCCGGATGGCGGTCGCGATGTCGTCGGCGCGGTGGCTGTGCTGGCACCACGGCAGGTCGCCGTCGAGCACCTGGACCAGGATCTCCGAGGTGTTGTCGCGCTCGAACGGCGTGTTCTCCCTGGCCGCCCACTCCCGCGCCGCGCGGTAGTCCTGCGCCTTGGTGAACGCGTCGCGGATCACCGCGGCCACACCGAGCCGGGTGGAGGGCAGCTTGTCCTTCTCGCCGTACACCCGCTTGGGGTTCTCCCCCAGCGCGCTCTTCACGCTCACCGGCTGGCGCACGAGCATGTCGTCCACCGTGCGGCCCCACGACTTGACGGCCACGGTCTGGCCGCCGATCGGGTTGCCCGACCCCGGCTTCACGACCACCGTCGTGACCCCGCCCGCCAGCGCGTCGCGGAAGCCCTCGTCGTCGGGGTTGATGCCGTCCAGCGCACGCAGCCGCGCGCCGTTGGGGTCGGTCATCTCGTTGACGTCGAGGCCCGCCCAGCCGTCGCCCTCCTCGTAGACACCGAGGTGGCCGTGCGCCTCGACGAAGCCGGGCAGCACCCAGGTGCCGGACGCGTCGACGAGCTCCGCGTCGTCCGGCACGTCGACATCGGCCTCCGCGCCGACCGCGACGATCACGCCGTCGTCCACCAGCACCGTGCCGCCCTCGATGGGCTCACCGTCGACCGGAACGACGTATCCACCTGTTATCGCGATGCTCACGATCGCCAAACCTACGCGCTAAGGGGGCGGATGCCCCAGCGACCCGACCACGACTCGTCCGCCGACAACCACCGCAGGTCGACGCCCGAGTTGAGCGCGTCCGGCGGGCACGTCATCGGCTCGATCGCGACCGCCCGCGCGCCCTTGCCCGGGTACTCGCCGGGCGTGAACACCTGCACCCACCCGAACGCGGGATCCGCCCACACCTCGACGCCGCCGCCCCGGTGGGTCACCGTGTGGTGCACCAGCCCGTCGTCGCCCGGCCGGCAGCCGCCGAACGCGGTGTCCAGCTCGACCTCCCGCAGCGGCTTGCCCGCGCTGAAGTCGTAGTCGGTGCCCGCGACCTCGATCGTGGCGCCGTTGGGGATCATCGTGTCCAGGTCGATGGGCAGGACCGTGCGCGCGGCCAGCGTGAGCACGCAGTCGTCGACGTCCACGTTGCCCGGCCGCGGGTACGGGTGCGTGCCGACGCCGAAGGGCATGTCCCGCTCGCCGAGGTTGGCCACCACGTGCGTGATCGTGAGCCCCGCGTCGCCAACCTCGTAGGAGATGCTGGTGCGAAAGGGGAACGGCCAGCCGGGTGCCTTGTCGACGGTGACGGTCAGCGTCACGGCCGACGCGTCGGCCGACGCCACGGTCCACGGCACCCGGCGCACCAGGCCGTGGATCGCGTTGCCCCGCGCGGCTTCCGTCGCCTCGAGGTGGTGCGTCTCGCCGCCCATGGTCCACGTCGCGGCCGCCACCCGGTTGGGCCACGGCACCAGCACGGCACCCGCGCCCATCGGCGGCTCGTCGTCGTAGGTCTCGACGTATGGCACCCCGGCCACCTCGAACGCGCGCAGCCCGGCGCCCGCGGTCGTGACGACCGCCCGCGCCGGGCCGTGCGTGATCTCCAGCTGCTCTCCAGTCATGCCAGGAGAGCCTACGGTCACTACTTCAGCGCCTTCGGGTCGAACTCCTTCACCGCTTCCTGCTCGCCCCGCGAGCGCAGCACCAGCCAGTTGACCCCCCACAACACGACGCCGAGGCCGATCAGCCCGGCGCCGATGTAGTAGTCGCGGGCGGTCTTGCCGGACAGGCCGGGCAGCACCAGGTACAGGCACAGCACCGCGCCCACGACCGGCGCCCACGTCGGCGCACGGAAGTGGTCGTGCGCCACCTCGTCCTTGCGCAGCACCAGCACCGCGACGTTGACCACGGTGAACACGCACAGCAGCAGCAGCGCGGTGGTGCCGCCGAGCGCGCTGACCCCACCGGACCCCGCGAGGCTCAGCAGCAGGACCGCGATGCCGCTCGTGACCACGATCGACACCCACGGCGTGCGGCGGAACGGGTGCACGGTGCCGAACACGCGCGGCAGGATCCGCTCGTTGGCCATGCCGTAGAGCAGCCTGCTCGCCATCAGCATGTTGATCAGCGCGGAGTTGATCACCGCGAAGACCCCGATCCACTCGAAGAGCCAGCGCGGGAAGCCCGGTGCGCCGACGTCGATCACCTTGAGCAGCGCCCCGGACTCGGCTGCGGCCAGGTCGCTGGCGGTGACCAGCAGCGAGGACGTGATCGCGACGAGCACGTAGATCACCGCGGCGGTGGCGAGCCCGCCGAGCAGCGCCTTCGGGAAGATCCGGGGCGGGTCCTGGCACTCCTCGGCCATGTTGACCGAGTCCTCGAAGCCGACCATGGCGAAGAACGCGAGCGAGGTGGCGGCGGTGAGCGCGAGCAGCCAGCTCTGGTCCGCGGTGTTGATCTCCAGCAGCCTGCCCGGTTCGCCGTCACCGCCGCCGACCGCGAACAGGCCGATGCAGATGATGATCGCGAGCCCGGACAGTTCGATGACGGTGAGGACCACGTTGGCCTTCACCGAGTGCGCGACGCCGATGAAGTTGACGGTCGCGAGCAGCGCGATGAACACGACCGCGACGAGGATCGTCGTCGTGTCGCCGACCTCGAAGCCGAACGCGGCAGGCAGGTAGGTGCCGCCGAACGCCATGGCGGCCGCCGACGCGGAGGTGATGCCGGAGCACATCACCGCGAACGCGACCAGGAACGTCACGAACGGTTTCTTGAAGGCGCGGTTGGTGTACAGCGCGGCGCCCGCGGCCTTCGGGTACTTGCCGACGAGTTCCAGGTAGGCGAACGCGGTCAGGAAGGCCACGACGAACGCCAGCAGGAACGGAAGCCACAGCGCGCCGCCGACCTTGCCCGCGACCGAGCCGGTCAGGGCGTAGATGCCCGTGCCGAGGATGTCGCCGATCACGAAGAAGTACAGGAGTTTCGAGCCCATGACCCGCTTGAGCGTCGACGGCTCCTCGGGAGCTGCTGTGTTCTCGGTCACCATGAGTCCTGAGCTTGCCCGAACTTCACCGGCGTGACCAGACAGGGGCAGTCACCGATCCACGGACTGTCCGGTGTTCGCGCGGTAACGCCAGAACGTGGGCAGGCACGCCACCGCGACCACGGTCAGGACGATCACCAGCACGCCACCGCCCGTGGCCGCCGCGGCGGTGCCCACCCCGGCGGCCGCCCAGCCGTGCGTGACGTCCGCGATGCGCGGCCCGCCCGCGACGACGACGGTGAACACACCCTGCATGCGGCCGCGCATCTCGTCGGTCGCGGCGGTCTGCAGTATCGCGCTGCGGTAGACCATGCTGACCATGTCGGCGGCGCCCGCGACGACCATGAACACGACCGCGAGCCACAGTTGGCCCGCGAGGCCGAACCCGATGATCGCGAGGCCCCACACGACGACCGCGGCCGTGACACCGACGCCGTGCCGGGAGATTCTGGACAGCCAGCCGGAGAACAGGCCGAAGAGCAGCGCGCCGATCGGGATGGCCGCGTACAGGAGGCCGAGCGCGATGCCGCCGCCGGGCGGGTCGCCGAAGGTGCGCTCGGCCATCTCCGGGAACAGTGCCCTCGGCATGCCCGCGACCATGGCGATGATGTCGAGCAGGAAGCTCGCCAGCAGGACGTGCTTCGCCGCGACGTAGCGGAAGCCGGCCACGATGTCCTTGAGCCCGGCCCTGCGCCTGACCCCGTCGAGCGGCGCCATCCTCGGCAGCCCGGACACGATCAGGGTCGCGAGGACCAGGACGATCGCGTCGACCAGGTACAGGACCGGCAGCCCGGCCAGCGGCATCATGGCACCGGCGAGCAGCGGCCCGAACACCATGCCGAAGGACCCGACGGTGGCGCTCAGCGCGGTGGCGGCGGCGATGAGGTCCGGTGGCACCAGGCGCGCCACGGCCGCGGTGCGGGTGGGCATGTTGATCGCGACGAACGCCTGCTGCACCGCGAGCAGGCTCAGCACGAACCACACGTTCGCGCCGACGACCGCCTGCACCCAGAACGCGACCGAGGTGACCGCCACCCCGACGTTCGTGACGAGGATGACCGTGCGCCGGTCGAACGCGTCCGCCAGCGCGCCGCCCCACAACCCGAAGATCAGCAGCGGGACCAGCGCGAACGCCCCGGCGAGCCCCACGTACGCCGACGACCCGGTCATGTCGTAGATCTGCTTGGGCACCGCGACGACCGTGAACTGCGACCCGACCGCCACGATCGCCGTCGAGCCCCACAGGCGCCGGTAGGCCGGTATGCGCAACGGCCTCGTGTCGATGGCGACCCTGGACCGTTTGCCGGTTGCTACCCCCACGCGCCGAAGCTTAGGCCCGCTAACGACCTCGGCGCGCGTGAATTTTCGGGACGAACGAAGCCCTGAACGACGCCTTCGGGACGACGAGCGTTCCAAAAGCGTCGTTCAGGGCAGGTCGTTACGGGCCGACGCGCTCCACGACCCAGCCGTCGCGGGTCTGCTTGAAGCGGAGGCGGTCGTGCATGCGGTCACGGCGGCCCTGCCAGAACTCGACGACCTCCGGGCGGATGCGCCAGCCGCCCCAGTGCGGCGGGACCGGCACCTCCTCGGCGTCGGCGAAGCGGCGTTCCACGTTGGCCAGCGCGTTCTCCAGCGTGTGGCGGTCGCGGACCACGATCGACTGCGGCGACGCCCACGCGCCGAGCTGGGAGCCGCGTGGCCGCGACGCCCAGTAGACCTTGGTCTCCGCCTGGCTGACCTTCTCGACCGTGCCGCGGACGGTGGCCTGGCGGTGCAGCGAGTACCAGGGGAACGTCGCCGCGGCGAAGCGGGTCGCCATCAGGTCGTGACTCTTGGCGGAGGTGTAGTTGGTGAAGAACACGACCCCGCGCTCGTCGAGGCCCTTCATGAGCACGGTCCGTGACGACGGCATGCCGTCGGCGTTCGCCGTGGCCAGGACCATCGCGTTCGGTTCTGGCGCACCAGCCCGGATGGCGTCGTCCAGCCAGGCCTGGAGCTGCTGATGCCAGGTGTCGAGCAGCTCGGCCTCGCTCAGGGTGCCCACTTCGTACGACACGCGCATCGTCGGCAGTGCGACAGCGATGTCGGGCGTGGCAATGTCGGCGTCCGCCATCCTTGAACTCCTCGACACGTAGGGGTCACCTCACGTTTCGACGGTACGGGTTCGCAGGCGGCGGCGAAACCGCGCGCCGGGTGACGGCGCGCACTTGAATCGATCTGGAAGCGCCGGCCGGGTCGTTCCCGCCCCTTAGCTCCGCTCCGGACCGTCGGCGCGGCTACGTCGGCCGGGTGATGGCGGCGATGAAGATCTCTCGGATCTCGTTCGCCACGGCGTTGGCGGCCAGGGGCGGCTCGTGCGTCTGCCACTCGCGGACGAGCCCGGTCACGGCACCGACCAGTGCGATGGCCGTCAGCCGGTAGTCACGCTCCGGAGCGAGCCCGGCCGACGCGGCGCGGTCACACTCCGCGGTGATGAAGTCGACGTAGCGTTTGAACCAGTCCTGGTGCTGACGCTCCATCGCCTGACTTATCCCCGGCGCTTCGACGTAGTTCAGTCGCGGATAACGGGGATCCGATGTGACGGCCGAGACGAATGCGTCGACCAATGTCGTGATTCGGGTGAGCGCGTCCGCGTCGGCGAGCGATTCCAGTACCGGAACCATGCGCTTCATGGCGACCGTGTTGATGTGTGCGTGAAGTTCCAGCAGCAACGCTTCCTTGCTCGCGAACTTCTCGTAGAAATTCCTGGTGGAAACCCCGGCCTTGGCGCACAGGTCGGCGATCTTCGTCTTGTGATAGCCGCGAGTGGTGAACTCGTCGAGTGCCGCTTCGAGGAGCCGCTCCCGTCGCTCCGCGCGTCGCTGCTCGGTGTCCACTCCGCGGTACATCCGGCCGTGCGCTCCCGCGCCCTGAGCCATCGAACCTCTCCTCGGCCCTTGTCCAAACAGGTCCACGTTTCTGAAATTGGTAATTACCAGTATGGCGTTTCCTCTCGGCGTGGTTCTCCGAGACGACCCGTTTTACACCCATCCGGTTCAACGGTCGCGAGGGGTGCCGGTGACGCGATCCCGGCCACGTTCGATAAATACACCGGACCGGATTCCGTGGACGACTTCGCACACCACCCCTGAGCAGGGACGATGAAGTAGCATCACCCCATGAGCGTGCCGCCGTGGCCCGACCACCTCCTGACGTCGGCGGAGTGGGACGCGTTACCCGAGGACCCCTCACGTCATTACGAACTGGCCGAAGGAGCGATCACCCTGACCGAGCCGGCGACCATCGCCGTCGATGTCAGCCGACTCACCCGGCGGACTACTTCATGCGCACGCTCCGAGGGAGCGAGCCATCACCTACCGTAACCGGTCCCTCGCGTGGCGGGTGGGGCGGTGAGCAGGCGAGCCGCGGTCACGGCGTCGTCGGCCAGTGCCGTGGTCAGGGTGCCGCCCGCGGCCAGCCGCGTCCTGGACCACCACTCGCCGCTCACCGTCTCCCCGTCCGCCACCGTGGACAGCTCGGTGGCCAGAACCCGTTTGCCCAGCAGCACTTCCGGCGTGACGGTCAGCGTCTGACGCAACACCGGGTGCCGGTCGCGGGTCACGTGCAGTGTGCTGGTCAGCTCGCCGGGCCGTTCGCCGTCGCGGCCGAGGACGATCGTCTCCCTCGTGCGCAGGTGCGCGCCCGCCGCGAGACCGGCGACGAGGACCGACTCGTGCCGGGCCCTGCTGGTGATCACCGTGGGCTCCGGCAGGTACTCGACCACGGCCCCCTCGGACAGTTCCAGGCGGACGGTGAAGCGGCTCCGCTCCCCGTGCG
The DNA here is from genome assembly GCF_042653545.1 of Actinophytocola glycyrrhizae. NCBI lineage: Bacteria > Bacillati > Actinomycetota > Actinomycetes > Pseudonocardiales > Pseudonocardiaceae > Actinophytocola > Actinophytocola glycyrrhizae. The sequence continues at coordinate 276,172 of NZ_JBHSIS010000006.1, forward strand.
GGCCGGGCAGCGCGACCGAGGCGGCGATGCCGGTGAGGGTGAGGTTCGCGTGCGGACCGGCCAGGACGGTGAGCGTGAGGTCGTCGCCGCCGAGCGGGCTCGCCGCCGAGTTGACCAGGTGCACCACCGGCCTGCCCCGCACCGGGATCAGGGTCAGCGGCGGCGCGGAGCGGAGTGTGCGGACCACCCCGGCACGCTCGACCGCCAGCAGCGCTTCCGCTTTCACCCCAGTTGTTTCCGCACCCAGTCCGCGACCTCCGGTGCCTCCGGCGTGTCCACGAGGGACTGCCGGATGACCGGGAGCCCGCCGCGGACGCGGTGCGCGTCGCCGGACATGACGTCGAGGTCGGCGCCGACGAGCGGGGCCAGGTCGGTCTTGTTGATGACCAGCAGGTCGGCGGTGGTGACCCCGGGGCCGCCCTTGCGTGGCACCTTGTCCCCGCCCGCGACGTCGACGACGAAGATCTGCCGGTCGACGAGACCGCGGCTGAACACGGCCGTCAGGTTGTCGCCGCCGCTCTCGATGATCACCAGCGCCAGCCCGGGGAACCGTTCGGTGAGGTTGTCGACGGCGTCGAGGTTCGCGGTGATGTCGTCGCGGATCGCGGTGTGCGGGCAGCAGCCGGTCTGCACGGCCTCGATGCGGGCCGGGTCCAGCACCCCGGCCCTGCGCAGGAAGTCCGCGTCCTCCGTGGTGTAGATGTCGTTGGTGACGACGGCCAGCTCCAGCTCCTGGCCGAGCGCCCGGCACAGCGCGGCGACCAGCGCGGTCTTGCCGCTGCCGACCGGCCCGCCGATGCCGATGCGCAGCGGGCGGCCGCCGCCGGGCGCCAGCTCGGGGTGCGGGTCCGGCTCCGGGACCGTCGGGTCGAAGTTGACCGGGTGCTCGTGCTTGTGGTCGCTGTCAGCTCGCAAAGAGACGCACCTCTTCTCGGTGGTGGCGGTCGTGTTCCTCCGCCAGGACGTCCAGGCCGGGGGAACCGGGCGCGGGCAGGTCGGCCGGGTGCCGGTGCGCGGCCGCGGCGGCGTCCTCGGCGACGGCGGTGATCTCGGCCCCGAGCCCGGCCACGATCGCGTTGACCCGCAGGGGATCCAGGCCGAGCAGGCGGACACTCGCGCTCGCGGGCCCGGAGACCGCGAGGTACGCGGCGGCCAGGCCGGCGTCCTCGGGGGTGCCGACGAGCGCGCCGAGGATGACGGGGTGGTGCGGCCGGGGAACGGCGGAAAGCAGTTCGGTGACCGGCGCGGACGCCATCGCCTTCGCCGCTCGCGCGGTCGCCCGCCCCTGCGCCCGGGACGCCGCGCGCTGGGCGGCCGAGGGGGTGCGGGCGTCCAGTTCCTCGTCCAGCAGCGGCCAGCCCGGCGCCGGGCGTGCCGCCGCCGCCGCGAACACCGCGGCCAGCGCACCCGCCGTGCGCAGCCGACCGAGCAGGAACCCGGGCAGGTCGTCCTCGGTGCGGACCAGCCCCCGCGACGCGGCCTCCTCCAGGCCACCCGAGTGCACGTGGCCGCCGCCGGGGAAGCGGGAGTCGGCCAGCAGCAGCGCGGTGACGTTCATCAGACCAGGAAGTACCGTTGTGCCATCGGCAACTCCTCGACCGGCGCCGGTTCGATCAGCTCACCGTCGACGTGCACCGCGAAGCTGTCCGGGTCGACCGTCACCGTCGGCAGGGCCGAGTTGTTCACCATGTCGGCCTTGGTGATCGCACGCGGGTTCGACAGCGCGGCCAGCGGTGTCGAAGTGCCGAGGTCGAGACCGGTCGCCGACGGGGCGACGAAGTGCAGGCTGGCCGCCGCGGCCACCCTCGGCGCCGCGCCGTACATGGGGCGTGCCAGCACCGGCTGCGGGGTGGGGATCGACGCGTTCGCGTCCCCCATCGCCGCCGACGCGATGAACCCGCCCTTCAGCACCAGTGACGGCTTGACCCCGAAGAACTTCGGCTCCCACAGCACGACGTCCGCGAGTTTGCCGACCTCGACCGAGCCGATCTCGTGCGCCATGCCGTGCGCGATCGCCGGGTTGATCGTGTACTTGGCGACATAGCGACGTGCGCGCAGGTTGTCGGCGGCGCCGTCACCGGGCAGCGCGCCGCGGCGGCGCTTCATCACGTGCGCGGTCTGCCACGTCCGGATGATCACCTCGCCGATACGGCCCATGGCCTGCGAGTCCGACCCGATCATCGAGATCGCGCCCAGGTCGTGCAGCACGTCCTCCGCCGCGATCGTGGTCGGGCGGATGCGGCTCTCCGCGAACGCCAGGTCCTCTGGCACCGACGGGTTGAGGTGGTGGCAGACCATCAGCATGTCGAGGTGCTCGTCGATGGTGTTCACGGTGTGCGGCCGGGTCGGGTTGGTCGACGACGGCAGGATGTTCGGCAGCCCGACCACGGTGACGATGTCCGGCGCGTGCCCGCCACCCGCGCCCTCGGTGTGGTAGGCGTTGACCGACCGGCCCGCGATGGCGTCCACTGTGGACTCAACGAACCCGCTCTCGTTGAGGGTGTCGGTGTGGATCGCCACCTGCACACCGGTCTCGTCGGCGATCCGCAGGCACGCGTCGATCGCGGCGGGCGTGGTGCCCCAGTCCTCGTGCAGCTTGAACCCGCCCGCACCCGCGGCGACCTGTTCGCGCAGCCCTTCGAGGGAGACGGTGTTCCCCTTGCCGAGCAACAGGACGTTGACGGGCTGGCCGTCCATCGCGGCCAGCATGCGGGCCAGGTTCCACGCGCCGGGCGTGACCGTGGTCGCCTTGCTGCCCTCCGCGGGACCGGTGCCGCCGCCGACCAGAGTGGTCAGTCCGGACGCCAGCGCGGTTTCCGTCAACTGTGGACAGATGAAGTGGACGTGGCAGTCGACACCGCCCGCGGTCAGGATCTTGCCGTTGCCGCCGATGACCTCCGTCGACGGGCCGATCACCAGCGCGGGGTCGACACCGTCCATGGTGTCGGGGTTGCCTGCCTTGCCGATGCCGACGATCCGGCCGTCGCGCACGCCGACGTCCGCCTTCACCACACCCCAGTGGTCCAGGATGACGACACCGGTGATGACCAGGTCCGGCGCCCCGTCGGCGCGGGTGGCGAGCGACTGGCCCATGGACTCGCGGATGACCTTGCCACCACCGAAGATCACCTCGTCGCCCGAGCCCGCCGGGCCCATCGCGCGGTCCTCGGTGACCTCGATCAGGAGATCGGTGTCCGCCAACCGGATCCGGTCGCCGACGGTCGGGCCCAGCAGCGACACGTAACGCGCGCGGTCGATGTTCGTCATCGCAGCCCCGGCACGACACGGCGCCCGGCCAACGGCACCAGCGACACCTCGCGTTCCACGCCCGGCTCGAACCGCACGGACGTGCCTGCGGGGATGTCGAGCCGGTGCCCATCGGCCGCGGCCCGGTCGAACGAGAGCCCCGGGTTGGTGGCGGCGAAGTGGTAGTGCGAACCGACCTGCACCGGCCGGTCGCCGGTGTTGCGGACGACCAGCGTCACCCGCGGCCGCCCCGGGTTCAGCTCGACCGGCTCGGCGGCCGGGAGGATCTCACCTGGAATCACGGACCGGCTCCTCTACACGATCGGACTGTGGACGGTGACGAGCTTCGTGCCGTCCGGGAACGTGGCCTCCACCTGGACGGAGTCGATCATTTCGGGCACGCCCGGCATGACCTGCGCTCGAGAAAGCACCGAACGACCGCTTTCCATCAGCTCGCCGACCGACCGCCCGTCCCGCGCGCCCTCGATCACGTGTTCGGTGATCAGCGCGACCGACTCCGGGTGGTTCAGTAGCACGCCACGCTCGAGCCTGCGGCGCGCGACGTCGGCCGCGAAGAGAACCAGCAGCTTGTCGCGTTCCCGCGGGGTCAGGTGCATGCCAGGTGTCTACCACCGTCCGCCGCCGTGTTCCGTGCCGGAAACGAACGCGTTACGTGCTGGAGACGTCCCGGTTCTGAATCGTTCTCCTTAATCGTGACCGAAACCACCGGTCCGGGCAATTGCCACGACGGTGGAAAGAGGAGGAAGGTGGATGAACCGCGCGGCATGGGGGACGCGAGCGAGCGCACAGTCGCGCGCGGTTTGCGGTTTGTCGGGGACTGGCGGAGAGGCTGGATAAACGATGCACAGCGCGGTGCGGCAGGTCGAGAACACGTCCGTGAAGACCGAACCGGACGACGGTTTCCGCCCTGGCCTGGAGGGCGTCGTCGCCTTCCGCACGGAGATCGCCGAACCCGACCGGGACGGCGGCGCGCTGCGCTACCGGGGCGTGAACATCGAGGATCTGGCGGGCAGGGTCACCTTCGGCGACGTGTGGGCTCTGCTCGTCGACGGCCGCTTCGGCCAGGGCCTTCCGCCCGCCGAGCCGTTCCCCATCCCGGTGCACACCGGTGACGTGCGGGTGGACGTGCAGGCCGCGCTGGCGATGCTCGCCCCGATCTGGGACTACCAGCCGCTGCTGGACATCAGCGACGCCGAGGCCCGCGAACACCTCGCGAGGGCGTCGGTGATGGCGCTGTCGTACGTGGCGCAGTCGGCGCGCGGCATCGGCAGGCCGGCGGTGCCGCAGAGGCGGATCGACGAGTGCGCCACCATCACCGAACGCTTCATGACCCGCTGGCGCGGCGAACCCGACCCGGCGCACGTACGCGCGGTCGACGCGTACTGGGTGTCGGCCGCGGAACACGGCCTGAACGCGTCGACCTTCACCGCCCGCGTGATCGCGTCCACCGGCGCCGACGTCGCGGCCGCCATGTCCGGCGCCATCGGCGCGATGTCCGGCCCACTGCACGGCGGCGCCCCGGCCCGCGTGCTCCCGATGATCGAGGAGGTCGAGAAGGCAGGCGACGCCCGCAAGGTGGTCGCGTCCATCCTCGACCGGGGCGACCGGCTGATGGGCTTCGGCCACCGCGTGTACCGCGCGGAGGACCCCCGTGCCCGGGTGCTCCGCCGCACCTGCCGGGAACTGGGCGCCGAACGCTACGAGGTGGCCGCCGAACTGGAGCAGGCCGCACTCGCGGAACTCCGCGAACGCCGCCCGGACCGCGCGATCGAGACGAACGTCGAGTTCTGGGCCGCGGTGATCCTGGACTTCGCGCAGGTGCCCCCGCACATGATGCCCGCGATGTTCACATGCGCCAGGACCGCGGGCTGGTGCGCACACATCCTGGAACAGAAGCAGACCGGCCGCCTGGTCCGCCCGTCCGCGAAGTACATCGGCCCCGCACCCCGCGGCCCGGAAGAGGTCGAGGGCTGGGACACGGTCACCCAGTACTGACCCGCTGCCCGGCAACACCTTCAGGGTCCGCCGTGAGGCATTCACGGCGGACCGGTGCCCTGAAAGGCGCGTTCAGGGCGCTGAGCGCCCTGAACGCGCCTTTCAGGGCACTTTCACGCCGTCAACGCGCCGTTCGCAGCACCAAACCAGGGCGCTCCGCGCCCGGCCCCCGCGCAGCGGGGCCCACAAAACACGGCCCACAAGCCAACCTGTGGACAACTGGCTGACGCGCTGTCCGTCGATCGGTTGACAGACGGATTCAGTCGCGCGGTCGTCCCGGACCCCCGGGCCGGGACGACACCATTTCCCCATGACCGCCATACAGGTTCGGGGACTGCGCAGGTCCTATCGGGAGAACGCCGCGGTGGACGGTGTCGATCTCGACATCCGGCACGGTGAGGTGTTCGCCCTGCTCGGTCCCAACGGGGCGGGCAAGACCACGACCGTGGAGATCCTCGAAGGACACCGCAGGCGGGACGCGGGCGAGGTGGCCGTGCTCGGCGAGGATCCGGCCACGGCGGGCCGGGCGTGGCGGTCGCGGATCGGGATCGTGCTGCAGTCGGCGAACGACACCGCCGAGCTGACGGTCCGCGAGAGTGTGCGCCACTTCGCCGGGTACTACCCGGACCCGGCCCCGGTCGACGACGTGATCGAGCAGGTCGGGCTGGCAGGCAAGGCGGACGCGCGGGTGAAGTCGCTGTCGGGAGGGCAGCGGCGCAGGCTCGACGTGGCGCTCGGTGTGGTCGGGCGGCCGGAGCTGGTGTTCCTCGACGAGCCGACGACCGGGTTCGACCCGGAGGCGCGGCGGCAGTTCTGGGAGCTGATCCAGAACCTGGCGAAGAGCGGCACGACGATCCTGCTCACCACCCACTACCTGGACGAGGCCGAGGCGCTGGCGCACCGGGTCGCGGTGATCGCGGGCGGGCGGATCGTCGCCGAGGGCACACCGGCCACGCTCGGCGGCCGCTCCACCGCGAAGGCGACCGTGAGCTGGCTGGGGCGAAACGGCCCCGAGACGCGGACGACGGACACGCCAACCGCGTTGATCCGGGAACTGGCCCGCGATGGCGAGCTCCCGGAGCTGACCGTGACCCGCCCGAGCCTGGAGGACGCCTACCTGAGCCTGATCGGAGAGTCCCTGTGACCACTCTCGCCCTACCGTCCGCTGCCGGGCTCGGCCTCTCGAGGGGTGTGGCCGAGCTCAGGCAGTTCTTCCGGCAGAAGGAGCAGGTGGTCTTCACCTTCACCTTCCCGGCGTTCATCCTCGTCCTGCTCGGGTCGATCTTCGACGACGTCTACCCCGGCGGGGTCACCACGGGGCAGGTGTTCGCCGCCAGCATGGTCGGCGCCGGGATCGTGGCGACCTCGTTCCTCAACCTCGGTATCGGGGTGGCGCTGGACCGCGACGACGGCACGCTGAAACGGCTGCGTGGCACGCCGATGCCCGCCTCGGCGTACTTCGTCGGCAAGATGGTGCTGGTCGCGGTCGCGAGCGTCGCCGAGGTGGTGCTGCTGCTGGTGGTCGGCGTGCTCATGTTCGACGTGTCGCTGCCTGCCGACGTGGCGCGCTGGGGCACGTTCGCGTGGGTGTTCACACTGAGCATCGTCAGCTGCTCCCTGCTGGGCATCGCGATCAGCTCGATGGCGAAGTCCGCGCAGAGCGCGGCGGCGGTCACCAACCTGCCCTACGTCGGTCTGCAGTTCATGTCCGGGGTGTACATCCCGGTCAGCCAGCTGCCGGACTGGATGATCACGGTCGGCTCGCTGTTCCCGGTCAAGTGGGCTGCGCAGGGCTTCCGTTCGGTGTTCCTGCCGGAGAGCATGATGGCGCAGGAGGCTGCTGGATCATGGGAACTCGGGAAGACGGCGCTGGTGCTGGGCGCCTGGTGCGTGGCGGGGCTGGCTCTGTGCCTGCTGACGTTCCGGTGGACACACCGACGCGCGGGTTGGTGACCGACGCCTGGGCGCACTGGTTCTGGTTGTGGGACCTGTTCTTCGCGCTCGGCTACGTGACGATGGTCGTGGTGCTGGTGGACCAGGACGGCGCCACTGCCACCGACAAGGTCGTCGCGGTGAGCGCGCTCACCGCCATGGCCGCCTGGTACGTGCTGTACGGCAGGGCGCACGTGACCGCGGCGGAGCAGTCGCCCGTGCGGGGCCGGGTCTTCGTGGCGGGCAACCTGGCGCTGCTGCTGGTCGGGGTGGCGTTCGAGCCCGCGATGTCGTTCACGCTGTTCGCGGTGTGCACGCTGGCGTTCATGTCACTGTGCCTGCGGGAGGCCGTCGTCTACGTCGTCGGGGCGAACCTCGTGCCGGTCGTGTCGGCGCTCGCGGAGGAGGGGGCCTCGGCGATGGTGCGGCAGCTGATGCCCAGCACGCTGTTCCTCATCCTCTTCTCGGTGCTGCTGGGTACGTGGATCACGCGGATCGTGGCGCAGAGCCAGGAGCGGGCCGTGCTCATCCGGGAGCTGGAGGAGAGCCGCGAGGAGATCGGACGGCTCTCCCGCGAGACCGGGGCCGCCGCGGAACGGGCCCGGCTCGCCGCCGAGATCCACGACACGCTCGCGCAGGGCTTCACCAGCCTGGTCACGCTCGTGCAGGCCGCCGAGTCCGAACTGGACAGGGACACGGCGAAGGTGCGCAGGCACCTCACGCTGGCCGCCCGCACCGCGCGGGAGAACCTGACCGAGGCGCGGGCGCTGGTGGCGGGCCTGATGCCGACCGCGCTCGGCACGGGCTCGGTCGACCAGGCGATCCGCAGGCAGCTGGAACGGTTCGCCGAGGAGACACCGGTCGCGGTGACCTACCGGGCGGAGGGCGACACCGTCGGGCTGCCGACGGCGCTCGAGGTGGTGCTGCTGCGGATGGTGCAGGAGTCGCTGACCAACGTGCGCAAGCACGCCAAGGCGACCACGGTGACGGTTTCCCTGCACGTCGACGAGAACCGCGCGGCGCTGCGGGTGTGCGACGACGGGACCGGTTTCGACCCGGCCGCGGCGGTCGACGGTTTCGGCCTGCGCGGCATGCGCAACCGCGCCACCCAGGTCGGCGGTACGCTGTCCGTCCACAGTGGAGAGAACGGGACGACCGTGGAGCTGGAGGTGCCCCGATGATCCGGGTGGTGCTGGTCGACGATCACCCGGTGGTCCGGGAGGGACTGCGGGGCATGCTGGAGGCGGAGCCGGACCTGACGGTCGTCGGCGAGGCCGGGTCCGGCGAGGAGGCCGTCGCGCTGGCCCGCACGGTCGAGGCGGACGTGATCCTGATGGACCTGCGGATGCGCGACCTCGACGGGGTCGGCGCGACCGCGCGGATCCTCGCCGAGCACCCGGCGCGCAAGGTCGTCGTGCTCACCACGTACGAGACCGACGCCGACATCCTGCGCGCGGTGGAGGCCGGCGCGGTCGGCTACCTGCTGAAGGACGCGTCCCGCGCGGACCTGGCGAACGCGATCCGGGCGGCGGCACGCGGCGAGACCGTGCTGGCACCGTCGGTAGCCGGGCGGCTGGTCGACCAGGTGCGCAGGCCCGAGCGGCAAACGTTGTCGGCACGGGAGGTCGAGGTGCTCGGGCTGGTCGCGAAAGGTCTGACGAACGCGGACATCGGCCGGGCGTTGCACATCTCCGAGGCCACCGTGAAGACCCATCTGCTGCGCAGCTTCGGCAAGCTGGGCGTGTCCGACCGGACCGCCGCCGTGACGACCGCCATGTCATTGGGCCTGCTGCCATGACCTGCCGCAGGCTCGCAGCGGCAACTGGTAATGCGCGGACAGGCGCGCGTGCGCGCGGATGTTTCGGTAAGAATGCGAGCCATGCTGCAAACCACCGAGTTCGCACTGCTCCGACGGGTCGCCGCCGAGCAGGCGGAGAACCGGGCGCCGTCGCTCGTCACCGCGGTCGTGCGGGGCGGCGAGGTGCTGTGGAGCGGGGCGCGGGGTGAGGTCGACGGGGCCGCGCCGACCACCGACACCCAGTACCGCATCGGGTCGATCACGAAGTCGTTCATCGCGGTGCTGGTGATGCGGTTGCGGGACGAGGGCAGGCTCGACCTGAACGACTCGCTGGACAAGCACCTGGCAGGGACGTCGTTCGGGCACCTGACCATCGCGCAGCTCCTGTCGCACACGGGCGGTCTCACGTCCGAGTCGCCGGGGTCGTGGTGGGAGCGCAGCGAAGGCGGCGACTGGCCCGCGCTGCTGGACCATCTCGACGAGAACGTGGTCAAACATCGCGCAGGGGAAAGGTTCCACTACTCGAACGTGGGTTACGGCGTGCTCGGCCAGCTGGTCGCGGAGGTACGCGGTTCGTCCTGGTTGGACGCGCTGAACACGGAGATCCTCGCGCCGCTGGAGATGAACCGCACGACGCCCATGCCGGTGGCGCCGCACGCGCTGGGCTGGGCGGTGCACCCGTACGCGGACGTGCTGCTGCCGGAACCGACCCCGGACGCCGGTGCGATGGCCCCCGCGGGCCAGCTCTGGTCGACGGTGACGGACCTGTGCCGCTGGCTGCGTTTCATCGCGGGCGACTCGGGCACCGTGCTGCACCCGGACACCGTGGAGGAGATGCGCGCCCCGGCGACCGTGGAGGACGGAGCCGCGTGGACCACCGGCTACGGCCTCGGTTTCCAGACGTGGCGCGACAACGGCCGCAGGCTGGCCGGCCACGGCGGGTCGATGCCGGGCTTCCTGGCGAGCGTGCTGGTCGACACCGCGACGACGACCGGCGCGCTGGCCATGACGAACGCGACCTCGGGAGTCGGGGTGTCGTCGCTGACCATGGACATGCTCAAACTCGTCGACGACTACGAGCCCGCGCTGCCCGCGCAGTGGCGGCCGCTGCCGGACGCGTCGCCGGAACTGCTCGCGCTGACCGGTTCCTGGTACTGGGGCCCGATGACGTTCGTGCTGCGGCTCATGGCGGGCGGCTGGGTGGACCTGCGCCCGGTGTCCGGCACCGGCCGCGGCTCCCGCTTCCGGCCGACGGGCGATGGCACGTGGCTCGGGCTCGACGGCTACTACGCGGGCGAAACGCTGCGGCGCCACCACCACGCCGACGGCACGGTCAGCCACCTGGACCTGGCCACGTTCATCTTCACCCGCACCCCGTACGACCCGAAGGCCCCCATCCCCGGCGGTGTGGACCACCGCGGCTGGCGTCCTGGCGACTGACCGGCCGACCCGCGCACAAGATCGTTGTCGCGCGAGGTAGTGTGCCGCTGATCGTCTGTCGGGGATGGACTCATAGGAGCGTCATGCCCAACAGAATCGGCGCGGCCGTCGTCGGCGCCGCCGCCCTTCTCCTCGCCACCGCGGCGCCTGCCTCGGCGGAACCGGTGACCGGCAAGGCCGACTCGGCCGGGAACGTCATCGGCTACCAGGTGAACGTCGGCGACGGCTGGCTCGCCACGATCCCGACGAACCTGCTCGGCTTCACGCTGTCCGACGGTACCCAGCTCGGCACGTACTGCGTCGAGATCCACACGGACATCGACGAAGAGCGCGACATGGTCGAGCGCCCGTGGGACGCCTACCCCGACGAGGAATCCCCGTTCCACGTGAACCGCGCGAAGATCAACTGGGTGCTGCACCACGGCTATCCAGCGAAGGGGCTCGATGCGCTGACCGCGCAGTTCCCGGACGCGCACGACGGCATCGACGCGCTGGAGGCGATCGCCGCCACGCAGGCCGCGGTCTGGCACTACAGCGACGGCACCGACCTCGACCGGGACGACCCGCTCTCCGGTGACGGCTCAGACGCGCAGGACGCCGCCGACGCGCTGGCGCTCTACGACTACCTGACCGGCGGGGACAACAAGGGCATCGGCGAGCAGCCCGCCCCGGCCCTCGCGGTGAGCCCGGAGGAGCTGTCCGGCGCCGCGGGCGAGCGGATCGGCCCGTTCACCGTCACCACGTCCGGCTCGGTCGAGGAGCTGACCGCGAACCTGCCGGACGGCGTGAAGCTCACCGACGCGGCCGGCACCGAGCTGACCGCCGCCACCATCGCCGACGGCACCGAGCTGTACCTGGACGTGCCCGCGGACGCGGCGGACGGCGACGGTTCGTTCGAGCTGACCGCGTCCGCAACCGTCGACACGGGCCGCCTGTTCGTCGGCCAGGACTACGACAACCACCCGACGCAGTCACTGATCGTCGCGAAGGCGGAGAGGACCACCCTCACCGCGGGCGCGAGCGCCGAGTGGGCCGCTGCCCCGACGACCCCGCCGACGAGCACGACGAGCACCACCACGACGACGACCGCCCCGCCGGTCACCACGACCACCGAGGCCACCCCGGTGCCACAGCCGAAGAACGAGGACCTGGCCGAGACGGGCGCTTCGGTCCTCGCCCCGATCCTGATCGGCCTGGTGCTGGTCGGCGCGGGCATCGGCGCCATGTTCGTGGTCCGCCGCCGCAAGAAGGCATAGCGGGACACGCCGGTGGCCGGGCCCAAAAAGCCCGGCCACCGGCCGATCGTGCACGCCGAGGGCGGTGCGGGGTTCCCGCGGACGGCCCGCGCATCGGCATCAGACAGCCGTTCCAGCAGCTGGGAGTGGCAGACCCCTGGGCGGTGCCCGGCGCGCATGGAGGAGACTGGAGGCGGCAACGGCGCCTGCTGACAACCCTCACCACGTGGAGAGAAGCCGTCCCGATGACGCAGACCTCGACCGATCTCGTGCTTCCCGCCGACCTCAAGCCCGCCGACGGCCGCTTCGGCTCCGGCCCCTCCAGGGTGCGCCCCGAGCAGCTGGCCCGGCTCGTCGCCGACGGTGCCGCGATCATGGGCACCTCCCACCGCCAGAAGCCGGTGAAGTCCCTGGTCGCGCGGGTCCGTTCCGGGCTGCGGGACCTGTTCTCGCTGCCGGCCGACTACGAGGTCGTGCTCGGCAACGGCGGCACCACGGCGTTCTGGGACGCGCTCGCGTTCGGCCTGGTCCGCGAGCAGGCCCAGGCGTTCACGTTCGGCGAGTTCTCCTCGAAGTTCGCCAAGGCCGTCACCACGCCCTACCTCAAGGCCCCGGTGGTCGTGAAGGCCGAGCCGGGCACCGCGCCCGCCATCGAGTACGCCGCCGGTGCCGACCTGGTCGGCTGGGCGCACAACGAGACCTCGACCGGTGTCTCCGTGCCGGTGGCCAGGCCCGACGGTGCCGGTGACGCGCTGGTCGCGATCGATGCGACGTCAGCGGCGGCCGGGCTCCCGGCCAGGGCCGAGGACTACGACGTCTACTACTTCGCCCCGCAGAAGGGCTTCGCCTCCGACGGTGGCCTGTGGTTCGCGCTGATGAGCCCGGCCGCGCTGGAGCGGATCGGTGAGATCGGCGGCAGCGGCCGCTGGGTGCCGGAGTTCCTGTCGCTGCCGACCGCGCTGGACAACTCGCTCAAGGACCAGACGTACAACACGCCCGCCATCGCCACCCTGTACCTGATGGCCGAGCAGATCGACTGGATGCTCGCGAACGGTGGTCTGGAGTGGACGACCGGCCGGTCGGCCGACTCGGCGGCCCGGCTGTACGGGTGGGCGGAGAAGTCGGAGTTCGCGTCGCCGTACGTGGCCGACCCCGCGCACCGGTCCAACGTGGTCGGCACGATCGACTTCGCCGACGGCACGGACGCGGCGGCCATCGCCAGGGCACTGCGCGCGAACGGCGTCGTGGACGTCGAGCCGTACCGCAAGCTGGGCCGCAACCAGCTGCGCGTCGCGATGTACCCGGCGGTCGAGCCTGCCGACATCACGGCGCTGACCAGGTGCATCGACTGGCTGGTGGAGCGGATCTAGGTGCAGCACGTCTACAGCGGGAAGGTCCGGGAGATCTACGCGGACGGCGACGACCTGCTGCTGGTGGCCTCGGACCGGGTGTCGGTGTACGACGTCGTGCTGCCGACCCCGATCCCGGACAAGGGCGCGCTGCTCACGCAGCTGTCCGTGTGGTGGTTCGGCCGGCTCAGCGACGTCGTGCCGAACCACCTCGTGTCGGCGACGGACGTGCCTGCCGAGTTCGCGGGCCGGGCCATCCGCTGCCGCCGCCTGGAGATGGTGCCGTTCGAGTGCATCGCCCGCGGCTACCTCGCGGGTTCGGGCCTGAAGGAGTACCAGGCCACGGGCGCGATCTCGGGGGTGCCGCTGCCACGCGGCCTGGTCGAGGGCTCCCGCCTGCCCGAACCGGTCTTCACGCCGACGACGAAGGTGTCCGACGGCGGCCACGACGTCCCGGCCACGTTCGACGAGGTGGCCGCGGTCGCCGGCCTGTCCACGGCGACCCGCCTGCGGGACCTGACGCTGGAGGTCTACGAGCGCGGCGCGGCGCGGGCGGCGGCGAACGGGATCATCGTGGCGGACACGAAGCTCGAGTTCGGCACGGACACCGAAGGCGAGCTGACGCTGGCCGACGAGGTCCTGACCCCGGACTCGTCCCGCTTCTGGCCCGCCGCCGAGTGGGAGCCGGGCAGGCCGCAGCACGCCTACGACAAGCAGTTCGTGCGTGACTGGGCGGCGGGCACCGGCTGGGACAAGACCCCGCCCGCCCCGGAGATCCCCGCCGATGTGGTGACCGCCACGCACGCGCGGTACGTCGACGCGTACCAGAAGATCACGGGCTTGATCTGGCGGGCGTGAACCCGAACGGGCAAGATCGGTGGGAACAGAGGCACGTTACTCGGCGCGCCTAGCCCGTCAAGGCGACCCGCCGATCTAACGTGGGCAGCTGGCGAGGTGAAGTCTTTTTCTGGCGCTCGAGGAGGCCGCGATGCGTGCGCTGCGGGTCGTCGGACTCGGAGAGGATGGCAAGATCGTCATTCTCGAGTCCGACCGCGGCGAGCGCTTCCAGATCCCCGCGGACGAACGTCTACGCGCGGCGGCCAGGGGAGACATCACCCGACTCGGCCAGATCGCCATCGAGCTGGAGAGCCAGATGCGTCCTCGTGAGATCCAGTCCCGCATCCGTGCGGGAGAGTCAGTCGAGCAGGTCGCGGCAGCGGCCGGCGTGCCACCCGAGCGGGTCGAGCGGTTCGCGTACCCGGTGCTGCTCGAGCGTTCCCGCACCGCCGAGCTGGCCCAGCGGGCGCATCCGGTGCGTGAGGACGGGCCGGATGTCCAGGAACTCGGCGAGGTCGTGGCCCAGGCGTTCGCCGCGCGGGGCCAGGACTACACGGCTGCGGTCTGGGACTCGTGGAAGGGCGAGGACGGCAAGTGGGTCGTCCAGCTCACGTGGACCGCGGGCCGCTCGAACAACCACGCCCACTGGTCGTTCCACCCGGGCGCCCACGGCGGCACGGTCACCCCGCTGGACGACCACGCCCTGGACCTGCTGGACCCGAACCCGAACCGTGGCCTGCGCACGGTCCGCCCGGTCACCGAACTGGCCGCGCAGGCCCTGCAGGTGGCCGAGCCGCGCCGCCAGGCGGTCAACGGCGGTGAGCCACCCCGCCGCGTCGAGGAACAGGACTACGTCCAGGACTTCGAACTGACCGACGACCAGGCCCCGGTGGGCCTGGTCGAGCAGCCGGAACTGCCGGTCGAGGACCCGTACGACCGCCCCCGCGAGTACCGCCCGGAGCAGTACCGCGAGCCCGACCGGTACCGCGCCACCCCCGACTACCGCCCGGCGGAGCCACCCCGCGAACGCCGCACACCGGAGCCGACCCGCCAGACCGAACGCGAGCCCGAACCGCCTCGCCAGGCGGAGCGCCCCACCGAACGCGCGGAGGAACCGGCCCCCCAGGCGGAGCACCAGACCGAACGCGCAGCGGATCCGCTCCGCCAGCCGGAACACCTGGTGGAGCGCGCCGCGGAGCCGCCGAGCCAGGAGGAACCCACGGCAGAGCGCGCCGCAGAGCCGTCCCGCCAGGAGGAACGCCCGGCGGAGCCGCCCCGTCAGGCCGAGCGTCCGGTGGAAAGCCACGCCGAACGCGCGGCGGAGCCGTCCAGCCAGCCGGAGCGCCAGCCCGAGCCCGCGGCGGAGCCGACCGACCAGCCGGAGCCCGCCGACCAGCCGAAACCGGCCGCGGCAGCGGCCGCCACCCCTGCTTCCCCGCCGTCCCCACCAGTGAAGGAACCCGCCCAGCCGCGCTCAGCGCGCCCGACCATGCCCGCCATCCCCGAGGAGCAGGCTGCTCCCGCCGAGCGCACCTCCTCGCGCCCGGCGGCGGACACGCCTGCCCCGGCCGCGGCAAGCACCGCCTCGCCAGCAGTGCGCCCGGCCGTCCCAGCAGAAGAGGAACCCTCGCGCTCAGCCATGCCCGCGACCGAAGAAACCACAGAAGAAACCCCAGCCGCGAAGACCGAACCCGCCCCACCGCCCCCGCCTGCCGCGCCGCCCCGCAAGAAGGGCCGCAAAGCACGCCCGAGCGTCCCCAGCTGGGAAGACGTCCTGCTGGGCACCCGCAGCAACCGCTGATCCACCGGCACGCGGGCCCACCACCGGGCCCGCGTGCCGACCTGTCCCGAAGGACGCTTTCGCGGGCATGGACCAGGGCGGGTCAGACCCGGCCCGCGCGGGGGACCTGGTTCAGCAGGTGCAACGGCCACCCCTCACGTTCGCACCAGTCCTCCGCCTCCTCCCGCGTGAGCCACGTCGTGCCGCGGGGGCGTTCGGTGCGCAGGCGGGTCCAGCCGTCGGGAGCGAGAACGTGCAGCGCCCCCTCCCGCAGCGCGAGCAGCCGACCATCCGGGTACGCCATCGTCGACTGGGTGCGCAGGAACCGCACCTCGTCCGGTCTCGTCATGCCCGAATGATCCCGCAGCCTTGACCTCGACCGCACTGGAGGTCGCACGCTGGCGGCAGAAAACCGGATGCCGTGCAGGGGCGGCTCGCATACGGTCGAGAGCGGCACCGTGGGGAGATCATGAGCACAACTCGGTCACATCAACCTGCCCGCAGCACGAACATCGCGGCTCTGCGGCGTCTCGGCGCCTACCTCCGACCGGTCCGCGGCCGCATGATCGGCTCGGGCGCGGCTGTCTTCGGTTCGATGCTCTGCGGACTCAGCATCCCGCTGCTCATCCAGCGGATCCTGGACGGTCCGGTCGCCGACCGGGACACGAGCCGGCTCACCTGGCTGATCGCCATCGTCGCCGCGCTGGGCGCCGGCGAGGCCGTTCTGTTCTACACGCGGCGGCGCCTCATCGCCGGTCCCAGTACCTCCGTGGAGGCGCGGCTCCGCGACGACCTGTACCACCACCTACAGCACCTGCCGATCGCGTTCCATGACCGTTGGCAGTCCGGTCAGCTGCTGTCGCGCGCCGTGTCGGACCTGTCGACGTTGCGCCGTTTCATCGCGTTCGCGTTCATCTTCCTGATCGTCAACACGATGACGCTGGTGGTCGGCCTCGTCGTCCTCTTCGTGCTGTCGCCGGTGCTCGGGATCATCTCGCTCGCGTGCGCGGCGCCGCTGGTCCTGATCTCGACGCTGTACGAGTCGAAGTACGCGGTCCTCGCCCGCCGCGCGCAGGACCAGAACGGCGACCTCGCCACCACGGTCGAGGAGTCCGTGCTGGGCATCCGCGTGCTGAAGGCGTTCGGCCGCGGCCGTCACCTCGCCGACCGGTTCACCCGTGAGGCCAAGGGGCTCCGGAGCACCGAGCTGCGCAAGGTGCACACGGTCGGCCTGCTGTGGGCGGCGATCATCGTGCTGCCGGAGATCGCGATCGGCGGGCAGCTGCTGTTCGGCACGTTCGCGATCGTCGACGGCACGATGACCGTCGGCACCCTGGTCGCGGGCATCGCGGTCGCCACCTACCTGCGCTGGCCGACCGACTCGATCGGCTGGCTGCTCGCCGAGACCAACCAGGCCGCGACCGCTTCGGCCCGCTACTGGGAGGTGCGTGACGCGGAGGTGACGATCACCGACCCGCCGAACCCGCGCGGGCTGCTCGAGCGTGCCAGCGGCCACGTGCGGTTCGACGACGTCCGCTTCGCCTACCCGGGCAGCGACGAGGAGGTGCTGCGCGGTGTCACGCTGGACCTGCGGCCCGGCGAGACGATCGCGCTGGTCGGCGCCACCGGCACCGGCAAGACCACGCTGACCGCACTGGTCGGCAGGCTCGCCGACGTGACCGGCGGGAAGGTCACGATCGACGGCGTCGACGTGCGTGACCTGACGCTCGCGGACCTGCGTTCGGTGGTCGCGACCGCGTTCGAGGAGCCGGTGCTGTTCTCCGCGAGCGTGCGGGAGAACGTGGCGCTGGGCACCACCGGCGCGACGGAAGCCGATGTGCGCCAGGCACTTCAGGTCGCGTCGGCGGACTTCGTCTACGACCTGCCGTGGGGGCTGGACACCCGGATCGGCGAGCAGGGCCTTTCGTTGTCCGGCGGGCAGCGGCAGCGGCTCGCGCTGGCCCGCGCGGTCGTCGGCAGGCCCTCGGTGCTGGTGATGGACGACCCGCTGTCCGCTTTGGACGTGCACACGGAGGCCGAGGTGGAACACGCGCTGCGCAACGTGCTCGCCGACGTCACCGCGCTCGTGGTCGCGCACCGGCCGAGCACCGTTCAGCTCGCCGACCGGGTCGCGATGCTCGCCGACGGCCGCATCACCGCGGTCGGCGGGCATTCGGAACTCCTCGCCACCAACCGGGAGTACCGCGCCCTTCTGTCCACGATGGACGACGAACGCAGCGAGGTGGTCGCGTGAGCGCCCCGACGGAAGAAGAGTGGCGCGGGGTGGCCGCCGAGGACAACGACGAGATCGACGCGCTGGTCGGCAGCCGCCTGCAGACCAGGTCGCGACGGCTGCTGATGTCGCTGGTGCGCCCGAGGCTGGGCATCGCGCTGGGCGCGTTCGCCCTGGTGGTGCTGGAGAACGTGCTGACGCTGGCCGGTCCGCTGGTGATCGCGGTCGCCATCGACACCGGCATCCCGGACGCGATCGACGGCGACACGACCGCCCTCGCGTGGTGCGTCGGCGGGTACCTGGCGTCGGGCCTCGGCGCGGCGGGCACCCGGTTCGCGTTCCTGAAGGTCGCGGGCCGGTTCGGCCAGGACGTGCTGCTCGACCTGCGACAACGGGTCTTCTCCCACGCGCAGCGGCTGTCGGTCTCGTTCCACGAGAAGTACACGTCCGGCAAGACCATCTCGCGCATGACCAGCGACATCGACTCCCTGCACGACCTGCTGGAGGACGGCCTCGACGGCCTGCTGACGGCGGTGCTGTCGGTGGTCGGCATCGCGATCATGCTGCTGGTGATGGACGTGCCGCTGGCACTGGTCGTGCTGGCCGGGCTGGTGCCGCTGATCTGGGTGACGCGCTGGTTCTACCTCCGGTCGCGGCACGCCTACCGCGACACCAGGGGCGCCATCGCGAAGATCATCGTGCAGTTCGTGGAGACCATGAACGGCATGCGCGCGGTGCAGGCGTTCCGCCGCCAGGACCGCAACGAGACGATCATGGCGGCCCTCAACGACCGCTTCCGCGCCGCCAACAAGGAAGCGCTGATCGTGGTGGCCCGCTTCACGATGACGGTGCGCCTGGTCGGCAACCTGACGCTCGCGATCGTGCTGGCGATCGGCGCGGTGCGGGTCGTGGACGGCAGCCTGGAGCTGGGTGTGCTGACCGCGTTCACCCTCTACCTGCGCCGCTTCTACGACCCGCTGGACGAGCTGGCGATGTTCGCGAACTCGTACACCTCGGCGATCGCGGCACTGGAGAAGATCTCGGGCGTCCTCGAGGAGGAGCCGACGGTCGTCGAACCGAAGGAGCCCAAGCCGCTGCCGACCCGCGACACCGGCCGCGCGATCGACTTCGCCGACGTGGAGTTCCGCTACTCCCCGACCACCCCGGTGGTGCTGCCGACGTTCGACCTGCACATCCCCGCCGGTCAGACGGTCGCACTGGTGGGCGCGACCGGCGCGGGCAAGTCGACGTTGGCGAAGCTGGTCGGCCGCTTCTACGACCCGTCGGCGGGCGCGGTGCGGCTCGACGGGGTGTCGCTGCGCGAGGTGGCGGACACCGAGCTGCGCACCGAGGTCGTCACGGTGACGCAGGAGAACTTCCTGTTCGCGGGCTCGGTGGCGGACAACATCGCGCTTGGCAGGCCGACGGCGTCCCGCGCCGAGGTGGAGTCGGCCGCGGTGGCGGTGGGCGCACACGAGTTCGTCACGGCCCTCCCCGAGGGCTACGACACCGACGTCCGCAAACGCGGCGGCAGGCTGTCGGCGGGCCAACGGCAGATGGTGGCGTTCGCGCGAGCGTTCCTGGCGGACCCGGCGGTGCTGGTGCTGGACGAGGCGACGTCGAGCCTGGACGTCCCGACGGAACGGGCGGTGCAGCGGGCACTGGAGTCGGTGCTGGCGGACCGCACGGCGCTGATCATCGCGCACCGGCTGTCGACGGTCCTGATCGCGGACCGCGTGCTCGTGGTGGAGGGCGGCCGCGTGGTGGAGGACGGCTCCCCGGCGGACCTGATCGAGGGCAGAGGCGGCCGGTTCGCGGCGCTGCACCGCACGTGGCTGGAGTCGCTGGCCTGATGCGGGAGCGGTTGCGCCGGCTGCACGCGGACGGCCGGGAGCACACGTGGCGGGCGGAGATCCGCTACGTGTCCGGCCGCCGCGAGGTGCGCGTGCGGGCGTGGGGCGCGGGCAAGAACGGACAGGCCCTACAGGTCGACGTGCACCCGGCAACCCCGGCCGACGAGTGGATGTACCCGGAACCGGCGAACGTCCGCACCCTGATCCGAACAGCCCTGGCACGAGGCTGGCACCCAGAAACCCGGGGCGGCACGTTCACACTGCCACCGCACACCCTCACGTAACCCGCACCCGCCGAACCCCGGGGGCTCCCCCGGCGACACCGGCATGCCCTGCCCCGAAAGCGTCTTTCCGGACATCGGCGGATCCAGCCGCGCCATCGCGGCACCACAGCCGCGCCAACCAGGGCAGACCCAGGCCCACGCGCACCACCCGCCCAAGCCGGACCGCGCGCACAAACCCCGCATTGACCTGCGGAAATCCGCGAACCGGCCGGAACGCAACCCCCACCCGAACCCGGGGGCGTCCCGCCATGCCAGTCTACCGGCCCCCACCGACAAAACAAGACCAGCAAGCCCAACTGTGGACAACCAGCGCACCTGTGGACAACCACCCGGAACGCTCCTCGCGCCAGGGCTGACTGTCGGTCCCCTCTGGCAGGCTGGACACCGGGGGCCGGAGGCCAAGGCCGCCCTCAGAAGAGCACGAACGGCAGCGCCAGCCACGCGAGGCCGATGCCGACCGCCACCCCGTACGCGACCCACCGCCAGACCGGCTGCCGGTGGATGAGCCACACCGACGGCAGCAGCCCCGCGGTCACCACCACGTTCGACGCCAGCGCCAGCAGCGAGTACGTCTCCGCCAGCGTGACCGCCAGCGTCACCACCGTCACGACCACCACGACCACACTCGTGGCGGACACCGTCAGGCCGGTCAGCCACGGCACGGGTTCCGGTGGCCGCCGCGGCGGGGACGCCGATGCCCGGACCGGCTCGACGACGGACTCCGTGCCCGACAACGGATCCACGTACCGGACCACCACGCCGAGCGACGTCGCCACCCGCCCGGCCAGCTGCAGCCCGCGCCGCGACACGACCGCGCCCGCCGCGGTGCCCGGCTCGGCGCGGCCGACCGCGGCCGCGACCTTCGCCCACTCGTGCAGCGCGTCGGTCAGCTCGGTGCCCAGCGGCAGGCGGTCCGGCTCGGTGACCGCGACACCGTCGTCACCGATCAGCACCGCACGCTCACCGTTGGCGCGCAGCTGTATTCCCGACATCGACACCTTCCGAAACTACCGACTCGCGCCGAGCGCGTAGAAGGCGACCGCCCCCGCAGTCGCCACGTTGAGCGAGTCGACGCCACCCACCATGGGGATCTTCACCGCCATGTCGGCCGCCGCGACCGCCTCCGGGGTCAGGCCGGGCCCCTCGGAGCCGAGCATCACCGCCGCCTTCTCCGGCGGCGTGACCGCGGACAGGTCGGCCGCCCCGGCCGGCGTGAGCGCCATCACAGTGAAGCCGTTGTCCTGCAACAGCTTCAGCCCGTCCGGCCACGGCGACAGCGTCGTGAACGGGACCGCGAGCACGTGTCCCATCGAGACACGGACGCTGCGCCGGTACAGCGGGTCGCTGCAGCCCGCGCCGAGCAGCACGCCGTCGACGCCGAGCCCGGCGGCGTTGCGGAACAGCGCACCGAGGTTCTCGTGGTCGCCGACGCCCTCCAGCACCGCGAGCCTGCGCGCACCGTCTATCACGGATGAAACGGGCAGCGGCTCCGGTCGGTCGGCCATCGCGAGCACGCCCCGGTTCAGGTGGAAGCCGATCACCTCGGCCATCACCTCGGCGGTCGTCACGTACACGGGTGCGTCGACCGGCGGCAGGGTCTTGAGCTTGCGCCGCACCCCGAGCATCGACCGCACCGGGTACCGTGAGGCGAGCATGCGGCTGACCGCGATGGTCCCCTCGGCGATCACCAGCCCCAGCCCGCCGGGCCGGTCTGGCCGGCGGTCGGCGGTGCGGAGGAAGCGGTACTCGTCGAGCCGCGGGTCGTCCGGGTCGGTCACCTCGATCACGCGCACATGTTACGTGAGCCACACACGTGCCTTGCTCTGCGTAACAACCACACTGGAACGATGCACCTTTTTGGCCCCTAGTAACAGCTTCCGCCGTGTGTAACGGTTGTACTTCCCGCGCACACGCCGACTGCTCGGATCGGCTGGGAGGGGCGGTATGGGACAGGATGTCGCGACCGACACGTCCGATCGGTCGGCTCGCCAGAGTTACCGCATGAAGGTCCAGCGCTGTCTGGACGCCCTCGCGAGAATGCTCACGGAGGGCGGTTTCTCCACTTCACCACCGAAGATCGGGCTCGAGGTCGAGCTGAACCTGGTCGACGACCTGCTGCAGCCGGCGATGGCGAACACCGTCGTGCTGGAGAAGCTCGACGACCCGTCGTTCACGACGGAACTCGGCCAGCACAACCTGGAGCTGAACGTGCGGCCGCGGCTGCTGTCCGGCGACCAGGCGAGCGAGCTGGAGAGCGAGCTGCGCACGTCGCTCACCGACGCGAACCTCAAGGCGCAGGACGCCGGCGCGGCGCTCGTGATGATCGGCATGCTGCCGACGTTGCGGGAGGAGCACTTCAAGGCGCGCTGGCTGTCCACGAACGCCAGGTACTCCCGGCTGAACGACCAGATCTTCGCCGCGCGCGGCGAGGACATGGTGCTGTCGATGGAAGGCCCGGCGATCCCCGGTCAGCGCGGTGAGCGGTTGCGCAGCTCGGCGGACTCGATCCTGCCGGAGTCGGCGTGCACGTCCGCGCAGCTGCACCTCCAGGTGCCGCCGGAGGAGTTCGCGTCCCACTGGAACGCGGCACAGTGCCTCGCGGGCGTGCAGGTGGCAATTGCCGCCAACTCGCCTTTCCTGCTACGCAAGGCGCTCTGGCACGAGACCAGGATTCCCCTGTTCCAGCAGGCAACTGACACCCGCCCGCAGGAGCTGAAGAATCAGGGCGTTCGCCCGCGCGTGTGGTTCGGGGAGCGGTGGATCACGTCCATCTTCGACCTGTTCGAGGAGAACGTGCGGTACTTCCCCGGCCTGCTGCCGGAAGTGGACGACGAGGACCCGATCGAGGCGCTCGACGCCGGCCGGGCGCCGAAGCTCGCGGAACTCAGGTTGCACAACGGCACGATCTGGCGCTGGAACCGCCCGGTGTACGACGTGCTGGACGGCATCCCGCACCTGCGCGTGGAGAACCGCGTGCTGCCCGCGGGCCCGACGGTCGTCGACCTGATCGCGAACGCCGCGTTCTTCTACGGTGCGCAGCGTGCACTCGCGACAGCGGAGCGTCCGGTGTGGACACAGATGTCGTTCCAGGCGGCGGAGGAGAACCTGTACGCGGGCGCCCGGCACGCGTTCGGCGCGCAGCTGTACTGGCCGGGCGTCGGCTGGGTCCCGCCGGACGAGCTGGTGCTGCGCCGCCTGCTGCCGATGGCCCACGACGGCCTGCGCGAGTGCGGCGTCTCGGACGCGGTGCGGGAACGCTACCTCGACGTGATCGAGCAACGCTGCCTCGCACGACGAACCGGCTCGACCTGGCAACGGGAGACGGTGGCTTGCCTGGAGTCCGGGGGCCTGGACCGCGACGCCGCACTTGTCGGCATGCTGCACCGGTACGTGGAGCTGTCGGCCACCAACGAACCGGTCCACACGTGGCCGGTCAGCTGATCCACAACCACACCGGTTGTCCACAGGCAAGATCGATTCGGCGTGATCGTCGGTGTTCGCCGGTAGACTGGCCTCGGGGCGGCCCCCCGGGTTCGGGTGGGGGCTGCTCACGCAACAGTCCTGGGTTCAGGTGATGGCACGAACAGCGTGCCGACCTGGCCGTTCATAGACGAGACCCCCACTCCGAGCAGTGCCGTCTGCCGAACCGGAGCGGGGGTCTCGCTGTTCCCGAACTGACTGCCGCTCCCACCACGAAGCGACGAGCTAAGGTTAGCCTAACTTAATCCACTCGCGCAAGTTCGGGTGCGCGGGTGACCAACGGGCGCCGGACCCACGGCAGGCGGGACCGGACCCGGAGGCCGCCCCGGCGCGCCAGGACCAAGCCGCACACCACCGTCGACAGCATGGCGACCGCGCCGCCGATGACGAACGGTGACCGGCCGCCGAACTCCGCGGCCATCCAGCCGGTCATCGGTGCTCCGATCGGGTTGCCGCCGATGAACACCAGCATGTACAGCGCCATCACCCGGCCCCGCATCTCCGGCGCGGTCGACAGCTGGATGGTGCTGTTCGCCGTGTTCATGAAGGTCATCATCGCCAGGCCGCACGGGATCAGCGCCAGCCCGAACGCCAGGTACGTCGGCATCACGCCGACCACGACCTCGCACACCCCGAAGGCG
Organism: Actinophytocola glycyrrhizae; assembly: GCF_042653545.1. Taxonomy (NCBI): domain Bacteria; kingdom Bacillati; phylum Actinomycetota; class Actinomycetes; order Pseudonocardiales; family Pseudonocardiaceae; genus Actinophytocola; species Actinophytocola glycyrrhizae. The sequence goes on from NZ_JBHSIS010000006.1 coordinate 300,296, forward strand.
AACCCGGCGCCGACGAGCAGCGTCAGGCTCGGCTTGCGCCGTGTGCTCCGCCGCACCGCCAGCAGCGCGCCCGCGAAGCTGCCGACCGCCAGCAGGGTGGACAGCAGCCCGTAGCCGTCCGCCTCCCGGTGGAAGACGTTCGCCGCCGCGATCGCGAGTGTCGTGAAGAACGTGAACGCGAACGTGCTCACGCAGAACACCAGCACCAGCACGACCATGATGTCCGGCCGCCCCCGCACGTACCGCAGCCCGGCCACCAGCTGACCGCGCCGCGACGTCGCCGCAGGCGCCCGGTGCAGCTCCGCGGGATTCATGCGGAACAGCCCGTAGATCACCGCGAGCGTGGTGATCGCGTTGACCAGGAACACCCAGCCCGTGCCGGTCCAGATGATCATCACACCGGCGATCGCGGGCCCGAGGATCCGGGCGAAGTTGAACGTCGACGAGTTCAGGGCGACGGCGTTGGCCAGGTGCTCACGGCCGACCATCTCCCCGACGAAGCTCTGCCGCACCGGTGGGTCGAACGCGGTGAAAACGCCGAACACCAGGCACAACAGGTAGACGTGCCACAGCTGCACGATGCCGGTGACGTCGAGCAGCCCCAGCGCCAGCGCGGACAGCGCCATGCCTGCCTGGATCAGTATCAGCAGCTTGCGCTTGTCGACGCGGTCGGCCAGCACCCCGGCCCACAGCGTCAGGAACAGCGTCGGCAGGAACTGCAGCGAGGCCGCGATTCCCAGCGCGACGGGGTCGTAGCCGGACAGCTCGAGCACGAGCCAGTCCTGTGCGATGCGTTGCATCCAGGTGCCGACGTTGGAGACGACCTGCCCGGACGCGAAGAGCCGGTAGTTACGTACTCGCAGGGCCCCGAACATGCCCCGGTGGTCCTTGGGCTTCTTCGGGTCCTCGGCGAGGCCGGCTCGAGAAGTTGTCGAATCGGTTGTCAGTTCTCTCTTTTCCGCCACTAATCCTGTTGGCTCGCCATCCTGTCGATGATCTCCGCCGCGCGGGAGAGCAGATCCCGTTCCGCATCGGTGAGTTCCGCGAGCCGCTTGTCCAGCCAGGCCTCGCGCGCGGAGATGTCCGCTCGGATGTGCGCGCTCCCCTCCTCGGTGATTTCTACGATGGCCTGCCGGCCGTCACTGGGATGCGGTCGACGGCTGACGTAGCCGAGCTCCTCGAGAGCAGCGATCACCCTTGTCATCGACGGTGGCTGGACGACCTCCTTGGCCGCGAGCTCACCAGGGGTGAGGGGGCCACACTTGTAAAGGCAGAACAGTGCGGAAAGCTGGGTGAGCGTGATCGAGGAGCTGGTCCGCTGTGCGCGAAGCCTGCGGTTGAGCCGCACCACCGCCAGCCGCAGGCGGCTGGTCAGGGAGCTCTCGGCTACGTCCTGCCCCTTGGTCGACACATAGTTAGCATACCTCACGAGTTGACCCCAGTCACTCGACTCAACCGAACGCTGCCCGGATCGGGCCGATCGCGAAGTAAACCACGAACGCTGCGGCCACCACCCACACGAGCGGGTGGATCCCCCGGATCCTGCCGGTGGCCGCGCGGATCAGCACGTAGCTCACGAACCCGGCGCCGATGCCGTTGGCGATCGAGTACGTGAACGGCATGACCACGATCGTCAGGAACGCGGGCAGCGCGATCGTGAAGTCGGCGAAGTCGATCTCCTTGATCTGCGCCATCATCAGCACGCCGACGATCACCAGCGCGGGCGCAGCGGCCTCGACCGGCACCGAACTGTACAGCGGCGTGAAGAACATCGCGGCGATGAACAACAGGCCGGTGACCACGTTGGCCAGCCCGGTCCGCGCGCCCTCCGCGATGCCCGACGCCGACTCGATGTAGACCGTGTTGGATGACGACGACGCCGCGCCACCCGCGACCGCACCGAGACCGTCGACGAACAGCGCCTTGCCGGTGTTGGGCAGTTTGCCGTCCTTGTCGACGAGCTTCGCCTCCTTGCCGAGACCGGTCATGGTGCCGATGGTGTCGAAGAAGTCGGTGAGGACCAGCGTGAAGACCAGCAGGCAGGCGGTGATGATCGGCACCTGCACCCACGCGTCGAAGTTCACGTCTCCGAGCAGCGACAGGTTCGGGGTGTCGACGACCTGGTCCGGCACTCCCGGGTAGCCGAGGTTCCAGCCCTTGGGGTCGGTGCCCATCGACGGCCCGGCGTCGACGATGGCCTCGAGGATGATCGCGAAGACGGTCGTGGCGACCACGCCGATGAGGATGGCGCCCTTGACCCGCCGCGCGACGAGGATGCCGGTGAGGATCAGCCCGACCACGAACACGAGCGTGGGCCAGGACGCGATCGAGCCGTTGATGCCGAGTCCAACCGGGACGGTGGTGTCGGCGGCGTCGGGCAGGCGGCGCACGAACCCGGCGTCCACGAGCCCGATGAGCGTGATGAACAGGCCGATGCCGACCGCGATGGCGGCCTTGAGCGATGGCGGGACCGCGTTGAACACGGCCGTCCGCACCCCGGTCACGACGAGGATCAGCACGATGACACCGTTGACGAGGACGAGCCCCATGGCGGCGGGCCAGGACATCTGCGGCGCGATCGACACGGCGACGAACGCGTTGATGCCCAGTCCGGTGGCCATCGCGAACGGGTAGTTGGCGACGAGTCCGAAGAGGATCGTCATGACCCCGGCGACCAGCGCGGTGACGGCCGCGACCTGGTCGGTGGGCAGGAAGCCGCCGAACTTGTCGGTGTGCGCCGGGTCGTCGGCGAACGAACCGATGATCAACGGGTTCAGCACGACGATGTACGCCATGGTCACGAACGTGACGAGCCCACCGCGGACCTCACGGCCGACGGTGGACTCACGCTCGGAGATCTTGAAGAACCGATCGAGGGCGGCTGTCCTGTTTGCCATGGCCCGGTAGCCTCGCGCATGTGTCCGACGTAGGGAAACCCGACCCGGGATTCGAAACACAGAAGTCACCTCCACCGCTGCCCGACCGGCTGCTGGCGCTGTCGCCGCTGGTGTACGTGGGAACGGGACTGTGGGTGGTGGCGCTGGGCGTGCTGCTCGTGGGGCGGTACGCGTTCGACGTGTTCCCGCCGATCTGGCTGTGGACCGCGCTGTGGGGAACGGCCCTGGGGCTGATCGGCCTCCCGGTGATGGCCTGGCAACGCCGCGCCTCCCGCCGAGGCCACCGAGGCGCACAACACGTCCAGTAGCCACCGCCCGACGCCCACGACGATTCGCCGTAGTCCTGAGGCGCCGCGAACGCGAGACGCGCGCCGATGCCCCGAAAGCGTCGTTCAGGGCACGGCATCCGCTCCCGCGCAGCGGGTGCCGAGCGCGCAGCGCGCGGCCCGGTGCCGTAAGGGCGCGTTCACGGCATATCGAGTGCCGTGAATGGGCCATTCAGGGCGCTCAGCGCCCTGAACGCGCCTTTCAGGGCATTGCCACGCCGTCAACCAGCACCAAAGCCCCCGCGAAGCGGGGCCCGGACCGACGCAACCCCCACCCGAACCCGGGGGCGTCCCGCCATGCCAGTCTACCGGCCCCCGCCGACAAAACAAGCCCAGCAAGCCCAACTGTGGACAACCAGTACGGCTGTGGACAACTGCGACTCCGGCGCCGTCGGCTGTCGGTCCTGCCCGTTAGGCTGGATTCGGGGGCCGGAGGCTCACGCGTCGTGGTTTTCCGGGTCTTCCAGCAGCGCGGTCAGCAGATGGCGGTCCGCCCAGCGGTCGGTCACCCACGCCAGCGCCCGGCCCAGTCCCGGCGACGAGTCCTCGCAGTGAACGGTCTCGCCGGCCACCCACCACGGCACTCGCCTGCCGCCGACCGTCAGTCCGTCGTGGACGACCGATCCCCCGGGCGGCACCGGGATGCCGATCAGGTCACACACGTCGACGACCGCGCCCAGATCTGCCCACCGCACCGGCTCGCCCGTGCTGTCCGGCCCCGTCGGAGCGGCCTCCGACGCGACGGGGATGTCCAGCAGCTCGGCCAGCGGCACCGCGAGGTCGGCGTCGATCGCCACATAGCCGTCGGTCACCGGCGCCAGCCACGGGACGTCGAGCACGGCCGCGTTGTCGGTGACCTCACCCTCCGTGGTGCGAACCTCGGGCGGCGGGTCGAGGTCGGCCGGGTCGACCACGTCGTCGCGAACCGCGTCGGCCAGCGCGGTGTACGCGCGCCGGATCATGCCGCGGGTCAGCGTGCGCGCCGGGTCGCTCAGCCGGTCCAGCAGGTCCTCGGCGTCCTCCGTGGACTCGACGGACAGCTCGGCGCGGACACCCATCAGTTCCTGGAGGTGTGGTTCCAGGTCGGCCGGGGCCACGTCGTACAGGCCGGTCAGCTCGCGGGCATCGGGCAGGCGCCAGTGCGCGGGCGGCTCACCCGCCAGGAGCGCGTGATGGGCGATCCACCACGCGGTGTAACCGCTGCGCATCACCCGCCAGGTGTCGGGTTCGCTTGCCAGCAGGCGGATCGCGGCCGGCCACGCGTCATCGGCGACCAGGTCGAGGTCGCGGACCGCCTCCAGCCGCGCCGGTGGTTCCGGCTGGTCGTCCCACCAGTCGGTTTCGTCGGCGAGGTCGTGGTCGGGACCCGTCGGCGCCTCGTCGACGACGACCGTGAACCTGTCCAGGACCCCGACCGCGGCCAGCACGTGCGGTGACCACTGGGCAGCGATGTCCTCGGCGAGCACACCGACGGGTGAATCCTCGGCCAGGACGGTGAGGAACTTCGTACCGGGGAGAGCGAGTTCGTCGGCTCGGCGCGGGTCGCCGTCGGTGTCACGGAGTGCCAGCGCACCGAGCCACGGTTCGTCGCCGGGACGGATGCCCGCCTCGGTCACCAGCCGCAGCACCGTGTTCGCGAGGGCACTGGTGTCCAAACCGGACTCGGCGTCCTCGATGCTGTGTTCCACCTCGCTGGCCATGCCGGCGAGAAGCTCTTCCGCGCCACCGTGTTGCGCGCCGAGCCGTTCCAGCAGCGGGTGCACGGCATCGGGATGCACGACGTGCACGTTGTCCATACTGGACAGATCGAGGTCGGCGATGAGCACGCCACGCGGACCGGGCACCGTGCGCCCGTCGGCGAGCGGAACCGGCAGCGCGCCGAGATCGTCCGCTGCTGACGGATCGTTGTCGACGATCTTGCCCAGTGCCTCGTACAGGACTCGCCATTCCGCTGGCGGACGGGTGATCCCGGTGAGCGCGTCGATCACATCGGACAGTCGCAACTGGACCACGTCGAGCGCGGCGAGCGCGGCGACGTGGTCGACGAACTCCGCTCGCACCAGCCCTGGGACATACGGAGCGACGGACTCGGCCAGCTCCGCACTGGGCACGGGAAGCAGCCGCGCCTCGGCCGGGGTCAGCGGCTTGTCGTCGAGCGCGGACGGCAGCCACGGTGTCACCCGAAGCTGCTTCAGCACACCGTCGCGAAGCTTCTCGTCCACTTCGGACAATGGAAACCGTGGCAGCGGCACCACTTTCGGCCGGTCGCCGGGTTCGAGCTGGTCGAGCAGCCGGGGGTAGGCGCGCGCGGCCGCGGCGAGCACCTGATCGGTCGCGACACCGGGGCGGACCCGCCGGCGGGACGGCTCGACGGGAAGGCTGGCGATCAGCCTGGCGGGCAGGGAAAGCCGCTCGTCCGTCGGCGTGGGCGCGTGGAGGACGTCGGTGTCACGCAGCAGCGGACCGCCGTCCATCCGCAGCGCCCAGCAGACCGTCCACTGCAGACGTGCTTCGGCACCGAGACCCGGGTCCGGCGGCAACTCCCCGTGATCTCGGACGACGACCCACTGGGTGACGCCGTCCGGGCCGTGGATGCCGGCACCGTCCCGCCACCAGACGTCACCGTCGATCTCGATGCGGGTGAGCGCGTCGAGGGACAGGAGGATGTCGACGGCCTGCCCGCGGAACACGTCGAGGTCGACGGTGTCCCGCAGCGGCAGGCGGACCTCGGTGGCGAAGCCGTCCGGCGGGGTTTCGTCGGTGGGCCAGGGAAGGCGGAGCACGGGAACCCGGTCGCTGGCCGCTTCCCGGCGGGTGCGTTCGGCATCGAAGGCGACGCCACCGGAGGTGGAGACGATGCGGGGCGCGTCGGTGACCGTGAGCACGGCGGCGAAACCGACGCCGAACCGGCCGACGCCGTGTTGCTTCGCGGACGCGCGGAGGGAGGCCAGCGCCTCGACCCCTTGGCGGGTGAGAGGTTCACCGGTGTTGGCGACTCGCAGCTCACCATCGACAAGCGACACGCGGAGCACACCGCCGGTGCCCGCGGCGTCGGCGGCGTTCTGGGCAAGCTCGATGAGGAGCCGGTCCCGGTACCCGCCGAGGACGAGGTCTTCCTCGGCGTTGGTGTCCTCACGGAGGCGGGTCGGCGAGGACCGCCATGAGCCGAGCACCGATTCCCGCAACGCGGCGGTGCCGAACGGATCGGTCACTCGCGGCGGGTGGACTCGTCGGCCGTCTCGGCGGTGACCACCGGTTCGATGTCGGCGGGCGCCGCATCTTCACTGGTGGGAGCAGGCGAACCTGCCACAGGAGACGGTTCCGCGGACGAGGCGCTCGACACGGCTTCCGGCTCGGCGACAGGAGCTTCCGCCGCGGCGGGCTCGACGACCGAGGTGCCCGGCTCCGACTCCGGTGCCACCGGCGCAGCGTTCGGCGCCGCTTCGGAGGAGGCCGGATCCACCTCGGCGACGGAAGCTTCCGTCGCGGTCTGCTCGTCCGCCGCTGGCTCGGGAGCCACGTCTGCTTCCGACTCGACGGCAGGAGCTTCGATCTGCCCAGCCACTGACGCGGTCGGCTCCACGGAAGCAGCACCCGGCTCGGCTTCGGAAGACGCCGTTTCGGGCTCGGCATCCGCGGGCGCGCTCACCTCGGCGTCGGAAGACACCGCATCCGGCCCGGCAGCAGCAGATGCGGCCACCGGAACGGTCGACTCCGCCGACTCGGCAGTCAGGTCGGCTTCCTGCGCTTCGGGTTCGACATCGGCGAGCGCACTCACCTCGGGAGACGCCTCTTCCGGTCCGGCAGCAGGAGCCTCAGCCTGCCCAGCCACCGGAACGGTCGGCTCCACAGAAGCAGCACTTGGCTCGGCCTCCGAAGACGCCGCTTCGAGATCGGCGACAGGAGCTTCGGGCCCAGCCGACTCGGCAACCGGAACGGTCTCAGCCACCGGCGCCGACTCCGCGGGCGCACTCGCCTCAGCCTCGGGAGACGCCGCGTCGACGGCAGGAGCTTCAGCCTGCCCGACGACCGAACCGCTCGGCTCGGCCACCGGCTCGGCAGGCGCACTCGCCGCAGCATCGGGAGTGGTCGCCGACTCGGCGACCGGAACATCCGCCTGCTCCACAACCGCAGCACTCGGCTCCGCCACGGACTCGGCGGCCGCGCTCTGCGCATCGGCGGCCGCGGCTTCCGGCTCGGCGACCGGGACTTCGTCCACGACCGCCAACGGCTCCACGTCCAACAGGGCGTCGTCGTAGATCAGGTCCGCCACCAGCACCGGGCTCACCTGCTCCACCTCGGCTTCCGAGTGCGCGCCGCAGCCGTACTCGGTGTGGACCACGTGCCCGTCCGCGGGCGAGATCTCGTTGCCGCACGTGCCGAAAGCCGCCCGGAGCGACCCGGCCAGCGGAAGGTAGAAGCCGCACGTGCCGCAGTGGGCCGGGGCGCTCCTCGCCATGTCGGACCGGGGCCCGAACTCGCTCTGCTGCCAGCGGTCGGCCACGTCCAGCCTGGCCGGTCGCGACATCACGCGAACCCGCCCCAGGCCCGTCTCCGTCGCCACCTCTTCGACCGCTGGGTCGTCCGACTCCAGGTAGGCCGGGACGAGGCGGGGGTCGTCGGGCGCGGTGGGCAGCAGGTCACCGACACCGAGGTCGCCTGCCTGAACCCGGTTCTGCCACGGAACCCACTCCGGCGCCACCAGTGCGGTGGCCCCTGGAAGGAGGACCACCTCACTCACCGTGACGTCCGTGTCCGGGCCGGCCGAGGTGATCGTGACCGCCCAGCGCCAGCCCTGGTAGCCGGGCTTGTCGGCCTCGAAGAAGTGCGTTACCGCCGCCTCGTCCTCGATGTGGTGTTCGACGTAGTCGCCGACGAGTTCGTCGCCCGCCTCCTCCTGCGCGGCGGCACGCGCGAGGTCGACCTCGGCCACCAGGGCGGGGTCGTTCAGGTCAGACTGCTGCACGCTCATCGCCCCCGATTGTGCCCCACCGCTCCGCGCGGCCCGACGGCGGTCGTGCAAGGCTTGGGAACCGTGCGGGCACAACTCGCCTTCGCGGGCGTTCTTCTCCTGGCCGGCTGTTCCGCCGCGCCGGATTCCGCGCCTGCCTCTCCCACCGCTCCCACCGCTCTGACCGTCGACGTGGTCGGCACTGTCCCGCATGATCCGCGGGCCTTCACACAGGGGCTCGAACTGGTCGACGGCGTGCTCTACGAGGGCACCGGGCTGGCGGGGCGGTCGAGCATCCGTGCGGTCGACCCGGAGACCGGGGAGGTCACCAAGCAGGTCGATCTGCCGGACGACCTGTTCGGGGAGGGCATCACGGTCGCCGGTGACTCGATCTGGCAGATCACCTGGCAGGACGAGGTCGCGATCCGCCGGGACCGGGACACGCTCGCCGAAGCGGAGCGGGTGAGCTACGACGGTGAGGGCTGGGGACTCTGCCACGACGGTGACCGGCTGATCATGAGCGACGGCAGTGACCGGCTGACCTTCCGTGACGCCACGACGTTCGACACCACCGGAGAAGTCCGGGTCAGGTCCGCCGACGGCGAGCCGGTCACCAACATCAACGAGCTGGAGTGCGTGGCCGGGCAGGTCTACGCGAACATCTGGCAGACCGACCGGATCGTCCGGATCGACCCCGCCGACGGACGGGTCACCGCCACCGTCGACCTCGCCGGGCTGCTGCCCCGGGAGGACCGGGCGGGCACCGACGTGCTCAACGGGATCGCCGCCATCGACGGCACCGACGAGTTCCTGGTCACGGGCAAGTTGTGGCCGACGATGTTCCGGGTGAGGTTCGTCACCCCTGATCCGTAACCTGGTGGTGGGATCCCCTGAAGGGGTGGGAACGTCAAGGGCATCGCAAGGCGCTGGGTACGGCAGGATGGACGGCGTGATTCGTTCCGGTTCGGGAGACGCGCAGGAGCACGACGGCCGCGGTCGTGGCTCCGGCAGGAAGCGTCGCCGCAGCTGGACCAAGCAGCAGGCGCCGAACTGGCGGCCCCAGCAGCAGCCACCGCCGCCCCCGCAGCCGACGCGCGCGTACGAACCGCCGCGTGACGAACCCCGCCAGGAGCCACTGACCAGCGCGATCCCGGCGGCGAGTCACTACCCGCCGCCGGAGGACCTGCGCAAGACGCGGCCGGTCCGCCGCCAGCCACCACCACCGGAGCAGCCGCCCGCGCGCCGGGACTGGCGGGACGTGCCACCACCGCGCCGCTCGCTGCCGCCCGTGCCGCCGACGCGGCCGATGGACTACGACTACGACGGCAGGCCGCCGGAGACCTACGGCCCAGACGGCTACGCGCCCGACCACCAGGGCCCCCGTGACCAGCAACAACCGCCCCGGCCACCCGCCGGGCCCCAGCCGACGGCCATCGCACCCGGACCGCCGGAACCGCCGTCCGCGGCCGCGCCGGGGTTTCCGAAGAAGCTGACGGTCACGCGGGTCGCCGCGCTGCGGAGCAAGCAGCTCACGAGCAACGCGGCCGCCGCGTTCAAGCGGGCCGTGAACGCCGACGGCGCCGACAAGTCCGGGCTCACCGCCCTCACCTACGCGACGATGCTCAACTACGCGAGCGACGCGGCGATGGCCGTCGCGCTCGCCAACACGCTGTTCTTCTCCGCGGCGAGCGCCGACTCGTCCAAGGGCAAGGTCGCGCTCTACCTGCTGATCACGATCGCGCCGTTCGCGCTGCTCGCGCCGGTCATCGGGCCGATGCTGGACCGCATCCAGCGCGGCAGAAGGCTCGCCATGTGCGCGACGTCGGTCGGCCAGGCGCTCGCGTGCGTCGTGATGGCCACCAACTTCGACGGCTGGCTGCTCTACCCGGCCGCGCTCGCGAAGATGGTGCTGTCCAAGTCGTTCACGGTGCTCAAGGCGGCGGTCACCCCGAGAGTGGTGCCGCCGGACATCACGCTCGCCAAGACGAACGCGCGCCTCACCACGTTCGGCCTGGTCGGCGGGGCCGCGTTCGGCGCGGTCGCCACGTTGTTCCTGCAGTTCTTCGGCTCGTCGGGCGCGCTGTGGTTCACCGCGGTCATCTGCGCCTTCGGCGCGGCACAGGCCATGCGGATCCCCGCCTGGGTCGAGGTCACGGAAGGCGAGGTGCCCGCGTCCCTGTCGGCGCGCCCGGAGAAACCGAGACGACAACCGATGGGCCGCAACGTGGTCGTGGCCCTGTCCGGCAACGCGACGATCCGCGTGCTCACCGGCTTCCTCATGATGTTCGCGGCGTTCGCGGTGCGTGCGCAGACCGAGGGCGAGCCGTTCAAGCAGTTGCTGCTGCTCGGCATCATCGCGGGCGCGGCGGGTGCGGGCAGCTTCCTCGGCAACGCCGTCGGCGCGCGCCTGCACCTCGGGCACCCCGACCAGATCGTGCTCAGCTGCATCAGCGGCAGCCTCGCGTCGACGGTGATCGCGATGGTCATGGAGGGCATCGCGACGGCCGCGATCGTCGGCCTGGTCGGCGCGACCGCCAGCGCGCTGGCGAAGAACAGCCTCGACGCGGTCATCCAGGACGACCTGCCGGAGGAGTCCCGCGCGTCCGCGTTCGGGCGGTCGGAGACGGTGCTGCAGCTGGCGTGGGTGTTCGGTGGCGCGCTGGGTGTGCTGCTGCCGCCGACGTTCTGGCTCGGTTTCCTGGTCGTGTCGGTGCTGCTGGCGTTCGGCCTGGTCCAGACCATGCTGACGCGCAAGGGTCAATCGCTGCTGCCGTGGTTCGGCGGTGAGCGGCCGGTGCGGCCGTGGCGGACCGCGACCGGACCGCAGCAGGCACCACCGCAGGCCGTGTTCCAGGAGGGGCCGCCGCCACCGCCGCAGGACCGCACGTAGGCTCAGGCCGTGCGCAAGCTGCTGGTCCTGGTGCCGCTGGTGCTGTCGGTGCTCGCGGGCTGCTCGTCCGCTCCCGAGCCGGAGGCGCCGCCGCCGAACATCGACTTCCTCATCGCCGGCAAGAAGACGACCGCGAAGCCGTTCCTGTACTGCGACATCAAGGTCGAGAACTGCAAGCGTGACAACACCGCCATGCTGGAGCTGCCGGTGCCACCGGGCACGCCGGTGCGGGTGACCGTGCCGAAGGACGTCGCCGACACCCCGTGGTCGGTCGTGATCCAGTACACGACCGCGGCCGGTGAGCAGATGGCCCCGGTCACCGTCGCCACCTTCTCGCCCGGCAAGGAGACCTCGTTCGAGGCGCTCCCGCCGGGCGAGGGCGACCAGCTGCAGACCGTGGAGGTCAAGCAGGCGGGTGGCGTGCTGGTCCGGGGCGAAGCCGGCCCGGAAGCCGTGACCAGGGCGGCGTGGTCGCTGCAGGTGACGGCGGGTTAGGGGTCCAGCTCGCGGGCGACAGCACGGACCACGTCAGCGACCCGCTTGATGTTCTTGCGGTCGGGGTAGCGGCCGCGACGCAGGTCCGGCTGGACCTTCGCCTCCAGCAGCTTGATCATGTCCTCGATCAGGCCGTGCAGCTCCTCGGCCGGGCGGCGCCGTGCCTCGGCGACCGACGGCGGTGGGTCGAGCAGCCGCACGGACAGCGCCTGCGGCCCCCGACGACCGTCGGCGACTCCGAACTCGATGCGTTGACCGGGTTTCAGGCCGGGCACCCCGGCCGGCAGGGCGGAAGAACGGACGTAGACGTCTTCGCCCCCGTCCTGTGTGACGAACCCGAAGCCCTTCTCCGAGTCGTACCACTTGACCTTTCCGGTCGGCACAACGGTCACCTCCACACACAAATGAACGCGCCCCAGGGCGTACCCAGGACGCGTCGTTCCAGCCTATGCCACTTCGCGGCGACGGGGGTAGCCGGTTACGTCACCAGGCGTTGTTCGCCAGCAGATGAAGGACCAGCGCGGCGATGTTCCACGAGTCGTCGTCGCCGCGGTGGTGCCGGCCTTCGAGCGGCAGCCCCGCGATGCCGAGGGCCTGCGCCATGCCCGGCCGTCTGCGGAGGTGGTGCGCCTCGGTGAAGCGGAGCTTGGCGTTGGTGTGGTCCGCGCTGAAGGGGTACCCGGTGCCGGTGTGCTCGCACTGGCGCGTGAACTGCTTGCGGTCGTAGTCGCCCCAGCTCGCCCACGGGAGCGTGGCCGTGTCGTGGTCACGGGCCAGCGTGCGGCACGCCTCGGCGAACGGGACGCCCTCGTCGACCTCCTCCTGCGTCAGCGAGGTCAATTCCGTGCAGAACGCGCTCACGCGGGACCGCTGCGGACGCACCAGGACGCGGTGTTTGCCCAGGCGCGTGCCCGCCGCGAGATCGACGACGGTCAGGCCGATCTCGATGATCTCGCTCACCTCGCCGGGCGGAGGCGGCCCGTCCCAGCAGGTCGCCTCCACGTCGACGACGTTGATCGAGCTCACATCGCGGAAGTCTAGGGACGCACGCGCAGGAACCCGAGCAGTTTTCGGGTCGCCACCTCGGGCACCGGGAGGATCGCCTGCGGGGATTTGCTGTCCCTGATCGCGGCGAGATCGCCACGCAGCTCAACACAGTTGCCGGTCGGGCCGGACCGGGAGGACTTCCGCCAGCTCACAACAGCTCCTTGTGGATCTCGTCAATCAAAGCTTGGCTTGCAGATGCGGACAGAGCCAGCTTATCCAGCTCCGCCGCCAGGCGGACATAGCTTTCCGCAGTCTCGTCGTGCAGGAAGACGCTGCCGTCAATGGCTTCCACGTTCACCACCGGGCTGGTGTTCGGGAACTCCATCAGCAACCAGGAATGAGTCACCAGACACGAAGGGAAGTGTTCGGCGAGCACCCGCACCCGGATACCCCTGATCCGCGCGGCGAGAAGGGCCTGTAGCTGGTTACGCATGGCTTCGCGCCCGCCGAACGGCGTCCGCAGCGCCGCCTCGCCTAGGAATGCCTCGTAGTCGAGGTTCCCGAGGATCTGCTGTCGGCGTAGACGAGCCATCCATCGCGCCTCGATTTCCCCCGAGGCGGCCCCGAACGATCGCATGAGGCCGACCGCGTAGTGATAGGTCTGGAGCAGCCCCGGGATCAGGTTCACCGACCAGTCGGTCAGGCGGAACGCGTCCGCCTCGTAGCTGGCGATGGCACCCATGTCCATGGGCACGCCTGGCAGCGGCAGGTCCCACCAGCCGCTGGCGTTGCCCGCCCGCGCGGACTCGATCAGCTCCTGCCGTTGCGCGGGTGGCAGCCGGTAGATGGTCGAAATGGTCGCGACGTCCTCCGGTGAGATGTGCCGCTTCCCCGTCTCGATGCGCGACATCGTGCTCGGCGACCACTGCGCCAGCGCGGCCGCGTCCTCGAGGGAAAGCGTCGTCCGTTCTTTCCTGATCGCCCGCAAACGGGCGCCGATGATCCGGTCCCGTGCCCGGGGACCTTTTCGTGCCCCACTCATGTTCCTGTTTCTTTCCGCCTTCGCAAGCACCGCCGTCTTGCCCGCGGTAAAGCTACCGTGCAGAAAGGAAAACCGCAGAATTACACCGACAGAACACTATTGTGACGCGGGAGTGTAAATGGGCCAGGATCTGAACGTGGGTTCGTGGGTGATCGTCCGGCACGGGTGCCCGATCGCCTACTGCTTCAACGGCGAGGAGGTCGAGTTCCGGCTCGGTTCCCGGCAGGACGGGGTCGACTTCGTGTTCGAGGTGGCCGCGCTGGCGGCGTTCGTGGAGACGTCGCAGGAGGTGCTCGCCGAACTCACGCGTGCCTAGCGTCGGCCGCCTTACGCAGACCGAGGAACTCCACCGAAACCTCGCGCATTTCCACCTTGCGGATCTTCCCCGTGACGGTCATGGGGAATTCGTCGACGATCCGCACGTAACGGGGGATCTTGTAGTGGGCGAGTTTTCCCGTGCAGAATTCGCGGACGGCCTCGACGGTCAGCGGCTCCGCGCCTTCCCGCATGCGGATCCACGCCATCAGCTCCTCGCCGTAGCGTTCGTCGGGCACGCCGATCACCTGGGCGTCGAGGATGTCCGGGTGCGTGTAGAGGAACTCCTCGATCTCCCGCGGGTACACGTTCTCGCCGCCGCGGATGACCATGTCCTTGATGCGGCCGGTGATGTTGAGGTAGCCCTCGTCGTCCATCACGGCGAGGTCGCCGGTGTGCATCCAGCGCGCCCTGTCGATGGCCTCGGCCGTCTTGTCCGGCTGCTCCCAGTAGCCGAGCATCACCGAGTAGCCGCGGGTGCACAGCTCACCCGGCGTGCCGCGCGGCACCGTCAGGCCGGTCGCCGGGTCGACCACCTTCACCTCGAGGTGCGGCAGCACCCGGCCCACGGTGGACACCCGGCGGTCGAGCGAGTCGTCCTTGCGGGTCTGGGTGGAGACCGGGGACGTCTCGGTCATGCCGTAGGCGATGGTCACCTCCGCCATGCCCATGCGATCGATGACCTGCTTCATCACCTCCACCGGGCACGGTGAGCCGGCCATGATGCCCGTGCGCAGCGACGACAGGTCGTAGGCCTCGAAGCCCGGCTCGGACAGCTCGGCGATGAACATGGTGGGGACGCCGTAGAGCGACGTGCAGCGTTCGGCGGCGACCGTTTCGAGGGTGGCCTTCGGGTCGAACCCGGACGCCGGGATGACCATGCAGGCGCCGTGCGAGGTCGCCGCCAGGTTGCCCATGACCATGCCGAAGCAGTGGTAGAAGGGCACGGGGATGCAGATGCGGTCCTCTTCGGTGTAGCCGCACATCTCGCCGACGAAGTAGCCGTTGTTGAGGATGTTGTGGTGCGACAGGGTCGCGCCCTTGGGGAAGCCGGTGGTGCCCGACGTGTACTGGATGTTGATCGGGTCGTCGGCGCTCAGCTCGGCCTGCAGCTCGGCGAGGTGCGCTGCCGAGCCGCCGCGGCCGATCGCGACCGTCGACGTCCAGTCCTCGAGGCCGATGAGCAGCACGTCGGCCAGGTCGGGGCACTCGCCGCGGACCTCGTCGATCATGGCGGCGTAGTCGGAGGTCTTGAAGCTCGGCGCGGCGACGAGCGTGCGGATCCCGGCCTGGTTGAGCACGTACTTCAGCTCGTGCACCCGGTAGGCCGGGTTGATGTTGACGAGGATCGCGCCGATCTTGGCCGTCGCGTACTGCGTGAACGTCCACTCCGCACAGTTCGGCGCCCAGATGCCGACCCGGTCGCCCTTGCCGACGCCGAGGTCGACCAGGCCCAGCGCGACGGCGTTGACCTCGTCGGCGAGCTGCCGGTACGTCCAGCGGCGGCCCGTCGCGTGCTCGACCAGCGCCTCCCGGTCGCCGAACGCGGCGACGGTCCGGTCGAGGTTGTCCCCGATGGTGTCGCCGAGCAGCGGTTTCTCGGAGATGCCGGAGACGTGGCTGCGCACCGCTGGCGTGGTCATGTGAGCCTCCCGGGGACGACTGACACCAAGGTATGTCTACCGGTGGCCCCCGTCGCGTTCAACGTTCGTCAACACAGGTTGGCTCCTGTCGGCGATGATGAGGGTCAATGAGCCTCGCCATCACCGTGCACGGGTCCAATGTGCGCCTGGCGGGCACGGTGGACGTGCAGACCGCGCCCGCACTGCGTGCCGAGCTGACCGAACTGATCAACGCGGCGATTCAGGGCACCGAACTGCGGGTCGACCTGGGCGCGGTGTCGCTCGTGGACTCCAGCGGCCTGTCCGCGCTGGTCGGCGCGCACCGCCTGGCCGAGGCGAAGGACACGCGGCTGCTGCTGACCGACCTCCCCCGCCACGTGGCGCGGATGCTGAACATCACCGGCCTGGACGAACTGCTGTACCTGGCCTGATTTCGAGCGAATGGGACTTTCGCTCGAGCTCGCTCCGCTGGTCAGCGGCGCTTTCGACGCTGCACACGTACATTCGGATTCAGCTTCGAAAGCCCAGCAACCACAGGAGGTGAGCACGGTGCACCCGGTCTAGCGACGGCCCCGTCCCGGGGCGTCACGGAGCCGAAAGGCGACCGGATGAGCAAGACGGACAAGACCCGGCCCCGGTGGGTGCGGATCGCCGACACGCCTGGGGTGACCGGGGTGGCGGTCCACGACCACCGGTTCGGGGACTGCACCCTGCCCGACGAGATCACCGCCGACAGCACTTCGGCAAGCCACCGCACGAGCGGCTGTCACTGGCACGGCGCCGGTTACCACCAGACCGGGTGCGGCAGTGCGGGCTGCGGCCGCGAGTGGAGCCGGTTCCGGCGTGAAGAGCGCCGCCGCGACCGGCACCAGGCACACCGCGAGCTGCGCGCGTACCGCGGCGAGGACTGAAACGCGGTGGTCCGGGGGCCCGAACCACCTCTTGTCGCTGCTTGACAACTACATAGTGGAGACGCGAAACCATCTCCTGTGCTCAAGGAGAGCGGCTACGGGGTCTCGTCGCCTGGCTCGTGCGGTGACCACGGGAGCTTGACGACCAGGCAGGGGCCGCCGACGAACACGCCGCCGTCGACGCCCAGTGCCTTGCCGGCCGCGTACTCGTACGGGCTGTCGACCATCGACGGGGCGATGCCGAGCTGGTCGGCGATCACCGAGTGGCCGTGCACGACCTGCTCGCCGCCCAGCACGGTCAACAACTGGGTCGCCACGTCGGCGCCGTTCGGCCCGCGGAAGGCGTGGCGGGTGGTCAGCCTGCGCCAGACCTCCCACCACTCGACGAGGTCGTCGGAGTCCAGGACGTCCTGGATGTTCTCGTTGATCTCGTCGATGTCGCCGCCCCACACCAGGTACTCCAGGGTGTCGGAGTGCATGAGCAGGTGGCGGCCGACCAGCTCGACCGCGGGCCGGGTGACCAGCCAGTCGATGTGCTCGTCGGTGACCGCTTCCTGGTCGGTCGGCTGGCCGCCGTTCATCTCCCAGCTGCGGGCGAAGCTGCGCGGGCCGAAGTCCGACGGGACCTCCGTGTCACCGAAGCGGTGCATGCCGAGCAGCAGGATCTCGTGGTTGCCCAGCAGCGCCTGCACCTGGCCACCCGCGGCAGCGGCCTCGTCGGCGAGGCGCATGACCAGGTCGATCACGCCGATGCCGTCGGGCCCTCGGTCCACGAAGTCGCCGAGGAACCACAGGTGGTCCTCGCCGCCGGACCAGTTCGTCTCGTCGTCGACCAGCCCGGCGTCGGCGAGCGCGGCGAGCAACTCGTCGAGGTGCCCGTGCACGTCACCGACCACGTAGGTCGACGGTCCGTCTTCCTGCACACCGCGACAATATGCCAGGCTGAATTGGTTCGCTTCGCAGTCGGCAAGAACTGGCCGCGCTCAACCCGGGAACGGGTCGTCCACATTCCCGACCAGGTCAGCGACCGAGTCGATGACCCGGCTCGGGCGGTACGGAAACCGCTCCGCCGTTTCCGGTGTCGAAATGCCGGTCAGCACGAGAATCGTTTGCAAACCGGCTTCCAGACCGGAACGGACGTCTGTGTCCATGCGGTCACCGATCATGAGCGTGGTTTCGGAGTGCGCGCCGAGGCTGTTCAGCGCGGACCGCATCATCAGCGGGTTCGGCTTGCCGACGAAGTACGGCGCGTGCCCGGTGGCCTTCTCGATCAGCGCGGCGACCGAGCCGGTGGCGGGCAGCGAGCCCTCGCGGGACGGGCCCGTCGAGTCCGGGTTCGTCGCGATGAACCGCGAGCCCTGCTCGATCAGGCGGATCGCCGTCGTGATCGAGGTGAAGCTGTACGTGCGGGTCTCGCCGAGCACCACGTAGTCGGGATCGCGGTCGGTCAGCACGTAACCGATCTCGTGCAGGGCCGTGGTCAGGCCCGCCTCGCCGATCACGAACGCCGAGCCCTCCGGGCGCTGGGAGTCGAGGAACTTCGCGGTCGCGAGCGCGGAGGTCCAGATCGCCGACTCCGGCACCTCCAGCCCGGTGCGGCGCAGGCGTGCCCGCAGGTCACGCTGGGTGTAGATGGAGTTGTTGGTGAGCACGAGGAACTGGTTGCCCTTGGCCCGCAGCTCCTCGAGCAGCTTGTCCGCTCCCGGGACGAGGTGCTCCTCGTGCACCAGCACCCCGTCCATGTCCATCAGGTACGTCCACTTGCGCGGTTCGGCCATGGGTCCATTGTCCCGGCTGCGGGCCACGGCGCGAACGACAGCACGAACACAGCACGAACATCGACATGTCGACATGTGGTCGCCAGCTAACCTGGGGGCGTGACGAACGTCCAAGTGCGCTACTTCGCGGGTGCCCGCGGCGCGGTCGGCCTCTCCGAGGAGACCCTGTCGATGCCGGAGGGCACCACCGTGCGCGACCTGGTGACCGAACTGGGCGTCAAGCACGGCGAGAAACTCACCCGCGTGCTCACGGCCTGCAGCTTCCTGCTGGACGGGGTCGCCGTCCGGGACCTGTCGGTCGCCGTGCCCGACGGCGCCGACCTGGACGTCCTGCCCCCGTTCGCGGGCGGCTGACCGCGGCCTGCGGACAGATCCTGTCCGCGGGCGTTGTCAGACTCGGGGCATGAAGGAGACCTCCGCGCGGCTGCTCCGGCTCCTCACCCTCCTGCAGACCCGCCGCGAGTGGCCGGGCGCCGACCTGGCCGAGCGGCTCGGGGTGAGCACCAGGACCGTGCGGCGGGACGTCGACAAGCTGCGCGGCCTCGGCTACCCCGTGCACGCCGCCGCCGGCACCGCGGGCGGTTACCGACTGGGCCACGGCGCCGCCCTGCCACCGTTGCTGCTGGACGACGACGAGGCCGTCGCGGTCGCGATCAGCCTGCGCACCGCGGCCGGCGGCGGCGTCGCGATCGGGCAAACCGCGCTTCAGGCGCTCGTCAAGCTGGAACAGGTACTCCCCTCGAGGCTCCGCCACCGGGTGAACTCGGTGCAGGTGGCGACGGTCGACACGCCGAACGACGAGGTCGTGCCGCTGGAGGTGCTGACCGCAGTGGCGGCGGCGTGCCGGGACCGGCAACGCATCCGGTTCGACTACGCGGCGGCGTACGGCGCGGCCGAGCAGGTGCGGGAGGCCGAGCCACACCGGCTCGTGACCTGGGGAAAGCGCTGGTACCTGGTGGCCTGGGACGTCGAACGGGACGACTGGCGCACCTTCCGGGTCGACCGGATGCGGCCACGGGTGCCGCTTGGCAGGCGGTTCGCCCCCCGCGAGATCCCCGGCGGCGACCCGGCCGCGTTCCTGGCCGCCCGCGTGGCGGAGATGTGGCCGTTCCAGGCGTCGGTACGGCTGCCGCTGCCCGCTGATCACGAAAAGATGCGACGGATGGTGACCTGGGGCACGATCGAGGAGATCGACAAGAGCAGTTGCCGACTGATCATTGGCGCGGACACGCCGCAGTCGCTTGCCT
Organism: Actinophytocola glycyrrhizae; assembly: GCF_042653545.1. Taxonomy (NCBI): domain Bacteria; kingdom Bacillati; phylum Actinomycetota; class Actinomycetes; order Pseudonocardiales; family Pseudonocardiaceae; genus Actinophytocola; species Actinophytocola glycyrrhizae. The sequence continues at coordinate 319,757 of NZ_JBHSIS010000006.1, forward strand.
TCCTGCTCTCCTTCTTGGAGATCGATTTCAAGGTCGAGTCCTCCCCTGAATTGGCTCAGGCTTTGCAGCATGTAGCGGAGCGATTCCAGCGTGCAGCCACCGCGGCGTTCCCACCTGCATCCGGAACGTGATCCAACCCTCAGCCAGCGTGAATTATCTCGACGCGATCACGAGGGTATAACGGCCGATATCGCCGCTCTGACCTGCGGATATACGCTCCATCGCAGCACTCCTAATACTGTTACTGTGACGACGGTCACGTAGCACTTAGTTTTGCACACCCCGATTTGGATACGTAGCGTCGCTCTTTGGTTGGCCCCGACCAACTGGCAGAACCCGAGTGCCCGGAGCGTCGTCCCGATCCGGCGGGCACAGAGGAGATATCCCCCGACTGAAAGAAGGCCTCCGGACCGGGACAGAGAGCCTTAACGGCCCTTTGCCAGACGCTGGGGCAGAGACAGAAATGGCTTATCGAGGCATTCACCGCAAGCCGTCCACCGTTCGCCGCACCATTGCTCGCGTCGTCGTTGCCGGCGTCGCGGTCGGTGCCCCGCTGGCGGCGGCCCCCGCATTCGCGTCGGCCGAGCAGTCCGTCAACTGGGACGCGATCGCCGAGTGCGAGAGCGGCGGTAACTGGAGCATCAACACCGGCAATGGCTACTACGGTGGTCTGCAGTTCAAGCAGAGCACCTGGGAGGCCAACGGCGGCTCCGGCAACCCCGCGAACGCCTCCAAGGCCGAGCAGATCCGGGTGGCGAACAACGTGCTGCAGACGCAGGGCATCGGCGCATGGCCGGTGTGTGGCAAGCGGGCAGGCGCGGCGAGCAGCGGCGGTGGCGGCGGCAGCGCCGAGCCGCAGCGGCAGCAGAGCGCGCCGACGAACAACTCCGCGAGCAACGGCACGAACAAGCAGCCTGCTCGCTCCGCGCCCGTGGCCCCGGCGCTGGTCGCCTCCAACCCCCAGGGCGACTACACCGTCGTCGCAGGCGACTCCCTGTCGAAGATCGCCACGGCGCAGAAGGTGGCCGGCGGCTGGCAGGCGCTGTACGAGAAGAACAAGCAGTTCATCGGCGACCCCAACCTGATCGTCCCCGGTCAGAAGATCGCCACCAAGTGAACTAGCTGGTTCACGGCAAGAAGGACTCCACCGCGATCCCCCGGCGGTGGAGTCCTTCTTTGTCGGTGGTGCGGGCTACGGTCCGCGCCGTGAACCGAACGGACCGGCTGTACGGCATCGTCGAGGACCTGCGGGCGGCGGCACCGCAGAGGCGCAGCGCCCGCCAGCTCGCGGCGCGCTACGAGGTCAGTGTGCGGACCATCGAACGTGACATCAGCGCACTGCAGCAGGTCGGTGTGCCCATCTGGGCGGACACGGGCCGCCGCGGTGGCTACGCCATCGACCCCGCACGCACCCTGCCACCGCTCAACTTCACCCCGGCCGAGGCCGTGGCCATGTCGGTGGGACTACGGCAGATGACCGGCTCCCCGTTCGCCATGGCCGCGGCCATGGCACTGCGAAAGATCATGGCCGCCATGCCCGCCACCGACGCGTCGGCCGCCAAGGAGCTGGCAGGCCGGGTGGGTTTCCTGGGCCCGGCACCCGAGTCACCGAACATCCCGGTGGTCATCCAGGACGCACTGTCCGCCCGGCGAGTCCTGCGACTGGAGTACGTCGACAAGCACGGCACCCCAACCGAACGCGATGTCGAACCCATCATGTTCCTGGTCAGGGACGAGCGCTGGTACCTGACGGGCTGGTGCCGCCTCCGAGACGAGCTGCGGGCGTTCCGGCTGGACCGCGTGGTCGCGTGCCACGACACCGGCGAACCAGCACCCACACGTCCGGCGGAACATGTCGCCCTACCGTGCCATGTGACCCAGGCCACCGCGTTCGCATAGAAACACCGACAGGGTGCTGTCGCCGAGGAGCCGGATCGTGGTGTCACACACGATGAGGAGGCACCACATGGCGCACGGCACCGTCGACTGGTTCCAGATCGACACCGACGACACGAAGAGCACCGAGCAGTTCTACGGCGCACTGTTCGACTGGACGTTCGCGTCGGACCCGGGGACCCCCACCTACCGCCTGGTCACGGCGAAGGACACGGGCGCCCCGCAAGGTGGCATCTCCGGCGGAACACAGAACCGGGCGACGTTCTTCGTGGTCGTGTCGGACGTCGCCGCCACCGCGGCACAGGCCGAACAGCTGGGCGGCAAGGTGATCGGCTTACCGACGACCACCCCGAACGGCCTGACGTTCGCCCACCTGCTCGACCCGTCGGGCAACCACATCGGCGTGTACTCCCCGGCCGCCGGCTGACCACCGACACCAGAACCGTGCCCCGCCGCGCGAACCACCAGGAGACAGGCGGGCGCGGGCGCCTTGTCCCGAAGGACGCTTCCGGAAAACTGACCCGAAGGCGTCCTTCGGGACGTCGGCTGGGCGAGGCTCAGCTCCCTACGGGCAGTTGACCCACTCGTCCGTGCCGTCGGTGAAGTTCTGGTGTTTCCAGATCGGCAGGCGAGCCTTCACGTCGTCGACCAGGTCGGCGCAGGCCGCGAAGGCCTCCGCGCGGTGTTCGGCCGCCACCGCGCAGGCCAGGGCCACGTCACCGATCGCGAGTGGGCCGATGCGGTGGCTCACCGCCAGCGCACGGACGCCCTTGTGGCGGGCCGCGACCTCGGTCGCGACCTCCTCGATCACGGCCTTCGCGGACGGGTGGCCCTCGTACTCCAGGTCGCGGACGCCCTTGCCGCCGTCGTGGTCGCGGACCACGCCGGAGAACGTCACGACGGCACCCGCGGCGTCGTCGGACACCAGGGCCGCTTGTTCCTCGACGGTGATGGGGGACTCGCTGATGTCCGCGCGCAGGACCCGCGCGGGCACCTGGGCACTGGGCACGTGGTCGCCGCCGCGCAACTGGTCCAGTGCGTGTGCCAGCACGCCGTCCAGCACGCCGAGGCCGTCCCGTACGCCGCCTGTCGAGCCGGGCAGGTTGATCACGAGGGTCCTGCCCACCACGCCGGCCACGCCGCGGGACAGCACCGCGGTCGGGACCTTGGGCAGGCCCGCCGAGCGCACCGCGTCGGCCAGGCCGGGGATCTCGTAGTCCAGCAGGCGTGCCGTCATCTCGGGGGTGCGGTCCGTGGGGCTGATGCCCGTCCCACCGGTGGTGACGACCACGTCGGCGCCGACCGCGTCGCGCAGGGCCGCCAGCACCGGCTCGCCGTCCGGGACGACGACCGGGTCGGGCACCTCGAAACCCTTGGCACGCAGCCAGGACACGATCACCGGGCCGGTCCGGTCCTCGTACACTCCGGCGGCCGCGCGGTTCGAGGCGGCGATGACGACAGCGGTGTTGCTCATCTGCCCTCCGGTCGGGTCCAGACCCCGGTCTTGCCGCCCTCCTTGCGCTCGACACGCACCTCGGACAACACGGCCGCCGGGTCCACGGCCTTGATCATGTCGTGCAGCGTGAGGCCCGCGACCGTCACCGCGGTCAGTGCCTCCATCTCGACACCGGTCTGGCCGCTCGTGCGGACCGTCGCGGTGATGGCCACCGAGTCGGTGGCCAGGTCGAAGTCGACGGTCACGCCGGTAATGGCCAGCGGGTGGCACAGCGGCACCAGGTCCGGTGTCCGCTTGGCGCCCATGATCCCGGCGACGCGGGCCACCGCCAGCGCGTCGCCCTTCTTCAGGCCGTTCGACGCCAGCAGGCCGACCACCTCGGCGGTCGTGTGCACCCGGCCGGACGCCACCGCGACGCGGGACGTGACGGCCTTGCCGGTCACGTCCACCATCCGCGCGGCGCCCGACTCGTCGACGTGCGTCAGGTCGCTCACGAAACCGATGCTACGGCTGCGCGGCGCGGGCGACGGCCTCGGCCACCGCGGGCGCCACCGCCGAGTCGAACACGCTCGGCACGATGAACGACGCGTTCAGCCGGTCACCGTCCACGACGTCCGCGATCGCGTCGGCCGCGGCCAGCAGCATCGTGTCGGTGATGCCCCTGGCCTGCGCGTCGAGCAGACCGCGGAACACACCGGGGAACGCCAGCACGTTGTTGATCTGGTTCGGGTAGTCGCTGCGGCCGGTCGCGACCACCGCGGCGTGCTGCTGCGCCTCCAGCGGATCGATCTCCGGGTCCGGGTTGGCCAGCGCGAACACGATCGCGTCCTTGGCCATGGCGGCGACCGCGTCCGCACCGAACAGGTTCGGCGCGGACACCCCGATGAACACGTCCGCGTCCACCATCGCGTCGGTCACCGAACCGCTCACCAGGTGGCGGTTCGTGTTCTGCGCGAGCCACGTCAGGTTCGCGTCCAGGTCGCCGCGGTCCGGGTGGACGATGCCGTTCACGTCGACCGCGAGGATGTCGCCAGGGCCCTTCTGCAGCAGCAGGCGGATGATCGCCGAGCCAGCGGCACCCGCGCCGCACACCACGATCTTGCAGTCCGCCAGGTTCTTGCCGACCACCCGCAGCGCGTTGCGCAGCGCGCCGACCACCACGATCGCGGTGCCGTGCTGGTCGTCGTGGAACACCGGGATGTCCAGCATCTCGCGCAGGCGGGCCTCGATCTCGAAGCAGCGCGGCGCGGCGATGTCCTCCAGGTTGATGCCGCCGTACACGGGCGCGATCAGCTGCACCGTGCGGATGATCTCCTCGGTGTCCTGCGTGTCCAGGCAGATCGGCCACGCGTCGACCCCGGCGAACTTCTTGAACAGCGCCGCCTTGCCCTCCATGACCGGCAGCGCCGCCGACGGGCCGATGTTGCCGAGCCCCAGCACGGCCGAACCGTCGGTGACCACCGCGACCGTGTTGCGCTTGATCGTCAGGCGGCGCGCGTCGGCCGGGTTCTTCGCGATGGCCTGGCTGATGCGCGCGACACCCGGGGTGTACGCGCGGGACAGGTCGTCACGGTTGCGGAGCTGGACCTTGGAGGCGACCTCGATCTTGCCGCCGAGGTGGATGAGGAACGTCCGGTCCGAGACCTTGCGGACATTGACGCCGGGCAGCTCCTCCAGCGCCGCGGTGATCTCCTCCGCGTGGCCGACGGAGTGGGCGTTCGCGGTGATGTCGACGACGATCCGGTCCGCATGGGACTCGACGACGTCGAACGCGGTGATCACCGCGCCGGCCCGGCCGGCGGCGCCGGTCAGGTCACCTGCGGCGCTCGCCGACGGGGGCGCCTCCACACGGACGGTGATGGAGTAGCCAGGGCCAGGAACCGGCATGTCACGGACCTACTTGTTGATCTCGGTCTGGGGATGCGTGTACGGCACCGCATCGAGCGGGAAGTCCAGGTCACCCCACGGTGCCAGCGCACCCTGGCGGTCCGCCACGAGCTCACTGACGGGGTGGTTGCCGTGGTCGTCGTCCGCAGGCCAGTGCGGGTCGATGCGGCCGTCGTTGGCGCCCTTCTTGGCCACGCGTCCTCCTTCAGCTCGGGGTGTCCAGAGATTACCGGAGCGCGCTGTAGCGGATGTCGCGTATACCGTGGTCGGGTGCCCGGCCCCACGCTCATCGACTGGCTGCGTGCCCAGGACGACCACACGCTGGCCGCCCTCCTCGCCGCCCGCCCGGATCTGGCCACTCCCCCGCCGCCGGACTCGGCGGTGCTGGCGGCGCGGGCGGCCACCAGGGCCTCCGTGACCAGGGCCGCGGAGGGTCTCGACACGTTCACGCTCGCCGTCCTTGACGCGCTGGTCGTCGCGGACGCCGACAAGGCGCCGGTGCCCGAGGCGCGGGTGCTGGAGATCGTCGGGCCCGCCGTGGCCCCGGAGCGGGTGCGGGAGTCACTGGACACACTGGTGCGGCTCGCGCTCGCGTGGGGCACCGACGAGCTGTCGGTGACACCGGCGGCGCGGGAGGCGAGCGGGCTGTTCCCCGCCGGGCTCGGCCGCCCGTCGAGCACGCTCGACGGGGCGGACATCGCGGGCCTGCTCGCGGACCTGCCCGAGGCCGAACGGCGGCTGCTGACCACGCTCGCACACGGCTCGCCGCTGGGCCGCACCAAGGACGCCGGGGCGGACGTGCCGCTGACCGAGGCCACCACGCCGGTGCAGCGGCTGCTCGCCATGGGGCTGCTGCTGCGCAGGGACGCCGAGACCGTCGAGCTGCCGAGGCAGGTCGCGCTCGTCATTCGCGGCGACAGTCCACTGGGGACGGTCAAGCTGGACGAGCCGGCGGTGGAGACCAAGCAGCTGAAGGTGTCCACTGTGGACGCGACCGCTGCCGGGGAGGCGCTGGAGTTCCTGCGCCGCGCCGAAACGCTCGTGCGGCTGTGGTCGGCCGAACCCGCCGCGGTGCTGAAGTCGGGCGGCCTTGGCGTCCGGGACCTGCGCAAGCTCGCCCGCGAGCTGGACACCGACGAACGCGGCGCGAGCCTGATCGTCGAGGTGCTGTTCGCGGCCGGGATGATCGGCGACAGCGCGGCCGCCACCACCCCGGAGTGGCTGCCGACGACCGCCGTCGACCCGTGGCTGGCCTCGACGCCGGCGAACCAGTGGGCCACGGTCGCCGCCGCGTGGCTCGACATGCCCCGGCTGCCCGGCCTCGCGGGCATGCGCGACGCCAAGGACAAGGTGCTCGCGCCGCTGTCCGACGACCTGCGCCGCCCGCCCGCCCCGGCCGAGCGGCGGCGGATCCTGTCGGCGCTGGCCGAGCTGCGGGCAGGCACCGGGGTTCCGTCACCCGACGACCTGGCCGCCGTGCTCGCGTGGCGGGCGCCGCGGCGCGGCGGGCGGCTGCGGGACGAGATCGTGCGGTGGACGCTCGCCGAGGCGACCTCGCTGGGCGTGGTGGCACTCGGCGCGCTGACCAGCGCCGGGCGCGCGCTGATCGGCAGCGACGCGGACGGACCGGCCGCGGCCGCCAAGCGCATGGCCGACTCACTGCCCGAACCACTGGACCACGTGCTGGTGCAGGCCGACCTGACCGTGGTCGCGCCGGGGCCCCTCGAACCCGCGCTCGCCGTCGACATCGGGCAGGTCGCGGACGTCGAGTCGGCGGGCAGCGCGACCGTGTACCGGGTGACCGAGTCGTCGGTGCGGCGGGCGCTCGACGTCGGGCGCACCGCGGAGGAGCTGCACGACCTGTTCCGCACCCGGTCGCGGACACCGGTGCCGCAGTCGCTGACCTACCTCATCGACGACGTCGCCAGGCGGCACGGCAGGCTGCGCGGCGGCGCGGCCACGTCGTTCCTGCGGTGCGACGACCCGGTGCTGCTCGCCGAGGTGGCCGCGCACCCGGCCGCCGCCCGGCTGGAGCTGCGGAAGATCGCGCCGACCGTGCTGGTCAGCCCGGTCGCGCTCGCGGACGTGCTGGAGGAGCTGCGTGGCGCGGGGTTCGCACCGGCCGCCGAGGACGCCTACGGGCAGGTGCTCGACCTGCGGCCCTCCGGGCTGCGGCTGCCAGCTCCCGCCCGGTCGCGGCGGGTGGGGACACCCGCTCCCGCGTCACCGGAGCGCCTGGCCGCGATGGTCGAGCAGCTGCGGGCCGGTGACACGGCGGCGGGCACCAAACGGGGACGCACGGTGTCGCTCACCGCGGGTACCGGCGCGGCGGACACGGCCGCGACGCTGGCCCTGCTGCGGGAGGCCATCGAGCAGAACAGCCAGGTGTGGATCGGCTTCGTCGACTCGCGCGGCGTGGCCAGCCAGCGGGTGGTGGACCCGTTTCGCGTCGGCGGCGGCGTGCTCGAAGGCAGGGACGTCTCACACGGAGCCGTGCGCCAGTACCCACTGCACCGCATCACGTCCGCGTCGCTCGTCGAGAGCTGAGCCACCGACCGCGTGCCGTACCAGGGGTGACCCGAGGATGGCGCAGGGCCGACTCGACGAACAGCGAGCCCCGCGAACCCGTGGTCCGCGGGGCGTCTACGCGTCTGTGTCAGCCTGCGCGTGCGCTCATGCGCTGGTGCATGGCGTGCTCGACCAGCGTGATGAGCGTTTCCTTGGTCGACTCGCGGTCGCGGGCGTCACACGTGACGATCGGGACCGACTGCTCGACCGTGAGCGCGTCGCGGACATCGTCGATACGGTGGTGGAGCACCCGGTCGAAGCAGTTGAGCGCCACGATGTACGGGAGTCCACGGTCCTCGAAGAAGTCGATGGACGCGAACGCGTCGGCCAGGCGGCGGGTGTCGACCAGGACCACCGCGCCGATGGCGCCGCGGACGAGGTCGTCCCACATGAACCAGAACCGGTGCTGACCCGGTGTACCGAACAGGTACAGGATCAGATCGCTGTCCAGCGACACTCGACCGAAGTCCATCGCGACCGTGGTGGTGACCTTGTTCGGGGTGTTCGACAGGTCGTCCACGTCCACGCTGGCCTCGGTCATCACGGCCTCGGTGGTGAGCGGAACGATTTCCGACACCGAGCCGACCAGAGTCGTCTTGCCGACCCCGAAACCGCCGGCGACCACGATCTTCGCCGAGGTGGTCGGCTGTGGTGCGGACGCGCCGCGCGGGCCGAGGGGACTAGAGCCTGCGGAGACCACTGAGCACCCTTTCCATGAATTCGATCGACGGCCGGTCGCCGACGACCATGCCGCTCTGATGGATCAGGACCAGTCCCATACCGGCCATGTCTCCAATCAGCACCCTGGCGACGCCGAGCGGGAGCCGCAGGTGGGCGGCCACCTCCGCGACGGACCTGGTGTCCAGGCACAGTCCACAGATGGACCGGTGCTCCGGCAGCACCGCCGCGTCCGGCGCCTTCCCCCGCTCGCTGGTGGACACCAGCGCCTCGATCGCAAGATCATAATCGGACCGCGTACGGCCGCCCGTCCTGGTGTACGGACGGACCAGCGACCCGGTCTCGTGCGGCGCGGCGCCACCACCGCGACCTGCGGCGGAGCCCAGGAACTCCTCCGCACCCCACGCCCCGCTGTTGTGCACACCGCTGTTGTAGACGCCACTGTTGTAGGCGCCGCTGTTGTGCACCCCACTGTGGCGCACCCCGCTGTCAGAGATCCCGTCCCTGCCGACCGTGGGGATCTCCTTGCTGTCCCACGTCGACTGTGCCGGTATCCCGGAGTCCCCGTACAGCGTCGCACCCGGGCCACCGAAAAGCCTGGCCCGGAATCCGTCGACGTCGAACCTGTTCGGTGCTTCGCCCACGTCGTGCTCGGGGAGGTCCTCCCAACCTTTCTCCGGCATCTGTTCTACTCGCCTCCGCTCTGGCTCGACGGCGCGCGGAAGTCGCCTACCGAGATGTGCCCGGCTGGGACGCATGACCCCAGACCTCCGCTCCGCGCAGTCAGCATGCCCCGCTACCTGCGCTGTGCGCCCTGAAGCTGAGCTCGCAGCTCCGGAGTCATCTGCTGGCCGACCCTCTCGACCAGCAACGTCATCTCGTAGGCGACCAGACCGATGTCGCAGTTCGGCGCCGCCAGCACGGCGAGGCACGAACCGTCGGAGATCGACATCAGGAACAGGTAGCCCCGGTCCATCTCGACCACGGTCTGGTTGACGCCGCCCGCCTCGAAGCACCGCGCGGCGCCCTGGGTGAGGCTGACGAGCCCGGACGAGACAGCGGAGAGCTGTTCCGCGCGGTCCCGGGGCAGTCCCTGCGAACCGGCCAGAAGAAGGCCGTCCGCCGACACGACCACGGCGTGCGCCACGCCAGGAACCTGACGGACGAAATCAGTGATAAGCCACCCGAAACTGCCGGGCTGCTGTGCGGACGCGGTCGTCACTCCTGCTCCTCGTCTTGACGGCTCTGCTCCGAACCGGATTGGTCACCAGCGTATGCCTCGATGAGCGCGTGGCGCCCCCGCCGTACGCCCTGCTGGAAGCTTGACATGCGACCCCTGACCGCGTCTGCCGTCCGTGGTGGAAGCGGTTGACCGGGCATTTCCCCGGTCTGCTCCTTGGCTTCGTGCCTTGGTGCGGCCGACCCCGGCACCAGGTGCTGTTTCGGGACCCGCTTGGGCAGGCCCGCGTTCGTGGTGGTGTCCGGCGCCTTGTCCTCGAGCAGAGCCTGTGCCGCGAGCCAGCCGTCGTCACCCGGTGAGGTCCACGGGGTGGGCTCGACCGGCTCGGCCTCCCTCGGCGCGCGCCCGTTGGCGGTACCCGTGCCGTTGGCGTGGCCGTTCCCATTGTGCCCGTTGCCGTTCGCGACGTCGGCGGCCGGGTCGGCACCGATGGCGCCCCTGGGCGGGGCGGACCCGGTGTCCGCTGCCTCGAACCACTGCGACAGCACGGCCTCGTAGATGGGCAGGCGCTCGGTCGGCGCATCCACGTTCAGCTCTGCCTCCCCCGAAGGCGTGTTGCCGCCGCCCGCGAACGGCTGGTACGTGGTGTCCTCGACCGGGGCTTCCGGCAGCGGCGCGCCGAACAGCGCCGTTCCGGTGTCGGCCGGGTCCTGGCGGCCGTTCTGCGGGGCGGGCGGCTCCGCTGGGACGCCGTTCGTCGTGGTGACCTCGCTGCCGTCCTGCCCTGGGTTGAACGGCGGGTAGCTCGACAGCTCGGCAGGCGTGCGGTCCTGCGCCGTTTCGGCGCCGGTCTGCGCGGGCTCCTGCCGGATCCTCGGCATGTTGCTGGTGAACGCGCCCGCGATACCGCTGTTGCGGGTCGGTGCGTTCGTCGGCGGGTTGGCAGGCGGGTTGAGCAGCGCCTCGGTGTTGGTGTGTTCCGCGATGGCGAGCGAGCCGGTGGTCGACGGCGCCGCCATCGACCTCGGCGACGAGCCGACCGGCTGGACCAGCTCGGCAGGCACGTTGATGCGGGCGATCAGGCCGCCCTCGATGTCCTCGTTGTCGCGCAGCCGCACGTTGATGTTGTGCCGCTTGGCGAGGCGCGCGACCACGTACAGACCCATTCGCCTGGTCACCGCGACGTCGAGGTCCGGCGGGTCGGCGAGCCGGGCGTTGGTGGCCGCGATCTCGTCCTCCGACATACCGACACCCTGGTCGGTGATCTGGATGGCGAGTTCCTTCTTGCGGGTCATAGCCATCCGGACGATGACCTTCTTGTCCGCCGGGGAGAAGAAGGTCGCGTTGTCCAGCAGCTCGGCGATGACGTGCACGAGGTCGGAGACCGCGCGGCCCTGGACCGCGACGTCCGGTGCGGAGGCCACCTCGATGCGGGCGTAGTGCTCGACCTCGGACACGGCCGCGCCGACCACGTCGGAGGCGGGCACCGGCCGCGACAGCTGCCGTGACAGGCCGGTGCCGGAGAGCACCAGGAGGGACTCCGAGTTGCGCCGCATCCGGGTGGCGAGGTGGTCCAGCTCGAACAGCGAGGCGAGCTGGTCGGGGTCCTGCTCGTCCTGCTCCAGGCGGTCGATCAGGGACAGCTGGCGTTCGACCAGCGCCTGCGACCGGCGGGACAGGTTGACGAAGATCGAGTTGATGTTGTCGCGCAGGAGCGCCTGCTCGGTCGCCATCAGGACCGCCTGCTCCTGCACCGCGTCGAACGAGCGGGCCAGCTGGCCGGTCTCCTCCCTGGTGAACACGGGCACCGGCTCGACCGCGTTCTTGGACGCGGCGACGGGGTCCGGGTCGGCCAGGATTCGGCGGACCGTCTGCGGCAGGCGGGAGTACGCGACGTCGAGCGCGTTGGACCGCAGCACGCGCAGCGGCTTGAGCAGCGAGCGCGCCACCAGCAGCGCCAGGAGGACCGCGAGCAGCAGGACCGCGAGGACGATCGCCGCGTCGCGGAGGGTGGCCTCCTGCTGGTCGTTGCGCAGGGTTGAGATCGAGTCGCGCAGGTCGCCGAGCTCACCGAGCTCGATCGAGCGGTACAGGCCGAGCGTGCTCGTGCCGGCCTGCACGACGTCGTTGGGGACGATGCCGAGGTTCTGACCGGACTCACCGCGGACGAGCAGCAGCTGGCGGTTCTGCTTCAGCAGGTCGACCGCGGGACCCACCAGGGTGTCGTTGAGCCGCTGCAGTTCCTCCGGCGTCGCGACGGCGTTGAACGTCGCGATGGCCGAGTCGTGCCTTGCGACGGCCGCCTGGATCTCGTTGAGGTCGTTGGCGCGGATCGTGCCCTGCTGCGCGGCGACCGTGATGTAGGAGAACTGCTGGGCGATCTGCGCCTTCGCGGTCGCGATCGCGTTCAGCGCGGTCAGGCGCGGGGTGAGCTGGCCACCACCGACGTCGGAGCGGGCGATCTGGCCGACCTGCAGGATGCTGGACACGATGTCCGCGTAGATCGAGGCGACGGCGAAACCGTCGAACTGCGACGAGCTCGCCACGTCGCGCAGGGCGTCGAGGCTCTGGAGGCGGAAGAAGATCTGCTCGTACTCGGAGCGGACGCCCTCTTCGGACTCGTCGTAGAAGGCCTCCGCCGCGGTGCGCACCTCGTCGACCGCGTCGTCGGTGGCCTGCAGCTGCGCGTCGATGGGGGCGCGGTCACCCGACTGCCCCGCCGCCGCGAAGCGGGCGACGATCTGGCCTTCCTTCTGGATCTGGTCGGCCGCCTCGTAGACCTTCGAGTGCAGCTCGACCTGCTGAAGCAGGTAGTCGAGGTCGTTCGCCTGCTTGATCTGCGTGTACACGCGCAGACCGGCGAACGCGAGCGCCGCGAGGGTCGGCACCAGCAGCACGACCATCAGTTTGGTGGGCAGCCGCCACTCGCTCAGGCGGAAGCGCCTGCGCTTGCCCGGCCGACCTGACGCCTGTTCGGCGCGAATAGCGGCGTTGGCACGCCGCACGGCGCTGTCGGTCGCACTGTCACCGTCCAACGCACTGTCCCTGGCCACTCCGGACACACTCCCAAGACGCCGTCAGTCAAAGGCACACACATCTGCAGCAATCTCACCCGTGTGGCTGACACTGCGGCGCACAGCTTTCCCGTATAGGCACCCCCGGTCAAGGGGACGAGCACCACCACCGACACACGAAACGGACCACGGGAGTCCATTCAGTCCGGTGTGGTGGCCCCCGACCACCCGCCGCCTTGCCCTGCCACCGGCCGCCAAGAAGAACTGCTGGTGACAGCTCCGGTAGTGCCGCAACGGCCGGTCCGCCCAAGATCTTTCCAACGTCCGAGGTGGACTGGACCACCCAAAACCCTTGACGGTTGAAAAGTGGCGGACGACACACTCGCGCCGGATGTTCGCCGCTACTCCTAGACTACCGGGCCGTAACTCACGCCAGCGACCAGATAGTCACGCTTTGTGATTGCAAGTTGTTGACAGTACCCGATCGGGTGGCTATACCTCCGGGCGGGTAAACATCGGTCGTCTCTTAACACGGAGCAGGGGCAGCCCGTGTCTGAGCGACATCTCCCAACGCTCTGATCACTGCACATTTCCCAGGCAGGAGACGGCAAGACAATGAATCGTCCAGGCAGAGTCGGTCGGGCCAGGCGCGGGTCCGTCCGCGCGGTCGGACTGCTGGCCACCCTCCTCGCGGCGTCCCTCACAGCAGGCTGCGGCCTCTTCGGCGGATCCGACGAGGCAGAGGGTTCCGGCGACAACACGACCGCGGCCTCCGGGCCACTGGAGAAGACGACCCTCAAGGTCGGTGTCATGATCGGCATCGACTGCTCGGGCGCCCAGCTCGCACTGCTCAACGACACCTTCAAGGAGGAAGGCCTCACCATTGAGGCCACCACCATCCAGAGTGGTGCGCTGGCGATTCCTTCGCTGGCCGGTGGCGAGTTCGACATCACCTTCGGCAACTGGGTCTCCTTCATCAAGGCCCAGCAAGCGGGCATCGTCGACATGAAGTTCATCAGCGAGTCCTACCTGTCGACACCGAACAGCAACTTCTCGGTCATCGCGGCCAAGGACTCTCCGATCAACAGCCCGAAGGACCTCGAGGGCAAGCGGATCGCCGTCAACGCCAAGGGCAACATCAACGAGCTGCTGCTCCGCGCTGTGCTCGACGCCAACGACGTGGACTTCAACAAGATCAAGGACGGCCTGGTCGAGATGCCGTTCCCGAACATGGCGGCCGCCATCAAGAACGGCCGGATCGACGCCGCGGCGACGATCGACCCGTTCGTGACCGCCGCGCAGAAGGAGATCGGCGCGAAGATCGTGTTCGACATGACCGGCGCGGGCCCGACCGAGAACTTCCCGCTCTCCGGCTTCGCCACGAAGAAGGAGTTCGCCGACCAGAACCCGAACACGATCGCGGCGTTCCAGCGCGCGCTGCTCAAGGGCCAGCAGCTGGCGGCCGACCGCAGCAAGGTCGAGGAGGCGCTGCCGAAGTTCGCGAAGATGGACCCGCAGACCGCGGCCATCGTCAAGATCGGGCAGTTCCCGACCACGATCGACCCGAAGCGCATCCAGCGCGTCGCCGACCTGCTGGTGACGTACGAGATGCTGCCGAAGAAGCTCGAGATCGAGCCGCTGGTCGTGCCGATCCCGTCCGAGAACGGTTAGCACCGACGGGATGTCCCGACTGACACGCAACATCCTCGGGACGGTCGGCGTGCTCGCGATCTGCGAGCTCGTCGGCCGTTCCGGCTTGGTGAACCCCGACCAGCTGCCGCCACCATCGGTGATCGGCGCGCGGCTGGTCGAGATGTTCAACGACTACGAGTTCTCGCTCGACGTCGTCGAAACGGTGTCCAGCTGGGCGATCTCGATCGTCATCGCGGCGCTCATCGCGGTTCCGCTCGGCATCCTGTTCGGCTCCGTGCCGATCGTCGGCTCCGTGACCAGCGCGGTCGTGGAGTTCCTCCGCCCGATCCCGTCGGTGGCGCTGATCCCGCTCGCGCTGATCGCGTTCGGCAACTCGGAGGACGCGAAGATCGCACTGGCGGTGTTCGGCGCGGTCTGGCCGATCCTGTTCAACACCGTGCACGCGATCAGCGACATCGACCCGGTGCAGCTCAACACGGCGAAGGCGTTCAACCTGACGCGGCGGCAGATGCTGACGCAGGTGAAGCTGCCCGCCATCGCACCGTTCGTGCTCACCGGCGTGCGCATCTCGGCAGGGATCGCGCTCATCCTGGTGGTGAGCACCGAGGTCCTCGCAGGCAGTGCGGGCGGCCTCGGCAGCTTCATCACCGAGACCGGCACCGGGGGTGCGCAGATGGACCTCGCGATCGCGGGCACGTTCGTCGCGGGCGTGATCGGCTTCGTGATCAACATCGTCTTCGAATGGGTCCAGCGCCGCTGGGTCAACTGGTCGGACGGAGACCGGGCACGATGACCGTCACAGTGGCAACGACAGAGAAGAAGGTCACACCACCGCGCACCGGCAGGCGCAGGCGTGCGGTCGAGATCCTCGGCAAGTGGGTCGTGTTCGCCTCCTTCGTCGCGGTGTGGCAGGTCATCACCGCGCTGGTGGAGGAGCCGTACTTCCCGACGCCGGTGACCATCGGCAAAAGCATGGTCGACCTGTGGCTTTCGGGTCCCGCGTCGCAGCTGTGGCTGTCCGACTCGGTGTTCGGAGACGTCGTGCCCAGCGTGTTGCGGCTGCTCGGCGGCTGGGCGGCGGCCGGTGTCGTCGGCGTCCTGCTCGGTCTGATGCTCGGCCGCTCGGAGACGCTGCACGACTACTTCTCGCCGACCATCTCGTTCCTGCGGTCGATCCCACCACCGGCACTGCTGCCGGTGTTCCTGGTGCTGTTCCCCCTCGGCACCCCGATGCAGCTCGCCACGATCATCTTCGGGGTGGTCTGGCCGGTGCTGCTCAACACCATTGACGGGGCGCATACGCTGGACGAAACGGTCGTCGAGACGACCAGGAGCATGCGGTTGTCCAAGCCCCGGTTCCTCGCCACCGTGGTGCTCCCGGCAGCGTTGCCGAAAATTTTCGCCGGCCTGCGGGTGAGCCTGTCGCTCGCCCTGATCCTGATGGTCATCTCCGAGCTCGTAGGATCGACCAACGGCATCGGATACCAGATGCTCCTCGCGCAACGCAACTTCTCTTTGCCCGAGATGTGGGCCGGGATCGTTCTGCTTGGCATACTCGGCTATGTCCTGAATGTACTGCTGCTCGCCGTGCAGAACCGGGTGATCGGCTGGCACACCAGGTCGAAGAGTCTCACCGGGAGGTAGACCGTCCCCATGCTGGACGTGACCGGAATCAGCCACACCTACGGGTCGGGCGCGAAGTCCCACACCGCGCTCGGCGACATCACCTTCTCCGTGGAGAAGGGCGAGATCGTCTGCATCGTGGGACCCTCGGGCTGCGGCAAGTCGACTCTCCTACGGGCCGTGTCCGGCCTGCTGCCGCCCACCGGGGGTGAGTCGCGGTTCATGGGCCAGGTCATCAACGGAGTGCCGCATGACCTGGCGTTCGTGTTCCAGGAGTACAGCAAGTCACTGTTCCCGTGGCTCACGGTGCGCGCCAACGTGGCGTTCCCGCTGAAGGCCAGGGGCATGTCGCGCAGGAAGCGGCACGAGGTCGTCGACGAGGCGCTGGGCTGGGTCGGCCTCGCCGACGCGGTCGAGAAGTACCCGTGGCAGCTCTCCGGCGGCATGCAGCAGCGGGTCGCGATCGCGCGTGCGCTGGTCTGCCAGCCCGCGCTGCTGATGATGGACGAGCCGTTCGCGTCCGTCGACGCCCAGACCAGGGCGGAACTGGAGGACCTGCTGCTGCGGGTCCGCCGCGAGTACGACACGACGGTCCTTCTCGTCACCCACGACATCGACGAGAGTGTGTACCTGTCCGACCGGGTGCTGGTCCTGTCCAAGGCCCCCAGCACGGTCGTGTCCACGCTGCCCGTGTCCCTGGGCACGGAGCGTGACCAGATCACGACCAAGGAGACCGACGACTTCGTCCACCTGCGCGGGGAGGTGGCCCGGCTGCTGCGTTACGGCACGGCGGTCGAGCACGACGAGGCCGAAGAGGTCAAACAAGCGGTTCCGGTTGAAGCTGCAGCGGAGTAAGCCATGTCCATATCCGCGAGACGCATGGTCGTCGGGATTTCCGGCGCGTCCGGGTCGGTGTACGGGATCCGGCTGCTGGAGGCCCTGCGGAAGGTCGACGTCGAGACCCACCTGGTGATCAGCCGCAGCGGCAAGCGGACCATCTTCGAGGAGACGAACCTCAAGCTCGAGGACGTCCGCTCGCTCGCGGACGTCTACTACCCGAGCGACGACATCGGTGCCGCCATCTCGTCCGGCTCGTTCCGGACCATGGGCATGGTCGTCGCGCCGTGCTCGGTCCGGTCGCTGTCGGAGATCGCGTACGGCAACACGACGAGCCTGCTCACCCGTGCCGTGGACGTCGCGCTGAAGGAGCGGCGCAAGGTGGTCCTGATGTGCCGCGAGACGCCGCTGCGGATCGCGCACCTCAAGGCCATGCAGGCCGCGGCCGAGGACGGCGCGCTGATCATGCCGCCGGTGCCCGCGTTCTACACCCGCCCCGAGTCGCTGGACGAGATCATCGACCACACCGTCGGCCGGGTGCTGGACTACTTCGACATTGAGACGGACCTCGTCCGTAGATGGGGAGAAGACTGAACATGCCGGTTAGCCCTCTGCACGACCTCGGGGTCATCATCGAGACCCTCGACAAGGCCGGGCAGCTGATCAGGGTGCGTTCCGAGATCGACCCGGTGCACCAGCTGGCCAGCGTCGCGGCCCACTTCGAGGGACGTGCGCAGGCCGTGCTGTTCGAGAACGTGCGCGGGCAGGAGCACCCGGTGTTCACGGGCCTGTACTGGTCCCGTGAGCTGCTGGCGGAGCTGATCGGCGCCGAGGAGAAGAAACTCGCCTCCCACATCTCCGGCAAGGTGCAGCAGTGGCAGGACGACCCGTTCGACAAGGCGGTCGAACCGCTGGTCGTCGAGACGGGGCCGGTGAAGGAGGTCACGCAGCCGGTCGTCGACCTGTTCAGGCTGCCGATCCCCACTCACGCCGAGCGCGACGGCGGCCCGTACATCGACGCGGGCGTGGTCGTGGTGACCGACCCGGAGACGGGGGTGCGTAACGCGTCGATCCAGCGGTTCCAGCTGGTCGACCGGGACCGGCTGCACATCAACATCGACGCGGGACGGCACCTGCAGCTCGCGCTGGAGAACGCCAGGAACCGCGGCGAGACGCTGAAGTTCTCGCTGAACATCGGGGTCGGGCCCGGCGTGCACTTCGCGGCCGTCACCCCGGCCGAGGCGGCGCCGCCGGACACCGACGAGCTCGGCATCGCGTCGGTCTTCCACGGCGACCCGGTGGAGCTGGTCCGCGGTGACCAGCCGGAGATCGAGCTGATCGCGCACGCCATGTACGCGCTCGAATGCGAGATCGTTCCTGGCGAGGTGGCCGACGAGGGCCCGTTCGCGGAGGTCACCGGCTACTACGCGAAGGTCGCGCCGCGGCCGGTCGTGCACGTGCGTGCCGTCCACCACCGCGCGAGCCCGGTGTTCCAGACCATCCTGTGCGGCAAGGAGGTGTGGAACTCGGCCGGTGTGCTCGGCGAGGCTTCGGTGCTGTCGTCGGTGCGCAGGCAGGTCCCTGGCATCCTCGACGTGTACTTCCCGCACGGCGGCTGCGGTTTCTACCACGCGGTCGTGCAGATCCAGCAGAAGCGGGCCGGCTGGGCACAGCTCGCGGTGATGTCGGCGTTCGCCGCGTTCCCGCCGCTGAAGATGGTGACCGTGGTCGACGAGGACGTGAACATCCGCGACGCCTCCGACGTCGAGTGGGCACTCACCACCCGGCTCGACCCGACCACCGGCGTGATCACCGTGCCGGAGGTGTTCGGCCACGGCCTGAACCCGACCTTCCCCGACTACTTCGGCGCGAAGATCGGGTTCAACGCCACCCACCCGTTCCCGAAGACCTACGCCTACGAGCGGGTGCGGCTGAAGCAGTTCTCCGTCGAGGGCCTCGACATCGACGTGCCGGAGCCGAACACGGCGCGGCCCTCCGCTGTCGACAAGTGGACCGCGGCGGAACGCGCCGAACGCGGCACCCCGGCGCAGGGGAAGAAGAGCAGCGGCGCGATCATGTAGTCAGGACGACGAAAGCGGGGCTCCCGGATTCGGGAGCCCCGCTTTCGTCGTGGTCACTCAGGCCTGGTCGGCCGTGGGTTCACCGAAGCACTGCACGGTCGCGGGTTCCGCGTAGATGTGGCCGTCCGTGGTCTCCTCGGGACAACCGCTCGGGTCGGTGGTGCCGGTGAGGATCTTGATGACCTTGAACGTGGCCTTGGGGTCGCCGCAGTCGACCCGCTCGTCCGAATCGCCCCGGACGAAGCACTCGCCTTCCTTGGCGTTGAGGGTGAGGCACAGCTTCAGGCCGCCCCGGCCGGCCTCGGTGTAGGAGACGTAGTTGCTGTTGGCCTCGTCCGGGCAGGACGCCGAGCTGTCGTCGAACGTGGCGGCCACCTTGTACGCCGCGGCCGGGTCGTTGCAGTCGATCTTCTCGACGTCGGCGTTCACCGAGCTCGCGTTGTTGACCTTGATGCAGTCACCGACCTCGGAGCTGGCCGGCGACGTGCCCCACCTGATGAACGCGAAGACCCCGACGGCGGCGAGGACGACCACGCCGAGGACGATCTTGATGCTCGTGCCGGTGTTCTTCTTCGCGGGCGGCGGCGGGGGCGGTGTCCCGTAGCCCCCAGGGGGCGTGCCCGGGCCACCGGGACCGCCGGGGCCCGCCAGGCCCTGGGGTGCGGGACCGCCGAACGGCTGGCCCTGCGGCGGTGGACCACCGTAGGGCTGACCCTGCGGTGGCGGCGGCGCGCCGAAGGGCTGCCCGCCGGGCGGCCGCTGGCCGTACGGCTGGTCCTGAGGAGGCCCGTACGGCCCCTGCGGACCCTGCGGCCCACCGGGAGGCGGGTAGTTCGGAGAGTTCATGTGCACCCCTCGCACAACATGCCAAAATCGGAAGACTTTGTTCGAGAGCAGCAATCTACGCGACCACACCGACCGTCGTGTGCCGCCCCGGGAAAGTCCTCATTGGAAACGCGAAGAACCACGGTGCGTCATCGGACGGTCGCGGAAGGAGGCCGAACCGCTTATGCCGTAGGCGATCCGAGACAGATCGTGAGCGGTGGCCGCGGGTAGGTGATGACCTCGCTGGTGGCTTCCGTGCACTGCGTCTCGTCGTCGACACCGTCGAGCACGTCGAGCACCTCGTGCGTGACGCCCGGCGCCGCGCAGTCCGCCCTCTTGTCCGCGGAACCGCTCACCTCGATGCAGTCGCCCTCGGACACGTTCAGCTGAAGGCACAGCAGCAGCTTGCCCTCCTCTGTGTACGAGACGTACTGGTCGTTCGGGCAGGAGCCGGTGTCGGTCTCCTCCCGCGTCGCGACCCGGTAGATCGCCTCCTGGGCCGAGCAGTCGACGGTCTCCACGTCCGCGTTGGTCGCGCTGGCGACGTTGACCTTGATGCAGTCGCCGGGCTGCGCCTCGATCGCCTCGCCGGGCTCCGCCGTCTCGTTCGCGGTCTCCTCGGCGGCGTCCTCGCCGGTCGACTCCCCCGCCGACGAGTCGGCCTTGTCCGAGGCCGACGTGGCCGTCCCGCCGCCTGCCGAGTCGTCGCCGTCCTTGTTGACGAAATAGAGCCCGGCACCGGCGCCGCCGAGCACCAGCAACGCGATCACGACGATGGCGACGACCATCCCGGTTTTCTTCTTCTCCGGCGGCGGTGGCGGTGTCGGCCCGCCGTACCCGGCGCCCGGCCACTGCTGGGTGGCGCCGTACTGCCCGCCGTACGGGTTCTGCGGCGCGCCGCCCAGGCGCTGGGTCTGATCGTTGGCGCCGCCGAGCGGACCGCCGTATTGTGGCTGGCCGTACTGCGGTTGCTGCGGCGGTCTCTGCTGGCCGTAGCCTCCCTGCCCGTATGGATCGTTGGGCTGCTGCCCATGGGGCCCCGGCGGGTAGGGAGGCGTCGTCATGCACCGCAATCTAGCGTTTGCGGGATTGAAATCGACGAGCCGGTTGTTGTGACATTTGCGATGTCAAAGCCGAGGGGATATTGCCAAAAGTGACCGACGGCCCACTGATCGTCCAGTCCGACAAGACACTGCTGCTCGAGGTCGACCACCCGAGGTCGAACGACGCGCGGATCGCCATCGCGCCGTTCGCCGAGCTGGAACGCGCACCGGAGCACGTGCACACGTACCGTGTCACCCCGCTCGCGCTGTGGAACGCCCGCGCGGCAGGCCACGACGCCGAGCAGGTGGTCGACGCGCTCACCGTGTACTCGCGTTATCCGGTGCCGCAACCACTGCTGATCGACATCGTCGACACGATGGGCCGGTTCGGCAGGCTCCAGCTGTCCAACCACCCGGCGCACGGTCTCGTGATGACCACGATCGACCGCGCCGTGCTCGAGGAAGTGCTGCGGCACAAGAAGATCGCCCCGATGATCGGCGCGCGCATCGACGACGACACGGTGGTCGTGCACCCGTCGGAACGCGGCCGTCTCAAGCAGGTGCTGCTGAAGGTCGGCTGGCCCGCGGAGGACTACGCCGGGTACGTCGACGGCGAGGCACACCCGATAGAGCTGGCGGAGGACGGCTGGTCGCTGCGCGACTACCAGCGACAGGCGGCGGAAGCGTTCTGGGCGGGCGGTTCCGGCGTCGTCGTGCTGCCCTGCGGTGCGGGCAAGACACTGGTCGGCGCCGCGGCCATGGCGCACGCGAAGGCGACCACGCTGATCCTGGTGACCAACACGGTCGCTGGCAGGCAGTGGAAGCGCGAGCTGGTGGCGCGGACGTCGCTGACCGAGGACGAGATCGGCGAGTACTCCGGTGAGCGCAAGGAGATCCGCCCGGTCACCATCGCCACCTACCAGGTGATGACCCGAAAGTCGAAGGGCGAGTACCGCCACCTCGACCTGTTCGACTCCCGCGACTGGGGCCTGGTCGTGTACGACGAGGTGCACCTGCTGCCCGCACCGGTGTTCCGCATGACCGCGGACCTGCAGTCGCGCAGGCGCCTGGGCCTGACGGCCACACTGGTCCGCGAGGACGGCCGCGAAGGCGACGTCTTCTCGCTGATCGGCCCCAAACGCTACGACGTGCCGTGGCGCGACATCGAGGCACAGGGCTGGATCGCGCCCGCGGAGTGCATCGAGGTCCGCGTGACCCTCACCGATGCCGAACGCCTGTCGTACGCGACCGCCGAGCCGGAGGAAAGGTACAAGCTCTGCTCCACTGTGGACACGAAGGTCCCGGTGGTGAAGAAGATCCTCGCCAGGCACCCGGACGAACCGACGCTGGTCATCGGCGCCTACCTGGACCAGCTGGAGGCCCTCGGCGCCGAGCTGGACGCACCGGTGATCCAGGGCTCCACCCGCAACGCGGAACGGGAGCGCCTGTTCGAACAGTTCCGGCGCGGCGAGCTGCGGACCCTGGTGGTGTCGAAGGTCGCGAACTTCTCCATCGACCTACCGGAGGCCACGGTCGCGGTACAGGTGTCGGGCACGTTCGGATCAAGGCAGGAGGAAGCGCAACGGCTGGGAAGGTTGTTGCGCCCCAAGGAAGACGGCAGGCAGGCCCACTTCTACTCGGTGGTCTCCCGCGACACGCTGGACACCGACTACGCGGCACACCGCCAACGCTTCCTGGCCGAACAGGGCTACGCCTACACAATCCGCGACGCGGACGACTTCCTGGGCCCAGAACTGCCGTCGGTGGGCTAACGCCCCGAAAGCGTCGTTCAGGACCATGACACCGGCGCCCGCGCAGCGGCGCCGGGCACGCAGCGCCCTGCGGGCAGCGCCCGGCGGGGCCGCCCGCAGGGCGGGCCAGTGCCGTGAAAGGCGCGTGCACGGCACAACGAGTGCCGTCAATGGGCCATTCACGGCGCTGAACGCCGTCAATGCGCCTTTCACAGCACTACCAACGCCGTCAACGCGCCTTTCACAGCACCAAACCCCCGGGCGCTACGCGCCGAGCCCGCGCAGCGGGCCCCGCAGGGCGGGCCGGTGCCGCGAAAGGGCGCGTTCACGGCATATCGAGTGCCGTGAATGGGCCATTCAGGGCGCTCAGCGCCCTGAACGCGCCTTTCAGGGCATTGCCACGCCGTCAACGCGCCTTTCACAGCACTAAATCAGGGCCCCGCGAAGCGGGTCTCTGCCTGCGCAACCCCCACCCGAACCCGGGGGCGTCCCGCCATGCCAGTCTACCGGCCCCCACCGACAAAACAAGGGCCACAAGCCAACCTGTGGATAACCACGACGGCTGTGGACAACTCGACCGTCAGTCGGCGATTTCCGCCAAGGCCACGACCTTGGTGATGCGCGCACGGATCAGCAGTTCACCCGCCACCGCGTTGCGCTTGCCGAACGATTCGGCCTGACCGGCGCCCATGTAGCGGCCGGCGAGGCGGATGGCCCAGGTGAGCATCTCGTCCAGGTCCTCGGAGACGGTCGCCTCCGCCTGGAGTTGCACGAAGGAGAACGGTGGCTCCTCGACGTCCACGACCATCGACAGCCGGGGGTCGCGCCTGAGCGCGTGGCCCTTGGCCGTGTCGGCGCCGGTCGTGAAGACGATGTGGTCGCCGTCGTCGTCGGTGTCGATCAGGAACCAGATCGGGGCGACGTGCGGCGCACCGTCCTTGCGTACCGTCGCGAGCTTGCCGGTGCGGGTGCCGTGTGAGACGAACGCCAGCCATTCGTCGCGGTCCATGTGATGCATGGACCCGATCCTGCTACAGCTCGGCGAGTACCGCGTCCGTGAAATCCGGCCACGTGTCGATGGCCCACTGGCCGAAGGCGCGGTCCGCGAGGGCCACGCACGCGGCACCGGCGTCCGGGTCGACCCACAGGAACGTGCCGGACTGCCCGAAGTGGCCGAACGTGGCGGGCGAGCTGTTCTCACCGGTCCAATGTGGACCCTTGTGGTCGCGGATCTCGAAGCCGAGACCCCAGTCGTTGTCCTTCTGGTAGCCGTAGCCGGGCAGCACCCCCGACATGCCGGGGAACGCCACCGACGTCGCCTCGTCCACTGTGGACCGTGAGACCAGCGTTGGCGACTGGAGTTCCGCCGCGAAGCGGGCCAGGTCGGCGCACGTCGACACCGCGCCCGCACCTGCCGTGCCTGCCAGGCGGGAGGACTCCATGCCGAGCGGCGCCAGCACCGCCTCCGTCAGGTACTCGGCGAACGGGATGCCCGACGCCTCGTGCACGGTGTCGGCCAGCACCTCGAAGCCCGCGTTGGAGTACATCCGCCTGGTGCCGGGCTTGGCCATCACCTTGTGCTCGTCGAACGCGAGGCCCGACACGTGCGCGATCAGGTGCCGCACCGTGGCGCCCTCCGGCCCGGCGGGCTGGTCCCACTCGACCGCGCCCTCCTCGACCGCGACCAGCGTGGCGTACGCCGTCAGCAGCTTCGTCACCGAAGCCAGCTTGAACTCGCGTTGCTGCGGGCCCGCGGACCCGACCACGGCACCCGCCGCGGACACGACCGCGACCGCCGCGTTGTCCACCGGCCACTCGGCGACCGCACGCACACTCTCCATGGGAACCGACGTTACGACCTCATGGCCGCGTGAGTCCCGGCGGGTCGAGGGACATCACAACCCCGTCGGTGCGGTCGAGTGCCTCCTGCCTGCGGCCCGCGTCGACGCTGTCGTCGGTGGTCAGGTCCTTCAGCCGGATCGGCGGGCCGAGGTCGACCAGCGTCGGGACGTACTCTGCCTTGTCGACCCGCCAGCCGACGTCGGACTTCGTGAACCGGAAGCGCGCGATCAGGCCCTCCTCGGTGGTGCCGCGCGGCTCCGCGTGCTTGGCGACGGAGTTGCCGAGGCCGTAGGCCACCCACTTGTCACCGAACTTCTCGAACGGCTGCACCACGTGCGCGTGGTGCCCGATGATCAGGTCGACGGCCGGGTCGGCGAGGATCGCCGCCGCCGTCTCGCGCTGGTCGGCGGTCGGTTCGTGCTGGTCCTCGATGCCCCAGTGCAGGCTCGCGATCACCACCTCGGCGCCCGCCGACCTGGCGTCCCATGCGGCGTCGAGCACACCGTCGACGCTGATCTCGTTGCCCATCCACGGCTCCGGCTCCTCGGTGCCCTGGTTGTAGGCGAACGTGAACGACAGCTGGCCGACCTTGACGCCGTTGACCTCGGTGATCAGCGGCGTGTCCGCCTCCTGCTCCGTCCGCGCGGAGCCGGTGTGCCCGATGTCGACGGAGTCGAGCACGTCGAGCGTGGTGGCCGCGCCTTCCGCACCGTGGTCGAAGGTGTGGTTGGAGGCGGTGGTGCAGGTGTCGTACCCGGTGGCGGCGACGGCCTGCGCGACCTCGGGCGGGGCGTGGAACAGCGGATAGCCCTCGAAGGGCCCGTCCTCGGTGGCGAGCGGAACCTCCATGTGGCAGATCGCCAGGTCAGCGGCCTCGATCACCGGTTTGATGCCCGCGAAGAGGGGTGTGAAGTCGCGGGCGCCGCCGCCGTCCTCCTCGGCCTGCTCGGTCAGCGCCGGGTGGATGAGCACGTCTCCGGTGGCGACGACGGTGAACGAGCCGGGGGGCCTGGCGGCGGGGTTCTCCTGCGGGGTGACGGTCGCCGGATGGAAGGGCGGCACCGGTTCGCCTGGCTGGACGGCTGTTCCCGCGCAGCCGGAAACGAGGAGAGCCACCCCGCAGAGCCCCAGCATCCGCCGCACCAGGGCCATAGTGCCGGGCTTGGGAGCGCGGCTCAACCCTGGACTGGTGTGGCCTCCGGCCCCCGTTCACCAGTCTACGGGCAGGGACCGACAGTCCTGGCTGGTCGGGGGCGTGGCTGTGGACAACCGGGCCACCGGTGGAAGACCGCGGCCAGGACCGCCGTTCCCACCGCTTTCTGTCGGTGCCGTGCCGTAGCGTGGTTCGAGGGGGCCGGAGGCCATCCCCGGCGTACGGCACGGGACGAACCGGCCTAACGGTGACGGCGGCGCAGCCCCAGGAACACCAGCACCGCGACGGCCACCGCCGCCAGCGGGGCCACCCGCTTCAGCACCGAGGGGCCCGCGAACGCGAGCAGGTCGATCGGTTCGTTCTCCGGTTCCGGGACCGCGGACAGCTTCGGGCGGGCGGCCGGCGGGGCGTGTTCGGCTGCCGCCTCGCCCGCCTCCCTTCCGGTGGCCACCGCCTCGGCGCGGGCGGGGGACGCCGGGTGCGGGGCGGGTGCGGCGGCGCCGCGTTCCGCCGCCGGGAGCTGGGCTGTCGGCGCCGACTCCGCCGCGGACGGGGCGTCCGGGCGTTCCTTCTCCACGACCGACAGCTTCGGGGTCTCCGCCGCTTCCGCCGGGGTCGTCGAAGGGGCCAGCTTCGACGCGAGGCAGGTCGCGAACGTGTCCAGGATCTTGCCACCCACCTCCGCGATGAGCCCCCGGCCGAACTGGGCGGGCTTGCCCGTGATCGACAGGTCGGTGACGACCTTGCCGATCGTCGCGGCGCCGTCCGCCTCCAGGGACACGTTGACGGTGGCCGACGCGGTGCCGTTGCCTCTCGCGTCCTTGCCCGCCGCCTTGATCACGACCGTGCGTGCCGACTCGTCCTTCGACAGGAACTCGCCGCTACCCTTGTACAGCAGCGAGATCGGGCCCAGCTTGACCTTCACCGAGCCCTTGAACGTGTCCCCGTCCACCTCCACGAGCGTCGCGCCCGGCATGCACGGTGCCACCCGCTCGGGGTCGAGCACCGCCTGCCACACGGTGTCGAGGTCGGCGGGCACGGTGAACGAGTGCTCCAGCTTCACTGTTACTCCTCAGGCGACGTTGACGGGCGGCGCCTCCGGGACGGAAGCGCCGCCCTGTTGTCCCAACCCTATGCGCCAACCGCGGCGCTCACCGCCCGAGAGGTCAGCACCCTGGCGAGGTGCCTGCGGTAGTCGGCGTCAGCGTCGGCGTTGGACGGCGGTGCGGTGCCCTCCGCCGCGTGTGCGGCCGCGTCGCGGATCGACGCCGCCGTGGCCGGCCTGCCGACCAGCGCCTGCTCGACCGACGTGGCCCGCACCGGGGTCGCGCCCATGTTGGTCAGTGCGACGCGGGCCTGCGCGATCGTGCCGCCGTCGACCCGCACGGCCGCCGCAACCGCGACGATCGACCACGCCTGCGCGACCCGGTTGAACTTCTCGTAGTGGGCGCTCCACCCCGTCGTCTTCGGCACCCGCACCTCGACCAGCAGCTCACCCGGCCGCAGCGCGGTGGTGAAGAAGTCGGTGAAGAACTCGGCGGCTGGCACGGTCCTGGTGCCGTCCATGCCGCGCACCACCATCTCGGCGTCCAGCGCGAGCACGGGTGCGGGCAGGTCACCGGCCGGGTCCGCGTGTGCGAGGGAGCCGCCGAACGTGCCCCGGTGCCGCACCTGCGGGTCCGCGACCGTGTTCGTGGTGAGTGCCAGCAGCGGGGCGTGTTCGGCGATGAGCGCGTCGTGCTGCACGTCGTAGTGCGTGGTCATCGCGCCGATCACCAGCAGGTCGCCGTCCTCGCGCACACCGCGCAGCTCCGCGATCTTCCCGAGGTCGATCAGCTTCGACGGGGCCGCGAGACGCATCCGCAGCACGGGCAGCAGGCTCTGCCCGCCCGCGATGACCTTCGCGTCCTCGCCTGCCTCGGACAACGCGCGCACCGCCTCGTCCACTGTGGTCGGTGCGACGTAGTCGAACGCGGCCGGAATCACTGCGCGCCTCCCGTGGTGTCGATGGAGCCGAGGCCGCCGCCGGCCTCGTCGCCCAGGCCGCCCGCGTCGGTCTGCCCGGTGTTGATCGCCTGCCAGACCCGCATCGGCGTGCACGGCATCTGGATGTCGCGCACCCCGAGGTGCCGCACGGCGTCGACCACCGCGTTCACCACGGCCGGGGTGGACGCGATCGTGCCCGCCTCGCCGACCCCCTTGACCCCCAGCACGTTCGACGTCGCCGGGGTCTCGGTGCGGTCGGTCGTGAACGACGGCAGGTCGGCGGCGGAGGGCACGAGGTAGTCGGCGAGCGTGCCGGTGGTGAGCGTGCCCGACTCGTCGTGCACGGCCTCCTCGAACAGCGCCTGCGCGATGCCCTGCGCGAGCCCGCCGTGCACCTGGCCCTCGACGATCAGCGGGTTGACCACCCTGCCGATGTCGTCGACGCACACGTACTCGCGGATCTTGGTCCCGCCGGTCTCGGTGTCCACCTCGATCGCGCACAGGTGCGTGCCGTGCGGGAAGGAGAAGTTCTCCGGGTCGAACGTGGCCTCCGAGTCCAGGTTGGGTTCCACGCCGTCGGGCAGGTCGTGCGCGGCGAACACCGCGAGCGCCACGTCCTGGATGGACACGCCCTTCGCTTCCGCGCCGGTCCCGCGCACCCGGAACGAGCCGGCGTCGAACTCGACGTCGTCCTCACCCGCCTCCAGCATGTGCGCGGCGATCTTCGCGGCCTTGGCCTTCACCTTGTCCGCCGCCTGCACGACCGCCATGGCGCCGACGGTCAGCGACCGCGACCCGTAGGTGTCCATGCCCTTGTGCGAGGACTGCGTGTCGCCGTGCAGCACCTCCACGTCCTCGAAGGGCACCCCGAGCTGGTCGGCGACGATCTGGCTCCACGCCGTCTCGTGGCCCTGGCCGTGCGGCGAGGATCCGGTGACGACCTCGACCTTGCCGGTCGGCAGCATGCGGATCGCCGCGTGCTCCCAGCCGCCCGCGCCGTAGGACAGTGAGCCCAGCACTCGGGACGGCGCGAGGCCGCACATCTCGGTGAACGTGGAGACGCCGATGCCGAGCTGGACGGTGTCGCCCCGGTCGCGGCGCTGCGCCTGCTCGGCACGCAGCGCGTCGTACCCGAACAGCTCCATGGCCTTGGCGGTCGCGGCCTCGTAGTTGCCGGAGTCGTAGGTCAGCCCGCACACCGTGGTGAACGGGAACTCCTCGTGTCTGATCCAGTTCTTCTCCCGGACCGCCACGGGGTCCATGCCGACCTCGGTGGCCAGCTCGTCCATGAGCCGCTCGATGGCGTAGGTCGCCTCCGGCCGGCCCGCGCCGCGGTAGGCGTCGGTCGGGGTCTTGTTCGTGAACACGTTGGTGCACACGAACCGGTAGGCCGGGAACTTGTAGATGGCGTTGAACATGAACGCGCCGAGGATCGGCACGCCCGGGGTGACCAGGCGCAGGTAGGCGCCCATGTCGGCGAGCAGCTCCACCTTGAGCCCGGTGACCGTGCCGTCGCGGCGGGCCGACAGGGTCAGCTTCTGGATCTGGTCGCGGCCGTGGTGCGCGGACAGCAGGCTCTCGCTGCGGGACTCGGTCCACTTGACGGGCTTGCCGAGCCGCCGCGCCACCAGGAACGTGAGGATCTCCTCCGGCGTGACCTGCAGCTTGCCGCCGAAGCCGCCGCCGACGTCCGGTGCGATCACGCGGACCTTGTGCTCCGGCACGGACAGCGTCATGGCGAGCATGAGCCGCAGGATGTGCGGGACCTGTGTCGATGACCAGAGCGTGAACTGCTCGCCGGTCGGGTCGCACATCACCGACCGCGGTTCCATGAACGCCGGGATCAGCCGCTGCTGCCGGTAGGTGCGTTCGATGACGACCTCGCTGCCTGCGATCGCGGCCTCGACGTCCTCGCCGGTGCCCGCCTCGTCCGAGTCGAAGACCCACGTGGCGCTCTTGTTGGTGCCGAGGTCCTCGTGGACCAGGTCGGCGCCGTCCTCGACGGCGGCCGCCATGTCGAGCACCACCGGCAGGTCCTCGTAGTCGACGTCGATCGCCTCGAGCGCGTCGGCCGCCTCGTAGGCGCTGCGCGCGATCACGACGGCGACGACCTCACCCGCGAAGTTGACCTCGTCGACCGCGATCGACGGCGCGTTGGGCGCCTTCATGTCCTCGGTGATCGGCCAGGCGCACGGCAGGCTGCCCTGCTCGTCGGCGAAGTCGGCGCCGGTGAACACGCCGATCACGCCAGGCAGCTCCCTGGCCAGGGAGGTGTCGATGTTCGTGATCCGCGCGTGCGCCATGGGGCTGCGCAGAGCCGCCATGTGCAGCAGGCCGGGCAGCGTCAGGTTGTCCGTCCAGCGGGTGCGCCCGGTGATCAGGCGCGCGTCCTCCTTCCGGCGGCGGGACCTGCCGACCTCCGGTTCGATCGTGGCGGTCACTGCGTGCCTCCCGTGGTGACCTGGCTGACCTGCTCGGCCTCGGGCCCGGCACCGCCCCGCATGTTGGACGCCGCGTCCCGCACGGCGCGCACGATGTTCTGGTAGCCCGTGCAGCGGCACAGGTTGCCCTCGAGACCTTCCCGTACGGCCTTCTCGTCCGGGTCGGGGTTGTCGGCGAGGAGGTCGAGCGACTGCATGATCATGCCGGGGGTGCAGAACCCGCACTGGAGCGCGTGGTTGTCGTGGAACGCCTTCTGCACCGGGTGCAGCCCGCCGTCGCGGGCGAGGCCCTCGATGGTGGTGACCTCGCAGCCGTCGGCCTGTACCGCGAGCACGGAACAGGACTTCACGCTGTGCCCGTCGAGATGGACGGTGCACGCGCCGCAGTTGCTCGTGTCGCACCCGACCACCGTGCCGACCTTGCCGAGCCGCTCTCGCAGGTAGTGGACGAGCAGTTGGCGAGGTTCGACATCGTCGGTGAACTTCGTTCCGTCAACGGTCACGGTGATGCGCATACGGCCTCCCTGCCGGGTGGTGGTCAGCTCGGGTCACGTGAGCGGGCTCACACCCTCAGAGCCTGCCCCTGCGAGGCCCCGGGGACAAGTCCGGCGGCGCCAAAGTGGACCTGACGGCGAAAAGGAACGGTGTGATCCTCGTTTAGTCGTTCGAGGACGATCGTTCGCATAGCTTAGGATTTTGTGGTGTCCTCCCCTTCCGTCGCTGGTCAGCGCACCGAACACGACGCCGAGCACCGGCGTGGTGTGCTCTTCGGCGTCACCGCGTACGGGATCTGGGGGCTCTTCCCGCTGTACTGGGCCCTGCTGTCGGCCTCTGGCGCGCTGGAGACCCTCGCGCACCGGATGATCTGGTCGCTGGTGGTCGTCGCGGGCGTGCTGCTGTGGACCCGGCGGTTCGGGACGTTCCGCGCGGTGCTGCGCAACCGGCGGCAGTTGCTGCTGCTCACCGCCGCGGCCGTGCTGATCGCCACCAACTGGGGCGTCTACATCTGGGGTGTCAACAGCGGGCACGTCGTGGAGACCGCGCTCGGCTACTTCATCGGCCCGCTCGTCTCGGTGCTGCTCGGCGTGGTGCTGCTCGGCGAACGGCTGCGGAAGGCGCAGTGGACCGCGGTCGCGCTCGGTGTGGTGGCGGTGGTCGTGCTGGCCGTCGGCTACGGCGAGCTGCCGTGGATCGCGCTGGTGCTCGCGTGCAGCTTCGCCACGTACGGCCTGGTCAAGAAGCTCGCGAACGTGGGCGCGGTCGAGTCGATGGCCGTCGAGACGAGCGTGACGCTGCTGCCCGCGCTGGCGTTCGTGGTGTTCCTGGAGGCGTCCGGGAACGGCACGTTCACCACCGGTGGCGTGGGCCACGCGCTGCTGCTGGTCGGCGGCGGGTTCGTGACGATGGTGCCGCTGCTGGCGTTCGGCGCGGCGGCCGTGCGGATCCCGCTGTCGGTGATCGGCCTGCTGCAGTACCTGACGCCAAGCCTGCAGTTCACGTTCGGCGTGCTGGTGTTCCGCGAGCACATGCCGCCGGAGCGGTGGCTCGGTTTCGCGTTCGTGTGGCTCGCACTGATCGTCCTCACGTTCGACGGTCTGCGCCGCCGCACCCCGCCCGCCATCGAACCGGAGCCGCTGCCCTGAAAGGCGCTTTCGGGACGCTCACCGCCCCGAAAGCGTCTTTCAGGGCATGGCATCCGCCCCTCACGGCTCGCGGTGGATGCGGCCGGTGGCCTCGGTCAGCCGCTTGCCCGCGCCGCCCCAGCGCAGCGAGATGATCTCCGCCGCGATCGACACCGCGGTCTCCTCCGGGGTGCGCGCGCCGAGGTCGAGGCCGATCGGCGACGCGAGCCGCGACAGCTCCTCCTCCGTCAGGCCCGCGTCGCGCAGCCGCGACATCCGGTCGTCGTGGGTGCGGCGCGACCCCATCGCGCCGACGTACCCGGCCGCGCAGCGCAACGCGACCTCCAGTACCGGCACGTCGAACTTCGGGTCGTGGGTCAGCACCGCGACCACCGTGCGCTGGTCGATCCGCCCGGCCTCGACCTCCGCTGCCAGGTACCGGTGCGGCCAGTTCACGATCACCTCGTCGGCGTCCGGGAACCGGCTCCTCGTCGCGAAGACGGGCCGGGCGTCGCACACGGTCACCCGGTAGCCGAGGTAGGAACCGAGCCGGGCCATCGCGGTCGCGAAGTCGATCGCGCCGAACACCAGCATGCGCGGCGGTGGCTCGAACGAGCTGACGAACACCGACATGCCCTCGCCCCTGCGCTGGCCTTCGGCGCCGTAGTGCAGCGTGCCGGTCCGGCCGGTGGCGAGCATGCCGCGGGCGTCGTCCGCGACCGCCGCCTCCGCACGCGCCGACCCGAGATCGCCCGCGGTCCGGTTCGGCCACACGACCAGGTGACGCCCGATCCGGGACGGGTCCGGGTGCGCCACGATCGTCGCGAGCGCCACCGGCTCCTCGGACCGGATCGACTTGGCCAGCTCGGCGAACTCCGGGAAGCTCGCCGCCGAGATCGGCTCGACGTAGATGTCGATGATCCCGCCGCAGGTCAGGCCGACCGCGAACGCGTCGTCGTCGCTCACGCCGTAGCGCGTCAGCACGGGGGTGCCGTCCTCGAGCACCTGCGTGCCGGCCTCGTACACGGCGCCCTCGACGCACCCGCCGGACACGCTGCCCGACACGGTGCCGTCCTGCGCGACGAGCATCGCCGCGCCCGGCGCGCGCGGCGCCGACGAGAACGTGGCGACCACGGTGCCGAGCGCGACCTTCTCCCCCGCCGAGTAGCGGCGCAGCAGTTCGTCAAGCACGTCCCGCACGGCGTACCTCCACAAGTAACTCCTCGAGCGTGGCAAGGCTGTGGCCGGCGAGCAGCCGGTCGAGGTGCGGCATGGCGGCGGCGATGCCGGACTGGACGGGCGCGTACCCGTCGCGGCCCGCGTGCGGGTTGACCCACAGCACCTTGTGCGCGAGCCGCCGCAGTCGCGCGACCTGCTCGCCGAGCAGGGCCGCGTCGCCACGCTCCCAGCCGTCGGAGAACACCACGACCACCGCCCGCCGCGCGAACCCCCGCTGCCCCCAGCGATCGAGGAACACCCGGATGGTCTCCCCCAGCCGGGTGCCCCCGGCGAAGTCCGGCACCGCCCGTGACGCCGCGGACAGCGCCTCCCGCGGATCCCGCTTGCGCAACTGACGCGACAGCCTGGTCAGCCGCGTTCCCACGGTGAAAACCTCGGTCGACGTGGGCGCGGCCCGGACGACGGCGTGCGCGAACCGCAGCAGCGCGTCGGCGTAGGGCGCCATGGACCCGGAAATGTCGAGCAGTAGGACCACGCGGCGTGGCCGCCGGATCCGGTCCTTGTAGGCCAGCCGGATGGTCTCCCCACCGGTGGCCCGCATGGCGCGGAGCACCCGCGCGGCGTCGAGCCGCCCCCGCCGCCGGGGCCGCGACCGCATCGACCGCCGCAGCGGCGGGGCGAGGTGCAGCGTGGCCATCAGCTCCCGCAGGTGCTCCCGCTCCACGGCGGTGAGTTCGGCGATGTCCCGGTGCCGCAACACTTCCGTGTCGCTGGCGGCGACCTTCAGCTCGTCGGTCTCCTGCTCACCCCGCCCGTCGCCGGACGTCGAGTCGGTGAGCGCGGCCATGGTGACGACCCTCGGCCTGACCGGCGCCGACCGCCGCCGCCGGGGTTCCTCGGCGGTGAACCAGGCAGCGAACGCCTCGTCGTACAGCGGAAGGTCGTCCGGCTCGGCACAGAGCGTCAACCGGCCGGCCCAGTACAGCTGACCGGGATCGGCGATGTCGAGTGCGCCGACGGCCCCGAGGTAGGCCTGCACGCGCTGGGCGTCCGCGGGCAACCCGGCGACCCGGAGGGCGGCGGCGAAGCCGGCCAGTCCGGTGAGGGGGTCCGCGGTGTCCACACAGCCATTGTGTACCCGCGCGTCAGCGACGAGGCCGCATGATGAGCGCCGCCACGTGGTACTCGCAGGTCAGGTCGCCGCGGTTGGCGTAGGAGTGGACCGCGTCGGCGGGGAAGTAGAGCGAGTCCCCGACGTCCAGGACGTACTCGCGGCCCCCGACCCCCAGGTGCAGCGTCCCGCTGGTGACGACGACGAACTCGTGCGACCCCGGCGCGTAGGCGGGGAAGTCCCCGGCGTCGGTGTGCGGCGGCAGAGTGGTCCGGATCCACTCGAAGTTCACCCCCGGCACGACGGGCGTGAGGATCGTGCGCCGCCAGCCCCCTTCGTCGACGGTGTCCTGCTGCCCGGCCCGCCGCAGGACGACCCGGTCGGTCTCCAGTTCGGCCACCAGCTGCGAGAGCCGCAGGTTGAGCCCGTCGGCGATCCGGTCGAGAACGACGACGGTCGGCGTCTTCTCCCCCCGCTCGACGGCCGACAGCATGCTCACGCTGACCCCGGTGGTCTGGGACAACTCGTGGAGACTCAGCCCGAGGTCGGTCCGCTTGGCGTGCACGAGCCGCCCGAGCTGTTCCTCTATAATACGTGCCATGTCCCCTATAGTGCGCGACGCGGTCCCGGAGGACGCCCCCGGGGTGGCTGCGGTGTTCGCGCCGTACGTGCGCGAGTCGGTGGTCACCTTCGAAACCGACCCGCCGACACCCGCGATGTGGCGCTCCCGCATCGAAGCACCGCACCCGTTCGTGGTGCTGACGATCGCGGGGGAGGTCAGCGGCTACGCGCTGGCCACCCCGTGGCGCCAGAAACCGGCGTACCGGCACACGGTCGAGACCACGGTGTACCTGTCCGGGACCGCGACCGGCCGGGGCCACGGCCGCCACCTGATGACGGAGTTGTTGAAGCGCTGCAAGGAAGACGGCTACCGCCAGGCCATCGCGGTGGTGGTGGCGGCCGATGACGGGTCGTCACTGCGCCTGCACGAGAAGCTGGGTTACGAACAGGCAGGCCGCCTGACCAAGGTGGGCCACAAGCAAGGCCGCTGGCTGGACACCCTGCTGCTGCAACGAGAACTGTGAGTCCACGCGGCGGCCGCGCACGGCGGCGGTGCTGGCGTAGGGCACGACGGCCGGGACACGGCCACCACGCGGACAACCTGACGCCGGCCGCGATGCACGGCCGACGCCAGGGCTGGTCCCCCGCCGCGACCATGGCCAGGTAGCGGGCCGGGCGCGAGGAACCCGTGAGTGGTTCGAGGGCGGCCGTCCACACCGGACCGTGAAGACGGAAGGGACGGCCGCCACAGCCACCGCGCCAGGCGAACACCGCGACCGGTCCACCGCGCAGGCGACTGTTCGGATCAGGGCGACGCTACCGCTCGCTCCCCCTGCGTTCGGTACTCATCTGCCCTCCTCCGGTGTGGCATGCCGGGAACGACTATCGCCCATCCCGGCAGGAAAAGCGACCGAATATTCCGCCAAGGAGGCACCGGCAGGGGATGACCTCCGGCCCCCGGAATCCAGCCTGCCGACGAACCCGGGGAAACCAGCCACGGGCTCCTCACCCGGCCAGGATCGCGTCCAGCCCGACAGCGACCACGCGCTGCGAATCCTCCCGGTACTTCAACACCGCCCCCAAAGTGGCGGCAGCGGAAGCAGCGTCCAGCTCGGTACGGCCCAGCGCGGTCAGGGCAGATGCCCAGTCCAACGACTCCGCGACCCCTGGCGGCTTCAACAACTCCAGCTCCCGCAACCGCCGCACCGCGGCGGCCACCTGCGTGGCCAGCCGCTCCGACACCGCGGGCAGCCGCCGCCGCAGAATGGCGACCTCCCGCCCCAGAGCGGGATGTTCCAGCCAGTGGTAGAGGCACCGCCGCTTCAAGGCGTCGTGCACCTCCCTGGTCCGGTTGGACGTGAGGATCACCAACGGCGGCACGGCGGCCCGCACCTCCCCCAGCTCGGGCACGGTCACCGCGTTCTCCCCGAGGATCTCGAGCAGGAACGCCTCGAACTCGTCGTCGGCCCGGTCGACCTCGTCGACGAGCAGCACGCAGGGCGACTCCTCCAGCGCCCGCAACAACGGCCGGGCCAGCAGGAACCGTCGCGAGTAGAGCGACTTCTCGGCGAGGTCGGAATCGAGGGCGCCACCCGACGCCGCCTCCAGCGCCCGCAGGTGCAGCAGCTGCCGGGGGAAGTCCCAGTCGTACAGCGCCTGGGTGAAGTCGATCCCCTCGTGGCACTGCAGCTTGATCAACGGCACCGACAGCGCCTGCGACAGGGCGACCGCGAGCGAGGTCTTGCCGGTGCCCGGCTCACCCTCGCAGAACAGCGGCCGCCCGAGCCGGTGGGCGAGGAAGGCCGCGGTCGCGATGCCCTCGTCCGGCAGGTAGCCGACCGACTCGAGTGCCGCCGACAGCTCATCAGGGGAAGTCACCACTCCCCGAGCGTAAACGCCAGGGTGCGACCAGGGTCGATCCCTGATGGCGGCGGCCCCCGGAGCCGCCACTGTGGAGTCATGAACACCACCACTGTGAAGCTCCGCCGCAGCCGTGACGACCGCATGGTCGCCGGGGTGTGCGGTGGCATCGCCAAGATGTTCGGCATGGACGCGGCGCTGGTCCGGATCCTGCTGGTCGCCGCGACGCTGCTCGGGTTCGGCACCGGCGCGATCCTGTACCTGGTCGCCTGGGCGGCCGTGCCGGAGGAATAATCGGCGGCCGTGGCCACGAAGCGGACGTTCTCCCAGCCCGGCACCGCCAGGGCGCTCGTCCTGCTCGCCTCCGCGCTCGCCATGGCGGGGGCCGCGCTCACGTTCCTGCTCGCGCTCGTTTTCGGGCCCGCGCTGCTCGACCGGCAGGGCCTGACCGGCACCGTGCTGGCCGCGACCGCCATGTTCAGCGGGTTGGTGCTGGTCAGCGCGGTGGTCGCGAACCTGCTCGCGCTCCGCGTCAGGTCGACCCGGGGTATTGTCGGCGTCGGCTGCGGCACTTTGCTGGCCGGTGTGGTCATCGGCATCGGAGTGTTGCTGTTGGTGATCGCCAGAGCGGGCTGAACCACCCGAATGGCCGGTATCTACGTCACCTACCGACGCTCTTGAACGTAAGAGCCCCCACGGGGTGACGTGGACAGGAACGGATTGGCACCATGAGCGGGTGCCACGAGCAGGACGACCCTCGGAGCGGGGTGGGAAGCGGTGACGGAACTGCAGACCGCAAGCATGGTCAAACCTTGGGCTGAGCTCGAGGGGCGGGACCGGCACGCGGCATGCATGCTGGCCGCGCGGGACGGTGACAAGGAGGCGTTCGACGCCCTGGTCACCGACCTCGCGCCGTTGGTGTGGCACGTCGCCCGCGGCAGCGGCCTCGACCGCACGACCGCGGAGGACGTGGTGCAGACGGTGTGGCTGGCGCTGCTGAAGCACCTGCACCGGCTGACCGAGCCACGCGCGCTCGCCGGCTGGCTGATCACCACCACCCGCCGCGAGGCGTACCGGGTACAACACCGCTCGAACGGGACCGTGGAGCTGTCACAGGAGATGGCCGAGCGCACGCCCACCACCGATCTGTCCCCAGAACACGAGGTGCTCCGCACGGAGCGGGACCGCCAGCTGTGGTCCGCGTTCCACAAGCTTTCGCAGCGCTGCCAGGAGTTGCTGCGGCTGACCGTGATCGCGGGCCGGGCGGAGTACCGCGCGGTCGCGGAGGCCCTGCACATGCCGCACGGGAGTATCGGACCGACACGAGGGCGCTGCCTGAACAACCTGCGCTCGCTGTACGACGGGGACAGTGGATCATGAGAACGAACCACACTGACGACGACCTGATGGCCGAGGTGGCGCGGCTCGTGAACGAGCTGGACCCGCCACCCGCCGGCCTGGTCGAGAGAACCCAGTTCGCCGTGGCCCTCGACGACATCGACCGCCACGTCGAACTGGAAGTCGCACAGTGGGCCCACGACCGGCCGCTTGCCGGCGTGCGCGGTGGCCTGCCCGGCACCATCACGTTCTTCGTCGGCGACCTGACCGTCATGGTCAACGTGACCCGCACCGGCGAACGGCAGCGCATCGACGGCTGGCTCGTGCCCGCCGGAGCCCACGGCGTCGAGGTCCGCGTCGCCGACCACGACTCCGCGGTCACCACCGCCGACGAGGGCGGCCGCTTCGTGCTCACCGAGGTCCCCAGGGGCACCACCCAGCTACTTGTACGCATGAACGCGGAGCAGTCACGCACCGTGGTCACGCCAACGGTTGATTTGTAACCCGAATGGCCCCCATCTCCCCCGAACGGCAGATATCCTGCTGTATCTCACTGTGAATGCTTGCCTCTTTTGTAGGTGAACACGCAGCATTCCGACGAGGGGAGATCAGGAATGACGGAGACCAAGGCCACCAAGGAGCCGATCAACCCGCAGGCACCGTGCGGCGAGTGCGGGTCGACGGCCCACACCACCGGCCACCACGAGGGCAACGCCGAACCGATGGGCCACCACGAGGGAAACAGCATCCCGACCGGAACGCCCGCCTGACGATCACCCGCCCCGACATCGCGCGCGGGGTGGCACGTGTGGTGCCATTGACGATGTGTCACAACGCCTGAGCAAGGGCGGGACCGCCGCTGACAGCACCACATCCGGCAACGGCGTCGCCGCCGCAGCCGACCTCCGGGGGAAAGCCGTCGAGGTCGCTGCGGCGGGACGACCGGCCGAGGCGGTGAAACTGCTACAGCTCGCGCTGCAGGCCCTTCCGGTGGACAACACCGACATCGGCGCGGTCACGATGCGCATCCGGGTGCTCGTCAGCCTCGGCTACACGGAAGCCGAAGCCGGTTCGGTGCCGGGCGGCCTCGCGCACCTCGGCACCGCCAACGCCCTCGCGAGCGGCCTGCCGGACAGGGCACGGCGCGCAGGCATGCTGGGGCTCGTCGACAGCCAGCGCGCACTCGTCCTGCACCGCACCGGCCGCACCGCGGAGGCACTGGAACTGTTCGACCGCGCGATCCCGCTGCTCGAGGGCGCGCTCACCGACTCCGACCTCGACCCGGAGGTCCTGGCCCGCGTGATCATGAACCGCGGCCTCACCTACATCGCCGACGGCAAGCCCGGCCCCGCCGAGGCCGACATGCAGCGCGCGCTCGCCCTGGCCGACGAACACGACCTGTCCCGCCTCCGCGCGAAGGCACAGGGCAACCTCGGTGACATCGCACAGCTCACCGGCGACATCCCGATGGCGCTCGACCACTACCAGAACGCGGAACGGGCGTTTCGCATGCTGGCCCCCGGCCTGCTGCCACGCACCCAGATCGACCTGGCCAGGGCGCTGCTCGCCGCCGGGCTCGCCGAGGACGCGGCCCGGTACCTCGACGAGGCGCTGCCGAACCTGCGGGAGCAGAAGGTCAGCCAGGACCTCGCGGAGGCGGAGATCGCGCGGGCGGCCGCCGCGCTGCTGGAGGGCGACCTGACGCTGGCGAAGAAGCTCGCGGAGTCCGCGCGCCGCCGGTTCGTCAAACGCGGCAGCGAGCCGTGGGCGGAGGTCGCCGCGCTCACCAAAGTGCGTGCCGAGGTCACCGCCGCGCTGTCGGACGACTCGACCAGGCCGTCGGCCGCGGCCCCGGCCCGGCTCGCGGAGCGGTTGGCCTCGGTGGGGCTCACCGACGAGGCCGCGCTGGCCAGGATGCTCGCCGTGCGGCTGATGCTGCGCCGCGGCCGGGTCGACGCCGCCGCGCAACTGCTCGACGAGGTGCCGCCGCCGAGCCGGATCGAGCCGATCGACTACAAGGTGATGCGCAGGCTCTGCCGTGCCGAGGTCGCGCTCGCACACGGGCAGAAGCGGACCGCGCTCGCCCAGGCCAAGGCCGGGTTCGACGAGCTAGGCGCGGTCCGCGACCGGATGGGCGGGCTCGACCTGGTGTGCGGCACCGCCGTGCACGGCATCGAGCTCGGCAGGCTCGCGGTCGGCCTGGTGCTCGACGACGCCCGCACGGAGGCGGACGCCCGCCGCGTCCTCGCCTGGCAGGAACGCACCCGCGCGCAGGTGTACCGCTACGAGCCGCTGCCCGCGATCGACGACCCCGAGCTGGCCAGCCGGGTCAGCGAGCTGAGGACCGTGCTGCGGACCGTGCAGCAGGCCCGCCTGGAACGCCGTGCCGTCGCGCACCTCGAACGCCGCTCCGCCGCACTGCAACGCGAGGTCAGCCGCCTTGGCTGGCACACGTCCCACTGGGGGCGGCCGCGGCCGGTCGCCTCCCCTGCCGAGATCATCGAGCGCCTGGCGGACCGGGTGCTGATCAGCTTCGCGGGCCCCGACCGCGACCTGGCCGCCGTGATCGTCGCCGGTGGGCGGACCAACCTCGTCCGCCTCGGGCCCAAGGACGGCGTGCTGGAGACCGCCCGCCAGCTCCACGCCGACCTCGACGCGCTGGCGCCGGACGAGCTGATCGAGCCGCTCCGGCAGGCCGTGTCGCAGTCCGCGCTGCGGCGCATCAACGCGCTCGACGACCTGCTGTTCGGCGAGAACGGCATCCCGAGGTCGCTGCTCGACGACCGCGAGCTGGTCGTGGTGCCCTTCGGCGGGCTGTACTCGGTGCCGTGGGAGTCGCTGCCGTCGCTGCGGGGGCGGGCGGTGTCGGTGGCGCCGTCGGCGACCGCGTGGGTCAGCGCCGACGAGGTCAGGCCGGCCGACGGGCCCGTGGTGCTGGTGCGCGGGCCC
The DNA here is from genome assembly GCF_042653545.1 of Actinophytocola glycyrrhizae. Lineage (NCBI taxonomy): Bacteria > Bacillati > Actinomycetota > Actinomycetes > Pseudonocardiales > Pseudonocardiaceae > Actinophytocola > Actinophytocola glycyrrhizae. The sequence continues at coordinate 360,291 of NZ_JBHSIS010000006.1, forward strand.
GACCTGCCGACGTCCGCGACCGAGCTCGACCAGCTGCGGGAGGTGTACCCGGAGGCGATCGTGCTGGACGGTGCGGAGGCCACGACCGCGGCGGTGCTGTCCGCGATGGACGGGGCGAAGCTCGTCCACATCGCCGCGCACGGCACGCACGAGGCGGCCAACGCGATGTTCTCCCGCCTCGAGCTGCACGACGGCGGGCTGCTCGCACACGAGGTGGCGCGGCTGCGGCGACCGCCCGCGCACATCGTGCTCGGCGCGTGCGAGCTGGCGCTGTCGCACATCCGGCCGGGCGACGAGCCGCTCGGGTTCGCGGGCGCCATGCTCGCGAGCGGGTCGCGGACCGTGGTCGCGGCCGTGAACCGGGTCGGGCACCGGTCGGCCGCGCTGACGATGACCGACTACCACCGCCGCCTCGCCAGCAAGCCCGCCGAAGACCCCACCGAAGACTCCGCCGCCGACCTCGCGGACACCATGACCGACTACCACCGGCGCGTCGCGTCCGGTGTCAGCCCCGCCCGCGCGCTCGCGGAGGCGACCGCCGCCGACCCCCTGCGGCGGCCGTTCATCCTGCTCGGCGCGGGCTAGGCATTGCGTGGCGGCCGGCAAGAGTTGACCATGGGGCAGCGGCGAGCGAGGGGGCGACGGTGGTTCTGGCGATCGACTGGTCGGACTCGCGCTTCCTCACGCACCTGCTCTCCGTGCCGCTGTTCACCGGCGTCATCGGGTACGTCACCAACTGGACCGGCGTGATCATGCTGTTCCAGCCGATGCGGTTCCACGGCGTGCGGCTGCCGGGGCTGCGGTTCCTGTACTCCTACCTGCCCAGGCGCGTGCAGGTGATCCCCGCGATCACGCACGACGGCCGGTTCGGCTGGCAGGGCATCATCCCGTCGCGGGTGTCCAAGATGGCGTCGATCTCCGTCGACAAGGCGCTGCTCAAGGTCGGCAGCATCGGCGACTTCTACCGCGAGTTCGAACCGGACAAGATCGCCGACCACATCGCGGCCAGCGCGCGCGGCGAGATCCGCGACGTGGTCGAACGGATCATGGAGCGCGAGCACCCTCGGCTGTGGCAGGACCTGCCGCCGGTGCTCAGGTCGGCGGTGCACGCGCGGATCCAGCGGCGGCTGCCGGTGATCGTGCGCGAGCTGACCGACCAGCTCGGCGAGTACATCGAGCAGCTGATCGACGCGAAGCTGCTGGTGATCCGGCACTTCGAGGAGCACCCGGAGCTGATGAACGACATGCTCCGCGAGGTGGGCCGCAAGGAACTGCGGTTCATGCAGAACTTCGGTCTCTACTTCGGGATCCCGGCCGGCATCGGGCTGGTGTTCCTGCTGGAGGCCATGCCGTACTGGTGGGTGCTGCCGCTCGGTGGCGCGGTGATCGGCTGGGTCGCGAACTGGATCGGCATCAAGCTGATCTTCGAGCCGGTGTTCCCGAGGCGGGTCGGGCCGTTCACGTTCCACGGGCTGTTCCTGAAGCGGCAGCCGGAGGTGAGCGACGTGATGGCGACGATCATCTCCGAGGACATCATCAACATGAAGAACATCGGCGACGAGCTGCTGTTCGGGCCGCGGTCGGACCGCACGCGGCAGATGCTGGAGACGTCGCTGCGGCCCGCGGTGGACGACGCGGTCGGGTTCGCGCGGTCGGCGGTGCGGGTCGGCATCGGCACCGAGCGGTACGACCGGATCCGGGACGCGGTGGCGCACGAGGCGGTCGAGTTCGCGTCGGTGTTCGGGGACACGGAGTTCGGCAGGCAGCAGGCGGGGAAGATCAGGACGTTCGTGGCGCGGCAGATGCGGCAGCTGCGGTCGGACGAGTTCAACGAGCTGCTGCGGTCGGCCATCAAGCAGGACGAGTGGCTGTTGTTCGTGCACGGCGGGGTGCTCGGTGTCGGTGCCGGGCTCATCCATCTGGCGATCTTCGGGGTGTGAGATGGCGTCGAATTCGTGGGGACTGCTGAGGATCGCGGCGAACGCGGGACTGTCGACCGCGCAGTGGGTGGTGCACACGACCGTCCAGACCGGGCAGCGGGTCGTGCGCGGGCTCGCCGCCGGTGAGCCACCGGTGAAGATCGCGCAGGGGCTGGGTGCCGAGCTGCGGAGTGCCGCGCAGTCGGTGCTGGGGGTGCCGCCCGCGCCCGCGGAGCGCCACGCGTCGATCGAGGAGCTGCGGGCACGGGGGGCCGAGCTGCTACGCCGGTCGTCGGACGTGCGTTTCGTGGAGGACACACACCCGGCGTACGAACGGATCCTGGGCGAACTGACCCCGGACGAGGCCCGGATCCTGCGGTTCCTGTTCCACGAGGGCCCGCAGCCGACGGTGGACGTGCGCACCAACCGGCCACTCGGGATCGGATCGGAGCTGATCGAGGCCGGGCTGTCGATGATCGGGCGGCAGGCGGGGGTGCGGAACATGGACCGCACCAACGCCTACCTGAACAACCTGTTCCGGCTTGGCCTCGTGTGGTACTCCCACGAGGAGGTCGAACCGTCGCGCTACCAGGTGGTGGAGGTCCAACCGGAGGTCCAGGAAGCGATGGCCCGCGCGGGCCGAGCCGCGAAAACCATCCGCCGCAGCGTCCACCTGACCCCCTTCGGCGAAGACTTCTGCCAAACCTGCCTCCCCCCAACCCCCTAACCCGCGAGTCCCCCATTCAGAACCCGCGAGTCCCCGTTTCGGAACCCGCGAGTCCCGCGTTCAGAACCGGTGAGTTCCGGGTTCGGGACCGCTGAGTTGGCGGTTCGCGACGGGTCGGAAACGCGAACCGCCAACTCGGCGGTCCCGAACCGGAGACTCGCGGGTCCCGAAACGGGGACTCGCAGGTTCCGAACGCGGGACTCGCGGGTCCCGAAACGGGGACTCGCAGGTTCCGAACGCGGGACTCGCGGGTTTGGGTGGGGGCTCGTGGGGTTTGGGGGTTGGGGAAGGGGACGGCCCCGGGAGCTGGGCTTCCGGGGCCGTTCCTTTTGCCTTTGGCTGGGTCAGAAGTCCATGCCGCCGGTCGGGTCGCCGCCGCCTGCCGGGGCGGCGTTCTTCTCCGGCTTGTCCGCGACCACGGCTTCCGTGGTCAGGAACAGCGCGGCGATCGACGCGGCGTTCTGCAGCGCCGAGCGGGTGACCTTGGTCGGGTCCGGCACGCCGGCCGCGAGCAGGTCCTCGTACTCGCCCGTGGCGGCGTTCAGGCCGTGGCCCGTCGGCAGGCTCTTGACCTTCTCCACCACGACGCCACCCTCGTGGCCCGCGTTGACGGCGATCTGCTTGAGCGGAGCCTCGACCGCGACCTTCACGATGTTGGCACCGGTCGCCTCGTCGCCGACCAGCTTCAGGCCCGCGAAGGCCTCCTCGGCGGCCTGGAGCAGCGCGACGCCACCACCGGCGACGATGCCCTCCTCGACGGCGGCCTTGGCGTTGCGCACCGCGTCCTCGATGCGGTGCTTGCGCTCCTTCAGCTCGACCTCGGTCGCGGCACCGGCCTTGATCACCGCGACACCGCCGGCCAGCTTGGCCAGGCGCTCCTGCAGCTTCTCGCGGTCGTAGTCCGAGTCGGAGTTCGCGATGTCGTTGCGGATCTGGTTGACGCGGCCCTGGATCTGCTCGGCGTCACCCGCACCCTCGACGATCGTGGTCTCGTCCTTGGTCACGACGACCTTGCGGGCACGGCCCAGCAGCGAGATGTCGGCGTTGTCCAGCTTGAGGCCCACGTCCTCGGAGATGACCTGGCCACCGGTCAGGGTGGCGATGTCCTGCAGGATCGCCTTGCGGCGGTCACCGAAGCCAGGGGCCTTGACGGCGACGGACTTGAAGGTGCCGCGGATCTTGTTGACCACCAGGGTCGCCAGGGCCTCGCCCTCGACGTCCTCGGCGATGATCAGCAGCGGCTTCGACGCCTGCATGACCTTCTCCAGCACCGGGAGCAGGTCCTTGACGGCGGAGATCTTCGAGCCGAACAGCAGGATGTACGGGTCCTCGAGGACCGCCTCCTGGCGCTCCGGGTCGGTCACGAAGTAACCGGCCAGGTAGCCCTTGTCGAAGCGCATGCCCTCGGTGAGCTCAAGCTCCATACCGAGCGCGTTGCTCTCCTCGACGGTGACGACGCCTTCCTTGCCGACCTTGTCCAGCGCCTCGGCGATGAGCTCGCCGATCGTGGTGTCGGCGGCGGAGATCGACGCGGTCGCCGCGATCTGCTCCTTGGTCTCCACCTCGCGCGACATCTTGTGCAGCTGCTCGGTGATGGCCTCGACGGCCTGCTCGATGCCGCGCTTCAGCGACAGCGGGTCGGCGCCGGCCGCGACGTTGCGCAGACCCTCGCGCACAAGCGCCTGGGCCAGCACGGTCGCGGTCGTGGTGCCGTCACCCGCGACGTCGTCGGTCTTCTTGGCGACCTCCTTGACGAGCTCGGCCCCGATCTTCTCCCACGGGTCCTCGAGCTCGATCTCCTTGGCGATGGAGACACCATCGTTGGTGATGGTGGGGGCGCCCCACTTCTTCTCGAGCACGACGTTGCGGCCACGGGGGCCGAGCGTCACCTTGACGGCGTCGGCGAGGATGTTCAGGCCCCGCTCGAGACCGCGGCGCGCCTCCTCGTCGAAAGCGATCAACTTGGCCATTGCGGTGTAAGTCCTCCGTTTGGAAGTTCACGTCCGTGGCCAGGCTCGGTGCCCGCGACGGACGACCGGGGAATCCCGGCCTCACCGTCCCGACCTCGTTTTGGCACTCTGACCTACCGAGTGCCAACTCCGGTTTTAGCACTCTCCCCGCGAGAGTGCAAGAAAACCAGGTCAGCGGCCGGACGTCTCGGACGGTTCGTCGTCGCCCACCTTGATGGACGGCACGCTCTTCGTCGTGGTCGTGGTGGTCTGCTCGCCACCACCGGGACCGGACGGCTGTTCACCGGAGTTGTTGAAGAACAGGATCGCCGCGACGATCAGTCCGATCGCCACGACACCGACGAGCACGGGCGCGAGCCAGCGGTTGCCCCCGGAGGAGTCCGACGACGTGAACGCCGTGCTCGCCCCGGCCGGCACGGGCGGCCGCAGCCGCACCGGGTCCGCCGACGACATGGGCGGCCGCTGGTACCCGCCTGCCGGGGTCGGCTGCTGCTGCGGCCGGTAGGGCGTGGTCTGCTGCGGCCGGGACGGCGCGGGCGGGCGCTGTCCCACCGGCACCGCGGGCGGGCGGCGCACCGGCTGGGCAAGCGCCTGCCGTGCCGCGGCGAGCAGGTCACGGCAGGTCGCGTACCTGTTCGCCTGGCTCTTGGCCATGCCGCGGCGGATCACCTCGTCGATCCCGGCGGGCAGCGAGGGCGCCACCTCGGTGAGCGACGGTGGCTCGCGGTTCAGGTGCCCCTGGATGACCTCGGGCACCGCACCGGGGAACGGTGGCCGCCCGGACAGGCACGCGAACAGCACACAGGCCAGCGAGTACGCGTCCGTGCGCGCGTCAACCGGCTCGCCCCGCAGGTGTTCCGGCGCGGCGTAGGTCGGCGAGCCGAGAAAGTCGCCGCCGCGCGTGCGGTGGCCGGTCGCGCCGCGGCGGGTCAGCCCGAAGTCCGCGACGTAGATGTGTTCAGCCGTCGACTCGCGGCTGGTCACCAGCACGTTCGCCGGCTTGACGTCCAGGTGCACGAGACCGCGCTCGTGCAGGTTGTCCAGCGCCTCGGCGACCTGCGTCAGCAGCGCGACCGCGCGCTCCGGCTTGAGCGGGCCGTCCTTGATCAGCGACGCGAGGTCGGACCCGTCGACGAGCCGCATCGCGATGTAGAGCAGGCCGTCGACCTCACCGAAGTCGTACAGCGGCACCACGTTCGCGTGGTCGATGGCCGAGGTGTTGCGTGCCTCGTCGACGAAGCGTTCCCGGAACTCCGGGTCCTCGGTGAGGTGTTCCGCGATGACCTTCAGCGCCACCTTGCGGCCGAGGCGGATGTCCGTGGCGCGGTACATCACGCTCATGCCGCCCTTGCCGAGCACACCGTCGATCCGGTAATGCCCCAGGCGACGCCCGGTGAGGTCCTCCGACACCACTCATCCATTCACTCGTCGTCGGGCAAAGCCTAACGTCCGGCTCCTGCGGCCCGCGCAGGGTTGCGCCGATCCGTCATCGACCGTTACCCGGGCCGCCGAGCTGCGCGAGCATCGCCCGCGCGTTGCGGGTCTGAATCAACAACTGACCAGGTCCGGCGAAGTCCAGCAGCAGTCCCTCCCCGGTGCGCACGGACTGCGCGATCGACTGGCTCACCGCACGCAGCCGCGACTGCGTCATCTCCGAGTAGGCCAGCAGGTAGGCCGGGTCGACGGTGATCAGCTCGCCCTGTTCGAGGGTCACCACGTCGAGCGTGCCGCACGCGGACAGCACCAGTGTGCCCACGCCGGACACGTGCTCGACGAACCCCGGCTCCGCGCCGAACAGGTTGCGGAACCCGGCCCACTGCGGGTCGGTGCGCACCGTTGCGGGGGCGGCGAGCCAGCAGCCGCGGGTCACGCACCAGCCGTTCACGCCGTCCAGCTCCAGCGGGTACACGTCGCCGGGCAGCGCGGGCGCGACGTCCACCCAGCCGCCCTCGGCCGGCGCGGTGAACACGGCCCTGACCGACCTGCTGCGCGACCCGCCCCTGGCCCGCACGTCCACGACGACGCCGTAGCTCGTCGCGATCATCGAGGCGTAGTCGGCCTGGACCGCCTCGCCGGGCGCCAGCTTCAGCCTCGCGACGCCGAACGCCGGGGTGTGCCGCGTGCGGACCTGCACCGTGCCCTCCGTGATCGTGTTCGGAACGGGTGCAGTCTGGCACGCACGTTCTGCCAGCGGGCAGGATGCGGGCGTGGCCAACACTCCGCTCTCCGCTCCGATCTCCGTGGCCGACTACCGCGCACGGGTCGCCGCGCTGATCCCGCCCACCCCGGTGACACTGCGGCCATTACTGGACTGTGCCGGGCTGGTGCTTGCCGGGGACCTGGTGTCGCCGGTGTCGCTGCCGCCGTTCGACAACTCCGCCATGGACGGCTACGCGGTCCGCGCCGCCGACGTGGCCGGCGCGGAGCGGCACGCCGCGGTCACCCTGCCTGTGCCGGTCGACATCCCGGCAGGCAGAACCGACATCGTGCCGCTGCTGCCGGGCACCGCGCACCGGATCATGACCGGCGCGCCGGTCCCGCCCGGCGCGGACGCGGTCGTCAAGGTCGAGGACACCGACGGCGGCGAGCAGCGGGTGGCAGTGCACGCGCCGGTCGCGCCCGGCACGCACATCCGGCTGGCGGGCGAGGACGTCACCGAGGGTGACACCGTCCTGCGCGCAGGGATCGTCCTCGGCTCGCCGCAGGTCGGCCTCGCGGCCGCGATCGGGCTGGCCGAGCTGCCGGTGCACCGGCCGGTGCGCGTGCTGGTCCTGTCGACCGGCTCCGAGCTGGTCGCGCCGGGAAACCCCTTGCTACACGGGCAGATCTACGAGTCGAACAGCGTCATGCTGGCCGCGGCCGTGCGGGAGGCCGGCGGCGAGGCGACCGTGCTGCGGTTCGTGCCCGACGACGTCGGCGCGTTCCACGCGACCATCGCGGAGCACCTCGACAGGGTGGACCTGCTGGTCACCTCCGGCGGGGTGAGCGCGGGCGCGTACGAGGTGGTCAAGGACGCGCTGACCGGCCAGGGCGTGGAGTTCACGCGGGTCGCCGTCCAGCCGGGCGGGCCGCAGGGGTCGGGGGTGTTCAAGGGCCTGCCGGTCGTGACGCTGCCCGGCAACCCGGTGAGCTCCGCGCTGTCGTTCGAGCTGTTCCTGCGGCCCGCGCTGCTCGCCGCGATGGGCCACGGCGTGGTCGGCCGGCCGAGGGCGCGGGTGCGGTCGGCCGCCGAGCTGCGGTCCCCTTCGGCGCGCCGCCAATACCGGCGCGGCCACGTCGAGGGGGATCTCGTTACTCCGGTCGGCGGACCCGGCTCTCATCTGCTCGCGTCGTTCGCGGCGGCGAACTGCCTCATCGAGGTGCCGGAGAACATCGAGGTCGTCGCGGAGGGTGACCTCGTGGACGTGCTGCTCCTCGGCGGGGCCACGTAGGCTCGGCACGTGGGGTTCATCGCGTGGATCGTGTTCGGGGCCATCGTCGGCTGGGTGGCCAACCTCGTCGTCGGCGGCAAGTACCGGCGGCAGCAGGGTTGCCTGGTCAGCATCCTCGTCGGCGTGGTCGGGGCGGCGCTGGGCGGACTGCTCTACCGCGCCTTCACCGGCGAGGAGAAGACGTGGGACTTCGACCTCCCGAGCATGGGTGTCGCGGCACTCGGCGCCATCGTGCTGCTGGCCGTGCTGCAGCTGATCCAGGCCGTCGCACGCAAGCCGCCCCGCAACCGTCGGTAACCGGAAGCGCATTCAGACCATTGCTCACGGCACGTGTGCGGGCATACACTGCGTGTGCCGCCAAACAGTTTGCCTGGCCCACACCGGCCGGCTCGTGCACGTCGTCGGGGGGTGCACGGTCGGCCGGTGCGGGTCTCCCCTGAGGTCACTTTCCGCGACCGGCGTAGCGTGGTGCGTAAGAGATCCGCACCCGTTTGCGAGGAATGTCCCGGTTGATGACCGAATCCAAAGAAGGCCCCGATTCGGGCCGTCTCGCCCACCTCATCGCGCTGACCAGGAGCGTCGTGCCGCCGATGCACCCGGCAGGGCGCCCGTTCGCACTCGGCGCCGCCGCGGTGGCACTGCTGCTGCGCCGCCTGTCCCGACGACTCGGCGTGGTCGGCTTCGTGCTGGCCGGCGCGGTCGCCTGGTTCTTCCGTGAGCCCAAACGCGTCGCACCCAGCCGCACCGGACTCGTCGTGTCCGCCGCCGACGGCGCCGTCTCGCACGTCGTGCTGGCCGAACCACCGGCCGAGCTCGGCCTGCCCGCCGGTGAACGCCTGCGGATCTCGGTGTTCCTGTCCGTGTTCGACGTGCACGTCCAGCGCTCGCCGGTGTCCGGTGTCGTCACCCGTGCGGTGTACAAGCCGGGCAAGTTCCTCTCCGCCGACCTCGACAAGGCCAGCGAGGACAACGAGCGCAACTCCCTGCTGCTCACCACCGAGAACGGCACCGACGTGGTGGTCGTGCAGATCGCCGGGCTGATCGCGCGGCGGATCGTGTGCCAGGTCGCGGAGGGTGACAAGGTCACCGTCGGTGACACCTACGGGCTGATCCGCTTCGGCTCGCGGGTGGACGTCTACGCGCCGGTCGATTCGAAGGTGCTGGTCGAGCCGGGTCAGCGCACCATCGGCGGCGAGACCGTCCTCGCCGAACTGCCGGCGGACTGAGTGGCGGGCCGCGTCGTGGGCCGCGCGTCCGCGGGCGTTCGGGTGCTGCCGAACGCCATCACCGTCCTTGCCATGTGCGCAGGCCTGTCCGCGGTCCAGTTCGCCCTGGCCAAGCAGTTCCAGGCGGCGATCGCGGCGATCGCGGTCGCCGCGGTGCTCGACAGCCTCGACGGCCGCATCGCGCGCCTGCTCGACGCCACCAGCAAGATGGGCGCCGAGCTGGACTCGCTCGCCGACGCGATCTCGTTCGGCGTCGCGCCCGCGCTCGTGCTGTACGTGTGGCAGTTCCAGGGCAACAGGGTCGGCTGGGTCGTCACGCTGGTGTTCGCCGTGTGCATCATCCTGCGGCTCGCGCGGTTCAACACGCTGCTCGACGACACCGAGCAACCCCCGTACACCAAGGAGTTCTTCGTCGGCGTGCCCGCGCCCGCCGGTGGCCTCGCCGCGCTGCTGCCGCTGATCCTGACGCTGCAGATCGGCCGCGACGGCTGGTGGAACACCGACGGCGTGGTGATGGTGTGGACGGTCGCGATCGCCGCGCTGCTGATCAGCCGCATCCCGACGCTGTCGCTCAAGACGATCAAGGTGCCCGCGCGCGCGGTCGCGCCGCTGCTGGTGCTCACCGGTCTGCTCGCGGCGGCCGTGATCACCTACCCGATGTTCGCGCTGGCGACCGCGCTGGTGGTGTACCTGCTGCACATCCCGTACGCGGTGCGCCGCAACCACTGGCTCGCCGACCACCCCGAGGCGTGGGACGTGCCGCCGAAGGAGCGCCGGGCCATCCGCCGCGCCCACGGCGTCGGGCGGCGGCTGGGGCTGCGGCCGCCGATGCGCAAGGTCGCGGGCGCCGCCCGCGCGGTGTGGCCGCGCCGCGGTGAGCACGTGCGCCCGGTGGCACTGCCGACCGACGCGACCCGCATGCGCCGCGGCGCGGTGCGCGGCCGCAACTGGCGGCGGATCGGCCTGCGGCGCAACCAGGCCAGGCCCACCACCAGTCGAGGCGACGACCAGTAACCGTTGTTCGCTCCGCAAGCCCCGCTCAGTAGGGTCGTGCCATGCCAGAGATCACGCTGACCGTCCGGCTCGCCCCGTCGGCGCTCGACTCGCGGCGCGGGCTGGTGCGACTGCACCCGGAGGTGCTCGACGCGCTCGGGCTCGAACCGTGGGCCGGGGTGCGGCTGACCGGCGCCAGGGTGAGCGCCGCGCTGGCCGCGGAGGGCGACGGTCCGCCCGGGGTCGCGCTGCTCGACGACATCACCATGTCGAACATCGGCGTGACCGAGGGCGGCGAGGTCGTCGTGTCCCCGGCCGAGGTGGCGCCCGCGCGGACGCTGACGCTCGCCGGGTCCCGGCTCGCGGCGGCGTCGCTGACACCGGAGACCGTGCGGCTCGCGCTGACCGGCAAGATCCTGACCGTCGGCGACGCGGTGTCGCTGCTGCCGCAGGACCTCGCGCCCGCACCGGGCTCCGACGTGTCGGCGGTGCGCGGCAAGCTGTCCCGCGCGATCGGCACGACGTGGACGAACGAGCTGCTGACCGTCACCGCGACCGAGCCATCGGGTGCGGTCGCCGTCCATCCCTCCACCGTGGTCGGCTGGCGGGACGGCGCGCGCACCGGTGAACCGGCCGCGGCGGCCGCACTGGCCGGGCCCGGTGGTGCGGTCGAGTCGTCGGCCCCCCGGCAGGTGGACGTGGAGCCCGTCGTGGTGCCCTCCGCGCCGCCACCGCCGGTGTCGGACCTGATCGGCGCGAAGGACGCGACGGACCGGCTGACCGAGTGGTTCGACCTGGCGTTCAAGCGGCCCGAGCTGCTGACCGCGCTCGGCGCGACCGCGCAGCTGGGGGTGCTGCTGACCGGTCCGGAGGGCGTCGGCAAGGCGACGGTCGTGCGGTCGGTGGCGCACGCGGCCGAGGCCGAGGTCGTGGAACTGGCCGCGCCGACGCTGGCCGCGCTGGAGCCGAACGCGGGCGCGGCGAAGCTGTCGGCCGCGATCGAGACCGCGACGGGGAAGACCCCGGCGGTGCTGCTGATCACCGACATCGACGCGCTGCTGCCCGCGACCAGTCCCCCGCCGATCGCGACGGTGGTGATCGAGACGCTGCGCGCCGCGGTGCGCAACCCCGGCTTCGCGGTGGTGGCGACGTCCGCGCACCCGGAGGCCGTCGACCAGCGCGTGCGCGGCGTCGACCTGCTCGACCGGTCGGTGTCGGTGCCGCTGCCCGACGAGCGGACCAGGGTCGAGCTGCTGCGGGTGCTGCTGCGCGACGTGCCGGTGGAGTCCGATGTGGACTTCGGGGCGCTTGCGGAACGCACCCCCGGGTTCGTGGCGGCGGACCTGATCGCGCTGCGCAGGGAGGCCGCGGTCCGTGCGGCCGTCCGCGCGGCGCCGGCGATCACGTTCGCCGACCTGACCGACGCCCTGTCGACGGTCCGGCCCACCTCTTTGTCCACTTCGGACAACCTGCAGACCGGTGGTCTGACGTTGGACCAGGTCGGCGACATGAAAGAGGTCAAGCAGTCGCTGACGGAGACGGTGCTGTGGCCGCTGCGGTACCCGGACTCGTTCGCCCGGCTGGGGGTCGACCCGCCGCGTGGTGTGCTGCTGTACGGGCCGCCGGGGTGCGGCAAGACGTTCCTGGTGCGGGCGCTGGCCGGCACCGGTCGCCTGAACGTGATCGCGGTCAAGGGCGCCGAGCTGATGGACAAGTGGGTCGGCGAGTCCGAGCGCGCGGTGCGGGAGCTGTTCCGCCGCGCGGCGGAGGCGGCGCCCGCGATGGTGTTCCTCGACGAGGTGGACGCGCTCGCGCCGAGGCGGGGCCAGTCGTCGGACTCCGGGGTGGCCGACCGGGTGGTGGCCGCGCTGCTGACGGAGCTGGACGGCGTGGAACCGATGCGCGACGTGGTGGTGGTCGGTGCGACGAACCGCCCGGAGCTGATCGACCCGGCGCTGCTGCGGCCGGGGCGGCTGGAGCGGCTGGTGTACGTCCCGCCGCCGGACGCCGAGGCGCGCACGGAGATCCTCAAGGCCGCCGCACGGAACACACCGCTGGCGCCCGACGTGGACCTGGCGGAACTGGCGGCGAGCCTGGAGGGCTACTCGGCGGCGGACTGCGCGGCGCTGGTCCGGGAGGCGGCACTGACGGCGATGCGCGAGTCGCTGGAGGCGGCGGAGGTGACCTCCACCCACGTCACCAGGGCCCGCGAAGCGGTACGAGCAAGCCTGGACCCAGCACAACTGGCAACCCTGGAAACCTACGCAAACTCCCGCTAACCAAACCCCCGCGAGTCCCGCGCTCAAAACCCGCGAGTCCCCGGTTCAGAACCCGCGAGTCCCCGGTTCAGAACCCGCGAGTCCCCGGTTCGGGACCGGCGAGTTACCCGTTCCGGTCGCACGAGGTTGCCGATCCGCGGCGAGGGTGCGCGCTCCGCGGGTTCGCGGGTCGTCACGAAACGTCGACTCGCGGGTCCCGAACCGGGAACTCACCGGTTCTGAACGCGGGACTCGCGGGTTCCGAACGCGGGACTCGCGGGTTCCGAACCGGGGACTCGCGGGTTTGGGGGACTCGCGGGGGCGGGTCAGCGTTCGTTTTTGTCGGTTTCGGTGTAGTCGCTTGTTACTACGATGATGATGCCCGCGGGCTGGTTGGCCAGGGTGTCGATGCGGGGTTTCACCGCCAGGCCGAACGTGGTGGCCAGTGCGCGGGCCGCGGCTTCCTCGGTCGTGCCCGGGCGGAAGAACACCGTCGTCTCCGGGAGGTTCGACGCCGAGTAGTTGCCGATCTCCGTGACCTGCCAGCCGTCCTCGCGCAGGTCGTCGGCGGCCGTCGCGGCGAGGCCACTGACCGTGCTGTTGTTCAGCACCCGCACGGGAACCGACTTCTCCGGCTCGCCGTTGCCGTCGCCCGGCGGACGGGCCGGGGTGGTGGTCGTCGTGGTGCCGGTGGTCGGCGACGAGCCGGTGGTCGTGGTCGTCGTCGGCGGGACCGACTTCGACGTGATCGCCGAGGACGGTGGGTTGCCGCCGGGGCGGGACGAGGACGACGTGGTCGACTCCGGGGGGCGTTCCCCGGTGCCGTTGCCGCCGTCGGCACGACCGTCGCCGTTGCCGCCGAACATGGTGACCAGTCCGATGACCAGGGCCACCGCCGCCACCCCGAGCAGGGCGAGGCCGGCGACCCGCAGTGGGCGCGTGGATCCGGAGTCTGGCGAGGTCATTACCGCTGCGCACCCAGCCTCGGCGCGGTCCGCGCGCGTTGCCTGCCGGACCGCAGCCTGCGCAGTCGCTTGACCAGCATCGGGTCGGCCTCCAGCGCGCCATTCTTGTCGATCAGCCGGTTGACGAGCTGGTAGTACCGCGTCGGCGACATGTCGAACAGCTCACGGATCGCCTGTTCCTTGGCGCCCGCGTACTTCCACCACTGGCGCTCGAACGCCAGGATCTCGCGTTCGCGCTGGGTCAGCTCACCGGCTGCGGGCAGGCCGCCAGCGGGCTCTGCCGGCAACTCCGCGGCGTCCATCTGGCTCCTCGCCAACCAGGTCGGTACTGAACCGGAATCACACACGTGTGATTTCCGGGTGCCATTACATCACGCTACCGCTGTCCCCGCCGGGACAACGCACCCGGTTTGGCTACAGTTCGCCACATGGCAGTTCACCCGATCCGGATCGCGGGCGACCCGGTGTTGCACAACCCCGTACGCAAGATCGACTCGTTCGACGACGAGCTACGCACCCTGGTCGACGACATGTTCGAGACCATGGCGGCCGCGAACGGGGTGGGCCTCGCGGCCAACCAGATCGGTGTCGACCTGAGGGTGTTCGTGTACGACTGCCCGGACGACGAGGGCGTGCGGCACCGCGGCGTCGTGGTGAACCCGGTGCTCGAGACCTCCGAGCGGCCGGAGACCATGCCCGACCCCGAACACGACCTCGAAGGCTGCCTGTCCGTGCCGGGCGAGTCGTTCCCGACCGGCCGCGCGCAGTGGGCGAAGGTCACCGGGCAGGACGTCGACGGCGAGCCGGTCGAGGTCGAGGGCACCGGCTACTTCGCGCGGTGCCTGCAGCACGAGACCGACCACCTCGACGGGTTCCTGTACCTGAGCCGCCTGGTCGGCCGCTACACCAAGGAATCGAAGCGCATGCTCAAGCGCAACGGCTGGGGCAGGCCCGGCCTGTCGTGGAACCCGGCGACCGAGGAGGAGCCGGAGCTCTGAGGGGACGGACCTCGACCTCGGATCGCCCGCGCGGCAACGGAGATCGATCCGGTCTTCCGGAACACGCCCCAGTACGTCGACGACCAGCTGAGCGCAGGGCGAACCAGGAACAAACACGCACCGCCGCACCCTTGTACGGGGTAGGACAGTGTCTGTGGCGGTGAGTGCGATGTCCGACGAGATGGACGCCTACTCGCGCACGGTGAGCGAGGTGGCCAGGACCATGACGCCGCACGTGGCGAGCGTGTCGCTGCGCGGAGGCGGCGGTTCGGCGGTCGTGTTCACTGGCGAGGGGCATCTGCTGACGAACGCACACGTCGTGGGTGGTTCGGGCAGCGGCGAGGCGACGTACGCCGACGGCGAGGAGTCCCGGTTCGACGTGATCGGCGTCGACCCGCTGTCGGACCTCGCGGTGCTGCGCGCGGACACGGCACCGGACCCGGCCGAGCTGGGCAGCGCCGACGACCTGGTCGTCGGTCAGCTGGTGGTGGCGGTCGGCTCCCCGCTGGGGCTCGCGGGCTCGGTGACCGCGGGCGTGGTGAGCGCGCTCGGCCGTGCGCTGCCGGTGCGGCAGGGACAGGCGGCGCGCGTGATCGAGGACGTGATCCAGACCGACGCGGCGCTGAACCCCGGCAACTCCGGTGGCGCGCTGGCCGACTCGCACGGCAGGCTCGTCGGGATCAACACCGCGGTGGCGGGTTTCGGTCTCGGCCTCGCGGTCCCGGTCAACGAGACGACACGGCGGATCATCGACACGCTGATGGTCGAGGGCCGGGTGCGGCGGGCCTACCTCGGGGTGGTCGGCATGCCGGCGCCACTGCCGGACGACGTCGCGGAGCGGACCGGGCAGCGGGCCGGGCTGCGGGTGATCGAGGTGGTGCGCAACGGACCGGCCGACCGGGCCGGGCTGCGCAAGGGCGACCTCGTGCTGACCGTCGCCCGCGAGCAGGTCCACGACGCGCAGGGCATCCAGCGCAAGCTGTTCGCCGAGGTCATCGACACCGACCTGGCGATCACGGTGCTACGCAACGGCGCGATGGTCGACGTGTACGCCCGCCCGACCGAGCTGACGGTCGGCTGACCGGAACGCCCACCACGCGAGCACACCCAGCGCGCACCACGCGTACGCGTTGCCGACCACGAACCCGGCGACGGTCGTGCCGTCGTCGGCTTCGTACCACCAGTGCGGGGACACGAGGAACAGCACCACCCCGCCCGCCGTGAACGCGGCCGGCACCCGGGAACGGTGCCGCCACGCCGCCACGCCGGTCGCGAACAGCAGCGGCACGGCCCACACCCAGTGGTGCGACCACGACACCGGTGACACCAGAAGCACCACGAAACCGTTGAGCCCCAGGGCGACCACCGGGTCGAGTGCCCTGCGCACGGCGAGCACGCCGACGGCCACCACCGCACAGACCAGCGCCAGCCACAGCACGCCCCGCTCGCCCCCCAGCCGGGCGAGGACACCGGCGAGCGACAGGTTCGACTCGTGCGACACCTTGCCGATGCGGCCCGGGTCGAACAACGTGCTCGTCCAGTACCGCACGGAGCCCCGCCAGTTCAGGACGAACCCGGCCGCGGTGACGCACGCGAACGACACGACGGCCGTCAGCGCCGCCCTGCGGTCGCCACGCAGCAGGAAGAACAGCACGAACGCGGCCGGGGTCAGCTTGACCGCGGCGGCGAGCCCGACCAGCACACCACGCGGCCACTTCGGCCCGCGCACCAGGCAGTCCGCGGCGACCAGGCCCATCAGCAGCACGTTGATCTGTCCGAAGTAGAGGGTCACGCGCACCGGCTCCAGTGCCAGCGCGAGCGGCAGGAACGCGCCGACGAGCACGAACACCGGTCGCACGGCCTGCGACCGCGCCATCACCACCAGCACGAACGCGAGCACCACGATCGAAGCCAGCGTGAGCACGAAGCTCCCCGCCTGGTGGGAAAGCAGCGTGAACGGCGTGAACAGCACGGCCGACACCGGCGGGTACGTGAACGGCAGGTGGTTGCCGATGAGCGTGGCGGGCAGCCGCCCGTAGAGGTCACCGCCCGCGAGCCACACCTGCGCGCCGAGCCGGTACACGTCCAGGTCGATGCGCAGCATCGCGGGCGAGGGCGGCGACAGGAACCAGCTCAGCACACCCGCGTTCACGACGAGGAGTCCGATCAGGAGCAACGGCATGCGACAAGGGGTACGAGCCGGGCGTTCCCGGCGCGGTAAGCACGACGTTTATCCCGCCCGTATCCGGCCGCGGGTAGCATCGCGCGCGCACTTCCCTGGGGGTTTCACATGCGCATACTCGTCGCGGAGGACGAGCGGCTGCTCGCCGACACACTCGTGAACGGCCTGCGGCACCTGGGTTTCGCGGTCGACGTCTGCTACGACGGCGACGCGGCCGCGGAACACGCGGTGACGAACGCCTACGACGTGGTGGTCCTCGACCGCGACCTTCCCAGGCTGCACGGCGACGAGGTGTGCAGGCAGATCGTCGCGACCGGCCGCGAGACCAGGGTGATCATGCTGACCGCGGCGGCGAGCATCCGCGACCGCGTCGACGGGCTGGGCCTTGGCGCGGACGACTACCTGACCAAGCCGTTCGCGTTCGCCGAGCTGGTAGCGCGGGTGCACGCGCTGTCCCGTCGCGCGCTGCCCACGCTGCCGCCGGTGCTCGACCACGCCGGTGTCACGCTGGACGGCCCGCGCAGGCACGTGACCAGGGACGGGCAACCACTGTCGTTGTCCCCCAAGGAGTTCGCGGTGCTCGAGGTGCTCATGCGCAACGCGGGCACGGTGGTCAGCCCGGAACAGCTGCTGGAGAAGGCGTGGGACGAGCACGCGGACCCGTTCACGAACGCGGTGCGGATGGCGGTGATGACGTTGCGGCGCAAACTGGGCGATCCACCGGTGATCCACACGGTGCCGGGCGCGGGCTACCGGTTCGGCGGGTGAGCCGGTGCGCCTGACGCTGCGTGCGCGGATCACGCTCGCGTGCCTGCTGAGCTTCGCGGCGGGTGCGGTGGTGTTCAAGTTCGTCCGGCCCTACCTGCGGGACTTCTGGTTGTCGGTGACCGAGGGCTACACGGTGTGCACGGTGGACATCGGTCCGCCCTTCCTGCCCGCCCCGAACTACTGCGCGGCGTGGAGCGGCGGCAGCAGGATCGTCGCGGGGGTGGTCGCGGTGGTCGGCGTCGCGGTGCTGGTCGTGCTGACGCGCCTGGTGGCGGGCCGGTTGACGCACCCGGTGCGGGCCATGACGGAGACGGTCCGGCAGCTGGGCCCGCAGAACCTGGGGCAGCGCGTCAACCACGCCGGTCGCCGCGACGACCTGCGGGTACTGGCCGACGCGCTGGACGAGATGCTCGACCGGGTCGCCACCGGCTACGAGGGCCAGCGCCGGTTCGCCTCCAACGCCTCCCACGAGCTGCGGACCCCGCTCGCGGTGCAGCGGACGCTGGTCGAGGTGGCGATGGTGACCGGCGAGCGGGACCTGTCCCGGCTGGCCGCGCAGCTGCTGACCGTCAACGAGCGCAACGAGAAACTGATCGAGGGCCTGCTGGTGCTCGCGGAGAGCGACCGGGGGCTGCCGGGCACCGAGCAGGTGCGGCTGGACGTTCTGGTCTGCGAGATCCTCGACCGGTTCGCCGAGCAGGCCACCAAGCACCACGTGACCATCCGGCGCGGCGTGATCGAACGGACCGTGCCCGGTGATCCCGTGCTGCTCGAACGGCTGGTCAGCAACCTGGTCGACAACGCGATCAAGTACAACGAGCCGGGTGGCGTCGTGGACGTGGTGGTCGCGCGCGAACCCGCGCTGTCGGTGCGGAACACCGGGCAGCGGGTGCCTGCCGAGACCGTACCCGCGCTGTTCGAGCCGTTCCGCCGCCTGACCTCGGAACGCACCAACCAGCGCGACGGCGCGGGACTCGGACTGTCGATCGTGCGGTCGGTGGCCGCCGCCCACCACGGCTCGGTGTCGGCGAGACCCGGCGACGACGGCGGCCTGGCGGTGACGGTCGACCTGCCGTGAACCGCTTGGCGGCACGCGCGATGCCGGTCAGGATGCGCGCACGACCGTCGCCGGGCCGTGCTGATCGGGCTCGGGGTGAAGCTCGCGCTAGGCCGTTGAGCGGCGCCACGGCAGCAGCGGCAGCGCGAGCGGCAGCGCCTCCAGCTCGGCCAGCTCGTCGTACCTCCCCGCCACGACCTGGGTCCTGACCTCGCTCAACGTCGTACTGGACGGTACGCAACCGGCCACCACGAACGGCAGCAGCAGCCGCCACGTCGACGCCACCGCCCGCCTGCGCCACGTCGGCGCGCGCAGCACCACGACCGCCGTGCGCAGGACGCGTTCGTGGGGTGTCGGCGGCGCCAGCTCCCAGCGGGCCGCGTCCGCCGCCGCGCAGCCGACGCAGTCCGGGGCGCCCGCCGCCAGCTCACCGCCACAGCCCGCGCAGGGCAGCTGCCGCAGCGCCCAGTCGACACACGCCCACGGGTAGTCACCCCGCGGTGCGTCGGCCACCACTTCGGGGTCCGGGTCCGGCAACAGCGCCCACGCCGACTCCCACGGACGGTCGACCGTACGCGCGCATCCCGGGCACGCCGGGTAGCCGCGGCCCGCCAGGTCTCCGCAGGTCGCGCAGGGTTTTGCCGCCGCAGGGTGCGCGTGCACACGGGTAACGTATCGCCGCCGCGTGGTTCTCGCCCTTGGCAGTGCCCCGAACGGCTGGTTATGGTCAGGGTGGGTGACCACAACTCAATCACCGCGGGAGCTCGCGCCTTGGCGGGCTGAGAGGGCAGATGGTGTCCAGTCACGGACCCGGTTCTGCCGACCGCCTGAACCTGACCGGGTAATGCCGGCGTAGGGAGATCCACCATGACCGCACTTGACGACCGTTCCGTGCGCCCCAGCGTGACCACCGGACCCATCACCGGGTCCCGCAAGGTCTACCG
The DNA here is from genome assembly GCF_042653545.1 of Actinophytocola glycyrrhizae. Taxonomy (NCBI): domain Bacteria; kingdom Bacillati; phylum Actinomycetota; class Actinomycetes; order Pseudonocardiales; family Pseudonocardiaceae; genus Actinophytocola; species Actinophytocola glycyrrhizae. Next base: position 379,729 of record NZ_JBHSIS010000006.1, read on the forward strand.
CGACATCGACGGCATCCGGGTGCCGTTCCGCCGGGTCGACCTAACCAACGGCGAGCACGTCGAGCTGTACGACACCTCCGGTCCGTACACCGACGACAACGCCGCCATCGACGTCCACAGTGGACTGCACCCCGTGCGCGCGGACTGGATCGCCGAGCGGGAACCCGTGAACGGCGCGGTTTCCCAGCTGGCGTACGCGAAAGCGGGGATCATCACCGAGGAGATGCGGTTCGTCGCCGCCCGCGAGGGCGTCGACCCGGAGTTCGTGCGGAACGAGGTCGCCATCGGGCGGGCCGTGATCCCGGTGAACCGCAGGCATCCCGAGGTCGAGCCCGCGATCATCGGCAAGAAGTTCCTCGTCAAGATCAACGCGAACATCGGCAACTCGGCCGTGTCGTCGTCGATCGAGGACGAGGTGGACAAGATGGTGTGGGCGACCCGCTGGGGCGCCGACACGGTCATGGATTTGTCGACAGGGAAACGAATCCACGAGACCCGCGAGTGGATCGTCCGCAACTCCCCCGTGCCCATCGGCACGGTGCCGATCTACCAGGCCCTGGAGAAGGTCGGCGGCGACCCGACGCAGCTGTCGTGGGAGGTCTACCGCGACACCGTGATCGAGCAGTGCGAGCAGGGTGTGGACTACATGACCGTCCACGCCGGGGTGCTGCTGCGCTACGTCCCGCTGACCGCGCGGCGGGTCACCGGGATCGTGTCGCGCGGCGGGTCGATCATGGCGGCCTGGTGCCTCGCGCACCACCGGGAGTCGTTCCTGTACACGAACTTCGTCGAGCTGTGCGAGATCCTGCGGTCCTACGACGTGACGTTCTCGCTCGGCGACGGGCTGCGGCCCGGTTCCATCGCCGACGCCAACGACGACGCGCAGTTCGCCGAGCTGCGCACCCTTGGCGAACTGACGCACATCGCCCGCGAACACGACGTGCAGGTGATGATCGAGGGCCCCGGCCACGTGCCGATGCACAAGATCGCCGAGAACGTGCGCCTCGAGGAGGAGCTCTGCGGCGAGGCGCCGTTCTACACGCTCGGTCCACTCGCGACGGACATCGCACCGGCCTACGACCACATCACCTCGGCGATCGGCGCGGCGCAGATCGGCTGGCTGGGCACCGCGATGCTCTGCTACGTCACGCCCAAGGAGCACCTCGGCCTGCCCAACCGCGACGACGTGAAGACCGGTGTGATCACCTACAAGATCGCCGCGCACTCCGCCGACCTCGCCAAGGGACACCCGCGCGCGCAGGAGCGGGACGACGCGCTTTCCAAGGCCCGCTTCGAGTTCCGGTGGACCGACCAGTTCAACCTGTCGCTCGACCCGGACACCGCGCGGTCGTTCCACGACGAGACGCTGCCGGCGGAACCGGCGAAGACCGCGCACTTCTGTTCCATGTGCGGCCCCAAGTTCTGCTCGATGCGCATCACCCAGGACGTCCGCAGGTACGCGGAGGAGCACGGGCTCACCGACGTGGCCGCGATCGACGCGGGCATGGAGGAGATGTCCGACCGCTTCCACGAGCACGGCCGCAACGTCTACCTGCCGGTGGTCGAAAGGTGACGGCGACGCCACCACGGGTCCTCACCATCGCCGGGTCCGACTCCGGCGGTGGTGCGGGCCTGCAGGCCGACCTCCGCACGTTCTTCGCGTGCGGGGTGCACGGCATGACCGCGGTCACCGCGGTCACCGTGCAGAACTCGCTCGGGGTCACCGGTGTCTCGGTGATCCCGCCCGATGTCGTCGCCGCCCAGATCGAGACGGTCGCCGAGGACATCGGCGTGCTGGCCGCGAAGACCGGCATGCTCGCCACCGCCGAGATCATCGCGGCGGTGGCGAAGGCGTGCGACAGGGTCCACATCGGACGGCAGGGCACCATCCCGTTCGTCGTGGACCCGGTGGCGGCGTCGATGCACGGCGACCAGCTGCTGCGCGACGACGCGATGTCGGCGCTGCGCACCGAGTTGTTCCCGCGCGCGACGCTCGTGACGCCCAACCTCGACGAGGTGCGGCTGCTGGTCGGCCACGACGTCCGCACCCACGCCGACGCCCGCGAGGCGGCGAAGGCACTGCACGCACTCGGTCCACAGTGGACACTGGTCAAGGGCGGCCACCTGCACGACGACCCGCAGTGCGTCGACGTGCTGTACGACGGCGAGACGTTCATCGAGCTGCCCGCGCCCAGGATCGACACGGTCCACACGCACGGCGGCGGCGACACCATGGCCTCGTCGATCACCTCGGCGCTCGCCCGTGGCGCCTCGGTGCCGGACGCGGTGCGGTTCGGCAAGTGGTTCGTCACCAACGCCGTGGCGCACGCGTATCCGCTTGGCAGCGGTGTGGGACCGGTCTCGGCGTTCTGGCGACTGCCCGACGACGGGACGTTTAGTCTCTCGTGACGTGACAACCCGGGACCGCGTACGCGCTCTTGTCGAGCACAAACGCTTCCAGCACTTCATCATCTGGGTGATCGTCGTGAACGCGGTCACACTCGGGCTCGAGACGTCCCCGGTGGTGCTACGCGAGGTCGGCGGCCTGCTGCACGCCGCCGACCGCGTCATGCTCTACATCTTCACCGCGGAGGTGGCGCTGCGGCTGTACGCGTACGGCCCGCGGTTCTTCCGCGACCCGTGGAACGTGTTCGACTTCCTGATCGTCGGGATCTCGCTGGTCCCGGCGTCCGGACCGTTCTCGGTGCTGCGCGCGCTGCGGATCCTGCGGGCGCTGCGGCTCATCTCGGCGGTGCCCGCCATGCGGCGCGTGGTGTCGGGTCTGCTCGCGGCGGTGCCGGGCATGGCGTCGATCGGCGCGTTGCTCGGGTTGATCATCTACGTGGCGGCGGTGATGGCCACGAAGCTGTTCAGCGGGATCTCGCCGCAGTACTTCGGCGACCTCGGCACCACGCTGTTCACCCTGTTCCAGACGATGACCGGCGAGGCGTGGCCGGACATCGCCCGCGAGGTGATGGCGCAGGCGCCGTTCGCGTGGATCTTCTTCGTGATCTACATCCTGATCTCCAGCTTCGCCGTGCTGAACCTGTTCATCGCGGTGATCGTGAGCGGGATGGAGAAGACCGTGACCGACGACCTGGCCGAGGCCGAGGAGCAGCACGCCGCCGACCAGGCACGGTCGGACGCGTTGATCCTGGCGGAGGTCAGGGCGTTGCGCCGGGAGATCGCCGAACTGAAGGAGCAACGGGAACGGGCGTGAGAGCGCCTCCGCTTCGAGGACGAACGCGCGACGGGACGAGCAGGCGATCATGCCGTAATATCGAACACATGCTCGATATTCGTCGCCTGGCCGACCCGTGGCGCCGGCAGCCCATCCAGTCCGGGCAGTTTAGGCTTGCGCGCATGGATCGGCCGTGGAATGAGGACGAGCGAGCAGCGCTCGTCGCGCTCCTTCGTACCCGTCCGGCCAAACTGACCTGGTCGGAGATCACGGCCGAGATCGCCACCCGCGGGAGCGCTCTGGCGCTGTGGGACGAGCTGAACCCGGCCGGCCTGTTCGACCACACCGATGCCCCTGACGGACCCGCGGCGGCTCTCGCCGAGGCCGCGCACGACGTGAGCCGGTGGCGCGCCGCGGACTTCGGTTTCCTGACCTTCGGCGACGACGACTACCCGGTTCAGCTCCGCGAGATCCACGAGATGCCGCCGGTCCTGTTCCACCGGGGAACCCTTGTGCCGAACGAGGTGGGTGTCTCCGTGGTCGGCTCTCGCCAGGCGACGACCAGGGGACTCGACATCGCCAGGTCGGTCGCGGCCGGTCTCGCGGCCCGCGGGATCACGGTGATCGCCGGGCTGGCCAGGGGCATCGACACGGCCGCGCACACAGCAACGCTGGAAGCAGGAGGCCGCACGGTTGCGGTGGTAGGAACGGGGATCACCAAGGTCTACCCCGCGGAGAACAGGGGCCTGCAGGACCGCATCGCGCGTGAAGGGCTCGTGCTCTCACAGTTCTGGCCGGACGCACCGCCCACGAAGCACTCCTTCCCCATGCGCAACGCCGTGATGTCCGGCTTCGGTCGCGCGACGGTCGTGGTGGAGGCAGGCGAGCACAGCGGTGCCCGCATTCAGGCGCGGAAAGCAGTCAGCCATGGTCGTCCGGTGATCTTCACCGACCTCGTGGTGGACACGAACAAGTGGCCGTCCGAGCTACTTGGCCGGCCAGGTGTGCACGTAGCGGCCAGCACCGCCGAAATCATGTCCGTTGTCGAGAAGATCGCAGCGGGTCCGGCGACCGTGGACAGCCTGCTCGCGGCGGCCACCAGGCGATGACCGGCCAGGGCCACCATGGAGACGACGCCTCCCGCCACTTGGTCGCCGACGCTCTGACCCAACAGCTCTACACCGCTGTGGGCGCGTTCTTCTGCAACACCCGACGGGGTGCGCAGAACATCTGCCCTGTCTGCACAGGTCCTGCTGCCATGCGCAGCCTGTGCGGGCCATGCCACGGAGCGAAGGAGACCTACGGCAGCAGTCTCGCCGATCTCGTCGTTCCACTGGCGTATGCCAAGGCACGCATGCCCTCGATGCACCAGTCCGCCCACCACGTACGTGCGTACAAGGCATCGCCTCCTGCTCCGAAATGTGCTCAGGACCTGCGATTCATGGCAGCGGCAGCGACCTTTGTGCACGGAAGGTGCATCGCCGCGACCACTGGCCAGTGGCATGCGGTGACGTTCGTTCCCTCCGCCGCGCGGCCGGGAGGCGAACATCCTGTGGCCGACATCGCCAGGGCCGTGCACGGCGTCCACGACGAAGCAGCGAAGGTCGCCCTGAGCGTGGGGCCAGGTCTGTGCGAGTCGCCTGCACGCGCGCCTCGCCCGGACCGCTTCGTCGTCCCTGCCACCTACCAGCCCTTCATCTCGGGCCGGCACGTCCTCGTCGTCGACGACACCTGGGTCTCCGGCGCCAAGTCACAGTCCGCGGCGATCGCCCTGAAGAACGTGGGAGCGGCACACGTGACCGTCCTCTGCGTGACCCGGTGGCTCCGATACGACTGGGATGACCACCGCCAGCTCATCGAGACACTCGACGAGCCGTACAACGCGATGCGTTGTCCGGTGACCGGCGGCGACTGTCCGTGATGGACGTCAGCGCGGTGGGCTCGATGCCTGGGCCCAGAACCGTTGCGGTACCCGGCCCGCGCCGTGCGCCAGGCGGCCTGCCAGCACGGCGTGCCGCATCGCCGTCGCCATCGCCTCCGGGTCCGTTGCCCTGGTGACCGCGGTCGCCAGCAGTACCGCGGAGCAGCCGAGTTCCATCGCGAGCGCCGCGTCCGACGCCGTGCCGATGCCCGCGTCCAGGATCACCGGCACGCCGGCCCTTTTCACGATCAGTTCGATGTTGTGCGGGTTGCGGATCCCCAGGCCGGTGCCGATCGGCGACCCGAGCGGCATCACCGCGACACAGCCGGTCTCCTCCAGCCGCAGCGCCAGCACCGGGTCGTCGTTGGTGTACGGCAGGACCGTGAAACCGTCGTCGACCAGCGTCGCCGCGGCTTCCAGCAGTTCGACGGGGTCCGGCAGCAGCGTGCGGTCGTCGGCGACGACCTCCAGCTTCACCCACGACGTGCCAAGCGCCTCGCGGGCCATCCGCGCCGTGAGCACCGCCTCCGCCGCGGTCCGGCAGCCCGCCGTGTTCGGCAGCGGGTCGATGCCCAGCCGCTCCAGCAGTTCCAGCACACCGGTGCCACCCTGGGTGTCCACGCGCCGGATCGACACCGTCGTCAGCTCGGTGCCCGACGCCTTCAGCGCGCGTTCCAGCACCGCCAGGTTCGCGGCACCACCGGTGCCCGTGATCAGCCTCGACGAGTACTGCCGGTCCCCGATGACGAATGGGTCGTCCATGTCAGCCTCCCTGCACCGCGGTCAGCACCTCGACGTCGGCGTCGTCGGGCACCACCTTCGTGTCGTGCTCGGTCCGCGCGACGACATGACCGTCCACCGCGACGGCCACACCCTTGGCCGGAACCCCCAGTGCGGCAAGGAGTTCGGTCACCGTCGCGCCGTCGGGCACCTCGCGTTCCGTGCCGTTGACCCGTACCTGCATCACGTCACCTCTCCAGTCGGGCGGGGTCGGCGGCCTTGATCTCCGCCGGCGGTTCGACGCCCGCTGCCATGGCGCGGATCGCCTCCGCCGTGATCGGGGCCAGCAGCAGGCCGTTGCGGTGGTGTCCCGCCGCAACCAGCACCCCCGGTTCCAGCCAGCCGACCAGCGGGAGGTTGTCCCTGCTGCCCGCGCGCAGCCCCGCCGCGGTCTCCGTCAGCTCGTACTCGGCGATCGCGGGCACCACGCGTTCCGCGTGGACGAGCAGGTCACGCACGCCACCCGCGGTGACCGCGGTGTCGAAGCCCGCCTCGTACTGCGTCGCGCCGAGCACCAGCTCGCCGTCGGCCCTCGGCACCAGGTAGACCGGCCGGGACTCGACCAACGCACGCACGGTGTGCCGGGGCGGCGGCAACGTGCCGTCCCTGGCACGCAACCGCAGGATCTCGCCCTTCACCGGCCGCACCGCCGACGCGAGCGCCGGGTGCAGCCCGCTGCTCCACGCGCCCGCGGCGATGACGGCCACCTCGCAGGGCAGTGCCGAACCCGCGAGTTCGACCGCACCGGCCCGCACCGCCCGCACCCGCTCACGGAGGAAGGCCACCCCCGCCTCGTACGCGGCGGCGGTCAGGCGCCGCAACAGTTCCCGGTTGTCGACAGCCAGGTCGCCGGGCACGTGCAGCCCACCTCGCACGGCGGGCCCGATGGTCGGCTCGACCCTGCGCAGCTCGCGGCCGGTGAGCCGGTCGACCGTCCTGCCCCGCCGCGCGAGGAAGTCGGCGACGACGTCGAGCTGCGCGGTGTCGGCCGCGTCGAACCCGGCGACGACCGTGCCCTCGGTGAACAGGTCGACGCCCAGGTTCGCCGCGAACCCCGGCCACGCAGCGAGCGACGCGGCGCCGACGTCGAGCAGCTCCTCCTCACCCGGCCACGCCTCGGTGACCGGCGCGAGCATCCCGCCCGCGGCCCACGACGCGCCGAGGGCCGGGGTGGGGTCGACGAGCGTCACGTCGTGTTCGGCCGCGAGCCGCCACGCGACGGACAACCCGATGACCCCGCCGCCCACGACGACCACGTTGTGACTCACAGCACATTCACGCTCCCTGCGCCGGCATGATCCGGATCAGGTTCGACGGTCGGGATCGGCAGATCCCCTCTCAGCCCAGTCCTCTGGACTCCCGTGCGGACCACCTCCACCGTATAGCGTGAACGGGTGCCTCGACCAGACGGAGACCGGATTCGTGCGCGGCTGACGGACGCGCGGCTGTACCTGTGCACCGGGAACCGCCCGGACCTGGCTGGGTTCGCGGACGCCGCGCTGGCCGGTGGCGTGGACGTGATCCAGCTGCGGGAGAAGGGCCTCGAGGCGCGGGAGGAGCTCGCCGCACTCGAGGTGCTGGCGGAGGCGTGCGCCCGGCACGGTGCGCTGCTGTCGGTGAACGACCGCGCGGACGTCGCGCTCGCGGCCGGCGCGGACGTGCTGCACCTCGGCCAGGACGACCTGCCGGTCCCGTTGGCCCGCAGGATCCTCGGCGAGGACGTGGTGATCGGCCGCTCGACCCACGACGGGCCACAGGCGAGCGCCGCGGCGGGCGAACCGGGCGTCGACTACTTCTGCACGGGCCCGTGCTGGCCGACCCCGACGAAACCGGGTCGCCCCGCGCCGGGGCTGGACCTGGTCCGCGCGACGGCCGCGACGGGCACGACCCGGCCGTGGTTCGCGATCGGCGGCATCGACGAGGAACGGCTGCCGGAGGTACTGGCGGCGGGTGCGTCCAGGGTGGTGGTGGTCCGCGCGATCACCGAGGCGGCGGACCCGGGGGCAGCGGCGGCGCGGCTGGCAGCGGCCCTGCGCACCACACCGATGCCCTGAAAGACGCTTTGGGGACGTTGAGCGTCCCGAAAGCGTCTTTCAGGGCAGGGCACGACTCGGAACAGAAACCAGCGGACGGGCCGGCAGGGTTCGGCCCGTCCGCTGGCAAGCACGGTCAGCCTGTGACGAGTGACAGGCCGTAGGCGCTCAGTGCTTCGTTGATCTTCTGGTAGTACGTCGTTCCGCCGGTGCGGCAGTTGCCCGAACCACCCGAGGTCAGGCCCTGGGCCTGGACGGTCGAGCCGGACGGGCTGCTCACCAGCGAACCGCCGGAGTCACCGGGCTCAGCACACACGCTGGTGCGGAACGTCTGGTAGACGCAGCCCTGCGAGTAGCACACCGTCGCGTTGGTGGAGGAGACGGTGCCGCAGTGCCAGCCGGTGGTGGAGCCGGAACGGCACACCGCCGCGCCGTTGCCCACCGCGCTCGAACCGGTGACGCGCACGTCACTGCCCGAGCTGTAGCGGTCGACCAGGCCCGTCTGCACCGCGGAGCTGGAGCTCACGGTGATGCGGCCGTAGTCGTTGGTGGGGAACGACGAACCGGAGACGCCGCCGATGGTGCCGCCGGTGCCGGACCACGTGCCGCCGCCGTTGGTGCAGTGACCGGCGGTGATGACGTACCGCGCGCTGCCGCTGCGGGCGTTGAAGCCCAGCGAGCAGCGGGAACCGCTCCTGGTGATCGCCTGTCCGCCGATCAGGTTCCAGAAGGTCTGCGGCCGCTCGGCGACGTGCTCGAAACGGACCTCCGCGCCCAGGCCCTTGGCCCAGCTCGTGGCCGCGGCGTCGGTGCCGTGGACGGAGACGACCACGGCGTTGGACTCCGCGTCGACCCGCCAGCCGGTGACCGACTTCGGCACACTGGCACTGCCCTGTGCCAGCTTCGAGGCGACGGCGTTCAGTTCGGCCTCGCTGTGCTCGACCACGCGGGCCAGCGCACCGGAGGCCTTGACCTCGCCGACGCGGCTCGCGTCGGCGACGTCCACCACCAGCTTGCCCGACTTCGCGTCGAACCGGCTGCCCGCGAAGTCGCTGCCCAGGGCGATTCGCAGGGTCTTGTCCTTCGACCAGGCCACCTTCTCCTGCTGGGACCGGGCTTGCGCCTGCTGCGGGGTCAGGCCGAGGTCCCGTTGCATCGCCGCCTGGATCTCACCCAGGTCCGACGTGACCGGCACGCTGTTGGCGGGCGTGGCGAACGTCAGCGCCAGGCCCAGTGTGAGCAGTGCGGTACTGCCCATGCGCACAAGGGTTGTGCGTTTCATCAGGGTTGCTCCCTCGTTTTCTTGCAGGGGGACCCAGGAGCGAGCAGGGGGGTGGAGCGGCTCCCGGGTGTTCAACAGAGGGGTCTCACCATCCGGGATGGATGGCCTCCTGAAAGTATTTGCATACGCAGCGTTGAGGCATCGCCCGTTCGGGGACAACAGTTGCCATAGTGCCCGAGCGGTTCGTTACGGAGAGTCAGTTCGGCGGGATGGCGCTGCCGCCGGGCGCCTCCACCTCGGTCGTCGTGGTGACCGGCGGTGTCGTGGTCGTCGTGGTGCTCGGCTCGCTCGGCGGCGTGGTCGTCGTGGTGGCAGGGCCCGTGGTGGTGGGCCCAGGCGGGGCCGAGCCGGGGGCAGGCGCGGTCGGCGCGGTGGTGGACGTCGCCGGGTCCGCGGGCTGTTCCTGCCGCTGGGTGTCGTCGTCGCGGTGCGGCAGGACGACGCTGCCGAACGTGGTGCCGGTGCCACCGGAAAGCGGCTCGCCGCGCAGCCACTCGATGCCGGTCACGGCCAGCATGCCCAGCGCGAACACCGCCAGGCTGCCGACGACCAGCATCGGCCACCGGCGCTTCCCGCGTTCCCCTTGCGGGCGGTCGCCGGGCTCCTCGTCCGGCGTGGCCTCGACCTCCTCGCCCGCCACCGGCGGCGCCGTCCCGGGATCGGCGACCAGCACGGTCGAGCCGCCGGACCTGCCGACGACCTTGGCACGCACCGTGCGCACGCTGTTGCTGGTCCGCTCGATCGACCGCAGGTAGAGGGCACCGCCGACGGTCGAGACGACGCTGGCCACCCCGGCACCCGCGATGGTGCCCGCCACCCCCATGGTCGAGCCGATCAGTGCCGCGGTGACCGCCGCGAGCGCGCCGGCCAGCACCTGGCTGATCCGCATTCTGTCCGCGTCCTCGTCCTTGTCGCTCATGATCCCTTCGTCTGCTTCGCGGCTCATCCACTTCTCCAACGGCAAGGACGGGCAGATCGCTCCCCCGGTCGGCCGATGGTGAGCACCGACACAGTCCATTGTGGACAGTGCATACTCGGAGTTGTGCAACTGACCACCATCGAAGACATCGACGCGGCCGCCGCGCGCATCGGCGACCGCGTCGTGCGAACTCCTTTGCTGCCCTGCCTTTGGGCGGCCCCCGACCGTCCCCTGTGGCTCAAACCCGAGCAGCTGCAACCCATCGGCGCGTTCAAGATCCGCGGCGCCGCCAACGCGATCGGGCGGCTGCCCGCCGAGGTGCGTGCCCGCGGGGTGGTCGCCTACTCGAGCGGGAACCACGCGCAGGCCGTCGCGTACGTCGCGAAGACCTACGGCGTCCCGGCGACCATCGTGGTGACCACGAACACCCCGCGGGTCAAGGTCGACGCCACCCGCGGGCACGGCGCGGAGGTGCTGATCGTGCCGCCCGCCGACCGCGAGTCGGCCGCGGCGGAGGTCGTCGCCGCGAACGGCGGCACGCTGATCCCGCCTTTCGACCACCCGGACGTCATCGCGGGCCAGGGCACCATCGGGCTGGAGATCGCGGCCGACCTGCCGGACGTCGAGGTGGTGCTCGTGCCGGTGAGCGGCGCCGGGCTGATCTCCGGGGTCGCGACCGCGATCAAGGCGATGGCACCGCACGCGCGGGTCATCGGCGTCGAGCCGGAGCTCGCGGGCGACACCGCGGAAGGCTTCCGCACCGGGCTGCGCCCGGACTGGTCGACCGACGACCGCGCACGCACCATCGCCGACGGGCTGCGGTCCACGCCGTCGGAACTGACGTTCGCGCACGTCCGCAAGTTCGTCGACGACATGGTCACCGTCACCGAGGACCAGATCAAGGACGCGATCGGCCTGCTCGCCACCAGGTCACAGGTGGTCGCGGAACCCAGCGGCGCGGTCACCACGGCCGCCTACCTGCACGCGAACCTGCCGAAGGGCAGGACGGTCGCGGTCAACTCGGGCGGCAACATCGACCCGGCACTGTTCGCGGAGATCCTCACGACCCAGGTCTGGACAAAGCCCTCACACAGCCAACGGAGCCTCAGGGGAACGTGACGGCACGCAACCACCATCCACCGGCGAACCGCGACGCTCGCTGGGTCGGGACCAGCACTTTTCACATGCGGGGAGGCGGGCCGGCCCGCATGTGTGTCGGCGGGCTCGTCACCCCGCAGCTCACGCAGTCCCCCGGCGCCGGCAGCTCGGGCGGGGCCGCCGCCGATTCCACAGCCGGGGCGAGCACGTCGTTGCGCACCCACAGCGCCAGCACGCCACCGACCACGCACAACCCGGCGCACAGCCACATCGCCGTCTGCCAGCCCGAGGTCATCGCGGCCGGGTCGGCGTAGGACTCGCCGGACAGCCCGGCCGCGGCGGGCAGGATCGCCACCGCGAGCAGGCCGCCGGTCCGCGCGATCGCGTTGTTCACCCCGGACGCCACCCCGGCGTGCCGGTCCTGCGCGGCGGCCAGCACCGTCGCGGTCACCGGCGCGACCACCGCGGTCAGCCCGAGCCCGAACACGACCACCGCGGGCAGCACGGTGAACAGGTACGACGCACCGGGCGTGACCCGGGTGTACAGCACCATCGCCAGCGCGATCACGAGCGGCCCGGCCACCAGGAACGGCCGCGGCCCGAACCGCTGCGCGAGCTTCCCGGACCGCGCGGACAGCAACAGCATGAGCACCGAGATCGGCACGCTGGCAAGGCCCGCGAACAAGGGCGAGTAGCCGAGCGACACCTGCAACTGCAGGACGAACAACATCATCACCCCGCCGAGCGCCGCGTAGACCACGAACGTCAGCAGGTTCGCCACCACGAACGTCCGGTTCGCGAAGATGTCCGGCGGCACCAGCGGGTCGCGCTGCCGCATCTGCAGCACCACGAACCCGACCAGGCACACCACCCCGAGCGCGGCCCCGCCGACCACCAGCGGGTCGCCTGCGCCGCGGCCGGGCCCCTCCACCAACGCGGTGGTGACCCCGGCGAGCCCCAGCGCGCCGAGCACCGAGCCCCACACGTCCGGACGCCCGCCCATCGAGTCGTCGCACGACTCGGGCACGTACCTCCTGGTCAGCCACACCACGGCCAGCCCGATCGGCAGGTTGATCAGGAACGCGAGCCGCCACGACCACGCCTGCACGAGCAGGCCGCCCACCAGCGGGCCGACCGCGCCCGCGATGCCGCCGAGACCCGACCACGCGCCGATCGCCCGCGCCCGGTCCTCCCGGTGGAACGACGACTGGATGATCGCGAGCGCGCCCGGGGTGAGCAGCGCGCCACCGATGCCCTGCAGGATCCGCGCGCCGACCAGCATCTCCGTGTTCACCGCCACGCCGCAGAGCAGCGAGGACACCGCGAACCAGCCGACGCCGACGAGGTAGACGCGGCGGCGGCCGTACCGGTCGCCGAGCGAGCCGGCCACCAGGATCAGCGCGGCGAGTGTCAGCAGGTAGCCGTTGACGATCCACTGCAGGCCGGCGACGTCGGCGCCGAACTCCGCACCGATGTGCGGCAGCGCGATGTTGACGACCGTGCCGTCGAGGAACGCCATGCCGGAGCCGAGGATGGTCGCGGCGAGCACGCCGCGGGCGACCGGACTGCCCCAGCGGACCTCTCCCCGGCTCTGGCTGGTGGTCATGAGGGCCGGTTGAGCTCCGCGACGAACTTGTACCGGTCGCCGCGGTACACCGACCGCACCCACTCCACCGGCCGTTCGGTGGTGTCGAACGAGTGCCGGGACAGCAGCAGCATCGGCATCCCGACGTCCGCGCCGAGCAGCTCGGCCTCGTGCGGCCCGGCGAGCGCGGTCTCTATCGTCTCCTCCGCGTGCCCCATCTCGACGTCGAAGCGGTCCCGCAGCACCTGGTACAGCGAGCCGCCGGGGGCCAGGTACTTGCGCAGGCCGCGGAACCGGCCGAGCGGCAGGTGGGTGGTCTCGATCGCCATCGGCTCGCCGTCGGCGAGGCGGAGGCGCTGCATGCGCAGCACCTTCGCGCCGGAACGGATGCCGAGCAGTGTGGTCAGCTCGTTCTCCGCCGGGATCTCCGAGATGTCGATGAGCTGCGACGACGGCTCACGACCCTGCGCCCGCATGTCCTCTGTGTACGAAGACAGCTGCAACCGCTGTGCCACCTTGGGTTCCGCCGCGAACGTGCCCTTGCCCTGCACGCGCAGTAGCCGGCCTTCCACCGTCAGGTCGGCAAGAGCCTGGCGCACGGTGGTGCGTGACACGTCGAACTCGGCGGCGAGTGAACGTTCGGTGGGGATCGGCGACCCCGGCGGCAGGGAGGCGAGCAGGTCGAGCAGGTGCCTTTTCAGACCCCAGTACTTGGGTTCGCGCATGGCGCGGGTACCGGCGTCGGGCTCCTGCGCGGCCGACGTTTCGAGCATGGCTCCTCCTCCAACGACTTCCCTGCTACAGCATGCCTTCCCCAGGCCGCCGACGCGATCACGCCGTACCGTTTTTGGGAATACCGTGACACCCGTGGTGGAGGCACACCCTACAGCGCTACCATCATTGGTCTAGACCTTAACGACCCGGGAGGGACGATGGCGGCACCAGGTGCCCGGATGTCCGAGGAGGTCGCCGAGCAGCCCGCGGTCTTCGACGCGCTGGTGGCACGGCGGGCGGACCTCACGGCGGTGGCACGGCTCATCGCCGCGCGCAGGCCCCGGTTCGCGCTGCTCGCGGCACGCGGGTCCAGCGACCACGCGGCGCTGTACGCGAAGTACCTGATCGAGGTGCTGCTGCAACTGCCCGCCGGCCTGGTGTCCCCGTCGACCACCACCCTGTACGGCGCGCGCCCGGACTTCACCGACGTGTTGTACCTCTCGGTGAGCCAGAGCGGCGGGTCACCCGATCTGGTGGCGGCCACCGAGGTGGCGCGCGCACAGGGCGCACTGACCGTCGCCGTGACCAACACCCCGTCGTCCCCGCTGTCCGACGCGGCGGAACTCTCGGTCGACATCGGAGCGGGCGAGGAACTGGCCGTCGCGGCCACCAAGACCTACACGGCGACCCTGCTGTCGCTGTACCTGCTGGTCGACGCGGTCCGAGGGGGATCGGGCGAAGCGGTCGCGGACATCGGGGAGCTGTCCGCGGCCGCACTCGCCGCCCCGGTCGAGGACGCGGTCGCCAGGTTCCGCGACATCGACCGGGTGGTCACGACCGGCCGCGGCTACTCGTCGGCCACGGCGGCGGAGGCCGCGCTGAAACTCGCGGAGACCAGCTACCTCGGCGCCCGCTCCTACAGCGGCGCCGACCTGCTGCACGGCCCGGTCGCCGCGATCGACGACCGCACCGGCGTGGTCGCCGTGACCAGCGCGGGCCACGGCGGCACCGCGATGCGCGACGTGGTGGAGACGGTGCGTTCGCGGGGCGCTTCGGTGCTCGCGGTGGGCTCGTCGGCCGCGGACGTGTCGGCGGATCTGCGCATCCAGGTCCCGGCGACGGCCGAGGAGGTCGCGCCGATCCTGGAGATCCTGCCCCTGCAGCGCCTGGCCCTCGCACTGGCCCTGGCCCGCGGCGGCGACCCCGACAACCCTCGCGGACTGAACAAGGTCACTCGCACTCTGTAGTCCTCGCCGCTGTGCCCCCTAGACTTCTCCCGTGCGGAGGACCTCGTTCGCCCGGTGGCCGTGTTCCATCGCGAGAACCATGGATCTGTTGGGGGATCAGTGGACGCTGCTCGTGCTGCGTGAGGCGTTCAACGGCGTCCGCAGGTTCGACCGGTTCCAGGCCGAGCTGGGCATCGCGAGGAACACGCTGACCGAGCGGCTGGACCGGCTGACCGGCGCCGGGCTGCTCGACCGCGTCCGGTACCAGGAGCGGCCCGCCAGGTACGAGTACCCGCTGACCGAGATGGGCCAGGACTTCTTCCCCGTGCTGGCGGCGATCATCCGCTGGGGCGACCACTGGCTCGCCGACCCCGGCGGCCCGCCGACGCTGCTGCGCCACCACGACTGCGGCGCGGCGACGAGCGCGGCGGTGAGCTGCGCGGAGTGCGGCGGCGCCATGTCCGCGGACAAGGTGACGATGGAACCGGGGCCTGCGACATGACGGACGTGGCGGTGGGTGTGGACATCGGCGGCACGTCGAGCCGGGCGCTCGCGGTGTCGGCCGACGGGCGGGTGGCCGGGCGTGGTTCGTCCGGCGGCGGCAACCCGAACTCGCACCCGCCCGCGCTGGCGGCCGGGCGGGTCGCGGCGGCGGTGGCGGACGCGGTGCCCTCCGGCGCGGTCGTGGCGGGGTGCATGCTGGGGCTGGCCGGGGAGAGCAAGTTCACCGACCCGGCCGTGGTGTCGGTGTTCGAGACCGCGCTGCGGCAGGCGGGCGTCGGGTGCCGGATCGACGTCGTGTCGGACGCGGAGGTGGCGTTCGCGTCGGCCACGTCGTCCCCGGAGGGCACCGTGCTGATCGGCGGCACCGGCTCGGTGGCGGCCCGGATCGTCCGGCGGCGCAAGGAGTCCTGGCGCGGCGGGTGGGGCTGGCTGCTGGGCGACGAGGGGTCGGCGTACTGGATCGGCAGGCAGGCGGTGCGCTCGACGCTCGCCGCGCTGCAGAGCACCGGGGCACTCGGTCCGCTGGCGCTGGCGGTGCTGGCGGAGGCGGTCGAGACGCCCTTCGCCGACGATCCGGCCGGGCGCAGGCTCGCGCTGAGCAGACTGATCACGGCCGTGAACGCCGACGCCCCGATCCGGCTGGCCCGGTTCGCGTCGCTGGTGAGCGGCCTCGCGGCGACCGACCGGGCGGCGGCGGAGATAGTGACGGACGCCGCCGGGTTGCTCGCCGACCAGGCACGGCTGACGCGCACCCCGGACGAGACGACGCCGGTGGTGCTGGCGGGCAGCGTGATCGGCCCGGCGAGCCCGGTGGGGGTGGCGCTGCGGGAACGCCTGTCCGGCGAGACGGAGGTGCTGTTCGCCCCGGACGGCGCGACGGGCGCGGCCTGGCTGGCCGCGTTGGCGGCGTGGGGACCGCAAGCGCCGCGACCGGTGGTGTGAGGCGGCCTCAGCCGCGCGGGTGACGCAGGCCCGGGTGGCCTTCCGGGAGTGACCTGCGCAGGACCACGGCGCTCGCGGCGAGTGTCGCCGCGACCAGGGGCCAGCTGAGCACCACCCGCGCCACGCCGAGTGCCACCACCCAGCCCGACCACCACAGCAGGCCGAACACCACGACCCGCACCGTGTACTGGCCAAGCACCCACACCCAGCTCGCGTTGCCGTACGCGCGCACCAGGTCGGGGTCCCGCCGCCACCGGGTCTTCTGCCCCAGCACGAGCCCGACCACCACGCCGAGCAGGGGCCACCGGACCAGGATGCTCAGTGCCCACGCCAGCGCGCTCGCCACGTTCGACAGCAACTGGATGAGGAAGAAGTCCTCCGCGCGCCCGGTCTGCAACGCGACGAACGCCGCCAGCGACACCGCCGCCACGCTCGCCACCGACGCCGTGACC
Source organism: Actinophytocola glycyrrhizae (assembly GCF_042653545.1). Classification (NCBI taxonomy): domain Bacteria; kingdom Bacillati; phylum Actinomycetota; class Actinomycetes; order Pseudonocardiales; family Pseudonocardiaceae; genus Actinophytocola; species Actinophytocola glycyrrhizae. The sequence goes on from NZ_JBHSIS010000006.1 coordinate 396,366, forward strand.
CGTCGGCCTCTGACGAGGCGCCAGATGCCGACGGCCACACCGGCGGCGATCGCGGCCGCCGCGCCCCAGCCGATGGACCGGCCGCTCACCAGCCAGCCGACGACGAACACCGCGGGCGGGATGCTCGCGTCCAGCGCGCCCCCTCGGCCGCCCAGCAGTTCCCGCAGCGGCGGCTCGCGGGTCCCGGTCGGCTGGTCGGTCACGACGTCAAGACTGCCTCATCGCCATCCGGCAAGGCCACCCTAGCCTCAGTTGACAGCACGTTTTAGAATTACGTGACATCCAGCGGGAGCACGGAAATACTTATGGCCAACGTCGACAGATCGCACACCTGCCGCCAGTGCGGCCGGGAACTGCCGAAACAGCAAGGAAGGGGCCGCATCAAGCGGTACTGCGACGCCACCTGCCGCAGTGCCGCGCGCCGACACCGCGTCAAACCAGGCTTGACGGACGACGATCGTCAAGGATACGTTGACGGCGGGCTCGCGGCGGTGGCCGGAGCCCTGGCAAAGGCCCGCGACGCGGAGGACGCGTTGCGGCGCGCGGTCGACGCGGCACGGGCGCGAGGCCACACCTGGCAGGAGATCGGCGACGTGCTCGGCACCTCCCGGCAGGCGGCCTTCCAGCGTTTCGGCCGTCCGGTCGACCCGCGGACGGGAGAGGACATGGCACGGGACGCCGACCTGCTGCCCGGCGCGGCGGAGAAGGCGGTCGCCCTGCTCGCCGACCTGGCGGCGGGCCGGTGGGCAGCGGTCCGCCGCGACTTCGACGCACGGATGGCGGCGGAGCTGACCACGGAGAAGATCGTCGACGTGTGGGCGCAGGTCGTCGGGCTGATCGGCGCCTACGAGCGGATGGGTGAGCCGGTCGCGCTGCGGCTGGGCAACCACACCGTGGTCAACGTGCCGCTGCACTGCGAGGCCGGTCAGCTGACCGGCCGCGTGTCGTTCAACGACGACGGCACGGTCAGCGGTCTGTTCCTCCTCCCGGCCTGACCGACAGAACGGGGAGGAAACCGTGCGCAGGCTACTGATTGTTTTCGTGCTGCTCGCACTCGTCGCGCCGACGGCACCGGCGGCCGCCGACACGACGTCGGCGCAACGGCGGCTCGCGTGGCTGTTGGCGATCTCACAGCGCCTGCCGGCGACCGAGGCCGAACTGCGCGAGCACGTCGCCGCACCGATGCTCGACGCCATCGGCGGCGCCGACGGGTTCAACGAGACCGTCGCGAGCGTCGCCCCGCTGACCGCGTCCCGCACGATCGAGCGCACGGCGGCCGCGGTGACCGCGGTCGTCGACGAACGGCTCATCGTCGAGGTGCACACCGACACGGCCGGCCTCGTCGACGGGCTGTGGTTACGCCCGTACGCGCCGTCACCGGTCACGTGGTCCGAACTGGACAGCCGGCTCCGCGCGCTCGCGCCCCGGGTGTCGTACGCGGCTTCGTTGGTGGACAACGGATGCAGGCCGGTGCACGAGGTGGACGCGAACCGGAGCCACCCGCTCGGGTCCGCGTTCAAGCTCTACGTTCTCGGGGCGCTCGAGCAGAGGACCACCGACTGGAGCGCGAACCTGCCGATCCGCGAGGAGTGGAAGAGCCTGCCCTCCGGCGTGCTGCAGGACCGTCCGGCAGGCACGGCCGTCACCCTGCGGGAGCACGCCGACCTGATGATCTCCATCAGCGACAACACCGCCACCGACCACCTGGTCCACCACGTCGGCCGCGCCGCCGTGCTGGACCGGATGGCCGCGACCGGCAACCGGGACCCGAGGAACTTCCCGGTCCTCACCACCCGGGAACTGTTCGTGCTCAAGGGTTTCCGGTACCCGGGCCTCGCCGGGACGTACCTGTCGCTCCCCCGCGTGCTGCGCCCGGCGCTGCGGCCCGCGCTCGCCGCCGTGCCGCGCACCGCGATCCGGCCGTGGACCGAACCGAGGAACCTCGACGACATCGAGTGGTTCGGCTCCGCCGGCGACATGTGCCGCGCGCTCGCGGACCTCGACGCCATGGCGAGCCCGAGGGTCGAGCACGCGATGTCGATCGAGGACGGCGGCATCGGCCTCGACCGGGCGGAGTACCCGGAGGTCTGGTTCAAGGGCGGTTCCGAGCCGGGCCTGCTGGTGCTGAACCACCTGGCGCGCACGGCGGAGGGACGCACGGTCGTCGCGACCGTCATGCTGTCCGACCAGGACGGCGCGCTCGCCCCCGGGACCGCGGTCGAGGCGCTCGCGCTGGTACGCGGCGGCATCGAGTTGGCAACATCCTGATCACCTGCACGTCACGCTGCGCAGCCGGTCGTGAACACCGCAAACCAACGGTGGCGAAGGTTGGGAATCAGGCGGCATCCTGTCGGTTTGAAGATATAACGTAGGCGCGCACTAGGGAGGGGTGGTCGCCGTGCGGCGGGGATGGGGCAGCTGGGTTGCGCTGGGGGACAGCTTTACCGAGGGTTTGAGCGACGAGGCGCCGGACGGGAGCTACCGGGGCTGGGCCGACCGCCTGGCCGCCACCCTCGCCGAACGCACGCCCGGATTCCGCTACGCGAACCTGGCGGTGCGCGGGAAGATGCTCCGCGAGATCGTCGAGGAGCAGGTGCCGATCGCCGTCGAGGTGAAACCGGACCTGGTCACGCTCTGCGCGGGCGGCAACGACCTGATCGTGCCCGGCAGCGACGCCGACACGATCGCCGACCAGTTCGAGCAGGCCGTCGTGGATCTGCGGGCCGCGGGCTGCGAGGTCGTCATGTTCACCGGACCCGACCCGCGCGACCAGCCGGTGGTGCGGCGGGTGCGCCCCAAGGTCGCGATCTACAACGCGAACCTGCGCGCCATCGCCGACCGGCACGGCGCCCGGATCGTCGACCTGTGGGCCATGCCCCCGCTCGTGGACGTCCGCGCGTGGAGCGACGACCGGCTGCACTTCTCGCCGGAGGGCCACCGGCGGATCGCGCTGCGTGCGGCCGAGGTGCTCGACGTGCCCGTGACCGAGGACTGGCGTGAGCCGTGGCCACCGGTCGAGCCGACGCCGTGGCTGCGGTCGCGGCAGGCCGACCTCGCGTGGACCCGCACACACCTGCTGCCGTGGGTGCGCAGGCACCTGCGCGGCGAGTCCATGGGGGACGGGGTCATGCCCAAGCGCCCGGAGCTGTCGCCGCTGGCGACGGCGGCCAAGGCGAGCGAGAACGGTCACGCGGCACACGTGTGAGAACCCGAGCTGACCGGCCGGCACTGTCCCCCAACAGCGCCGGCCGGATCGCTTGGGCAGCACACCCCCACGTTGGTAGCGCCGCCCGAGTGCTCATGTCAGGCTCCGGGACGTCGAGCACTCGGCGCGGAGCCTGCCACTTGATCACCCGATACGACTAACTGTTCGCTAAACGCGGGCGGAACCTACACGACCAGACGGACCAGTCTGCTCAGCGCCGCGGGTCCGAGGGCCCGCGTACCCTCGGAGAACTCGGCCGCCAGCCGGGCGAGCGCGACGACGTCCTCGTCACCGTCCTTGTCACCGTCCGCCCCGGACTCGACCACCGCGAGCAGGTTGGCCCACTCCTGGTCGATCCAGTCGACGGCCTCCTCCGGGGTGGTCATCGGCGGGCCGTCGGCGTCGGTGAGCACCACGCCGTCGGGCCGCAGCAGCTCACGCGCGGTCCGTGCGCCCGCCAGGTAGTACCGCAGCAGCCGCCTGCCCGCCACCGCTCTGTCCACTTCGGACATCTCGGCCTCGGCGAGCGCCCAGGCGTGCAGCCGCACCAGGTCGTGCATGAGGAACACGTCGCGGCTGGTCTCGGTGACCACGAACGACGCGGCGAGCGCACGCAGCCTGCGCCTGCACTCGTCGACGTCGCCGCCGCACAGCGCGGCGACCGGGCGCGGGCCGATCCGCGTGCCGGGGAACAGCCCGAGGTGCCGGACGGTCTCGGCCAGCTCCGGGCGCAGGCTGCGGTAGGTGACGTCGAGCGCGGCCCGCACGCTCGTGTCCGCGTCCTCGGTGTCCAGCGCACCGAGCCGGGACCGCTCGTCGGCCAGCTCGGCCACCAGGTCCGCCACTGTCCACTGTGGATTTCCAGCGAGCCGGGCCGCCGCGATGCGCAGCGCGAGTGGCAGGTGCCCGCACAGCCGCGCGAGCTTGCGGCGCTGCTCCCGGTCCCTGCTGTGCGCCGGGGTGCCCGCCATGTGCTCGATGAGCCGCTCCGCCGCGTCGGTCGCGAGCGTGCCGAGCGGGAGCATCCGCGCGCCGGTCCGCGCGACCAGCCCGTCGAGCCGGATCCGGGACGTCACCAGCACGAACGACGACGACGCCGCGGGCAGGAGCGGGTGGATCTGCTCGGCGTCGCGGGCGTCGTCGAGCACCACCAGCACCCGCCGGTCCGCGAGGATCGACCGGTACAGCGCGGCCCGGTCGGCCAGCTCGAACGGCACGTCGTCGATGCCGACACCGAGCGCGAGCAGGAACTGGGTGAGCACGTCCGCCGCGCGCACGGGCGCGTGCTGCGGGTCGAAGCCACGCATGCTCGCGAACAGCTGACCGTCCGGGAACGCCTGCGCGACCCGGTGCGCCCACAGCACGGCGAGCGCGGTCTTGCCGACGCCCGCCTGCCCGGCCAGCACCCCGATGGCCGCGGTCTCGCCGGGCGGCAGGAGCGCGGTCAGCCAGGCGAGTTCCTCCTCGCGGCCCGCGAACCCGGACGGCGCCCTCGGCAGCTGCGCAGGCACGAGCACGCCGACCCTGGGGGTGATCACCGGTTCCGGCGACGGTTCCAGCAGGCGCGAGTCGTCCCGCAGCACGCGGGCGTGCAGCTCACGCAGCTGCGGGCCGGGGTCCATGCCCAGCTCCTCGGCGGCACGGTGCGCGAACCGCTGGTACACGTCGAGAGCGGTGGCCCGCCGGTTCGCCCGGTACAGGGCCAGCATGAGCTGCGCGACCAGCCGTTCGCGGAACGGCTGTGCGTCGATCAGCCGCGTCAGCTCGCCGATCAGCTCGCGGTGGCGGCCGAGCTCCAGCTGCGCGTCGTACAGCGCTTCGAGGATCGCGAGCCGCAGCTCGGTCAGCTCGGGGGCGGTGAGCCTGCCGCCGAGGTCGGCGAGCGCGGGCCCGCGCCACAGCGCGTTCGCGGCGCGCAGCAGCTCGGCCCGCCTGGCGGCGGGCTGTTCGCGGGCCATCGCGAGCAGCGACCGCGCCTGGGTGACGTCGATCAGAGACTCGTCGACGACGATCCGGTAGCCCGGCGACGTGGTCACGATCAGCGCGTTGACACCGGCTTCCGCGATCCGCTGCCGCAGGCGCGACACGTAGCCCTGCACCATGGTCCGCGCGCTCGCCGGTGGTTCGTGGGCCCACAGGACGTCCACGATCCGGTCCAGTGGCACGACCTGGTTGGGTTCGAGCAGCAGCATGGCGAGGACACCGCGCATGCCGGCACCGCCCAGCGGCACCGACTTCTCACCGACCACCAGCTGCACGGGCCCGAGCAGACAGAACCGCGCGGCCGGCGGATGCTCCGCTGCCATCGGACCACCCCCAGTTGTCCCCCGGCGCAGGATGCCTGGGGGCACAGCACCCGCACAAGGTACGACGCCTGGGTGACGAGTGGGATCTCCCCGTCTCACCCGTCACCCGGGCGGCCTAACCGGTCCACCGTCCCGACGAACGAAAGTGCCGGCCACGAACCAGCGAACGGGCGGCGGTCCGGTGGGTCAGCGGTGCAGCGGCGTGCCGTCCCGGTTGGCGATGAACGCGGGGCGGGGCTCGCCGCCCGCGAACGGCTCGCACAGCCGGTTCTCCACGCTGGAGAACACCACGTGGATGTTGGTCCTGGGGAACGGGGTGATGTTGTCGGCACTGCCCTGCATGAGGTTCGCGTCGAACATCAGCAGCGAGCCCTCCGCGTCGGTGAACCGCTCGATGCCGTACGCGTCGGCCAGCCTGGTCAGGTGTTCCTTGCCGGGCACGCCGCCGGAGCCGCGCGAGGTGGGGACGAACGTGCGGTGGCTGCCCGGCATGGCCATCAGCTCACCGGTCATCTCCTGCCCGGACAGCGGGATGGAGACCGACACCGCGCGCGGCGCGGGCATGCCGTCCTCGGCGTGCCAGGTCTCGAACGGCGAGTGCCAGTAGGCGCCCTTGCCGTGGAACCCCGGCAGGTACTCGATGCGGGACTGGTGCACGCACACGTCGGAGCCGAGCACCTGACGGGCCCGGTCCAGCACGCGCGGGTCGCAGACCAGCTCGGCGACCAGCTCGGACAGGGTGTGCACGTCGTAGATCGCGCTGACCTCGCCCGACTCGGTGCGGAGCGTCCGCGAGTCGTCGGCAAGCCCGGGGTCGGTCGCCAGCCTGGCCAGCTCGTCGCGGCAGGCGGCCACCTCGGCCTCGCTCAGGAGGTCGTGGTGGATCGAGAAGCCCTTGGCGTGGTGGGCTGCCACGGTGGCGCGGTCGATCGGACCAGCGCCGGTGAAGTCCCATACGCTGGGGTCTGTGCGGTCGATCAGATCCGGGTCGCCGTCGATCCTCGTGGGATACCTGTCGACGACCGCGGTGGCTGTGAGCGTCATGCGCTCTTCTCCTCCACGATCAGTGGGTAGACACCGTTCTCGTCGTGCACCTCACGCCCGGTCACCGGCGGGTTGAACACGCAGACGGTGCGCATCTCGGTCTTCGGGCGCAACTGGTGGTGGTCGTGCTTGTCGAGCAGGTAGAGGCTGCCGGGCCGCAGCTGGTGGATCTCACCGGTGCCCTTGTCCAGCAGCTCGCCCTCGCCCTCGACGACGAACACCGCCTCGATGTGGTTGGCGTACCAGAAGTCGTTGACCGTGCCCGCGTACAGCGTGGTCTCGTGCACGGAGAAGCCGACGCCCTCCTTCGCGAGCACGATCCGTTTGCTTCTCCAGTTCGGAGTCCTGATGTCCCGGTCGGTGTCGTCCAGGTCACCGACGTTCTTGACGATCATCTTCGTTCTCTCCCCCTTACGCGCACACCGCGTGCACGGCGTCGGACAACAGGTCGAGGCCCTTGGCGAGCTCGTCGTCGGTGATCGTGAGCGGCGGCATGGCCTTGGCCACCTCGCCGTCGGGGCCGGAGGTCTCCATCAGCAGCCCGCGCTCGAACGCCGCGCGGCAGACCTTGCCCGCCACGTCACCGGACTCGAACGCCAGCCCGCGGGCGAGGCCGCGGCCCTTCGCGTGCATCGGCGTGCCGGGGAACTGCTCGGCCAGCTCGGTCATGGTGCGGCCGATCTGCTCGCCCTTCGCGAGGGTGCTCTTCTCCAGCTTGTCGTCGGTCCAGTAGGTGCGCAGTGCCTCCGACGCGGCGATGAACGCGGGGCTGATGCCGCGGAACGTGCCGTTGTGCTCGCCGGGCTCCCACACGTCGAGGTCGGGCCGCATGAGCGTCAGCGCGAGCGGCAGCCCGAACGCGCCGATCGACTTCGAGAGGCACACGATGTCCGGGGTGATGCCCGCCGACTCGAAGCTGAAGAACGGGCCGGTGCGGCCGCAGCCCATCTGGACGTCGTCGACGATCAGCAGCATGTCGTGGCGCTTGCACAGGTCGGCGAGGCCACGCAGCCACTCGTCGCGGGCCGCGTTGATGCCGCCCTCGCCCTGCACGGTCTCCACGATCACCGCGGCGGGCTGGTTGAGGCCCGAGCCCGGGTCGTCGAGCAGCCGCTCGAACCACAGGAAGTCCTCGACCTGGCCGTCGAGGTAGTTGTCGTACGGCATCGGTGTGGCGTGGACAAGCGGGATGCCCGCGCCGCCGCGCTTCATGGAGTTGCCGGTGACCGAGAGGGCACCGAGCGTCATGCCGTGGAACGCGTTGGTGAAGTTGATGATCGACTCGCGGCCGGTCACCTTGCGGGCCAGCTTGAGCGCGGCCTCGACGGCGTTCGCACCGGCCGGGCCGGGGAACATGATCTTGTAGTCGAGCTCCCTCGGCTTCATCACCACGTCGGTGAAGGTCTCGAGGAACTCCCGCTTGGCGACGGTCTGCATGTCCAGCGCGTGGATCACGCCGTCGCGCTCGAGGTAGTCGATCACGGCCCTCTTGAGGATCGGGTTGTTGTGCCCGTAGTTCAGTGCGCCCGCGCCCGCGAAGAAGTCGAGGTACGCGTTGCCGTCCTCGTCGTGCAGGTACGCACCGGTGGCGCGGTCGAACACGACCGGCCAGCCGCGGCTGTAGCTCCGCACCTCGGATTCAACGGTCTCGAAAACGTTCACTGTGCTCCAAACCTGCTTCCCCGGATTTTTATCTTTTCGTGACATTTCTTATGCGGCACGCGCGTCCCGGAACGGCCCGATTCGGTACAACACTTCGGTTTCATGGTCGTCCGGGAACTCGCCCGCCGCGAACTCACCGGCCACGCTCATCTCGGCACCCCACCGGTCGGCGAGTGAGCGGAACAACGCGTTCGACGCGGCGTTGTCAGGTGTGATCGTGGTCTCCATACGACGCGCCCCTGTCTTGCGTACAAGCGCGTCGAGCAGGGCGGCAGCAGTGCCCTTGCCCCGTTGACCGGCGTCGACCGCGATCTGCCAGACCACAACGGTGTCCTGGGCCCGTGGACGCAGGTAGCCGATGACGAAGCCCACCACGTCGTCGCCGACCCGGGCCACCGCCGAGGTGTCCGCGAAATCGTGGCACCACAACAGATACGCGTAGGATGAGTTCAGATCGAGCTTTCCGGAATCACGTGCGATTCGCCAGATTGCCGCTCCGTCCTTTTTGGACGGACTGTCGATGACTCGTTCCGACATACTCATGGAACGTAACAGAGAATTTTCTTCGCTTCAGATGCACGAATGCAATACTGGTACCTCACCTGGGGAATCACGATTTTTACTGTGAGAAGCTACACGGTAACATTGCGATCTTGATGTTTAATCTGATATATAGGCCCTGGTGAGCAGCATCAGGATCTTCTTGGTCGACGACCACGAGATCGTCCGCCGCGGCGTAGCCGACCTGTTCGAGGACGAACCGGACCTGGAGATCGTCGGTGAGGCGGCCACGGTGGCCGATGCACTGCGCCGCATCCCGGACCACGACGTGGACGTTGCGGTGCTCGACGTACGCATGCCGGACGGCAACGGTGTCGAGCTGTGCCGGGACCTTCGCTCACAGTTACCGGACCTGCACTGCCTGATCCTGACATCCTACTCGGACGACGAGGCACTGCTGAACGCGATCATGGCGGGCGCGTCGGGTTTCGTGCTGAAGCAGGTGCTGGGCAACGACCTGATCAGCGCCGTGCGCAAGGTGGGCGCCGGCGAGTCCCTTCTGGACGCGAGGACCACCGAGACGCTGATGAAGCGCATCCGCCAGGGCGAGACCGACGGGCCCCTGGCCGGGCTGACCGACCAGGAACGGGCGGTGTTCGACCTGGTCGGCGAGGGCCTGACCAACCGGCAGATCGCCGCGCGCCTGTTCCTCGCGGAGAAGACGGTCAAGAACTACGTGTCCCACATCCTCGCGAAGCTCGGCATGCAACGCCGCACGCAGGCAGCCGTCCTGGCGGCGGAACTCAAGTCCCGCAAACCCGACCTGTGAGTGCTGGGGCGACCGCCGCCCTCACGCACCGGCCAGTGGCGCGCGCCACGTCAGCCGGGTCCCGCCCTCCGGGCCGGGCACGATCACGGCCATCCCGCCGCACTTTCCCGCCCGGCGCTCCACCCCGAGCAGCCCGCTCCGCGCGACCCCGGGTGGCACGCCGACCCCGTCGTCGACGACGTCGATGATGAGATCGGTCCCGGCCTCGACCGTCACCACGATCGAGGCCGCGTGCGAATGGCGGATGGCGTTGCTCACGGCCTCGCGGAGCACCGCGGTCGCGTGGACCGCGAGGGTCTCCTGGACCAGGGTGTCGACCGCGCCGGAGATGCGGACCGACGGGGTCAGCTCCGAGCCCGCCGACAGTTCCTCGACGATGTCGAGCATCCGGCGGCGCAGGCTGGCGGAACCGTCCGTGCCCGTCGTGTGGAGGTCGAAGATCGACGTGCGGATCTCGCGGACCGTCTCGTCCAGCTGCTCCACGGCACGGCTCACGCGCCTGCGCACGGACGGGTCGGTGATGCGGCGGACGGTGCCCTGCAGGCTCATGCCCGTCGCGAACAGGCGCTGGATCACGTGGTCGTGCAGGTCGCCCGCGATGCGGTCGCGGTCGGCGAGCACGTCGAGCTGCCGCTGCGCGCGGTGCTTCTCCGCCAGCTCCAGCGCGAACGCGGCCTGGTCGGCGAACGACGCCAGCAGCGGCACGTACTCGCGCGGGAACCGGACGCCGCCGGACGCGCGCATCGCCAGCAGCACGCCGGTCACGACGTTCCCCGCGCGCAGCGGCACCGCCACCGCGGGCCCGAACGGCAGCTCCCACGTCGGCGGCACGATGGCCGACAGGTCGGCGATCATCTCCGGGCCGTACATGACGAACATGCTCGCGACCAGCGGATCCTTCGCCGGCAGCGCGGTGCCGATCAGGTCGGGCCCGACCCCGCCCGCCGCGGCGCGCACCACGACCCTGGCGCCGTCGGACAACAGCAGCAGCGCGCAGTCCGCCGCCGACAGCTCGCGGGCACGGGACGCGATCAGATCGAGCGCGTCCTGGCTGGACCCGCCGCCGAGCAGGTGCGTGTTGACCTCCCGCGACGCCGCCATGAACCGCTCGCGCAGCAGGGACTCCTCGAACAGCCTGGCGTTCTCCACCGCGACGCCCGCCGCGGCGGCGAGGCCCTTGAGCACGATCTCGTCGTCCTGTGTGAACTCGCCGCGGTCGCCGCGCTTCTCGGTCAGGTACAGGTTGCCGAACACCTCGCCGCGCACCCGGATCGGCTCGCCGAGCACCCGGCGCGGCGGCTGGCCGGTGGGGTGCGGGTTCTCGATCACGAACGCGTGGCGGCGCTCGTCGTCGGCGCCGACGTACACGAACTCCGACAACAGCTCCTGCTGGTCCGGCCCGACGACACCGAGCGCGCCGTACCGGGCATCCACCAGTTCGACCGCGGTGCGCACGATACGGTTCAGCGTGCCCTCGAGCTCCAGTCCGGCCCCGACCGCGACCACCGCGTCGAGCAGGCCCTGGAGCCGGTCCCGCGACTTCGCGGTCTCGCTCAGCCGCGACTGGAGGCCGAACAGGCCGTCGATCCGGGACCCGTCCGGAGACGTCCGGTCAGGCTGGTGCGCGCGGGCGGATGAGCGCGCCTGCTCACCTGGCATGGCACCCCCGGCTGGTCCGTTGGTTCGGCAAACGGGCTATCGGTCGTATCCGACCGTTTGTTACTCACTGTATTTCTCGCCTCCTCCGCACGGGGTAGGCCACCTGGGGCAACCTACCCAGGACTGCCCTGGCGGGCCGGGTTCGGCCACCGGACCGACACTCACCGTGTCCACCAGGGACGATGCGTGGCGCTGGGCCCCGATCGCGGGACGGCAAACGGGCGCAGGCGGACAGAGGCAAAAGACTCTGCCGGGTTCAGGTGCTTGGGCTCTTGCGCCGGACGCCGCCCGCGCCAATGCTCACGCATTGGGACGGGCGCTGGGAGGTGTGTCGCGTGGGTGACTGTCCGCCACACCTTGCCGAGCTGAGCCGCGCGGAGTCGTTGCGGCTGCTGAGCGAGGCACCCTTCGGCCGGATCGTCTACACGGTCCGGGCACTGCCCGCGATCGTGCCCGTCCGGCACCGGGTCGAGGACGGCATGGTCATCGTGCGCAGCCACGTCGGCGGCGACTGCGCGGGCTCGGTCGTCGCGTTCCAGGCCGACGGCGCCGACGACCACGCGCCGGGGTGGAGCATCACGGTGACCGGGGTCGCCCGGCGGATCGTGGACACCGAGGAGATCGCGCACTTCGAGACGCTGATCACCCCGCTCGTCGACATGGGGAACGTCGAGGTCATCCGGATCTTCCCGGAGATCGTCACCGGCTACCGGCTCACGTCGGGCGACTAGACGGTTGATTCCGTGAAGATCATGTGAAGTGGCTTTGGCGTACGAACCCGTCATCAGGCACAACCCCCACACCCCCTGCGGTCGCCCGAGACGGGCTGGGCCGATGCTGTGAAGGTGCGTTCACGGCACAACAAGTGCCGTCAATGGGCCATTCAGGACGCCCAGCGCCCTGAACGCGCCTTTCAGGGCATTACCACGCCGTCAACGCGCCTTCACAGCCTGCCTGTCCGGCGAGGACAACCACCAACGCGAACCGGAACCAGGCAACGCACCCGATCCGACGCGACCAGCACACGACGACCGACCGCCCACTCACACCGACTTCACGGAATCGATCATCTAGTCCACCACGGCCTCGACGCTGCCGAGCCGCCCGACGCTCGCGACCAGCACGTCACCGGACCTGGCGTCGCCGATCGACGCGAGTGGTGCGGTCAGCACGATCTCGCCGGCCCGCAGCGGGCCGAGCGCGGCGACCGCCCCGGCCGGGTGCCCCTGCGCCGCGGCAGCCGCGGTCGCGGCCACCTCACCGCCGCGCTCCAGCACCACCCCGAGCAGCCGGAGGTCGACGGGCGGGACCGGCACCGGGCTGCCGAGCACGTGCGCGCCCCCGGCCACCAGCGCCGGGCACAGCGCCCTGGTCGCGGCGAGGACGTCGTGCACCGTCCCGCCGTCCACATCGGCCCCGAGGACGAACGCGATCGCCGCGGCCGCCGGGCCTTCCGTGAGCGTGCCGGGGGAGAACCGTGTCGCCTTCACGAGACCACCCGCACCGTCACCGCACCCAGTTCGTCGAACTCCGCCCGGAACACGTCGCCCGCGGCCATCGGCACCGCGGCGTGCAGCGCGCCGGTCATGATCAGGTGTCCCGGTTCCAGCCCGGCACCGACCTCGCCGAGCGTGTTGGCGAGCCACGCCACCACCAGCAGCGGGTCACCCAGCGCGGCCGCCCCGGCGCCGGTGTCGACGACGGAACCGTTGCGGGACAACACCATCCCGACCATCCGCGGGTCCACCTCGGACAGCGGGACGAGCCTGCCCGACGTGGCGACCGCACCGTTGGACGCGAGGTCGCCGATGGTGTCGGCGAGCCCGATCCGCCAGTCCTCGATGCGCGAGTCGACGATCTCCACGGCCGCCGCCACCCCGGCCACGGCCCGTGCCGCGTCGAGGACGCTCACACCCGGCCCGCGCAGCGGCGCGCCGAGCACGAACACGATCTCCGCCTCGATCTTGGGCTGGATGTACCGGCTCATCGGCACCGCTGCGCCGGAGGCGTACACCGTCGACGCCAGCACCGGGCCGTAGTCGGGCGAGTCCATGCCGATCAGCCGCTGCATGGGCCTGGACGTGAGGCCCACCTTGTGCCCGACGATCCGGTCGCCGTCGGCGAGCAGCAGCCGCACCAGCTCCTGCTGGACCGCGTACCCGTCGGCGGCGGTCAGACCGTCGCCGAAGGGCGGGATGGGGACCCGGCTTCTCCGTGCCTCGTAGAGCTGTCGTGCCGTGACGAGCGGGTCCATCTCACCTTCCCCGATCGGGCGAGTACCAGCCACACAGCCGCCGCACAGCCAGTCAGCCCGACCAGCGTGGTCCACTCGATCGGGTCACCGAACATCAACAGCGCCCACACCATCGTGGTGGGTGGCGTCAGGAAGAGCAACGTGCTGGCGCCGGTCGCGCCGAGCGCGCGGAGTGCGAGCAGGTAGCAGCCGTAGCCGCCGAACGTCGACAGCACGACCACCCACACCACCGCCCACCAGAACCCCGGCGTCATCGGCGGCGCGAGCCTGCCGGTGACCGCGGCGGCGGCCACGAACACCCCGCACGAGGTGAGGCAGTGGATGGTGAGCTGGTCGAACGGCGCGGTCTCCAGCGCCCACCGCCGCTCGAGCAGCGTGCCCACCGACAACGCGAGCATGCCGCCCGCCACCAGCAGGTAGCCGAGGACGTGCCCGCCGCCGTCGAGGTCACCGGCCACCACCACGGCGACCGCGGCGAGCCCGGTGACCAGGCCGAGCCACTGCCGGGGCCGCACCTGCTGCCCGAGCACCGGCCCCGCCAGGGCGCCGACGACCAGCGGCTGCATGACCGCGACCAGCGCGGCGATCCCGGCAGGCACACCGAGCCCGACGCCGGTCACCACCCCCGCGAGGTAGAGCGCCTGGCACAGCAGCCCGAGCAGCGCCTGCCGCCGCACCTCGAACCCGGTCAGCCGGGGCCGGCGGACCGCCATGGCCAGCGCGACCAGCACCGCGACCACGACATACCGCCAGGCCAGCAGGGTGTCGGCGGCCGCGTGGGCGGTGCCGAGCCGCGCGCCGACGAACCCACTGCTCCACATGACGACAAGGCCGACCGCTGCGGCCGCGGTGTGTCTCATGCCGACAGGTAAACATACAGGTCGGTATACTGTCAGTGTGCTTTCCCGACCGATGACACCAGCAGGCGAACGCCTCCTCGCCACCGCGAGCGAGCTGTTCTACGACCGCGGCATCCACGCGGTGGGCGTCGACCTCATCGCGGAGCGCGCCGGCACCACGAAGAAGACGCTGTACGACCGGTTCGGCTCCAAGGACAACCTGGTCGCGCTGTACCTGCGGACGCGGTTCGAGCGGTGGCAGGCGTTCGTCGACGAGCGGCTCGCGGCCGTCGAACCCGGGCCGGACCAGGTGCTGGCCGCGTTCGACGTGCTCGCGGAATGGCTCACCGTCAACACGTGCGGATGCGCGTTCGTCAACGCCAACGCGGAGATCGGCCGCACCGGCCACCCCGGCGTCGCGGTGATCCACGCCGAGAAGCAGTGGATGCGCGGGCGCTACGAGCAGTTGGTCCGCGACGCCGGCCTGCCCGCGGCGCTCGGCGCTTACCTGCACCTGCTGCACGAGGGCGCGATCGTGGCGCTGACCTCCGGCGCGCAGGAGGACGCGGTGGCGGTCGCGAGGTCAGCGGCGCGGGAGTTGCTCGCCACGGCAGGATGAACCCGTGGGCACCATCGGCATCCTCCTGTTCGACGACGTCGAGGAACTGGACGCGATCGGTCCGTGGGAGGTGCTCGCCTGGTGGTGCGCACGCTTCCCCGACGACGGCTGGGCGGTCACCACGTTCTCCCACGACGGCGGGGTCGTCCGCTGTGCCAAGGGGTTGCGGGTCCTGCCCGACCACTCCGACGACGACGTGCCCGCGCTCGACGTGCTGCTGTACCCGGGCGGGCGCGGCGCCAGGCAACGGGTCGACGACGAGGCCGAGGTCGCGTGGGTGCGCGCGCAGCGGGAGCGGGTGCCGCTGCTGGCGAGCGTGTGCACGGGCGCGCTCGTGTACGCGAAGGCCGGGCTGCTCACGGGCAGGCCCGCGACCACGCACTGGGCGGCGCTCGACCGGCTCGCCGCCATCGACCCGACGATCGAGGTGCGCCGCGACGACCGGTACATCGACGACGGCGACGTCGTCACCGCAGCCGGGATCTCGGCGGGCATCGACATGGCACTGCACCTCGTGGCCCGTTTCGCGGGTGCCGACCGGGCACGTGCGGTGCGGCGCGGCATCCAGTACGACCCGCGACCGCCGGTGTGAGCAGGCGGTACCGCCGACGTGGCGGTCAGCCGATGTCGTCGACGTGCGCGATGTTCGCCCGGTCCCCCGGGTCCTCGCTGGCCTCGCCGGCGAACCAGCCGTCGAGGATCTCGGTGAGCAGCGGCGCGCTGGTCAGGCGCAGCGACAGTGCGAGCACGTTCGCGTCGTTCCACTTGCGGGCGCCGCGGGCGGTCTCCGCGTCCACGCACAACGCGGCCCGCACCCCCGGCACCTTGTTCGCGGCGATCGACGCGCCCGTGCCGGTCCAGCAGCAGACGATCGCCTGGTCGGCCCGGCCGTCGGCGACCGCACGGGCGGCCGCCTCGCTCGCCCACGCCCAGTCGGCGCGCGCGGCCGGGGCCAGCGCGCCGTGCGGCACCGGCTCGTGCCCCCTGGCGCGCAGCTCGTCGACGACTGCCTCGGCGACCCCGACCAGCTCGTCCGCGGCGACAGCGATCCTCATGGCACGAGGCTACGGAACATGATGTGCAGCCCGACATAGCCCTTCGTCGCGTGCCGGTAACCCGCGGGCAGCGTCGCGACGATCTCGAAACCCAGTGACCGCCACAGCCGCACCGCGACCTCGTTGGTCGACACGACCGCGTTGAACTGCATCGCGCGGAACCCGTCGGCGCGGGCCTGGTCCAGCACGTGCTGCCCGAGTGCCCGGCCGACCCCCTTGCCGCCGTGGTCCGGCGACACCATGAAGCTCGCGGTCCCGATGTGCGAGCCGGGTCCGAGGTGGTTCGGCCCCATCTTCGCGGTGCCCATGACCGTGTCCCCGGCCACCGCGACGATCGTCCGGTTGGGCGGCGCGGCGGCCATCCACATGCCGCGCGCCACGTCCTCGGTGACGTCGGTCGGCCAGGTGTAGGTCTCCCCCGCGCGCACGATGTCCCGCAGGAACGGCCAGATCTGCTGCCAGTCCTCCGGTACCGCCTCCCTGATCTCCATGGCGCCAGGTTAAGGACGTTCCGCAGGCACGGTCCACACGATTGGGGGTTACCGACGAGTCAGCTTTCCCATCGCCGATCGGGCCGTCCACTGTGTAGCCATGAACCTCACCCGGATCGGTGGCGCACTGCTGGCCATCGCCCTGCCGTTCATGGTGACCGGCGTCGCGCACGCGAGCGACGACACGTCGCTGACGCTCTCGGTCTCGGTCCCGGAAGGCGAGACCCAAGAGGTGGTGCTGGAGTGTGACCCGCCCGGCGGCACGCACCCGAAGGCCATGTTCGCCTGCGTGGAACTCCTCCGGTCCGACGGGGACTTCGACGCGCTGGCCGACCACCAGTTCCCGATGAGCTGCACCCTGGAGTACCGCCCGGTGGTCGCCGCGGCGACCGGCACGTGGCACGGCGAGCCAGTGGAGTGGACCCGGGAGTACAGCAACCCGTGCATGCTGAGCAGCGAAACCGGTGCCGTCTTCCGGTTCTGACGGTGCCCCCGGTCAGGTGACGGGGACTATGCGGGCGTCCAGCAGGTGACCGTCCTCGATGTCCAGTAGGCCCACGGTGCCGTGGGGCTGACGGCGGCGGTCGGTCGGCGAGCCGGGGTTGAAGATGCGGATGCCCGCGCCGGTGACGTCCATCGGGATGTGGGAGTGGCCGAAGACGACCAGGTCGGCGTCCGGGAAGCGGCGGCGCATGCGGGCCGGGCGGCCGTCGGCCTGACCGCTGTCGTGGATCATGGCCACGCGCAGCCCGGCCAGGGTCACCTCCAGGGTCTCCGGAGCGCCCCACGCGACCACGTCCTGGCCGTCGTTGTTGCCCGCCACGACGTGGACCGGGGCGAACGCCGCCAGCTCGTCCAGCACGTCCGGGGTGCACACGTCGCCCGCGTGGAGGATCACGTCCGCCCGGGCCAGGTGTTCCGCGACCCTGGGCGGGCAGGACTTCCAGCGGCGCGGGGCGTGGGTGTCGGCCAGCACGACGACTCTCAATTTCACCGCATCCTTATATACGATGTCGGGGTGCATGCCTTCGACGTTCTCGGCGACCCGGTCCGGCGGCGGATCCTGGAGCTGCTCGCTGACGGCGAGCGCGCTGCCGGTGAGGTGTCGTCGGTCGTCCAGGACGAGTTCGGCATTACCCAGCCCGCGGTGTCCCAACACCTGAAGGTGCTCCGGGACAACGGCTTCGCCAACGTGCGCGCGGAGGGGAACCGGCGGCTGTACGCGGTCGCGCCGGGCCCCCTGCGTGAGGCCGACCAGTGGCTGTCCACCTTCCGGCGGTTCTGGACACCGCACCTCGACGCCCTGGCCACCGAGCTGGCCCGCGGCAAACGGGAACGCCGCCTCGCCGCCGAAACCGACCCCAGCGAACCCGCCCCCAGCCATAGCCCCCCGCCGACGTCCTGAAAGGCGCGTTCGGGACGTCGAGCGTCTCGAACGCGCCTTTCAGGGCATGGCACCCGCCCCCGGCGCGGTCAGTTCGTCAGTACCGGGAGGGTTTCCACGCCGTAGACGATGGAGACCTTGCGGTAGTTGAGGTCTTCCGATTCGGTGGCCAGACGGAGGTTCGGGAAGCGGCGGACCAGTGCCGGGTAGGCCGCGCGCAGTTCCATCCGCGCCAGCTCCGCGCCGATGCAGCGGTGCACGCCGTAGCCGAACGCGAGGTGGCTCGTCGGGGCGCGGTGGGGGTCCACCTGGTCCAGGTTGTCCCCGAGGACCGGGTCGCGGTCGGCGCCGGACAGGGAGACGATCACGACGTCGCCCTTGCTGATCTGTTCGCCGCCGACCTCGACGTCCGCGCGGGCGAACCTCGGGAAGGCGACCTGCACCACGGTCAGGTGACGCAGCACCTCCTCGACGAACCCGTGCACCGCCGTGTCGTCGTCGTGGACCAGCTTGAACGTTTCCCTGTCCTGCAGCAGCACCAGCGCGCCGAGCGCCAGCATGCTCGCCGTCGTCTCGAAGCCGCCGGTCAGCACACCGTCGGCGAGACCGGCGAGCTCCTGGTCGCTGATCTCGTCGCCGTGCTCCTTGATGAGCATGCCCAGCAGGCCGTCGCCCGGTTCGGCGCGCTGCTTCTTCACGACCTCGGTCAGGTACGCGAGCGACTCCGAGATCGCGCCGAGCGACGCGGTCGCGCCGCCGAACAGGTCGAACCGGGCCATCGACAGGCGCTGGAAGTCGTCGCGGTCGTCGTAGGGGACCCCGAGCAGCTCGCAGATCACCAGGCTCGGGATCGGCAGCGCGAAGTACGACACCAGGTCGACCGGGCCGTCCGCCTCACCGATCCGGTCCAGCTGCTGGTCGATGATCGCCTGGATGCCCGGGGTCAGCCGGGACAGGCGGCGCATCGTGAACTCCGGGGTCAGCAGCTTGCGCAGCCGCGTGTGCTCCGGCGGGTCCGCGAAACCGAGGCCGCCTGGGCTGTGGCTCGCCGACGCGCCGTGCTCACCGACCAGGTTCGCGAAGTCGTTGCTGTAGCTCTTCGTGTCGCCGAGGACGGTCTTGGCCTCCTCGTACCCCGTGACGAGCCACACGTTCACGCTGAAGGGGATCGGCAGCTTGCTCACCGGTGCCGCCTCGCGCGTCTCCCCGAGCGCGGGCACCGGATCGAGGCCGTTCCGCTTCAGCGGCATCAACGCGCTGTCCGGCAGCAGCGCCATCTTCGAAAGGTCGAAGCCCTTCTTGGACTGCCGCGCCAGGTACCAGCGCGTCGCCCAAGCCATGATCCTCGAGCGCATGCTCACCAAGGCGAAACCCCCTAACTCAGTACGCCCGCGAGAGTAGCCGCCCTGGTGAGCGGCCGGACGGGACGGCCCGACTGGTAAACGAACCGTCACCCGCCGGTACCCCTTCTGATGTCCACACCACCGACGGTAGAGAGATCTCCGGGTGCGCGTAATGAGGGAGACCCCCGACTTACCCTGAGGTTTTCCGCAGCAGGTACTCGCGCTCGGGGATGCTGAAGGTGCGTTTCGCGGCCTTCCGGTAGTACTCGCGGGCCTGTTCGTGCTGGCCCGCGAGGTCGAGCAGGTGCGCGCGCACGGCGTCGAGCCGGTGGTGGCCGGCGACCCGTTTGTCCTCGTCCAGCGACTTCAGCAGGTCGAGCCCGGCCACGGGCCCGTGCACCATCGCGGTCGCGATCGCGCGGTTCAGCGTGACCATCGGGTTCGGCGCCATCCGGTCGAGGATCTGGTAGAGCACCAGGATCTGGGGCCAGTCGGTGTCCTCGGTGCTGGGTGCCTCGTCGTGGATGGCGGCGATCGCGGCCTGCAGCTGGTAGGGCCCCGGCGCGGCTGTGGCGAGTGTCTCGGTGACCAGCGCGACGCCCTCCTTGATCCGGTCCTGGTCCCAGCGGGTGCGGTCCTGTTCCGCCAGCGGCACGAGCGCGCCGTCCTCGGCGGTGCGGGTGGCGCGGCGGGCGTCGGTGAGCAGCATCAGCGCGAGCAGCCCGGTCACCTCGCCGTCGTCGGGGACGAGCCGGCGCACCTCGCGGGTCAGCCGGATCGCCTCCGCCGTCAGCTCGACCCGCTGCAGGTCGGGACCGGACGTGGCGTTGTAGCCCTCGTTGAAGGTGAGGTACAGCACGTGCAGCACGGCGGGCAGCCGCTCGGGGCCCTCGGGGAAGCCCCTGTCCTTGATCTTCTGCTTGGCGCGGCTGATGCGCTGCGCCATGGTGGCCTCCGGCACGAGGAACGCGCTCGCGATCTCCGCGGTCGTGAGGCCGCCGACGGCGCGGAGCGTGAGCGCGACCTGTGAGGGCGCCGACAGCTCCGGGTGGCAGCACAGGAACAGCAGCTTCAGGGTGTCATCGACGTGCCGGTTCAGGTCGTCTTCCTGCGCGGGCTCGACGGAGACGGCCAGTTCACGCTGCCGCCGCGCCGCCTCGCTGCGCCACTGGTCGGTGAGCCGCCGCCCGGCGACGGTGACCAGCCACCCGGCAGGTTCCCGGGGTGTCCCCTGCTCGGGCCACTGGACCGACGCGGCGAGGAGCGCCTCCTGGACGGCGTCCTCACACGCGTCGAACTGCCCGTGCCTGCGGACGAGCGTGCCGAGGACCCGCGGCGCGAGGCCGCGCAG
Organism: Actinophytocola glycyrrhizae; assembly: GCF_042653545.1. NCBI lineage: Bacteria > Bacillati > Actinomycetota > Actinomycetes > Pseudonocardiales > Pseudonocardiaceae > Actinophytocola > Actinophytocola glycyrrhizae. The sequence goes on from NZ_JBHSIS010000006.1 coordinate 416,908, forward strand.
CAGGTCCTCGACAGCACCACTCACAGATCGGCGCCCGAGGAGAACATGACGGGCCGGATCTCGATGGCCAGCCCCTTGTGCCGGGTGTCGGGAATGAGCTTCGCAAGCTCGACGGCCCGTTCCTCGCTCTCGCAGTCGATCAGGTAGAAGCCGCCCATGAACTCCTTGGCCTCGAGGAACGGCCCGTCGGTCACGGCGGGCACGTCTCCGCCGCGCACGACCTTCGTGTTGGCCGGGTCGGCGAGGGCCTGGGTGAGGATGAACTCACCGGACTCCTGAACGGTCTTCATGAACTCCCCGTGCCCGTCCCCGATCGCCGACCGCTCCTCGTCGGTCAGCGCCTCGAGAACAGCGGGGTTGACCTGCATGATCAGCAAGTACTTCATGGTGTTGCTCCTCGTGTGCCAGGCACCCGTCCAGGTGCGGTTCGACAGGAAGTCGGAGCCGCCACCGGGTCCTCGACATCCCCCCGCGGGGGAATCTAACCGAGGTCGGCGTTGCCGTTGTGGTGGTTTGTCCTCGCCGGACGGGCAGGTCTCGGGGATGGCAGGGAGCCCCTTGGTGGTGGGCTTGCGCCACCGTCGGGGTTGCGTCGGTGCGGGCCCCGCTTCGCGGGGGCCGGGCGCGGAGCGCCCTGGTAGTGCTGTGAAGGCGCGTTGACGGCGTGGTAATGCCCTGAAAGGCGCGTTCAGGGCACCAGCCCAGCACCCGACGATACGGAGAAGGCGACCACGCCGGGTCAGGAACCAACCGCACCGTGGGGGGCTTGGGGGGCTCGGCCCCCCAACATGACGCGAAACGCCATGGCGAGCGCGCTCCGCGAGCACGGGGTGCCCAGCGTTGAGCCGGTGGCGGGACTCGAACCCGGAACCTTTCGCTTACAAGGCGAGTGCTCTGCCAATTGAGCTACACCGGCGGTGGCCGCGGACGGCCACCGCAATCCTAGGACACGGTCATTCGAGGCGGCGCTTCGTGGGCCGGAGTGGGCCGGACAGGCGTGGGCCGGACAGGCGCCGTTCCAGTCTGCCGAGCCCGTACCGGACGGGCTGTGCCAGGTATTCGCCCAGCACGACGCCCGCGGCGAGTGCGAGTGCGATGGAGGTGGCGATCATCAGCGTCGACAACCCGGCGTAGCTGCGCTCGACGGCCAGTTCGAACAGTGCGCGGTACACGGTGAGGCCGGGCAGCAGGGGCACCATCCCGGCCACCGCGATCACCAGCGGCGGGATGCGCAGCCGTCGTGACAGGACGCCGCCGGAGAATCCGATGACGGTGGCGGCGACGGCGGAGGATGCGACGACGCCGACGCCGAGCAGCCCGAGCACGCCGTAGCCGATGGCGCCCGCCGCGCCCGCCACCCCGGCCACGATCACGGCGCGGGGGGTCGCGTAGCTGGCCAGTGCGAAGCACGCGGCGGCGGCGCCGCCGGACAGGGTCTGCAGCGGCAGCCGGGGCAGTGAGGGTGGCAGGGGGTCGGCGAGCGGCACCGACGGCAGGCCCAGTTGCACGGCGATGTTCAGTGCCATCACGACACCCGCGATCAGGCCGGCGGTCATCAGCGACACCTCGACCGTACGGCCTGCCGCGGTGACGTTGTAGCCGGTGATGGCGTCCTGCACGGTCGACACGAACGACAGGCCCGACAGCAGCACGGTGAGGGCGGCGGCGACCATGAGTGTCGGCCGCACGGTTGCCGGCAGCACGCCGGAGGCGACGATGGCGATGGCGGAGCCGGTGGCCAGCGCGCCGCCGACCATCTGCTGGAAGAAGAACGGCAGCGCCCTCTTGTTCAGCAGTCTGCCGATCCGGTCGACGAGCGCGGTGATGATCGCCGCGAACAGGGCGACGACCACGCCGCCGCCGATGAGCACGGAGATCGCGGCCGCCATGCCGGCGTAGGCGGCGGTCGCGAGCCAGCGCGGGTAGGGGTGGGGTGCGCTGGTGATCCGGTCCAGTTCGGTGTGTGCGTCCCGGGAGGAGATGCGGCCGCGGGTGATGTCGCGGACCAGTTGCTCGACCAGTGCGAGCCGCGTGTAGTCGAGGCTGCGGGAGCGGACGACGCGCAGTGACGTGACGGGTGGCAGGTCGACGCCGCGGTGGCACGCGACGGTGATCGAGGTGAAGATCACGTCGACCTCGCAGTGCGGCATGCCGTAGGAGTTGGCGACCGCGATGATCGTGGCCGTCGCGTCGGACGCGCCCGCCCCGGACGACATCTGCACCTCGCCGATCCGCAGTGCGAGATCCAGTACGAAGTGGACGGTCGATTCCGAGGGAAGCGCGGGCCCCTGCACTCCGCCCGCCGGGCTTTCCAGACGTTCCCACCTGCTGAGCTCTCGCGTCCGCGCGGACCTGTTCCGCCACACCACCGGTCTCACCTCCCTCGTCGATTCCACGCTATCCTGGGGCGTATCGACCTGCTCATGATCGCTGTTAGGCGAACCTCACGTGGCGTGCACCACTACGGTTGCGGTCATGGCGGACACCTTCAGGTCAGTGCGGATCGAGCGCGTCTCGACGGGTGAGTACGTGGTGCACAACGCGCGGGGCGGCACGCTGCCCGTCGGCGGCGACGCGTTCACTCCGGTGGAGCTGCTGCTCGCCGCGATCGGCACCTGCACGGCGATCGACACGGACACGGTGACGAGCAGGCGGGCGGAACCGGACGGGTTCACGATCACCGTCAGTGGCGACAAGGTCGCCGATCCCGAACAGGGCAACCGGATGACGAACCTTTCGGTGACGTTCGACGTGAGTTTCCCGGCCGGGCCGGAGGGCGACGAGGCCAGGAAGCTGCTGCCGCGCACGGTGAAGCTGTCGCACGACAAGCTGTGCACGGTCAGCCGCACGGTCGAACTGGGCACCGAGGTGCGCGCCACGATCGCCTGAACGGGGGCAATCCCTGTGTGACCGCACACCTCCCATCACCCACGCGACCGTTTCGCCGACTAATCTCGAAAGCCGACGCGTTTCGAGGGAGGCACGCTCGGCGTGAGCAGTGACAGCACTGAGATCACCAACAGCGGCGGGGCCGATTTCATCGTGGTCGCCAACCGGTTGCCGGTCGACCTTGAGCGGCTGCCCGACGGCACCGAGCGGTGGAAACACAGCCCTGGCGGGTTGGTGAGCGCGCTCGCCCCCTTCCTCCAGCGCAACAGCGGCGCGTGGGTCGGCTGGCCGGGCGTGCCCGACGTCGAGGTCGACAAGTTCTCCGACGACGGCATCTGGCTGCATCCCGTGACGCTGACGGCACAGGAGGTGCGCGACTACTACGAGGGCTTCTCGAACGCGACGCTGTGGCCGCTGTACCACGACGTGGTCGCCACGCCGGTGTTCGACCGCGGGTGGTGGGACAGCTACGTCAAGGTGAACCGGAGGTTCGCCGACGAGTGCGCCAAGATCGCCGCCGACGGCGCGATCGTGTGGGTGCAGGACTACCAGCTGCAGCTGGTGCCCGCGATGCTCCGCGAACAGCGCCCCGACCTGCGCATCGGGTTCTTCCTGCACATCCCGTTCCCGCCGACCGAGCTGTTCATGCAGCTGCCGTGGCGCGCGGAGATCATCCGCGGGCTGCTCGGCGCGGACCTCGTCGGCTTCCACCGGCCCGGCGGCGCACAGAACTACCTGTGGCTCGCGCGGCGCCTCATCGGTCTCGAACCCAGCCGCGGCGCGGTCGGGGTCCGCACCAGGCCCGGTGTGGTGCAGGTCGGTGACCGGTCGGTCCGGGTCGGCGCGTTCCCGATCTCCATCGACGCGTCCGGGCTGGACGCGACGGCCCGCAGCCGCGACGTGATCCAGCGCGCCCGCCAGCTCCGCGCCGACCTCGGCAACCCGCGCAAGATCATCCTGGGCGTGGACCGGCTCGACTACACCAAGGGCATCGACGTCCGCCTGTACGCGCTGCAGGAGCTGCTCTCCGAGGGCCGCATCGACCCGTCCGAGGTCGTGATGGTGCAGCTCGCCACTCCGAGCCGGGAGCGGGTCGAGCACTACCAGCGGATGCGTGGCGAGATCGAGCAGGTGGTCAGCCGCATCAACGGCGAGTTCGCCCGCGTCGGCCACCCGGTGGTGCACTACCTGCACCAGTCGATCGACCGCAAGGAGCTGGCCGCGTTCTTCTCCGCGGCCGACGTCATGCTCGTCACACCGGTCCGGGACGGCATGAACCTGGTCTGCAAGGAGTACGTGGCGTGCCGCCACGACCTCGGCGGGGCGCTGGTGCTGAGCGAGTTCGCGGGTGCGGCGTCCGAGCTGACCAGCGCGTTCCTGGTGAACCCGCACGACCTGGACGGCGTGAAGAACGCCATGGTCTCCGCGCTGGAGCTCGACCCGGCGGAGGGCAGGCGCCGGATGCGGGCGCTGCGCAGGCAGGTGCTCACCCACGACGTCGACCGCTGGGCCAGGTCCTTCCTGGACGCCCTGCAGCCGAGGCAGGAACAGACCCTCTAGCCGACCGATCTCGTGAAGATCATGTGAAGTGGCTTGGCGTACGAACCTGTCATCAGACACGCCCCCACCCCTGCGGTCGCCCGACGAGGCTGAAGGCGCGTTCACGGCACAACCGGTGCCGTCAATGGGCCATTCAGGGCGCTGAGCGCCCTGAACGCGCCTTTCAGGGCATTACCACGCCGTCAACGCGCCTTTGGGCGCGGAGCCCCGACGGTGGCGCAAGCCCACCACGAAGGGGCTCATCCAGCGGGAAGGGCAACCTCAGGACACGAGGGGATCGGCTGGATCGCCGGGCGATACAGTTCGGCTCTGCCGCCGTGTGCCACCCTGACGCGACAGCGCACGCACAGCCGCACACCACCCCCTCGCCAGAGAGTCGAAGACGACCGTGACCATGACCGCTGAAGCTCTGCCTGCCGAGCTGCGCAGGGCCATCGTGCAGATCGCGCGCACCCCGCGTCTCCTGGTGGCCTGCGACTACGACGGGACGCTCGCGCCGATCGTGGAGAACCCGGACGAAGCCCGTCCCATGACCGAGTCGGTCGGGGCGCTGCGCTCACTCGCCGGGCTGCACGAGACCACCACCGCCGTGATCTCGGGGCGCGCGCTGCGCGACCTCGCGACGCTGTCCCGCCTGCCGGCCGAGGTGCACCTCGTCGGCAGCCACGGGTCGGAGTTCGACATCGGGTTCGTGCACGCGCTCGACGACCAGGCGAAGACGCTGCACCGCCGCCTGGAGACCGAGCTGGAGCGGATCACCGACGAGACCGCCGGGGTCCAGCTGGAGATCAAACCCGCCAGCATCGCCGTGCACACCCGCCGCGCCGAGACCGCCGTCGCCGAGCGCGTCAACGAGGCGATCCGTCAGGGCCCGTGCACCTGGGAGGGCGTGCAGGTCACCGAGGGCAAGGCGGTCATCGAGCTGGCCGTCGTGCAGACCGACAAGGGCGGCGCGCTCGACACGCTGCGCCACCAGGTCGGTGCGACCGCCGCGGTGTTCGTCGGCGACGACGTGACCGACGAGAAGGCGTTCGCCCGCCTGTCCGGGCCGGACCTGGGCGTCAAGGTCGGCGACGGCGACACCCTCGCCGGGTTCCGCATCGGCGACCCGGTGCAGGTCGGCATGGTGCTCGCGTTCCTGCTCGAGGAGCGCCGCAACTGGCTGTACGGCGAGCAGGCCCCGCCGATCGAGCGGCTGACCATGCTCGCGAGCGAGCGGTCGGTCGCGCTGGTCACCCCGGACGCGCGCCTGACCTGGCTGTGCCACCCGGAGCCGGACTCGGCCGCGGTGTTCGCCGACCTGCTCGGCGGCCCGAACGCGGGCAACTTCTCGATCAATCCGGAGCGCGGCGGCCTGCCGCTCGGCCAGCGTTACCTGCCGGGCACGATGACCGTCGAGACCCGCTGGTCGGGCCTGCTGGTCACCGACTACCTCGACCACTACGTCGACGCGCACCGCACCGACCTGGTGCGCGTCGTCTCCGGCACCGCGGCCGCCGTGGTCGAGTTCGCGCCGCGGCCGGAGTTCGCGCAGGTGCAGGTGCGGCTGATCCCGTCGGCCGACGGCCTGCGGGTGCTCGGCACCTCCGACCCGGTTTCGCTGCGCGCGCCGGGCATCACGTGGGAGATCACCTCCGACGGGATGCACGACACGGCCCGCGCGGTCGTCACGCCGACGGCCGACGCGCCGATCGTGCTCGAGCTGCGCTGCGGCACCAACGACCTCGACCCGCACCGGGTGCCGGAGCAGGAGCGGGCCGCGCGCGCTGCCGCGTACTGGTCCGAGTGGCTGGACGGGCTGACGCTGCCGCCCGTCGAGAAGGACCTGGTGGCCAGGTCCGCGCTTACCCTGCGTGGCCTGTGCCACAGCGAGACCGGCGCGATCATGGCCGCGGCGACCACGTCGCTGCCGGAGGAGATCGGCGGCATCCGCAACTGGGACTACCGCTACTGCTGGCTCCGCGACGGCGCCATGACCGCCAAGGCCCTGGTCTCGGTTGGCTCGACGGCGGAGGCGGAGAACTTCCTCAGCTGGCTGCACGGCGTGCTCGGCACGCTGCCCGGCCCGGAGCTGCTGCACCCGCTGTACACGATCGCCGGGACCACGCTGCCCGCCGAGGCCGTGATCGACACGCTGCCCGGCTACGCGGGTTCGCGGCCGGTGCGCGTCGGCAACCTCGCGAACCAGCAGGTGCAGCTGGACGTGTTCGGCCCGGTCGTGGACCTGGTCGCGGCGCTGTCCGAGGTGCGGGGCAAGCTCACCGACGACGACTGGCGCATGGTCGGCGCGATGGCCGAGGCCGTGGCCCGCCGCTGGCACGAGCCGGACCACGGCATCTGGGAGGAGCGGCACCGGCCGCGCCACCACGTGTACTCGAAGGTCATGTGCTGGCTGACGATCGACCGGGCCGTGCAGCTCGCGGAGCGGTACGGCCGGGAGGTCGACCCGACGTGGCCGGGCCTGCGGGACGAGATCGCGAACGACGTGCTGACCAAGGGCTGGAACGCCGAGGTCCGCTCCTTCACCACCGCCTACGACGGCACCGACCTCGACGCGGCGACCCTCCTGATCGGCATGGTCGGCCTGCTCGACCCGTCCGACGAGCGGTTCCACGCGACGGTGACGGCCATCGAGGCGGAGCTGCGCAGCGGTTCCACGGTGTACCGCTACCACCGCGACGACGGCCTGCCCGGCGACGAGGGCGGCTTCCACCTGTGCGCCGCGTGGATGATCGAGGCGTACCTGCTGACCGGGCGGCGCACCGAGGCGGAGGACCTGTTCGCGCAGATCGTCGACGCCGCGGGCCCGACCGGCCTGCTGCCCGAGGAGTACGACCCGATCGCGGAGCGCTCGCTTGGCAACCACCCGCAGGCGTACTCGCACCTCGGCCTGATCAGGTGCGCGCAGCTGCTGTCCGAATGAGCGAAGCGGACGATCGGCGCTGAACGTCCGGCGGGTCATCGGGCAACATGTGATGTGAGGACGATGACCCGCCGCGAGCAGGCCGACGAGCCACTGCCCGCCGACAAGGACCGCCCGTACCTCGGCGGACCGGAGGTCGACGCGTCGCTGTTCGGCAGGCTCTTCGACGCCTACGCCCGCCCGCTGCACCGCTACCTCGCGCGCCGCGTCGGCCAGGAGACCGCGCACGACCTGGTCAGCGAGACGTTTCTCGTCGCGCTGAACCAGCGGCACAGCTATGACCCCAGACGGGGCGCGGTGCGGTCCTGGCTGTACGGCATCGCCACGAACCTGCTGCGCAGGCAGGTCCGCCAGGAGGTGCGTGCGCTGCAGGCGACCGCACGCTCGGCCGGGCACGCACCCGGCCAGGAGGCGAGCCACGAGTCCAGGGTGGCCGACCGCCTGGACGCCGCCGCCATGGCCACCCGCCTGGCGGGCGCGCTGGCGCAGCTGTCGGAGGGCGACCGCGACGTGCTGCTCCTCACCTCGTGGGCGGGACTCGACTCGACCGAGGTGGCCGACGCGCTCGGCATACCCGTCGGCACGGTGCGGTCCCGGCTGCACCGGGTCCGGAAATGGCTGCGGGCCAACGCACCGAGGACGGTGCCGTCCGGGGAGACACGGGAGGAGGACGGCAATGCCTGAGAACGACCACGACAACGTTCGCGACATGTGGTCGGAGGACGAACTCGACCGGGCGCTGGCGGCCCTCCGCCCCGAGGAGGACGCCGACGACCGGGCTTTCCACCGCACGAAGGCCGAGCTGATGGTGACGGCGGGCGGCCGCGAACCGGTGCGGGCCCCCGAGCCCGGGCGGCCGGGCAGGCGCCGCCGCTGGGCGTGGTGGGTCGCGTCGGCAGGCACGGTCGCGGCGATGGTGGCGAGCGTCCTGGTGGTGCAGACCGTGCAGTTGGGCGACACCATCCCGAACGCGGCCGCCGACCAGCTGAACTCGGCGGCCGGGAAGATCAGCGCGGTCGACGAGCCGGTCGCCCCCGGCCAGTACCGCTACATCGCCACCCACGCGTGGTGGATGGCGAGCGTGGACGAGTACGCGTACCTGGCGGAGAACCTCCTCGAGACGTGGGTGCCCGCCGACGAGAAGCAGGACTGGCTGTGGCGCCGCGACGTCACCGGCGCCCGCAAGTGGGTGTCGGGCACCGAGGCGGAGGCCAGGGCCGCGGGCTTCCCGGTCGACGAGTCGGGCTGGCCGGAAGGCGAGTGGCGCGCCCCGTGCGGCGACTGGTTCGCGGTGGCCGAAGGCCGCGAACCGTGTGCGGCGGAGGGCAGCTGGCAGGTGCCGAACGCCGAGTTCCTGGCCGCGCTGCCCCGCGACGCCGACACGCTGCACGACCGCCTGCGCGCCGACACCGCGGGCCGGGGCAGGGACCCGGACCTGGAGATGGTGGTGTACGTCGCGGACGTGCTCCGCACCGGCCGGGTCCCTGCCGACCTGCGGGCGGCGCTGTACCGGGCACTGGCGAAGGTGCCGACGCTGGAGATCACCGAACAGGTCGCGAACCTCGACGGCGTCGCGGGCACGGCGTACGGCATCAGCGCGGACGGCAGCCGCCACGACATCATCGTCGACCGGGAAACCGGCCAGTTCATCGGCGAACGCCAGGTGACGGAGGAGGGCTACGACAACGTCCCGGCGGGCACGGTCACCAGCTACACGTCGGTCACCACCGCGGTTGTGCCTGCCATGGGCGTCCGTCCACAGAGCTGACTTCGTGCCATGAAAGGCGGGTGTCTCAGGACTTCCCCTGGGAGACCGCCTCCATGATGTCCAGTGCGGTCCCGAGATCGGGGCAGACCCGGGCCCGGACCCCGTCCGGCACCTCACAGTCCGGCGGGATCAACGCCTTCACGAACCCCAGCCGGGCCGCCTCGGCCAGTCGTGACTTGACCCCGTGCACGCGCCGCACCTCCCCGGCGAGCCCGACCTCCCCCAGCACCACGAGGTCCGGCGGCAACGGCCGCCCGTTGGCCGCCGAGGCGACCGCCAGCGTCAGCGCCAGGTCGGCGGCCGGCTCCTTGATCCGCATCCCGCCCACGGTCGCGACGAACACGTCCTGGTCCGACAGGCGGATCCCGCCGCGCCGCTCCAGCACCGCCAGCGCCATCGCCACCCGCGCCGAGTCCAGGCCCGACACCGCACGCCGCGGCGTGGGCAGCGCCGACCGCGACACGAGCGCCTGGACCTCGCCCACCAGTGGCCGTTTCCCCTCGACGGCAACGGTGACGGCCGTCCCCGGCACCCCCGTCTCGCGCTTGTTCAGGAACAGTCCGGACGGGTCGGCGACCCCGCGGATCCCGTCGTCGACCAGCTCGAAACAGCCGACCTCGTCGGCGGGCCCGAACCGGTTCTTCACGCCGCGCACCAGCCGCAGCGTCGAGTGCCGGTCGCCCTCGAAGTGCAGGACCACGTCCACCAGGTGTTCCAGCACGCGGGGCCCGGCGATCGAGCCGTCCTTGGTGACGTGCCCGACCAGCACCACCGGCAGCCCACGTTCCTTCGCCAGCGCCACCAGCGCGGCGGTCACGGTGCGGACCTGGGTCACCCCGCCCGCCGTGCCCTCGACGGCGGTCGTGGACAGCGTCTGCACCGAGTCGACCACCAGCAGCCCGGGATCCACCTGGTCCACGTGCGCGAGGATCGCCGAGACGTCGCTCTCGGCCGCCAGGTACATGGCGTCGTGCACGTTGCCGGTGCGCTCGGCCCGCAGCCGCACCTGCCCAGCCGACTCCTCACCGGTCACGTACAGCGCGGGCGAGGACGCCCCGTCGCGCGCGGCCCAGCGGAACGCGACCTCCAGCAGGAGTGTGGACTTGCCCACCCCCGGCTCACCGGCCAGCAGCACCACCGCGCCCGGCACCAGCCCGCCGCCGAGCACGCGGTCCAGTTCCGGCACGCCGGTCTGCCTGGCCCTGGCCGCCTCGACGTCCACCTCGCCGATCGGCCGCGCGGGGGCGCTTGGCGCACCGGCCACGATCTTGGCCAGCGCGGCCTTGGGGACCCCGACCTCCTCCAGGGTGCCCCAGGCCTGGCACTCGGGACAACGGCCGTACCACTTGGCCGACTCGTTGCCGCACTCCGCACAGCGCCAGCCGGGTTTCGATCGCACGTTCTTCGCCACGCGGCCAACCTAGAGGGCACCACCGACAAAGACCGAGCGAGTGGCTCAGTGCTCTTCTTCGATGCCCTCTGCCTCGGGCCGCGGGGTGGACGGCGCGCCGACGGGCAGCAGGATGGTGATCGAGCCCGCGTTCGCGAACTCGAACGTCACCGGCACGTTCTTGCCGAACGGCAGGCCAGCGGTCAGCCCGGTGATCACCAGGCTCATGGTCCCGACCACCGGCGCGACGGCCTCGGTGTCGGCGGGCGACCCGGTCGTGGTCACCGAGGACGTCCCGGAACCGGACGTCTCGGACCCGGTCTCGGTGCCGGGTGCCTCGGAACCGGCGGTCTCCGAGGACGGCGACGACTCGGTCGTGGTGGTTGTGGTGGTCGTGGTGGCCGACTCGTTCTCCTCCGGCGGCACGACCGCCAGCGCGGTGCGCGCCGGGATGGCCGGGTTGCCGGTCATCTCGACCTCGCCCGCCGGGCTGGTCACACCGATCAGCTCGTCGCCATCGTTGCCGGAGTTGATGATCGTCAGCTGGAGCGGCGCGTCGTCGCCCTCCTCGTAGGCCTCGCCGCTCTCCGGGAAGACGACCTGGACGTCGCGCAGCGCGAGCGAGCCGAGCTGGCCGCTGTTGCCGTTCACCGCGGGCGGCATCTCGGCGGTCTGGGCGACCTGACCCGCACTGCAGCCGACGATTCCGAGCAGCGCACTGACACCGATCGCCACCGCGGGCACGAGCTTGCGCAGCGGTCGGGTGGTCTGACGGCTCACCATCGCGCGGGTCCTTCCTCGGGCTTGCCTACCTCACGCGGAAGGGTAGCGGGACCGGTCGCGACCACGTCGGAGTGGTCGGGCCCGCGTGTTCGCACCGTCCAATTCGGACAACGGGAAAATCGCCGGCGATCATTGTTCGACATCTTCCGCCGAGCACGGTCCAGTGAGATTTGTCAACCCCGGAGCCGGCCCGCACGTGGCCGCTGACCTGCGGTAACCGATTCCGGGTCCGTTACGGGTCCAGCGCGGCTCGTGTTAAGATGGAGTCAGCGAAAGGGGCAGAGGACACATGGTTTTCAAGGTCGGAGAGACCGTCGTCTACCCGCACCACGGTGCCGCACTCATCGAAGCCATCGAGACCCGTGTGATCAAGGGCGAGGAAAAGAAGTACCTCGTGCTCAAGGTCGCGCAGGGTGACCTCACCGTACGCGTCCCCGCGGACAACGCCGAGATCGTGGGTGTCCGGGACGTCGTCGGCCAGGAGGGTCTCAACCGGGTCTTCGATGTCCTGCGTGCTCCTCACACAGAGGAGCCGACCAACTGGTCCAGGAGGTACAAGGCCAACCTCGAGAAGCTCGCCTCCGGCGACGTGAACAAGGTGGCCGAAGTGGTGCGCGACCTCTGGCGGCGCGAGAAGGATCGCGGCTTGTCCGCCGGTGAGAAGCGCATGTTGGCCAAGGCACGGCAGATCCTGGTCAGCGAGCTGGCATTGGCCGAGGGCACCGACGAGGGCAAGGCCGAGGTCATCCTCGACGAGGTCCTCGCCACGGCCTCGGTCTGATCGTCTGAACAGCAGCACACAACGAGATAACGAGTCCACTGTGACAGTCGCGCTCGTCCCCGCTGCGGGGCGGGGAGAACGCCTCGGTTCAGCCGGACCCAAGGCCATGGTTTCCCTACATGGCTTGCCTTTGGTCGCACATGCCGTGCGTGGCCTGCTCGCAGCGGGCTGCGTGCGGCATGTCGTCGTCGCGGCCCCGGTGGCTCACCAGGCGGAGATGACCGCCGCTCTTTCCGCCTTCGGGCCGGTCTCCGTCGTCCCCGGCGGCGTGGACCGTACCGCGTCCGTGCACCTCGCGTTGCTGGCGGCCATCGAACACGTGCCGGACGCGGGGATCGTGCTCGTGCACGACGCCGCCAGAGCCTTCACCCCGCCCGCCCTTGTGCGATCCGTCACCGAGGCCGTCGCCGCCGGCGCGCAGGCCGTGGTCCCGGTGCTGCCGGTCACGGACACCGTCAAACGCGTCGACACCGACGGCGTGGTGGTCGACACCCCGAGCCGCGCCGACCTGCGCGCGGTGCAGACACCGCAGGGCTTCGCGATCGACGTGCTGCGCCGCGCCTACGAGGCCGCGGACAGCACCGTGCTCTCGGCGACCGACGACGCCGGGCTCGTCGAGCGGATCGGCGTGCCGGTGCACACGGTGCCCGGCGACGTGGCCGCGATGAAGATCACGACGCCGTTCGACCTCGCGGTCGCGGCGGCGGTGTTCGCGCGATGAGAGTCGGCATCGGCACCGACGTGCACCCCGTCGCCCCCGGCCGCGAGTGCTGGATCGCGGGCCTGCGGTGGGACGGCGTCGACGGCTGCGCGGGGCACTCCGACGGTGACGTGGCCGCGCACGCCCTGTGCGACGCGCTCCTGTCCGCTGCCGGGCTCGGCGACCTCGGCGCGGTGTTCGGCACCGGCGACCCGAGGTGGTCCGGTGCGCACGGCGTCGACCTGCTCACCGAGGTCCGCACGCGGGTCGAGGCAGCCGGTTACCTGCTCGGGAACGCGGTCGTGCAGGTCATCGGCAACGCCCCCAAGATCAGCAAGCGCCGCGCGGAGGCGCAGGAGGTGCTGTCGAAGGCCGCGGGCGGCGAGGTCGCGGTGTCGGGCACCACGACCGACGGCCTCGGGCTGACGGGCCGAGGCGAGGGCATTGCGGCAGTTGCCACCGCCTGCCTGATCGCCCGCGACTAACCTGTACCCCTGGTCGGGTCCCTTCCACGAAAGCTGAGCTGTGCCGTGAGCCTCCACCTGTTCGACACCGCGAGCCGGAGTGTGCGGGAGTTCCATCCCGTGCGCAGCGGAACGGCGTCGATCTACGTGTGCGGGCCGACACCGCAGGGACCACCGCACATCGGCCACATGCGGGGCGCCCTGAACTACGACGTGCTGCGCCGGTGGCTCACCCACCAGGGCCTGGACGTCACGCTGGTGCGCAACGTCACCGACATCGACGACAAGATCCTGCGCAGGGCCGCCGAGCACGAGCGGCCGTGGTGGGAGTGGTCGGCGACGTTCGAGCGCCAGTTCGAGGCCGCGTACGACACGCTGGGCTGCCTGCCGGCGTCGATCGCGCCGCGGGCGACCGGGCACGTCACGCAGATGGTCGAGCTGATGCGGCGGCTCATCGACTCGGGGCACGCGTACGCGGCGGCGGGCGACGTGTACTTCGACGTGCGCTCCTACCCCGAGTACGGCCGGCTGTCCGGGCAGAGGCCCGACGAGGTGCAGCAGGGCGAGTCCGCGGCCGAGGGCAAGCGGGACCCGCGGGACTTCACGCTGTGGAAGGGCGCGCGGCCGGATGAGCCGTCGTGGCCGACGCCGTGGGGTCCCGGCCGTCCCGGCTGGCACCTGGAGTGCTCGGCGATGGCGCTGACCTACCTCGGCGCGGAGTTCGACGTGCACGGCGGCGGGCACGACCTCGTGTTCCCGCACCACGAGAACGAGCTGGCGCAGTCCCGTGCCGCGGGCGACGTGTTCGCGCGGTTCTGGATGCACAACGGGATCGTCGGCATGGCGGGCGAGAAGATGTCGAAGTCGCTCGGCAACGTCGTGTCGATCCCGGCGCTGACCGAGAGGTACCGGCCGCAGGAGCTGCGCTACCACCTGGTCGCGCCGCACTACCGGTCCACGATCGAGTTCTCCGAGGCGGCGCTCGAGGAGTCGGTGCGCGCCTACCAGCGGGTCGAGTCGTTCGTGCAGCGGGTCGGCGGCCGGGTCGGCGCGGTGCCGCTCGGTGAGCCGGGCGCCGAGTTCGCCGCCGCCATGGACGACGACCTCGGCACGCCCGCCGCGGTCGCGGTGGTGCACAACACCGTGCGGCGGGGCTTCACCGCGCTGGACGGCGGCGACGAGCAGGGCGCGCTGGCGGCCGCCGCGACCGTGCGCGGGCAGCTGGCCGTGCTGGGTCTCGACCCGCTCGCCTTGACGTCGTCCACAGTGGACGACAGGGCGGGCGGTGCGCTGGCCGCGCTCGTCGGCGAGCTGCTCGACCAGCGGCAGCAGGCCCGCGCCGCCAGGGACTTCGCGACCGCCGACTCGGTGCGCGACCGCCTGCTGGCCGCGGGCATCACCGTCGAGGACACCCCCGACGGTCCACAGTGGACTTTGAAGGACGGCTGAACCGGTGGCGGGGAACTCGAGGCGCAAGGGCGCCATGCGCAAACCTGGGACGAAGAAGGGCGCGGTCGCCGGTTCCGGCGGCCAGAAGTCGAAGGGCCTGGAGGGCAAGGGCCCGACGCCGCGCGCGACCAAGCGGCCCGGCCACCCCGCGCAGCGGAAGGCCGTCGCGCAGCAGAAGGCACAGCAGCGCCGCGCGGCCGCGAAGGACAAGCCGACGGCCGAGCTGGTCGCGGGCCGCAACCCGGTGGTCGAGTGCCTGCGCGCGATGGTGCCGACGACTGCGCTGTACGTGCAGATCGGTGTCGACGCCGACGAGCGGGTGACCGAGGCGGTGCGGCTGGCCGCGGACCGGGGGATCTCGGTGCTGGAGGTCAGCAAGCCGGAGCTGGACCGGCTCACGGGCGGCGCGCTGCACCAGGGCCTGTCGCTGCAGATGCCGCCGTTCGAGTACGCCCACCCCGACGAGCTGCTGGAAGTGGCGAGGGAGTCGGTGGAGCCTGCGCTGCTGGTGGCGCTGGACGGGGTCACGGACCCACGCAACCTGGGTGCGGTGATCCGTTCGGCGGCCGCGTTCGGTGCCGACGGGGTGCTGCTCCCCCAGCGCCGCAGCGCGGGCATCACGGCCGTGGCGTGGCGGACGTCGGCGGGCACGGCGGCGAAGATCCCGGTCGCGGTGGCGACGAACCTGACGCGGACGCTGCGCCAGTACGCGGCGGAGGGCCTGATGGTGGTGGGCCTGGACGCCGACGGGACGATCTCGGTGGACGAGCTGTCGCTGGCGACGTCCCCGCTGGTCGTGGTGGTCGGCTCGGAGGGCAGGGGGCTTTCGCGGCTGGTCCGCGAGGCGTGCGACGAGACGGTGTCCATCCCGATGTCGGCAGGCGTGGAGTCGCTGAACGCGTCGGTGGCGGCGGGTGTGGTGCTGGCGGAGGTGTCCCGGCGACGACGGGCGGCGGGCCGCACGTAGCGCCCTCGCGGCGGTTCGTTCGGGTTCGGGGGAGGTCGAGGCGTGTCGTTCGCCAGCCCGTTGTTCCTGTGGATCTTCCTGCCGCTGGTGCTCGGCGCGCTCCTGCTCGCGCCGAGACACTGGCGCAACGGCATCGTCGCCGTCTTCTCGCTGGTCTTCTACGCCGTCGGCGCGGGCCCGACCACCCTGTTGTTGCTGCTGACGATGGTCGTGAACTTCGTCGCGGGCCAGAACCTGGAGCCGGACGAGTGGGCACTGGCCGCGCGACGCAAACGGGTCGTGCTGATCTCGGCGATCACGTTCAACGTGGCGTCACTGGTGGTGTGGAAGTACGCAGGCTTCCTCACCGAGCAGCTCGACGGGTTCGCGCAGCTGTTCGGCGGCGACTTCCCGATCACGCACCTGGTGCTGCCGATCGGCATCTCCTTCTACACGTTCCACAACATCTCCTACGTCGTGGACATCTACCGGGGCGAACGCCCGGCGCTGCGCAGACCGGTCGCGTTCGTCACCTACATCTCGATGTTCCCGCAGCTGGTGGCCGGCCCGATCGTCCGGTACCGCGAGATCGCCGACCAGCTCCCGCAGGAACGCACCCACCGCCTGGACGACATCGCGGCGGGCTTCCCCAGGTTCGCGCTGGGGCTGTGCAAGAAAGTCATCATCGCGGACTCACTGAGCCCACTGGTGGAGGCGTGTTTTTCCACCCCGGGCGACGAGATGACGTTCGCGATCGCGTGGCTGGGCGCCATCACCTACACGTTGCAGCTGTACTTCGACTTCTCCGGCTACTCGGACATGGCGATCGGCCTGGGCAGGATGCTGGGCTTCCGCCTCCCGGAGAACTTCGCCCGCCCGTACTCGTCGGTGACGGTGACGGAGTTCTGGCGCCGCTGGCACATGTCACTGTCCCGCTGGTTCCGCGACTACGTCTACATCCCGCTGGGCGGCAACCGCCACGGCGCGGCCAAGACGTACCGCAACCTGTTCATCGTGTTCGTACTGACCGGCTTCTGGCACGGCGCGAACTGGACCTACCTGGTATGGGGCCTGTACCACGGCGCCCTGCTGATCATCGAACGCGGCTTCCACACCGACAGCACCCCCACCGCCCGGGCCCGCAGGCTGGCCCGCCGCACGCTGACCATCGCCCTGGTGGTCGTGGGCTGGGTCTTCTTCCGCGCCACCGACCTGCCCCAGGCCCTGACGATGATCGGCCACATGCTGCTGCCCGACTTCACGGGCCTGACCGAACTGGTCGGCGAGGCGTTCACCAACCAGCGCCTGGTGATCCTGCTGTGCGCCATGGCGATCGTGTTCCTGCCCGCCCACCCGGTGACGGGCCCACTACTGGAGTCCTCACGCAGCAAACCCGCCACCATCCTCCGCGTCACCGTGATGACCGTCGGCCTCCTGTACGCCGCCATCCTGGTCGCCACCGGCACCTTCAGCCCATTCCTCTACTACCAGTTCTGACGCCCGGGCCGAGTCGTCCTCGCAGCTGCGCTCGATCATGCCGCTGACCTGCGTGAACACTGCTCGACGTTTCTCGTCGACTCTCGCCGCTCCCCGACCTCTGACGGCCTGGAGACGGCCTGATCTTGGTCCGAGCTGCCTGCACTCCCCCGTTCTCCCGTACAGGCCATCACGCAGCGACAGGGTGTCGACGTCAAGAGTGGTTCTGCAGTACCAACCGGAGACCCGCAGGAGTCGGTCGGCGCGAATGTGACTGGCCACAAGTCGAGCTACGAATGACATCCACACCACTGAAGCCAAGGCAAGATGACGTTACGTGATCGATCAGCGACAAAAGGTGGCGCTTGGCGGTCCGCCAAGCCAGTCTCCATCTGTCAGTATGTGCCCATGAGTGATGACCTTGTCGCCACCCTGGGCACAGAGGAGACGCCTGGCCTTGAGTTCAAGGAGTCTGCGAAGGACACCAAGGCGATCCGTCAAGCCATCTGCGCTTTTGCCAATGATCTGCCTAACCTAGGTGGCGGCGACTTGTTGGTGGGCGTAACCGATAAGGGAATCGCTCTGGACGACGTTGACACCTCAGATAGAACGCAGCTGGCTCTGTCAGATATTCGCGACAGCGGCAAGATTATTGATCGGCCCTCCATGGTCGTCAGTAAGGCGGTCTTTCGAGGCAAGCATGTTATTCACATACACGTCGAGGCATCGAGCACACCGCCAGTGCGACTTGACGGAGTTGTATGGGTCCGGCCAGGCCCCACAACTCGGCGCGCAACACGCGACGATGAGCGCGTATTGTCTGAGCGACGCAGATATCGCGATAGTCCGTTCGATTCTCGACCGGCATTTGACACAAGCATCGAAGATATTGATATGCTGCGCTTCAGAAGCGACGTGTTACCAGCATTCGTTTCACCCGAGGTACTGGAGGAGAACGGTCGTCCAGTAGAAATGCAGCTCGCATCTATCCGGATAACCGATGCGGAACGAACGCCGACAAATATGGGATTACTCCTGGTCGGACTCAATCCAAGCGGATTCATTCCGGGCGCGTATCTTCAGTTTATTCGCTACTCCGGACTCGATGTAGATGCTCCAGTAATCGATGCACAGGAGCTACGAGGTAATATACTCGATTCCGTAGATCGACTGCAGTCAATGCTACTGGGACACCTGCACACCTCAATTCAAGCAACCAGCGCCTTTGCGGAGAAGGATCGCCCTGAGTACCCGATTGAAGCACTACGCGAAGCTTGCCTGAATGCTGTCATTCATAGAAATTATGAGTCTTCGAACGCGCCGATCCGGATCGCCTGGTTCGATGATCGGATCGAAATAACCAACCCAGGTGGCCCTTACGGGTCAGTGCGCGCTGACAACTTCGATCGAATAAACGACTACAGAAACCCGTCACTCGCTGGAGCCATGAAAGAACTGGGTTTCGTAAACCGGTTTGGACGCGGCATCGGCCGGATTCAAGCGGCCCTCAAACGCAATGGTAACCCTCTCGCTGAATTCCTTGTCGATGAGTCGTCATGGATGGTTTCGATCCGGAGGGCGTCTTGATTTCACTTGCGTTGTTCAACAATAAAGGTGGTGTGGGTAAAACAACACTCACATATCACCTTGCCCACATGTTTCAAAGACTTGGCCTCAACGTCCTCGCGGTGGATCTCGACCCGCAGTCCAATCTCACCGCCGCCTTCTTGTCCGAAGACGATCTGGCAGCCCTGTGGAACGAGGTCGAGTCACCCGCCTGGAAGGAGCGACAACAGAAGTTGTCTGTTTCTCCTTCTCGGGTGTCACCAGGGGCCGGCACAGTTGCCCAGTCGGTCCAGCCGATTATGGATGGCACCGGAGATATCGAGCACTTTACGCCTATTCGGATCACAGAAGGACTGTCCCTGCTGTCCGGTGACCTGGAACTCAGCGCTTTCGAGGAGAAACTCTCCGATGCTTGGCCGCGCAGCTTTCCGGGGAAGGACCTGGCCGCGATACGCACCACGACAGCCTTCTTCCGCATCATAGATCAGGCTGCCAAAGACACTCGGGCTGACTTGGTTCTCATAGACGTCGGACCCAACCTTGGTGCGATAAATCGAGCCGCCTTGCTCGCCGCGGATGCGGTTCTAATGCCCCTCGCCGCCGATTTGTTCTCACTTCGAGGACTCCGAAATCTGGGGCCAACATTGCGCGAGTGGCGATCTACGTGGCAAGACACAGTTCTGCCGAAAGTGCCCCTGGAAATTTTGGCCCCAGAGGGGAGGATGACGCCCCTCGGCTATGTGATTATGCAACCCACCATGCGCCTGGACCGCCCGGTCAAGGCCTATCGTCGATGGCTCGAACGTATACCGAGCGTCTTCGAGACGGCTGTTCTAGGGCGAGAGAATCAGACCTTTCCTGGAGATCAGTATGAAATATCTACGCTCAAGAACTACCAGAGTTTGATGCCGCTGGCACATGACGCTCGGAAACCTATGTTCGACTTGCGTTCTGCCGATGGAGCGATCGGAAGCACACAGGCTTATGTGCAGCGTTGCTACACTGACTTCAAGGTTCTCGCCGAGAAGATTGCTGACAGGTTGAATCGACTTGACAATCGCCGGTTTCCTCACTTGTCGATCCAGTGAGGGCGAATTTCGGTCCTGACGCTCTGGCCGCTCCCTCCGGTGCGGGACGTGACCACTGTTAGTGTCCGCCGGTGGCTGACGAGATCACGATCAACCTCTCCCCGGACCAGGCACTGGTCCTGTCCCACTGGCTCGACGAGGTCATGGGCACGCGCGAGTTCGACTCGGTCGTGAACCGGGACAGGGCTGTGTGGTCACCTCTGCACCGCATCTCCGGGACGCTGGAGAAGACCCTCCCGGAGATCTTCGCTCCGGACTACTCGGCGCGGCTGGGGACCGCTCGTACGCGGCTGCTGCGCGAGGTTGGTGACGTCGGCGAACCTGCCGAGGACGAGTGACCGACGGCGATACGAGCACCCGTGTGCCAGTGATCGATATTTCTTTGCCGAGCGTTGTCGATCTGGGCGGGTGGTCTACGACGCACGGCGAGGACGCGGATCAACCGACCTGAAGGAGAAGCCATGCGCACCCTGATCACCACCGCCTTCGTCTCGCTCGACGGGGTCATCGAGGCGCCCGGTGGGGAGCCGGGCCACCGTAGTTCCGGGTGGACGTTCAAGGACGTCGAGTTCGTGCCGGCGGCCTACGAGCTCAAGAGCCGCGAGCAGGACGAGGCCGCCGCGATGATGATGGGCCGGGTCAGCTACGAGGCGTTCAGCCCGGTGTGGCCGACGATGACCGAGGACTTCGCCGGGTACAACGTGATGCCCAAGTACGTCGTGTCGACGACCCTGCGTGACGAGGACCTCGTCGACAACTGGGGCGAGACCACCATCCTGCGCTCGACGGACGACGTCGCGGCGCTGAAGGAGACCGAGGGCGGCCCGATCATCGTCCACGGCAGCGCCGCGCTGAACCGCGGCCTCTCCGACGCCGGCCTGATCGACCGCTACCACCTGCTGGTGTTCCCCGTCCTGCTCGGCGCGGGCAAGCGCCTGTTCAGCGCCGCCGACGCCGACAAGCGGATGCTCACGGTGCTCGAGAGCGAGACCTACTCCAACGGCATCCAGAAGCTCGTCTACGACGTCGTCCGCTGATCACGTGAAGGCGGCCCGCGTTGTGCCCGGCCCACTCGGCGAACGAGCGGGCCGGTCGGACCGCTAGTGCAGGAACAGGAAAACCTGCAGCTCGCCGATGATCGCGCCGATCACGGCGCCCACCGCGATCAGTTTCCACTCGTCCTGCCGGAACGCCGGGCGCAGCAGTGCCTCGTACTCGACCCTGGTCAGTCTGCGCATCTTCGTCGCGATGGTGTCGCGGATGTCCAGTGCCTCGGTCGCGTAGCGTTCCGCGGTCAGCATCGTCGTCGGGAGGTAGCGGATCGCGCGGTCCGCCGCCGACTTCTTCAGCTCCGCGAACCGGTGCGCGCCGACCACCGGGCGGGCCAGGCCCGCCTGCTCGTCGATCGCCTCCTCGACGGTTTCCCGCACCATCTCGCGGAGCCGGTCCGCCTTCGGGCCGGACAGCACGGCGGCCACGAGGTTCGGCACGGTCATCACGTCGCGGGCGATGACCGCCGCGTACTGCTTCGCCACCTCGTCGCGCCTGCGCTGGAACACGCCCTGCAGTGGCAACACGCCCAGGATCTTCCTGCGCTCACGCGGGAAGAACACGAGCTTGATCGCCAGCCAGTCGGTGCACCAGCCGATCGCGGCGCCGAAGAGCGGCATCACGATCGGGTCCTTCGTCAACGCCCAGACGGCCGTCTGCACCAGCCCCAGAACGAGTCCGAAGTAGATACCGCAGCGCGCGATGAACGCCATCTCCGGCCGGGAGATGTCGCGGATCAGCTTGAGCAGCAGGCGTTTGTCGCGGTGCAGTGCGGTCACGGCGGCCTGCTTGATGTCGAGGAACTCGCCGACGTTCTCGCTCAGCACCGCCATGACCCTCGCGACGAGGTCGGGGATCCCGGCCTGCACGCGCTTGATCGCCATCTCCTGCGCGATCGGCGGCAGCTTCTGCCACAGGCCGTGCCGCGCCATGACCTCGCGGGTGATCTCGTCGGCCGCGAGCATCAGCGGCAGCTCCAGCTCCTTGGCGAGCCGCGCGGGGTCGATGCGGCCGAAGATCTCCTTCGGGTCGACGAGCTTCGCGGTCAGCAGGTCGGCGGCGACCGCGATCATGCGTTCGGAGTTGCGCGGCACGACGCCCTGCCAGCCCAGGTAGGGCGGGATGCCGACGAAGTCGAGCGGCCGGAACATCATCTCGATGGCCGCGCGTTTGGTGAGGTAGCCGATGACCGCCGCGATCACGGGCATGGACAGGTAGATCTGCCAGTGCGCGAGGAAGTCGTCGACGACGGGGTTGGCCATAGCGCCGCCAGTATCGCCGACTCAGCCGTCCACCTGCGACTTCAGCGCGGCGCGCCGCGCCGGTGTCAGCGCGCGGGCACCGGCGCCGGGACCACCGCGACCCCGCGTGCCGACCGTCCCCGCACCCGGCTGATCGTCCAGCACGTCAGGTAGATCAGGAACGAGATGGCGGTGACGAACGCGCTCACCGGCGCGCCGGGCGCCAGCGACAGGATGAACCCGCCGAGTGCCGCCGTCTCCGCGAACACCACCGCCAGCACCGTCGCGCGCACCGGGCTCGCCGTCACCCTCGCCGCCGCGGCCGCCGGGGTGATCATGAGCGCGAGCACCAGCAGCGCGCCGACCGTCTGCACGCCCAGCGCCGTCGCGACGCCGACCAGTACCGCGAACACGACCGACAGCCCGCCGACCGGCACGCCGCGGGCCTTCGCCACGTCCGGGTCCACCGACGCGAACAGCAGCGGCCGGTAGATCACCAGCAGCACCAGCATGACCGCGATCCCGCACGCCGACAGCAGCGCCACCGACGCGAAGTCCACGCCGACGATCTGGCCGACCAGCAGGCCGAACTTGTTGCTCGCGCGGCCCGGGTAGAACCACAGCAGCAGCACCCCGACACCGAGGCCGAACGACAGCACCGCGCCGATCACCGAGTCGTGTTCCGAACTGCGGCGCGACAGCAGGCCCAGCACCAGCGCGGCGACCACCGCGCCCGCGAGCGCGCCGTGGCCGACGTGGATGCCGAGCAGCAGGGCCGCCGCGCCGCCCGTGAACGACAGCTCGGCCGTCCCGTGCACCGCGAACGCCATGTTCCTGCTCACGATCAGCGGCCCGAGGACCCCGGCCAGCAGGCCCAGGATGGCCGCCGCCACCAGCGCCGCCTGCACGTACGGCAGCGCGAGCAGGCGGCCCATCAGCTCGAGGTCGAACAGCTTGTCCATCAGGCCGGTTCCTCGTGCAGGTGGTGGGGCTGGTCCTCGCACAGTCCGCTCTGCGCGCCGACCACGTGGATCTGTCCGTGCACCCGCACCACGTCGATCTTCGTGCGGTACAGCTCGGACAGCGTCGCCGAGTTCATCACCTCGTCCGGCCCGCCGATCCGGAAGCGGCCCTCCACGAGGTACAGGACGCGGTCGACCAGCGGCAGCACCGGGTTGATCTCGTGCGTGACGAACAGGACGGCGGTGTCGGCGGCGCGGCGGCGCTGGTCGATCAGCGAGCTGACCACCTGCTGGTTCGCGAGGTCGAGCGACAGCAGCGGCTCGTCGCACAGCAGCACGTCCGGGTCGCTCACCAGCGCCTGCGCCACCCGCAGCCGCTGCTGCTCACCACCGGACAGCTGGGCGACCGGCGCCCTCGCGAACGCCTCCGCGCCGACCTCGGCGATTGCCTGGTCGACCCGCTCCCGCCGCTGCCGGATCCGGGTGACCCCGGTGCCCCAACGGTGGCCGTCCAGGCCGAGGCCGACCAGGTCGCGGCCGCGGACCGGGGCGTCGATGGCCCGTTGCTGCGGGATGTACCCGATCCTCTTGTTGCCACGCCCCGGCGGCTCGCCCGCGATCCGCGCGGTGCCCGACGACAGCGCCTGCAATCCGAGCAGGACGCGGAGCAGGCTCGTCTTGCCGGACCCGTTCGGGCCAAGCACCGCGACGAACTCGCCCGGCTCGATGTCGAGGTTCAGGCCGGACCACAGGACGCGGTCGCCGTAGCCGAGCGTCGCGTCGCGGAGCGAGACCGCGGGTGCGTGTCCGTCCATCAGGCCACCGCGGTTGCCAGGGCGTCCACCTGGTTGGTCATCCACTCAACGTAGTCGGTCACGCCGGGTGGCAGCGTCTCACTCACGTTCACGATCGGTACCCCGGCGGTCTTCGCCGCGTCGTTGAGCTGGCCGGTCACGTTCGTCTCGGTCTGGTCGTTGTTGACCAGCGCCACGACCTGCTTGCCCGACACCAGGTCCATGGTGTCGGCGACGGCGGCGATCGGCGGGTCGGTCTCCTCCTCGATGGCCTCCGCGAACTCCGGCGGGGTCACGTCGGTCAGGCCGGCGGCGTCGAGCAGGTACTTCGCGACGGGCTCGGTCGCGACGACCTTGCCGTCGGTGATGGCGTCGGCCTTCGTGGCAACCTCGTCGAGCCTGGCGTCGAACGCGTCGGCGTTGGCGGCGTAGGTGTCCTTGTTGTCCGGGTCGACCGCGCCCAGTTCGGCCGCGACCCTGTCGGCGACCTTCCTGACGGTGTCGAGGTCGTACCAGACGTGCTCGTTCTCACCCTCCGGCAGCCCGGACTCGTCGTAGGCGACGACCTGCTTGGCGTCCGCGCCCGCCGCGTCGACGAGCTTGGTGAAGAAGTCGTCGTAGCCGCCGCCGTTGTAGACGACGACGTCGGCGTCGGTGAGCAGCGTCGCGTCCTCGGGCTTGTCCGCGTAGGAATGCGGGTCGGCGGACGGGTCGTCGATGAGGGAGCGGACGCTGACGTCGTCACCGCCGACGGCCGCGGCCACGCTGCCCCACACGTTGGTCGACGCGACGACGGCGATCTTCCCGTCCGCCGTCGCGTCGCTGGTCCCGCCGCCGCAGCCCGCGGCCACCAGGGCGACCGCGGTGACCGCGAGTGGTAGGGCGCTTCTCATGGCGTTCCTCCGAACTACTCATGCACATCACGCTATAGGTAATGGAAACCGTTTTCGACTACTGCAAGTCGACTATACGACTGGAAATTCCGGGCGCGTCAGCCGACCGGGTGAGAAGTGCCACCAGATGCGGTGAAGGCGACGTGCGCCGCCGGACTTCTGCTTGTGCTTCTGAACCGTTACGGTCAGCACATGGCGAGGCCTATGCACGTTCGTCGGCCGGCGACACTGGCGTCGCTGGCCGCGGAACTCGGCGTTTCGCGGACCACCGTGTCGAACGCCTACAACCGGCCTGACCAGCTCTCGCCGGAGCTGCGCAGACGGGTACTGGAGACCGCACGCCGGCTGGGTTACCCCGGCCCGGACCCGGTCGCGCGGTCGTTGCGCACGCGCAAGGCGGGCGCGGTCGGACTCCTGCTGACCGAGAACCTGTCCTACGCGTTCCGCGACCCGGCGGCACTCGGTTTCCTCGAGGGCCTCGCGCTGGCGTGCGAAGGCGCCGGCCAGGGCCTGCACCTGGTGCCGGTGAACCCGGAACGCGAGGACGTCACCGCCGTCCACAGTGCCGGTGTGGACGGTTTCGTCGTGTACTCCGTGCCCGACGACGACCCGCACCTCGCCGCGGTGCTGTCCCGCCCGGTGCCGACGGTGGTGTGCGACCAGCCGAGGGTCGAGGGCGTCGACCTCGTCGGCATCGACGACCACGCGGCCATCGCGCAACTCGCCGGGCGGCTCATCAGCATCGGCCACCGCAACATCGGCGTGCTGTGCATGCGGCTGGCACGCGACCGCAACGACGGCTTCGCGGCCGTCTCACGGCAGCGGACCGCGCACTTCCACGTGCAGCGGGCCAGGCTGACGGCACTGGCCGAGTCGTTCGAGACGGTGGGCGTGGACTGGGCGCGGGTCCCGGTCGTGGAACGCTTCGACCACTCGATCGGCAGCGGCGAGTCGGCGGCCGCACAACTACTGGACGCGAACCCCGAGGTCACGGCACTGATCTGCACGTCGGACATCCTGGCGCTCGGCGCACTGAACGAAGCCAAGCGCCGCGGTCTGCGCGTGCCGCAGGACCTCACGGTGACCGGTTTCGACGGGATCGTCGAGGCGGAACGGGTCGGCCTGACGACGATCCGGCAGCCGGTGCTGGAGAAAGGCCGCGCGGCCGGGAAGCTGCTGCTCGCCGCAGCGGAACACAGCAAGCCGAGGCACATCACGCTGGACACGGAACTGGTCGTCGGCACCACGTCGGCGCCACCCCGGACCACCGAAGAACGCTGGTTCGGCCCGTAACCGCAGTTGTCCACAGCCGTCCTGGTTATCCACAGTTGGGCTTGCGGGCCTTGTCTTGTCGGTGGGGCCCGGTAGACTGGCATGGCGGGACGCCCCCGGGTTCGGGTGGGGGTTGCGTTCCGGGCGGTTCGCGGCTTTCGTTGTGGGTTTGTCCTCGCCGGACGGCAGGTCTCGGGGGTGGCGGGGGGCTGGTTGGCGCGGTTGGGTTCGGGTCTGCCTGCCATCCCGTCGGGGTTGCGTGGACAGGTTCCCGCTTCGCGGGGTCGGGCGCGGAGCGCCCTGGCTTTGGTGCCGTGGAAGGCGCGTTGACGGCGTGGCAATGCCCTGAAAGGCGCGTTCAGGGCGCTGGGCGTCCTGAACGGCCCATTGACGGCACTTGTGCCGTGCACGCGCCTTTCGGGACACCGGTGGGTGGACGTGGTGCCTCGCTTCGCGAGGCCAGGCATCACCCCTGCGGGGGTCTTACGTCAGCACCAGCTGTGTCGGTGTGCCTGTCAACGTGCCCAGCTTGCCGACCACCTGGTACGTCCCCGCTGGCACCGTCTCGCGGTCCACCGGGCAGCCGGGCTCGGAGGTCCGGCCCGCCCAGTTGACCGAGAACTCCACCGGCTTGTTCGGTGACAGCAGCCGCACGTCCTGGTCCGGTGGGCCATAGCAGTCGTTGCTCGACCACAGTCGGGTGCCGTCCGCGCCGAGGACCAGAATCTCCCGCAGTTTGTGGCTCACGTCCCTGGTGCACGGGACCGGGCCCGTGTTGACGATCCGCAGCTTCAGCAGCGGACGCGTGCCGACCGGGTACGACGCCACGGCCGGTGTCGCGAGCACCTTCATCACCGGATCGGGGCACGCGGTCGGCGGGGCGGGTGGGGCCGTGGTGGTGGTGACGACCGGGGGTGTGGTGGGTTGCGGCGCCTCTGCGGCCGACGTCGGTCCTTCGCTGCCGGGGCTCGCGGTGACCGAACCGCGTGGATCGTCCTGGCCGGGGCTCGACGGGGGCGCGGACGGCCGGTCCGACGTGCTTCCCACGGTGCTCGTCGCCGCCGAGCCGCCCAGGTCCGCCGTGTTCGCCGTGCCCTGCACCGGGTTCTGGTCGTCGGCTTCGACCAGGCCGCCGATGAGCCAGGCCAGCAGCACCACAGCGAGCGCGCAGACGACGGCCGCGAACGCGCGGCGGCGCCAGTACACGGACTGGGGCAGCGGACCGGTCGGCTCGATCATGACCCTGACGGTAACCCCGCATTACCGTAGGTGCTTGGATCTTCCATGGCCCCGATAGTGGGATATTTTCGCAGGTAGTGCGCACGGAGAGTTGTTGGCGACGACACCTTGCCCCGGCCCGCGACCCTTGCTCCAATTGGTGATCGAGTTGGGTTCCAGTGCGTGACCGCAAAGTGGCACGGTGAGACACGGGAGTTGACGAATGACCGCTATCGACGATCTCCTGCACCGGCACGCGACCGGCGCCGACATCGGTGCGCCCGAGGTCCCCACGCCGGTACCTTCGCTGCACCTGGCCGTCGTGACCTGCATGGACGCGCGCATCAAGGTGTTCGACGTGTTCGGGCTGCGCCACGGCGAGGTGCACATCATGCGCAACGCGGGCGGGGTGGTCACCGACGACGTGATCCGGTCGCTCGCGATCAGCCAGCGCAAGCTCGAGACCCGCGAGGTCATCGTCATGCAGCACACCTCGTGCGGCCTTTCGATGATCACCGAGGACGAGTTCAAGGACGAGCTGGAGCAGGACACGAAGCTGCGGCCGCCGTGGGCGATCGAGGCGTTCCGCGAGGTCAAGGACAGTGTGCGGCAGTCGGTGGAGCGGGTGCGGCGCAGCCCGTTCGTGCCGTACCGCGAGCACGTCCGCGGGTTCGTCTACGACGTGCGGAACGCGGAGCTGACCGAGGTCATTTAGCATCGTGAGGCAATGAGCCTCGACGTGCGTGTGCTGACCGACTGGTTCGCCGAGCAGGCAAGGGACCTGCCCTGGCGCGAGCCGGACTGCTCGGCGTGGGGTGTGCTGGTCAGCGAGATCATGTTGCAGCAGACCCCGGTGGCGCGTGTCGAACCGTCGTGGCACGAGTGGATGGCGCGCTGGCCGCTGCCCTCCGCGCTCGCCGCCGCCACCCCGGCCGACGTGCTCCGCGCGTGGGGCAAGCTCGGCTACCCGCGTCGCGCGCTGCGGTTGCGGGACGCGGCGACGGTGATCGCCGCGGAGCACGGCGACGTCGTGCCGTCCGACGTGGACACCCTGCTGGCGCTGCCCGGCATCGGCGCGTACACCGCGCGTGCGGTCGCCGCGTTCGCCTACCGCAGGCGCTGCCCGGTCGTGGACACCAACGTACGGCGCGTCATCGCCCGCGCCGTGCACGGCGCGGGCGACGCGGGGCCCGCGTCGAACACGCGTGACATGGCCGACGCGGAGAAGCTGCTGCCCGCCGACGACGAGCAGGCGGCGCGGATGTCCGCCGCGCTGATGGAGCTGGGCGCGATCGTGTGCACGGCACGCAACCCGCGCTGCGCCGACTGCCCGGTGTACGACACGTGCGCGTGGCAGCTGGCCGGGAAACCGGCGTACAACGGGCCGGCCAAACCCGTGCAGAAGTTCGCAGGCACGGACCGCCAGGTGCGCGGTCTGCTGCTGGACGTCCTGCGGGACACCTCGACCCCGGTCCCCAAGACCCGACTGGACATCGTCTGGTCCGACGCCGGGCAGCGGGACCGATGTCTCGACTCGCTGCTGGTGGACGGCCTGGTCGAACAGACCGCCGACGGCTTGTTCGCGTTACCCGGAGAGCACTGAGCGGAGCTTGCGGAGCGAGCATCGCTACTGGCGGAGCCGACATCTCTGCCGACAATCGCCAACCAAATTCTCTGGCAATTGGGGAACTCTTGTCTTCAGGTAACGGCGGCGCTACGTTCGAAATGCCAGTCACCGATCTGGGCCGAACGGCCCCTAGTCGAGGGAGATCGAGATGGCCGTATCCCGCCGTGCCTTGTTGAGGGGCGGCTTCACCGTCACAGCCATGGGCGTTCTCGGCGCGTCGACAGCACCGATCGCCGTCGGTGCGGTCGACGCGAAAGCCGTGGAGCGGCCGCGCATCCACACCTGCACCGAGTGGGGCGCGCGACCACCGAACGGCACCATCACCGTCCTGAACCGCAAACCGACCTACATCGTCGTCCACCACACCGCGGGCGGTAACTCGTCCGACCTGTCGCTGGCGCACGCCTACCAGATCTCGCGGAGCATCCAGAACTTCCACGTGGACGGCCGTGGCTGGGTGGACTCCGGCCAGCAGCTGACCAACAGCCGGGGCGGCCACGTCACCGAGGGCCGCCACCGCAGCGTCGAGATCCTCGACGGCGGCACCCGGCACGTGCAGGGCGCGAACGTGGGCAACCACAACAGCGAGGTCATCGGCATCGAGAACGAGGGCCTGTACTCCACTGTGGACGTCACGCCGCAGCTGTGGACCTCGCTGGTGCGGTTGGTGGCCTACATCGCGCAGTCGTACGGGATCTCGCCGGACATGATCCGGGGACACCGCGACTTCAACGCCACCGAATGCCCCGGCCAGGTGCTGTACCAGCGCCTGCCCGAGCTGATCTCCGCCGTCCGGGCCATGCTCGGCACCGCACCCGTGTCGCCGGCAGGGGCCCGGCTTTCCTGGCCCCTGCTCAAGCCGGGCGAGCAGAGCGACAAAGTCCTTGCCGCGCAACACCTCCTGCGGGCCCGTGGCGTGGACCTCAGGGCGGACGGCGTGTTCGGTGACGCGACCTTCGCCGCGGTGGCGCGGCTCGCGACCGAGAACGGGGTGGCGTACGAACCCTGCTACGCCAGCCGGACCGCGGACGAGAGCGGCTACCTCGGCGTCACCACGTGGCCGCTGCTGGTCCGCACCGTGCAGGCCGGGGACAGCGGTGAGGCCGCGAAGGCGGCGCGGGTGCTGATGTCCGCGCGCGGGCAGCGGTTCGCCACCGTCGACACCCCGACCTGGCAGCGGCTCCTGGCCTGACACCTGGCACCCTGCGTGCATGGCGCAGGCGCTGGAGTTCCACTTCGACGGCGACGCGGACGCCGCCGTCCGAGGACTGTGGCGGAGGCTGGCGGACAACGGCGTTCCCGACGCCGTCCCCAGCCCCGCCACGGCACCGCACGTCACCTTCGCGGCCGCGGGCACGATCCCCGCCGCCACCCGCGCCGCGCTGCGCGAGGACCTGCGGCTGCTGTCGATCCCGTCGCTGTGGCTGTCGTTCCTGACCGCCGCCGACGACGAGCTGGCACTGACCGCGGTCGTCGACACCGAACTGCTCGCCGTCCACTCCGCGGTCCACGACGTGCTGGCGAAACGGGTGAAACAGCCGGTCGCGCGGTATCTGCCCGGTTCGTGGATGCCGCACTGCGTGCTCGCCCGCGACCTCGACCCGGCTCGGATGACGGCGGCCTTCGCCGCGCTTCACCCGACAGGGTCCATCAAGGCAAGGATCACCGAGATCGTGGTCGTCGACACCCACACGGGCGAGACCGACGTCCTGCGCGATCTGGAGGACAGGTCGTGAGCGAGGAACTGGTCCGGCCCACCTCGACGCAGCCGAACCTCCCCGGCCACCGCGACACCCCGCCCGACCTGCCGCGTTCCCTGCGCCGCCGCTAACGCCCGAGCACGCCGGACAGGAAAGCCTCGACCGCGCCCCGGTACACGGCGGGCTGGTCGTGGTGCACGACGTGCCCGGCGCCGTCGACCACCAGGTGACACACCTCGCCGCCTGCCCGCTGCGGAAGGTCGGCCATCTGCCCTGGCGGCATGGCGCTGTGCTCGGCCTCGATCGCCAGCATCGGGCAGCGGACCTTCTCGACGAACGGCCAGTAGTCGCGGCGGCCCCACTCGTTCGCGATCTCGTACAGGTCATCGAGGTCGGCGATCAGGTGGTAGCCGTCGGCGCGCTCCTCGACGCATTCGGTGAACCAGTCGCCGAGGTCGCCGAAGAACTCCCGCACGTGCGCCAGTGATCGGAACGGCACCGGCCACGACTCGAAGTACGCCTTCCACGGGTCGACGGTCTTACCGCGCTGGTCGGGGGCGATGTCCTCGACGACGACCGCGCGGACCAGGTCCGGGTGGGTGGCGGCGAGGCACCACGCGTGCAGCCCGCCCATCGAGTGCCCGACGACGACCGACGGGCCGAGGTCGGCAAGCACCTCGGCGGCGTCGTCGACGAAGTCCTCGGTGCGCCAGCCGCCGCCCCGGTGCGGGCTGCGGCCGTGGCCCCGCGCGTCGAGGCCGACGACCCGGCCGTAGGTGGTCAGCCACTTCGCGACCGGCCACCAGGTGGTCGCGCGGCCCATGAGGCCGTGGAGCAGCAGGATGCCGGGGCCTTGTCCGCCGAACTCGACGATGTGCACCCCTGATGTGATACACCGATCCAACCCACGCATCACATCCGGTCGGTCATGATGTCCGGGTCACCGACGATCGGGAGCTGTTCGCCATGCACCACCGCACGGCCGTGCGCGCTGTCTGCCTCACGCTGGCCGCGGCGGGTCTCGTGTCCTGCTCGGTCTCGCGGACGAACGAGCCGGAACCGGCTTCCGCCCCCGACGAGGCGCCCGCGGCCGAGGCCCCCACCGGTGACGGCGCTGGCGACCCGTACTACCCGGAGGACGGCAACCCGGGCTACGACGTGACCGCCTACCACGTGCGGATCAGCTACGACCCGGGCAAGAAGACGCTGCAGGGCGACACGCTGGTCACGGCGAAGGCGAGCGCGACGCTGCCGGAGTTCAACCTGGACCTGCAGGGCCTGGAGGTCACGGCGGTGACCGTCGGTGGCGCCGAGGCCGAGTTCAGCCGAGAGGGTGACCACGAGCTGGTGATCACCCCGCCGGCACCGGTGGCGGCGGGCGACGAGTTCGCGACGCGCGTTCAGTACAGCGGCATCCCGGAGGCCGCCCAGCAGGGCTCGCTCGGCGAGAACGGCTGGCAGCTGTCGTCGTCCGGCGGCGCGTTCGCGGCCGGCGAGCCCCACTCGGCGACGTCCTGGTACCCGGCGAACGACACCCCGAAGGACAAGGCGACGTTCAAGCTGGACGCGCGGGTGCCGAACGGGTGGAGCGTGGTCTCGAACGGTGTGGAGTCCCCCGCCACGCCCGGCAACGACGGCTGGACCACGTTCCACTGGAACGAGCCCACCCGCATCGCGACGTACCTGACGACGGTCGGCATCGACAAGTGGACGTTCGAACGGTCCACACTGGCCGACGGGACGCCGGTGGTGAGCGCGTACGCACCCGGCGCGGAGGACAAGAAGTCGATCGAGGCGCGCCTTCCCGAGATCCTGACGTTCCTGGAGACGAAGTTCGGCCCGTACCCGCAGTCCGCGGCGGGCGGGATCTACATCAACGAGAACATCGGCTTCTCGCTGGAGACGCAGGGCAGGCCCATCTACGCGGCGTGGGCGGAGGAAGGCGTCG
The DNA here is from genome assembly GCF_042653545.1 of Actinophytocola glycyrrhizae. Classification (NCBI taxonomy): domain Bacteria; kingdom Bacillati; phylum Actinomycetota; class Actinomycetes; order Pseudonocardiales; family Pseudonocardiaceae; genus Actinophytocola; species Actinophytocola glycyrrhizae. Next base: position 449,396 of record NZ_JBHSIS010000006.1, read on the forward strand.
TGGTGCACGAGCAGGCGCACCAGTGGTACGGCAACTCGGTGTCGGTGGCCGAGTGGAAGGACATCTGCCTGAACGAGTGCTTCGCGAGCTACGCCCAGTGGCTGTGGGACGAGGCGAAGTACGGCGCCGACCTGGACGAGCAGTACCGCACCGAGGTCGCGCGGAGCACCGACCGCCTGTGGTCGGGAAAGCTGTACGACATGGGCGCGGGCAACGAGTTCGGCGCCGTGTACGAGAAGGGTCCGCTCGCCCTGCACGCACTGCGTCGGGAGATCGGCGAGGACGCGTTCAACCGGGTGCTGAAGGACTGGCCGACGAAGTACCGCGACGACAACGCCTCGTGGCCGGACTTCGAGAAGTTCGTGTCCGACATCGCGGGCCGCGACCTGTCGGGCTTCTTCGAGGCCTGGTTCCGGGACGACACACAGCCCGCGGACGAGTTCCTGTACCCGGGCCCGCTGCGGAAGTGACCTGGCCCGCGGCCCCCTCGAACCACGCTACGGCAAGGCACCGACACTCCGGGCGTCCGAAGATCGTCCCCACCCGGGTTGTCCACAGTGACCGGAGCTGTCCACAGCCCACGCCGCCAAGGCCCGGCACCGTCCCCCCTCCCGGCTAGGCTGGAATTCGGGGGCCGGAGGCCGAGGGAGGGCTGCCGATGGACGTCGTCGAGATCCTCGACGCACTGGCCGAACAGGGGGTCGTCGCGATTCTGAAGGCCGACGGCGAGCGGCAGCACGACAGGTGGACGTTCGTGGCCTCCGGCAAGGTGCTCGGCGACGACTTCGTGCGAACCGACGCCGCCTCGGCGGCGGCGTGCCTCAAGAACGTGGTACCCCGGCTTCAGGCGCTTGGGCTGACCGTCCCTACGGGAGGATCACCTCGGCCATGACCGCCCGGTGGTCGCTGTTGGGCAGGTCGAAGACGGCGTAGCTGCTGATCGCGCAGCGGGTGTCGGTGACGATGTGGTCGAGCGTCAGCGGCGGGCCGGTCGGCCAAGACGACCACGTCGCGAGCAGGCCCTCGCCGGTCTCCTCCCCCGCGTCGGCGTAGCCGCGGTCGACCAGGTCGCGGAACGCCACGTGGTCGAAGGTCGCGTTGAAGTCGCCCGCCAGGATCCGGGGGCGCTTGTCCGGGGTGGACTCCGGGAGGTCGGCCAGTTCCGCGCGCCACGTCCGGGTGGTGGAGTCGGTCAGCGGTGGCCGGACGTGCACGGCGGTCACCTCGATGTCGTCGTTGCCCGGCAGGTCCACGACCGCCGACGGCTGCGACAGCGTGCTCTCCTCGACCAGGACTATCTGGCGCAGCGGCAGCCTCGACGCGATGCCGGAGCCGTCGCCGCCTGGTCGCTCGTCGAACACGCGGTACGGCAACAGGTTCGCCAGCCCCGCACCGTCCAGAGCGGACACCGCGGTGGGGGTCAGTTCGGGCATCGTGAGGATGTCGACCTCGTTGCGCCGGACCAGGTCGACGAGCGCGCGGGCGTCGGCCTGGCCGCGGTACAGGTTGGCGGCCATGATCCGCAGGTGCGGGCCCTCCGCGAGCGGCTGTTCCTCCGCCAGGTACCGGGGGCCGAGCAACGACGACATCGACAGCGTGACGACGAGGACCGCGAGGCCGATCACCCAGCGCCGCAGCAGGAGCGTGACGAACGTGAGGAGGACGGCGAAGGCGACCACGTACGGCGTGAGTGCCATGGCGCCGACGAGGAACGCGTTGTTCTCGAGGCTGAGGACGCGGACGACCCCGTACCCGATGAGCGCCAGCGCGAGGACGGCGAGCAGGAACGTGACCGTGCGGCGGCGGCGCGGACCGGGTTGCGCGACGTCGTCGGCGGGTTCGTAGCCGGCCTTCTCGGCGGTCTGGTTCCGCCTACCCATGACGTTCGTTGCCGCGTTTGTAGTTGCCGGTGGCGCGGGCGAGCAGGTGCTGGGCCTCGTCGTCGGCGGCGCGTTCGAGGCGGCCGAGGAGCTTGGCGGCGGTGCCACCGCGGATGGTGGTGACGACCCGCCCACCACGCGAGACGAGCAGCTGCCCGTCCTTGGTGACCCGCCAGTCGAACGGGTCGTCCTCAAGCCCCATGAGTACAGCTTGCCCGAGGTGGGCCGGGACGCGCCGCTGGTTTGCGGCCGTGTCGCGGCCGCGGCCCCCCGGAATCCAGCGTATCGGGGTGGGGTGACGGTTCCAGGTTGTCCCCAAGGCGCCTGTGGACAACCGTGTCACCTGTGGACAACCCGGGTCACCGAGCGTTGGCACGACCGGTCGTGTCGGTGCCATGCCGTAGCGTGGTTCGAGGGGGCCGGAGGCCAACCGCCCGCCGCGACCGGACGTCGGCAGGTGGACTCGATGCCTTGTGTGGCTTGGGTTTCCGGGGAGGCGCGGCACGCGGGTGCGTCCGCGGCGGGGGTGGCCTCCGGCCCCCGGTTGCCAGCTTACGGGTGGGCACCGACGGTCACGACGGGCTGTGGGCAGAGCTGTGGACAACTGCCTCGGCTGTGGACAACCGGGGGCACGCCGTGGGCCGGGACAACGCAGAAGGCCGCGCCCCCGAGGGAGCGCGGCCTTCTGTTCGTGTTGTCGGATCAGGCTGACTCGGTGTCCTCGCCGCTGTCCGAGCCGCTCGAGGCGGCCATGTCGACCGGCGGGGCGTCGGGCACGTTGGCCGGCTTGGGCTCACCGCGGAAGGTGAACTTCGCCTTGTCCGTGGACGTGCCTTCCTCGCCGTCCCAGCCCTCGACGTCGACGATGATGATCTCGCCGGCCTGGATCTCGCCGAACAGGATCTTCTCCGACAGCTGGTCCTCGATCTCGCGCTGAATCGTGCGGCGCAGCGGGCGGGCCCCAAGCACCTTGTCGAAACCACGCGTGGCCAGGAGCTTCTTGGCGATCGACGTGAGCTCGATGGCCATGTCCTTGTTCTTCAGCTGCGTCTCGACGCGGGTGATCATCAGGTCCACCATCTTGACGATCTGCTCTTCGGTGAGCTGGTGGAACACGATGATGTCGTCGATACGGTTGAGGAACTCCGGCCGGAAGTGCTTCTTCAGCTCGTCGTCGACGCGCTGCTTCATCCGGTCGTAGGTCTGGCCCTCGCCACCGCTCGAGAAGCCGAGGTTCACGGCCTTCGAGATGTCCTGGGTGCCCAGGTTCGACGTGAAGATGATGACGGTGTTCTTGAAGTCGACCGTGCGGCCCTGGCCGTCGGTCAGCCGACCGTCCTCCAGCACCTGCAGGAGCGTGTTGTAGATCTCCTGGTGCGCCTTCTCGATCTCGTCGAACAGGACCACCGAGAACGGCTTGCGGCGGACCTTCTCGGTCAGCTGGCCGCCCTCCTCGTAGCCAACGTACCCGGGAGGGGCACCGAAGAGCCGCGAGGCGGTGTACCGGTCGTGGAACTCACCCATGTCGATCTGGATGAGCGCGTCGTCCTCGCCGAACAGGAAGTTCGCCAGCGCCTTGGACAGCTCGGTCTTACCGACACCGGACGGGCCGGCGAAGATGAACGAGCCGGACGGGCGCCTCGGGTCCTTCAGGCCGGCACGGGTGCGGCGGATCGCCTGGGACACGGCCTTGACCGCGTCCTCCTGGCCGATGATCCGCTTGTGCAGCTCGTCCTCCATGCGGAGCAGACGCGTGGTCTCCTCCTCGGTGAGCTTGAACACCGGGATGCCGGTCCAGTTGGCGAGGACCTCGGCGATCTGCTCGTCGTCGACCTCTGCGACGACGTCCAGGTCACCGTCCTTCCACTGCTTCTCCCGCTCCGCCTTCTGGCCGAGCAGCGTCTTCTCCGAGTCCCGCAGCTTCGCGGCACGCTCGAAGTCCTGCGCGTCTATGGCGCTTTCCTTCTCACGGCGCACGTCGGCGATCTTCTCGTCGAACTCACGCAGGTCCGGCGGCGCGGTCATGCGGCGGATGCGCATGCGGGCGCCCGCCTCGTCGATCAGGTCGATCGCCTTGTCCGGCAGGAACCGGTCGTTGATGTACCGGTCGGCGAGCGTCGCCGCGGCCACCAGCGCCGGGTCGGTGATCGTGACGCGGTGATGCGCCTCGTACCGGTCCCGCAGGCCCTTGAGGATCTCGATCGTGTGCTCGAGCGTCGGCTCGCCGACCTGGATCGGCTGGAAGCGGCGCTCCAGCGCGGGGTCCTTCTCGACGTACTTGCGGTACTCGTCGAGCGTGGTCGCGCCGATCGTCTGCAGCTCACCACGGGCGAGCATCGGCTTCAGGATCGACGCGGCGTCGATCGCGCCCTCGGCGGCACCCGCACCGACGAGCGTGTGGATCTCGTCGATGAACAGGATGATGTCGCCGCGCGTGCGGATCTCCTTGAGCACCTTCTTCAGGCGCTCCTCGAAGTCGCCGCGGTAACGCGAACCGGCGACCAGGGAGCCGAGGTCAAGCGTGTAGAGCTGCTTGTCCTTCAGCGTCTCCGGCACCTCGCCCTTGACGACCATCTGCGCGAGGCCCTCGACGACGGCGGTCTTGCCGACGCCGGGCTCGCCGATGAGCACGGGGTTGTTCTTGGTGCGGCGGGACAGCACCTGCATGACCCGCTCGATCTCCTTGGCCCGCCCGATCACCGGGTCGAGCTTGCCCTCCCGCGCGGACGCGGTCAGGTTGCGACCGAACTGGTCGAGCACCAGCGAGGAGGACGGGGTCCCCTCGCCGCGGCCGCCGGTCTCCGCGGGCTCCTTGCCCTGGTAGCCCGACAGCAGCTGCAGCACCTGCTGGCGTACGCGGTTGAGGTCGGCGCCGAGCTTGACGAGCACCTGTGCGGCGACGCCCTCGCCCTCCCGGATCAGGCCGAGGAGGATGTGCTCGGTGCCGATGTAGTTGTGACCGAGCTGGAGCGCCTCCCGCAGCGACAGCTCGAGGACCTTCTTGGCCCGTGGGGTGAAGGGGATGTGCCCGCTCGGCGCGTGCTGGCCCTGGCCGATGATCTCCTCGACCTGCTGCCGCACGCCCTCGAGGGCGATTCCCAGCGACTCGAGCGCCTTGGCGGCGACACCCTCACCCTCGTGGATCAAGCCCAGGAGGATGTGCTCGGTGCCGATGTAGTTGTGGTTGAGCATCCTGGCCTCTTCCTGGGCCAGGACAACCACCCGCCTCGCGCGGTCGGTGAACCTCTCAAACATCTGCACTCCTGACTGCTGCGCCGGCGGCCCTTACTCCACCGCTCATACCCGTTGCGGTGGGTTCAGCACCGTGAAGACCACTGTAGTCGTCCAGCCTGTCGCTCTCAGTACCACTTGCGGCTATCCGTGAGCTTCACAGGGAACAACGTGCGACAACCGGGGTGGATTCCGCCAGAGGCACCCTGTCCGCTGAACGCGAACACGCCGGCACCGGTTCGCGATGATCTTCACTATGAGCTAAAGTTAGGTCAGGCTCACCTAACAGGACCCAGGGAGGCGCCCGTGCGGACCAGTCCAAGCCTACGGCTTGTGACTGAGGCGCGCGTGCCCTCGCTTGTCGAGTCCGTCACACGGGCCGCCGCACGCCAGGTCAGGACCGGGGTCCGGGTCGGCCTGCCATCTGATTCCACCGGCTGGGTGAACTGTGCGGAACTACTCTCCGCACCCGACGGTTTTACCCTGTGGCGGCAGGAACTCGCAGGTTGGCTGCACGACCGGTACAGCGAGGCCCCCGAACGGACTACAGCCGGTTACGTTATGTCGTGGTACCTGGGCGTCCCCGGGTACCTCGCGGCACTGCTGTTCCACCACGAGCGGCGGGTGCCGTCGCTGCGCCCGGAGCACCTCGCGTTCCACAAGGCTCGACCGAGACCCCACCCGGACTCGATCGCGATTCTTGACGAGAGTTTCGTGTGCCTGCCCGACGACCCGGCGGCGGGCACCCCCAACGCGACCGTCGTCCCGTCGGAGAAGGCGCTCGCGGCGGTCCTGCGGGGCCGGTTCACCGCCCACGCGGCCCGGTTCGTGTCCGCTTTCAGCGGAACCGTGCGGTTCGGCAGGCACACGCTGTGGGCGGCCGCGACCGACGCGCTCGACCACTCGATGTGGCTCGTCGGCCGGTACGCGGGCAACGAGACGGCCGGGGTGCTGGACGCGAACCTGCTGCTGCCGGACCGCTTCACACCGCTGACCTCGGCGTCGACGCTGCGGCCGGTGATCGACGAGGAAGGCAGGACGGGGTGGACCCGGCGGCGGGAGGCCTGCTGCTTCCACTACCTGATGGAGGCCGGGCAGGGCGTGTGCGAGACCTGCCCCCGAGCGTGCGGCAGGAGCTGACCGCACCACCCGGCGCGGAACCGGTGGTCAGGGGGTGTCGCCGGTCAGGGCGTCACCCAGTGGGGTTCTCCGGTACAGGACAGAGCGGCCTGAGCGGGCTCTTGTGACCAGGCCCGCGTTGCGCAGGACCGCCAGGTGGTCGCCGACCGCGCCCGTGGCCATGCCCAGTGACGTCGCCAGCTGGGTGGTGCTCGCCGGGTCCGACAGTGACACCAGCAGGCGGGCCCGTGAGCGGCCCAGCAGCGACGCCAGCGCGTCCGGTGGTGTGGCCGGGCCCGGGTCCCACAGCGCCGCCGTGCCGCGGGCCGGGTAGACCAGCGTCCTCGGCCACGGCGGATCCGTGTACGCGCCGATGTGCGGCCACACGAACACCGAGGGCACCAGCAGCATGCCCGCCCCTTCCAGGTGGTGCGTGCCGTCCTCCAGCCTGGCCAGCTCCAGTGCGCCGTCGCGCCAGGCCAGGCGTTTGTGCAGTCCCGCGAACGCCGCCTGCCAGCCGCCGGTGCTGAGCAGGCCGCCCCGGTACACGACGTCGCGTTCCAGCACCGCGCGCAGCGCGGGCCAGTCCGGGGCGACCAGTTCGTGCCACGCGGCGGCCATCGCCTCCGCCATGATCTTCGGCGCGTGCTCGTCGTTCAGGACCGCCAGCACCTTCCGGTCGGTCGTGGGGCTGCGGGCGAGGCAGTCGGCGATCTCCTTGCGTGCCTGCGCCAGCGGTGTCGCCCGCAGCGCGGCCAGGTCGCCGTCGATGGTCTGCGCCATGCTCGCCGGCGGCTGCACCACGAACGCCGCGCCGTAGCGGTCGCTCTGCAGCGCCAGCACCGCGTCCAGCGCCGTCTCCGCGCGCAGCCGCTGGAAGGCGGGGGTCAGGCGGGCCGACCACGCGGGTGGCAGCGCCGCGCGCCTGCGGCCGGTCAGCTTGCGCAGCAGGTTCTCCAACTCCGTCACCGGGGACAGCGCGAAACGGCTGTTCAACAGGTCGTCCCGGTCGGCCACGAACCTCAGCACGCCTCAACCTTACGCTGCTGCACGAAACAGTGGTGGCGGGCGCGGGCCGCGACGGAGGCTGTGGCCCGTGAGTGAACGCGCAACCTTCCGTCAGGTCCTCGCCGTGCCGGTCTTCCGCACGGTGTTCCTCACCAGGGCCCTCGCGATCGGTGCCGACACCCTGCGCACGGTCGCCCTGTCCGTGCTGGTCTTCACGGCCACCGGGTCGGCGCTGCTCGGCGCGGTGACGTTCGGTGCGTCGTTCCTCCCCCAGGTCGTCGGCGGGCTCGTCATCGGCGCGCTGCCCGACCTGGTCCGGCCGCGGCTGCTGATCGTCACCGGCTACACGCTGGAGGCGGCCGCCGCCCTGCTGCTGGCGGTCGGCGGCATGCCCGTGTGGGCGGGCCTGCTGCTGGTCGCCGGCATCGGGTGTCTCGCGCCGGTGTTCAACGGGACCGCGGGCAGGCTCACGGCCGACGTGCTGTCCGGCGACGCGTTCGTCGTCGGCCGCGGGTTGTTCCAGCTCGCCTCGTCGGCGGCGCAGATCATCGGGATGGCCGGTGGCGGGCTCGCGGTCGCGTTCATGGGACCGGAGACCGCGTTGCTGATGACCGCCGGGTGTCACGCCGTCGCGGCGCTGTGGGCCTGGCTCGCGCTGCCCGACCTGCCCGCACCCGGGCGGCAGAGCGAGCGGTCACTGGTGCGGCAGAGCTTCCACGGCGCGCGTGAGCTGCTCGTCGACCCGGTGGTGCGACGGCTGCTGTTCGCGAACTGGCTGCCGCCCGCGCTGGTGATCGGCGGGGAGAGCCTGCTGATCCCCTACGCCGCGCTGACGGGCTTCCCCGACGGCGCGGCGGGATTGGTGCTCGCGTGCGTTCCGGTCGGCATGTTCGCGGGCAACCTGCTGGTGACAAGGGTGTTCACGCCGAGGAACCGGGAGCGGGCCGTGCCGCTGCTGGTGGCACTGCTCGGGTTGCCGCTGGTCCCGTTCGCGTTCGACGTCGACGCGGTGACCGCCGGCCTGTTGATGGTGCTTCTTGGCTGCGGGTTCGCGTTCGGGGTCGGGTTGCAGGGACGGTTCCGGGACGCCTTGCCCGACGACGCGCGCGGACAGGCGTTCGGGTTGCTCTCGACCGGCCTGATGACGTTCCAGGGCGTCGGCCCGCTGGTGTTCGGCGGGCTCACCGAGGTCGTGCCGGTCGGTGTCGCGATGGCGCTCTCCGGCGTGGCGACGCTCGGTGCCGCCGCGTGGATCGCGGTGGCGGTGCGCCCGGCCGGAGCGAATACGCCGGTTCCCGCCCGATCCAGGAACCGGCGACCCACGATTGTGTGATTCTCAGGCCTGCGCGTTGTACGCCTCGGCTACTTCCTTCGGGATTCGGCCGCGATCGGAGATGGTCATGCCCTGCTTACGGGCCCACTCACGCATTGCCTGGTTCTGTTCCCGATCCGCGGACGCGGTGCGCGGCGCACGACCCGCGACGGCCACCCGGCCACCGGCGCGCTTACGGCCACCGGACCGGCGCGCGTGCTCGACGTATTCGGCGAGTGCTTCCCGCAACCGCTCCGCATTGTCCTCGGAGAGGTCGATCTCGTAGAACGCGCCGTCCAATCCGAACTCGACGGTCTCCTCCGCCTCTGAACCATCGAGGTCATCGACCAGGCTAACCGTGACCTTCTGCGCCATCTGCGCCCTCCTCAGGTTTGCGACACGGGGGACCGAGCGAACGTGCGTGAGCACATAACAAATACTCCCACTAACCAGCTTAACGCAAATCCGTGATTAGGTTAGTGGTTCCCGGGCCCCGAGTTGCTCATTCTGGGCGCACCAGCGGAAACAGGATCGTCTCCCGTATGCCCAGACCGGTGAGCGCCATGAGCAACCGGTCGATACCCATTCCGACACCGCCACTGGGGGGCATTCCGTACTCGAGCGCACGCAGGAAGTCCTCGTCGAGCCGCATCGCCTCGTCGTCACCGCCCGCACGCAGACCGGCCTGTTCGGTGAGCCGCTCGCGTTCGACGACGGGGTCGACAAGCTCGGAATATCCGGTGGCGAGCTCGAACCCCCGGACGTAGAGATCCCATTTCTCGGCGACACCGGCGATACTCCGGTGCTGCCGGGTGAGCGGCGAGGTCTCGACCGGGAAATCACGCACGAACGTGGGCGCGTACAGCTTGTCGCCGACCAGGTGCTCCCACAGTTCCTCGACCATCTTGCCGTGGCCGAGTTTCGGGTCCACCTCGAGCCCGAGGTCGTCGGCGTGCTTGTGCAGCAGCTCCGCTGGGGTTTCCGGGGTGACCTCGGTGCCCAGCGCCGAGGACAGCGACGGGTACATCGACAGCGTCTCCCACTCCCCGGACAGGTCGTACTCCTCGCCGTTCGCGAGCGTGACGACCTGCGTACCGAGCGCTGCCTGCGCGGACTCCTGGACGAGTTCGCGGGTCAGCACGGCCATCGAGTCGTAGGTCTCGTAGGCCGCGTAGAACTCGAGCATCGCGAACTCGGGGGAATGCGATGAATCGCTGCCCTCGTTCCGGAAGTTGCGGTTGATCTCGAAGACCTTGTCGATACCGCCGACCACGCAGCGCTTCAGGAACAGCTCCGGCGCGATACGCAGGTAGAGGTCCATGCTCATCGCGTTCGAGTGTGTGACAAACGGGCGCGCGGTGGCACCACCGTGCTGCGTCTGCAGCATCGGGGTCTCGACCTCGGTGAATCCACGGCCGTGGAAACTCTCCCGCAATGCGCGGACCACGCCGGCGCGGGTGCGCACCGTTTCCCTGGCCTGCGGGCGCAGGATCAGGTCGACATACCGCTGCCGAATCCGGGTTTCCTCGTTCAGGTCCTTGTGCGCGACCGGCAACGGCCGCAGCGCCTTGGCGGCCATTCGCCACTCGTCGGCGAGAACGGACAGCTCGCCGCGGCGGGAGGTGATTACCTCGCCGTGGACGAAAACGTGATCACCGATGTCGACGGTGCTCTTCCAGTCCGAAAGCGCGTCCGCCCCGACGTTGTTCAGGCTCAGCATCGCCTGCAGTTCGGTGCCGTCACCTTCCTGCAGGGTCGCGAAACAGAGCTTGCCGGTATTGCGCAGAAAGATGACCCGGCCCGTGACGCCCACCACATCGCCGGTGGCGGTGTCGGTAGCGAGGTCCGAATACGTCTCACGAATCTGCCCGAGCGTGTGCGTGCGCGGCAGTTCGACGGGATATGGATCGACGCCTTCGGCAAGCAGCCGGGCCCGCTTCTCGCGACGGACCCGAAGCTGCTCAGGAAGGTCGTCGGACTGCGGTTCCTGCGTTTCGTCGGTCACGGTAGAACAGGGTACGGCCTGCGTCTTCGCGTTAGTTTGGTGCCATGGCGGACGAGGAGTACCTGTCAAGGGCACGTTCCTTCGGTTCGCGTGCGGCCGACTACGCCGCGCACCGGCCGGACTACCCGGCGGATGGAATCCGCTGGGCCCTTGGCGGCGCGGCCCGGTCGGTGCTGGACCTCGCGGCCGGCACGGGGAAGCTCACCGACGGGCTGCTGCCCCTGGGGCTCGAGGTGACGGCGGTGGAGCCGGACGAGGAGATGCGTGCCGAACTGACGCGCCGCCTCCCGACGGTCGAGGCGCTCGCCGGGACGGCGGAGGCGATTCCGCTCGCCGCCGGTTCGGTGGACGCCGTGCTGGTCGGGCAGGCGTTCCACTGGTTCGACCAGGAGGCGGCGCTCGACGAGATCGGGCGGGTGCTGCGGCCGGGCGGGACCGTCGGTCTGTTGTGGAACGGGGAGGACTCGAGCGTCGAGTGGATGGCCGGGCTGCTGGCGGTGGCCGGGACGAGCGTGGGGAACTCCGCGCCTGCGCGGTCCACCATGCCCGGGCACCCGTCGTTCTGCCCGCCCGAGGTGGCGTGGTTCCCGCACACGCAGCGGCGGACCGCCGACTCGCTGGCCGCGACGTTCGCGACGCACTCCCGGATGATCGTGATCGCCGAGCGGGAGCGGGAGCTGGTGCTGGGCCGGATCCGGGAGTACCTGTCGACGCGGCCGGAGACGGCACACGGGGAGTTCGACGCGCCGCTGGTGACGAAGGTGGTGCGCGCGAAGCGGCGGTGAGGTGTTGCCGCCGGCCCCCTCGAACCACGCTACGGCATGGCACCGACAGTTCCGTGCCGTTGCGGCTCGTCAGGACGGTGGTTGTCCACAGGTGGGCCGGTTGTCCACAGTGCTCCGCTCCGGGGGCGTCCGGCGTCGGTGGTCGCCGGTAGCGTGGAATCCGGGGGCCGGAGGCCGCCCGGGGTGACCGCGCCTCAGAGGTGTCGCGCCATCAGCACGTCGTCGACCAGCTCGCCGTTCAGCAGGAACTCGCCGCGCAGCACACCCTCGACGACGAACCCGCGGCGCTCGTACAGCCGCCGCGCACCCGCGTTCCCGCCGAGCACCCGCAGCGTCAGCTTCCTGGCCCCACGCCGGGCCGCGTCCGCCGCCGCGGCCTCGATCAGCGCCCCGCCGATCCCCCGGCCCTGCACGGCCGGGTCGACGGCCAGCTCGTTGATGCTCAGCACGTGCTCGTGCGACTCGATCGGGATGGCCTGGCGCACCAGCACGAACCCGCTGACCTTGCCGTCGACCTCGGCCACCAGGTAGTCCCCGGCGTTCCTGCGGTCGTCGAAGAACGACGTGCGTTCCTCGCGGGCCGGTGGCGGCGCCGGCGACACCGACGTCGTCCACGTCGCGAAGTCGATCTCCAGCAGGCGGGCGTCGTCGTCCTCGCGGGCCCTGCGGATGTCCACGGTCACCTCGTGTTCCGTTCGAAGACCAGGCGCAGCCCGAGCAGCGTCAGGTCGGGGCGGTGGTCGGTGATCGTCTCCGAGTCGTCGACCACCAGCGGGGCGAGGCCGCCGGTCGCGATCACCGTGACCTCGCCGGGATGGGCGGTGCGGTGCAGCTCGTCGACGATGCGCCGCACGAGCCCGTCGACCTGGGCGGTGAAGCCGTACATGATGCCCGACTGCAGGCACTCGACGGTGTTCTTGCCGATCACCGACTTCGGCCGCACCAGCTCCACCTTGCGCAGCGCGGCGGCCCGGGACGCGAGCGCGTCCACCGAGATCTCGATGCCGGGCGCGAACACGCCGCCGAGGAACTCGCCGCGCGCGGAGATCACATCGATGTTGGTCGACGTGCCGAAGTCGACGACCACGCACGTCGTCTGGTGCAGGTGGTGGGCGGCCAGCGTGTTGATCACGCGGTCGGCGCCGACCTCCTTCGGGTTGTCGACCAGCAGCGGCACCCCGGTCTTCACGCCCGGCTCGACGATCACGCGCGGCACCACGCGGTAGTAGCGGCCCAGCATGACCCGCAGCTCACGCAGCACCGCGGGCACCGTCGACAGCGCCGAGACACCGGTGATCCCGTCCGCGTGCTCACCGAGCAGCCCGCGCATGGTCAGCGCCAGCTCGTCGGCCGTCATCTGCGGGTCGGTGCGCATCCGCCAGTCGCGGACCAGCTCCTTGTCCGCGTACAGGCCGAGCGCGATGTTGGTGTTGCCGACGTCGATCGCGAGCAGCACCGGGTCAGCTCTCGGACTGCAGCAGCGCGTCGAGCATCGCGGCGTCGGCGGTCTCCGCCGGTGTCGTCGCGGGCTCCGCGCCGCTGACCAGGCCGTGCCCGTCCGGCACGTGCCCTGGCACCGAGCCCTTGTCGACGATCGAGTTCGTCTCGTCGACGAACACCACGCGCGGCCGGAACGCGGCCGCCTCCGCGTTGTCCATCACGCCGTACGCGATGAGGATGACGATGTCGCCGGGGTGCACCAGGTGCGCGGCCGCGCCGTTGACGCCGATGACGCCGCTGCCCCGCTCACCGGTGATCACGTACGTCTCGAGCCGGGCGCCGTTGGTGACGTCGACGATCGTCACCTGCTCGCCCGCCAGCAGGTCGGCGGCCTCCATGAGGTCCTCGTCGACGGTCACCGAACCGACGTAGTGCAGGTCGGCCCGCGTCACGGTCGCCCGGTGGATCTTGGACTTCAGCATCGTGCGGAACATGTCAGTCCTCCCCCTGACCAAGGAACACCTGGGTGTTGTCGATGAGCCGCGTCGCGCCGACCCGCGCCGCGACCAGCAGCCGGGCCTCCCCGTGCGCAGGCGCCGGACCGAGGTCGGCGCCGCGCAGCTCCAGGTAGTCGACGGTCACGAGCGGCTCCTTGTCGAGCACCGCCCGCGCGGACTCCAGCACGACCTCGGCGCCGCCCGCGCTGACCCTGGCACCCGCGGCGAGCGCGGCGGACAGCGTGACCGCGGCGCTGCGCTGGTCGCCGGACAGGTAGGCGTTGCGGGAGGAGCGGGCGAGCCCGTCGGCGTCCCGCACGATCGGCACCCCGATGACCTTGACGTCGAGGTTGAGGTCGCGCACCAGCTTCCTGACGAGCGTGAGCTGCTGGTAGTCCTTCTCACCGAACACCGCGTAGTGCGGCTGGATGATCGTGAACAGCTTCGTCACCACGGTCAGCACTCCCGCGAAGTGACCGGGCCGGGACGCGCCCTCCAGCTCGCGGCCCAGCCGGCCGGGGTCGACCGTGATCTCGGGACCGCCCGGGTACATCTGCTCGCGTGCGGGCGTGAACGCCAGCTCGACGCGTTCTTCCTCGCAGATCCTCAGGTCGTCCTCGAGCGGGCGCGGGTAGCGGTCGTAGTCCTCGTCCGGCCCGAACTGCAGCGGGTTGACGAAGATCGACGCGGCGAGCACCGTGCCCGGCAGCCTGCGCGCGGTGCTCATGAGCCTGCGGTGCCCGTCGTGCAGCGCACCCATCGTGGGCACCAGGGCGATCTTGCGCCCGACGGCACGCAACGCGCGCGCGGTGGCCACCATGTCGTCCAGTCCACTGTGGACGTGTAGCTGGCCGGGGGTGAACCTCGGCGTCATCGGCGATCCTCTCGCTCCAGCGCGGCGAAGACGTCGGGGGCCAGGTCGGCGCGCAGCAGCCCGCTCTCCCGCGCCCGTTCCGCGGTCCGCGCGGCGAGCGCGCGGTAGGTGGGCAACATGTCCGGGGCGTGCTCGCCAAGCACCCGCAGGTGGGCCCGCACGGTGCCGGCGTCGCCGCGGGCGACGGGACCGGTGAGCGCGCGGTCGCCGTGCCGCAGCGCGTTGTCGAGCGCGGCGGACAGCAGCGGGCCGAGCATCCGCTCCGGGTTGTCCACACCGGTGCCGCGCAGCAGGTCCGCGGCCTCCGCGACCAGCGTGACCAGGTGGTTCGCGCCGTGGGCCAGCGCGGTGTGGTACAGCGGGCGGGCCGAGTCCGGGATGCGGACCGGCTCGGCGCCCATCTCCACCACGAGCGCCTCGCCGACACTCCACGCCGCCTCGTCGGAGTCGCCTGCGGTGATGCCGAAACAGCAGGTCGGGAGGCGTTCGAGGTCCTCGGCGCGGCCGGTGAACGTCATCACCGGGTGCAGCGCGAGGGGCAGCGCACCCTGTTCCTGCGCCGGTGCGAGGACGTCGACGCCGTGCGCGCCGCAGGTGTGGACGACGATCTGCCCCGGCCGCAGCGCGTCCGCGGCGGCGAGCCCGCGGACCATGCCGGGCAGCGCGTCGTCCGGCAGCGCGAGGACCACCAGGTCGGCGGCGCGGACGACGTCGTCGGGGGCGATCAGCGGGACGCCGGGCAGCAGTTCCTCGGCGCGCTCGACGGACTCGCGGGAAACGCCGGAGGCGGCGACCACCGTGTGCCCGGCGCGTGCGAGGGCCGCTCCGAGCACCGCCCCGACGCGTCCGGTGGAGACCACACCGACGGCAAGGCGCGCGGGCCGGTTCATTCCGCCTCCCTGAACATCTCCCGACGAAAGCGTAACTTCACCTGGACGGGGTTCTGGCGGGCAGGTCGGCCTTGGCGGCGTGCAGGACCATGACGAGCCGTGCCTCACGGTCGGCGGCGTCCGAACCCGCGAGTCCGAGATGGACGGCGTGCCACAGGAAGGCCAGCTCGGTGACCGCCGCCTGGTACGCGCCGACCGCGCGGGAGGCGGCCCTGCCCTGCCTGCGTCCGGCGCGGACCCGCCAGTTGCGGCGGGCGGTGAGCGTGACGAGCCGCTTGACGTTCACGGGGTCGACCCAGCCGCGGTCGACCATCGCGGGCAGCGCGCTCGCGACGATCCGCTGCTCGCGGCGGCGGTGCCAGCTGACGAGGAACACACCCGAGATGAAGATCGGGACCATGACGAGGAAGTACACGTTCAGGAACGTCTGCGGCGTGCCGAGCGTCGCGGCCGCGTTCCACAACGCGTGCAGCAGGACCGCGACGAGGTAGCCCGCGAGCGGCGCGACAACGCGCAGCCAGCGGCTGGACGTGCGCACGGCGATGCCGACCCCGATGCCGATCATGGCGGTGAACAGCGGGTGCGTGAACGGCGAGAGCACACCGCGCAGGATGAACGCGGTGACCACGCCGCCGGTGCCGGGATCGCCGAACCCGTGGTCGGCGAACGCGCGGCCGAAGTAGTAGATGTTCTCGGTGAACGCGAACCCGGCTGCGACGAAACCCGCGTAGACCACACCGTCGACCACACCGTCGAACTCGTCCCGCAGGAAGTACATGATGCCGAGGACGAACACGCCCTTGAGCGCTTCCTCGAACAGCGGCGCGGAGATGATCGCGCTGACCTTGTCGCCACCGCCGTACCCGAGCAACGCGTCACCGACGGCCGCCGCGGTGTTGTTGACCAGCAGCGCGGTGATCGCGGCGACACTCGCACCCCACCCGAACGCGAGCCACAGCATGCGCGCCGGCTCGGGTTCCCAACGGTCGATCCACAGCAACGCGGCCACGATCGACCCGACCGGAACGAGCGCGGCGACGATCCCGACCAGCTCCGCGACCAGCCCGACCCGAGCGGTCGACATCGCGAGGAGGGTGAGCCCGCAACCGGCGAGAAGCACGAGCCCTGCAACGGGCAACAACACGGTCTGCCGACGCGGTGTGTGCCGATGCGGCGGCCGGGCAGGGTGCACGGGGTCACCCTAAGGCCTGCCCGTTTTGCACGAGTGCGGTGCCGTTGTCCACAGCCGACGTGGTTATCCACAGGTTGGCTCCTGCCCCTTGTTTTGTCGGTGGGGGCCGGTAGACTGGCATGGCGGGACGCCCCCGGGTTCGGGTGGGGGTTGCGTTCCGGGCGGTTTGCTTGTTTCGCAGGTCGGTGTTCGGTTTGGCGGGTGGTTTGTCCTCGCCGGACGGCAGGTCTCGGGGGTGGCGGAGGGGCATGTCGGCGGCGGTTTAAGCGGGTCTGCCTGCCATCCCGTCGACCTCCCTACGGGCTATCACACCGCGCCAAGGGGGGCCTTTCCGCGTGTTGTGATTCGGGTGTTTGGCCCCCCTTGACACGGCGTGATCGGGCGCTGCCAGGTCGACGGGATGGCAGGGAGCCCCTTTGTGGTGGGCTTGCGCCACCGTTGGGGTTGCGGGCCCGCTGCGCGGGCAGGTTTCCCGCTACTTTCCGCTGCGCGGGCCGGGCGCGGAGCGCCCTGGGTTTGGTGCTGTGAAAGGCGCGTTGACGGCGTTGGCAGTGCCGTGAAAGGCGCATTGACGGCGCTGAGCGCCGTGAATGGCCCATTGACGGCACCGGTTGTGCCGTGAACGCGCCTTTCACGGCACCGGTTCGCCTCCTGCGGGCGGCCCCGCAGGGGCGCTGCGCGTCCGGCGCCGCCGCGCTGTGCGGGCGCGCGGGCGCCATGGCCTACGGGTTGCTTCGGGCTGTCGGCGACGCGAGTGCGGTGCCGTCCAGCTCGTGGTCATTCCTCGCGGCGGCGTCTGCGGCGGGGGCTCGAGTCGATGCCGTGGTTGGCGAGCAGTTCGCTCACCGAGCGGCCCGCCGAGTGGGAACCGGACGACTCGCCCACCGCTTCCTGCCACGACGGCTGGCCCTCGGCTCGGCGCCTGCGTCCGCCGCCGGACTCCTCCACCGGCTCGGCCCGGTGCCTGCGGCCCGGGGCCTCCTCCGACCGGTGCTCCGCGCCGCGCCTGCTCGGCCGGTCGTTCAGCACCGGGTCCGGGGTGCTCTCCGGCTCCGGCGGGACCGGTGGCACGTACGCGCGGCTCGAGTACGTCGGCTCCCCGTTGGGCTGTGGCTTGTTGTACTGCGCGAGCCAGCTGGTGCGCTCCGCCTGGCTCGCGAAATGCATGTCCTTCTCCTCGCGCCGCGCCTGCCACGACGGGGCCCACTCCGGGTCGTTGTCGTCCCACCCCGGCGCGGGCCTGCGCTGCGGCGGCGGGTCGGCGGGGCGCTGCTGCTCAGCCCTGCGCGGCTGCTCCGCACGGCGCTTCGGTTCCTGGCCGCGCGGCGCGGGTGCCTGGACCGGCGTGGAGCCGGAGTCGGTGAGGCCCTCCGACACGAACCAGCGGTCGGACATCTCAGCCGGGTGCTCCACGAACCGCGTCGGCTGCTCCTGCTGCCGCGCCGCGGCGGGCGGGGCCTGCTCCGGCCGCTTCGCGGGCTTCACCGGCTCGCGTGGCTTCGTCGGCTTCGCCTGCTTCGTCGGCTTCGCCGGTTCACGCTGTTTCGCCGGCTTCACCGGTTCGGGGGTCGGCCAATCGGTGCGGGCCGGGCGCTCCGGGCGACGGGGCGCAGGCGGCGGGCCGGCGCCCGCGGCCTTGGGCTCCGGGCGGTGCTGCGGCTGCTCGCGGTGGGGCTCGCGGCGCGGCTTGTGGTGCACCTCGCGGATTCGCTCGATCAGCTCGGTCTCCGCCTCGCGCACGACCGGCGGGACGACGATGTCCGGCTGCTCGGAACGTGCGGCGGGCAGGCGCTTGACGTCGCCGGGCATCGCGAGCGAGCGGTCGTCACCGAGCGAGCGCATGCGGGTCGACTCGGCGCGCAGCGCGTACCGCTCGACGAGGAACTCGCCGCCCAGCAGGCTTTCCAGCGTCTGCCGCATCTTCGACAGCTCGTCGCGCAGTACCGCCAGGTCGTCGCGCGCGTCCTCCTCCGCCTGCCGTTTCGCCTCGGCGGCGACCTCGAGCTCGTACTCGCGGCGGGCGGCGACCTCGCGTTCGAGCTCCAGTTCGTAGACCTTCTGCCGCTCGGCGGCCGCCTCCCGCTGGTCGGCCACCTGCCTGCGGTACTTCGCGGCGAGGAACGCGCCGCCGAGTGCGGCCCACAGTGCGGCGACGATGCCGATGCGCAGCCATTTCTGCTCATCGGTCAGCACCAGCAGAGCCGTGGCCCCGAGAGCGAAGAGCACAGCGCCCGCGAGGAGCACGCGCCCGACGGCCGAGCCGACCTCAGGCTCGTCGGAGGAGTCGCGGCGGGCGTTCATGGGACACACCGTACCGGTCCGTTATAAGGACGAGACCATTACGATTCGCAAAGGATGTCAGGCCGCTGATCCGGAATGCGGCTCGGGCGGGTGATTGTCCTGGTCATCCGGTGTCCGGCAGCACCATTCCAGCCACAGAGCGGCGGCGATCAGGAGCGCGGAACACATCACACCGACCAGTGCGCTGGGCAGATCGTCGGCCGCTGCCGTGATCTCCGACCGTCTCGGCAGCACATAGGCGAGCACCCCGAGCCACGCGCCGGACATGATCGCGCCGAGCAGTGACGACGCCTTCGCGAGCGCCACGGCCCGCGCCGCGGTGAGCGGCTGCAGCGGCCTGCCCTCGCGCGGGTTGCGGATGCGGGTGCGGATCGAGAACCCGAGCACGGTCTCCACGACGGCGAGCACCAGCAGCGTGACACCGGCGAACGTCGGCAGCGGCGGCAGCTGTCCATAGAGGACACGCACCAGCAGGTGGACCAGCGCCGCGGTGACGAGCCCGACGAGGACGAGATCGCGGGCCCGGGTGAAGTGCATGCCGCCACGGTACCGGCGAGAATTGACTCTCCAGTTACTGGAAGGTCCAGCATGTCGCCCATGGGGTTCCTGACGATCGGCGAGCTGGCCAGGCGTACCGGCCTGACCACGCGCACGATCCGCTTCTACTCGGACGAGGGGCTGCTGCCACCCGCCGACCGCACGCACGCGGGCTACCGGCTGTACGACGGCGAGTCGCTGGCGCGGCTCGAGCTGCTGCGCACGCTGCGCGAGCTGGGGCTTGGCCTGCCGGAGGCGTCGGCGGCGCTGGCTGGCCGGTCGTCCGTCGCCGATCTGGCCCGCAGGCACGTGGAGCTGCTCGACGAGCAGATCCGGGTGCTGCGGCTGCGGCGGGCCGTGCTGCGGGCGATCGCGAGAACCGAGGCCGAACTGGATGAGGTGCGACTGATGAAGAACCTGGCGACGATGACCGACGCGGAACGGGCGGCGCTGATCGACGAGTTCTGGGACGAGGTGAACGCGGGCCTCGACATCAACCCGGACTTCGACACCTTCATGCGCTCCGCGAAGCCGGTGCTGCCGGACGACCCGAGCCCCGAACAGCTGGCGGCGTGGATCGAGCTGGCGGAGCTGGTGCGGGACAAGGACTTCCGCGCCAGGATCCGCGCGATGAGCGAAGGCCACTCCGCGGCGCGGGCGGCGGGCGAGACGATCGAGGAGCCGTCCGAGGAGGCGAAGAAGCAGTTCATGGAATGGACTGCGAGGGCCGCGGCGGCGCGGGAGGCCGGCGAGGACCCCGGGGCGGCGACCGGTCAGGCACTGGCGGCGGAGATCGTGGCGGTGTTCGGGATGTCCCGCGCGGAGGCGGCGGAGCGGATCGAGCTGGGCACCGACACCCGCGCCGAGCGCTACTGGCAACTGATGGCGACGATCAACGAGTGGCCCCAGTGGCCGACGCAGGTCCCGAACGCGGAATGGCTGGTGGCGGCACTGCGCTGCTGACCGACCTCCGCTCGGAGGAGCATGCCCTGAAAGGCGCGTTCAGGGCGCTCAACGCCCTGAACGCGCCTTTCAGGGCATGGCAGCCGCGGCCAATCCCGCGGGCCGTTACGGCACCAGGAGCAGGTCCCTGCGTTCGTGGACCGCTTCGCGGTCCTCGGCCGGGAGGGCTGCCAGCAGGTCGGTCACCCGGCCGTGGCCGGGTAGCTCGGCGGCCGGGTCCACCGCCAACCACGGGATCAGCACCGTCGCGCGGGCCGGGGTGCCGGGGTGGGGCAGCAGGAGGTCGGGGTGGTCGCTGGTCACCCCGGCCACCGTCACCACGTCGACGTCCAGCGTGCGGGGGCCCCACCGCCGCTCGCGGACCCGGCCGGCCGCCGCCTCCAGTGCCTGGCCGCGCCGCAGCCAGCCCCACTCGTCGATCTCCTGGGACGACACCACCAGCACCGCGTTGAGGAAGTCCGGCTGGTCGGTCACGCCCCACGGCGCGGTCTCGTACACCGGCGACACCTTCGCCAACACGTCCCGGAAGCCGTCGACCGCCAGGCGCAGGAACGCGAGCCGGTCGCCCTGGTTCGAGCCGAGTGACAGGACCGCTGTCGTCATCCCAAGCGCTTCCTGGACCGGCGGACCGTCACCGCGACGTCGGCGAACGTCAGCGGGATCGGGGCGTCCGGCTTGTGGATGGTGACTTCCACCGCGTGCAGACGCTCGTCCCAGCGCATGATGTCCTCCGCGGTTTCCGTCGCGACCGTCTCGATCAGGTCGCGGGGCGGACCGCCGACGATCTTCGCGACCCTCGACGCCAGCGCGCCGTAGTCCAGGGTGTCCTCCAGCGCGTCCGTCGCCGCCGCCCTGGTCAGTTCCAGCCACCCGGTCACGTCGACCACGAAGTCCTGGCCGTCGCGTTTCTCGTGGTCGAAGACGCCGTGGTGCCCGCGCACCCGCAGGCCCGTCAGCGTGATGCGGTCAGCCAAACGCCTCCACCACCTTCACCGCGTCCAGCGACCGGCGCACGTCGTGCACCCGCACGCCCCACGCGCCGGCCCGCGCCACCAGCGCCGAGATCGCCGCGGTCGCGTCCTCCCGGCCGTCGGGTGGGCGGGGCACGCCTTCCTTGTCCGCCAGCAGGGTGCCGAGGAAACGTTTGCGTGACGCTCCCACCAGCACCGGGAAACCCAGGGCCTGCAGCACGTCCAGCCTGCGCAGCAGCGCCCAGTTGTGGTCGCCTTTCTTCGCGAAGCCCAGGCCGGGGTCCAGCACCAGCGCGTCCGAGGACACCCCGGCCGCGAGCGCCGCGTCGACCCTGGCCGACAGCTCGTCACGCACGTCGGTGACCACGTCGTCGTAGCTGGCGAGCAACTCCATGTCCCTGGAGCTGCCGCGCCAGTGCATCAGGATCCACGGCACGCCCGCCTCCGCGACCACGCGGGCCATGTCGGGGTCGGCCAGGCCGCCGGACACGTCGTTCACGATCGCGGCGCCCGCCTCGATCGCCGCGGCGGCGACGTGGGCGCGGGTCGTGTCCACCGACACCGCGACACCGGCCGAGGACAGACTCCGGACCACCGGCACGACCCGCGCGATCTCCACGTCCGGCGCCACGCGGTCCGCGCCGGGCCGGGTCGACTCGCCACCCACGTCCACCAGGTCGGCGCCGTCGGTCCACAGCTCGACGCCGTGGGCGAGCGCGTCGTCCAGGTGCAGGTAGCGCCCGCCGTCGGAGAACGAGTCCGGCGTGACGTTCAGGACGCCCATCACCGCGCAGCGGCCGGGACGCGGCAGCGCGGTGATCACCGGCTGCGCCCGTTGATCAGTGCGAGCGCCTCGGAACGGGACGTCGACGAGGACCGGAGCATGCCGCGCACCGCGGACGTCGTGGTGCGGGCGCCGGGCTTGCGGATGCCGCGCATCGCCATGCACAGGTGCTCTGCCTCGACGACGACGATCACGCCGCGCGGGTCGAGCTTGCCCTCGATCGCGTCGGCGATCTGCGAGGTGAGGCGCTCCTGCACCTGCGGGCGTTTCGCGTACAGGTCGACGAGCCGCGCCAGCTTCGACAGGCCGGTGACCTTGCCCTGCTCGTTGGGGATGTAGCCGACGTGGGCGACGCCGTGGAACGGCACCAGGTGGTGCTCGCACGTCGAGTACATCGGGATGTCGGTGACCAGCACGAGCTCGTCGTGGCACTCGTCGAACGTCCTGTCGAGCACCGAGTCCGGGTTCGTGTACAGGCCGGCGAACATCTCGAGGTACGCCCTGGCCACCCGCGCGGGGGTGTCCTGGAGCCCGTCGCGGTCCGGGTCCTCGCCGCATGCGAGCAGCAGTTCCCGGACCGCCTTCTCGGCCCGCTCCTGGTCGAACACCGACCCGCCGGTGTACAGCGGGCCCCGGTGGGACCCGTTAGCCGTCACAGCTTCGCCTCCGGTCGCCGTTCAGGTCCTGGTAGGACCGTTCTCAGCGACCACTATCCCATTCGGGACCGTCACGACGGTCGGAGCCGTCGCGTCGATCCTGGTCGGACGGTCCTGGCTGTGGCTGATCCCACGACGGACGCCACGGCTGGTTGTTGCCGGGAGGCTGCGTGGCCGGCGTCCACCCGGGCGGGGCGCCGTAGTTCGGCGGGCCCGAGTTGTTACCGGGACCGTTCGGCGGCGGGTAGCCACCGGCGGGCGGGTACGGCTGGCCGTAGCCACCGGGCCGCGGCGGCTGACCGTTCGGCCCCGCGCCGTTGCCACTGCCACCAGGGGGCTCCGGGTTCTGCCGCGGCGGACCGCCCGGCAGCTCGCCGCCACCCGGTGCGGTGCGCACCGGCGTCGGTGCCTCCTCCTGCACCGGCGGCCACGGCTCGCCGCGTTCCTTCGCCAGCTCGCCGGGGGTCTTGA
Source organism: Actinophytocola glycyrrhizae (assembly GCF_042653545.1). Taxonomy (NCBI): domain Bacteria; kingdom Bacillati; phylum Actinomycetota; class Actinomycetes; order Pseudonocardiales; family Pseudonocardiaceae; genus Actinophytocola; species Actinophytocola glycyrrhizae. The sequence goes on from NZ_JBHSIS010000006.1 coordinate 472,312, forward strand.
TCGGCGGCTTGTCCGACGGCGTGCGGCCGCCGAACTCGTTGAACGCGGTGATCCTCGGGCGCTTCTCGACGCCGGCGAAGATCCGCTCCAGGTCCCTGCGCTGCAGCGTCTCCTTCTCCAGCAGCTCCATCACGAGGCTGTCGAGGATGTCGCGGTAGGTGTTGAGCACGTCCCACGCCTCGGTGTGCGCGGCCTCGATGAGCTTGCGCACCTCCTCGTCGATCTCGTGCGCGACCTCGAGCGAGTAGTCCGGGGCGTGGCCCATCGAGCGGCCGAGGAACGGGTCGCCCTCGTCCTTGCCGTACTTGACCGCGCCGAGCCGGGCCGACATGCCGTACTCGGTGACCATCGCCTTCGCGATCTTGGTGGCCTGCTCGATGTCCGACGACGCGCCGGTCGTCGGCTCGTGGAACACCAGCTCCTCCGCGGAGCGGCCGCCGAGCGCGAACACCAGCCGGGCGATCATCTCGGAGCGGGTCATGAGCTGCTTGTCGTCCTCGGGGACGACGAGCGCGTGCCCGCCCGTTCTGCCGCGCGGCAGGATCGTCAGCTTGTACACCGGCTCCAGGTCCGGCATGGCCCACGCGGCGAGCGCGTGCCCGCCCTCGTGGTAGGCCGTGATCTTCTTCTCCTTCTCGGAGATGATCCGGCTCTTGCGTGCCGGGCCGCCGATCACGCGGTCGACCGACTCCTCCAGCGCGGCACCGTTGATCGCGGTGCCGTTCTGGCGGGCCGTGAGCAGCGCGGCCTCGTTGATCACGTTGGCGAGGTCGGCGCCGGACATGCCGACGGTGCGCTTGGCCAGGCTGTGGAAGTCGACGTCGGTGTCGAACGGCTTGCCCTTCGAGTGCACCTCGAGGATCTGCTTGCGGCCCATCAGGTCCGGCGCGGACACCGGGATCTGCCGGTCGAAGCGGCCGGGACGCAGCAGCGCGGGGTCGAGGATGTCGGGCCGGTTGGTCGCGGCGATCAGGATGATTCCGCCACGCGCGTCGAAGCCGTCCATCTCGACGAGCAGCTGGTTCAGCGTCTGCTCACGCTCGTCGTGCCCACCGCCGAGGCCCGCGCCGCGCTGGCGGCCGACCGCGTCGATCTCGTCGACGAAGATGATGCACGGCGCGTTCTGCTTGGCCTGTTCGAACAGGTCGCGGACACGCGAGGCGCCGACACCGACGAACATCTCGACGAAGTCCGAACCGGAGATCGAGTAGAACGGCACGCCTGCCTCACCCGCGACCGCGCGGGCCAGCAGCGTCTTGCCGGTGCCCGGCGGGCCGTACAGCAGCACGCCCTTCGGGATCTTCGCGCCCAGCGCCTGGTAGCGGCCGGGGCTCTGCAGGAAGTCCTTGATCTCGTACAGCTCTTCGACGGCCTCGTCGACACCCGCGACGTCGGAGAACGTGGTCTTCGGCATGTCCTTCGGCAGCTGCTTGGCCTTGGACTTGCCGAAGTTCATGACGCGGTTCCCGCCGCCCTGGACGTTGTTCATCATCCACATCAGCAGGAGGAGCAACAGTCCGAGCGGGATCAGGAAGATCAGGATCTGGGTGAGGAACGACTCCTGCGTGACAGTCGTGTCGAACTCGGTCCTGTTGTCGACCTGGTCCTCGAGCTGCCGGTAGATGTCGCCCGTCGCGGCGGCGGGGAACTGCGTGATGATCTGGGTGACCTTCTGACCGTCCTGGTCGATCGGGTCCTTCAGAGTCAGCTTGAGACGCTGTTCCTTGTCCTCGAGCTCCGCCTTCTCGACGTTGCCGCCGGTGATCTGCGACGTCGCCTTCGACGTTGGCACCTCGGTGTAACCGCGGGTGTCGTCGAACAGCATGCTGATCAAGAAGTAGAGCAGCAACACCACCAGGATCCACACCAGCGGGTTGCGAAGCAGACGCTTGCGGTCCATCAACTTACGGCCGCGGCGCGGCCCGACCCTCCCTGACAGCATGTGATACCTGGCCGGACGAGGCACTCCGGTTCACCCAGGGTACCGCCCATGGCTGGGCACCCTCGCCGCGAAGTGCGTGAGAGATACCCACCTAGGTCCAACGGTGCGGAGGCCGAATCGGTTCCCGCGGCGAAAGCGCAGGTCAGGCTGTGACGGACGCGACCATCTCCCCGATGCGGTGTCTCAGGTTCGCCGCGTCCGCCGGCGCGATCGTGACCCAGTCGTTCTTCGTCTGGGTCAGGTAGCGGCCCGACTCGTTGTCGAACCACGACAGGACCTGGCTGCGGCGGCGGCCACGCATGTCGCTGCGGCTGTTCGCCGCGATCTGCCCGCCCCGCCGGTTGGGCATGGCGGTCAGCTTCGCGAGCGCCTTGCGGGTCTCCTGGTCGCTGGCCCGGCCACCGGGTGCCGCCTTCCCGCCGACGGTCGCCAGCTCGTTCGACGGCAGCGAGATGGAGGTCTCGGTGCCGCGCCTGGCGGGCGGCAGCATGCCGACGATCGCCGACACCAGCCCGTCCCTCGGGATGGGCCGCAGCCGCAGGCCGTCCTTCTGCTGGACCGCCAGCACCGCGGAGCCACGGCCACTCGCGGCGAGCGCGAGCACCGGCTCGGCGCCGGTGTCCGGCAGGAAGACGGAGTCGACGCTCAGCTCCGGGTTCGCGAGCGCCAGCAGCCAGTCCTCCAGCTGCGGCGCCAGCCTGCCCGAGCTGTCCAGCAGCCGGTCCGCGACCAGGTCCTCCCTGATCCGCCGCCGCAGCATGGCGCGACTGTCCACCGTCGCGCCATGCGCGTGGATCTCCAGCGGGTAGGGCGGTTCACCCGCGCCGAGCGCTTCCCAGACGAAGTCCAGTGCGATGGGGCTGATCAGCCGTTCCTGCCGCACGTCACTCGTCGTCCCCGCCGATGACCGCCGGGGCGGTCAGCTGGTCGTTGCCGAAGGTGCTCTCCGGGTCGCCCTCGACGAGGTAGGCGGGCCGGTCGTGTTCCTGGTCGTCCTCGCGCTCGCCCTTGCCACGCGGCGCACCGGCCATGCCACCCGCGCCGCCACGCCCGCCAGGAGCGGTCGTCATGCCGCCGGGACCCGCGCCCTTCGGCCCGGTCGCACCGGTGTTGCCGGCACCGGCACCCGCGCCCGCACCGGCGCCACCGGCACCGCCGCCGAAGCTGCCGAACCCGGCACCGAAGCCACCGGCACCCGCACCGGGCACGGAGCTGGACGGAACGCCGCCCGGCCCACCACCCGGCCCGAAGGACGTCGGTGGTGCCGTCGGGCCCGGGTTGTAGCCGGAGGAGCCGGTGCCCAGGCCGCTGGGCACCGGGGCGTAGCCGCTCTGGTCGGTCTGGCCGTCGTTGCCGAAGAAGCCGCCCTGCTCCCCGTTGGGGCCCGCCCCACCCACGTACGCCCCGGTCGGCGCCCCGGTGTGCGTGCCCCGGTTGTACAGCGACGGGTCGTTCGTGCCCGGGATCGAGACGGTGCCGCCGGAGTAGCCGCCCGCGTCCCCGCCGCCACCGCCGATCCGCTCCTTCGGCGGCACGAACGACGGGGTCTGCTCGTCGACCGCGCTCAGCGCCTGCGTGTAGGCGTTCAGGTAGGAGATCTGCTCACGCTTGACCGCGTCGGCGGCGTCCTTCTGCGCCTTCAGGTCCGCCTGCATCGCGAGCGGCCCACCCGCGACCATGGCGTCCAGGGACTGCTGCTGGTTGAACTCCTTGGGCGGCGGCAGCTTCTTCACCTCGGTAGCCGCGACCGACTGCTGGGACATCTGGACACCCATCAGCTGCGCGGTCTGCCCGGCGACACCAGCCGCCTGCGCGAGCGGCGAGAGCGCACTCTTGGCGGAGTCGGCCGCGACGCCGGACCAGGCACCGTCGAGCGCGTTGACGGCCTCGAAGAGCGCGTTGGCCGCCTCGGCGAGGCTGTTGCCACCGTCGTTGAACGCGCGACCGAGGTTGTCGGCCGTCGACGGCGTGTTGCTCTCGGTCGCCATCGCGTACAGCGCGTTGCTGTCGTAGCTGTCCCAGAACGGGGTGTCCCCGATGACCCGGTCGTCCCCCATCCGCACCTCGGGCGCCAGCTCGGCGGTCCGGCGCTCGTTGATCGACTGCTCGATCTCCTGCGTCGTCGACCTGTCCTCGTCCGGCATGTGGTTCATGACCCGGCGCGTGTCGACCGCCTGGTCACCCGAGTACCGGTGAGTGTCGAAGTGCGGTTGCTGCTCGTTGTTCGGTGCCATTCGGAGCTCCCCCTTACTGGTCCTTCACCCGCGGAATGATCAGGTTCGCGAGCTGGGTCGCCACCTGACATGCGTCGTATTTACCCTCGCCAGCGGACAGCACCGCGGCACTTGAGGTGAACATCTTCCCGCTGGGCAGATCGACCATGACCTCGCAAATAACCGCGGGGTCCGTCTTCAGTGACTGCATCGCGGGCAATCCGTCGATCGTCGTCGGCGTGTTCGTGATGTCAGGGCCCGTGTCCGGATCGGTCGCGCTGACACCCTCCTGGAACCCGACGATCAGACTCATCGCATCCGACCACTTGCAGATGGCGTGGCCGTCGTTGAGGCTGTTGCCCTTCTCGCCTTCCGCCGACCCGCCGAACTGTTGAGCCTCCTCTGGGGAGATCAACTCGCACAACCGGGCCAGTGAGTAGTCCGGTTCCTCCGACTCCGAACTGGCGTTCGTCGTGGCGTCCTCGGACGATTGCGACTCACTCCCGGTCGGCTTCGGCTCCCCCGCTGTCGCGCTGTTGCAGGCGGCGAGGGCAACGAGCATGGCGGCGCTGAGCACAGCCGCCACGGGTCGCACGCGGGCAGAAACCACTACTGGGTCCTGTTGTACGTGGCGGCGTGGAGGTCGTCGGTGTCCACGTAGTTGTTGATGCACTGGTTCAACGCGGTCTCGGCCTTGGCCGTCTGATCCAAGAGGATCTTCAGGGCGGCGATGAAGGAGTCGTCACCGTCGTACCGGCCCACCGACTTGCGAGCCATGGCCACCCCGACGGGGTTCGCACCGATCTCAACGTCCGTCTTGCCGTGCTCGCTCTGGAGCAGCTCAGTGAGTTGGTCCTTGACCTTGCCGAGCTTCGTCAGCGCGTCGGCGGCGGCTTCTGCTTCGATGGAGACCTGGCCGCTCATCGCGGCGTTGCTGAAGGCGCTTACCGCGCCTCCGATTGCCTCGTACACCCTGCGCTCCCCTGGTTACTCGGCGCGCACACCCCTCTTGTGCGGCGCGTGACCGTTGTCGAGATTAACGCACGGGATCACACACGGGGACGCAATCAGCACAAAGGGCCACCCGCTACCTGCGACGAGCACCCACCGTCACTGGAACGGCTACCGGTCGGCTCGGGCGGGACAGCTGGGGTGTGGCCGTCGTTCAGGGCGTTGCCCTTCTGGCGGCTTTCACCTGGTCTGGTTGACCTTGGTCAGTAGTTCGCCGAGGTGGTGGCGGAGGGTCGCGGGGTCGGCCGGGGCGATCGTCACCCAGTCCGTGCCGTCCTGGCCCTTCTTCGTGTAGGTCAGGTAGCGGCCGGTCTCTGTGTCGAACCAGGACAGGACCGGGGAGCGTTTGCGGCCGCCCATCCGGTTGCGGGTGTTGACCGCCAACTGGCCCACGCGCAGTTTGGGTTGTTCGGACAGTGCTTTCAGGACCTGGCGGTCGGTGGTCGTGCGGCCCGCCGGTTTGCCATGGGACATCGCGGTCAGGTCGGCCGCCGGGATGGTGATCGACTGCTCCGTGCCGCGGCGGCACGGCGGCAGCAGCGCCACTATGGAGGACACCACCGAGCTCGGGTCGATTCGCCGCAGGGTCAGGCCTTCTTCGGTCTGCGTCGCCAGTATGGCCTGGTGGCCGTCGCCTGTGGACAAGGCGGACCTGTCCTCGAAGACGGCGTCCACGCTGTGGGTGCCGTGCACCAGCAGCGTCAGCCAGTCCTCTATGTCCGGTGACGGGCGGCCATGGGCGTCCATCAGCCGCTGGTTGCGCAGGTCTTCGAAGACGCGGTGGCGCAGCATGCTTCGCTGGTCCATCGTCTCGCCGTGGGACTTCGCTGCCAGTGGGTACGGCAGTTCGCCTGCGGACAGGGACTCCCACAGGAAGTCCAGGGCCACCGGCGTGAGGAACCGCGTCACGACGAATAGACCTTGGGGTCCAGCGTGCCGATGTAGGGCAGGTCCCGGTAGCGCTCCGCGTAGTCCAGGCCGTAGCCGACCACGAACTCGTTCGGGATCTCGAAGCCCACGTACTTGACCGGCACCTCGACCTTCACCGCGTCCGGCTTGCGGAGCAGTGTGCACACCTCCAGCGACGCCGGGTTGCGGGACGCCAGGTTCTTCAGCAGCCAGCTCAGCGTCAGGCCGGAGTCGATGATGTCCTCGACGATCAGCACGTGCCGGTTCGCGATGTCGCGGTCCAGGTCCTTCAGGATGCGGACCACGCCGGACGACGAGGTCGCCGAACCGTAGGAACTGACCGCCATGAACTCCATCTGCACCGGCACCTGCAGTGCGCGGGCGAAGTCGGTCATGAACATGACGGCACCCTTGAGCACGCCGACCAGCAACAGGTCACCCCGGTCACCGCGCTCCGGGTACTCGTCGGCGACCTGCTTCGCGAGTTCTTTGATCTTGTCCTGGATCTGCTGCTCGGTGATCAAGACGGAGGCGATGTCGTCGCCGTACACCCGGTCCCCTCTCCTGGCTCCCACGCGGTTACCCGAAGCCTGCCACGGGCTCGGCTCACCGCAAAGTTGCCCGGCAACCACACGGCGCCCTGACCCCGCCACTCACCGATCAGCGCGTCCGCCGACCGCAGGTGCGCATCGGTCAATTCGGGCACGCCGACGTCGAGGAGCCACCGGCGCAGCGCCCTGCGCCGCAGCGCCGCCGGTTCCGCCGCCAGAACCGGCACCGCCAGCTCCCCTTCGGTGCGTGCCGACTCCAGGAGCCGGGCCGCGAGTGTGTCCAATGCCTCAGCGTCGTCACGCAGCTGCGCCACGGTCCGTGCCAGCGCGGGCGCCACCCCACCCTGCAGCACGTTCTCCAGCAGCGGCAGCACCTCCCTCCTCAGCCGGACCCTCGTGTAGGCCGGATCGACGTTGTGGGGGTCATCCCACACGGTCAGACCCAGTTCCGCGCACGCTGCGACAGTGGTAGCACGGGGCACCGACAGAAACGGGCGTCCCCAGGGGAGGTCGAGGTCACGCATGCCCGCGATCGAGCGCGGGCCCGAGCCGCGGCCGAGTCCGAGCAGGACTGTCTCGGCCTGGTCGTCCTGCGTGTGTCCCAGTAGTACCAACGGAAACCCGGCCGAACGCAGTGCCAGGTACCGCGCCGAGCGGGCCGCGGCCTCCTGACCGCCGCGCCCGGTCACGGACACGGTCAGCACCTGCACGTCCTCGATCCCCAGGCCGAGCAGCTGTTTCGCCGCGGCCGCCGCCACCGCCGCGGAGCCCTCCTGCAGCTGGTGGTCGACGACCAGGCCGTGGACCGTGCGGTCACTTCGGGACGCGACGTAGGACGTGGCGGCCGCGAGCGCCAGCGAGTCCGCGCCACCCGACACCGCGACGGCGACGTCCCGGACCGGGCCTGCCTTGTCGAGCAGCTGCCGCACCGCCTGCCGCGTGCGGGCGACCGGCGCGAACCGGCTCACCGGCCGTGGACGCGCCGCACCCAGGCCGCGGGGTCGGCGATCTCCGCCCGCAGCGGCACCGTCTCGGGCGACTCCCACACCCGGTTGAAGCCGGTCATGCCGACCTCGTCGACGACGTACCTGGTGAACGCCGCGCCCGCCGCGTACTGCTTGATCTTCGCGTCCACACCGAGCAGCGACCGCAGCAGCCGGTCGAGCACCCCGCCGCCCCGGCGCCGCGCGGTGAAGCGGGCGCGGATCGTCGACACGCTCGGCACGACGGACGGGCCGACCGCGTCCATCACGTGGTCGGCGTGCCCCTCCAGCAGCGTCGACAGCGCGATCAGCCGGTCGAACACCGCGCGTTGCCGCGGCGACTGCAGGACCTCCATCAGGCCGATCGGGCCGGGGCTGCCCGCGTCGGAGTCGCCGGCACGGCTGCGGATCTGCTTGATGATCTCGGGCAGCCGCGTGAACGCGCCGGTCGCCGTCTCGTCCAGCCCGGACAGGAACGACGCGACCTCGCCGGAGAAGTAGTCACGCAGCCACGGCACCGCCGTGAACTGCAGCCGGTGCGTGCACTCGTGCAGGCACACCCACATCTGGAAGTCCTCGGCAGGCACGTCGAGCGCCCGCTGCGCGGCCATGATGTTCGGCGCCACCAGCAGCAGCCGCCCGCCCTGCTGGTCACCGCCGAACGGGTCGTACTGGCCGAGCACCCGGCCACCGAGGAACGCCAGCACCATGCCTGCCTGCACGCCTGCGCTGCCCGCGAGCACGCCACTCATCGAGCGGCTCTGCCCGGCGGGCAGTGCGCCGTCGGTCAGCGCGGCCAGGCCCTCGGCGGCGGCCTCGACCCAGCGGCGCCGGTCGACGACGTCACCGGGGTGCAGCGGCAGGTCCAGGCCGAGACCGGTCAGCTCGCGCACGTGCGTCTCGGCGGCGTCGGTGGCGCCACGCAGCTGCGCGACGGCCAGTTCCGCGTCCTCCATCGGCACGGCGGGCCCCGGCTTGATCAGCTTCTGCGCGGTGGCCACGGCGATGCCCCAGTCCACCGGGGATCTGGTCCCGTCCTGCTGGTCAGCGGCCGCCGCACTCATGCCACCGACGCTACCCGACGGGGTGTGAAACGTCCGTGTCGACGGCACTACCGACAGCCACAACCACGCAACACCGCGGTCACGCCGTCCAGCGCGGGCCGCGCCGATGTCGCCACCGTGCCGCTCGTCAGGAACGCGAACACCAGCGGCCGGTCGTCCTCGTCCAGCACGATGCCCGCCAGCGAGTTGATGCCGGTCAGCGAGCCGGTCTTGGCCCGCACCCAGCCCTTGCCTGCGACCGCGTCCGCCTCGGTGTACCGGTCGGCGAGGGTGCCGCTGCCGCCCGCGACGGGCAGGCCACCGAGCAACGGGCGCAGCTTCGCGGTGCGCGGGTCCTTGCCGTCCGGGCCGGCCGCGACCGCGAGCACCTCGCCGAGCAGCCGGGCGGTCATCTTGTTCTCCTCGGACATGCCGCTGCCGTCCCGCAGCACGGTGCCCTCGACGTCGAAGCCGTTCTGGCGCAGGACATCCAGCATCGCCTTGCTTCCACCCTCGAACGACGGCTCCGCACCCGCCCTGATCGCGACCTCGTGGGCGAGCGTGTCGGCGAGCGTGTTCTCCGAGCGGTTCAGCATGTTGTCGACGAGCTGCGTCACCGGCGCGGAGCGGATCTCGCCGAGCACCTTCGCGTCCGCCGGCGCCTTCTTCTCGATCGAGTCGGCAGGCGCCGCGCCGACGCGGTCGGCGAACGCCTCGACCAGCGTGCGGCCGGGGTCGGTGGTGCGGGGCGAGTAGTTCTCCGTCGCGTCCCCCTGCCGGTCGCCGTCGAGCATGGCGGGCACGATCGGCGCGATGTAGCCGGCGCCGACGTCGGCGGGCAGCCAGCTCGGCGCCAGGCCCGGCGGCGCGTACCGGCTCTGGTCGATGTAGACGGTCTGGACCTGCGTGCCGCCGGCCTTGACCTGGTCGACGAGCTCGGACAGGTGCGCGGCACCGGGGTAGATCGACTCCTCGCCGACCTCGAGCGACGAGATCGTCGGATCACCACCGCCCACGATGATCACCTCGCCGGGCCCTTCGCCCTCGACGACCTTGGTGACCAGCTGTTCTGTCGGGTCGAGGCTGAGCAGCGCCGCGGCGGCGGTCAGGATCTTGCCGGTGGACGCGGGCGTGATCGCGGCGTCCGGGTTCTTCTCGTACAGCGTCTCGCCGGTGGTCGGGTCGATGACGATGCCGTTGACGTTGCCAAGTGCCGGGTCGGCCATGGGGCCGGTCAGTGCCTGCTCGACGCCCTGCCGGGTGGGGCCGGGAGCCGCGGTGTCCGGGCCATGGAGCGCGGGGCTGTAGGAGACCGGCGCCGGTGGCGGATCGATCGCGACCGGGTCCTCGCCGGTGAGGCCGAGCTTGTCGGACAGGCCGGGAACGCCGAAGACGACACCCGCCGCCAGCGCGATGACCGCCACGACCGCGATGGCCGCGATCAGCAGTGGTTTCCTGGGTTTCTTCTCCTCGTCCGGCTCGGCGGGTGGTCCCGGTTGCCCGCCGATGCGCTCGGGGGCGGCGCGGGGCGGTTCCGGCGGTGGCCAGTCGGTGCCGCGGTCCGGTTCGGGGCGGGCGAGGTCGACCGTCGCGCTGTCGGTGTTGCGGGTGCGGCCGGGTGGGTCGTCGCGGCGGATGAACGTGGTCGCGGCGTTGTCGGGACCGCCGGGGCGGCGGAAGGCGGCGCCGTGTCCTGGCTTGGTGAAGCTTGGTGGCGCGTCGTCGTCGCGGGGGTCCTTGACCGGGCGGATGAAGCTTGTCGGGGCGTTTTCCGGGGTCTGGGGGGCGCGTGCGGAGTTCTGGTCGCCGCGGGTGAAGGGGCCCTGCCGGGGTGCGCCGGACCGTGGGTCTTCCTGGCGGGCGCCGTGCTCGGGCCAGACCGTGCCGGGCCGCGCGCCCTCCTTCCGGGTGCCGTACTCGGGCCTTCCCGGTGCGCCGGGCTCCTGGCGGCCCGGGCTCTCGGGCCGCCGGGCCTGGCTCGGCTGCGAGGACTCCTGACGGCGGTTGTCGTCGCGGTCGGCGGGCTGCCGGGCCGGGCCGGGCTCCTGGCGGCCGCTGTCCTCCGGCTGCCACGCCGCGCCGGGCCGCGAGCCCTGCTGACGGGTGCCGTTCTCGGGCCTCGCCGCTGCCCCCGGCTCCTGGCGACCGAGGCTCCCCGGCTGCCGGGCCGGGCCACGCTGCGAATCGCCGTTCTCAGGTCTGGCGGCTGCGCCGGGCTCCTGGCGACCGAGGCTCCCTGGCCGCCGGGCCGGGCCACGCTGGGAATCGCCGTTCTCAGGCCTGGCCACTGCGCCGGACTCCTGGCGGCCAGGGCTCTCAGGCTGCCGGATCGGGTCACGCCGCGGGGCCTCCTGCTGGCCGCCGTGTTCGCGATCGGCGGACTGCCGCGCGTCGCCGGGCTCCTGGCGGGCGCTGCCCTGCGGCTTCGCGGGCTGCCGGACCTCGCCGGGCCGGGAGTCCTCCTGGCGGCTGGTGCTCTCGGCGCTGGTGGGCTGCGTGCCCTCGGGACGGGCACCGCCGTCGGCGCTGTCCGAGTGCTGGCCTGTTCCAGGCTCCTGGCGGCCGGGCTGTCTGGCCGCGCCGTTCGCCTGGTCGGGGGTGTTGCCCGGCCGGGGCTCGTTCTCGGCGGCGGGCCAGGCGGGGTCGGGGTGGGGGCGGGAGTCGGCCTTGGCCGGGTCGTCCGCCTTGATCTGTCTCTCCTGGGCCGCCGACGACGACACCTGCCGGGTGATCTGCCGCTCGGGTTCGGCGTGCGGTTCATCACGCTGCCCGGTGACCGGCGCCGACGGCTCCTCGTGGGGAGGGCTGTCGGGGGCGTCGTCCCTGGCGGCGGGGCGCTCTGGCCTTTCGGGCTGTTTCTGCTGGTCAGGGACGGGCAACTCGTGGGTTGCCGAGTCCTTGGCCGGTGCCGACGAGGTGTCGTCGTCGGTTGTCGGCCAGAGGTCCCCATCCCCGGACTTCGGCACGTGCCCTCCCCAATCGGTAACCAGCAGTGGTCCACACTAGATGGCACCCCGACACGAGCCGATTTGAGCGAGGAAACAGTGGAGTTCGACGTCACGATCGAAATCCCCAAAGGTGTGCGCAACAAGTACGAGCTGGACCACGCCACCGGCCGGATCCGCCTGGACCGGACGCTGTTCACGGCCACCCAGTACCCGGCCGACTACGGCTTCGTGGAGAACACCCTCGGCGAGGACGGCGACCCGCTCGACGCGCTGGTGCTCGTCCAGGAGCCGACGTTCCCGGGATGCCTGATCAAGGCCCGTGCGATCGGCATGTTCCGGATGACCGACGAGAAGGGCGGCGACGACAAGGTCCTGTGCGTGCCCGCTGAGGACCCGCGCACCGAGCACCTGCGCGACATCCACCACCTTGCCGAGTACCACCGGCTGGAGATCCAGCACTTCTTCGAGGTCTACAAGGACCTGGAGCCGGGCAAGAGCGTCGAGGGCGCCACCTGGGTCGGCCGCGACGAGGCGGAGAAGGAGATCGTCCGCTCCTACGAACGGCTCAAGGAAGCGGGCGGCGTCTACCCGCACCACTAGCGTCAGCTTGATCGTCCCGAGACCGGGGTGTGCTCGGCGAGTTGTCCACAGCCGCACCAGTTGTCCACAAGCAAGATCGACATACCCCTGCCTGACGGGGGGTACTGGTAAACTGGCATGGCGGGACGCCCCCGGGATCGGGTGGGGGTTGCGTTCCGGCCGGTTCGCGAGTTTCGCAGGTCGTGGCGGTTTGTGCGGGCAGGGCAGCGGTCCTTGGGAACGCGTCTCGCCTGCCGGTCGCCGTCCTGGACGTTCGCTGCACGAAAGGCAGGCCCCGCGCACCCCCTGAGCGCGCGGGGCCCTCACCTCCCCGGGTCAGTGCGCGATCGCGGGTGCGGCCGCGGTTGCCTCGTCGTCGGCGACTCGCTGGATGCCCGACTTGTCGGACAGCGGGACCTCCTTGAGGAACCACATCAGCACGAAGGCCACCAGCGTCACGAACCCGCCGACCATGAACACCGTGTCGATGGACTCGGCGAAACCGGTCAGGATCGGCCGTGCCAGCGTCGGGTCGAGCCCTTCCAGGAACTCCGTGTTGTTCAGGTCCAGGCCACCGTCCTGGAGCATCTTCGCGAACTCCGGGTTCTGGCCCGCCGCGGCGAGGAACGCCTGATCGGTCCGCACCGCCGCGAACGCGTTCGCGATCTTCTCGCCGACCAGGCCGAACAGGATCGACAGGAACACCGCGGTGCCGACCGTGCCACCGATGGACCGGAAGAACGTCGCCGACGAGGTCGCGACCCCCATGTCCCTGGCGGGCACGTCGTTCTGGATGGCCAGGATCAGCGTCTGCATGCACAGGCCGAGGCCGAACCCGGCCAGGGCCATGATCAGCATCGTCGAGACGAGCGGGGTGTCCACGCCGATCTGCGCGAACAGGAACATCGACAACGACACGATGCCCAGGCCGGTGATCGGGAACCGCTTGTACCGTCCCGTCTTCGAGATCAGGATGCCAGAACCCATCGACCCCACGAGGATGCCCGCGGTCATCGGCAGGGTCTGCAGACCGGACTCGGTCGGCGTCGCGCCCTTCACGATCTGCAGGTACAGCGGCAGCGACATCATCATGCCGAACATGCCGATGCCCATCACGAAGTTGATGACGTTGGTCAGCGAGAACACCGGCCTGCGGAACAACCGCAGCGGCAGCAGTGCCTCGTCGCCCATCAGCCGCTCAACGAACACGAACGCGACCAGGCCGAAGACGCCGATGCCGTACATCGTGAACGCCAGGCCGGAGTCCCAGCCCCACACGCGGCCCTGCTCGGCGACGATCAGCAGCGGCACCAGCGCGACGGTGAGCGCGGCCGCGCCCCAGTAGTCGACGCGGTGCTTCACCTTGGTGTGCGGAACGTTCAGGAACCGCGCGACCACGACCAGCGCCACGATGCCGACCGGCACGTTCACGAGGAACACCCAGCGCCAGCCGTCGACGCCGAAGATGGTGCCCGCGCCCGCGAAGAACCCCCCGACCACCGGGCCCAGCACACTGGAGGTGCCCCACACGGCCATGAAGTAGCCCTGGTACTTGCTGCGTTTCCTCGGCGACACGAGGTCGGCGAGGATCGCGAGCGCCAGCGACATCAGACCACCGGCGCCGAGGCCCTGGACCGCGCGGAACGCGGCCAGCTCGTACATCGAGCCCGCCATCGACGACAGCACCGAACCGGCCAGGAACAGCGTGATCGCCGCCAGGTACATCGGCTTGCGGCCGAGGATGTCGGACAGCTTGCCGTACAGCGGCGTCGAGATCGTCGACGTGATCAGGTACGAGGTGGTCACCCACGCCTGGATGGTCTGGCCGTGGAGCTGGTCCGCGATCGTCTTCGTCGCCGAGCCCATGATCGTCATGTCGAGCGCGGCCAGCAGCATGCCGAGCATCAGCCCGGCGAGAATCGTCATGATCTGGCGGTGCGACAGCGCGCCCCGCTCCCCCTGCACCTCGGGCACAGTGCGCGAGGTCGACTCGGACATCTACTTCTCCCCTTCGGAACGCGCGGCGAACGCCGCGCATTCGTCGATCATCGTGGGCAGGTGGCGCTCGTGGTCGGTGACGAACCGTTCGAGGAGGTCGAGGAACCTGTCCACGTCCTCGGGCGCCCACTGCTGTACTACGCGAGCCAGCGCCAGCCCCAGCCGTCTGCGCTGCTCTTCGAGGAGTGCCTTCCCGGCCTCGGTCGCGGCGAGCACGCTGGCCCTGCCGTCCTCGGGGTCGGCCATCCGTTCCACCAGACCGTCCCGCACCATCGCGGCGATCTGCCTGCTGACCGTCGACGGGTCCGAGTGGATCGCCGCCGCCAGCGCGCTCGACCGGCTCGGTCCCTGGTGCACGAGGGTCTTCAGCAGCACGATCGTCGACCGGTCCACCCCGGCCTTGCTCATCCGGTGGCCGAGCGCCGCCTGCTGCTTGCCGATGCCGAAGATCGCGCTCGCGAGGCGTCGTCCTGCCTCGACCTGCACTTCCGTCAGCTCGTCCGGCTCGGAGTCGATCCCCGGAGCGACCACGACCCGTCCTCCTGTTGCTTGCATCACCCAATTAGTTGGTCGATACAAGCATGCACTCGGATCGCCCCTTCGAGCAAGCCGACAAGTTGTGACGCCCATCCCACAACAACGCCCTGACCTGCACGAACTGCCACAAACGGACAGGTCGGACACATCCGGCGGTAAGAATCCGGCGGCCAGCGAGTACGACTCGTTACCTTCTCACCATTGGCAGAGGTGTGGCGCAGCCGACACACTGCTCCAATGCGTCGACTTATGAGCGTGGTCCTCGCCGCCGCCACCGCCTTCTCGCTCGCCGCCGCGGCGCCTGCCGCGACCGCCGAGCCCACGACCGAGTGCGCGCCGAACCCGGCGGCACCCAAACAGCAGCTGCGAGCCGAGTGGATCGCCAGCGTCGCCAACATCGACTGGCCCTCCGCCCGCGGGCTCCCCGCGGACCAGCAGAAGGCCGAACTGATCCGCTGGTACGACGAGGCCGTCGCACTGGGCCTCAACACGGTGGTCGTGCAGGTCCGGCCGACCGCCGACGCGTTCTGGCCGTCGCCTTACGAGCCGTGGTCGCACTGGCTCACCGGCACACAGGGCCAGGACCCCGGCTACGACCCGCTCGCGTTCGCCGTCGAGGAGGCGCACAAGCGCAACCTCGAGTTCCACGGCTGGTTCAACCCGTACCGCGTGTCCATGGGCACCGACATCAACGCGCTCGTGCCGACGCACCCCGCCCGCGTGCACCCGGAGTGGGTGCTGCCCTACGGCGGCAAGCTGTACTACAACCCGGGCATCCCCGAGGTCCGGAAGTTCACCATCGACGCGATCATGGACGCGGTCCGCAGGTACGACATGGACGCGGTCCACTTCGACGACTACTTCTACCCGTACCCGGTCGCGGGCCAGGTCTTCGACGACGCGGCGGCCTACGCCGAGCACGGTGCCGGGCTCTCGCTCGCCGACTGGCGGCGGCGCAACGTCGACCTGCTCGTCTCCGAGCTGTCGGCCCAGATCCGGTCGGTGAAGCCGTGGGTCCAGTTCGGCATCAGCCCGTTCGCGATCTGGCGCAACGCGTCGACGGACCCGGCCGGCTCACCCACGCAGGGCGGCGTGCAGACCTACGACGACCTGTACGCGGACACCGTGAAGTGGGTGCGCGAGGAGTGGATCGACTACATCACGCCGCAGGTGTACTGGAACATCGACTTCCAGGTCGCCAACTACGCGAAGCTCGTGCCGTGGTGGTCGGACATCGTGGCGGGCACGGACGTGAACCTGTACATCGGGCACGCCAACTACAAGGTCGCGAACCCGGCGCAGCCTGCCGCGTGGCAGGACCCGAACGAGATGAGCCGCCAGCTCACGTTCAACCAGGACCACCCCGAGGTGGAAGGCGACATCTACTTCTCGGCCGTGCAGGTGCGCGCGAACCGGTTGCAGCACATGACGATCGTGCGGGACGACCACTACCAGCGGCCCGCGTTCCCGCCGACCGCCGACCGGCTGGTGGCCCGCGGTCCTGGTGCGCCGCTGGTCGCGGACGCGTCGCGGACGTCGTCCGGGGTGCGGGTGCGCTGGGTGGCGAACGGGGCGACGTCGTACGCGGTCTACCGGCTCGACGGGTACGACTTCGTCGGGCGCTGTGACGTCGCGGACGCCACGCACCTGGTCGGGTCGGTCCGCGCGGTGCGGGGCACGTTGCAGTCGTTCACGGACACGACGGCGGTGCCGGGCAAGCGGTACACCTACGTCGTGACAGCGCTGGACCGCTCGCACAACGAGAGCACGCCCAGCCGGCCACGGTTCGCGAAGGCCTGACGCCCCGAAAGGCGCTTTCGGGACGCTCCACGTCCCGAAAGCGCCTTTCAGGGCATTGCCGCTAGGACCAGCCCGGCATCGGGTAGGCGGCCAGCAGTTCCTTGACCTCGGCGGCGATGGCCGCGAGCGCGGCCTCGTCGCTGTCGTTCGCGGCCGTCACCGTCCGGTCGATCCACTCGGCGATGCGCGGCATCTGCTCGGTGCCCAGACCGCGGGTGGTGACGGCGCCGGTGCCCAGGCGCAGGCCCGACGGGTCGAACGGCTTGCGCGGGTCGAACGGCACGGTGTTGTAGTTCAGCTCGATCCCGGCCCGGTCGAGCGCCTTCGCGAGCGGCTTGCCCGCGGTGCCCTTGCCGGTGACGTCCATCAGGATCAGGTGGTTGTCGGTGCCACCGGACACCAGCTCGAACCCGCGGGCCAGCAGCGCGTCGGCGAGCGCCCTGGCGTTGGCGACGACGGCGGCGGCGTACTCGCGGAAGTCCGGCCGCGCGGCCTCGCCGAGCGCGACCGCGATACCCGCGGTCGTGTGGTTGTGCGGGCCGCCCTGCAGGCCGGGGAAGACGGCCTTGTCGAGTGCCTTGGCGTACTCGGCGTCCGACATCAGCATCGCGCCACGCGGGCCACGCAGCGTCTTGTGCGTGGTGGTGGAGATGATCTGCGCGTGCCCGACCGGCGACGGGTGCGCGCCACCGGCGACGAGCCCCGCGATGTGCGCGATGTCGGCGACCAGGACCGCGCCGACCTCCTTGGCGATCTCCGCGAACGCCGGGAAGTCGATGGTGCGCGGGATCGCCGTGCCACCACAGAAGATCAGCTTTGGCCGCTCCGCGCGCGCGAGGTCACGTACCTCGTCCATGTCGACCCGGCCGGTGTCCTTGCGCACGCCGTACTGCACGGCACGGAACCACTTGCCGGTGGCCGAGACCGACCAGCCGTGCGTGAGGTGCCCACCCGCGGGAAGCGCCATGCCCATGACGGTGTCGCCGGGTGCGGCGAGCGCGAGGTAGACCGCGAGGTTCGCCGGTGAGCCGGAGTAGGGCTGCACGTTGGCGTGGTCGACGCCGAAGACGGCCTTGGCCCGCTCGATGGCGAGCGTCTCGACCTGGTCGATGAACTGCTGGCCCTCGTAGTAACGCTTGCCGGCGTAACCCTCGGAGTACTTGTTGGTCAGGACCGAGCCGGTGGCCTCGAGCACGGCGGTGGAGACGTAGTTCTCCGACGCGATGAGGCGCACCTTCTCGAACTGTCGCGCAGCCTCGCCCTCGACGAGCTGGGCGAGTTCGGGATCGGCGGCGGCAAGGTGCGGAATCGCCGGCTGGTGCATGGTCGTGCCTCCATGATGTCGGTGCCGCAAAGACACTATCTGCCCGCACCGGCCACATCGAGGCGCGCCCGTATCTCTCCCACCAGCTGGGTGACCTCGACGTTCCCGCCGAGCGGCGCGTCCGGCCACTCTTCGAGCCGGGGCCACCAGTAGTCGCGCGGCGTCCCCGGGTAGCGCGGGAAGAGATGCAGGTGCAGGTGGTCGATCCGATGGCCGACGACCGACGAGTAGACGTGTTCGGCCCGCAGCGCCCTGGCACCACGGGCGGCCCACTTCCCGAGCGCGGCGGCTTCGGCTGGGGTGAGGTCGGCGAGACCGGGGACGTGCCGACGCGGTTCGACGACGAGGTGGCCGAGGTAGACGGGACCGCCTCCGGAGGCATCCGGCAACACGTGCGCGAGCACCATGAGGTCGTCCCCGGCGACGACCCCGTCACCGGCCTGGTGCTTGTCGCAGATGTAGCAGGCCACCGGAAACGGTACCGCGTGAACACTGGTCGGGATCGCGCACCAATGGCCCTACGGCAGCCACGCCTCCACCTCAACGGGTCGGGATCGGACCACGCAAACCCGCGTCGACCTGCGAAATTCAGCGAACCAGCCGGAACGCAACCCCCACCCGAACCCGGGGGCGTCCCGCCATGCCAGTTTACCGGTACCCACCGACGAAAACGGGCGCGCGGGCCGAACTGTGGATAACCGGGGCACCTGTGGACAACTACGCGTGTGGTCGGTGCGGGGTGCACCATCGGCGGGTGCAGCCGTTCGTGCGGTCGACGAACGGGGTGCCGCACGTGTCGCAGTGCTTCAGCCGTCGCCACCCGGCGACCGCGACGAGGGTCGCGAGGCCGCCCGCCGCGACGACCAGGTCCGTGTCGCGGCGGGTGGCGGCCACGTACACCACGCGCCACCCGCCGCCGCAGGCCCGCAACCGTGGCCGCGACCCGGCCAGCAGTTCGTTCAACCTGGCCGCCGCCGCGTGCTCGTCCGGCAGCAGGTCGGCCACAGTGGACAGTCGTGGGTCCGGCAGCATCCGTTCCGCCACCGACAGCGCCGGATCGAGCGTGCGGAACGGGGGCACGACTCTCATTCCACTACGGACACCCCCATCGACCGGGCCGTCCCGGCGATGGTGCGCATCGCCGCTTCGAGGTCGGTCGTGTTCAGGTCGGGCAGCTTGCGTTCCGCGATCGCGCGCAGCTGGTCGCGGGTCAGCGCACCGGCTCCGTCGTGCCCCGGCCGCGCGGATCCCTTGCCGTTCAACGCTTTCTTGATGAGGAACGACGTCGGCGGGGTCTTCGTGCGCAGCTCGAACGACCGGTCCTCGAAGACCGTGACCACGACCGGCACCACCTCGCCGCGCTGCGCGGCCGTGCTCGCGTCGTAGGAACGCTTGACCTCCACCAGGTTCACGCCGGTCTGCCCCAGCATCTTGCCGAGGTCCACCATCGGCGCGTCGCCCGCGGGCAGCTCCAGCGTCACCTGGAACGTCTGTTTCTTCTTCGGTGCCATGACAGGCAACGCTAGGAATTGACGTTACGTGAAACTCAAGTGCGATTTCCCGCGTGCCTGGCTACCGTCCCGGCATGGACGCCGACATTCTCGAGTACTACGAACGCGGCGGCGAGGACACTCGCCTCGTCGACTCCGTTGAACTGTTGCGCACCAGGGTCCTGCTGCGGCGCCACCTGCCGGAGCACGCGAGTGTCCTCGACGTCGGCGGCGGCTCCGGGGTCCACGCCACCTGGCTCGCCGAGGAAGGCCATCGCGTCCGGCTGGTCGATCCGGTGCCGCGGCACGTGGCCACCGCAAGGGCGAAGGGCATCGACGCCGTCGAGGGTGACGCCCGTGCACTGGCGGAACCCGACGCCAGCCGCGACGCGGTGCTGCTGCTCGGCCCGCTCTACCACCTCCTCGACCGCGCGGAGCGCGTGCGAGCGCTCACCGAGGCAGGCCGGGTCAGCAAGGACCTGGTCATCGCGGCCGCCATCAGCCGCTGGTCGCCGATGTTCGAGGGCATGCTGCGCGGCCTGGTCGACGTCCCCGGTTTCACCCCGATGCTGCGCGAGGACCTCGCCTCCGGCACCCGCCGGGGCACCCAGCACCACCCGTTCGGCTTCACGACCTGCTACTTCCACCGCCCCGAGGAACTCGAGACCGAGGTGGCGGACGCAGGCCTCACGCTCGTCGACCTCCTCCCCGTCGAGGGCATGGCGGAGTGGATCCCCGACCTTCCCGGCCGCCTCGCCGACCCGGACAAGCGAGCACTTCTCCTCGAACTGCTCGAGCGCACCGAACGCGAACCCGCGCTCCTCGGTGCCACGGCACATCTGCTGGTCATCGCCCGCCGGTAACCGGGTTGCCCGCGTGCGATCGCCGGTGTTCCACTACGCGCCATGGAACAGGCGGCCGCGCTCGCGGCCTTCGACGCCCAGCTGCGCAACGTCGTCCGGCCGCCCCTGGACGGCGGGCGGTTCGAACGCGTCGGGCCCGTCATCCGTTGCGTGAGCGCCGAACCGGACGGCTGGTCCGGTGTCGAGTGGTCCGATCTGGACGAGTCGACCGCGGACACCGTGATCGCCGAGCAGGTCCGGTACTTCACCGAGCTGAACCGCGCCTTCGAGTGGAAGTACTACGCCTACGACCGGCCCGACGACCTGCCGGAGCGTCTGCTCGAAGCCGGGCTCGTGGCGGGCGCGGAGGAGGCGCTGATGGTCGCCGACGTCGCCGACGTGCCCGACATCCCGGCGCCGGAAGGCATCCGTGTCGTCACGGTGTCCGACGAGGACGGTCTACGGCAGGTGAAAGCGTTGCACGACAGGGTGTTCGGCGGCGACCACGGCCCGGTGGTCGACAGCATCCGGGAGCGGATGCCCTCGGGTGCGGTGGCGCCGGTGCTCGCGTTCGCCGGTGCCGAAGCGGTGTGCGCGGCCAGGGTGGACTTCCACGTCGGCACCGACTTCGCGAGCCTGTGGGGTGGCGGCACGCTCCCGGAGTGGCGCGGCCGCGGCATCTACCGCGCGCTGGTGAGTCACCGGGCGAAGCTCGCGGCCGGACGCGGCTACCGCTACCTGCGCACGGACGCGCTGCCGACGAGCCGCCCGATCCTGGAGAGACTCGGCTTCGTGCGCCTCACGACCACGGTCCCGTACACCCGGCCCTAAACGGGTTCGACGCCGTCCCGGTGCCTGCGCGCCAGCTCGCGGTAGATCTCCGGGTTGTGGTCCACCCACGCCTTGGCCGTGCCCGTGAGCGGGACGAACCGCTTGGCGGGCGACCCGACGGCGACCGTCTCGCCGGGCACCTCGGTTCCGGGCGTGACGGTCGACCCGGCCGCGATCAGCGCGCGGGGGCCGACCACGGCACCGTCGAGCACGGTCGAACCGTTGCCGACCAACGCTTCCGCGCCGATGGTGCAGTCGTGCACCAGGCACAGGTGCCCGATGGTGGCGCCGGGCCCCACCTCGCACACGCCGGTGCCGACGTGGATGACCGAGTTGTCCTGCACGTTCGCGCCCGCGCGGATCACGATCGCGCCGAAGTCCGCGCGGATCACCACGCCGTACCAGACGGACGCCTCAGCCTCGACCGTCACGTCACCGACGAGGGTGGCGGTCGGCGCGATCCACGCGTCCGGGTGCACGACGGGTGACTTGCCTTCGAACGAGAACAGTGGCACCCGGCTACCGTAACGCGCGCCTCCCCACCGCCAGGTCCATCCGGCACCTCAGTCGAGGCAGCGAACCGACAGGAGATACGGAAAGTCGCCAAAGGTGTGCGTCCTGCCACCCTTGACGTCGAGGAACGCGAGTTCGACCCGCGTCGGCAGCACGGCGTCGGCCCGAAGGCACGTCGGCGTGCCCCCGTTTCGTTGCGCACCCCGGTCATCGACCCAGAACCGGCTGTTCGGCCAGTACACCTCCGGATCGTCCGGGTCGTCGTCGGCCACGAACCTGAACCCCGCACCGACATGTTCGACGACCGCGCCCCTGACAAGCCGAGGCACGGCATCATCGGTCGGCACGACGGCCGCCACCGTCACCAGCGCACCGACGACCAGGACGACAGCCGTCCCGAACACCCAGACCGGACAGGAAACACGGCTCCGGAGAAACGATCCGCGCGATCGTCCGGGACGAGGTTCGACCGGCATCGGGCTCTCGGCTGTCCGCCACCCCCGAAGAGCAGCGGTGATCACCAGTACCAAACCCACGGCTTCGACGAACGGCGAGAACTGCAACCCGAGTCCGAACACCTGGTCCAACACCCGTCCCCGCGCCGGAGCGACGACATCAGCGGCACTGAGAAACCGCACAAGATGCACACCGAGGAGAAGGAAACACCCTGCGGCACACAACCATGCCACAGGTCTTTCGAGACGCCTTGTCGCAAGCACCGAAAGGACGGTGCCCACGGCCAGGATCAACGTGACCAATCCCCACGGAACCAAGGCCGAGTAGTCAGACGGCACTGCACCTCCGCGGGAGAATCGCCGGTACGATTTCAGATACCGGTGCGGTCAAACATATTTTGCTAAGCACTTTTCCAAACCATCGAACGACGAATGCGAGCGCTGTGCTGACTCAACGAAATGGAGTTCCGCAGCGGCGGAACCCCATGTTGAACGGACCAGGTCGACAGGAGTCACCGTATCCAACTGCGACGCGACTATACACGTCGAGGTGGCGAACTCCGGCGCCGCCTGCGCAACCGGAATCGCTTGGCACGGCACCTGCATAGCGGTCAACACGTCGGCAACCGAACCGATGTCGTCGACCACTCCCGGAACCCCGCCGATATTGGCGCACGTCTCCTGAAGTTGAGCCAGAGCACCCGGCGAGAGCGATTCACGTCCGAACCGCTTCCACAGACTGTCCGACAAGCGGCCGATCTGCGCCAGGTCAGTCCCGTCGAGGACGCCTTGCGACGTGTCATCGAAGGACTTGCTTCCCAGGTAGCCGAGGTCGACCACGGCAGAATAGTGATCGAATGCCGTCACCGGCAAGGATCTGCCCGGCACGCCGGCCGCGTCGATGGGCTGCATGTCCGCCACCAAACCAGCCATGGCTTCTGCTCGTGCGGCAATCAGCGAGTTGCGATCAGTGCCGGTCGGGAACGGCCGCACCAGAATCGCCCAATCCAGTGTTGCGGCATCAAGGTAACTGAGGCGCACCGACCCCCAGGAATGCCCGATGAAGCCGGTGACCGCGAGTTGATGCCGAGCACTGATCGCCTTCACAAGAGAGTGGTAGGTCGACGCGTCGAAGCCCCATCGTTGCGAATTGTCCGCCAACCCGCACCGCTCCACCATCCCGGTGGCCGCGTCGACGAGCGTCGCGGACACCGCACGCACCGCCGCGTAATAGGTTGCCTGCGCCTGCCGGCATTCGGGCGACTGCGGCTCGGTGACCCACGGCTCCTCGATCGCGATGACATTGTATCGACGACCAATGCTCGGGAACGCCGACAGGAAAGCGCTGAGCCCTGCTTCACCTGAAAGAACAGAGCTCCCCGGGCCGCCGAAGTCGAGCACGACCGTCTCGGCCGTGTTCCCGGCCGCCGGAAAGTAGGCGTATCGCCAGGTGCGCCCATCCATCACGATGTCACTACACGGCTCTCTGGTCTTCTGCGACTCGCAGGTCACGCTTGTTTTCGCGTTACCGTCTCCGCGCGAAGGAGATGGCGCCTCCTGCTTCGCCGTACACGCGAGAACGCCGGTAGCGACCAACGACATGATGATCACGAGGACAGCGCGAGCGCTGCGGCCCAGCCGCAGCGCTCGCGCCTTGTGCCCAGCCCTCGCCCGAGGAACTGTCACCACCCGCTGTCCGCCTTCGCCCAGGCTTCGTTCTCACAGATGAAGTCCGGACCGCACACTTCGAGCTGCATGTAGTTGCGGTCGGCCCAGTACGGAAGGACATACTGGTCCACCGCGTCATACTTGCCCGCGATGTCCATGTACATCTGACCGCCCCGCTCGCCGTCGAAGTCGATCGTCATGCGGTTCTGGCTGCCTGGTCCCGCGGTGACGTTCAGCCAGTACTCTTCGCACACGTTGATCGGCATCGTCACGGAACCGGTGAAGCCACCCCACGAACCGCCCATCGTGAAGTTCCGGTTGCTGTCGCAGCTGCCCACCGTGTCACCACTCCGAGGCGCCCAGTCAGCCAGCTGATGGATCTTCGACTCGTGCCCCGCCCACGGGCGGGCGGACACCTCCATGTCCTCGGTCTCAACGAAGATGAGAGGGAAATACGCCTCAGCCGGCGTCCACAACGCCCATCGGTTGTAGGTGAAGATCGGGGTGTTGTTCACTCCCCAGACCTCGTAACACGAGACGATTTTGTGATCGTAATCGCTGGCGTAATAGGTTGGCGCGAACCAGCCTGTCGAGCAGCCATTGTCCTCGAGATACATGTTGTCGATCTCGAACACGGCCGAATAGCCGGAACCCGCGCGGGACTGACCGGCCCGCTCCGTCGGCATTCCGGTGGTGTCACCGCCCCCCATCTGCACACCGATCGCGGCCCTGTGGTCGCCACCGCCGGACGAACCCGCCTTGGTGGAATAGAGCACCTCGGTTGGCGGCTTCGGGCTGTCCCAGACGAGGGTGATCTCCTCACCTGGCGTGTGCGGGTCGGGAAGTTCGGCGACCATCATGCGACTTTCATCGACAAGCCTGCCGTTACGAGCCGCCTCGTCGAGGTGCTGCCGTACCCGCTCGCGTGCCACCGAAGCGGTGGCCTTCAGCGCCGAGAAAGGTTGGGCTGCCTTCTTCAGTGCCGACTCGTCGAAGCGCGCTATGCGCACCTCGCCCGGCTCGGGAACGGCCGGATCAGCAGCCGCGGGAAAGCCCCCCAGTCCGATCGCCGCAACGACACCCACAGCAATGGCGGCCGACCGTCTCAGTCTTCGCATTTGTTGCCCCCGTTCCAGGAACCAACTCTTCGCGTGTCGAGGTGACACGCGTCAAACGCTAGTTGGTCCGGCGACGGAGCGACCCGTCCCTGGGTACAGTTGCGGTCAACAAACCTGTTCGAAAAGACAGGGCGATCAGATGCGCCCGGTCGCGCGCACCGAGTTTGTGGAGCAGATTACTCAAGTGAAACTTGACGGTGCGTACCGAGATTACCAGCCGATCCGCAATTTCGACATTGGCCGCGCCTTCTGCGACCAACATGAGCACATCCTGCTCCCGACCAGTAATGCTTGTGAGCGGTACCGGTCTGTCGTGGTCGTCGGCCACGCATCCTCCCCAGCAAGTCAACCGCCATGGCGCAACCATACTCAGAGTACCCGAGTGAAATCGCTCGGTGACGGTGATTTGTGTCATGCCCACATGGCAGCACCACAACTGGTCAGGTTTTGTCAGGCCGTCGGGGATGGAGCCGGGCCATGAACCGCATCTTCCGCACC
Organism: Actinophytocola glycyrrhizae; assembly: GCF_042653545.1. Classification (NCBI taxonomy): domain Bacteria; kingdom Bacillati; phylum Actinomycetota; class Actinomycetes; order Pseudonocardiales; family Pseudonocardiaceae; genus Actinophytocola; species Actinophytocola glycyrrhizae. The sequence continues at coordinate 497,565 of NZ_JBHSIS010000006.1, forward strand.
GACGCGTCCTGGTCACTCAGTTGGTCACCCAGACGCGAGTCAGGCCCCGTCCACTCAACGTGGACCGGGGCCTGACCTGCGTTCGCCTGGAGCCGCCTAAGGGAATCGAACCCTTGACCTGCTCATTACGAGTGAGCCGCTCTGGCCGACTGAGCTAAGGCGGCGAGGTGCTCATAGTGTAACTGGCGCCGGAGCGTCACCTGCACACCACCTCCGTCGTTACGTAGGTGCTGGTCGGGGCCTGGTCGGAGTCGAGGAGGATGGCGATGCGCGGAGGGGCGCAACTCGCGACGGCGGCTGGGCTTGCCGCGCTGGTCCTTGGACTGGTCGCCGCGCCCGCCGCGGCTCAGCCCACCACGCCGATCCCCACGCCGGCGAACCCGGCGTCGCCGGGGATGTCGTCGCAGGTCGGGGCGGCGCCGCCGTGGCACGTCGTGGGTGACTCAGGGACCGGGCTGGGGATCGTGCGGATCCTGCCGAACTCGACGCCGACCAAGGCGATCGTGCCCGGCATGGAGGACAAGCTGCCCAAGCAGTCGGCCGCGGAGCTCGGGTTCGGGCTCGCGTCCGCGCAGGTCAACTCCGAGGCGTACCTGTCGTTCGAGCGGTCGGTCGCGCAGGCCGCGCCCGGTGGGCTCGCGGTCCAGGGCAGCAGTCCGCAGGCCCCCGGCGCGCTGTCGCAGACCGCGTCGCCGGACAACCCGAAGCCCATCCACAACGGGCTGACGCTGCCGCCGACGCCGCTCGACACCCTGGTCCGCGCGGGCGCGCTCCAGGGGCAGGTGCACGCCAGGTGGAGCGACACGACGGGCCCGTGTGTCGAGACGATCGCCGACGCCACCACCGAGATCGCCAGCCTCTCGCTGCTCAACGCGATCCCCACGCTGCCGTCGACACCCGACCTGACCGGGGTGTTCGACGCCCCCGAGCTCGACGCGAACGCCGACCAGGCCGTGATCGACGGGCTCAAGAGGCTCGCCGGCCCGCTGTCCACGCTGGGTGGCGCGCTGTCCGGCGGTGCGAAGCCGACGGCGGACGGCGCCGGGTCGCTGGTCAGCCTGCCGAACACGCTGTCAGCGCGGTCGACGGTGCGGCTGGTCGACATCCCCGGCTCGCCGAACAAGGCGGTGCAGTCGACGTCGACGATGCAGGTCGCGGCGCTGAAGCTGCTCGCGGGCACGCCGTTCGAGGTGACGATCCGCGTGGTCAGCCAGCCGACGCTGCAGGTCACGTCGACCGGTGACGAGAAGACGTCGACGGTGAAGTACACCGCACCGGTGCTGGCGGTCGAGCAGGGCGGCAAGGTGCTGGGCCAGCTCGACGCGGCCAACCCGAAGTTCGACATCCCGGTGGGCATCCCGCTCGCGCCGGACGCGCCGTCGCTGCCGATCATCGGTGACCTGCTCGCGAACGGGCAGAAGGCGACGCAGGCACTGCAGCGCCTCGACCTCGGTGTCATCCGGCTCGGCGTCGCGCAGCTCGACCAGCGCGGCACGGCGATGACGACGCCGTTCGAGGGTTTCCAGCTCGGTGCGACGGCGCGGATGCTGGACGTGCAGGTGCTGCCGACGCAGGCGCTCGGGCTGCCGAACCTGCCCTCGGCGCTGGCGCAGGTCGCGCTGGGTGAGCAGGTCGCGCGCGCGTACGCGCCGACGGGCGGGGTGGTGTGCCGGACCTCCGAGCAGCCCGCGCCGCCGCCGACGCCGCAGCCGCAGGGCCGGGCTCCGGTGGAGCTGGCCTACACGACGATGGCGTACAAGACGATCCCGATGTTCTGGGCGGGGACGGCCATGCTGCTGATCGGCGTGGTCCTGGTGGCGGCGCTGCCTACGCTGCGCTCGCTGCGGCTCGTGCACGGTGGCCCACGCACGACGGATCTGGTCCCGGGCGGACCGGCGGACGTTGACGAGAAGGCGGCAACGCCGCCGGACACCGAAGCCGCCGACCAGGAGACCGGCGAGACGGAGCCTGCCGACGCCGCGTCGACCGAAGCCGCCGACGGCGAGACCGGGCAGGCGGAGCCCGCTGGTACGGACGACGACAGCGAGGCTCCCGCGGTGGCGGCCGAGGACGTCGACGCGGAGACGGGCGATGGTGAGTCGTCGCAGGCGAACTCCGAGGCGTCCGGGGCGGCTGACGAGGAAGCTGACGAGGGCGACGCCGAACCCGAGGACTGGACCGACAAGACCGACACGTGACCCGGCTGAGCCGGCCCCGCCGGGGTCGGCTTGGCCTCCGGCCCCCTCGAACCACGCTACGGCATGGGTACGACAGCGGCGGCCGGTTGATCGCGAGTTGTCCACAGGCGGCGAGGTTGTCCACAGGCCCCGTCCACACCGTCCTACCCGGGTTTACCTGCTGATCAGTAGGTGCCGCTCACCCGCTGCACGGTCGGCCGCACCCCAGCCTGTGGACAACTCCCCGGGATTGTCGGGGGTCGCCGGTACGCTGGAAACCGGGGGCCGGAGGCCACCCTCAGCCGTGATGCAGCGCCGTCAGCATCGCCTCTATCGCGATCCTCGGCTTCACGTTCAGCTCCATCGCCTCGCGGCACGCGAGCACCGCCTCCAGGCGCCTCAGCGTCGACTCCGGCGGCCACGAAGCCGCTGCCTGCCGCGCGTCGCGTTCGCGGTCCGGGTGGTTCAGGGTCGCGTCGCTGCCGGACGACACGACCAGCACGTCCCGGTAGAACGCGGCCAGGTCGACCAGTGCCAGGTCGATCGCGTCGCGCTGGGTTCTCGTGGCCCGGCTCTTCTGGCGGCGCTCCAGCTCCTTGATGGCCCCCGCGCTGCCCCTGGTCGCGGAGGCGGCGCCCTTGCCGGTGCCGCCGTGGCCCATGGCCGTCTTCAGCGCTTCCTTCTCTGCCTCGTCGCGGGTGCCGCTGACCTGGTTCGCGTCCGCTTCCGCCGCCTTCACCAGGACGTCCGCGCAGTCGAAGACGTCCGCGAGACGGCGCAGGTTCAGCGGGATCCGCAGCACCGACTCGCGCCTGCTGCGGGCCGCCTCGTCCCTCGCCAGCCTGCGGGCGCGGCCCACGTGGCCCCCGCACACCGACGCCGCCCACCGCGCCATGTCGGCCGGGACGCCGTCGCGGGACTCCAGCACGTCCGCGATCGCCTTCGGCGCCGGGGTGCGCAGGCCGAGGTGGCGGCACCGCGACCGGATGGTCACCGGGACGTCCTCCGGGTGGTCCGACGGCGCGGCCAGCAGGAAGACCGTGCGCTCCGGCGGCTCCTCCACGGCCTTCAGCAGCGCGTTCGCCGCGCCCTCGGTGAGGCGGTCGGCGTCGGTGATGATCACGACCTGCCAGCGGGCGCCGGTGGGGCGGCGGGCCGCGATCTGGACCAGCGACCGCATCTCCGACACCGAGATCGACAGGCCTTCCGGCACGACCACGTGCACGTCGGCGTGGGTGCCAGCCATCGTCGTCCGGCAGCCTGCGCACTCGCCGCAGCCCTTGCCCGTCTCACACTGCAACGCGGCGGCGAACGCTCTCGCCGCCACCGAGCGGCCGGAGCCGGGCGGGCCGGTGAACAGCCACGCGTGGGCCACCGCCGACGTCGAACCGCCCTGGAACGTGCCGTCCACGATCGACGCCGCCATGGTCGCCGACGCCGTCAGCACCTCGACGGCCTCCGGCTGGCCGACCACCTGCGACCACACGGTGCCCACAGCGGACCTCCGACTAGAACGACCGACTAGAACGACCGATTACGTGGCCCGGACCTCGGTGGTCCGGACCTCCACCGGAGCGAGGCTATCGCTCGGCACGAGACTCCCGAGCCTGCGCCCGGTCAGTGCGGTCTGCACCGCGATCCGCACCCGCACCGCCACCTCCTCCGGGCTGCCGTCGGCGTCCACCACCACATACCGGTCCGGGTCGGCCGACGCCATCTCGGTCAGCACCCGCTGCACCTGCCAGTGGTCGGTCGACGAGGACCGCCGCTGCGCCGGGTCGAGCGTGCTCGGGTCGCGGTCCAGCAGGATCGTGACGTCCGGGCGCAGCCGGGCCGTCGCCCAGTCGGCGAGGCCCTCCAGCTCGGCCGGGTCGAGGTCGGCGGCCGCGGACAGGTGCGCGAGCGGGCTGTCGACGAACCGCTCCATGACGACCAGCGCGCCGCGGTCGAGCGCGGGCCGGATCTGCCGTTCCACGATGTCCGCGCGCACGGCGGCCGCGACCAGCGCGTGCGCCCGCGCCCCGGCCAGCTGCGCTCCCGTCAGCACCGACCGCAGCCGCTCGTCGTCCAGCGTGGGGTCGGTGGCGAGCAGCACCTCCTTGGCGCCCGGCCGCTCCAGCCAGTCGGCGAGCAGGCGGGCCTGCATCGAGGTGTCGGACGCGATGTCGCCCTCCACCGCGATCAGCAGCCCGGTCGACCGGCGCGGCTTTCGGCGGATCACGTTCAGCAGGTCGGCGAGGATCGGCTCGGTGCGGCGGTCGTCCATCTGCCGGTAGGCGATCACGCCGACCAGCGCGGCGAGCAGGCCGGCCCCCAGCAGCACCGGCCGGGTGCCGTCGATCGTCATCGGACGGCCCCACACCTCGATGGGGTGCGGCCGCACAAGGCCGACCAGCAGCGGCGTCAGCGCCAGCGTGCCGGCCAGGATGACCTTCATCAGTGACTGGTAGATGGCGTTGATGCGACCGCGGATCGCGTCCTCGACCTGCGTGCCGATGATCGTCACGCCGGTCAGGAACGCGGCACCGGCGCACGCGCCGACGATCACCACGGTGAGCAGCGAGACGACCAGGTGCGGCGACAGGGCCACGAGGGTCAGGGTGACGCCCGCCAGCACGATCGCGATGCCGAACAGGCGGTTGTGCGGCAGCCGCCGCGCGAGCTTCGGCGACCCGGCCATGCCGGTGGCGAGGCCGATGAACATGGCCACGATCAGCAGGCCGAACGTCGACGCACCACCTCGGAGGCTGCTCGCGTACAGGTTCGCCGACCCGATCAGCGCACCGGCGGCGGCGAACGCACCGATCATGCCGATGAGCAGGCCGCGGACGAGCGGGGTGGTGCGCACGAACCGGGCCGCGTCGCGGACCATCGCGCCGAAGCCCAGCTTCTCGCCCGACTCCTGGGCGGCCTTCTTCTCCGCCTTGCGTGCCTGTGCGAGCGGGGTGTCGCGGGTGGACAGCTCGGGAATGCGGGTCGCGATGAGGATCGCGCTGGTCAGGTACAGCAGCCCGATGACGACCACGATGATCTTCGCCATGCCGAGACCCTCGGGATCCGGCTGGAGGTTGAGGTTCGTGGTGATGCCGGTGATGATCGCGTACATGCCGGCGCCGGTGATGGCGGCGATGCCGTAGGTCATCACGAGGCCGAGCTGTGCCGCGGTCTCGACCTGGTCGGAGCGGCGCAGCAGGTTCGGCACCGCCGCGTCCTTCGACGGGATCCACATCATCGAGCAGCAGCCGATGAGGAAGTTCGCGACGAACAGCCACAGCGGCGCGCCGACGACCGCGATCGACACGAACAACCCGCAGCGCAGCACGTCGCAGACGATCATGACCTTGCGGCGGTCGAACCGGTCCGCGAGCAGGCCGCCGAGCGGGGCGAACAGCAGGCCGGGCAGCAGCTGGGTGAGGACGACGGCGGCGAACGCGAAGCTCTGCGCCGAGTAGCCGTTGGTCATCTTGGTGACCAGGCTGGTCAGCGCAAGCAGTGACAGCCAGTCACCGACACTACACAGGTAGGTGACGCCCCAGAGCCTGCGAAAGCCTCTGATGGCGAGCACGCTCCGCGCACGGTGCGTGATGGAAGCGTTCGACCCGGCCGACGACCTGGCGCCACCGTCCGGTTCCGTGCTCGCGCCCCCGATGATGCCAGCCACCCCATCTCCAACCCGCCCGCGTCTCCAGAGTAACCGGGACGCGCGAACGGCCGCCCACTCGGCCGCGCGCGTAAGGTAACGCGGCCAAGCTGAGAGCGCTGAGGGTTCAGCTGAACAGGGACGAGATCGTGTCGATCAGGTTCGCCAGCATCACGATCACGAGCACACCGATCACGAGGAGTAGCAGCCCGATGGCTGCGATTCCGGGTGAAAACGTCCCTCGCCTGATCGGGCGAGGGGGCCGCACGCGCTGAAGGGGGATGCGCCCGGCGGAAAGGGTGGCCGCGGGAATCCCCGCCGGTGGCGTCGGCGGCGGCGGTGCCGGTGCCGGTGCGGGGGCTGCTGCCACGGCACCCACGCCCTCACCACCGTCCCCGGCGTCCGGGTCGTTCGCACCCCGGTCCCCGGCGGGCGCCGGCCTGGTCGCGGCCGCGGGCATCCCCATCATCAGCTCGGAATCCTCGTCGAGCACCGACGCCATCGCCTCGCGGACCTGCTCGATGTCGGGCATCGACGGCTCGACCACCCGTACCCGCACCGCCTCCGCCTCGTGCTTTCCGCCGGTGACCTGGCCGGACAGCGGATCGGACATCAGCGGCGGCGGCCCGGGGTCCTGGGTGCCGTCGTGATTCCAGCTCGCCATGTCGTCCACTCCCTGAGCTACCTGTCGGTGACGTACCGCATCCACTACCAGACTAGGAGTCTGCACCGCGCCGGGCGAGATAAACCTGTCGCGCCGCGAGGGAGACACGAACGTCGGCCAAGAGCGGCTCGAAGAACGCGTCGCGGTAGTGCTGGTCGGTGGCGGCGGTCGCGGCGAAGTACAGGCCGGAGAACGCGGCGAGGAACAGCGAGACGTGCACGAGCGCGCGTGGCAGCGGCAGCGCGACCCCGAACAGCGTGCCCTGGATCTTCGAGAAGCCCGCGCCGAGCCAGGAGTCGATCACCGTCCCGTTGATGGCGAGCGCGCCGAGCGCGACGAGCAGGCAGAACACGAGCACGCTGAGCACGAGGATCTGCAGCAGCTGCGCGACGAACAGCACCAGCGTGATGTTCGCCCGTTCCCTGCGGCCCAACGGAAGCGGCTCGATCGCGGGCCCGTCGACGGCACCGGCGAGCGGCGTGCTCCGCAGCAGACCAGCGAGGTCGTCGAGCCTGTCACCCGCGACCTTGTCGATCATGGCGCGGAGCTCCTCGTCGAGCCTGGCCGCCATGAACAGGACCGCGAGCACCGCGAACAACGCCACGACGAGCCACAGCCGCCAGCGCGGCAAACCGTCGGCGACCTGCCACATCTCGGCCGAGAAGAACGCGAAGATGACGACCAACACCAGCAGCGGCAACGCTTTCGTCGCCATCCTGCCGACCGTGCCCAGCTCGGCGACGGCCTTGCGGAGCCCCCACGCGAGGATCGAGCCCGCGCCCACCCAGACGGCGAACAACATGAGCGACGTCACGCCGATGTTGATCGCGAGCGACAGCCACAGCGGCGACCGCAGACCGGTCCACCACGCGGTGAGCGGCAGCACGACCACGTTGAGCAGCAACACGATCCTGGCCAGCACCCACCGGCCGCGCGGCGAGAGCACCCGCATCCACCGCGACGAGCCCCAGCCCGCGAGCAGCGGCACGACCAGCGCCGTGGCGATGACCGCGAGCAGCAGGAACACGTACGCGGTGTTGGCCATCCGTCGTTCCAGCTCGGCGTCGGGCACGTCAAGCAGCCGGGTGACGACCGTGATCAGCGGGTCGATGACGATCACGAACACGAGCGCGGGCACGGCGCGTTGCAGCAGCCGGGAACCGCGTTCGTCGCGCCGCACCACCAGCGGCAGCCCGCGCCACCGGAACCACGCCTCGACGGCCCGGCGGTCGAACCCGTCCACGCCGCTCGCCTCACCCATCCCGTTCCCCCTCACCTCTCGGTGCTCGGGAACGGTAGCCAACTACGACTTGGACTTGGCGGGTGCCTTCTTGGCCGGTGCCTTCTTCGCGGTCGACTTGGTCGTGCCGGTCTTGCGGGTCGTGCGCTTGGGCGCGGGGCCCTTCGCGCGCTTCTCCGCGAGCAATTCGGCCGCCCGTTCGTCGGTGAGCGTCTCGACGCTGTCGGACTTGCGCAGCGACGCGTTGTACTCGCCGTCGGTGACGTACGGGCCGAACCGGCCGTCCTTGACCACCATCGGCTTGCCCGACACCGGGTCGTTGCCCATCTCCTTCAGCGGCGGCGCGGACGCGGCGGCCTGACGGCCACGGCGCTTCGGTTCCGCGTACAGCTTCAGCGCCTCGTCGAGCGTCACCGTGAAGATGTCGTCCTCGTGGGCGAGCGACCTGGAGTCCGTGCCCTTCTTCAGGTACGGGCCGTAGCGGCCGTTCTGCGCGGTGATCTCCTCACCGCTCGCCGGGTCCTTGCCGACCACCCGCGGCAGCGACAGCAGCTTCAACGCGTCGTCGATCGTGATCGACTCGATCGACATCGTCTTGAACAGCGAACCGGTGCGCGGCTTGGCCTTCTTCGCCTTGGCCGACGCGCCTTCCGCCGGCTCCGGCAGCACCTCGGTCACGTACGGGCCGAACCGGCCCTCCTTCGCGACGATCTCGTGCCCGGTCACCGGGTCGGTGCCAAGCGAGCGGCCCTCGACCGGCGTCGAGAACAGCTTCTCGGCGATCTCCAGCGTCAGCTCGTCCGGCGGCAGGTCCTCGGGCAGGTTCGCGCGCTGCGGGTTCTCCGCGCCGCCCGGGCCGTCACCGTCCCGCTCCAGGTAGGGGCCGTAGCGGCCGACACGGACGACGACCGGGCGCTTCTGCTCGTCGTCGAACAGCGGGATCGAGTTGATCTCGCGGGCGTCGATGGTGTCGACACCGGAACCGACCAGCTTCTTGAGGCCGCCGTCGCGCCCGACCGAGCCCTCCGGGCCGACGTCGCCGCCGAAGTAGAACCCGGAGAGCCACGTGGTGCGCTGCTGCTCACCGGCGGCGATGCGGTCCAGCTCGTCCTCCATCGCGGCCGTGAAGTCGTAGTCCACGAGCCGGCCGAAGTGCCGCTCCAGCAACCCGACCACGGAGAACGCGATCCAGGACGGCACCAGCGCGGAACCCTTCTTCCACACGTAGCCGCGGTCCTGGATGGTGTTGATGATCGACGCGTACGTCGAGGGGCGGCCGATGCCCAGCTCCTCGAGGGCCTTGACCAGGCTCGGCTCGGTGTAGCGGGGCGGCGGGCTCGTCGAGTGGCCGTCCGGGTTCAGCTCGGTCGCGGTGACGCCCTGGTCCTTGACCAGCCGCGGCAGCCTGCGCTCGGCGTCGTCGGCCTCGCCGCCCTCCTCGGTGTCCACCGTCTCGACGTACGCGCGGAGGAATCCGGGGAACGTGATCGTGCGGCCGGACGCGGCGAACGTGCACTCCTCGCCGGACGCGGCGGTGCCGGTGATGCGCACGCTCATGGTGGTGCCGCGGGCGTCGGCCATCTGGGAGGCGACCGTGCGCTGCCAGATCAGCTCGTACAGGCGGAACTCGTCGGACTCCAGCTCACCGGCGACCTGGCCCGGCGTGCGGAACACCTCGCCCGCTGGGCGGATCGCCTCGTGCGCCTCCTGCGCGTTCTTCACCTTGCGGGTGTACTGGCGCGGCTGCGGCGAGACGTACGCTTCGCCGTACAGCTCACGGGCCTGCGCACGGGCCGCCGCGATCGCCGTCTCGGACAGCGTCGTGGAGTCGGTACGCATGTAGGTGATGTAGCCGTTCTCGTACAGGCGCTGCGCCACCCGCATGGTGCGGTCGGAGCCGAAGCGCAGCTTGCGGCCCGCCTCCTGCTGCAGCGTGGACGTCATGAACGGCGGGTACGGGCGGCGCGTGTACGGCTTCTCCTCGACCGAGGAGACCCGCATCTCCGAGCCGGTCAGCGCGTCGGCGATGCGCCTGGCGTCGGCCTCGTCGAGACGCAGCACCTTGTTCTTGAGGCGGCCGTCCGGGCCGAAGTCGCGGCCGGTGGCGAGCTTGTCGCCGTCGACGGAGATCAGGCGCGCGCCGAAGTTGCGCGGCTCGGCCTCCTCGCCCGTCGGCTCGTCGACACTGAGCTTCGCGGAGATGTCCCAGTACGAGGCGGTGACGAACTTCATCCGCTCCCGCTCGCGGTCCACGACGATGCGGGTCGCGACCGACTGCACGCGGCCGGCGGACAGCCCGCGCGTGATCTTCTTCCACAGGACCGGGCTGACCTCGTAGCCGTACAGGCGGTCGAGGATGCGGCGGGTCTCCTGCGCGTCGACCAGGTCCTGGTCGAGCGGGCGGGTGTTCTGCGCCGCGGCACGGATCGCCGACTCGGTGATCTCGTGGAAGACCATCCGGCTGACCGGCACCTTCGGCTTGAGCGCCTCCAGCAGGTGCCACGCGATGGCCTCGCCCTCGCGGTCACCGTCTGTCGCGAGGTAGAGCTCGTCGACGGTCTTCAGCGCTTCCTTCAGCTCGGTGACCGTGGCCTTCTTGTCCGGCGTGACGATGTAGATCGGCTCGAAGCCGTTGTCGACGTTGACGCCGAGGTTCGACCACGACTCGCCCTTGTACTTCGCGGGCACCTCGGCCGCCTTGCGCGGCAGGTCCCGGATGTGCCCGCGAGAGGACTCCACGACGAAGTTCCGGCCGAGGTAGGAAGCGATCTTCCGCGCCTTGGCCGGCGACTCGACGATCACCAGCCGCCGCGGCTCGGCCCCCGCCGACCCGTTCTTCTTCGTCCCGTTAGAACCTGCCACGCCGTCCCGCTCTCTAGTCCGAGCTTGTTCTCAGCTCGCTAGTGTGCACGTTGCACACGGTGATACCTACCCCCAGGTGCCTAGCAGCACACTTCGCGCAGATCGCGGAGCGAACATCAGACCCCTTCGGCCGTGAGACACGAACCGTTACCTGGGTAGCACGCCTAGGCGCTCTCACGCACCCTGGATACCGCAGGCCAGTGGTTCCCGGCCGTCGCGGAGGGTGGCCTGCCGACCAGTTCGGCGAGCCTGCCCAGCCGTCGCCGACCGGAAATCCGCAGGCCCGGGCCCTCGTCCCCGCCACCATGCAGGGTAGCGGGCAGTCCGGCTGCGCTCAGCGCCCCTCTCACAGTGTCATACGTGCGTGGCGCTTGGGGGTCCAGCCCGAGCAGGTAGCTCCCCGCGACCCACGTGCCCGCGGCGAGCACCCACAGGCGTAACGCGCCGCCGTCGAGCGTCAGCCCGTTCGGCGCGAACTTCTCGCCTTCCTTCGTCCACTCCTCGGCCAGCGGCAGCAGGTCGGACCGGAAGGCGGTGCGCACCCCGTGCTCGCCGTCCTCGGTCACCGTGTGCGTGCCGTCGATCCCCCGTTCGCCCAGCGCGCGCACCACCAGCCGCGCCCGCCACGGCTCGGCCACCCGGAGGGTCAGGCGCGCCGCCGTCCTGGCGAACTCGGCGAGCTGGGCCTGGCAGCACAACAGCCCGGCGAGGTCACCGGCATGCGGCCGGTTGGCCTCCGCGGAGTAGAACGAGAGCTGCGCCACCCGGCCAAGGATAGAACACCCGTTCGATCTCGGGAAGGGTGAACGGTGACCGAGCCGGTGCGCAGCGCCATCACGCACGGCGACGAGCGCAGCGGGTGCCCGGGAACGCGAAATGGCCCGCCCCCGGATCGTGCCGGAGGCGGGCCACTCGCAGAGGCGGATCAGGAAGCGCCGTTGGTGACGCTCTCCGCCGGGTTCTCCGCGATCGCGGTGCCGCGCCGCTTCGAGATGAAGATCGCCGCCGCGATCAGCACCGTCGCCACGACGGCGATGGCGATGCGCACACCGGCGTTCTCGTCCGGGCCGACCGTGAAGCCGACGATGGCGGGCGCGATCAGCAGCGAGACCAGGTTCATCACCTTGATCAGCGGGTTGATCGCCGGGCCAGCGGTGTCCTTGAACGGGTCACCGACGGTGTCGCCGATGACCGTGGCCGCGTGCGCCTCGGAACCCTTGCCGCCGTGGTTGCCGTCCTCGACCAGCTTCTTGGCGTTGTCCCACGCGCCACCGGAGTTGGCCAGGAAGACCGCCATCAGGGTGCCCGTCGCGATGGCGCCGGCGAGGTAGCCGGCCAGCGGGCCGACACCGAGACCGAAACCGACCGCGATCGGGGCCAGCACCGCCATCAGACCCGGGGTCGCCAGCTCACGCAGCGAGTCACGGGTGCAGATGTCCACCACGCGGCCGTACTCCGGGCGGACCGTGCCGTCCATGATGCCGGGGTTGGCGTGGAACTGGCGGCGCACCTCGAACACGACCGCGCCCGCCGCACGGGACACCGCGTTGACCGCGAGCCCCGAGAACATGAACACGACGGCCGCGCCGATCAGGATGCCGACGAGGACGTCCGGGCTGAACACGATGAAGTCGCTCAGGTCCAGGTCGGACGCGGCCTCGACCAGCGCGTCGGTGATCGCGGTGAGGTAGGAGCCGAACAACGCGGTCGCCGCGAGCACGGCGGTCGCGATCGCGATGCCCTTGGTGATCGCCTTGGTGGTGTTGCCCACCGCGTCGAGCTCGGTCAGGATCGCCGCGCCGTCGGCGTCGACGTCACCGGACATCTCGGCGATGCCCTGCGCGTTGTCCGAGACCGGGCCGAAGGTGTCCATCGCGACGATGACGCCGACGGTGGTGAGCAGACCGCAGCCTGCCAGGGCCACCGCGAACAGGGCCACGAACAGCGAACCGGACAGCAGGAACGCGCCGTACACCGAGGCGCCGATGACCAGTGCCGTGTACACGGCCGACTCGAAGCCGACCGAGATGCCGGACAGGATCACCGTGGCCGCACCGGTCAGCGAGGACTTGCCGACGTCCTTGACCGGCTTGTACTCGGTGCCGGTGAAGTAGCCGGTCAGCCAGAGGATGACACCGGCGAGCACGATGCCGATGAGCACCGCGACGGCCGCGATCATGGCCGGGCTGCCCGCCTCGTCGGGGTTCGCCGCCCCGTCGAGGTCGGAGAACGAGCCGGGCAGGAAGACGAACGCGGCGACCGTGCACAGCACCGCGGAGATCAGCGCCGAGATGTAGAACGAGCGGTTGATCGTGGTCAGGCCGTTCTCGCCCACCTTGGCCCGGGTGATGTACACGCCGATGACGGCGGTGATGATGCCCAGCGCCGGGACGATCAGCGGGAACAGCAGGCCCTGCGCGCCGAACGCGGTGGAGCCGAGGATCAGGGCGGCGACCAGGGTCACGGCGTAGGACTCGAACAGGTCGGCGGCCATGCCCGCGCAGTCACCCACGTTGTCGCCGACGTTGTCGGCGATGGTGGCGGCGTTGCGGGGGTCGTCCTCCGGGATGCCCTGCTCGACCTTGCCGACCAGGTCCGCGCCCACGTCGGCGGCCTTGGTGAAGATGCCGCCACCGACACGCATGAACATCGCGATCAGCGCGGCGCCGAAGCCGAAGCCCTCGAGCACCTTCGGTGCGTCACCCGCGTAGACCAGCACCACGATCGCGGCACCGAACAGGCCGAGGCCGACGGTCGACATGCCGACCACGCCACCGGTGCGGAACGCCACGCGCATGGCGGTCTCGCGACCACCCTTCTCGCGGGCCGCGGCGGCGACGCGCAGGTTCGCCTGCGTGGCGAGCCACATGCCGAGGTAGCCGATGGAGAACGAGAACACCGCGCCGATGATGAAGAACAGCGAGCGGCCGATACGTTCTCCCCAACCCTCCGCGGGGAGGAAGAAGAGGAGCACGAACACGATCGCGCCGAAGATCATCAGCGTGTTGCGCTGCCGCTTCAGGTACGCGCCTGCGCCCTCCTGCACCGCCTTGGCGATGTCCTGCATCTTGGCGGTGCCCTGGCCGGCGGCCAGCACCTCCTTCAGCAGCACGTAACCGACGGCTAGGGCGGCGAGAGCGATCACGGCGATCACGACGACGACGCCGCGATCACCGCCGGTCAGCGTTGGACCGCCTTCCGCCGCTAGGTACTGCCAGGACATCTGTCCTCCTGGGTCTGCCCGATGTGGCGCGGTATCCGCGATCGACTGGGACCGCCGCATCCGTCCATGTGGGACGGGTGCGCCACCAGGGGTATTTGATGGGACCGGCGGAGTCTATTGGTTGTACTCACCGCCTCCGCGAGGCGGCCTCCCAACTGCGGATTCTCCGGATCCATGATCGATCAAGAGCATCGATCCAGAATTCCGCCGAATATCTCCGTGATTCGTTGTCGGTGCCGTGTGCTTCCCTAGCTTCGTGAGTCGCCTCCTGCTCGACCGCGTCCTGGCGGGCGTTCCGCACGGCGAGACCCCGCTGCGGCACGTCCGTGAGCTGCCGGAACGGTCCGCCGCGTTCGCCGACTGGCCGTCGTGGGTGCCCTCCGACCTGCGCACCGCCCTCGCGAGGTGCGGTGTGGAACGGCCGTGGACCCACCAGGTGGCCGCCGCGACGCACGCCAGGGAGGGCAGGCACGTGGTGATCGCGACCGGCACCGCGTCCGGCAAGTCCCTCGCCTACCAGCTGCCCGTGCTGAGCGCACTGTCCGAGAACCGCCGCGCGACCGCGCTGTACCTGTCGCCGACCAAGGCGCTCGGCGCCGACCAGCTGCGATCGGTGCGGGACCTGGACGTCGAGGACGTGCGGCCCGCGTCCTACGACGGGGACACCCCGATGCCGGAACGCGACTGGGTCCGGGCACACGCGCGGTGGGTGTTCACGAACCCGGACATGCTGCACCGCGGGATCCTGCCAGCGCACGCCCGCTGGGCGTCGTTCTTCCGGCGGCTGACCCACGTGGTGGTCGACGAGTGCCACGGCTACCGGGGCGTGTTCGGTTCGCACGTCGCGCTGCTGCTGCGCAGGTTGCGGCGGGTGGCGGCGAAGTACGGCGCCGACCCGGTGTTCGTGCTGGCGTCGGCGACCGTGTCCGAACCGGCGGCGTCCGCTTCGCGGCTGTCCGGGGTGCCCTGCGTCGCGGTCACGGAGGACGCGTCACCGCGGGGCGCGCGCACGGTCGCGCTGTGGGAGCCGCCGCTGCTGCCGGAGCTGTCCGGCGAGAACGGCGCCCCCGTCCGCCGCTCGGCAGGCGCGGAGACCGCGCGGATCATGACCGACCTGGTCGTGGAGGGCGCCCGCACGCTGGCGTTCGTGCGTTCGCGGCGGGGCGCGGAGCTGACGGCCCTGTCCGCGCGGCACGCGTTGTCCGAGGTCGACCCGTCGCTGCCGGCGCGGGTGGCCGCCTACCGGGCGGGGTTCCTGCCGGAGGAGCGGCGGGCCCTGGAGAAGTCGCTGGCCGACGGCACGCTGCTCGGGGTGGCGAGCACGAACGCGCTGGAGCTGGGTGTCGACATCGCGGGCCTGGACGCGGTGGTGGTGGCGGGTTACCCGGGCACGCTGGCGTCGTTCTGGCAGCAGGCCGGCCGTGCCGGGCGCGCGGGGGACGGCGCGCTGGTGGTGTTCGTGGCGCAGGACAACCCGCTGGACACCTATCTGGTGCACAACCCGGCGGCGATGCTGGACAAGCCGGTCGAGGCGACGGTCATCGACCCGGCCAACCCCTATGTGCTGGCCCCGCAGCTGGCGTGCGCCGCGATGGAGCTGCCGCTCACCGAGAAGTGCCTTGCCGCGTTCGGCGGCCAGACGGCGAAGCGGGTCGTCGAGGACCTGACGAAGGACGGCGTACTGCGGAAACGCCCGACCGGCTGGTTCTGGACGTCCCGCGAACGCCCGCACGCGTCGGTCGACATCCGCGGCTCGGGCGGCGAGCAGGTGGCGGTGGTGGAGGCGGACTCCGGCCGGATGCTGGGGACCGTCGACCCGGGCGCCGCGTTCACGACGGTCCACCCCGGCGCGGTGTACCTGCACCAGGGCACGTCCTATGTGGTGGACGACCTGGACCTGGAGACCGGGCTGGCGATGGTGCACCGGGAGGACCCGGAGTGGTCCACGTCGCCGAGGGAACAGGTCGACATCACTGTCCTGTCGGTCGAGGAGCAGTCCCGGCACAACGGTGTGACGGTCAACCTGGGCGAGGTGGCCGTGACGTCGCACGTGGTGGCCTACCTGAGAAAGCTGCCGTCCGGGCAGGTGCTGGACCAGGTCCCGCTGGACCTGCCGGAACAAACCCTCCACACGAGAGCGGTCTGGTACACGCTGACCGACGACCTGCTCGCGGACGCGGGCCTGACCAAACACGAGATCCCGGGCGCCCTGCACGCGGCGGAACACGCGGCGATCGGCCTGCTCCCCCTGTTCGCGACCTGCGACCGCTGGGACATCGGCGGCGTGTCGACAGCCCTGCACCCGGACACCGGCGAACCGACGGTCTTCGTCCACGACGGACATCCTGGCGGCGCCGGGTTCGCCGACCGGGCCCACGCCGCCCTGATCCCGTGGCTGACCGCCACCCGAGACGCCATCGCGGCCTGCGAATGCCCGGCCGGCTGCCCGTCCTGCGTGCAATCTCCCAAGTGCGGCAACGGAAACGAACCCCTGCACAAGGACGGCGCGATCCGCGTGCTGGCCACGGTCCTCGACACCATCGCGACGTCGGCCCCGAAGTCGAAAGCGTCCTGACCGGCGAGCCGGTTCCCGACGCCCGCCGACGGATCGTCCCGATTGGACGGTCCACACATGACAGAGCGCCGGGGCGGCCAATGCCAGCCCCGGCGCTCTGAGTTAGCCGGGCGCGCGAGGAGCGGTCTGCGACCGCTCGGGTCGTCGCGCGACTTTCGGGGTGTCGGCAGGGTTTCCGGCCACCTCGTGGAGGTACGGGGAGGCAGTTGCCTCCACGAGTGCCGGTCACCCTTCGGGCCAGGTGTTGCCGACGGCGGTGCGGGTTACCGCCTTCCCGGTGTCGGTCGCGACGCGGGAGACCTAGCTCCTCCAGCGGGCGCCCGGCATGCTGCCCGTCCCGTTCGGCCGCTGTAGGTGCGGGAGCAGCGCCGAGTCGGGGCGGGTTGGGTGCGGTGGTGCCGCGCGGATGCGCAATGCCACCGCTGGTATGCCGGAGGGGTGCGTCTCCGGCATGGCCTTTCGGGGGTTCGGACCCCGGTCGCGGAACTCAGTCCGCGACGACGAGCCGACCGCCGCGGGCGTAGGTCGCCGCGTCGACGATCGCGTCCATGAGCGCGTCCTGCACCAGGCTCGCGGCAGGCATCTGCCAGCCACAGACCTCGGGACGGACACGCCAGTGCACGACACCGTGCTGCACGGGTGTCGGCGGCAGCGGCACGAAGCTGCCCGCCGCGTGCAGAACGACGTCGCCCTGCTCGACCAGTGGCCGGGCCAGCTTCTGCCCGGAGCGGACCAGGAAGGTCCAGCGGTCGTCCGGCGTCGCGATGATCGGCGCAGGCAGCCCGACCGCGCGCAGCACCCGAGCCGCGCCACGGCCGAGGTGACCGGGCACCTCGATCGCGTCGAGCGTCACGCCGGTGGCCAGCAGCACGCTGTAGGGCCGACCGGTCCACCAGGTCGCGACCTGCTCCGGCTTGGTGCCGATGCGCTCCTGCCAGTCAGCGTGCACCGGCACGGGCCCGATGCTCTCGACGCCTTCACGGCCTGCCCACTGCGAGCCCGCCAGATAGGTGCCCGGCAGCACCGGCCAACCGCGCCATGCGAGGCCGATGGCCTGCGCACGGAGTTCGACGCGGAAGGCCCTGCGCCAGCTATCTGACGTATCCATGTCCAACATGACGCGCTCTTTGCCTCTCCTGGTTTCTGGGCGCCTGGTGCGGCAGGTGCCCTACGGATTACTTAACGGCACGGTGGCGACCGAAAGGAACTCGCAGTCGACAACTGGTCGTCCACGCACGGTGAAACGAACGGCGTGTGACGAGCGGCTGAACGCCGTCGGCTCGTTCATCGGCGGTCCAGACCACTCTTCGCGGGCTGGTAATGCCGCTTACCGTGCGTGGACGACCGTTGAACTTGCGTCAGCGGTCCGGCACGACCGGTCCGGCACGAGCGCGGGCTGCCGCTGAACCGAACGGTCGGAACGCCACCTCCACCTCCACCAGCGCGTCCCAACCGGACAGACGACACGACCGCAGCACGGCGTCCATCCGCTCCACCACCCACCGGGCTTCCTCGCACGCCTGCAGCTCACCGCCGACAGCCACACTCGCTGCAGCCAGTGCGGCCAGGTCAGCGGCCGCTTCCCCCCGGTGCCGGGCCACCACCGCGGCACCGAACCACAGCACCGCGGTCATGACCACCATCAGGACGGCGATGCCGCCGACCACCCAGACAGTCGCCGCTCCGCGATCCACAGACCGTTCGTCGCACCCCACCGACGACGGACGGCCCGGCTGCCGGAACGACGCCGTCATCCGGCGTCGCGGCCGGATCGGCGCCGCTCGCTTTGGCGGCAACACCTGCCCAAGCCACGCCGCCAGCCGCCGTCGCGGCCCGACCGGCAGCGCTGTCGCCTGGTGTCGCGAGCGGACCCGCGCTGCCGCTTGTCCCGGTTGTCCCGGCTGTGCGGCCGGAGGCGGCAGGCGGGGGTGGTTCGCCTGCCTTGCGGGCAGGAGCCGCTGCGCGGCTCTGCTCAGCAGGCGGACCAGGTGCCGTCGGCGGGGTGGCCGGGGGCGGTGGTGGCTCATCCGCCCGGCTCGCGGACCGCGAAGGCTTCCGCGTGCAGGTGGACGCCGGGCAGTAGTCCGCCTGCCGGGGCCGCGCTGACGTGTACCTCGATGTGTTCGCCGTTCATGGTGATCGTCACCTCCGCGTTCTGGGGAGCTATGCGTTTCGCCGCGGCGAGGGCCCGGTCCTGTTCCCCTCTCGCGGTCAGGCGGGCGGCTTCTCTGGCCGCGTCCAGGCAGCGCACCTGGTCGGCCACCGCCATCGCGCCGCCCAGTGTCATGGCCAGGACCAGTGCGAACGCCGACATCGCGATCGCGGCCTCGACGGTGACGCCGCCCCGGTCCCGGTGCCGCCGACGGGCCAGGCGGTGGGCGGGCATCAGCCCGCGACGTTGATGGCGCGCTCGATCAGGCCGGTGAGACCTTCCGCCACGGTGCCGCTCTTGACGATGCCGAAAAGGATCATCGCCAGCACCGCCGCGGAGAGCAGGCCGAGCGCGTACTCCACCGTCGACATGCCGCGGTCGTCGAGGAAGACGTATCGGGGTCGGGGGAACATCGTTTCTCCTTCTTTCTATGTGGGTGTTCACAGGGAGATCTGTTCGGCGAGGCCGGCGACCACCGGTGCCACGCCGAGGCAGACGAAGGCGGGCAGGAAGCACAGCCCGAGCGGCGCGGTGATCAGGACACCCGCCCGCTGGGCTGTCGCCTCCGCGTTGTCGGCCACGGCTGCCCGTGCTGCCGCGGCCAGGTCGGTGACCAGGTCGGCCAGCGCGGCACCGGACTGGGCTGCGCGACGGGCACCACGCGCCAGTGGGGCGGTGTCCGGACAGCTCGTCGCGGGTCGCCAGGCCGTCGCCGGGTCCGCGCCCAGCGCCAGCAGTTCCGCGGCCGAGCGCAACGCCCGTGCCGCCTCGGCGGGCAGCTCGTCGGCGACCACCGTCATCGCGGTCGGCACCGGCAGGCCCGCCCGCAGGCACGCGGCCAGCAGGTCCCACGTGGCGGCGACGGTCATCGGGTCGGTCCTGGGCGGTCTTCGCGCGCGGCGGAGGAACCACCAGACGCCGACCGCGACCGCGATACCGACCAGCGGACCTGCCGCGGCCACCGCCAGCACGCCACCGGCCGCGGCCAGCAGGGGCGGAGAGGGCTTCACCGGTGTCACGCGGGCCCACGAGCGGCGTCCGGGCCTGCCGGTCAGCCAGGCGAGGCGCAGCCGGGGGACGCCCGCCCGTGAGGCCAGCTGCACGGCGGCCGCCAGCAGCACGAGAGCGACGCTGTGGGTGTTCACCGGAGCGCCACCTGGCTCGTGATGCGACCGGACCATACGACTCCTGTGCACAACAACGTCACGCCGGCGAGCAACAGCAGCTGTCCGAGCCCGGTGCTGGTGAACATCCGCAGCGGGCTCGCGCCGATGGCCTCGCCGAGCGCGATGCCGAACACCGGGAGCAGGGACAGGGCCGCGGCACTCGACTTCGGCCCGGTCATGCGGGCCAGTACCTGACGGGCGGACCTGGCGCGTTGTTCGAGGTCCCTGCGAACGGTGTCGAGGACGTCGGCCAGGGGCAGACCATGTCGTTGCGCGAGTTGCCACGCCTTCACGACCCGGTCGATGGCCGGTGCCAGCGCCGGGGAGCGGGCGTCTGCCAGAGCGGCGGCCATGTCGCCGTCCAGACGTGCGGCGGCGGCGATCGCACGCATCGTGCCTGCCGTCTGTGGCTGGGCGTCCTCGGCGGCGGCCTCGGCCGCTGTCGCCGGGTGGGCGCCCGACCGGAGGCCGGCGACGAGCGTGCGCAGTGCTTCCGCGAGGCCGTCGACGGCGGCCAGCGACCGCCGGTTCTCGGTGCGGGCGCGGAGTTGCCGTCGGGCTGTCACCGCGAGGAGACCCGCTGACGCGGCGCCACCCGGCCCTGCTGCCAGCCAGCCCGCAGCCACCGCGGCTGCGGTGACGGTGACCGCTGTCGGCCGTGGCGCACGCAAACGCTTGCGTTGCTGGTGACCGGTGAGGACGCGGAGCCGTTGGCCCGCTCGTCGGTCGGGCCAGCACAGCAGCGCGAGGCCCGTCAGGAGGAGGCTCACCATGGCGCGTCCACTCCTCGCGTGGCCAGGAGGGTCTTGAGCCGGGTCCGGTCGTGGACGACGCGGACCGTGTCGCCGTCGCGGTCGAACACGCCGACGTCGGTGAGCCGCCGGGTGCCGTCCTGTTCCCGCGCCATGTGCAGGACTACGTGGAAAGCGGCGGCCAGCTGGCTGTGCAGCGCTGCCCTGGGCAGGCCGCCCAGCGCGGCCAGGGCCTCCATGCGGGCCGGGACCTCGGCCGGCGAGTTGGCGTGGACGGTGCCCGCACCGCCGTCGTGCCCGGTGTTCAACGCGGTCAGGAGGTCGCACACCTCGCTTCCGCGCACCTCGCCGACGACGAGGCGGTCGGGTCGCATGCGCAGGCCCTGGCGGACGAGGTCGGCGAGGGTGACCTCGCCCGCGCCCTCGACGTTCGGCGGGCGCGCGATCAGGCGGACGAACTGCGGGTGGTTCGGCGACAGCTCCCCGGCGTCCTCAACGCAGACGATCCGTTCGCGGGAGGGCACCTGGCCGAGCAGTGCGTTCAGCAGGGAGGTCTTGCCCGCGCCGGTGCCGCCGGTGACGACGAACGCCAGCCGTGCCGTGACGATGGCCTCGAGGGTGCGGTGGACGGTGTCGTCGAAGGTGCCGAGCGCGCGGAGCGACGCGAGGTCGTGACCCGCGGGGCGGAGCACCCGCAGCGAGATGCAGGTGCCGTCGGGGGCGATGGGCGGGAGCACGGCGTGGAGCCGGACGCGGCCGGGCAGCCACGCGTCGACGAACGGCTGGGCGTCGTCGAGGCGGCGGCCGCAGGCGAGCGCCAGCCGTTGCGCGAGACGGCGGACGGCGTCCTCGTCGGGAAAGCGGACGTCGGTGCGGCGCAGGCCGCCGTCGCCGTCACGCCAGACCTCGTCGGGAGCGGTGACCAGGACGTCGGTCGTCCCGGGTTCGCGGAGAAGCGGTTCCAGCGGGCCCGCACCGACGAACTCCTGTGTCATGCGGTCGGTCGCGACCAGAATGTCGTCGTGGCCCGCGACGCCGCTCTCCTCGCGGACGGCGCGGGCGACCTCGGCACCCGTGACGGCGGTGCCGCTGCCGGCCAGGCGGCCGCGGACGCGGTCGACGAGCTCGGAGGTGGACATGTGTGCTCCTTCGTGGTGGCCGGCGCCGGCCGCGGACCGCGGGGGCTTGCGGTTGGCCGACCGGCGCCGGCCGTCCCCGCCCGCTGTCGGAGCGGGCGGAGTCTGGGGGGTGCCTGGGCGAGGACGATCCCCGGCCAGGCGTGCACTGACCTCATGCCCGGTGGGACGAGCGGTGCGGGCGGTCCCGGCCGGTCGCCGGGACGGTCAGGGACCTGGTGCCGGACCGGGTCGGGGAAGCCGGTCCGGCACCGGCCGTCCCGCTACGCGGCCGGAGTGCCGGGTGCCGCGTTGAGGGAGTCCGGGGTGGCCGCCGGAGCGAGTCGACCGGTTGGTGGAACACCCGGTCCGGCGGCCACCGGTGTCCTCGTGTGCGGGCGACTCGTGGGGTGGCCCTTGAGGACGTTTTCCCGGCAGGGCGCCGAACCGGTGTGGTTCCGGGGCCCACTGACGCCCGGTTCGGCGCTCGCCGTCCCGCCGTGCCGCCTGGTGGGAAGGCGGGCGCGACGGACGTTTCTGTTGGTGCGGGGCGCCGGACCGAGGTGACTGGGCTGCGTGGAGGCTCGGTCCGGCGCCCGTTGTCCGCCTGCCGCCGGAAGGGAGGGGCGGTTGGCGGACGGCTGTGGGGGCGGGCATCAGGCGGCCCGCGCTTCGCCTTGGCAGGGGCGGGTTTTCGGGGGCCGGTCCGCCAGTTCTGTGAGGGTTTCCCGTGCCGCCATGGTCAGTGGGCCCCTGGGTCTCGGGTGGAAGTCGCCGCGTTCCAGGGACTGGGCCAGTTGGGGTTCGGGGCGCATCGTGGTCAGGACCGGGATGCCGACCGCCGCGGCTATTTCCGTCATCCTCAGGCCACCCGGCGACGGGCCGCGGATTATCAGCTGTGGCCGGGTTCCTCGTGCCCGCAGTTCGTCTGCCAGTTGTCTGGCGGTGATGCAGGCCCGCACCTCGGCCGGGGTGACGATCACTGCGAGGTCGCAGCGGTCCACCGCGGCCCAGGCCGCCGCATCGAGCCGGCGCGGGACGTCGCAGACCACCACCTCGCCGGTGCGCCTTCCTGCTTCGATCACCGCCGCCACCGCGTCCGGGGCGGGGCCCTCGCCCTTGCGGGCGCCGGACAGCAGGGTCAGGCGGGCGTTGCCTTTTCGTCTTGTGGGCAGCGCCATGTGCAGTGCCGACGCCGCCACCCGGCCCGCGCTCAGCTGCATGTCCGGCCAGCGGAGGCCTTCCTCGGTTTCCGCGCCCAGCACCAGGTCCAGGCCGCCGCCGTGTGGGTCGCAGTCGATCAGGAGAGTGTTGTCGCCCGCTCTCAACGCGGTCAGGCTCACCGACACCGCGAAGACCGACGCACCCGCTCCTCCCCTGGCGCCCAGTACCGCCAGCACCTTTCCCGCGTTGCCGGGCGGACCTTCCGCGGCGTCGGCCAGCGCGCTCACGAGCCAGGGTTCGGCGCCGGGGAGCGTGACCAGCCGCTCGGCCCCGACCTCCATCGCCTGTTTCCACAGTTCCTGGGGTTCCGGGTCGGGCACGACGACCACCACCGAGTCACGGCGTGGGAACGCTTCCCGTGCGCACTCGGCGACGCCGGTCGCGTCGAGCAGGACCAGCGGGGCCGTCGACCAGCGCAGCCTCGCGGCCGCCGCGTCCGGGACGCGTTCCAGGTCGCAACCTGCCGCGGCGGCCAGCTTCAGCAGGTCGTCGAGCAGGTCCTCGTCCGCCACGAACGCCATCGGCCGACTCGTGCTCACGGTGCCCCCTCGGGTCCTCGCCGGGCGGGTTTGCCCGGGTCTGGTTCCACGATCGGCGGGCGGCGGGGGCCGGACAACCCGGCAAGATCAACATGTGGACAACCGGATGGGCTGTGGACAACTCCCGGTTCACGGGCCGTTCGAGGGCCTTCGTCGTCGGTGGGCCGGAGTAAGCTCTCGCGGTTTGGGCACGCGTGGGCGCAAGGGCCTGAACACCAAGGGAAACGCAGAGAAGGGACGACCCCCGCCAGGGGGGAGGGACGGGGGTCGTCAGAGGTTCAGCCCCGGGGGGTCGGACTGAACCAGTCCGGCATGAAGCCGGACGTCCCCACTGTATCCCGTTACGTCCTGCTCGTGGTTGCAACTTGCTCGAAGTGGGGCAACGAACGAGTTCCAACACGCACGACCTGCGGCAACCGCCGGGAAGTGAGGTTGCCCTCCTATGCTCGGCCGCGTGACCGAGCTGCGCGCCGCCGCGTTCTTCGACCTGGACAAGACAGTCATCGCCAAATCCAGCACGCTTGCCTTCAGCAGGCCCTTCTTCCGCAACGGTCTCATCAACCGGCGCGCGGTTCTCAAGGGCGCCTACGCGCAGTTCGTGTTCGCGGTCTCCGGTGCCGACGCCGACCAGGTGGAGCGCATCCGCGCGCACCTCACCGCGCTGTGCACGGGCTGGGACGTCCAGCAGGTCCGCGCGATCGTCGAGGAGACGCTGCACGACATCGTCGACCCGCTGGTCTACGCCGAGGCGACGGAACTCGTGGTGGAACACAAGGAAGAAGGCCGTGACATCGTTGTCGTGTCGGCATCCGGCGCGGAGATCGTCACCCCCATCTCCGAGATGATCGGCGCGACGCACAGCATCGGCACCCGGATGGTCGAGGCGCACGGGAAGTACACCGGCGAGATCGGCTTCTACTGCTACGGCCACAACAAGGCGACCGCCATGAAGCAGCTGGCCGCCGAGCACGGCTACGACCTCGCCGCGAGCCACGCCTACTCGGACTCGATCACCGACCTGCCGATGCTGGAGGCCGTCGGCCACCCGACCGTGGTCAACCCGGACCGGGGGCTGCGCACGCTGGCGCTCGAACGGGGCTGGCCGGTCCTCGAGTTCACCAAACCGGTGTCGCTGCGGTCGCGCTTCCAGCCATCGGGCACGGCGGTCACGGTCACCGCGATCGGCCTCGGCGCGATCGCCACCGCGGGTGCCACGTGGTACGGCATCCACCGCAGGAGGAAGCGTTGACACAGTCGACGATGGCACCGGCCGCTGGTCGGCCACGCAGAATACGCTCACGATGCGTGGCCGTCGACCGCCCGCGGAGTCTTGAACGGTGCACCCGATTGTGGACTTGAAGTGACCTTGACCACTGGGTACAAAGGAGGTGCGGACATCCGGTCGGCCAGGGAGCAGGCGGAAGAGAAGCCTGGTCCACCCCGGCGGATCTCCGTGCACGAGCACCGGGCACCCACGCGCAGCGAGCCGCGGGAGGCATGTCGTCAAGGGACTGCGTACCGGGACGCCGGACGCCGAGGCCAGGTAGGTACGACACTGTTGCACGCTTGGTAACCCGAGATGCTCGTGCGGTCGATTTGGGCGATCCCCGTCCGCCATCACGGCGGACCGGGATCGCTCTTTTTCTGGCATGACACGTACCGCGCTTTGTCGGTGCGGCGGGCTAGGTTAGGCCGAACACCTGCTTGCCCACGGGATCGTCTCGTGGGTAACTTACCGATGCTGCCAGCTATCGGTTAAGAGGTTACGGATTGTCCCGCCCTGCCGGCCAAGGAGGCCGCTGTGTCTCTGTCCAGAACGTCCGCCCGTCGCAGTCTGTCCGTCGCGGTCGCGGCGGTCGCGACCACCGCCATGGTTAGCGGTGCGCACCCGGCCACCGCCGTGGCCGGCACCGCCACCCCCCAGGTGAGCAGCGAAGCGGCGGCCCAGGCGCTTGCCCGCGCCCAGATGCGCGGCATGTCGCTGGAGCAGAAGATCGCCCAGCTGTTCGTGGTCTCGGTGTGGGGCAAGAGCGCCGACGAGGTCCACCCCACCAACCAGGCGAACTACGGCGTCGACACTCCCGCCCAGGTGGTCGAGAAGTTCGGCGTCGGCGGTGTCATCTACTTCAACAACAGCGGCACCGACAACGTGGACAACCCCGCGCAGATGGCGGCGTTCTCCAACGGCCTGCAGCGTGCCGCCGTCCGCCACAACACGCGGATCCCGCTGATCGTGGCCATCGACCAGGAGGGCGGCAACGTCACCCGCCTGGAGACGCCCGCAACGGAGTTCCCCGCCAGCATGGCCGTCGGCGCTGGCCGCAGTGCCGCCGACGCCGAGACGGTCGCCACGCTCAACGGCCGTGAACTGCGGGCCATGGGGATCAACCAGAACTTCGCGCCGGTCGCGGACGTCAACTCCAACCCGGACAACCCGGTGATCGGCGCCCGGTCGTTCTCGTCACGGCCGGACCTGACGAGCCAGATGGTGACCGCCGAGGTCAAGGGCTACCAGGAGGGCGGCCGGGCGAACCAGACCGTGTCCTCCTCGGCCAAGCACTTCCCCGGGCACGGCGACGCCTCGACCGACAGCCACACCGGTCTGCCGAACATCGACCGCACCGAGGCCGAGTGGCGGGCCATCGACATGCCGCCGTTCCGGGCCGCGATCAAGGCCGGCGTCGACTCGATCATGACCGCGCACATCCAGGTGCCGAGCCTCGACCCGTCCGGCGTCCCGGCCACGCTGTCGAAGCCGATCCTCACCGGCCTGCTGCGCGGCGAACTGAAGTACAAGGGCGTGATCGTCACCGATGCCCTCGGCATGGGCGGCGCGAACGTGTTCCCGCCGGAGGAGATCCCGGTCATGGCCATCGAGGCCGGTGTCGACCAGCTCCTCATGCCGCCGAACCTGCCGCTGGCACTCGACTCGGTGCAGGCGGCCGTGGAGAGCGGGCGGCTGAGCGAGCGGCGCATCGACCAGAGCGTGCTGCGGGTCCTGCTGCTCAAGCTCAAGCGCGGCATCATCACCTCGCCGTTCGTGGACGAGGGCAAGGTGGCCGGCATCGTCGGCACGCCGGAGCACATCGACACGGTCCAGCAGATCAGCGACCGCACCACCACGGTGGTCCGCAACGACGCGAACCTGCTGCCGCTGGCCGGGGATCCCGGCAAGGTGCTGGTGACCGGTGTCGGCGACAGCCGCAGCCCGCAGTGGCTCGCCGACAGCCTCAACCGGCGCGGCGCCACGGCGACGGCGATGCCGACCGGCACCAACCCCAACGCGACGACCATCGCGAACGCGGTGGCGGCGGCCGGCACGTCCGACCTGGTCGTCGTGCTGACCAACAACCTCAAGGACCGGACCGCGCAGCGGAACCTGGTGAACGCGCTCCTCGCGACCGGAAGGCCGGTCATCGCGGTCGCCTCCCAGATCCCGTACGACGCGGGCTACGTCGACGCGCCGACCTGGGTCGCGACCTACGGCTGGCGCGCGCACGCGATGGAGTCCCTCACGAAGGTCCTGACCGGCGAGGTCTCGCCGCAGGGCAAGCTGCCGGTGGACATCCCGGTCGGCGGCACCTCTGACGTCCTCTACCCCTTCGACCACGGGCTGACCTGGTGAGCGACAAAGGCAGGCGCGGCATGGACCGCCGAAACTTCCTGATGGCATCCGCGATGGCGGCCCCTCTGATGGGCGCGGGCGCGGCGACGGCGAGCGCCGACGAGGAGCGTTCGCACCGCGGCACGACGACCGGTGCGGAGTCGCTGGCCGCCGACGGCTGGCGCAGGTTCCGCGGCCGCAAGGTCGGCATCCTGACCAACCCGACCGGCGTCCTGCGCGACAACACGCACATCGTCGACTCGATGGCGGCCGCGAACATGCCGCCGACCGCGGTGTTCGGGCCGGAGCACGGTTTCCGCGGCACCGCGCAGGCCGGTGGTTCGGAGGGCGACTACCTCGACCCGCGCACCCAGATCCCCGTCTACGACACCTACACGCTGACCGCGGAGCGGATCGCGGCACAGTTCACCAAGGCGGGCATCGACCTCCTGGTGTTCGACATCGCGGACATCGGCGCGCGCTTCTACACCTACATCTGGTCGATGTACAACGCGATGCACGCGGCCGTGCTGACCGGCATCGACTTCATGGTGCTCGACCGGCCGAACCCGATCGGCGGCACTGCGTACGGCCCCATTCTGGACCCGGCGTTCTCCTCCGGGGTCGGCCGCAAGCCGATCGTCCAGCAGCACGGCATGACCGCGGGTGAGCTGGCCAGGTTCTTCGACGCCCAGTTCCTGCCCGCGGACGCGGGCGGGCGGCTGCGGAGCCTCGAGGTCGTGAAGCTGCGGGGCTGGCGGCGGGACGACCTGTTCTCCGACACCGGCCTGGAGTGGGTCTTACCGAGCCCGAACGTGCCGACGCCGCAGACCGCGCTCGCCTACCCGGGCACCTGCCTGTTCGAGGGCACGGTGTACTCCGAGGGCCGGGGCACGACACGGCCGTTCGAGATCATCGGCGCACCGGGTGTCGACTGGCGCTGGGCGGAGGCGCTCAACCAGGCGCGGCTGCCGGGGGTGCGGTTCCGCGAGCACTACTTCGTGCCGACGTTCTCGAAGTGGGCCGGCAAGACCTGCGGCGGTGTGCAGGTCCACATCACCGACGAACGGCGCTTCCAGGCGATCAGGACCGCGATCACCATGCTGGTCACGGCCAAGCAGGTGCACCCGGAGGTCTTCGGCTGGCGGCCGGACAACTTCATCGACAAGCTCTCCGGCTCGGCCCGGCTGCGCACGATGATCGACGCGGGAGCGACGGTCAACGAGGTGACCGGCGCGTGGCGCGACGAACTGGCCGCGTTCACGAGGCTGCGGGAGAAGTACCTGCTCTACCGGTGACGATCGATAAGAGGTGGCCATGTCCGGAGTCCTTCGCGTCACCGTCCTCGCGCTGGCCGTCGCTGTGACGGCCGGCTCGGGCGTGAGTGCCGCCGAGTCGCGGGGCGGGGTCACCGGCCGCTTCGACGTGCCCTTACCCGGGTACGCGTCACCACACACGGTCCTGCGGGACGGGCCACCGGCCTCGGTCGGCCTCGATCCCGCGCCCATCGACGCGGCGCTGGGCCGCATCGACGAGTGGACCAGGAAGAACTACGACCCGAGGCTGACCGTGCCGCTGTACTCCGGCGCGGTCAGCCTCGTCGCGCACGACGGGGTCGTGGTCGGCCGCGACACCGCCGGGTACGCGGTCCGGTACGCCGACGGGGCGGGCACCGAGCTGCCCGAGGACCAGCGGGTCCCGATGCGGCAGGACACGATCTTCGACATGGCTTCGGTGTCGAAGCTGTTCACGTCGATCGCCGTGATGCAGCTGGTCGAGGCGGGCGAGGTCGACCCGGACGAGCCGGTGGCGACCTACCTGCCCGAGTTCGGCGTGAACGGCAAGGAGTCGATCACCGTCGCGCAGCTGCTCACGCACACCTCGGGCCTGGTGTCGTGGCTGCCGCTGTGGTCGGCGCACCCGGACATCCCGTCGCGGATCAAGGCCGTGATGGACGTCTCGCCGCGCACGACCCCGGGCACGAACTACGAGTACTCGGACCTGAACCTGATCACGCTCGGCGTGCTGGTCGAGCGGCTGACCGGCAAGAAGCTGGACGAGGTGGTGGCCGAACGGATCACCGGTCCGCTGGGCATGGCCGACACCGGCTACAACCCGCCCGCGTCGAAGCTGGACCGGATCGCGGCGACGGAGTACCAGACGACACCGCCCCGCGGCATGGTCCGCGGCTCGGTGCACGACGAGAACGCCTGGTCGCTCGGCGGGGTCGCCGGGCACGCCGGTGTCTTCTCGACCGCCGGTGACATGGCGGTTCTCGCGCAGACGATCCTCAACGGCGGCAGCTACCGCGGCCAGCGCATCATGCGGCCGGAGACGGTCACGGCGATGCTCACCGACCACAACGAGGACTTCCCCGGCCACGACCACGGCTACGGGTTCGAGCTGAACCAGATGTGGTACATGGGCGCGCTGGCGGGCCCGCGCACGGCGGGGCACACCGGGTACACGGGCACGGACGTGGTCATCGACCCCGCGTCGCGGTCGTTCGCGATCCTGCTCACCAACCGGGTGCACCCGAGCCGTAGCTGGGGGTCGATCAACATCGCCCGCGAGGCGCTGAGCGGCGGGCTTGCCAGAGCGCTCGCGGTGAAGCCTCGGCACGGCAGGGACGCGTGGTATGCGGGCCTTGGGGACGCATCCTCTGCGTCACTGACGACAATTACGCTGCACCCTCGGCGACCCGTTCGGGTGAACTTCGACGCCTTTGTGGACACGGAGAGCACGGATCGGCTGGTATTCGAGGTAACCACCGATGGGGCGACCTGGACGGCGGTGCCGTTGTCCGTCCAGGGCCGCGGCGCACCGGACGGAACGGTCGATTCGCTCGCCGGAAACGGCCACCGCGCATGGTGGCGAGTCGAAGCCCGGTTGCCGTACGCAGCGGAGATCACGCTGCGCTGGCGATTCGCTACCGACGCCCGTTACACCGGGCGCGGCGTGCACCTTGACCACATCACGGTCACGGAACGTGGTCGAACGCTCCTCAACGGTGAGAAAGAACCCCACAAGCTCGGGCCGGAAGGCTGGCAGCTTAGATCACGATGAGAAAGAAAACTGGTTGAAGCGCTAACAAGGTGCGGTCGGACGTCGACTGGGATGTTGCACGCACACAACCGCACCTGAAGTTTCGACTGGTTTTGGGTAGCGTTGTCTACAGACGACGGCTGCCGCCTTGTCATCCACATGCCTGTTAGTAACTTTCCCACGTGAGCGCGAGTGCCATGACCACACAACACACTGAGTCAAGTCCGCTGGTCCGAATCCGGTCGCTCCTGCCCGGTCTGGCCCGCGCCGAACAGCGGGTGGCGAAGGTCGTCCTCGACAGCCCCGGCACCGTCGCCCGGCGCAGCATCACCGAGGTCGCCGAGGCGGCCGGTACGAGCGAGACCACCGTCACCCGTTTCTGCAAGGCCATCGGCGTCGGCGGCTACCCGGAGCTGCGCATCGCGCTGGCCGCGGACACCGCACGTTCCGAGGCCCGCGTCGACCGGGACCTCGGGGGCGAGATCGCTCCCGACGACGACATGGCCACCGTGGTCGGCAAGGTCACCTTCGCCGACGCGCGTGCCGTCGAGGAGACGGCCGCCCAGCTCGACGCCGAGGTGCTGGAGAAGGTCGTCGCGGCACTGGCCTCGGCCGGCCGGGTCGACGTCTACGGCGTCGGCGCCAGCGCGTTCGTCGCCGCCGACCTGCAGCAGAAGCTGCACCGCATCGGGCGGATCAGCTTCGCGTGGAGCGACACCCACATCATGCTGACCTCCGCCGCCGTGCTCGGGCGCGGCGACGTGGCCGTCGGCATCTCGCACACGGGCGCGACGGCCGACACCGTCGAGGCCCTGCGCGAGGCGCGGCGCGCCGGTGCCACGACCGTCGCGCTGACCAACTACCCCACCGCGCCGATCAGCGAGGTCTCCGACCTCGTGCTCACCACGGCGGCGCGGGAGACCACGTTCCGGTCCGGCGCCATGGCAAGCCGGATCGCGCAGCTGACGGTCATCGACTGCCTCTTCATCGGGGTCGCCCAGCGCCACCTGGACGACTCGATGAAGGCCCTCGACGACACCAGGGACGCGGTGGGCTCGCACCGGCTGGAGACCCGCCACGACGGTCGCCGCAAGGCGCGGGAGACCGGTAAATGATCGGTGGGGGAGGCAGCAACATGACTGTGCCGCGACAGGCCGTGCACGTCGAATCGCCGACGGAACGGCGGAACCCGCGGACGACGGATCTTGATCAGCTGCCGACGCTCGACCTGCTGAGAGCGATCAACGCGGAGGACCGCCTGGTGCCCGACGCGGTGTCGGCGGCGCTGCCCTCCCTCGCCACCGCGGTGGACTTCGCCGCCGAGGCACTGCGTGCTGGTCACCGCGTGCACTACGTGGGCGCCGGCACGTCCGGCCGGCTGGCGACCGTCGACGCCGCCGAGCTGGTGCCGACGTACAACACGCCTGCCGACTGGTTCGTGGTGCACCACGCGGGCGGCAACCACGCGCTGCAGAACGCGGTCGAGGACGCCGAGGACGACGACGGCGCTGGCGCGGCGGAACTCGCCGCGTCGGCCTCGGCGGGCGACTTCGTGCTGGGCCTGACCGCGTCCGGGCGGACCCCGTACGTGCTCGGCGCCCTGCGTGCCGCCCGTGAGCTCGGTGCGCACACGGGGCTCGTGTTCTCCAACCCGCACGCGACCGGCCTGCTCGACATCGACGTGCTGATCGAGGTCGACACCGGACCCGAGGTGGTCGCCGGGTCGACCCGCATGAAGGCCGGCACCGCGCAGAAGCTGGTGCTGACCGCGTTCTCGACGGCCGTCATGGTGAAGCTGGGCCGCACGTACTCGAACCTGATGGTCAGCATGCGCGCCACCAACGCCAAGCTGCGCGGGCGGACGCTGCGGATCCTGCAGGAGGCCACCGGGGTGAGCAGGCAGGAGTGCGCGGTCGCGCTCGACGAGGCGCGAGGCGATCTCAAGGTCGCGCTCGTGCACCTGCTGTCTGGCGTCGACCCGGAGCGTGCCGCCGCCGTCCTCGCCGCCACCGACGGCCACGTCCGCCAGGCGCTGACCAAACTGGACACGTCCGCGTTCTGATCAGGGGCCCCTCAGGAAGTGGGCCGGGACTCCCGGCCCACTTCCTGAGGGGCCCGCTCGGCGAAGAACGGGGGACTCGCTCCTCGCCGCCGGAAGCGCGCTGGCGAGGCGGGTCAGGCGGGTAGTGCCGATTCCGCGATGCTCGTCGCCTCGCGGGCACCCGCCGCGATGGCCTCGCACGAGAACAGCAGCCACTCGGTGAGACCGTCGCCGCCGCTCGCGAACGCGGCGGCCGCTTCGCGGTAGCGGTCGGAGCGGCGCAGGTAGAAGACCTCCGGCACGATCAGGCCCTTCGGGTCGAGGCCGGTCGCGATCATCGTCAGCCGGGCCGCCGCGCGTGCGACCACCCCGTCCGCGGTGCCGAACGGGGACAGGGCCAGCAGCTCACCGTGCACGACCGCGGTCAGGACGGGCCCCGGCACGGACGTGCCACCCGCGACGATCCCGGCCAGGATGTCCAGCCGCTTGGAGATCCAGCGCGCCTGCCGGGGACGGCCGAGCGAGTCGTCGTCCGCCAGGTCGGCGGCGGCCAGAACGTGCAGCCGGGCCAGCGCCTGCATGGGGGCGCGCTGCCACACCGCCAGGATCGGGCCGATGGACTCGCCGATGCGCAACGCACCCGCGAGGTGCGGATCCGTCACCTCGCCGGTCGTCGGGATGTCCGCCGCGCCGCCGTCGAGCGCTGCGGACGCGCGGGCGGCGCGCACCGATGCCTCCGCCGCGGTGGCGGGCCAACCGCGCCGGTTCGCCGGGTGTCCGTGAACGGAGTCGACCGCCTCACGGGCGGCGGCCACCGCCTCGTCGACGCCGGGCAGCTCCAGCAGCGGTGCCAGGGGGTCTGTCACGTGGACGGACCCTACCGGGTGACATCCGTCCGGGAACCTCCAGTTCATTGGTCTGGACCTCTGTACGTGCTGTCGCCAGGCGTGATAGAGCACTACCGTTCACGGCAGACACACGCCGTCCCCTGGGTCGAGGAGGATCCGCATCATGACCGAGCAGTCCGGCCAGGGCCAGACGCTGGACAACCTGCTCACGGAGAGCAGGACCTTCCCGCCGAGCGACGAGTTCGCGCAGCAGGCGAACGCCAAGGCCGACCTGTACGAGCAGGCGGACGCCGACCGCGAGGCGTTCTGGGCCGCGCAGGCGGAGCAGCTGACCTGGGAGACACCGTGGAACCAGGTGCTGGACTGGTCGAACGCGCCGTTCGCGAAGTGGTTCGTGGGCGGCAGGCTCAACGTCGCCTACAACTGCGTCGATCGCCACGTCGAGGCGGGCAACGGGGACCGCGTCGCCATCCACTGGGAGGGCGAGCCCGGCGACGGCCGCACCATCACCTACGCCGACCTGCTGCGCGAGGTGTCGAAGACCGCGAACGCGCTGGCCTCGCTGGGCATGCGGACCGGCGACCGGGTCGCGATCTACATGCCGATGCTGCCGGAGGCGATCTTCGCGATGCTCGCGTGCGCGCGGCTCGGCCTGACCCACAGCGTCGTGTTCGGCGGGTTCTCCGCGGAGGCGCTGCGGTCGCGCATCGACGACGCGCAGGCCAAGCTCGTGATCACCGCCGACGGCCAGTACCGGCGCGGCAAGCCGGCACCGCTGAAGGCCGCGGTGGACGAGGCGGTCGCGAAGACGCCGTCGATCGAGCACGTGCTGGTGGTCAGGCGGACCGACACCGACGTCGAGTGGACCGAGGGCCGCGACGTCTGGTGGCACGACACCGTCGACGGGCAGTCCGACCAGCACACGCCGGAGGCGTTCGACTCCGAGCACCCGCTGTACATCCTGTACACCTCCGGCACGACCGGTAAGCCGAAGGGCATCCTGCACACGTCCGGCGGCTACCTGACCCAGACCGCGTACACGCACAGGAACGTCTTCGACCTGAAGCCGGAGAGTGACGTGTACTGGTGCACCGCCGACATCGGCTGGGTGACCGGGCACAGCTACATCGTGTACGGACCGTTGGCGAACGGTGCCACGCAGGTCGTGTACGAAGGCACGCCCAACACGCCGCACGAGGGCCGCCACTGGGAGATCGTGCAGAAGTACGGCGTCACCATCTACTACACGGCGCCCACGCTGATCCGCACCTTCATGAAGTGGGGCAAGGAAATCCCCGCGAAGTACGACCTGTCGACGCTGCGCGTGCTCGGGTCGGTCGGCGAGCCGATCAACCCGGAGGCGTGGATCTGGTACCGGGAGACCATCGGCGCGGCCAGGACCCCGGTGGTCGACACGTGGTGGCAGACCGAGACGGGCGCGATCATGATCTCGCCGCTGCCCGGCGTGACACCCGCGAAGCCGGGTTCCGCGCAGCGCGCGCTGCCGGGCATCTCCGCGAAGGTGGTCGACGACCAGGGCAACGAGGTCGCCGCCGGTGGCGGTGGCTACCTGGTGCTCGACAAGCCGTGGCCGTCGATGCTGCGCGGCATCTGGGGCGACGAGGAGCGGTACCGGGACACGTACTGGTCGCGGTTCGCCGACCAGGGCTTCTACTTCGCGGGCGACGGCGCGAAGTACGACCTGGACGGCGACGTCTGGCTGCTGGGCCGGGTCGACGACGTGATGAACGTGTCCGGCCACCGGATCTCGACCACCGAGGTCGAGTCGGCCCTGGTGTCACACCCGACGGTGGCCGAGGCCGCGGTAGTCGGCGCGTCCGACGCGACCACCGGCCAGGGCATCGTGGCGTTCGTGATCCTGCGCGGCGGCGTCGCCGAGGACGAGGCCAAGGGCGCGAACGCGATCAAGGCGCTGCGCGACCACGTGGCGAAGGAGATCGGCCCGATCGCCAAGCCGAGGCAGATCATGGTGGTGCCGGAGCTGCCGAAGACACGGTCCGGCAAGATCATGCGCCGCCTGCTGCGCGACGTGGCCGAGAACCGCGAGATCGGCGACGTGACCACACTGGCCGACTCGTCGGTGATGGAACTGATCTCGACCGGCCTGAAGGACACCGGCTCGGACGAGTGACCCGACCCGACGACGGGCCGCGACCAGTGTGGTCGCGGCCCGTCCCGTTGTGCGACAAACTCGGCGTCCCGTGCCCGCCCGCCGGTGTCCCGAAAGCGCCGTTCAGGGCATGACACCCGCGCCCGCGCAGCGACGCCGGGCGCGCAGCGCCCGACGGGCCCCCGCAGGACGGGCCGGTGCCGTGAAAACACAACAAGTGCCGTCAATGGGCCATTCAGGGCGCCCAGCGCCCTAAACGCGCCTTTCAGGGCATTGCCACGCCGACCTGCGAAAACAAGCAAACCGCGCGGAACGCAACCCCCACCCGAACCCGGGGGCGTCCCGCCATGCCAGTCTACCGGCACCCACCGACAAAACAAGGCACACGAGCCCAACTGTGGATAACTACCCCAGCTGTGGACAACTCCCCCCACGGACTGGGCGCGCCCGGCCCGGTCGCGGTTCAATATGGCGGTGTCAGTCACCCATCCCGGCGAGCCGCACCACGCGAGTCTCGGTGAGCGGCTCAACTGGTTGCGGGCCGGTGTGCTGGGGGCGAACGACGGGATCGTGTCGGTCGCCGGGGTGGCCGTCGGGGTGGCTGGGGCGACGCCCGACCGGACCGCGATCCTCGTGGCGGGTGTGGCGAGCCTGGTCGCCGGTGCGCTCTCGATGGCGGGCGGTGAGTACGTCTCCGTCTCCACGCAGCGCGACACCGAGCAGGCCGCGCTCCGGCTGGAGCAGTACGAGCTCGAGACCATGCCGGAGGAGGAAGAGCGGGAGCTGGCCGAGATCTACGAGGAACGCGGCCTCTCCCCCGGTCTCGCCGCCGAGGTCGCGCACGAGCTGACCGAGAAGAACGCGCTCGAGGCCCACGCGGAGGCCGAGCTCGGCATCGACCCGGACGACCTCACCAGCCCCTGGCTCGCGGCATGGGCGTCGCTCGTCGCGTTCACCGTCGGCGGGTTGCTGCCGTTGCTCGCGATCTCGGTGCCGGGGGTCGGCATGCGGGTGTGGGCGTGCGCGGCTGCCGTGCTGGTCGGGCTCGTGGTCACGGGTGCGGTCAGCGCCCGGCTCGGCAACGCGAACGTCACCCGCGCGATCGCCCGGAACGTCGGGGTCGGGGCGTTGACGATGCTCGTCACATATCTTGTCGGGGTTTTGTTCGGGGTCACCGTTGGCGGTTAGGGTCGTCGCAGGTGAGCCGGGAAGTCTGGTCGGCATGTTCAGTCCCCGAACCCCAGGAGATCCGTGACCGAGTTCGGCCGCTTCCTCCGCACCGAGACTGTTGGCGGATCGATCCTCGTCGGCGCCACCGCGATCGCGCTGCTCTCCGCGAACGGGCCGTGGGCCGACGCCTACCTGACGTTGCGGGACACCGAGGTGGGGCCGCACTTCCTGCACCTGAACCTCACCGTCGGCGACTGGGCCAAGGACGGGCTGCTCGCGCTGTTCTTCTTCGTCGCGGGGCTGGAGCTGAAGCGGGAGCTGGTCGTCGGCGAGCTGTCGCGGCTCAAGAACGCCATGCTGCCCGTGATCGCCGCGTTCGGGGGCATGGTCGTCCCGGCACTGGTCGCGCTCGGGGTCGGCTGGGGCGATCCGCGCATGGCGCAGGCGTGGGCGATCCCCGTCGCCACGGACATCGCGTTCGCGCTCGGGGTGCTGGCGCTGACCGCGTCGGGGCTGCCGAGCAGTGCGCGGGTGTTCCTGCTCAGCCTCGCGGTGGTCGACGACCTCGGCGCGATCCTGGTGATCGCGATCCTGTTCACCGGCTCGTTCGACCTCGTCGCGGCGGGCGCCGCGGTGGCACTGCTGGTGCTCTACTGGTTCCTGCAGCGCAAGCGGGTCCGCACGCCGTGGGTGTACGTGCCGGTCGCCGTCGCCACGTGGGTCGCCGTCCACTCGTGCGGGGTGCACGCCACCGTCGCCGGTGTCGCACTCGCCCTCCTGACCAGGGTGCGCGCCGATCCCGGCGAGGACGAGTCGCCGTGCCTGCGGCTGGAGCACCGGCTGCAGCCGTGGTCGGCCGGTCTCGCGGTGCCGGGGTTCGCGCTGTTCGCGGCGGGCATCACGATCAACGGTGAGGCGCTCGGCCGCCTGTTCACCGACCGGCTCTCGCTCGCGATCATCGCCGGTCTGGTGGTCGGCAAGCTCGTG
Source organism: Actinophytocola glycyrrhizae (assembly GCF_042653545.1). NCBI lineage: Bacteria > Bacillati > Actinomycetota > Actinomycetes > Pseudonocardiales > Pseudonocardiaceae > Actinophytocola > Actinophytocola glycyrrhizae. The sequence goes on from NZ_JBHSIS010000006.1 coordinate 534,720, forward strand.
GGGATCGTCGGGTCGTCGCTGCTCGCGGTCCGGTTCGGGGTGGCCAGGCTGCCCTCGGACCTGGAGAAACGGGACCTGGTCGCGGTCGCGATGCTCGGCGGGGTCGGGTTCACGGTGAGCCTGCTGATCGCCGACCTGTCGCTCGACGGGCCCGACATGGAGCTCGCGAAGGGCGCGGTTCTGGTCGCTTCGCTGCTGGCCTCGCTGCTCGCCGCGGTGCTGTTGTTGCGCAGAAGCAGGGCGCATTCGGTGGGTTGACCCTGCCCGGCCAGCTTCTTTGATCCGCACATGGCACGATGGCGCGGTGACCAGTGCGCACGAGAACAGCCACGGAAACGGGGCGGGGCTGCCCAGGGTCCCGTCGATCCCGCTCTCGGACGACGCGAGCGCATCGGGAGACCAGTCGATCGGCGGCCTGGTCAAGGACGCCACGACACATCTGTCGACGCTGATCAGAGGCGAGCTCGAACTGGCGAAGGCCGAGGTCGCCGGCGAGGTGAAGAAGGGCCTGACGGGCAGCATCTCGCTGATCGTCGCGCTCGCGGTGCTGCTGTTGTCCATCCCGTTCCTCTTCGTCGCGTTCGCGCTCGGGCTCAACGACCTCGTGGACTGGGAGGACCACCCGTGGGCTGGCTTCCTCATCACGTTCGTGCTCTTCCTCGTCGTGGTCGGCCTGCTCGTGCTGGTCGGAGTGCGCAAGATCAAGCGGATCCGGGCGCCGCAGCGGACGATCGACTCCGCGAAGGACACCATCGCGGCGCTGCGCCGCGGTGATGACGACCAGTACGACGAGCTGGAACTCCGCCGCTCTTGAGCGGCCCGAGCACCGTCGTGCGTCCCGATCCGTCGACAGTGCGCCTCGACGGGCCATGGGTGCATCGCGATGTCCACGCCAACGGCATCCGGTTGCACGTGGCGGAGGCCGGTGAGGGCCCGCTTGTGTTGCTGCTGCACGGGTTCACCGGGTTCTGGTGGTCCTGGCGCCACCAGCTCGGCGCGCTGGCGGACGCCGGCTACCGCGCGGTCGCGGTCGACCTGCGTGGCTACGGCGACTCCGACAAGCCGCCCCGCGGCTACGACGGCTGGACCCTCGCGGGTGACGTCGGCGGGCTGATCAAGGCGCTGGGTGAGCCGTGTGCGCACCTGGTCGGGCACGCGTGGGGCGGCATGCTGGCGTGGACGGTCGCCGCGCTGCACCCCCGGCTGGTCCGGTCGGTCACGTCGGTCGCGTCCGCGCACCCGATGGCGCTGCGCAGGCAGATGCGCCGCACCGCGTTGCACCGGAAGGCGACCAACCAGGCCCGCGCGCTCGGGCACGTGTTCCGCGCGCAGGTCCCGATCGCGCCGGAACGCTGGCTCACCAGGGACAACGCGGCGACCGTCGAGGAACTGATGCGCCGCTGGTCTGGTCCACAGTGGACGGAAACACCGGACTTCGCGGCGACGGTCGGCAGGCACCGCTCGGCGATGATGGTCCGCGGCGTCGCGCACAGCGCGCTCGAGTACTACCGCTGGGCCGGCCGCTCGCAGCTGCGTGGCGAGGGCCGCCGGTTCTCGGAAGCCATGCAGCGGAAGGTGACCGTGCCGGTGCTGCAGCTCGCGGGCGCGGTCGACCCGTGCGTGCTGCCGCGCACGCTGACCGAGTCGGCGGCGTGGGCGACGCGGCCGGTGCGGACGACGACGCTCGACGGGGTCGGCCACTTCCCGGAGCAGGAGGCGCCCGCCGCGACAAACCAGGCGCTCGCCGAGTTCCTGACGCGATAGTCCGGGACATCTCAGGGTTCTCCCGGAGACGGCGGTGCGCCCGCCGGCGAAAGACTCGGCGCATGAAACGTGTTTCCGTGCTGCTGGCCGCCGTCCTGCTGACGGGTGTCGTGACCGGCACCGCAGCGGCCGAACGAGGCAATACGCCCGACTGGCAGCCCTGTGAGCCGGACAGTCCCGTCGAGTGCGCGACGATCACCGTGCCCGTCGACCACACACGTCCCTGGACAGGGACGATCGAGGTGGCCGTCGCCCGCCAGCGGGCGACAGGCGAACGCGCGGGCACGCTCGTGTTCATGCCGGGCGGGCCGGGCGGTTCCGGCGTCGACCGGTTGCTGGCCGGGAACGTCGTGCCGGCCGCCGTGGCGGAACGGTACGACGTCGTCAGCTACGACCCGCGCGGCACCAACCGCAGCCACCCCATCGAGTGCGACGCGAACCTCGTCGCGAACCTGCCGAACGTGATCCCCGGGACCGGGGCGCGGCTGGCGGACATCCAGGAGTATGCCCGCGATCTCGGCACCAGCTGCCGCGAGCACACCGGTCCGCTGCTCGACCACGTCGACAGCGTGAGCGTCGCCCGCGACATCGACGCGCTGCGGGCCGCGCTCGGCGAACGGAAGATCACGCTGTACGGCCGGTCCTACGGCACGTTGGCAGGTCAGATGTATGCCGAGAACTTCCCGCACCGGGTGCGGGGCATCGTCCTCGACAGCGTCTTCGACCACGGCCTCAGCCAGTCGACGTTCATCACCACGCAGGCGGCGGCCGGTGAGGACGCGTTCGCCGCGTTCGCGAACTGGTGCGCGGACGACGCCACGTGCGCGCTGCACGGCCAGGACGTGAACCGCCTGTATGGCGACCTGTGGGAGCAGTCCCTGCGTGGCGAGCTGCCGGTGCCCCCCGTCGCGCTGAACCAGAACACGCTGAACAAGCTCTACGGCCCGGACTGGGCGGGGCTCGCCGAGCAGCTGAAGGGACTGGCCGAGGGCGCACCCCAGACCGCCTCGGCGAGGACTGCTCCGTTCCCGGTGGCTGCGTTCTGCACCGACCACCGCGTCCGGTTCTCGTCTCAGGGCGAGTGGTTGTCGTTGTGGCGCAAGCAGAACGCGGCGGCGCCGGTCATGCGCACGCACTTCGCGTTGGCGGTCGTTTCGCTGTGCTCGGCGTGGCCCGCGGCCACTCCCAACCCGCAGCACCGCACCGACGCCGACGACGCGCCGCCGATCCTCATCATGAACTCGCTGCACGACCCGGCGACCGGCTACGCGTGGGCGAAGGACGTCCACCGGCAGCTCGACGACAGCGTCCTGCTCACCTACGACGGCGCGGGCCACGGTGTCATGGACCGCACCGACTGCACCAGGGCCGTGTTCACGGACTACGTGCTGGCCCGCGAGACCCCGCGGCCCGGCACGCACTGCCCGGCGGGCTAGGTCGCGCAGTTTCCGGTCGCCACCGCACGGGACAGGCCCGGGGCCGCTTCGACCTCCTCCGCCACCTCGGCGGCGGTCAGGGCGAAGCCGGTCTCGGACTGGTCCGTCGCGGCGCCGAAGATCACGCCGATCACGCGGCCCTGCGTGTCGACCAGCGGGCCACCCGAGTTGCCGCTCTGCACCAGCGCGCGCAGGGTGAACACCTCACGCTGCACCTGCTTCGCGTCGTAGATGTCCGGCCCGTTCAGCGTGATCTGGTCCCGCACCCGGGCGGGTGCTGCCCGGTACGGCCCGTCCAGCGGGTAGCCGAGCACGATCCCGTCCTGGCCGGAGGCCGCGGGCTGGCCTGCGAACGACAGCGGCGCCGCGGCCAGGCCGGGCACCGACAGCACCGCGACGTCGGTGTCCGGGTCGTACAGCACGACCCGCGCGTCCAGTTGGCCGTCGTCGGTCTCCACCACGACCTCGGTGGTGCCGGCGACGACGTGCGCGTTGGTCATCATCCGCTCCGGCGCGATCACGAACCCGCTGCCCTCGAGCGCACGCGAACAGGACGGCGCCCGTGCGTGGATCTTCAGAATGCTCGGCCGCACGTTCTGTACGACCGCGCTGTTCTGCAGTGCCGGGTCCGGTGGCGCGACCTCACGGTTGGGGGTCCGGTCGAACGGGTCGACGACCTCCGGGAACCCGGACACGTCGAGCAGCCGCCGCAGCTCGTCGGGAAGGTCCTGCGCGGCCTGCGGCATGACCTTGTCGACACCGCCGAGCACGGTCGAGTTGCGGATCGCGGACGCGAGGTCCGGCAGGCCGCCCACGGTGACCAGCGGCAACGCGATCAGCCACGCCACGACGAACACCACGGCACCCTGCACGACCGCGCCGAGCGCGTTGTCCACCCCGGCGAGCCGCGGTGACTTGATCTTCTCGCGCAGACTGCGGCCGAGCCACACGCCGAGTGTCTCGCCGAGCGCCACCAGCAGCACGAAGATCGCCACGGCGAACGCGACCCTGGTCGGCGTCGACTCGATGTACCGCACCACGAGCGGCGCGATCTTGATGCCCGCGATGGCGCCGAGCAGCACCCCGATGAACGCGGGCAGCGCGGTGATCACGCCCTGCCGCGCACCCGAGATCGCGGCCAGGATCGCGAGCAGAATCACGACCAGGTCGACCCAGTTCACCCGTTCATACCTCCCCGACGCTCTGCGTCACTGAACGCCAAGCGGCGTCAAGGTCGCGTATGTCCGAGCCGTCCCACGGCTTCGCCCAGCCACCGAGTTCGAGCAGCAGAGTCAGCAGCGCAGCGGTGAATCCCCACACCAGCATCCCCGGCAGGGCGAACGCGGGTCCCGTGAAACCGGACGGGTGCCTGCACAGGAACCGGTTCGCGGGATCGACGAGGTCGGTGACCGGCACGCGGGCCACCGCCGCGCTCTCCGCCGGGTCGACCGCCCACACCCGGCTCGGCTTCTCCCAGTGCGCGACCACCGGCGTGACGTGGAAGCGGGACACCGGGATGTGCAGCTGGGGCAGCAGCGCGACCGGCCGCACGCCCGCCGGGTCGAGCCCGGTCTCCTCAACGGCCTCGCGCAACGCGGTCTCGACCGGTCCGTCGTCGCCGGGTTCGCTGGAGCCGCCGGGGAACGCGACCTGCCCCGAGTGCGCGCCGCCGCCGTCGGCCCGCAACTGCAGCAGCACGTCCGGGCCGCGGGTCTCGTGCTCGCCGAACAGGATCAGCACCGCGGCGTCGCGGGCGTCGGCCGTCGGCGGCGAGATGCGCCGGAACATCGCCGGGTCGAGGTCGCGGCTGCCCTCGACGACCGGCCGCAGCCATGCGGGGATGATCGCCGGGTCGACCAGCGGTCCGTGGTCAGCCATTCGCGACTGCCTGCCTGACCTGGTCGGCCGAGGTGAACACCCGGGGGCTCTCGATCAGCGTGATCGCACCGTTCTCGACCAGGTACGAGGCGGGCAACCCGATCGGGTGCAGTTTCTGCCTGGTGCGGCCGTCCTCGTCGAGCAGGCTCGGCAGCCGCACGTTCAGTGCGGTGAGCAGTTCGAGCGCGTCGCCCGGCCGGGACTCGACGCCGAGGGTGACCACCGGGATGGCGTCCGGCCCTGCCGCGTACTCGGCCAGCACGGGCAGCTCGGTCTTGCACGGCTCGCACCAGGTGGCCCACATGTTGACGAGCACCCGGTCGCCGAGCGCGGTCGCCACGTCGAGCGTGCCACCGTCCGCGAGGCACTCGACGGTGATCCCGCGCAGGTCGGCGGGGCCCGCCGCGCCTTCGGGGCAGGAGGGCAACGCCGCCTTGGCGCGCGCGCCGGACAGGTCGGTGGCGGTCCGCGTCGTGTCCCGGGGCGGCGTCGGCTCCGGTTCGGAGCGCGGCCAGATCGCGACCACGCCGGCGATCATCAGGATCACCGCCGCGATCGACCACCGCGCTCCGTTCCCCATCTACGCGCGCCCCGGCTTGTACCCGTTGCGGACGCGTTCCGCCAGGTCGATCAGGTGCGGCGCCTCCGGTCCCTTGACCAGCTTCACCGCCTCCTCGAACTCCGTGGGCCCGGTGCCGGACGACGGGCAGTCCTTGGCGAGCACGCACGCGCCGCACGCCGGCTTGCGCGCGTGGCACACGCGGCGGCCGTGGAAGATCACCCAGTGGGACAGCATCGTCCAGTCCTTCTTGGGGACCAGCTCGCCGATCGCGTGCTCGACCTTGACCGGGTCCTCCTCCTCGGTCCACTCCCAGCGGCGGACCAGGCGGCCGAAGTGCGTGTCGACGGTGATGCCGGGAACGCCGAACGCGTTGCCGAGGATCACGTTGGCGGTCTTGCGGCCCACCCCCGGCAGGGTGACCAGGTCCGCCAGCTTGTCCGGCACGTCGCCGCCGAACCGTTCCACGAGCGCGGTCCCGAGGCCGATCAGCGAGGTCGTCTTGTTCCGGTAGAAGCCGGTCGGCCGGATCAGCTCCTCCATCTCCAGCCGGTCGGCGCCCGCGTAGTCGGCGGCCGTCCGGTACCGCGCGAACAGCGCGGGCGTGGTCAGGTTGACCCGCGCGTCGGTGCTCTGCGCGGACAGGATCGTGGCGACGGTCAGCTCGAGCGGGTTGGTGAAGTCCAGCTCGCAGTGCGCGTCGGGGAACGCCTCGGCCAGGACTCTGGTCATCCGGCGGGCGCGGCGGACCAGGCTGGTCGGCGGCGGGGTTTTGACGGTCGCGGCGCGGGGTAGCTGTCGAGTGGCGGGCGGCACCCCGCTAGCCTACGGGCCGCCGCACAACCACATCCGTGCCATGGACGTCCATCAAGTGAGGGACACGCCGGACCTGGTGGTCCGCGTCACCCGACCGGAACTGAGCGAGGATCACAACACTATGGCTGTCTGGTTCGTGTTCGCCGTCCCGATCGTCGTGATGTTCTTCGCCCTGTTCATGGAGCGGGTCGAGGCGCGGCTCCGGCACGTCGCCGTCCAGGAGGACGAGGTCGAGGCGTTCCTGGACAACCCGCGCCCGGACGAGGTCCGCGCGCTGTACGGCCACGGCATCGGCCGTGCGCTCGAGCTTTTCCGGCTGCGTCGCAAGGGCAAGGTCAGCGCGCGCGCCAAGAAGGTCATGAACGCGCCGACCGTGCGTATTTCGCGGGCCGACCTCCCCAAGAGGATGGGCTGACGACATACCCGTGGTATGCCCTACGAGGTGATCCACCGCACACGCTCTACACTTCCCAAGGGTGATCAGGGCGCCGTTGCCGCTGTTCACCGCACGAGTCTGATTGGGAGGGACGCAGGTGGACGAGACCCTTGCCAGGGCCGGCATCTTCCAGGGTGTCGAACCGGCTGCCGCTGAAGCGCTCGCTCAGACGCTGGAAACCGTCGAGTTTCCGCGTGGGCACGTGATCTTCGCGGAGGGCGAGCCCGGCGACCGTCTGTACATCATCCAGTCGGGCAAGGTGAAGCTCGGCCGCAAGTCACCGGACGGCCGGGAGAACCTGCTGGGCATCATGGGCCCCGCCGACATGTTCGGCGAGCTGTCCATCTTCGACCCCGGCCCCCGGACCTCGACCGCGACGACGGTCACCGAGGTCGTCGCGCGGACCATGGACCGGCCGGCGCTGCGCCAGTGGATCGCGACCCGCCCGGAGATCGCGGAGCAGCTCCTGCGCGTCATCGCACGCCGCCTGCGCCGGACGAACGGCATGCTGGCGGACCTGATCTTCACGGACGTGCCGGGCCGGGTCGCCAAGGCGCTGCTGCAGTTCGCGCAGCGTTTCGGCAGCCAGGAGGCCGGTCTGCTGCGAGTCATGCACGACCTCACGCAGGAGGAGATCGCCCAGTACGTCGGTGCGTCCCGCGAGACGGTCAACAAGGCCCTCGCGGACTTCGCGCACCGGGGCTGGCTGCGGCTCGAGGGCAAGAGCGTGCTGATCCTCGACCCGGAGCGCCTGGCCCGCCGCGCCAGGTGACCCACGTCCAAGGGCCCGCGCCGACCAGGTGCGGGCCCTTCGGCATGCCCGGACGAGGGCCGAGTTGTCCACAGGTTGTCCACACGTGGCCGTTGCCTGTCGGTGCACTGCCGTAGCGCGGAAACCGGGGGCCGGAGGCCAGACCCGCCGCTCAGAACAGCGAAGGAGCCGGGTGCCGCCCCCGACGCGGCACACCGGCTCCTTGCTTTGCGTGAACCATCCCCCGACGGCCCACGCTCCCCGCCCTCCGAACCATTAGGCCCCGACCCATGTCTGTCGGAGGGAGCTTGTTCAGTTGAACGCACACCATCGCAGATCGTTACCCGCGAACGGGAGCTTTTTCATATACGAGGACTGATTCGAGTACCCATCCGTTGTGCGGTTCTCCCCTGTCGTTATCGAACCGTTACCAAATAATTCGATTGGTACGCATGTACCAAAATTTGTCATACTGGTACGCGTGTCCCACTCCGCCGGCCTCGCCGACTTCCGCGCCGCGCTGACGACGCCGGGCGCCCGTGCTCCCGTACTCACATCACTGCTGGCCAGGATGCCGATCGCCATGGTCGGCCTGTCCTTGCTGCTGTACGTGCAGCGCGAGACCGGCTCGTTCACGATCGCCGGTTTCGTCTCCGCCGGCTCGCTCGTCGGCGTCGCCATCGGCGCCGTCGCGCAGGGCCGCATCATGGACCGCCTCGGCCCGACCCGGCCGCTGCTGATCGCGTCGGCCCTGTTCGTGGCGACCGTCACAGCGGTGATCGTCGCCATCGAGGCCGACCGGAGCGGGCCCGCGCTCGTCGCGCTCGGCTGGCTCATCGGCCTCACCGAACCGATGGTCGGCTCCGCGTCCCGTGCACTGTGGACACACCTGGTGCCACCCGGCCCGATCCGCCACGCCGCCTTCGCCTACGAGGCCATCAGCCTCGAGGTCTTCTTCATCCTCGGGCCCGCGCTCGCCGGCATCATGGTCGCGGCGCCGTGGGCGGGCACCGGCCTCGTGTTCAGCGCGGCGTGCATGGTGGTCGGCGGGGTCGGCTTCGCGTTCACGGCCGCGGTCCGCGCCGTGCGGCCTGCCCCGAGCCGTGGCGGGAACCTCCTCGGCGCCCTCGCCACCCCCGGCATGCGCACCGTGGCGCTGGCGGCGCTCGGGTTCGGCGTCACCGTCGGGTTCGTCGAGGTCGCCATCCCCGCGGCCGCGACCAACGCCGGACACGCGCCGCTGGGCGGTGTCATGCTGGCCGCGTGGTCGCTGACCTCGGTGGTCTTCGGCGTGTACTACGCGTCCCGGCCGTGGCCGAAGCCGATGGGACTGCGGCTGCCGTTCCTGCTCGGCATGTTCGCGCTGTTCGTAGCGCCGATGGCGAGCACGTCGAGCCTGATCTGGCTGGCTGTGCTGTCGCTGTTCGCGGGCATGTGGATCACCCCGCAGTCCACGACGCACTCGACCGCGATCGAGCTGGTGGCGCCGGAGGGCACGGCGACCGAGGCGTTCGGCTGGATCATCACGTCGGTGACGCTCGGCCTCGCCGCCGGCCAGTCGGTCAGCGGTTACCTGGTGGAGCGCGTCGGTGTGTGGTCGGCGTTCATCGCCGCCGGCGTCGCGGGTGTGCTGATCGCCGGGCTGGTCCTCGCCCGCAGGCACACGTTCGCCGAGCAGCCGGAGCCCGCGCCGGAACTGGCCGCCGTGAACTGACCGACCGCGATTGTCGGTGGTCGCGGCTATCTTGTGCGCATGGACGTCACCGTCACCACCGCAGAACTCGCCGGCGCGGCATCCGCGCTGGTCAAGCTGGTTCCCGGCAAGCTGATCGACCCGGTGCTGGCCGGGCTGCTGATCACCGCGACGCCCGAGGGTGTCGCGCTCGCGGCCAACGACCGGGAGCGCGCGGTCAGGGTGCACCGGAACGCGGTCGTGCACACCGAGGGACGGGTGCTGGTGCCGGCCAAGCCACTGGCCGACACGTTACGTGCGCTGGAGCAGGAGCAGGTCCGGCTGGTCGTGGAGGGCTCGAAGCTCGCGATCCGCGCGCCGGGCGCCCGCTACGCGCTGCCGCTGCTGGACGCGGACGTCCACCCCGGTGTCGGCGCCGCTCCCGCGGTGGCGGGCACGGTCGACGGCGGCCTGTTCGCGTCCGCGCTGGCCACGACGGTGCTGGCGGCGTCGCGGGACGACGCGTTACCCATGTTCACCGGCGTCCGGGTCCGCTCGGAGGACGACCGGCTGATCATGGTCGCGACCGACCGCTACCAGATGGCGCTCGCGTCGCTGCCCTGGCACGCGCGGGGCGAGGTCGACGCGCTGGTGCCGGCGAGCCTGCTGAACGAGCTGGCTCGTCAGCTCCCGGCCGGCGAGGTCACGGTGCACGCCGACCGCGACCGGTTCGGTCTCGGCTGGCGCGGCGCGCTGGCCACGACCGCGGTGCTCGACGGCTCGTTCCTGCACGAGTCGAAGATCCACCTCTCGGACGTGGACACGGTCGTCACCACCGACGCCGACGCGCTGGCGGGTGCGGTCCGCCGCGTCGGCCTGTACACCGACGCCCGCGGTGTCCTGCTGGTGGAGATCGGCGATGGCGAGATCCGCCTGCGTGGCGCGGACTCGAAGGCGGGCGAGGCGGAGGAGTCCGTCAAGGCTGGGGTGGACGGTGGCCGCACCGGCCAGGCCTACCAGTCCCGCTTCCTGACCGACGCGCTCCGCTGCTTCGGCGGCAAGGAGGTCCGGATGGAGATCCAGCCGGGCATGCGCGCCACCGTCTTCTCCGCGGTGGAGCCGACAGAACCGACGGTCCGCTACGTGGTGATGCCCATGCTGCCGCCCAAATGACGTCAGCGGGCCTCGCCCGTGGTGCGGAGGTGGTCGAGCTGCGCGCGGACCGACCACTCGGCCGGTCCCCACAGCGACTCGTCCACGTCGCGGTACACGTGTTCCACGATCTGGCGGGCGGTCGCGTCGGCGCCGAGGACCCGAAGCGCCGCGCGGACCTGGTCGAGCCGCTGCTCGCGGTGCGTGAGGTACTGGCGCGCGGTCTCGGCGATGTCGGGCAGCTCGGGCCCGTGGCCGGGCAGCGCGATCGTGTCGCCGGGCAGCGCGGTCAACCGGCGCAGTGTGCCCAGGTACGCGCCGAGGTCGGAGATCACCGTGGTGCCGCGGCCGAGCACCGAGTCCCCGGTGAGCAGGGCACCGTCGAGGGCCAGGCACACCGAGTCGTCGGTGTGGCCGGGGGTGTGCAGCACGCGGATCGCCAGACCGGCGGCCTCGATGACCTCGTCGTCGGTGAGGGCGGCCGCGTCCGCGCACAGCGCCGGGTCGAACGCGCGGACCGGCGCACCGACGCGGCGCGCGAGCCAGGGCGCGCCCTGCACATGGTCCGGGTGGTGGTGGGTCACCAGGATCAGCGCGACCTCACCAGCCGCCTCGGCGACGCGGGTCAGGTGCGGCTCGTCCTCGTAACCGGGGTCGACGACGACACACGCCGACGCGCCGGGGGCACGCAGCAGCCAGGTGTTCGTGCCCTCGAGCGTCATCGTGCCCGGGTTGTCCTCGAGCATGACCGAGGCGGTGCCGGTGACCGTCCGCAGCTCACCGTAGGCGGGGTGCCCGCCCGGTACCCGATGGTTGGCTCCGCTCATCGACCGATCCGGTCGTCGGGCCGGGCGTCGAGGTGCGCGGGCGAGTCGTCGTAGCGCGGGTCGCCGGGCAGGACGATGCGCAGGGAGTTGCCGTCGCGGGCCACCTTGGGCATGAGCACGGTGATCGGCCGCTCGACGGCCATGGCGTCGGCGACGGTCGCGCACTCCTCCAGCTCGGCGAGCGTGGTCCAGGTCGGCGGCAGCAGCCCGTCACGCCCGGCTTTCCAGTCGTCGAGCGCGTCACCGGGCCGCTGCCAGCGCGTGTCCTGGGCCTCGGAGGTGTCCCCGTCGGCGCGCTGCCCCTCGGGCAACCGCGCGAGGAAGAACCGCGTGTCGAACCGGCGGGTCTCCTGCTCGGGCGTGAGCCAGTTGGCCCAGGGCCGCAACAGGTCGGCCCGCAGCACAAGCCCGGCCTCAGCGAGAAACCCGGCGAGCGACAACTCCCGGTCCACCAGCTGCTCCCGGGCCGCGGCGAACGGCCGCACGTCGGCGACGACGCTGTGCCCGTCTGGCCCGGCAAGAAGAACCCCGGACTCCTCGAAGGTCTCCCGCACGGCAGCGCACACCAGCGCCCTGGCGAGCCCCACGTCGCAGAAGAACCGCTCGGCCCACCACTCGGGCGCGGGCCCGTGCCAGGCGATGGAGGTGTCGTCGTCGCGCCGGTCGACCCCACCCCCGGGGAAGACGGTCATCCCCCCGGCGAACGCCATGCCACGCACCCGCCGCTGGAGGAACACCTCGAGCCCGGCAGCCGTGTCCCGGACAAGCATCACGGTGGCCGCGTCCTTGGGAGTGACCGGCGGGTCAGGCGGTTCGGGCGGCACCAACCCGGACGGCAGGCTCAGCTCCTTCGGCAGCTCACGCACAGAGGGAGCCTACTTCGACGTCCCACCCCGACAACCCCACGATGAGGCGCAGGCCACGAACACACCCAGCCCCGGCGACCGCCGAAACCCCCGCGCACGTCAACACGCAAACCCACGCCGCCCTCGGGTCCCGAGGGCGGCCTCCGGCCCCCCGAAATCCAGCGTAGCGGCAACCACCGACAGAACCGGGCCTCGAAGACCGAGCCTGTGGACAACCCGGCACGGAGACGGCCCCTGTGGACAACTTCCTTGCGCGGCAAGGGAATGTCGGTGCTCCACGGTAGCGTGGCATCGGGGGCCGGAGGCCGAACCGGCGCAGCGGCTCCGACCTCAGCGTCGCAATGGGACGGAGCAGGCCGCCTGTCGATCCGGCGACCGTCCGCCGCGCCGAACCCAGCGCTTCGGCGGCGGCAAGGCACCCGGGGGCGGCCGGGCTCGGCGCCGGGGGTGGACGCGGCAGGATGGGGGCCATGACTGGAGACGTGCTGCGGATGGGGCTTGTCGGGGCTGGGCCGTGGGCTCACAAGGTGCATGGGCCCGGGATCGTGGCCCACCCACGCACGCAGTTGGTCGCGACCTGGGCTCGTCGGCCCGAGGCGGCGGCCGACGTCGCGGCGATCGGGGGCGCGACGCCCTTCGCGGACTTCGACGAGTTCCTCCGGCACGTCGACGCGGTCGCGTTCGCGGTGCCGCCCGCCGTGCAGGCGCCCCTGGCCGCCCGGGCGGCCGCCGCGGGCAAGCACCTTGTGCTCGAGAAGCCGGTCGCGCCCTCCGTCGACGACGCCGAGCGGCTGGCCGGCGCCGTCTCGGACGCCGGGGTCACCACGATCATGGTGCTCACCTTCCGGTACGACCTCGGCACCCGGCGGTGGCTGGACGAGGTCGCCAGGGTCGGTGAGTGGGACGGCGGGCTCGCCCGCTGGTTCTCCGGCACCCTGCTGGACATCGGGTACGACCAGTCGCGGTGGCGGCATGACGGCGGTGCGCTGGCCGACATCGGGCCGCACGTGTTCGATCTGCTCGACGCCGCGCTCGGCCCCGTCACCGGTGTCGAACAGGCCCGGCTCGATCGCGGGGTCTGGCACGTCATGCTCGGTCACGAGAACGGGCGCCTGAGCACCGCGACGTTGTCCATGCACACGCCAGCCCAGCCCGCGGTCACCGACTTCGCCGTGCACGGGCCGCACGGGTTCCTCGCGTTCGACGCCAGTGGGGACGCGACCACGCGGTACGCGGTGCTGCTCGACGACTTCGTCCGGCTCGTCGAGCGCGAAACGGCCGAGCATCCGCTGGACGTGCGGCGGGGGCTGCACCTTCAGCGGCTGCTCGGCCGTGTCACCGATCAGTTGACGGGCGGGTAACCCCGGTTGTCCGCGTGCGGCGGCACCCCGTTGATGATCATCGGGCCGGTGGTCTGGTTCGGGTGTTCGAACGGGCCCGCCGTGGCGGGCTTGCCGTGCCGACCGGACCGGTCGACTTTCCACGAGCCGGTGCTCTGCGGCTCCTGCTGCTCGCGCCTCGCCAGCTCGTCCTGCAGTTCACGCAGGAGGTTGCGCTCCTGCGTGTTGAGGATGTCGTCGACGAACGCCTGTGAGTGCTTGTCGACACCCCCACCCGCCGGTGCCAGCCGCGGGCGGGACGGCGGCTCCTGCGGGGGCTGCTCGTCCTTGGGCGGCTCGGCCCTGCGGCGCGGGCTCGGCGACGGCTGGGAGTCCGTGCGGGTCTCCTCGCGCAGCGCGGAGGGCGGCAGGTCGGGCGCCGCCTGCGGCTCCTCAGGCAGCCGTTCCTGCGCGAACTGCTGCTGGGCCTGCGGCGGCTCGAACGCGTCGGCGCGGGGTGGCTCGCCGTCCTCCAGGCCACCCGCCGCCGGGGTCATCATCGTCGGCGGGTCGACCCTGGGGCCTTCCTGCTGCGGCTCGGTGAACACCGGCTGGTCGCCGAACTGGTCGCCGAACGGCGGGTCCTTGCGCACCGGCAGCGAGTCGATCCTCGGCGCGTCCACGGCAGGCGGGTCCATGCGCGGACGCTCCAGCGGCACGGCGGCCACGCGGGGCGGTTCCGGCTGGACCGCGGACAGCCGCGGCGGCTCGGGGACCGGTTCCGGGAGCGGCTCGGGCTCGGGCTCGGGCATCCTCGGCGGTTCCGGTGCGGTCGTCAGCCGCGGCGGTTCGACGCGGGCCGACTCGATCCTCGGGGACTCGGGCACCGCCGACATCCTCGGCGGCTCGACCCTGGCCGGTTCGACCCTGGCTCTGGCCGACTCGATCCGCGGCGCTTCGTACGCCGGCTCCACCCGCGGTCTGCTGGAGCCGTGACCGTCAAAAGGGACCTGGCGCGCACTCCGCATCGCCTCGCGGTGGTACTCGCCCGGCTCGACGCCGTCCATCAGCACCTCGACCGACGCGCGGATACCGGCGCGCCGCAGCGCCTCCTCGACGCGGTAGGCGGTCGCGGGCGGGAACCCGCCGGGACCGATGCCCACCAGCACCAGCAGGTGCGGGACCGGGCCGGACGCCGGGCCTGCCGGGGTCAGGCGCCACACGCACCACATGGACCGCACGTCCGGCAGCACGCCGAGCACCGGGCGCACCGCGTCGGCGACGCCCCGGTCCGGCTCGCGGCCGTCGACCGAACCGAACGCGAACCGGTGCCTGCCCGCCTCGACGCGATCGGTGACCATCACGCGGTCGATGACCGTCGGGTCGAGGTACATGTCGGCGAACAGCGACTCCAGCTCGTTGTGCTGGTCCCTGGTCAGCACGACCCGGCCGGCCGCGAGGCACCCGGCGACGAACTCGAGCGACCGGTCCAGCTCGGCGGACGCCAGCATCTGGCGTGCGTCCCCCAGCGCGTCGTCGTCGAGCCGCCCTGCGAGCGTCAGCAACAGATCATGTATTCGGATGGGCAACGCGATACCCGGACGGTTCGCGCCACCCGCTCCTACCCCCCGCGCGACCTGTGTCACGGTCGGCTCCTTCCCAGCTCTCGTCGGCATCGACGGCTTGTGCTGGGGAGCAGGATCACCCCTGGTGCACGAGCACTCCGGGCAGCAACGGCTCGGAAGCCGCCAGTGCCGCACGGTGGTAGGGCGGGAGATCGATGCCTTCCGGCATGACCTCGACGCCAGGCTCGTGCGTACCAAGAGCACGCAGCACGCGCTGCAGCTCCCCGGTCAACCGAGCGCAGCCCGTCGATGCCGTGACGAGCACGATCCTGGTGGCCTGCCCCACCCCGGACCGGTGTCGTCGCCAGCTCCCACGCACGTCGACCAACTCGGGACGACCGTGGAGGACCGCCCCGAGCACTACTGCTTCGGAGTCACCCGAGTTCACCCGTTCGGGCGACTCCGAAGTGAATGTGTAGTCGACTTCGTCGATTTGGTCCACCCAGGGCACCGCGTGCAGCCGTCCGGCGTCCGCTCCCGAGTCGAGCAGCGCCGCGTTGAGCAGCATCGATTCACGGGCTGTGATCGCGACCCGTTCTCTGAGCAACGTCAGCGGCAGCGCACGGGCCAGCGCGTCGATGGCGCCGCCCGCGAGCCAGTCACGCAGCCGCCACAGCTGCCGGTCGGGCAGCCGTCCCGCGAGCCGGAGCAGCAGCTCGTGGCACGCGTCGTTCCGGTCGTCGATCTCGGTCATGCGCCCTCCCGCACCTCGACGGTCAGTTCGACCTCGACCGGCACGCCCAGCGGCAACTCGGCGACCCCGACCGCGGACCGGGCGTGCTGCCCCGCGTCGCCGAACACCTCACCGAGCAGCTCGGACGCGCCGTTGATCACCGCTGGCTGGCCGGTGAAGCCCTCCGCGGACGCGACGAACCCGACGACCTTGACGACGCGGACCACGTTGTCGATGCCGACCAGGTCGTGCACGGCGGCCAGCGCGTTCAGCGCGCAGGTGCGGGCGTGCGCCTTGGCCTCCTCCGGGCTGATCTCGCGGCCGACCTTGCCGGTCGCGGCGATCCTGCCGTCCACGAACGGCACCTGCCCGGCCGTGAAGACCAGGTCGCCGGACCGGACGGCGGGCACGTACGCGCCCGCGGGCGCGGGCACCGACGGCAGCTCGACGCCCAGCTCCGCGAGCCGGTCCGCCCAGGTCACGGCTTCGGCCGCTTCAGGTAGGCGACCATCTGCTCACCGGTCGGCCCCGGCAGCACCGTGACGAGCTCCCAGCCGTCCTCGCCCCACTGGTCGAGGATCTGCTTGGTCGCGTGGATCAGCAGCGGCACCGTGGCGTACTCCCACTTGGTCATGGTCCGCGACTCTAGCCGCCGTCCCGGTACCGTGTGCCGCGTGGAGGGTTGGCGGCTGCTGGCGGGGGCACTGCTGGCGATGGCGGGCATCGTGCTGATGCTGCTCACGATGGCGAAGGTGCGCGAACGCCGGGGCTCGACCGGCGGGGACGTCGCGGTGGCCGGGGCGATCTCGTTCGTGGTCCTGGTGATCCTGGTCGGGCTCGTGCTGCTGGTGCTGCCCGCGGGCCTCGCGTGGGGTGTCGTGGTCGTGATCGGCGGCACCGTGACCGTGATGATGCTCGCTAGTTGACCCGGTTCGTGAGCGCGGCCCGCACCGGTCCACTTACTCTGAAAACGTGAGCACTCCCGTCGTCGGATGGACCGACCAGGTCGCGCGGGCGCGCCTGCACGTGGTCACCGGCAAGGGCGGAACCGGCAAGACCACCGTGGCCGCCGCGCTCGCGCTCGCGCTGGCCACGGGCGGGCGCCGGGTCCTGCTGATCGAGGTCGAGGGCCGCCAGGGCATCGCGCAGCTCTTCGACACGAATCCGCTGCCCTACGAGGAGCGCAGGATCGCGTCCGCGCCGGGTGGCGGCGAGGTCCGCGCACTGCACGTGGACGTGGAAGAGGCGCTGCTCGAGTACTTCGCGATGTTCTACAACCTGGGCTTCGCGGGCCGGACGCTGCGCAGGATGGGTGCGATCGAGTTCGCCACCACCCTCGCGCCCGGCCTGCGGGACGTGCTGCTGACCGGCAAGGTCAAGGAGACCGTCGGGCGCACCGAGGAGAACGGCAGGCACAGGTACGACGCGGTGGTGCTGGACGCGCCGCCGACCGGCCGGATCGTGAAGTTCCTCGACGTCACCAAGGCCATGGCCGACCTGGCGAAGGTCGGCCCGATCAAGGGCCAGAGCGAGGGCGTGGTCCGGCTGCTGCACTCCGGCGACACCGCGGTGCACCTGGTGACGCTGCTCGAGGAGATGCCGGTCCGCGAGACCATCGAGGCGGTCACCGAGCTGGACGGCGCGGACCTGCGGCCGGGCGTGGTGTTCCTCAACCGGGTGCGCCCGCCCCGCCTGCCCACCCGGTCGGTGACCCCGGCCGCCGGTGGCCGCGTCGACGCCTCCCGGGTCCGCAACGGGCTCGCCTCCGCCGGGCTGGACCTGTCCGAGGAGGACCTGGACGGCCTGGTCGAGGAGACCGTCGAGCACGCGGTCCGGGTGCTGGCCGAGCAGAACGCCCGCGAGCAGCTCGCGGAGGTGGACCTGCCCGCGGTCGAGCTGCCCGACGTCAACGAGGGCATCGACACCGCGGCCCTGTACGAGCTGGCCGAGGCCATGGTCGAGCAGGGGGTGCGATGACCGGCGCGCTCGACGTCGACACGCTGATCGACAACCCGGACATCCGGGTGATCGTGTGCTGCGGGTCCGGTGGCGTCGGCAAGACCACCACGGCCGCGGCGATCGCGGTGCGCGCCGCCGAGCGCGGCCGCAAGACCGTGGTGCTGACCATCGACCCGGCGCGCCGCCTCGCGCAGGCGCTCGGGCTGCGCGAGCTGGGCAACACCCCGAAGGACGTCGAGGTCGACGGGTTCGAGCCGGACGGCCAGCTCTCGGCGATGATGCTCGACATGCGCCGCACGTTCGACGACATGGTGCTGGCGCACGCGGGTGAGAAGCGGGCGCAGGAGGTGCTCGCCAACCCGTTCTACAAGACGATCTCGTCGTCGTTCTCCGGCACGCAGGAGTACATGGCGATGGAGAAGCTCGGTCAGCTCGCCGCTGAGGGCCGGTGGGACCTGATCGTCGTGGACACCCCGCCGAGCCGGTCGGCGCTGGACTTCCTCGACGCGCCGCAGCGCATGTCGACCGCGCTGGACGGCCGGATGATCCGCCTGCTGTCCGGGCCCGCGCGCGGCGGCGGCTGGGGCATCCGCAAGGTCGTCGGCGCCGGGGTGATGCTGTTCGCGAAGGCCGTGTCGACCATCGTGGGCGGGCAGCTGCTCGCCGACGCGTCCGCGTTCGTGCAGGCCTTCGACTCGATGTTCGGCGGCTTCAAGCAGCGGGCCCGCAAGACCTACGAGCTGCTGCGCTCCTCCGGCACGTCGTTCGTGGTGGTGGCCTCGCCGGAGCCGGACGCGCTGCGGGAGGCGAGCTACTTCGTCGAGCGGCTGGCGGCCGAGTCGATGCCGCTCGCCGGGCTGGTGATCAACCGGACGCACCCGGTGCTGGCCGAGCTGTCCGCCACGAAGGCGATCGCCGCCGCGGACGGGCTCGACGCGAAGGGCGAGTCCCGCCTCGCGGCCGCCGTGCTGCGCCTGCACGCGGATCGGGTGGCCGTGCGGATGCGCGAACGCCGGCTGCTGGCCAGGTTCACGAAGGCGCACCCGAGCGTGCCCGCGGTCAGCGTGCCCGCCATGCCCTCGGACGTGCACGACCTCACCGGGCTGCGCACGATCGGCGAACGACTGGCTGGTCCGCCTCCCCGGATTTGAAGGTGTTGGTCCCGACCCGGCGAATCTCCGGACCGCAGGTGGTCGGTGGGCCAGTGCCGTCACGTTCCCCTGAGGTAACCGCTGACCAGGCTCGGACCTTCGCACGACGATCCCACCGGAGGGCCCGAGTGTCCTGAGTCTGACGTTCGGTTCGGCTCAGGACACTGGACCTGGGCATGGACCTAGCCGACGCGGACGTCCTCGTCCTCGTCCTCGTCGACGTGCTGGCGTTTGGCCTCGGTCAACAGCTCCTGCCACGACGTGACGTCCGGGCGGCGACGGAGCAGAGCGCGGCGCTCACGCTCGGTCATCCCGCCCCACACGCCGAACTCGATGCGGCCGTCCAGCGCCTCGGCGAGACATTCCGTGCGCACCGGGCACGCGATGCACACCAGCTTGGCCTTGCGCTGCTCCTTGCCACGGACGAACAGCCCGTCCGGGTCCTCGTTGCGGCACGACGCGTTGACCCGCCAGTCCGCCTTTTCCATCTGCTGCATAACCCCCGCCCCTACCTCGTCTCGACCCCTACCCCGGGTCCCCCCTTAGGCCCCGGAGCGCCAGCGGCCGGCCACCGTTTGTGGTCGCCCTGCCCGGCTCATGTCGTTTGAGACGTTGACGGACTCTAAGGCCCGCCGGTTCCCACGAGAACGTCTGGGGGCACAGCCGTTACAGAAAGTCAATAACTCCGTCGGGTAACCGGGTGGCCGCCCTATCCCGCGTACCCTGGCCCCCGTGCGAGTCGGAGACGGTCTGCTGAAGATGTTCGGCCTCTGCCTGTTGGCCGGTGTCCTGATGGCCGGGATGCTCTTCCCCGTCGTCGGTGCCCTGGGCGTGGCGTCCAACCGCGCGAGCGACACGATCGACAGTGTCTCCGCGGACCTGGTCACCACCGACCCCCCGCTGATCACCCGGATCACGGACTCACAGGGCAAGGACATCGCCTACCTGTACAGCCAGTACCGGCTGCCGGTGACGTCCGAGCAGATCTCGCCAACCATGAAGGCGGCGCTGATCTCGATCGAGGACCGCCGGTTCTACGAGCACCACGGCGTGGACTGGAAGGGCACCATCCGCGCCGCCATCAGCAACTCGTCGTCGTCGGACACGCAGGGCGCGTCCACGCTGACGCAGCAGTACGTCAAGAACTACCTGATCAACGTCGTCTACCGGGACCAGGTGGGGGCCGAGGAGGACCCGGAGAACGAGATCGGGCGGCAGCGGGCGCAGGAGCAGACCGTCACCCGCAAGCTGCGTGAGGCGCGCCTGTCGATCCAGCTCGAGCAGAAGATGTCCAAGGAGGAGATCCTCACCGGCTACCTCAACGTCGTCGAGTTCACCGACCGGGTGTTCGGCGTCGGGGCGGCCGCGGCGGCCTACTTCCAGACCACGCCGGACAAGCTGACCGTCAGCCAGTCCGCGATGCTCGCCGGGATGGTCAACAACCCGAGCCTGTACCACCCGTGGCGGCGGCCGGAGGAGACGCTCAAGCGGCGCAACCGGGTGATCGACACGATGGTCGAGACGAGCAGGCTGTCCGAGGAGGACGCGGAGAAGGCGAAGAAGGAGCCACTCGGCGTGCACCCCGACGGGGCGAAGAAGCCCGCGGCGAACTGCGTCGGCGCGGGCCCCGAGTACGGCTTCTTCTGCCAGTACGTCGAGGACTACCTGATGAAGATCGGGATGTTCTCCGAGGACCAGCTGTACTCCGGCGGCTACACCATCAAGACCACCTTCGACGCGCGTGCCACCCAGCTCGCGAAGGCGGCCGTCGAGCACCAGGTGCCGAAGAACACCGAGGGCATCGCGAACACGATGTCGATCGTCCGGCCGGGCAAGAAGCGGCACGAGGTGGTGGCGCTCGTCGCCAACCGCGACTACGGCCTCAACGGCGACGCGGGCCAGACCACGATCTCCTACCCGTACGGCGTGATGAACAAGTTCGGCGCCGGGTCCACGTACAAGATCTTCACCGCGGCCGCGTACCTGGAGAAGGGCGGCGGCATCAACCACGTCATCCAGACGCCCTACAACCACGTGTCGAACGTGTTCAGCGGTGGCGCCGAGCGGTGCCCCCGCACGGACGCGCCGAACGACGGCAACAACCGCAAGTACTGCCTGTCGAACTTCAACGAGAAGTACCCGTCGCAGATGACACTGCAGGAGGCGCTCGCGACCTCGCCGAACACCGGGTTCGTGATCCTGGAGGAAGCGATCGGCATGGACCTGGTCGTGGACATGGCCAGCAGGCTCGGCCTGCGGGAGACCATGGCGACCAACATGAGCGGTCAGACCCCGGACCCGTCCGGCGACCGCGCCGAGGAGACGCAGACGCAGACCGAGTACTTCCGGCCCAAGCCTGGCGGCTACCCGGGCCGCGCGTCGTTCACGCTGTCCCCCGCGCCGGTGAGCACGCTGGAAATGGCGAACGTCGCGGCGACGATCATGAGCGGTGGCATGTGGTGCCCGCCGACGCCGCTGGTGGAGGTCCTGGACCGCAACGGCAAGAAGCTCGACATCACCAAGTACGAGGAGCCGTGTGAGCAGGCGGTCGCCGAGGGGCTCGCGAACTCGCTCGCGCTGGGCATGAGCAAGGACGACACCGGCGAGGGCACCTCCGCCGGTGCCGCGCGCGCGTTCAACTGGACCCGCCCGATGATCGGCAAGACCGGCACGACGCAGGACTACAAGTCGGCCGCGTTCGTCGGCGCCACCCCGCAGCTCGCCGCCGCGACCATGACCTTCAACGACGGTCCCCGGCCGAGGCCGATCTGCGACACGACACAGTCCGGCAGGCCGCCGCACCTGTGCGGCAGGGGGTCCATCTTCGGTGGCCGGGCCCCGGCGAGGACGTGGTTCGAGGCGATGGGGCAGATCCTCGGCAACGCACCCGCCGCGCCGCTGCCACCTGGCGACCCGCGTTACCTCGACGGCGGCCCGGAGAGCCGCGTGCCGAACGTCGTCGGCGACAGCGAGGCCGACGCGACCGCGACGCTCCAGAACGCCGGCTACAAGGTGACGGTCAAGCGGACCAACCGCTCCGACCCGAAGGGCACGGTCGTCAACCAGAGCCCTCGCGGTGCCACGATCCCCGGCGCCACCATCACCATCTACGTGAGCACCGGTTACGTCCCGCCCGCACAGACCCAGGACCCGCCGCCGTCGAGCGATCCGCCGTCGCCGCCCCCCAGTGGCGGCGGCACGCCACCGCCCAGCGGCGGCGGCAACCCCGGCCCCGGTAATCCCGGTGGCGGTGGTGGCGGTGGCGGCGGCGGCGGTGGCGGAACCCAGCCCGGCGGCCCGCCGCCCGGCGGATGACGTGAAGAAGCCGGGGCCGAGCGAACGCTTCGGCCCCGGCTTCGTTCGTCGGTCAGCTCTGCAGGCGGGCCTTCACGGCGCCGGCCACCCGGCCACCGTCGGCACGGCCCGCGACCTTCGCGTTCGCGGCCTTCATCACCTGGCCCATCTGCCGCGGCCCCGGTGCCTGCCCGAGCTGCTCGGTCACCTCGGTCACCGCGTCCGCGACCAGCGCGGACAGCTCGTCGTCGGTCAACTGCTCGGGCAGGTAGTCGGTCAGCACCGCGGCCTCGTCCCGCTCCGCCTGCGCCTGCTCCGCGCGCCCGGCACCCGCGAACGCCTCCGCGGCCTCGCGGCGCTTCTTCACCTCGCGGGCCAGCACCTTCTCCACCTCGGCGTCCGACAGCTCACGCGCCTCGTCCCCGGCCACCTCCTCGGTGGTGATCGACGCGAGCGCCATGCGCAACGACGCCATGCGGGTCGTCTCCCGGGACTTGATGGCCGCGGCCAGGTCAGCCCGCAGCCGTGCCTTGAGGTCAGCCATGACGCGAACACTACTGGTCAGCGGGACCTGACTCACGGCGGTTTCCGATCAGCGGCAGGACGCATCTAGGCTCGGGTACGTGGGTAACTTCGTGCGCAACATCGGCCGGGCGGCACTGGGCGCGACAGCGGTCGGCACCGCGACCGTCGCCTACGCCGCGGGCATCGAACGCAGGCACTGGACGCTGCGGCAGGCCACCCTGCCCGTGCTCGCGGAAGGCGCCCGGCCACTCAAGGTCCTGCACATCTCGGACCTGCACATGACGCCAGGCCAGAAGTCCAAGCAGCGCTGGGTCGCCGCGCTCGCCGACCTCGAACCGGACCTGGTCGTCAACACCGGCGACAACCTCGCCCACCAGCACGCCGTCCCCGGCGTGCTCCGCGCCCTCGGCCCCCTGCTCGACGTGCCGGGCGTGTTCGTGTTCGGCAGCAACGACTACTACGCGCCCCGCCCCAAGAACCCGGTGCGGTACCTCACCAAGTCCAAGAAACGCATCCACGGCATCCCCCTGCCGTGGCGGGACCTGCGCGCGGCCCTCGTCGAACGCGGCTGGCACGACCTCACCCACGTGCGCCGCCTCCTCACCGTCGAAAGCCAGACCATCGCCGTCGCCGGCGTCGACGACCCCCACCTCCGCCGCGACCGCTACTCGGACGTCGCAGGCAAACCGGACCGCACCGCCACGCTCCGCCTCGGGCTGACGCACTCCCCCGAACCCCGCGTGCTGGACTCGTTCGCCGACGACGGCTACGACCTGGTCATGGCCGGTCACACCCACGGCGGCCAGCTCCGCGTGCCCGGCTACGGGGCGATCGTCACCAACTGCCAACTCGACCGGACCCGCGCCCGCGGAGCGTCGCGGTGGGGAGCGCACACGTGGCTCCACGTGTCCGCCGGCCTGGGTACCTCGCCCTACGCCCCGGTGCGGTTCGCGTGCCCGCCGGAGGCCTCACTTCTGACGCTCGTACCCCGTCCCACCAGCGGTTCCGGGCATGCCGGAGCCACAGACAGTGCCCGCTTCGGAGCCGGTGCGGACGTCGGCTAGACTCTTTCCCGTACCACCGGGGTGTGGCGCAGCTTGGTAGCGCACTTCGTTCGGGACGAAGGGGTCGCAGGTTCAAATCCTGTCACCCCGACGGTGGTCAGGCCCTGTCTACTCGTAGACGGGGCCTGATTTGTCTCTGCCTGACGAACTGCTCCTGCATCTCGACGCCGAAGGTCCCGTCTACTGAGGACTCTCACGTCAAGGATGCACCATTCGCGATCACACATGAACGCCAGTCCACATGGCTTCGGTGTGACGTCTCCACGAGCCCGGCGCCTTTGTTTGGGGCAGGTGACGGCGCTGCCTATATCTCATAGGTTTCCCTGCGCGAAACGCGCTTGGGCGTAGCCGCGGCTCGCCATTGTCTGTCCTTGGGAGTTCGGGGTCCACTTCGGCTGTTCACCCTTTCGAGTAGTGGTTCGGGGGTGACGTAACGGGGGTGGACGAGGGGGCGACTGTCGCTGTGGTGTTGCCGAGGGGAATGGGTGGGGTATGCGCGCAGGGCTTGTCGGGGCGCTTGTTGTGCTTGCGGGACTTGTGTTGCCGGGAAGCGCTGTCGCCGCACCTCCTGAGCCCAGTGCCGCGATCCTCGGGGCCGCCGAGGTCGTGCCCGGGGGTACCTTCACGGTTTCCGTCGAATTGTTCAATCCGCACGGGTTCGGCATCGAGTCCGCTGCCGCGCAGTTGCGGCTGGCGGAGGCGCCCATCACCGCCGTGGTGGAACTGGTTTCCTGCGATGGCGGGGCTTGTTACGAGTACTCGCCGACCAGTTACCGCGGTGGGGTCGGGGATCTCGCTCCCGGTGGTGAGGCCACTGTGGTCTTCACGTTCCGGGTGCTCGAGTCGGCCGCGCTCGGCGACTACCCGCTCGAACACCAGCTCGTCGGCGCCAACTACTCGTTCGCGCCTGGGCACGGGCCGGTGGTTTCCGTTGTCCCGTCGCCTCAGGTCGCTGATCTCGCCGTTTCGCTCGATGCCTCGCCTCGGGGGATTCTCACCTCCCGGGTCACCTACACCGTGTCCGTCGCGAACCATGGGCCTGCCAATGCTTCCCCGGTCCGGGTCGGCGGGACCTACGCCGCCGGGTTGGCCTGGGCCGGTGGCAGCGGGTGTGTCCGGGACGGGGGCCGGTCCGTGGTGTGTGACTTCTCCTCGGTCCCTGTCGGTGGCACGGGTTCCGCTTCCTTCTCCGTCAACGCCGGGCTGTTGACGCTGGGCTCCTTCTCCGCTTCCGTGGCCCGGGTTTCCTCCACGCCTTCCGACCCTGATGGTGGTAACGACAGTGCTCGCCGGTCCTGCACCGCGTTGACTGGGCTGCTCGTGCGGTGCTGACGGGGACGATGCCGGATCAGGCCCCGGCCGCGCTTCGACGCGGGCGGGGCCTGGTCGTTCTCACGCGGCCGTCACCAACTGCCGTCCAGCCGGGTTTGTCGGTGGTCGCTTGTACGTTGCCGGTATGGCTGTCCGGTGGAGTGTGACGATCGACTGTGCGGCGCCCGCTGTGGTCGCCGGGTTCTGGGCCACCGCCCTCGGGTACGAGTCGCGGGAGCCGCTCGATACCGACGACGACGGGGCGTTCCTCCACGACCCGGACGGGGCCCTGCCCTCCCTCAGCTTCCTGCGGGTGCCGGAGGGCAAGGTCGGCAAGAACCGGCTTCACCTGGACATCCAGGCCGGGGGTGGGCGGGCGGTGCCGTGGGAGGAGCGGTGGCCCCGCGCCGTCGCCGCCGCCGAACGGCTCGTGCGGGCCGGGGCCACCGTGGTGACGGTGTGTGAGTGGGAGGGGCGGCCCGACCACTACCTCATGGCCGACCCGGAAGGCAACGAGTTCTGTGTGCTCTAGACGACTGATCGCGCCACCGTCGGGGTACGGCCCCGCCACGCGCAGCGTCCTGGCTCCGGTGCTGTGAATGGCGCGTTGACGGCAGGACCGGTGTCCCGAACGACGCTCTCAGGAACACGACCTCACCACCGTCCCGAAGGACCGAGCCCGCGCAACCGCAAGGATTCCATGAAGTCGGTGTGAGTGGGTGGTTGTCGTGTGCTGGTCTCGTCGGTCGGGGTGTGCTGGCTTGTGGGTTTGTCCTCGCCGGACGGGCAGGTCTCCGGGGTGGCGGAGGGGCTGTTCGGCGGCGGTTGGGTTCGGGTCTGCCTGCCATCCCGTCGACCTCCCTACGGGCTATCACACCGCGCCAAGGGGGGCCGATTCGTGCGTGTTGTGATTCGGGTGTTTGGCCCCCCTTGACGCGGCGTGATCGGGCGCTGCCAGGTCGACGGGATGGCAGGGAGCCCCTTTTGGGTGGGCTTGCGCCACCGTCGGTGTTGCGTGGGGTTGCGGGCCCGTCTGGCGGGCAAGGGCCCCGCTTCGCGGGGCCCGGGCGCGTAGCGGCCTGGTTTGGTGCTGTGAAAGGCGCGTTGACGGCGTTGGCAGTGCTGTGAAAGGCGCATTGACGGCACCCGTTGTGCCGTGAACGCGCCTTTCACGGCATTGGCCCCGCCCCGTCTCGGGCGACCGCAGGGGATGTGCCTACGCCGAAGCCACTTCACGTGAGCTTCACGGAATCTATTGTCTAGTCGTCGAGCTGTCCCTGTTCCTTCGCGCGTTTCACCAGGAGGCGGACGTTCTCCACCCGGCCGCAGTCCGCGTCGATCTGGCGGTTGCGTTCGGCCAGGAACTCGCGGCCCAGTTCCGCGCGGACCTGGGGGCCCACCTCGTCGCGGGCCGGGTTGAGGATGGTCAGCTCCTCCTCGGCCAGGTGGTGGTTGACGGTGCCCGACAGCTCCTCGACGGCGTCGGCGAAGGCCTTGGTGTCGGTGCCCTTCAGCTCCAGCACCTTCAGCAAGGCCTCGTGGGCCTCCGCGTGCTCCTCCTCGCTGTGTTCGGCTTCCTCCTTGCCGACCGCACGGCGCTTGCGCAGCTTCGGGTAGACGTACTTCTCCTCGGCCTCCGCGTGGGCGACCAGCACCGCGGCCAGTGCGTGGCGGACCTCGTCGCGGTCCGCACCGGCGTCCCGCAGGGCGCGCAACAGGTCCTCGAACAGGCGGTGGTCGGCCAGGATCAGGTCAATGACATCGCCTGCCACCGGGCGGTGCAGGTCCACGACGTATCCCATGTACGGGGGGTACCCCGTTTCGGCCATTGTTAACGTTTTCCTTGTGGGACAGTGGATTTCCGCCACGTGTCGCCGACCCGCGGACTCACTGTGCGAAGTGGCCGCGGTTTGGCAGGATCAGGGGGTGAGCAACCACCCACCCGCCGCGGTCCCCGACCGACTCTTCGCCGACGACGCAGCCGAGGCCCGGTGGCGAGAACGGTTCACCGCGGCCCGCGTGTCCCTGCCCGACTGGGCGCACGACGCACCGGACCGCAACATCTACGTCTCCAACGCGAGTGGCGTGTTCGAGATCTACGCGTGGGATCGGGCGACCGACACGCACCGCAAGGTCACCGACCGGCCCAACGGCACCCACAACGGCGCCATCAGCCCGGACGGCGAGCGCGTGTGGTGGTTCTCCGACTCCGACGGCGACGAGTTCGGCAGCTGGGTGTCCGAGCCGTTCGCGGGCAGGCCGGTCCACGAGCCGCCGACGGCCGCGGTGCCCGGCAGCGTGCCCGGCTACCCCGCGGGTCTCGCCATCGGCCGCGAGGTGACGGTGACCGGCGTCTCCAACGACGACGGCACGACCGTGTTCGTCACGAAGGGCGGTGCGCGGGCCCAGGTCGTGTACCGGAACGAGCACGACGGCGGCGTCGCGGCGCTGTCCCGGGACGAGACGCTGCTCGCCATCGAGCACTCCGAGCACGGCGACAACCGGCACCCTGCGCTGCGGGTGCTCGCGGTGGCCGACGGCGCGACGGTCGCCGAGAAGTGGGACGGCGAGGGCAAGGGGCTCGACGCGGTCGGGTTCAGCCCGGTCGCCGGCGACCAGCGGCTCCTGGTCCGGCACGAGCGGCGCGGCCGCGACGAGCTGCTGATCTGGGACGTCGCGGCCGGCACCGAGGTCGAGCTGGTCATCGAGCTGCCAGGTGAGCTGACCGCCGACTGGTATCCGGACGGCAGCGCGATCGTCGTGGTGCACACGCACGAGGCCCGCAACAGCGTGTACCGGTACGACCTCCGGCACGGCGAGCTGACCAGGCTGAACACCCCGCCGGGCACGATCGGGTCGGTGGACGTGCGGCCCGACCAGACGGTCGAGTACTCGTGGTCCAACGCGGCCAGGCCGGGCGTGGTGCGGGCGCTGTACACCGACGGCACCGAGCGGGTGCTGCTGGCGCCGCCCGGCCACCGCGCACCCGAGTCGGTCGAGCTGCTCGACGTGTTCGTGCCCGGCGAGGGCGGCGACGTGCACGCCCTGTACGCGCGGCCCGCCGACGCGCCCGACGGGCCGCTGCCGACGGTGTTCGCGCTGCACGGCGGCCCGCACTCGCACGACGAGGACCGGTTCTCCGCGTACCGGGCGGTGTGGCTCGACGCCGGGTTCGCGGTCGTGCACGTCAACTACCGCGGCTCGTCCGGGTACGGCTCGAAGTGGCGGGACGCCATCGAGGGCAGGCCGGGGCTGACGGAACTGGCGGACGTGGCCGCGGTGCACGAGTGGGCGGTGGCGAAGGGGCTGGCCGACCCCGCGAAGTGCGTGGTCAACGGCGCGTCGTGGGGCGGTTACCTGTCGCTGCTGGCGCTGGGGACGCAGCCGGGGCTGTGGGCCGCGGGAGTGGCCGGGGTGCCGGTGGCGGACTACCTCGCCGCGTACGAGGACGAGATGGAGCCGCTGCGGGCGTTCGACCGGGCGCTGTTCGGCGGCTCACCCAACGAGGTGCCCGACCGCTACGTCGAGTGCTCGCCGCTCACGTACGTGGACAACGTGGCGGCGCCGGTGCTGGTGGTGGCCGGGGAGAACGACCCGCGCTGCCCGATCCGCCAGATCGAGAACTACCTGGCGAGGCTGGCGGACCGCGGCAGCCCGTACGAGGTGTACCGGTACGACGCGGGGCACGGGTCGCTCGTGGTGGCGGAGACGATCAAGCAGACGGCGATCGAGGTCGACTTCGTCCGCCGTCACCTGCGGATGGCCTAGGCCGCACTTGGATCCTTGCGCAAAAGTCCGCACCCCGCTCAGCAGCTACCTCAGGGGAACGTGACGGCACTGGACCACCAACCGCCTGCGGTCCGCTGGTGTCGCTGGGTCAGGACCAACACTTTGAATCGCGGGGTGGCGGACCAGCTAGGCCATCTGCGCCTGCCACATCCAGTGCTGCTTCTCGAGTTCGGCCGCGATCTCGATCAGCAGGTCCTGGGTGACCAGGTCGGTCTTGTCGGTCTCGTCGATGCGCTTGCGCAGCCGCTTGACGACCTCGCCGAGGATCTTGACGATCGCGGCGACGGTGGCCTCGACGGGCTGCCAGTTGTCGGGGTAGGCCGGGATGCCGGACGACTCGACGACGGTTTTGGCCTTGCCGTTCGGGGAGATGCCGATGGCGTTGGCGCGCTCGGCCACGTCGTCGACGTACTGGCGGGCCGCCGACACCAGCTCGTCGAGCTGGAGGTGCGCGCTGCGGAAGTTCGCGCCGACGACGTTCCAGTGGGCCTGCTTGGCGATCAGGGACAGGTCGATCAGGTCGACGAGCGTTGCCTGGAGCACGGCGCCGGTGGCTTCGCGCTCCGCGTCACCGAGTGGACTCGTGATGGGGGACTTGGTCATCTCATACCTCCTCAGTACACCTGTGAAAACGGTGGTGTACCCGGGGAGATTCCTGGTCACACGCGCGCTGTGGCGAACTCCACGACCTGTGACCCGATGGTGCGGAGGTTCGCGGCGACCTGCTCGTCGGAGCAGTCGCCGTCCGGCCCGAACAGCACGTGCGCGGAGTTCACGGCCGCGCCCAGCGGGGTCGGCCAGCCGCGCAGCGCGTGCACGATCGAGCGCAGCGACGTGAGCGTCGTGACCGCCGCCTGCCAGCCACGGGCGGCCGCGACACAGCCGACGGCGCGGCCGTCGAGGTAGGGGCGGGGGTCCTCGCGGAGGTCCTCCACGTAGTCGAGCGCGTTCTTGACCAGGCCGGAGACGGTGCCGTGGTAACCGGGTGAGACGAGGACGACGCCGTCGGCGGCCCGCAGCTCCTCGACCAGCCGGTCCGCGGCCGGGCTGCGCTCCGGCTCAGCCGGGTCGTAGAACGGCAGGACCAGGTCGGCGCCGGAGATGACGGTGGTCCTGGCGCCCAGGCGCTCCGCGCCGTCGAGGGCGATCCGCAGTGCGCGTTCGGACTGGGAGTCCGTGCGCAACGACCCACCGATGCCCACCACGCTGACAGTCACCGCGCTCCTCTCGTCACCCCGATCATCCTCCCTTCTGGCGACGTCCGGCTCCACTCCCGGTAGTTCCGTCGACCGCCCGGTCACCGGGAGGAACCCGGCGGTGGAGTTTCGGCAGGTCGGGTGACCGCGACCACGTTCATTGGTTAGCCTCCACCCGTAGCCGCCTGGGGAGGCGTTTCATGTCGACGATGATGGACAGGGTTCCGCTGCCCGTTCAGGGCGCGGTGCTGCAGACGGTGTTCGCGCTGCCCCGGCCGGTGCGCAGGCTGATCGCGGGCGCGCCGATCCGGCGGGACGGGCTGGAGCTGGCGCTCGACGCGCAGCTGCTGCTGCGGATGCTGGCGTTCACCGACACCAGCCTGGGCGGCGGCGACCACGTGACCGCGCGTGCGCGGCTGGAGCTGCGGCACGGGCTGGTCGGGCCCGGCGTGACCGGGGTGCGGAGCCGGGACCTGGACCTCCCGGCCGAGTCGGGCGAGCCCGTGCCCGCGCGGCTGTACGAGCCGGTCGGTCTCGCGCCGGGGTCACCGCTGCTCGTGTACTTCCACGGCGGCGGCTGGGTCATCGGCAGCATCGAGACGCACGAAGCGACGTGCCGCTACCTGGCCAGGAACGCCCAGGTCCGGGTGCTGTCGGTCGGGTACCGGCTCGCGCCGGAGCACCACTTCCCCGCCGCCGTGGCGGACGCGCTCACCGCGTTCCGGTTCGCCGCGGCCCGCGCCGAGACACTCGGTGCGGACCCGTCGGCGATCGCGGTCGGCGGCGACAGCGCCGGCGCGAACCTGGCCGCGTCCGTGTGCCTGCAGACCATGGGCAAGGGGCCCCGGCCGGTCTTCCAGCTGCTCTTCTACCCGGCGACCGACGGCACCACCCGCCGCCGGTCGCGGGACCTGTTCGGCGACGGCTTCTTCCTGACCGACGACGACATGACGTGGTTCCTCGACCACTACTGCCCGGACCTCGACCTGCGTGCCGACCCCCGGCTGTCCGTGCTGCTCGCGGACGACCTGCGCGGGCTGCCACCCGCCTACGTGGCGACGGCCGGGTTCGACCCGCTGCGCGACGAGGGCAACGCGTTCGCCGACCGGCTGCGCGAGGCGGGGGTGCCGGTGGTGAAGCGGCAGCACGACGACCTCATCCACGGGTTCGTCAGCTTCGTGAACCTGGGCGTGCGCTTCCGGGAGGCCGTCGCGGAAGCGGCGGGCGCGCTGCGCACCGGCCTCGCGCTGCGGTCCCGCGCGAACGTCGTCGACCTGTTCCGGCCGACCGCGTAGCAGGTCTATCCGGCGGCGGGGCCCGACCGGCAGGCGGGGCAGAACCCCCAGAACACCACCTCGGCCTCGTCGATCACGAACCCGGTGGACGCCGCCGGTTCGAGGCAGGGCGCGGCACCGACGACGCGGTCGACGTCCTCGGTGCGGCCACAGCCCCGGCACACCACGTGGTGGTGGCCGTCCTGGGTGCGGGTCTCGAACCGGGCGGGCGAACCCGCGGGCTCGATGCGCCGCAGCAGCCCGGTCTGCGTGCACGCGTGCAGCACGTCGTAGATGGCCTGGGTGGACACCGACCCGAGCCGGGCGCGCACCCCGGCGGCCACCTGCTCGGCGGTGGCGTGCGGGTGCTCGGCCAGCCAGTCGAGCGTGGCGAGCCGCGGCGCGGTGACCCGCAGCCCGACGGTACGCAGCTGTTCGGCCCGGTGGTCGTTCATGGCCTCCACGACACCACCATCTTTGGAACGAGTCAAGATTGCTCGCGGCAGTGTCGGTGGTCGCCCGTAAATTGGTTGCCGAGCGACGAGCGCGAGAGGTCACATCGAGCCATGCAGCTGTACCGCCGAACGCTGGCCCTGCCCGGGGTCCGGACCCTACTGGTGCTCGTGTTCTTCGCCCGCATCCCGGCCACGGCCGCCGGGATGGCACTGACCCTGCACATCGCCGTGACCATGGACCGCGGCTACGGGGCGGCGGGCACGGTCGGCGCGGTGGCGACCATCGGCATCGCGCTCGGCGCGCCGGTGCTCGGGCGGGTCGTCGACCGGTACGGGCTGCGGCCGATGCTCGTGATCACCACGATCGGCGAGGCCACGTTCTGGGTGTTCGCGCGGTTCATGTCCTACCCGCTGCTGCTGGTGTGCGGGTTCCTCGGCGGCATGCTCGTGCTGCCCGCGATGTCCATCGGCAGGCAGGCGATCGCCGCGCTCGTACCGACGGACCTGCGGCGCACCGCGTACTCGATGGACTCGGTGTCGACCGAGCTGTCGTTCATGGTGGGGCCCGCGGCGGCAGTGGTCGTGGCGACGCAGTTCTCCACGCAGACCGCGCTGGTCGCGATGGCGGTGGGCATCGCGGTCGTCGGGACCGCGTTGTTCGTGATGAACCCGGCGGTGCGCAGCGAGGCGGAGAAGGCGTCGACCGAACGGATCCCGCGCCGGGTGTGGCTCACGCCGCGGCTGGTCGGTGTCCTGCTCGTCGGCGCGGGCGCCGTGTTCATCCTCGCGGGCACCGAGGTCGCGATCGTCGCGCAGATGCAGCACAGCGGCGAACTGTCGTGGACGAGTGTCGTGGTGATCGTGTGGTCGGCGGGGTCCGCGGTGGGCGGGCTCGTCTACGGGGCGCTGGCGCGGTCGTACCGGCAGGTCACCCTGATGGCGTGGCTCGGCGTGCTGACCATCCCGATCGGGCTCGCGGGCGGCTCGTGGTGGTCGCTCATGCTGGTGCTGCTGCCCGCCGCGTTCCTGTGCGCGCCGACGATCGCCGCCACCGGCGAGGAGGTCGCCCGGCTCGCCCCACCCGCCGCCCGCGGCGAGGCGACCGGGCTGCAGTCGTCGGCGTTCACGCTCGGCGCGGCCGTCGGGGCGCCGAGCGTGGGGTTCGTCGTGGACCACGCGTCACCGGGCTGGGGCTTCGCGCTGGCGGGCGTCGGCGGCGTCCTGGTCGCGGCCCTGGCGTGGCTCCTGGCCGCACGGCAACGGGACCGGGCACCGGCGGGCACGGCCGTCGAGCCCGGCACCAGGGCCGGGTCGGTCAGTTGATCGTTCTCCGAAGCCGCAGGTAGTCCTGTGCGTGCCTGATCATCAGGTCGCCCGCTCCGCGCTGCTCACCACCGTGTTCCTGCCCGCCCGCTTCGCGAAGTACATCGCCTCGTCTGCCCGGTGTACCAGGCCGTCGACGGTGGTGGCCGCGTCCGGGAAGCACGCCACCCCGACCGAGGCGGACAGGTTGGTGATCACGTGGGTGGTGTCGCCGACGGCCACGGTGACGGACAGGTCACCGACGGCGGTGCGGACACGTTCCGCCACGTCACAGGCGCCCTGGTCGGGGATCTGGGGCAGCAGCACGACGAACTCCTCACCGCCCCAGCGGCCGACGGAGTCGTACGCGCGGAGCTGGCCGGTGATCGTCGCCGCCACGGTGCGCAGCACGGCGTCGCCCGCGACGTGGCCGTAGGTGTCGTTGACCTTCTTGAAGCGGTCGAGGTCGATCATCAGCACCCCGAAGGGCTCCCTGCTCTTCGCGTTGCGCACCAGCTCGGCCGCCACCCGCGTCTGCCACTCCTCCGCGGTGAGCAGCCCGGTCTTGGAGTCCTGCGCCGCCTTCTCCTCCAGCTGGCGCATGAGGACGTTGCGGTGCAACACGATCACCGGCAGCGGCATGAGCGCCACCAGCACCGGCTGTGTCAGTAGGACGGTCGCGGTGACGCCACCGAGGCTCAGCGTCGCCAGTTCGAGCGCGTTCTCCGCCTTGGTGCCGAACGTCTTGCGCCACGGCCGTTCCGGGTGGTGCAGCTTCACGGCGACCGCGACGGGCCCGCCGTTGACCGTCGTGTACACGAGGATCGCGACCGCGATCGCCAGCAGCGCCCGGCCGCCGTGCCAGTCGTCGCGGAGCACGTCGGCCGCGCCGAACAGCCGCAGCACCGGCGGCACCGACAGGACCGACAACACGATCGTCGCCGAGGAGAACACGACGCGGTAGGCGGGCCTGCCCTGGATCGGCCACCACACCCGCAACCACAGGTGCAGGTAGGTGAGCACGGCCAGCGTGACCGCCAGCGCCGCGGGCAGCACGACCGCGCCGCCGAACATCCACACCGACGTCATGTTGATGTGCGGCCGGTCGGCCAGGTACCGGCGGGCCTTCTCGGTGCCGAGCGACAACTCGGTCTGCACGCACGAAACCACAAGCAGCGCAAGGAAACGCGCCCAGTCGGTTTCGGTGGGTACGGGCCCGGGGAACGCGACGACGAGCACCACCGCGAGCGTCCCCACGCCAAGGCACAGCGGAAGCACGAGTCGCGGCGCCTCGAGGATCGCCCACCGCGGTCGGGTTGCGGTCATGCTCGTCGCTCCACGGTTTTCACGTCCCCGAGCCAGAAGGCATGAAGGTACCGGAAAACCGTGCACCCGACCGGATTGGGCGACGCTGACCAACCCGTTCGGCTCAGCGCACCTGAAATCCGAGGAACGGAAGCGCTCGCTCAGCGCACCTCACGAACCACGCGATCTTCGAACAATGTCCCGCGCCGACGAACGGAACCCCAGGGGAACGTGACGGCAACCAGCCACAAACCACCCGCCGACCGCACCGTTCGTCGGCACGCAACCAACACTTTGAAATTCCGGGGAGGCGGAACAGTCCGCTCAGCGCTGGGCGAGTGCCTCCGCGATCTCGTAGGTGTTGAGGGCGGCGCCCTTGCGGAGGTTGTCGCCGCACACGAAGAAATCGAGGGTGTTCGGGAAGTCCAGCGCCTGCCGGATGCGGCCCACGTACGTCGGGTCGCCGCCGACCACGTCGGCCGGGGTCGGGAAGACGCCGTTCTCCGCGTCGTCCTGCAGCACGATCGACGACTGTGCCTCGAACACCTCGCGGGCCCGCGCGACGGTCACCTCGGAGGCGAACGTCGCGTGGACCGCGAGCGAGTGCGTGGTCACCACGGGCACGCGCACGCAGGTCGCCGACACCTTGAGGTCCGGGATGCCGAGGATCTTGCGCGACTCGTTGCGGACCTTCAGCTCCTCGGAGTACCAGCCGTCGCCCTTGTAGGAACCGGCCGACGGGACCACGTTCAGCGCGAGCGGCGCCGGGAACGGCGAGTCGGCCAGCGGCAGCCCGGCGGCCTCGAGTGCCTCGCGCACGTCACCGGCCCGCACGCCGACACCCTTGCCGACCACCGCTGCCAGCTCCGCGTACAGCCGCTCGACACCGGCGACACCGGCACCGGACACGGCCTGGTAGGACGCGACGACCAGCTCCTTCAGCTCGAAGGACCGGTGCAGTGCGCCGAGCGCGGCCATCATCGACAGCGTCGTGCAGTTCGGGTTCGAGATGATCCCGCGCGGCCGCTCGTGGATCTTGTCGAGGTTGCACTCGGGCACGACGAGCGGCACGTCGTCGTCCATCCGGAACGCACCCGAGTTGTCGACCACGACCGCGCCGCGCGACGCGGCGACCGGCGCCCACTCCGCGGAGATCTCGTCGGGCACGTCGAACATCGCGATGTCGACGCCGTCGAACGCCTCCGGCGACAGCGCGACGACCGTCTTCTCCTCGCCGCGCACGGTGAGCTTCCTGCCCGCCGAGCGCTGCGACGCGATCAGCCGCACGTCACCGAACGGGAACGTGGGCCGCGAGTCCATGATGTCGATCATCACCGTGCCGACCGCGCCGGTGGCGCCGACCAGTGCGAGTACCGGTGCGGACATCAGCGACCACTCCCCGCGTAAACCTGGGCGACCTCGTCGCCGCCGAGCCCGAAGGCGCTGTGGATGGCCTGCACGGCCTCGTCGAGCTGGGTGTCCCTGATCAGCACCGAGATCCGGATCTCCGAGGTGTTGATGATCTCGATGTTCACGCCCGCCTTGGCGAGTGCCTCGCAGAACGTGGCCGTGACACCGGGGTGGGACCGCATGCCCGCGCCGACCAGCGACACCTTGCCGACGTGGTCGTCGTACAGGACCGACTTGAAGCCCAGCTCTTCCTTGATCTTCTCCAGCGCCGCCACCGCGGTCGGCCCGTTGTCCTTCGACAGCGTGAACGTGATGTCGGTGCGGCCGGAGACCGTGCTCGACACGTTCTGCAGCACCATGTCGATGTCGATCTCGGCGTCCGCGACCACCCGGAAGATCCGGGCGGCGACACCCGCCTGGTCCGGGACGCCGGTCACGGTGACCTTCGCCTCGGAGCGGTCGTGCGCTACGCCGGTGATCATGGCCTGTTCCACGGGAATGTCCTCCGTTGAGCCGGTGACGATCGTGCCCGGCTTGTTGGTGTACGACGAGCGGACGTGGATGGGGACGCCGTAGCGGCGGGCGTACTCGACGCAGCGCAGCATCAGGACCTTCGCCCCGGACGCCGCCATCTCCAGCATCTCCTCGTACGGGACCCGGTCGAGCTTGCGCGCGTTCGGCACGATCCTCGGGTCCGCGGTGTACACGCCGTCCACGTCCGTGTAGATCTCGCACACGTCCGCGTTCAGCGCGGCGGCCAGCGCGACGGCGGTGGTGTCCGAGCCGCCCCGGCCGAGCGTGGTGATGTCCTTCGTGTCCTGGCTGACGCCCTGGAAGCCGGCGACGAGGCAGATGTAGCCGTCGTCGAGCGACTGCTGCACCCGGCTGGGCGTGACGTCGATGATGCGGGCCCGGCCGTGTGTCGAGTCGGTGATGACACCGGCCTGGGAACCCGTGAAGGACAGGGCCTCGGCACCGAGGGCGCCGATGGCCATCGCGACAAGCGAGTTGGAGATGCGCTCACCCGCGGTGAGCAGCATGTCCATCTCGCGTTCTGGTGGGACGGGGTTGACTCGCTGCGCGAGATCCAGGAGTTCGTCCGTGGTGTCCCCCATCGCGGAGCACACCACCACCACGTCGTTGCCGGCCTTGCGGGTCGCGACGATCCGCTCGGCCACCCGTTTGATCCGGTCCGCGTTCTCGAGCGATGAACCGCCGTACTTCTGGACCACGAGCGCCACTGGCTCTTACCTCCTCGAAGAGTCAAAGGCGAGCCTAACCGGTAGGGCGAATCGGACCGGTCGTCCGTGTGGCGCCCGCCACGTGCGTGAACGCCCGCCCTACCCTGTTGTGGGCAGCCAGCCGGTGGGTGGGAAGGGATCGGGGTGTCGGCGACGGACGTGACGCGGGCGGAGGCGGAGGGGTCCGCCGTCCCGGACGAGGAACCGGTCGAGGCGGGCAAGCGCGGGCACGCGTGGACCGTCCGGAGAACCGGCGCGGTCCTCGCCCCCGCGTTGATCTTCCTCGGCATCCGTGAGCTGGGGTTGCTCGTGCTCACGTGGATGGCGAGCCGCAACGACCACTCGGTGTCCGGGGCGCTGCGGTCGTGGGACGGGCAGTGGTTCCTCGCGATCGCCGACGGCGGCTACTCCGGCGTGCCCGACGGGCTGGTCGACGCGTACGGACAACGCAGCGCGGAGACCCCGCTCGCGTTCTTCCCCGGCTACCCGCTGGTCGTGCGGTGGTTCGCCGCGATCGACGGGCCCGAGGGGATCGGGCTGGTCACCTCGGCGCTGACCGTGACGATCGTCGCCGGCGTCGTGTGCTCCTACGCGCTGGCGCGGCTCGGGCAGCACGTCCGCGGCGGGTCGCGGCGGACCGGGCTGATCCTGGTCGCGTTGTTCGCTGCGTCGCCGATGTCGGTCGTGCTGGCGATGGCGTACTCGGAGGCCCTGTTCTGCGCGTTCGCCGCGTGGGCGCTGGTCGGGGTGCTGGAGAAGCGGTGGCTGCTCGCCGGGGTGTGCTGCGCGCTGGCCGGGCTGGTCCGGTCGACCGGGGCGGCGCTGGTGCTGGCGGTCGGGCTGGCCGCGCTGCTCGTGGTGATCAGGAACCCGAGGTCGTGGCGGGCGTGGCTCGGCGGGGCGATCGCGCCGCTGGGGCTGCTCGGCTACCTCGCGTGGGTCGGGACGCGGACCGGCGAGTGGAACGGCTGGTTCGCGCTGCAGCAACGCGGGTGGGGCACCGGCTTCGACGGCGGTGCCGCGACGCTGCGGTTCTCGCTGGACGCGCTGGCCGACGCCCGGTCCGTGCTGGAGGTCACGACCGTCGGGCTGATCGTGGTCGCGCTGGTGCTGCTGGTGATCATGATCGTGCGGAAGGTCGAGTGGCCGCTGGTCACGTACTCGGCCGCGGTGCTGGCCATGGACCTGACGTCGAACGGCCTGATGAACTCGAAGGCGCGGCTGCTGGTGCCCGCCTTCACACTGCTGATCCCGGTGGCGCTGGCGCTCGCGAAACGGCGGGTGTCGACGTTCGTCGTGACGCTGTGCGCGCTGGCGGTGGTCACCTCCTGGTTCGGGGCATACGCGCTGACGTCGTGGGGTTACGCCATCTGATGAGTGACAGGAATGCCGACACGAGCGTGCCCATCCACCCGCTGATCGCGGCCAGGTGGAGCCCCCGTGCGCTGGACCCGGCCGGTGTGGTGACCGACGAGCAGCTACGGGCGGTGCTGGAGGCCGCGCGGTGGGCACCGTCGAACGGGAACACCCAGCCCGCGCGGTACCTGGTGGGGCGGCGCGGCGACGAGACGTACGCGCGGCTGTCCGACCTGCTGTCCGCGCGCAACCAGGGGTGGGCGCACGCGGCAGGCGCGCTGATCCTGGTGTGCGCGGTGACGGTCAACGAGAAGGGCCGGATCCCGATGGCCGAGTACGGGACCGGGCTCGCCGCCGGGAACCTGGCGCTGCAGGCGGTGGCCGAGGGCCTGGTCGCGCACCAGATGGGCGGGTTCGACAAGGAGGGCACCAAGCTGGTGTTCTCGCTGCCGGCCGACGTCGAGCCGCAGACGGTGATCGCGCTCGGCACACTCGGCGACCCGGCGCTGCTGGACGAGGAGCGGCGCGCGAAGGAGCTGGCACCCCGGCGACGCCTGGCACTGGACGAGATCGCGTTCACCGGCGAGTGGGGGAACCCCGTCTTCTAGATGGGTGTCCCCGCTGGCAGGTTGCCGTTTCGGTGGGTTGTCCTCGCCGGACGGGCAGGTCTCCCGCTGCGCGGGGCGGGCGTGGCAATGCCCTGAAAGGCGCGTTCAGGGCGCTGGCCGCCCTGAACGGCCCATTGACGGCACTCGTTATGCCGTTGGTGGGCTCAGCGCTCACGCACCGTAGACCGGCACCTCCGGCGGTGTCCTCGCGATGAGCTCCGCCACCGCCGCGCCCACCTCCTCGGCAGGCCACCGGCTCCCCCTGTCCACTGTGGCCACCCGCTGGTGCCCGCCGACCACGGTGATCTTCCCGGCCGCCACCTCGAACACCCGGCCGGTGACCCCGGCCGACGCCGTGGAACCCAGCCACACCACCAGTGGCGCGATGTCCTCGGGTCCCGGCAGGCCGGGGAACAGGTCCTCGGTCATCCGGGTGCGCGCGGACGGGGCGATCGCGTTCACCGTCACGCCGTAGCGCGCCAGCTCCGCGGCCGCGACCAGCGTCAGCCCGACGATGCCCGCCTTCGCCGCCGAGTAGTTCGCCTGGCCCACGCTGCCGAACAGGCCCGCGCCCGAGCTGGTGTTGATCACCCGCGCCGACACCGCCTCGCCAGCCTTCGACCGCGCGCGCCAGTGCTCCGCCGCGTGCCGCATGGTCAGGAAGTGGGCCTTGAGGTGCACGCGCACCACGTCGTCCCACTCCTGTTCGCTGGTCGACACGAGCATGCGGTCCCGCACGACGCCCGCGTTGTTCACCAGCACGTCCAGCCGCCCGTGCCGCGAGACGGCCAGGTCCACCAGCGACTTCGCACCGTCCCACGTGGACACGTCGGTGGTGTGGTCGCCCCCGTCGACGTCGTTGACGACCACGTGCGCGCCCTGGCGCCGGAACTCCTCCGCGTGCGCCAGCCCGATGCCGCGTGCGGCGCCGGTGATCGCCACGACCCGGTCCGCGCAGATCATGACGGGTCCGCCGCGGCCAGGAACGCGGGCCGTTCGCCGCCGCCGTGCACGGTGACCGTGCTGCCGCTGACGTACGCCGCCGCGGGGGACGCCAGCCACCGGCACGCCTGCCCCACGTCCGAGGGCACCGCCATGCGGCCGAGCGGGATCGTCGCACCGACGGCCGCGACTCCGGCCGCGTCGCCGTAGTGCAGGTGCGACTGCTCGGTGTCGACCGGCCCGGCCACGACCGTGTTGACCCGCACCTTCGGCGCCCACTCGACGGCGAGCGACGCCGCGAGGTTCGCCAGGCCCGCCTTCGCCGCGCCGTAGGCCGCGGTGCCGGGCGAGGGCCGGGTGCCGCTCACACTGCCGATCATCAGGATCACGCCACCCGTCTCCTGTCGCTGCATCACGGTGTTCGCCCGCTGCGACACGTGCAGCGGCGCGACCAGGTTCAGCTCGATGATCTTGGCGTGCAGCCGCGGGGACGCGGTGGCGGCGTCGACCGGCGGCGCGCCACCGGCGTTGTTGACCACCACGTCGAGCGTGCCGTACCGGTCGACCACCGAGGTCACCAACGCGTCCACCTGGGACAGGTCGCGGACGTCCGCCCTGACGAACTCGGCCCTGCCGAGGTCCGCGGTCGGCTCGTGCCTGCTGCACGTCACCACGTCGAACCCCGCGTCGAGGAAGCAGCGCACGATCCCCAGCCCGACGCCGCGTGCTCCGCCGGTCACCAGCACGGTCGTCACAGGCGCTCCAGGATCGTCACGTTGGCCTGCCCGCCGCCCTCGCACATGGTCTGCAGCCCATAGCGGCCGCCGGTGCGTTCGAGGCCGCCGAGCAGGGTGGTCATCAGCCGGGCGCCGGTCGCGCCGAGCGGGTGGCCGAGCGCGATGGCGCCCCCGGCCAGGTTGACGCGCTCCGGGTCGGCGCCGGTCTCCTTCAGCCAGGCCAGGACCACGCTCGCGAACGCCTCGTTGATCTCCACCAGGTCGATGTCCGCGATGGACAGCCCGGCGCGGCGCAGCGCGTGGCCGGTGGCGGCGATCGGCGCGTCGAGCATCACGACCGGGTCGCCACCGCGGGCCGAGAGGTGGTGCACGCGGGCCCTCGGCGTGAGCCCGTGCTCGTTCAGCGCGCGCTGCGACACGACCAGCAACGCGGCGGCGCCGTCGGAGATCTGGCTGGCCAGC
This sequence comes from Actinophytocola glycyrrhizae, assembly GCF_042653545.1. NCBI lineage: Bacteria > Bacillati > Actinomycetota > Actinomycetes > Pseudonocardiales > Pseudonocardiaceae > Actinophytocola > Actinophytocola glycyrrhizae. The sequence continues at coordinate 575,875 of NZ_JBHSIS010000006.1, forward strand.
GCGGCGGTCAGCCTGCCATCCGGCAGCAGTGTCCTGAGCCCGGCCATTCTCTCCCGCGAGGTGTCCCGGCGCGGGCACTCGTCGGCGGCGATCCCCGCCAGTGGCGCGAGTTCGCCGTCGAACCAGCCGCCGTCGATCGCCGCCACCGCGCGGGAATGGCTGCGCAGCGCGAACTCCTCCATGTCGCCGCGCCCGATGTCCCACTTCGCGGCGATCGTCTCCGCGCCGAGGAACTGGGAGATCTCCTGGTCCCCGTACCGCGCGAGCCAGCCCTGCGAGGTCGAGAACGGGTCGGGGAAGCCGTGCTCGCGGCCCGCGTACATGGCCGCCGAGATCGGGATCGCGCTCATGTTCTGCACGCCACCGGCCACCACGACGTCCGAGGTCCCGCTCATCACCGCCTGCGCGGCGAAGTGCACGGCCTGCTGCGACGACCCGCACTGCCGGTCCACGGTCACGCCGGGCACCTGCTCGGGCAGCCCGGCCGCGAGCCAGCACGTCCGTGCGACGTCCCCGGCCTGCGGCCCGATCGTGTCGACACACCCGAAGACCACGTCGTCCACGATCCCGGGGTCGAGCGGGGTCCGGTCGAAGAGCGCACGCAGCACGTGCGCGCCGAGGTCGGCCGGATGGACACCCGCGAGCCCGCCGCCACGCCGGCCGACCGGCGTGCGGACCGCGTCGACGATGAACGCGTCTGCCACGGTGCTAGGCTACCAAGCTAGCGCTTGGGTGCGGGAGTGGGAGAACATGAGCGGAACGAATCGTCGAGGTCCGTGCCGCCGCGGAGCGGGCGAGGCGGCGGCGTGACGGAAACGCGCGGCAAGCCGTCGGCCCGGCGTGCCGACCTGGTGCGGATCGCGGCGGAGCTGTTCGCCGAACGCGGCTACCGGGCCACGACGGTCCGGCACATCGGCGACGCCGCCGGGGTGCTGTCCGGCAGCCTGTACCACCACTTCGACTCCAAGGAGACGATCCTCGACGAGCTGCTGTCGAGCTACCTCGACGAGCTGCTCGGCACGTACCGGGAGATCGCGGGCGGCGAACCGGTCACCGCGCTGCGCGGCCTGGTCACCGAGGCGTTCCGGTCGCTCGGCGAGCACCGCGCGGCGATCACTGTGCTGCAGAACGAGCGCAACTACCTGCGCACCCTGCCCCGTTTCGGCTACCTCACCAAGGCCGACGACGAGGTCCGCAGCATCTGGACCACCGTGCTGCGCGACGGCATCGAGGCCGGTGCCTTCCGCGCCGATCTCGACCCGGCGGTCACGTACCGCTTCCTGCGCGACTCGGTGTGGGTGGCGGTGCGCTGGTTCCGCCAGGACGGCCGCCTCTCGCCGGAGGAACTGGCCGAGCAGTACCTGAAGATGATCCTGGACGGCATCACCGCCTGACCGCGCTCGGGCATGACCGTGGACTTGGGCGTCACCGGCGGACCTGTTCACGCTCCGGCGTCTCTGAGCACCCGCTTGAGCACCTTGCCGGACGCGTTGCGCGGCAACGCTTCGGTGAACTCGACCTGGCGCGGCACCTTGTAGTTGGCGAGCACGCCTCTGCAGTGCGTGACGACGTCCGCCGCGGAGAGTCCACTCGCGACGACGAACGCCTTGCCCACCTCGCCGAGCCGTTCGTCCGGCACGCCGACCACCGCGGCCTCGGTCACGCCGGGCAGCCGGGCGATTGCCTGCTCGACCTCCGCGGGGTAGACGTTGAAACCGCCGCAGATGTACATGTCCTTGAGGCGGTCGGTGATCGTGAGGTAGCCGCGGTCGTCGAGCCTGCCGACGTCGCCGGTGTGCAGCCAGCCGTCCGCGTCGACGGCCAGCGCCGTCGCGAGTGGATCGTCGAGGTAGCCGAGCATGACGTTGGGGCCGCGCAGGAGGATCTCGTCCTGGTCGCCGGTCGCCACCTCGAACCCGGCGGTGGCGCGCCCGCAGGTGGTGGCGACGGTCTCGGCGTCGTCGTCGGGTGAGCACATGGTGGCGACGACCGCCTCGGTGAGCCCGTAGGCGGTGAGGACGGTGCCGAACTCGTGCTGCATGCGTTCCACGAGCGGCACCGGCACGACGGCGGCACCGGTGACGGCGAGACGCAGGGTCGACAGGTCGGCGCCGGGCAGGTCGAGCATGGACTGGAAGATCGTCGGCGGACCCGGCAGCACCGTGATCCGCTCCCGTTTCACCAGGTCGGCGGCCTGGGCCACGTCGAAGGTGGCCTGCGGGAGGATCGTGGCGCCGGTGAGGAGGCAGACGAGGATGCCCGCCTTGTAGCCGAAGCTGTGGAAGAACGGGTTGATCACGAGGTAGCGGTCGTCCTCGGTGACCCGGCCCAGCTCGGCCCACGCGCGGGCGACGCCCAGCGCCTGGCGGTGCGCGCTCATGGCGCCCTTGCTGCGGCCGGTGGTGCCGGAGGTGAAGAGGATGTCGCTGACGTCGTCCGGACCCGGCTCGGCGGCGGGTGCGGCGTGGTCGAGCGGGCGCCACGGCCGGTCCGGTTCGACGGTCATGACGAAATCGGGGATCCGGTGGCCACCGTCGCGCAGCTCGCGCAGCCGGTCGCGGCCGAGGAACTCACCCGCGACGACCAGGGCTTTCGCGGCGGTGCGGTCGAGGAGGCCGGCGGTCTCGGCCGCGGTGAAGCGGGTGTTGACGGGCACCAGGGCAGCGCCCGCGGTGAGCGCGCCGAGGGCGGTGAGGACCCAGTGGTGGGTGTTGGGGGCGCAGACGGCGACCCGGTCGCCGGGCCGGACCCCGCGCGCGGCGAACAGGCCGGCGGTGGCGCGGACCTGGTCGTTCAACTCGTGCCATGTCATCCGCACCGGCCCGTCGACCAGCGCCTCCGCGCTCCCGAACCGGCGCGCGGCGTCGGCGACGACAGCGGGAATCGTGTCCACGACCTAACTAGAACACGTTCTACAAAGCGGTCGCAAGGCCCTGGCGGTGCCCGAGGAGGGAGGCACCGCCAGGGCCTCGCAGGACCACACCCCCGAAACCAACGACGACACTGGGAACCCCCGACTGGCACCCAGGACCGTTGCGTAAGCAGCCCCCACCCGAACCCGGGGGGCCGCCCCGGGTCCATTCTATCGGTGGTGACTGGCGAAACCGCTGGTCACGGACGGTTGTGGATAACTTTCCCGGGCGGATGGACCGTTCGTCCGGTCGCCGATCCGGGCCCGGTCACGCCAGCCGGCGGATCAGCCGTGACAAAACCGACGACACGATCAGCCAGAACAGCGCCGCGAGCCCGTAGTTCACGAGCACCCGCAGCTTCGCGTCGTCCGGTGTGAACAGGTCCTTGAACGCGAGCGCGAGCGGGTCCGCCGCCGCGGAGAAGAACGTCGTGATGCCGTTCTCCGGGTTGGCGTCGCCCACGGTCAGCAGCACGTGCACGACCAGCACGGTCGCGAAGAGCAGCCCTGCCCAGCGGACGACGCCCGCCAGGACTCCCACCACGTTCGACCGGGTCTCGGTGGCCATGGTGGGAGTCTGGCACGTTCGGCATCAGGAAACGACCCGCGCGATCAACCCGGCGACGACCAGCCAGAACACGGCGGCCAGACCGTAGTTCACGATGGTCTCGAGGGACTTGTTGGCCAAGGTGAACAGGCCGGGGAAGAACAGCGCGAGCGGTTCTGCCATCGACTGGATGAAACGGAAGAAGGCGTTGCCTGCGTTCGCGCCGAACAGGTTCAGCAGGATGTAGATGACCTCGATGAGCGCGAAGACCGCCCCGATGAGCTGGACGACGCGCGCAGCTGTCCCGCTGCCTGTGCGGCTCCATCTACGAGTTGTCATGCGAGGTGGATGCCCTGCCACGCTGTGACGAAACCGCTCGCGCGGACCAATCGACCTAGGCCGTTCGGCCCACTATGTGAGAGGCCCGCTTCTTGTTCTCGCCGATCCGCGGCTAGGCTGTCGGCCGTGGCGCGTGCTCTCCTCCTTCGTTGCCGCGACGGGGCCTGACCAGACCGGCTCCCCGCCGCGGGTCGAAGCCTGCCGGTCGTCCGTTCCGAGACCCGCATGACAGACCCGCAAGCAGGAGATCATGAGCATTCCCGACGTACAGCGTGCCGCCACCAGCAACATCCGGATGCCGTCCCGGCCCGCACCCGCCGACCAGCCCGCGTGGAACACCCAGCGCGGCTCGTCGATGCCGGTGCACCGCTACCAGCCCTTCGGCCGGCTCGTCGAGCCGATCACGCTGCCCGACCGCACGTGGCCGGACAAGGTCGTCACCCGCGCGCCGCAGTGGTGCGCGGTCGACCTGCGGGACGGCAACCAGGCCCTGATCGACCCGATGTCCCCCGCCCGCAAGCGCCGCATGTTCGACCTGCTGGTGCGCATGGGCTACAAGGAGATCGAGGTCGGCTTCCCCGCCGCGTCGCAGACCGACTTCGACTTCGTGCGCGAGATCATCACCGACGGCGCGGTCCCCGACGACGTGAGCATCCAGGTGCTGTCGCAGTGCCGCCCCGAGCTGATCGAGCGCACCTTCGAGGCGCTGCAGGGCGCGCGCAGGGCGATCGTCCACATCTACAACTCGACCTCCATCCTCCAGCGGCGCGTGGTGTTCCGCGAGGAGCGCGAGGGCATCAAGAAGATCGCGACGTCCGCGGCCGAGATGGTGCGGGAGCTGGCGGGCAAGTACTCCGAGACGGACTTCCGCTTCGAGTACTCCCCCGAGTCCTACACCGGCACCGAGCTGTCCTACGCGGCCGAGGTGTGCAACGCGGTCACCGAGATCTGGCGGCCGACGCCGGACCACCCGGTGATCATCAACCTGCCCGCGACCGTCGAGATGGCGACACCGAACGTGTACGCCGACTCGATCGAGTGGATGAACCGCAACCTGGAGCGCCGGGACTCCGTGGTGCTGTCGCTGCACCCGCACAACGACCGCGGCACCGGTGTCGCCGCCGCCGAGCTGGGCTACCAGGCCGGCGCGGACCGCATCGAGGGCTGCCTGTTCGGCAACGGCGAGCGCACCGGCAACGTGTGCCTGGTGACGCTGGGCATGAACCTGTTCAGCCAGGGCATCGACCCGCAGATCGACTTCTCCGACATCGACGAGATCCGCCGCACGGTCGAGTACTGCAACCAGCTGCCGGTCGGCGAGCGCCACCCGTGGGGCGGTGACCTGGTGTTCACCGCGTTCTCCGGCTCGCACCAGGACGCCATCAACAAGGGCCTGGACGCGCTCAAGGACGCCGCGGACCGGGCCGGTCACCCGGTGGAGGACCACCCGTGGGAGGTCCCGTACCTGCCGATCGACCCGAAGGACGTCGGCCGCACCTACGAGGCCGTGATCCGCGTGAACTCGCAGTCGGGCAAGGGCGGCGTCGCGTACGTGATGAAGACCGAGCACCAGCTGGAGCTGCCGCGCCGCCTGCAGATCGAGTTCTCGCAGGTCGTGCAGCGGTACACGGACTCGGAGGGCGGCGAGGTGTCGCCCACGCTCATGTGGTCGACGTTCTCCTCGGAGTACCTGGAGCACAACGCGCCGCTGGTGCTGCGTGAGCACCGCATCACCGACGACGGCCAGGGCCACGACGAGATCAGCGCGGTCGTCGAGGTCGAGGGCGACCGGCACGAGATCACCGGCTCCGGCAACGGCCCGATCGCGGCGTTCGTGGACGCGCTGGCGTCGGTCGGCTTCGACGTGCGGGTACTGGACTACACCGAGCACGCCCTCACGGCGGGCGACGACGCCCGCGCCGCGGCGTACGTGGAGTGCGCGATCGGCGAGCGCACCCTGTGGGGCGTGGGCGTCCACAGCTCGATCGTGACGGCGTCGCTGCGCGCGGTGGTCTCGGCGATCAACCGCTTCTCCCGCTAGCGGAACTGCTGGGGGCGGGTCCAGGCAACCCCTTGCAAGACCCGCCCCCACGCAGGATCGTGCCCGGCCGCGCTTGCTTACCGGTCGAGCGCGGCAAGGGCCGCTGGTACGGGCACCGGTCCACTGTGGAGATCGAAGCCGCGGTTCTCCGTCCTCGGCTCGTGAAGGCACGCGGCGATCACCGCCGCCACGTCCTGGCGTGCGACCCGGCCCGCGCTCAGGTGGCTCGCGACCGTGACCCGGCCGGAGCCGGGGGCGTCGGTGAGCGTGCCCGCCCGCACGACCGTCCACACGAGAGTCGAGCGGCGCAGCGCGCTGTCGGAGACCTGCTTCGCGTACAGGATCGAGCGCACGAGCCGGTCGCCCTGGTCGGGGGCGTCGGCGAACTGCGCGGACAACTGGATGTACCGGCGGACCGCCGCCCGCTCCGCCGCGCGGATCGCGGCCTTGGCACCGTCCCGGTCGACCAGTGCCACCGCGGCCGGGTCCGGGTCCGCGGCACCGGCGGCGTTGATCACCACGTGCGAGCCGGTGAGCACGTCGACCAGCTCGTCGGGTTGCGCGCACAGGTCGGCGAGCACCGGGGTCGCGCCAAGGCCCGCGACGGCCGCTTTCCTGCGCCCGTCGCGCACCCCGGCACGCACCTGATGTCCCTGCCGCACCAGCAGGCGCACGATGTGCCGGCCGGTCCGGCCGGACGCACCGAGCACGGTGACGACCATGCTGTCAGGATATTGGTCCGGACCTCGTGTCCATCCGGGCGTTTCCCGTTCGTAGTGCTGTCATGATCCTCGACTGGACCCGCGACGAACGACTGAGCCTCGCCGACCTCTTCGACAACCTCGCCGACCACGAGTGGCGGGTGCCGTCCCTGTGCGATGGTTGGACCGTGCTGCACGTGGCCGCCCACATGACGACCTCGACCCGAACGACAGGGATGACGATGTTCAAGGGCATGCTCCGCGCCCGAGGCGACTGGAACCGCATGGTGGACAACTCCGCCCGCGACGTGGTGGCCCGCTTCACCAGGGCCGAGCTGATCGCGCGACTGCGGGAGACCGCGGGTTCGGCGCGCCGCGCACCGGGTGCCGCGCCGCTGGACCCGCTGGTCGACGCGCTGGTGCACGGCCAGGACGTGGCCCGCCCGCTCGGCCGCGAACGCCCGATGCCGACCGAGCAGACGATCGCCGCACTGGACCACGTGCGGGCCAGCCGATTCTACGGCGCCCGCAAACGGTTCGCCGGCATCCGCCTGACCGCCACCGACTGCGACTGGTCCGCGGGCGAGGGCCCGCGCGAGCTCCTCGGCCCGGTCGGTGACCTGCTGCTGGTCGCCACCGGCAGGCCGGCGGGCATGGCGGCCCTGTCCGGCTCGGCCGTCGACCAGGTGGCGGCGGCGCTGTGACCGACCGCATCGCCCGCGCGTGGGACGCGGCCGCGCAGGGGTACGACGCGTACTACGTGCCGCGCTTCGCCCCCTGGGTGGCGGACGCGGTGGGCGCGGTCACCGGCTCCGCCCTGCCTGACGGGCCGGTGCTCGTGCCGTGCTGTGGCACCTTCCCGGAGCTGCCCGCGCTGGTCGAGCACCTGCCCGGCCGGGAGATCGTCGGCATCGACCTGTCCGCGGGCATGGTCCGCATCGCCCGCGCGGCCGCCGCCCGCCACCCGGCCGTGTCGGTCCTCGAGGGTGACGCGGCGACGCTCGACGCCCGGTGGGACGGCGCGTGCGCGGCCGTGGTGTCGGTCTTCGGCCTCCAGCAGCTCCCCGGCCCGGCGCACGCGCTGCGGTCCTGGGCGGCGGCGCTGCGGCCGGGCGGGCGGCTGTCGGTCGTCTTCTGGCCGGGCCGCCCCGAGCTGGACGGCCCGTTCGCGCTGATGAGCGAACTACTTGGCCGTCCCCCCGACCGCACCTGGGAGGACGGCCTCACCAGCGGGCTGACCGGCGTCGAGCGGGACGAGGAGGTGGCGCACCCGATCACGCACCCGGACGCGGCGACGTGCTTCGACGCCCACGTCCGGTCCGGCCCGCTGCGGCCGCTCCTCGACGAGAAGGGACCCGCGTTCGTCGAGGGGCTGCGCGCGGAGTTCCTGCGCAGGGCCCCGGCCGGTGAATGGGTCCACCGGCCGGGTGCCAGGCACATCGTCGCGGTCAGGGATTCAGGGTCTCCGTGACGGAGGCGGGACCGGTCAGCGTCGCGTCGTCGTCCGGGGTGTCCCAGTCCATCTCGACCGACTCCGGCTTCACCTCGTGCGCACGGATCCTGCCGTCGCGGATGTCCTCCGCCCAGTGGCAGGCCACGCGGTGCCCCGGCCTGATCTCCCGCAGCGGGGGCCGCTCGGTGTCGCACTTCTCCGCCTGCTTCCACGGGCAGCGGGTGTGGAAGCGGCAGCCCTTCGGCGGGTTGGCAGGCGATGGCAGGTCGCCGACCAGCAGGATCCGCTCGCGGCGGTCCTCCAGCGCCGGGTCCGGCACCGGCACGGCCGACAGCAGCGCCCGCGTGTACGGGTGCAGCGGCTCGGCGTACAGGTCGTCGGACGTCGCCTCCTCGACCAGGCCGCCGAGGTACATCACGCCGACGCGGTCGGAGATGTGCCGGACGACGGCCAGGTCGTGCGCGATCACCAGGTAGGTGAGGCCGAACTCCTCCTGCAGGTCCTCGAGCAGGTTGATCACCTGCGCCTGCACCGACACGTCCAGCGCCGACACGGGCTCGTCCGCGACGATCAGGTCCGGCTCGACGGTCAGCGCGCGAGCGATCCCGATGCGCTGGCGCTGGCCGCCGGAGAACTCGTGCGGGTACTTGCGCAGTGCGGTGCTCGGCAGGCCGACCGAGGAAAGCAGCTCCCGCAAACGTTTGCCGGTCGACTCCTTGCCCTTGTCGAGGTCGTGCGCGCGCATGCCCTCGATCAGCAGCGACTCCACCGACTGGCGCGGGTCCAGCGACGACATCGGGTCCTGGAAGACCATCTGCATGCGCCGCCGCATGGTGCGGAGCTTCTCGCCCTTCATCGACGACAGGTCCACGCCGTCGAACGTGATCGAGCCGGCGGTGGGCTCGATGAGCTTCAGCATCGCGCGGCCGAGCGTGGACTTCCCGCAGCCGGACTCGCCGACCAGGCCGTACGTCTCACCCTGGTTGATCGACAGGTCGACACCGTCCACGGCGTACACGTGGCCGACGGTCCGGTCCAGGATGACCCCGCGCTTGATCGGGAAGTGGACCTTGATGTCGTCGACCTCGACCAGCGGCACCGTCGATGGCTCGGTCACGCCGGCACCTCCTGTGCGACCGGGTTGTGGCAGCGCAGCAACCGCTCGCCGCGCACGGAACCGGCGCCGTCCGGCACCATCTCGGGCGTCACCTCGACGCACGTGTCGGTCGCGTTCGGGCACCTCGGCGCGAACGCGCAACCCGACGTCCACGGGATGTTGTCCTGCACGGAACCGCGGATCGGCGAGAGCCGCTCGCCCTTGGGCGCGTCGAGCCGGGGAATCGACCGCAGCAGGCCGTAGGTGTACGGGTGCCGGGGCACCTGGAACAGGTCGTGCCGCCCGCCGCGCTCCACCACGCGGCCCGCGTACAGCACGTTGACCTCGTCGCACAGGCCCGCGACCACACCGAGGTCGTGCGTGATCATGATCAGCGCGGTGCCGGTGTCCCGCACCAGGTCCGCGAGCAGCGCCAGGATCTGCGCCTGGATGGTCACGTCCAGCGCGGTGGTCGGCTCGTCCGCGATCAGCAGCCGCGGCCGGCACGCCAGCGCGATCGCGATCAGCGCGCGCTGCCGCATGCCGCCCGACAGCTGGTGCGGGTACTCGTCGAGCCGCCGCCTCGGGTCCGGGATGCCGACCTTGTCGAGCAGGTCGGCCGCCTCGACCATGGCCTTGCGGCGGGACATGTCGCGGTGCCGCTCCAGCACCTCGGTGACCTGCACGCCGATCGGGATCACCGGGTTCAGCGACGACAGCGGGTCCTGGAACACCATGGCGAGGTCGCGGCCGCGCCGGTCCCGCATCTGCCGGTCGGACAGCGACAGCAGCTCGGTGTCCTCGAACTTCGCCGAGCCGGTCACCCTGTTGCCGCGCTTGGGCAGCAGACCCATGATCGACATCGCGGTCACGGACTTGCCGCAGCCGGACTCGCCGACCAGGCCGACGGTCTGCCCTGGCTCGACGTCGAAGTCGACCCCGTCGACCGCGTTGAACGGCTCCTCGCCCTTGCGGCCGAAGACGACCCGCAGGTCCCGTACTTCGAGGAGTGCCATCAGCGCCTGCTCTTCGGGTCGAGGGCCTCGCGCAGCGACTCGCCCATGAGCGTGAAGCCGAGCGCCACGACGATGATGCAGCCCGCCGGCCAGAACGCGAGCTGCGGGTGGCTGTCGATGACGTTCTGGGCGCGGCCCAGCATCTGCCCCCACTCCGGGATGCGGTCGTCCGGGTTGCCGAGACCGAGGAACGAAAGGCCGGCCGCCTCGATGATCGCGATCGCGAGGACCAGCGTGGACTGGACGATCACCGGGCCGAGCGAGTTCGGCAGCATGTGCCGGAACACGATCGCCCGCTGCTTGACGCCGAGCGCGCGGGCGGCGAGCACGTGGTCGCTGTTCCGCTGCGCGAGCATCGAGCCACGCAACAGGCGCGCGAAGATCGGGATCTGGACGGTCGCGACCGCCACGATCAACGTGTAGATGTTCGGCTGGGCGAACAACGCGCCGATCGACACCGCGAGCAGCAGGCCCGGGATCGACAGCATGACGTCGACCGCGCGCATCACCAGGCTGTCGACCCAGCCGCCGAGCGCACCGGCCAGCGTGCCGAGGATCAGCCCGCCTGCCAGCCCGATCAGCGTGGCGAGCACACCGACCAGCAGCGTCTGCTGCGACCCGACCAGGAGCCGGGACAGCAGGTCGCGGCCCACCTGGTCGCCGCCGAGCGGGTGCCCCTCCTGCGACTCCGGGATCTCGTTGCGTGCCTTGACGACCTGTTCGCCCAGCATCGGGTCGGCCGGGTCGTGCGGCGCGAGCCACGGCGACAGGATCGCCAGCACGATGAACGACGCGATGATCACCGCGCCGGTGATGAACACCGGGTTGCGGCGCAGCCTGCGCCACGCGGCGGCGGCCACGCTCACGCCGGGATCGTCGCCGATCTTGCCCGCGGCGGCCGCGAGCGCGTCGATCTTGCTCTTCGAGCTCATCATCGGGCACCACCAGCGGTGCGGATGCGCGGGTCGATCAACGCGTACGACAGGTCGACGAGCATGTTGATCAGCACGAACACCCCGGCGGCACAGAGGATCAGCAACAGCAGCACCGGATAGTCACGGCGTTCGAACCCGAGCGCCAGCGCCTGCCCGATGCCGGGGAACGCGAACACCTTCTCGGTCAGCACGGCACCCGCGAGCAACGCACCGGTCTGCAGGCCGATGGTGGTGACCACCGGCAGCATCGCGTTGCGCAGCACGTGGCGGCGGCGGATGACCGGGGTGGTGAGGCCCTTGGACTCCGCGGTGCGGACGAAGTCCTCGTCGAGGACGTCGAGCACCGAGGCGCGGGTGATCCGGAAGACCACCGAGAACGGGATGCTCGACAGCGCGAGCGCGGGCAGGATCAGGTGTTTCAGCGCGTCCCACGCCGCGTCCCACTCCTGCGTCAGCAGCCCGTCGAGCACGAAGAACCCGGTCACGCGGGTCGCGTCGATGCCACCCGCCTGGCGGCCCGCCGTCGGGAACCAGCCGAGGTCCACGGCCAGCACCTGCTTGAGCACGAACGCGAGGAAGAACACCGGCACCGCGACGCCCACCAGCGAGCCGACGATCGACAGGTTGTCGAGCCAGCCGCCTCTGCGGCGCGCGGCGAGGTAACCGAGCGGAATGCCGACCGCGATCGCGATGACGATCGCGAGGAACGACAGCTCCAGCGTCGCCGGGAACCGCTGGAGGAAGATCTCGGACGCCGTGTCACCGGGCTGCACACCCGTGGACACCCCGAAGTCACCCGACGCGGCACGCGTCAGGAACTTCCAGTACTGGACGAAGATCGGCTCGTCCAGCCCCAGCTCCTGAGTGAGCCGGGCCCTGGACGACTCGGTCGCGCGCTCCCCCAGGAGGGCCGAGACCGGCCCTCCTGGGAGCGAGCGCAACCACGCGAACAGCAGCAGCGACAGCACCCCGACGACGATTACGAGCTGCAGCAACCGCCGAACCGTGTAGCGAAGCACCTACGTGAGTCCCGTTGGTCAGCCGAGGCTGACCGTGTCGAACCGCTCGTCCGTGAGCGGGCTGGGCACCAGACCCTTCACGTTCTCCGCGACGACCAGTGCCGGCGGGGAGTGCGAGATCGGGACGGCCGGGAGGTACTCGGCCTTCAGCTTCTTGTTCAGCTCCTCGTACATCTCCGTGCGCTTCTCGGCGTCCGGCTCCGAGTCGGCGGCCTGGATCTCCTGGGCCAGCGTCGCGCCCCACGGCGAGTTGCCGGTGCCGAAGCGGTTGTTCGGGTCGGAGAAGAAGTTGCCTACGAAGTTGTCCGGCGTGTTGTAGTCACCGTTCCAGCCGAGCAGGAACAGGTCGGCCTTGCCCTGGTCCACGTCCTCCAGGTAGCCACCGTTCCACGGCTTGCTGACCACGTTCAGCTTGATGCCGACGGCCTCCAGGTTGCCCCGGATGAAGCCGAACATGTCCTGCGGGTTCGGCATGTACGGGCGGGTGACCTCGGTCGGCCAGTAGAAGTTCACCGCGAGGTTGCTCGCGCCGGCCTCGGCCAGCAGCGACTTCGCCTTCTCCGGGTCGTAGTCGTACTTCTGGACGTCGCCGGTCCAGCCGTCGACCGTGTCCGGGTAGAAGTTCTCGGCGACCGTGGCGCCCTCGGGGAGCTGCTGCTTGACCAGGCCCTCGCGGTCGATCGCGTGGGCGATCGCCTGGCGGACCTTCAGGTCACGCAGCTGTGCCACGTTCTTCTGGCCGATGCCGACGTAGAAGACGTTGAACGCCGGGCGGATCATGACGTTGTAGCCGTCGTCCTTCAGGCCCTGCCAGTCGGCGGGCGACGGGAGGTCGTAGCCGTCGACGTCACCGGACTGCAGCGCCTGCTTGCGGGCGGTCTCGTCCGGGATGGCGCGCAGGATCAGCTTGTCCAGCTTGGCCTTGTCGCCCCAGTAGTCATCGTTGCGGACCAGTTCGACGGTGCCGTTGGCCTCGTCGTACTTGGAGAACTTGAACGGGCCGGTGCCGGTCGGGTGGTCGGTCGCGTACTCGGGGTACACGAAGCTGTCACCCTGCTGCTGGACGTCGTCGGCGTTGTACTGCTCGAGCGCCGTGGGGCTCTGCATGGCGAACGAGGGCAGGCCCAGGATGTCCGGGAACTTGGAGGTGGAGCGGGTCAGCTTCACCACGGCCTTGTTCGCGCTCTCCGCGGTGCACGACTCGAACAGCGACGGGACGGCGCCGTCGTAGAAGCCACCGAAGTTGTCCTGCCAGTAACCGGTCACGGCCGGGCTCTGGCCCGCGCCCTTCTGGTTGTACCAGCGGTCGAAGTTGGCGCAGACGGCCTCGGCGTTGAACTCCGAGCCGTCGTGGAACTTGACACCCTCGCGGAGGTCGAAGTTCCAGGTCAGGCCGTCCTCGCTGTGGTCCCACTTCGTGGCGAGGGCACCCTCGGCGTCGGCGGTGCCCGGCTTGAACTCGATCAGACCCTCGAAGATCTGCTGTGAGGTGCGGAAGGTGGCACCGTCCGTCGCGAAGAAGGGGTCGAACAGCTTCGGCGCACCCTCGGTCGCGAAGGTCATCGTGCCGCCGGTCTGGCCGCCACCTTCGTCCTGGGAATCGCGCTGGGATTCAGCGCACGCGGTCAGCGCGACAGCGGCGGCGAAGCCGATCGCCGCCAGGCGGACCGTGCGGGGGTAGACCATTACGCACCTCAGAGGGTTGTGTCTCACACTTTGGTCGCCGACCTTATCCCCTCGGGGTGCTCGGGGGTGAAGTCCTGGTCTGTAACGACTCGGTATCCGATCCCTCGTCCAGCACGTCCGCACGCGCTCTGGTCCCGTCGACGGCGAACCAGCCGCGCTCGAAGTCCTGCCAGGTCATCAGGTGTTTCCTGGCCTGCTCGCCGTCGCGGGCCACCGCCCGTTCAAGCCGTGTTCGCTCGTCGGGAACCTCACACCACACAAGACATGACAGTTTCCCAGTAATGGACCGCCTGCCCGCCGAGACACCCTCGACCACGAGTACGTCCGGTACCGCCACGTGACGGTGGGCACCGGGGTGCGGCCTGCCGCCGGTCCACTCGGTCGTCCGGTAACGACCCGGCCGACCGTTTTCGAGGGGGTCGAGCACGTCCGCGACGAGCCGGGGCCACCAGGACACGGGGTCGTCCCAGGTGGCGAAGTCGTCGGTGCTCACGACGGTGGCGCCCAGCCGCGCCGCGAGCCGTGCCGCGTAGGACGTCTTGCCCGACCCCGATGGCCCGTCGACCGCGATCAGCGTGGTGCGGCCGAGACGCGGCGGCCCGAGCCTCACACCGAGCGACGGCCGGTCAGCGCCCGGCCCAGCGTCAGCTCGTCCGCGAACTCCAGGTCACCGCCCATCGGCAGGCCGGAGGCGAGCCGGGTGACCGTGAGGCCGGGGAAGTCGCGCAGCATCCGCACCAGGTAGGTGGCGGTCGCCTCGCCCTCGGTGTTCGGGTCGGTGGCCAGGATGACCTCGGTGATCTCCTGTCCGCCGATCCGCTGCAGCAGCTCACGCACCCGCAGCTGGTCGGGACCGATGCCCGACAACGGGTCCAGCGCGCCGCCGAGCACGTGGTAGCGGCCCTTGAACTCGCGGGTCTTCTCGATGGCCAGGACGTCCTTGGGCTCCTCGACCACGCACACCGCGGTCGGGTCCCTGCGCGCGTCACGGCAGATCCGGCAGGTCGGCTCCTCGGAGACGTTGCCGCACACGTCGCAGAAGACCACGCCCTCCTTCACCTTCTGCAGTGCCAGCTGCAGGCGGGCGATGTCGGCCGGGTCGGCGCCGAGCAGGTGGAACGCGATGCGCTGCGCGCTCTTGGGACCGACGCCGGGAAGTCGCCCCAGCTCGTCGATCAGGTCCTGGACCGGTCCTTCGTACATGGGGTCACATGCCGGGCAGGCCGAGCCCGCCCATCCCACCCGCGAGCGGGCCCATCGCCTCGGCGGCCATCTGCTGGGCCTTGCCGCTCGCGTCGCGGACCGCGGCGACCACCAGGTCGGCCAGCGTCTCCACGTCGTCCGGGTCGACGACCTTCGGGTCGATCGTGAGGGACTTCAGCTCACCGGAGCCGGACACGACCGCCGTGACGAGGCCACCGCCCGCCGAGCCCGTCGTCTCCGTGTTGGCCAGCTCCTCCTGCGCGGACATGAGCTGTTCCTGCATCTTCTGCGCCTGCTGCAGGATCTGCTGCATGTCGGGCATGCCACCGGGTTGCACTGTGGGGTCCTCTCGTCGGTTGCTCCCAGGGTAGCCGCGCAGCCCTGTGGCAAGGTGAGCGCGTGCGGAGACCTGTACTCGCGGTGATCGGACTGCTGGCGCTCACCGCGTGCGGCGGCGAACCGCCGGTGTCGACGTCGCCGACGACCACCACCGTGTCGTCGTCGGTCACCACGCCCCCGCCCGCACCCACCACGACCCCGCCCACCACGACGGTCCCGCCCGCGAAGCCCGCGCCCGTGGTGGTCGTCGACCCCGGCCACAACGGCGCGAACGCGGCGCACCCCGCCGAGATCAACCGGCAGGTCCCGGCGGGCCGGGGCCGGTGGAAGGCGTGCAACACGACCGGCACCGCCACCGACGCCGGCTACCCGGAGCACGCGTTCACGTGGGACGTCGCCGTCCGGGTCCGCGACCTGCTCACCGCACAGGGCGTGCGGGTCGTGCTGACCAGACCGGACGACAACGGCGTCGGCCCGTGCGTCGACCGCCGCGCCGCCATCGGCAACGAGTCGGGCGCGGCCGCCGTCGTGTCGATCCACGCGGACGGCGCCACCGACCCGGCCGCACGCGGCTTCCACATCGCCTACTCGGCGCCGCCGCTGAACGAGGCACAGGGCGAACCGGCCACCCGGCTGGCCACGACCATGCGCGACACGTTCGTGGCCAAGGGTTTCACCACGTCCACCTACATCGGGTCGGCCGGCCTGTCCCCCCGCGACGACCTCGGCGGACTCAACCTGTCGCAGCGTCCCGCGGTGCTCGTGGAGTGCGGCAACATGCGCAACGCCGCCGAGGCCGCCACGTTCAGCGGCCAGGACGGCCGGGCGTCGTACGCGGCGGCCATCGCGGCGGGCATCCTCGCCTACCTGGGCTAACGCTTGGTGATGGGGCGGGCGCCCAGCTTGTCGGTGAGGAGCCGCACCATGTCCTCTTCCGGGTTGCGCTCGGGCTCCGGTGGCGGGGCCGCCGCCCCGTCGTCCTCGTAGAAGTCGTCGTCCGGCGGCTCCGGCGGGGGCGGCTCGTCAGCAGGCGGCGGCGGTGCCGGGGCGGCGGGCCGGGGCGGTGCGGGCGCAGGCGCCTGCTGCTGTTGCGGCGCCGCGGCGGGCTGCGCGTTCGGCCGCGTGAACGTCGGCGGCTCGCTGCGCGGCTTCTGCTGCACCGACTGCGTGGCCGTGCTCTGCGCCGCGTGCACGCACTTGACCTGCCACTGCCCGCCGAGCACCGACCCCAGCGCGGCGGCGATCGCGTCCACGTTGCGCGGCTCACCGAGTCTGCGGGCCAGCGGCGCGGCCGTGTGCGCGATGGTGACGACGTCACCCTCCACCGACTGCACGGTCGCGTTCGTCAGCATCGCCTCGGTGCTGCGGCTGTTCCTGCGGACCGCGCCGAGCAGCTCCGACCACAGCCTGCGCACCGCGGCCGCGTCGATCGCACCACTCGCGGCCGGCGTCGGCGGCGTCACCGGGGGCGGCGGGGTCACCGGCGCCCGCTCGGCAGGAGACGGATCCGGCGTGCTCACGGCGGGCACGGCTTCGGCGGCCCGCGTCTCGGGCCACGCAGCGGGCGCGGGCGGTGCCTGCTTCGACGGTGCCTGCGCAGGCGACGCGACCGGCGTTGGCTGCGCAGGAGCGGCCTGCGCAGGAGCGGCCTGCGCAGGAGCGGCCTGCGCAGGAGCGGCCTGCGCAGGAGCGGCCGGAGCCGGGGCGGCGGCGGTCTGCCCGGCCGTCACCCGCCGCTCCATCCGCTCGAGCCGCTGGAGAACGGCCGAGTCGGCGACCGCGTCGGTCGGCACCGCACCAGGCAACAACATCCGCGCACACAGCAACTCGAGCAGCAGCCGGGGCGCCGTGGCCCCACGCATGTCGACCAGCCCCGTGTGGACGATCTCCGCGAACCGCGTCAACGTGGCGGGCCCGAGCCGCTGCGCCTGCTCCTGCATGCGTTCCAGCTCGTCCCCCGGCGCCGCGACCAGCCCACGCGACCCGGCGTCCGGCACCGCACGCAACAACACCAGGTCCCGCAGCCGGTCGAGCAGATCGGACGCGAACCGCCGAGGGTCGTGCCCCGCCTCCACCAGCCGGTCCACCGTCCCGTACACGGCGGCGGCGTCGTCGGCGGCCAGCCCGTCGACCACATCGTCGATCAACGCGACGTCCGTCACCCCGAGCAGCGCGACCGCACGCTCGTAGGCGACCCCCTCCGGCCCCGCCCCGGCAAGCAACTGGTCGAGGATCGACTGCGTGTCCCGCGCCGACCCGCCACCCGCCCGGATCACCAGCGGATACACCGGAGGGGCCACCGTCACCCCCTCGGCGGCGACGTTCCGCTCCAGCAGCTCACGCATCGCGCTCGGCGGAATCAGCCGGAACGGATAGTGGTGCGTCCGCGACCGGATCGTGCCGAGCACCTTGTCCGGCTCCGTCGTCGCGAAGATGAAGACCAGGTGCTCCGGCGGCTCCTCCACGATCTTCAGCAGGGCGTTGAAACCCTGCGTGGTGACCATGTGCGCCTCGTCGATGATGAACACCCGGTAGCGCGACGAAGCCGGTGCGTAGAACGCCCGGTCCCGCAGCTCACGCGCGTCGTCCACCCCACCGTGACTGGCCGCGTCGAGCTCGACCACATCGACGTTGCCCGGCCCCTCCGGCGCCAGCGAGATGCAGGAGTCACACTCCCCGCACGGATCCGGCGTCGGCCCCTGCTCACAGTTGAGCGACCGAGCCAGAATCCGCGCCGACGACGTCTTGCCACACCCACGCGGCCCGGAGAACAGATACGCGTGGTTGACCCGCTTCGCGGCCAACGCCGTCCGAAGCGGCTCGGTGACGTGTTCCTGCCCGACAACCTCGGCGAAGGAAGCCGGCCGGTACTTGCGGTAAAGGGCGAGCGCCACGCCAGGGACCATACCCGCCGACACCGACACCCCGGCCACCCACGGCCCACCCCACCCACGACCGCTACACTGGCCAACGGATCCCACGCGGCGTCCATCTCGTGAACCTCCCCAGGGCCGGAAGGCAGCAAGGATAAGCGGGCTCTGACGGGTGCGTGGGATCCCTCGACCTCGGCCGCCCCTGCTCGGTGCTTGCGCACCTTCGCGGGGGCGGTCTTCGTCGTCTCGTTGGGGGGCCGAGCCCCCCAAACCCCCACGGTGCGGTTTCTTGCCGACCCAGCGTTGTTTCGCTGCGCATCATCCGTGGGTTCTGTGCGTTGGCTTCTGCGCTGTCGGGTGTGGCGCGCCATCAGGTGTCGCCGTCGCGCCGTCGTCCCTCCCCAGCGCTCTGCTTCTCAGGCCTCTTGGCGCGCCCAGCCAAGGCCTCGCTGGCCTCATCAGGCCCTCTCCTCCCAACCTCTTTCCTCCCTCTCCCTTCCTCTTTCTCCCTTCCTGCCTCTCCCCCTGCCTCCCTTCCCTCCTGCCTGCGTGCCTGCGTGCCTGCGTGCCTGACCTACCTCCGCCTGCCTCCTGCCTGCCCGCCTGCCTCCCTCCCTTCCTGCCTCCCTTCCGGCCTCCTGCCCGCCTGCCTGCCTCCCTGCCTGCCTCCCTTCCTCCCTTCCTGCCTCCCTGCCTGCCTCCCTTCCTCCCTTCCTGCCTGCCTGCCTCCCTGCTGCCTGCGCGCCCTGCCCTCCCTGCCTCTCTTCCCTCCTGCCTGCCTGTGTGCCTGTCGCCTCCCTGTCTCCCCCATCTCCCTCCCCGTCTCCCTCCCTGGCCTTCCTCTCTCCCTGCCTGCCCTGCGTGCCTGCCGCCCTGACCTTTCCTGTCTCCCTCCTGGCCTGCCTTCTTCCCTGCCTGCCTCCCTTCCTCCCTTCCCGCCTTCCTTCCCGCTTCCTTCTCTTCTCGCCGTCCTTCTCCTTCTTGCTCAGGTCGGGCGTTGGTGGCTTGTCCCGGGCTGGGGGTCACGCTCTGTGTGTGGGTTTGGTTGGGCTGGTTGGGGTACGGGGAATCTCGTTCGGGTGTTGTGTTGGGTCAGGGGTTGGCGGGCCGGGCTGGTTTTGGTTGCCTGTTGTGGGTGCCGTCAGCGGAAGGGGCGTTATGCAGCCGTTCGAATTGCCGGAGTTCTACATGCCCTATCCGGCGCGGCTCAATCCACACCTCGAGCAGGCCCGGGAACACAGCAAGACCTGGGCCTACGAGATGGACATGATCGACGTGCCCCAGAACGGCACCAAAATCTGGGACGAACACGACTTCGACTCGCACGACTACGCCCTTCTGTGCGCCTACACGCACCCGGACTGTTCCGGTACCGATCTCGACCTCATCACCGACTGGTACGTCTGGGTCTTCTACTTCGACGACCATTTCCTCGAACTGTTCAAACGCACCAGGGACCTGCCAGCCGCCCGGGAGTACCTTGAGCGGTTGGCCCTGTTCATGCCGGTCGACGGGCAGATCGCCGAGGAGCCGGGGAACCCGGTCGAGCGTGGACTCGCCGACCTCTGGGGCCGCACCGTTCCATCGCATTCCCTCGATTTTCGGCGACGGTTCGTCGAAAGCACCAAGAATTTGCTGGACGAGTCGCTGTGGGAACTCGCCAACATCAACGAAGGGCGCGTTTCCAACCCGATCGAGTACATCGAGATGCGGCGCAAGGTCGGCGGTGCGCCCTGGTCGGCCAATCTCATCGAACACGCCGTCGGCGCCGAAGTGCCCGCGTCGATCGCCGGGAGCCGAGCGTTGACCGTCCTCCGCGACACCTTTTCCGACGCCGTCCACCTGCGCAACGACATCTTTTCCTACGAACGTGAAGTGCTCGACGAAGGTGAGCTGTCGAACGGCATTCTCGTGTTCGAGAAGTTCCTCGGCCTGTCCACACAGGAGGCCGCCGACGCCGTCAACGACCTGCTCACCTCCCGGCTGCACCAGTTCGAGCACACCGCGCTGACCGAGGTGCCGCCGCTGCTCGCCACCCACGGCGAGGACCCGATCGGGGTGGCCGCCTACGTGAAGGGCCTGCAGGACTGGCAGTCCGGCGGGCACGAATGGCACCTGCGGTCGTCGCGGTACATGAACTCCACGGCCCGGCCGCTCGACGGGCCCGCCGGGCTCGGCACGTCGGCGGCACGGATCGTGCGGTCACTGGTGGCCACGGCGCCGCAGCGGGCGCGGGCGTTCGGCCACGTGCAGTTCGAGCGGGTCGGGAAGGTCGACCTGCCGGAGATGTACGTGCCGTTCGAGCTGCGCCTGTCGCCGCACCTCGACGCCGCACGCGACCACCTGGTCGGCTGGTGTGAGTCGATGGGGCTCCTCTCGGAGGCGATCTGGGACAAGCAGACGCTGCAGGACGCCGACCTGCCGTTGTGCGCGGCGGGCCTGCACCCGGCGGCGACCCTGGCCGAGCTGAACCTGGCGTCGGCGTGGCTGGCGTGGGGCACCTACGGCGACGACCTCTACCCGAAGGTGTTCGGGCGCACCGCCGACGTCGTGGGCGCGCGGGCCGCCAACGAGCGGTTGAAGGCGTTGATGCCGGTGGAGCTGACGGTGCCGACCGTGCTGCCGGCGTCCGCCATGGAACGCGGGCTCGCCGACCTGTGGACCCGGACCGCCGGACCGATGCCGGACCCCGCACGCCGCCAGTTCCGCGCCGCGGTCGACACGATGATCGACAGCTGGCTGTGGGAGCTGGACAACCAGCGGATGAACCGGATCCCGGACCCGGTCGACTACGTGGAGATGCGGCGCAGGACGTTCGGCTCCGACCTGACCATGAGCCTGGCGCGGTTCACGCACCTCGGCGTGCTGCCGGAATGGGTGTACCGGACGCGGCCGATGCGGTCGCTGGAGAACTCGGCCGCCGACTCGGCCTGCCTGATCAACGACATGTTCTCCTACCGCAAGGAGATCGAGTTCGAGGGCGAGGTCCACAACGCGGTGCTGGTGGTGCGCAACTTCCTGACGTGCTCACAGGACCGCGCGTTCGAGGTGGTGAACGACCTGCTCACCGCGCGGATGAAGCAGTTCGAGCACATCGTGGCCGCGGAGCTGCCCGCCGTGCTCGCCGAACTGACCGCAGAAGCACGCGAGGCGTTGCAGGCGTACGTGCAGGAACTGCGCGACTGGTTGGCCGGCATCCTGAACTGGCACCGGGGCTGCGCACGCTACCGGGACGAGACCCTGCAGGGCGAGACACGCGTCGGCGCGCTGACGGGCCTGGGCACGTCGGCGGCGAGGTATCTAGTGTCCTGAGTGTGGTCGCACTCGACGTGTTCCTGCTGTTCGTGCGGGACTCAAGACTCCTGTTGGCGCTGCGGGAGAACACGGGGTACGCCGACGGGCAGTGGAACGTGCCGAGCGGGAAGGTGGAGCCGGGCGAGGAGCCACTGGCCGCCGCCGTGCGCGAGGCACGGGAGGAGGTCGCCGTCGAGGTGGACGCGGCCCGGCTGGCGACGGTCGTGCACGTCCACCGGCACGCGGAGACACCGAGAGTGGGCTTCTTCTTCGAAGCAGAGTCGTGGCACGGCGAACCGGTGAACGCGGAACCCCACAAGTACGGCGGCCTGCGGTGGGTGGCGCTGGACGCGTTGCCGGACAACACGGTCCCGTACACGACGGCCGGGGTGACCCAGTACCGGAAGGGCATCACGTACGGCCACCTGAAGTGGTAACCCACCACCGAAGCAAACCGCGATGACCTGCAAAAACCAGCGATCCGCCCGGAACGCAACCCCCACCCGAACCCGGGGGCGTCCCGCCATGCCAGTCTACCGGCCGCCACCGACAAAACAAGGCCCACGAGCCCAGCTGTGGACAACCCGCCTCAGCGGCTACCCGGCCTTACGTCGAGCGCGGGCGAGTAGCACGGCCCCCAGGTCCTCGGGCACGCCCGAGCCCGCCTACTCCGGTGTGGTCCAGGTCACGCGACCGGCCGCTTTGGAGCACCGGAACCACCTCCGGTAACCTCTCCGGCGGAGGATTCGCATAGTGGCCTAGTGCGCACGATTGGAAATCGTGTTGGGTGTTAAAGCCCTCGCGGGTTCAAATCCCGCATCCTCCGCCCCAGACGCCGGGCATCATCGATGCCCGGCGTTCGTGCTCTCCCGGCGAAGGTCTGGCTGGCTCCGCACATGCGAGAGCACCGGCCACCGAGGTGGCCGGTGCTCTCGTCAGGTTCAGTCGTCCTCGGGGCGGGCGTGGTCCGCCTGGCCCGGGGTCGGGTCGCGGTCGAGGTTGATCAGCGGGTGCCGCTCCGCCCCCTCCGGCGCCGCGTGCCTTCCCCGCCTCTGTTCGGTCTCCTGCTGGTCAGGCATGACGTCCTCCTCATAGCTCCCACGTCAGCCCAGGCAGTATTGCTCATTCGATCAGGTTCAAACGCACCACCTGGGGGGTCTTGGTCACTCGTCTGGTGGGCGAACCCAGCGGTCACGGGCACGACGTCGTGATCCAGTCGGCGATGCGGTCCTCGACCAGCACGCCGTCCAGCGCCTGTGGATCACACGCGGTGCGGACGCACACCCCACCGCCTCCATGCGAGCCGGAGGAAGCCGTCCGGTATCGTTCCCGTCGGTAGCGTGTCCGAGCGGCCGAAGGAGCGCGCCTCGAAAGCGCGTGAGGGTTCACGCCCTCCGTGGGTTCAAATCCCACCGCTACCGCTCTGAACAGGCCGAACGCCGGATGAGTCAGCTGACTCATCCGGCGTTCGGCGTTCAGCCTCAGTTCGGTTCGCTTGGGGCTTGCCACGCTGTCCCGGTGCGTCGATTGCCCGCGCTGGTTCAGGTGACGGCAATGGCGAGGACCAACAGGACGCAGGCGACGAGCGCAACGGACACCACCCGTGCGACCGTCCAGACTGCCTCCCGGTGGGGTGGCGAAGCCAAGCCGGCCTGCCCGAGGCGGGTCCGATACATGCAGGTCAACGTTGATCGTGACCGAGCGGCCTCGACTGAGGACCCGCACCGAGCCACGGTGCTTACCGACCGTCCGGAGGGCACTGGCGATCACCCTGACGGAATCTCCGACGATCGCACAGTTGAGCCAGGAGACATGGCAAGTCGCGGTTGCTGCGTGAGTACCGAGCCCGAGTTCGGTTAGCGGGATCAGCTTTGGAGTTGATCTTTCGCCCGCCGTGAGGTGGAACTCAAGGTGTCGCGCTACTGCTGCCGGTTGCTCGGCACGTCGAGCCGGCTCGGTAGCTTGCATGCGCTGACTCGCCGGCCGCGGAGTGGGTCGCCTGAGAGTGAGTCGCCTATCGCCGATCAGCCGGTCGCGGCGCGTCTGCCAGTCCGCTCCGCGCGGCCTAGGCTTCCTGCGAGAGTCGAGCCGCTGTTCAGCTTCCGCAATGGTTCGAAACGCTGCCAGCAGCCGCTTACGCGGGACAGGCTGGTCTTGATGCGCGATCTGGTTGCGGACGCGGCGAGCCATGTCCAGCTGGCGAAACGGTATCCCGGTCCGAGATGCCAAGGTGCCAAGCGTGTCGGTACCTGTCTGGACGTTGGTCACGAGACGATGCCAGCCGTCGAGGACCGCAACGCGGAGCTCCACATCAGAGCGATTCGCACCCTCGTCAGTCGTCATGTCCCGCCCGTCACAGTGTGGCGACTGGTTGCCGGTGTCGCATTATCGCCAACGACCGTCGTGCGGTTAGCGGGATGCACACAGGACCACGATGATGTGACCCACGTCGCTTCGCCGGATGGTCGGGCTGGCGTGGTGGTTACGACCTGGGATGCCCAGTAGTGGCACGCGTCCTCATCGACGATGACCCCCAGCCGGCATCCGCAAAGAATCCATTTGTGATCCAGGCGGACTGCCGAAGATGTCGCCAGGGAAACTACCCATTGGTAACCAAAGAATCACGCCTGATCGAGCACAACAAACCCCCGATTAGGGGACCCTCAATTCGGTGACGGCGCTGCCCGTTGCTACGTTCTGCCCCACACGCGCCACCCATATGGGTTATTTGATCTTCGTATCGCGAGAGATCTGAGATGACTGGGGATGTGATCATACGGATGCATGATGCGCTCGAAGAGACACTCGAAACATACGACGTGTGTCTGTCCTTCGCCGACGAGCAGCGTTCGTACGTGGAAGAAGTGGCCACATTGCTGACAAGCGCCGGCCTGCGGGTGTTCTATGACAGCTTCGAAACCGCTGACCTCTGGGGCCGCGACCTCTACGAACATCTCGACGAGATCTACAGTAGACGGTCACGGTTCTGCGTACTGTTCATCTCCGCGGACTATTCACGCAAGGTATGGACCAATCACGAACGTGCCGCCGCTCAGGAACGCGCTCTGAACAGCAGGAGTGTCTACGTACTCCCCGTCCGCTTCGACGAGACGCGCATTCCTGGCATCCGTTCGTCGATCGGCTACCTCGACGCGAAACAGACATCTCCCGCCGAACTCGTGACACGCGTTCTTGCCAAGCTCGGGCATGAGAATCACGTCACCGGCGTGGCCGCGTGTGTGCTTGCCGTGGCCGCCAAAAGCCCTTCGATCGACTGTGAAGCACGCCTGCACGCGGCGATCGAAGCACACGACTCCGACGTGGTCGCCGACCTCAGGCGTTATCCGGACGGTACCGCGGTCGCTGTGATCCCGGTCGCCGCGATCAGCCTGTTCGACGTGTTCGCCTCGGTTGTGCCGGCACTGGAGAAGGCGATCGCACTCCCCGGCGCTCGCGCGCGGATCGTGTTGCACCGCGCCGAGATCGCCCACGGTCAGGGCCTGAACTCGGTGGACGTGACCGCCACCGTGTCCGCCGCTGGTGCCCTGGCCCGGTCGCGCCCGGTTGCCCGGCAGGCCACCGGCTGCGTGCTCGCCATTTCCCACCGGGCGCATGCCGAGCTCGTCCGTTCCGCCGCCGTCACGGCTTCGGACTTCAGGAAAGCCGACACCACAGCCAACGCGACGCCGTGGGACATCTACATCCGCACCGGGAGCGAGGCCGACGTGGACGAGGAGCCCCGGGACCCGATCGCACGTGTCAGCAACACGGTTCAGAACCTCACCGCCGAGAACGTCGTCTTCGGCGTTCAGGTCACCAAGCGCTGATGGCGGAGACGAAGGACAGCCCGGAGCAGCCCGCGGAGCAGCCGGACGGGTCCGAGGAACAGACGGCGACCAAGTTCGACGCGGACACGCTCAACTACGTCCACAACGACATGCCCGAGTCGATGAGCATCACGCACGCCTACTTCGGCACGGTCACCGACATGCCCATGGTGCGAACCCGCGTCACCGGCCGTATCCGGGAGGACGACCTGGTGGACACGCTCGCACATTTCGTACGGCCCGAGCCGTTCGGCAAGGCGGCCACGGCGCTCGAAAGAGGGCGGGCGGTGGTCCTGCACGGTCCGCCGGGCCAGGGCAAGCGCACATCCGCTCTTGCGCTGCTGCGCACGGTGACCGACGAGTCGCTGTTCCTCCTCTCGCCTCAGCTCACCATGGCTGAACTGCGTGAACGCACCTACGACGAAGGGCTCGGGTACGCGGTCATCGATCATGTGGCGCCACCCGACACCGACGGCGACTTCTCCTGGCGGGTCCTGACCGACCGCCTGACCAACGCCGGCGCATATCTCGTGGTCACGACGACGACAGAGCCGCAACAGGTCGGCGACGCGATCAGCCATGTGCCGTGGCACCGACCCGACCTGGAACAGGTGCTTCGCACCCGGATGACCACCGACCTGACCGAGGACGCTTTCTCCGAGTTGGCGACGTCGCTCGAGAGTTGCCGTCAGGTACGTGACGTGGTGGAACTCGCGTGCCGGCTCGACCGGGGCGAGAAACCGGAGGAAGCTGCCGGTCACTTCGACGTCACCGCCGAAACGGCGGTGGCCTCCTGGTTCGACCGCGGCCCCAGTCGACGGCAGGTCATGGAGGTCACCACGCTGGCTTTCGCTCACGGCACCGCCGAACGCGCGTTCGAGCTCGACCTGGCGGTCCTCGAGAAGCACCTACGCCGGCACATGCCGGAACCGTCTCCGGAGGAGGGCGTGGCCGAGGAGAGCCTGCCCCAGGTCCGGCGTCGGCTCGTCGATCCGGATGGCTTGATCGTCCGGCGGACCGTCATGCTCGACGTTGGTCCGCGAACCGAACTGGTCTTCGCCTCGCTTGCCTACCACCGGCACGTCGTCCGCGCCCTGTGGAACCGCATGGACGTGGCGTTCTGGGACGCCGTGCATGGCTGGCTGAACGAAATCGTTGCGCGGCACCCGTGGCGTGTCGCCATCGGCCTGGCGGCCGTGGCGGAGGTCGCGTTCAACGAAGCGCTCGCCCTGCTGCAACAGTGGTCCGCCGGATCGCGTGGTGGCGGGGGCCAGCGTGCCGCGATCTACACCCTGACGATCATGGCCCGCAACGATCAGATGGCTCCAGCAGCGCTCCAGATCGCCACGAGGTGGATCCACGGCAGCGACCCCGCGCGGCAATGGACCGCTGCCATGGCGTTCGGTGACCAGCTCGGCGTCCGGTTCCCGCTCGAGGCCATCAACAAGCTGTGGCGGCTGTGCACACAGGCCGACACCGGCACCGGAAACGTCGCCATCGCGCTCGCCAACCTGTTCACCACCCTGGCCCGGGACACACCCGATGCCGGAATGGTGCTGAGGGTGTTGTCCAACAAGCTGGCGAGGTTCGGCCGGCCTGGCGGCAGCACCATCCTCCGCTCAGTCGCGATCTCGACGCTGAGCGTGGTTCTGGGCGCCCGTGACCACAGGACCGGACGCCAGTCCGTGCTGCTCCACCTCGGACGGTCCCCCGACCAGATCCACGCCGTTGCCCGGCTGTGGGCGATGACGCTGGACAACCGCCCAACGCGTCTTCGCGCCATCGAGTCGTTGCGGGACACGCTCAAGGACCTGGCCGAACACGACAAGCACGCCACCTCAGAGGTCCAGCGGATGGGCGAGGCGCTCGCCGTGGAGATGACCGAGCTCGAACGCCGACGCCTGCGCGACGACATGCGCAAGGTGACGGCTCGTCAGGGCGGCGGCAACGACAACGAACTCATCGCGAAACTCTTCTCCGCGTTGCTCACGGCGCTCGGCCGTGAAGGATCAGACAAGGAAAACCCATGACGGTCCCCTACCCCATCGTCGATCAGCGCAGCCTCGCTCCCGTGCCGCCGAAGCGGTTGCTCGGCCCGAAGAGGACCCGCGGGATCGAGGAGATTCCGCAGACCGCGGCCGGGCAGCGCCTGATCTACCGGATTGACGGCGATTTCCTGTTGGACAACTCGGCGCTGCCACTCGACTCCACCTCGGTGCTCGACGCCACGCACGTCAGCGTCGTGGACGTCTCGAGCGATGTCGAGGTGTTCGTGGAACTCGACATCCCGTCCAAGGACGCGGACAAGTTCACGATGCGGCTCACCTTCGTCTGCACGGTGACCGACCCGATCGCCGTGGTGCGGCAAGGATCGCCGTCGGCGGCGAGTGCGTTGCGCGCGTACATCAAGAGCCACCACCGGATCTTCGAGCTGGGGCTCGACTATCCCCTGGCCGAGATCAACACGGCACGACTGAAGTTGAACGCACAGGTGAAGGCGTTCACCACCGTGGAGCCGCCGACGATCGTCGGCGTGTCCGTCGAGCTCGCGAGCGTGGAGGTGCTGACCCCGACGGAGGTCAGCGAGTTCGAACAGTCGATGCGCCAGCAGGAGCAGCATCACAGGATCCAGTTCGGGCTGCAGCGCAGTTCACAGGTCCTCCAGCACCACAAAGCGGAATTCGAGTACGTCACGGCCGCCGAGGCGCAGCGGGCGGAACTGGAGCGCGACGCCGACATGCGCGGGTACCAGCGCTACCAGTTCACCGAGCAGAGCCGCGTGGTGCCGAACGACGCCCTCAGCGCATTGACCAACGCCTACTCCGTCGGTGACATCAGCGCGAAGGAGCTGGCCGAACGGGTGACGAGTCTCGAAGCCGACAAGCTCGAGTACGAACGAGCTCAGGCACAGGAACGCCTGGAACGCGAGCGTACCGAGAGCCGGGAACTGGCCGAGTGGAAACGAGAGAACAAGCGTCTCCGGTGGGAGGCGCACCGCACGGACACGGCCGAGGAGTGGCTGTACCGACGGCGCGAGCTCGAGATCAAGCGGGAGAGGGAACTGCGGAACCGGGAGTGGTCGCGGGAGGACCTCGCCATCGAGCGGGAGGACAAGCGGCGCGAACTCGAAGCGAAGATCGACATCGTGCGTGAGCTGGCCCAGCGCGGCTACCTCGACACCGCCAACGTCAACCTCGAGAAGGTCGTCGACAACATGCTCGCGGGGACGCGGGAACAGGCGAACCCGGAATCGGCCGAGCTGACGGACCTCAAGGCCCCCGAGCTGGAAGCCGCCGACAACGACGAGGAAGCGAACGATGAGGAGGAGAGGGAGGAAGATGTCCACTGACCTCGCTGAACCTCCCGCGGCAGCCGGACTGGACGGTGCTCCGTCGGCTCGCTCCTCCCTGCCGAACGACGCACCCGTAGGCCTCTACCGCCCGGTCACCACGGACCGAGGTGCCGGGCGGTGGCTCCGGTCGGTCGTCGGCGTCAAAGAGGACATCCTCGACTGGGTGCCGGAGGAACGTCCCCGCTACACCCGGCTGGGCGCGATCGTCCTGAACACCGGGCTGATGGCCGGGTTGTCGCTGGTGGTGGCCTTGAGCAGTGTCACGAACGGGGCGTGGTGGGCGCTGTTGCCGGTGGGGCTGCTCTGGGCGTACATGATCCTCACGTTCGACGGCTGGTTGATCTCCAGCACTCACGGGGTGCAGCGCACCTCCAAGCTGGCCCTGTTCCTGCCCAGGATCGTGATCTCACTGCTCCTCGGTGCCGCGATCGCCGAGCCACTGGTGTTGTGGGTGTTCCAGCCCTCCGTTCACAACGAGATCGACGAATACCGCAAGTCGGCAGTCGAGGACTACGAGAGCAAACTCCGGTCGTGCAACCCGGCCTTCGGTGCGGTGTCGGCGGACCCGTCGTGCCGTGGCTTCCAGCTGACGATCAAGGACAGTCCGGGGGCGATCGAAACCCGGTTGGCGAGTGAGACGAGCCTGCTCGACCGGACGACCGAGCAGGTGGCTGCCATGGACCGGCATTACGCCCAGCTGGATCGCGTGGCGCGGGCCGAGTGCACCGGCGCTACCGGCCCCGGGCTCACCGGCGTGCCCGGCGTGGGGGGCGAATGCCGCCGCAACCGGGAGAAGGCCGACCAGTACCGCCTCGACGTGCGACTCGACCAGCGGCACGCGGAGCTGAACGCGCTGGAGGCGAGCGTCGTCGACCTCACCGCGAAGCTGGCACAGGCACGTCAGGTCGCGGGTCGCCAGGTCAGCGACGCGATCGCCGCGAAAGTCCGGGAGAAGCGCGAGAACCTCGCGGATGTGGGACTGCTCGACGAGATCCACGCGCTCGAACGGCTCACCGACACCAGCACCGTCATCGCGGTGGCGGGCTGGGTGCTCCGCCTTCTGCTGATCGCCATCGATTGTCTCCCGGTGCTGAGCAAGATGATGGGTGGCACCACCTGCTACGACACCCTCGTCACGCGGCAGCTGGAGTCGGCCAAGCGGCTGCACAGCAAACACGTCCACCTGTACGAGCGTCAGGACAGTGTCAACCTGGACATCCTCGCGCAACGCGCGGAACGGAAGCTCCGCAACAAGACCGACGCGATGGACACCGAGGAACGCGTGGAGCGGGCAGTGCGGCGGAAGCAACGGGCCGAGCAGATCGACCGGCTGGCCGCCGAGCTCGAAGGCCGCGACCGCCACACGGTGGGCGCCCATTCCTGACCGTGGCCGCAGGTTGCGGGCGGGACATCTCGCCCGCAACCTGCGTGACGCTTCCGTTTTCTTTCACCCGGTAAATACGCCTGAATGACGTAATCGTCGCGTGGGTTTCTGTCTTATCCTCTAAGGGACCGCCTGTCGTGCCGGCTCACCGGCAGGCGGTCGCGTTTTCCTTCGCCCGTGGGGAGGAGTGGGAATCCATGGTCACCAGTTACCTCTCTTTTCGGTCGTGGAGTGTCCCGGTCATTGCCGGGGTGGCGGTGGCGGCAGTTGCCGGAATACTGGTGGCGACGCTCGGAAATGGTGCGGTTCGGGTGGCGGCAACTGTCGTCGCCATTGTGGGTGCGGTGGGGGTCGTGCTCGTGTTTCTCGTCGAGCGGCGGGCTGCCCGGCGGGCCACCAGGGACTGTGGGCGGCTGGTCGCGCGGTACTGCGACTTCGTGGTGGGCAACGAGTCCGCCGCGCGGGCCGGGTTGCTGGCTTCGGTCGAGAACTGGCACCAGAAAGTGCACATTCAACCCAACGGTGACGTGCGTGAGGTCGTCGTGCTCGAGGCGGTCGCCGAGCGGGACGAGGTGTATTTCATCAGGTTCCACCTCGGCAGTGATTGGGACCAGCCCGAGAAGTACCGCAGGAATGTCCTGGTAAATGCCGACAACATCGAGATCGACGGGCGGCCCACCCGGCATTGGAGCATGACGAACTCGTGGCTTTCGAACGCCCGGCTCACCTCGATCGTGCACTTTCATTCACCAGTACGCATGGGTCAGGTCGTCCGAATGGAGATGACGCGTTTCTGGCCCGCCAAATGCCTGCCGCTCATGCGGCGCGGCGCCGCGGAACAGTTCGTCTTCCGCGCGACCGAACTGCTGCGCGTCCGGCACCTCGAGTACCAGGTGCGCCTGCCCAGCGGCTTCGACGCCAGGTACGAGCCCGTCGGCTTCACCCCGCCGGACAACCGGATCTCGGTCGGCGAGTACACCGACGTCGGCGGGCGCCGGGTGTTCATCTGCCGCGTCACAGAGCTACCGGAGCAGCTCACCGTGGGCATGCGCCTGGCACTCGCCTGACCGGCGCCGTCAGGTGCCGCCCACCTCGGGATTCACTCGATGGAGTGACCGGAAAGCCACCGGCTTTTGTCGGTGCCCGCTGCTAGCTTCGCGCCATGGAGTTCACCCAGGTCCAGCGGCAGGAGACCGACGACGTCGCCCGCTTCATGACCGCCGAGGAGTGGCCGTTCCACACCGAGCCGAAGGCCGACGGCACCGCCGTCCACGCCAGGGTCGCCGGCGGGGCGTACGACGACGCCTACTGGATCGCGCACGGACCGGACCGGCTCGGGATCGTCCGGTTACTCGACCTCGACGACGGGACTCCCCTGTTCGACTTACGCGTGCGTGCGTCGGCACGCGGGCGCGGGGTCGGGACCACCGCGGTGCGGTGGCTGACCTCGCACGTCTTCACCAACCACGCGACCAACCGGATCGAAGGGACCACCCGGCAGGACAACCACGCCATGCGCAACGTCTTCACCAAGGCCGGCTTCGTCAAGGAGGCCCACTACCGGGACGCCTGGCCGGGCCAGGACCGCCTGTACGACTCCGTCGGCTACGCGATCCTGCGCCGCGACTGGGAGACCGGGACCGTGACACCCGTCGACTGGCCCGCCTAGCCGGGCCGGTGGGTGGCGAAGAAGTCCGCCAGCAGCGCCGCGCACTCGTCGGCCAGCACCCCGCCCACCACCTCCGGGCGGTGTGTCAGCCTGCGGTCACGCACCACGTCCCACAAAGACCCGGCCGCGCCCGTCCTCGGCTCCCACGCGCCGAACACGACGCGGGCCACGCGGGCGAGCACGAGCGCGCCCGCGCACATGGTGCACGGCTCGACCGTGACGACGAGCGTGCAGCCGGTGAGGCGCCAGCCGTCGCCGTGGCGGGCGGCCGCCGCGCGCAGCGCGAGCACCTCGGCGTGGGCGGTGGGGTCGCCGAGCGCCTCGCGGGCGTTGCAGGCGGCGGCCAGCTCGGTGCCGTCCGGTGCGAGCACGACCGCGCCGATCGGCACGTCACCGGTCGCGGTGGCCCGTCCCGCCACGTCGATGGCGGCACGGACCAGGTCCTCGTCTGCGGCCCGCCGGCTCACTGGGCCATGCTGTCCATGGCGTCGAGGAGCTTGCCGAACTCGTCGGCGAAGCCGCAGCGCTGCGCGATGATCTGCAGCTGCTCGTCGGGGTAGAGGTCCACCTCGCCGACGATCACCTGCAGCTCGGGGGCTGGCAGGCCGATGTCGGCGAGGATGTCCAGCGCACCCTCCGGCCAGACCTCGTCGTCGTAGTCGGCGGGTGCCTCGACTCGCAGCACGTCCAGCGCGTCCGCGGCGATGTCGTAGTCGAGCGCCGCGGCCGAGTCGGACAGCAGCAGTTGGACGCCGCCGGGGCCCGGCCGCAGGATGATGAAGAACTGGTCATCCACGTCGAGCAGGCCGAACACCGCCCCGGTCGACCTGGTCTTGCGCAGCTCGGTGATCGCCGCGTCGAGCTCGGTCAACGCCGAACTCTCCATGGCGGTGCACCGCCATTTTCCTTCTTCGCGAACCACCGCGATCGCGAAGCCCGTCACCGGGTCCTGCTCGGACATGGGGCACACGGTATTCCTCAAGTTCGGCCGCAGGAAGAAGCAGTGGCCGGAGTGTTGCGCGATCATCATGGGATGACCACCGCAACGCTGTCCGACGACCCGAGGTTCACCGGCCTGTTCGAAGCCGCCCGCGCACTGCAACCGAGGACGGTGTCGCTGCGGCGGCGGCTGCACAAGCACCCGGAGGAGGGCCTCCACCTGCCGGAGACGCAGGCCGCGGTGCTGCACGCGCTCGAGGGACTCGGGCTGCACGTCAGCACCGGTGACTCGTGCAGCTCGGTGACGGCGGTGCTGAACGGCGACCGGCCGGGCCCGACGGTGCTGTTGCGCGGTGACATGGACGCGCTGCCGCTGCGGGAGGACAGCGGGCTGGCGTTCGCGTCGGAGACCGACGGGACGATGCACGCGTGCGGCCACGACACGCACACGGCGATGCTCGTGTCGGCCGCCCGGCTGCTGAACAGCAGGCGGGACGCGCTGGCCGGCAAGGTCGTGTTCATGTTCCAGCCCGGCGAGGAGGGGCAGCACGGCGCGCGGCACATGCTGGAGGAGGGCGTGCTGGAGGCGGGTGGCAGGCCGGTGGAGCAGGCGTTCGCGCTGCACATCACGTCGACCGCGCAGTCCGGTGTGGTGATGTGCCGTCCAGGTCCGATGATGGCGAGCGCCGACGCGTACACGGTGACGGTCACCGGCAAGGGCGGGCACGGTGCGATGCCCGACCGGGCCATCGACCCGGTCCCGGCCGCGGCGGCGATGGTCGGCGCGCTGCAGACGATGGTGACCCGCCGGTTCAGCGTCTTCGACCCCGCGGTGCTGACGGTCGGGCGGATCACGGCGGGCACGACGTCGAACATCATCCCGGAGACGGCCGAGCTGGAGGGCACCGTGCGCACCCTGTCCGACAGCACTCGCGCGCTGGTGCAGGCCGAGATCCCGAAGGTGTGCGAGCACATCGCGGCCGCGCACGGCTGCACGGCCGCCTTCGAGATCAACACCGGCTACCCGCCCACGAACAACGACGGCGCGGTGGCCGAGCGGGTCCTGGCGCTGGCGAGCACGGTGCTGGGCCAGAAGCACAGCTCGCTGATGCCGGAACCACTGATGGCGTCCGAGGACTTCTCGTACGTGCTGCAGCGGGTCCCCGGCGCGCTGGCGTTCCTCGGCGCGTGCCCGCCGGGCGTGACGCCGGACGAGGCGGCCCCCAACCACTCGAACCGCGTCCACTTCGACGAGTCGGCGTTCGCCCACGGCGTCGCGCTGTACGCGGCCTTCGCACTGGACGCGCTGCGGTGAAAGATGGACACGTGCGACCTGTGTGTGTGCTCGGCCTCGGACTGATCGGCGGCTCGGTGCTGAAGGCGGCGACGAGAGCCGGCCGGGAGGCGTTCGGCGCGACCGTGGAACCGGTGGCGGACCCCCGGGTGGAGCCGTCGGTGCCCGCGGCGCTGGAGCGTGCCGCCCGCACCGACGCGCTGATCGTGGTGGCCGTGCCACTGCCCGCCGTGGACGACGTGCTCCGCGCGGTGGCGGCGCACGCGCCGGACTGCCTGCTCACCGACGTCGTGAGCGTGAAACAGCCGGTCGCCGACGCCGTGGCGAAGCGGCTCCCGGACGCGCGCTACGCGGGCGGCCACCCCATGGCGGGCAAGTCGGCGTCGGGCTGGGACGCGGCGACCGAGACGTTGTTCGACGGGGCGGCGTGGGTGGTCACCACCGACGAGGACACCCCGCAGGACGCGTGGCGGGCCGCGGCGGAGCTGGCGCTGGCGTGCGGTGCACACGTGGTGCCGGCGACGGCGGGCGAACACGACGCGGCGGTCGCGCGGATCTCGCACCTGCCGCACCTCCTGGCCGCGGTGCTGGCGTCGACCGGCGCGGACGGCGGGTCACTGGCGCTGTCGCTGGCCGCGGGCTCGTTCCGCGACGGCACCAGGGTGATGTCCTCGAAGCCGGAGCTGGTGCTCGCCATGTGCGAAGGCAACCGGGGCCCGCTGCTGGCGGCGGTCGACGAGGCGCTGGGCAGGCTCGGCGCGGCGAGGGGCGCGCTGGCGTCGACGGGCGGCCTGGCCGCGACGGTGCGGGCCGGGCACGAGGGCAGGCAGGCGCTGGCGGACCTGCGAAACGCGGAGCAGGAAGAATTCCCGATCGATCTCACCGATCCGGAGGCTTTCGAAACGCTCCGCGACCTGGGGACAGCGGGCGGTCGCGTACTCCGGCTGGAAGGCGACACGGCAATAGGCGCGCTACCGGCATAAACTCGAAGTGCGTAACAGAATCGGTTGAGGAAACGAACCACGACACACCTGGCGATTGCTAGCGGCTGGCACGACGCCGTAGCATTGGAAATTCGCCACGTGGACATCGGCGAAGGGACGTGAGCTGTGCACACGAGTTCCGAGACGATGGAGGCGGCGGTGGGGACGATGACGGAGACCGAACAGAGTGAGTCGGTGACCGACCAGTCACCCAAGAGAGTCGTGGGAGACCGGGTTTACGTCTCCGTTCCCGGGCCCGTACCGATGGTGCGCGCGAAAAGGAAGCGGTCAGGCAAGGTTTAACACGAACTCGGCCGCCTTTTGCAGGCTGCCGACCAGTTCGTCGTAGTGGACCGCCTTCAGCCTCTTGATGATGGAGAACTCCTCGGGACCGGCCTCTTCCTCGCCGTCGAGGCCGGTCACCAGGTGCGTCGAGTTCAGCGTGATCGCGCCGATGGTCAGGATGTCGGCAGGCTCGCCGTTGATGTTCTTGTCGCTGCCGCTCGCGACGAGCAGCACCGGCGCCGCCAGCACGCCCCGCCACAGCCGGGACGTCGGGGACGGGATGACGTTCGCGGCCTGGCGACTGCCGAGGAACACCGCCTGCGCGGCGGTGAACGGCGTGTCCGAGGAGATGGGGACCTGGCGCCGCATCGACCACTCCTCACGGTGGGTGAACGCCGAGGTGCCCACCATGCACAGTGAGTAGCTCTCCGTGGTCGCCTGCCGGTCCCGCGTCCGCAGCCACAGCGACAGGCCGAAGTTCTCGCCGTCCGGGCCCCCGAGGTTGGGGTGCCGGTAGAGCCGGCTCATCCGCCTGAGGACGTCGAGCGGGCCGCCGGTGATGTTCAGCGCCTGGTAGAGGCGTTCGTTGAAGTCCGAGGCCGCGTTCCCCGACGGCACCCAGTCGTCGGCGGCGCACCCGATGGCCGAGTAGCAGGTGTCGAGCGCACGGGCGAGCCGCTGGTCGTAGGTCAGCGAATCGGTCGCGGCGCCGCCAGCCAGGTACCGGCCGGGTTCCACCGAGGCGAGCGCGAGGTCCGAGATCACCTGGTTGAGCTGCGAGTAGGACTTCAGGAAGATCGGCCGCAGCGCCAGCTTCTCCTCGAGGTACCGCGCCGAGCCGATCGCGTACCGCGCCGACTCCGCCGCGGACGCGCCCGGTTCCTTGCCGGGCACCACCAGCGCGAACCGCGGTGACGAGGACCCGGCACTCTCGTACAGCGGTCCGATCAGGTTCGGGTCGGACATGCTGAGCCCCACGAAGATCGTGCACGCACCGTCGATCGCGTCCGAGATGGCGGCACGCACCCTGGCGCCGTACTTGAGGAACTGCGACTCGGTCAGGATAATCGGTTCCTCGGGGTCCTGCCCCTGCCGGACCAGACCGTGCAGGTGCATGACGCCGATGTTGCCCGAGGTGCGCGCCCACTCCCGCCACGGCTCCACCTGGGAAATGGAATAGGCGTGCACGCGGGATTCGTCGAAATACCCGTACAGCGCCTTCTCGATGATGTCGTCGAAGTTCGTCGTCAGCACCTTGACGTGACTTCTGTGGGTGTAGATGAGCCGCGCGAGCGAGTTCGCCAGCTGACCAGGCACGACGGTGGCGTTCTTGTG
The DNA here is from genome assembly GCF_042653545.1 of Actinophytocola glycyrrhizae. Taxonomy (NCBI): domain Bacteria; kingdom Bacillati; phylum Actinomycetota; class Actinomycetes; order Pseudonocardiales; family Pseudonocardiaceae; genus Actinophytocola; species Actinophytocola glycyrrhizae. The sequence goes on from NZ_JBHSIS010000006.1 coordinate 612,396, forward strand.
GTACAGGGCGTCCCGGATCACCTCGTGGTCCTGCACGTTCACGTTGCCCTGTTTGACGAGGTTCAGGATGATCTCGGCCTTGCGCATGGGATCGGACGTGTCCTGGAAGGCCAGCCTTTGCAGGGCGTCGTCGTCGATCGCGCCGGTCATCTTCGTTATCAGCGAACGCCAGGAGGGCAGGCTCGCGTTCATCGAGACCCCGGCCCCCAGCACGAGAACCAACGGCAGCCTGCCGTCGGCGACCGCCTCGAACAGGTCCCGCAGGTAGGGCTGCGACTGAAAGGAGAACGTGTGCCCGTCGACGAACGTATTGGGGTCGACAATGCTGGACTCAGGCCTTGTCATGAATGACCTCATGGTCACGAACGGGCGATGTCGTTAACACCGGCATTACGGACAGCAAACAATTAAGAATAACATCACCCCGGGACCACCCGAAAGTGTTCGCAGAACTTGTCACAAATCTGACCAGAGTCACCGGAACGAACGTCAGGACCCCGGCAAAGCCGCGCGGAGCGAGACACCACGAACGTGAGACCACCCGCCGGTGCCCCGAAAGACGCTTTCGGGACGTTGAGCGTCCCAAACGCGTCGTTCAGGGCACGACACCCCGCACCCGCGCAGCGGGCGCGGGGCGCGCAGCGCCCGACGGGCCCCGCAGGGCGGGCTGGTGCCGTGAAGGCGCGCTCAGGGCACAACGAGTGCCGTCAATGGGCCATTCAGGACGCCCAGCGCCCTGAACGCGCCTTTCAGGGCATTGCCACGCCGTCAACGCGCCTTCACAGCACCAACCAGGGCGCTCCGCGCCCGACCCCGCCAAGCGGGCCCCGCGAAGCGGGAAACCTGCCCGCGCAACCCCGACGGTGCGCAAGCCCACCCCAAAGGGACTCCCTGCCATCCCGTCGACCTGGCAACGCCCGATCACGCCGTGTCAAGGGGGGCCAGAAGCCCGAATCACACCAAGCACGAACCGGCCCCCCTTGGCGCGGTGTGATAGCCCGCAGGGAGGTCGCCGGGATGGCAGGCAGACCCGCCCAAACCGCAGCCGACAAGCCCCCGCCACCCCCGAGACCTGCCCGTCCGGCGAGGACAAACCACCAGCAAAGCCGCGAAACCGGCCGGAACGCAACCCCCACCCGAACCCGGGGGCGTCCCGCCATGCCAGTCTACCGGCACCCACCGACAAAACAAGGCACACAAGCCAACCTGTGGATAACCAGGTCAGCTGTGGACAACTCAGAGGCGTTGTGCGGCGTCCGGGTACATGACCGGGAGGCCGTCCTTGTCGACGGCGATGTCGGAGCTGCGGTGGGCGTCCGTGTAGTTGATGATCGCGCCGGTTTCGGTGATCGAGACGGTGCGGTAGGTCTGGCGGACCAGGCTGATCGCGAGGTCGGGCATCGACACGTACAGGACCGGGAGTTCGACCTCCGCGGGGCGGCGGTGCAGGCCGAGGCGGCGGATGGGTAGTGCGGTGAAGGTGACCGAGCCCGCCACGTCGACGTCCACGGCGCCTTCGAACTCGTTGCGGGCGGTCGCGCCGTTGCCGTCGTCGATCAGCCAGATGCCGTCTTCGGTCCGGCCGACCGAGATGGAGCGTTCGGTGTCGGCGGCCGTGGTGCGAAGCAGGCCGCGGCCTGCTTCGCCGGAGCGGGCCGCGGTGAACTCGAACGAGGCGCTGTACGGGGTGTCGCCGGCGACGATGAGCCGCCCGGATGCGCGCAGCCTGCCGTCGGACACGAACAGCCGGACCGACTCGAGGCTGGTCCGGTTCGTCCCCTGCCATGTCACGATGATCGGCTTGCGAGAGCCGGGCGGCGTCGTTGTCACTGCTGGTTTCTCGGCCTGTCCGGGATGGCGTCCTGGATCTTGTCCACGACCTTGTCGACCTGCTCGTCGTGGCCGAACTTGTTCTTGGCGAACTCGCCGGCCTTCTCGACGCCGGACTCGATCTTGTCGCCATGCTGCTCGACGAGGTCCGCCGCCTTGTTCTTCATGGCGTCGAAATCAATGCCCACGACCACCCCTCCTTCCACGCACTCGGTCCAACCTACTACGACCGATGGTGACCGCCCCCACGATCGGGGGCGGTCACCATCATCAGGACCCTACGTCGCGCGGATCAGGCGCGCTTGCGGTGCCGCTGGAACAGCAGGGCGCCGATGCCGGCACCGACCAGCACGACACCGATCAGGATCGGGGTGAAGATCGACGCACCCGTCTCGGCCAGTTCACCGCTGGTGTTCTTCGCCTGCGGGGCCGGGGCCTCCGACGTGGTGCTCTCGCCCGCCGGCGCGACCCCGGTGCTCGTGGTCGGCGGGGCCTCGGTGGTCGAGGTGCTCGGCGGCGCGGTGGGCTTCTCGGTCCACTTGCCGCTGGCCGACGCGACGAGCTCGCTCTTGTCGGCGGTCGCCACGATCAGCGACTGGGTCTTCTCACCCTGGGCGTACCGCTCGCCGACGAACAGGCGGCCGGTGTCGACGCTGGCCGTGGCGGTCAGCTCGAACTTGCCCTCGCCGCCCTCGGCGGACTCGGGGACGTCCAGGTACAGCTGCGCGCCGTTCTTGATCTTCTCGGCGGTGAGCTCGGCGCCGTCGACGTCGGTGACCTTGACGCCCTCGGGGAGTTCGGTGGTCAGCTTGTCGATGTCACCGGTGGTGTTCACGGTGAACGGGCCGATGCGGCTGCCTGCCGTGCCGGACAGCTCGCCAGGGGCGACCTCGAGGGCCGCGGTCGGCTGGCCGCGGACGCCGACGTTTGCCTTACCGGTCAGGTAGTCGTACAGCGCCAGCACGTCCGCCTTGGAGTCGCGGGGACCCTTCGGCAACGGGTTGTCCCGGTCGAGGTCGGTGTCGTCGCTGAAGTGCCACACCGCGGCCTGCGTCGCGGAGATGGCTTCCTTCTTGTCGATGCCGTCCTTGAGCGTCACGCCGGCCTCGGTGAGGACCTCGGTGAGCTGTTCGGTGTCGACCACCGGGTAGCCGTGGTGCAGCACCCAGTTGATCTTGTCGCGGTTCTGGTGGAACGGGGACTTCGCGTTCGGGTACTCGTCCCACGGCCGCTCGACCATCTGCCGCTTCTTGTCGATCGGCGTGTCGATCTCGACGCAGTACATCTGGAGCGGCGTGCCGTCGGTCAGCCTGAAGCTGATCAGGCTCGCGTTGATGTCGCTGTTGTCGCCACCCACGTTGACATGGTGACCGTGGACGTAGTCGTCGCCGTCCACCCTGCCTTTCGCGGGGTCGGCGGCGGCCGGAATGGCCGCCGTCATCATCAACGCCACAGAGGCGCCCGCAATCGCGGCACCTGCGCGGGCGAACTTCAACCGACTGGCCATGACACTCCTTATCCGTCCGAACGACACTTGGCTCAGCCCTCTCACCTATCTTTGGTGACAGGGGAGTCGATCAGGCGAGGGCGAACTCTACTCACGGCCGTAATCGAACAACTACGTGGGGTGCGCACCCGGGAACCGGCAGACCCTCTTCGGCGCGCTTCGCCAGCGGATTGTTTCGCCGGGATATCTGCCCGCGCACAGCGTGTTCGGGCTATCGTCCTGGCTGTGACCGGATGGCAAGGGAACGACGGCGGCCAGGGTGGCTGGAACCCCCAGCCCTTCGGGCCCGATCCGGGGACGAACAAGTACGGCACCGACCCGTACGTGAACCAGTACGGCACCGATCCGTACAGCGATCCGTCCTCCAAGGCCGACCCGTACGCCCAGTACCCGCCGCCCGGTTATCCGCCCACGGGCGCTTTCCCGGCGCAGGGCTATCCGCCGACGGGCGGTTTTCCCGCGCAGGGCTATCCGCCGCCGCCACCGCCGCCGAAACGGTCCAAGCTGCCGATGATCCTGAGCCTCGTGGCGATCATGATCATTGTCGGCGCGGTCGTGGCCATCGTGCTGGTGAACCGAAAGGACACCCAGACCGCGCAACCACAGCCGACGAGCACGACCGAGTCGACGGCCGACCCGGCGCCGACGACGGAGTCGTCCGGATCGTCGTCGTCGGCGGATCCGCCGCCCACCACGGGCGGTGGCCGGCACGACGACTGGATCACCGTCGACAACACCGCCGACGCGGGCCTGAGCTACCAGGTGCCGCCGGACTGGAAGGAGTCCTCGACCTCCCGCCAGAGCGGCCTGGACGTCGACTTCACCGGTGACGCCGACTACGGCCTGTACGAGTGCGGCGGCAGCGCCTACGTCCGCACGTTCGCGGCGAGCGGCGACGTGCAGGGCAAGGGCGGCAAGGATCTCGACCTGTCGGCAACGCTGACCGACTTCGCGAAGTCCTTCGCCACCACCTACTACGGCAACGACGCCGAGGTCGACGTGCCCACGCCGACCGAGGCGGCCGTCGAGGGCAGCACCGCGATGACGCTGACCGCGAAGGTCACGCCGGAGGTCACCAAGCCCGACTGCCAGGCGACCTCCGGGGAGGTCGCGCTGGTCGGCGTGCTGCTGGAGTCGGACGGTCAGCCCAACGGCGTCGCCATGCTGGTCGTGGTGAACGACCTGGCGGGCGGGCCCGCCGAGCCCGCCCCCCTCGGCGCCGACGTGACGCAGGAGATCCTGAAGACCGTCAGGGCAGGCTGACCGTCGCCCACGCGGTCACCACGTCGGCGAGCACCGCGAGCGGCAGCGAACCGTTGCCCAGCACCACGTCGTGGAACTCGCGGATGTCGAACCGGTCGCCGAGCGCCTGCTCGGCCACCCCGCGCAGGCGCTGGATCTCCAGGCGCCCCACCATGTACGACAGCGCCTGTCCCGGGTACGCGATGTACCGGTCGATCTCGTTGCCGATGTCCAGGTTCGACATCGGGGTGTTCTCCCGCAGGTAGTCGACGGCCCGCGCGCGGCTCCAGCCCAGGGCGTGCATGCCGGTGTCGACCACGAGCCGCCCGGCGCGCATCGAGTCCATGGCGAGCATGCCGAGCCGGTACACGTCGGACGAGTACAGGCCCATCTCCTCGGCCAGCCGCTCGGTGTAGAGCCCCCAGCCCTCCGCGTACGCGGTCGGGTTGACCACGCGGCGGAACATCGGCAGGTGCGTCAGCTCCTGCGCGAGCTGGATCTGGAAGTGGTGGCCCGGCACGGCCTCGTGGAACGCCATCACCTCGGACACGAACCGGTCGCGTTCCTCCGCGCGGTCGGTGTTCGCGAAGTAGATGCCTGGCCGCTGCCCGTCCATGGACGGCCACAGGTAGTACGCGGCCGGCGCGCCGGGCGCGTCGGCCGGCGGGACCGGTTCGATCTTGCACTGCTGCGAGGCGAGCCGCCCGAACCAGCCGGGCGCGGCGGCCTCGGCGCGGGCCACGGCCTCGCGCGCGGAGGACAGCAGTTCCTCCGCGTCGCGCCAGCGCATGGCCGGGTCGGTGGTCATGCGCTGGAAGATCTCCGCGCGGTCGCTTGTCCCGAACACGCGCGCGCCGACCTCGGCGTACTCCTCGGTGAGCCGCTCGATGACGTCGAGACCGGTCTGGTGCAGGTCGTCGGGGGTGCGGTCGGTGGTGGTGTGGATGCGGGCGAGGGTGCGGTACAGCTCGTCGCCGCCGGGCAGCCAGCAGACGCCGACCTTGTCGTCCGGCCTGCCGTGCGGGAGGAACTCGTCGGTCAGGGCCTGCCGGTACGCGGCGAACGCCGGGCGCACGACGGTGGCGAGCACCTCCTCGCGCGCGGCCGCGAAGTCCGCGGGCACCTCCTGGCGGGCGAGCGGGTCGTTCGCCGGGTCGGCCAGGTAGCGGTCCAGGTGCGCGATCGCGTTGCGGACCGTCCGCTCGACCGGCACCCGCCCGGCGGCGACGCCGTCGCGGTGGCGCGCGGCCACGGTCTCGAGGTAGGCGGGCACCGCGCGCAGGCGCGCGAGGTAGTCGTCGCGGGCCTCCGGCGTGCTCAGCGGCACCATCGGCAGCGTCATGATCAGCTCGGCCGCGGGTGCGACGAACAGGTCGCTGATCGTGAACTCGACCTGGCGGGTGTCGATCTCGTCGATCATCTGGTCCGCGTGGTGGATGACCATCGCCCTGGTCACGGCGTCGTCGGTGGACAGGCCGGCGGGGTCGACGGCGGTCATGCGCGCGGCGATGTCCTGGGCACGCGTCCGGAGGTCGTCCTGGGCGGTGGCCGAGCGGTCGGCCAGCGTACGGCCGTGTCCCGGCACGCCGAGGATGGACGCGTACATCGGGTCGGCGTGGAAGACCAACTGGAGGAGCTCGTCGGCGAGCTGTGTCACGGTGTTCGTCACGCCGGTCACGCTACCTGGGCGGGTCCTGCTGGTACTCCCGCCATTTCCGCATCATCACGGGCATCTGCTCGCGGAGGAACTCGAAGAACTGGCGGCTGGTGTTCAGGCGCCAGCCCGCCTTCGTCCCGGCGCCGACCGCGGTGACGCCCTCGGCCATCACCTCGCCCCACGCCTTCAGTTGCGTGTCGCGGTTGGCGTACGCCTCGAACCAGAGGTCGTCGGTCACCTCGTAGTGGTCGCGGCGCTCACCGGGGTCGCGGCGGCGCACGATCAACCCCACCTGCACGAGGTAGCGCACGGCACCCGAGATCGCGGCGGGGCTCACCTTCAGCCGCTCCGCCAGCTCGCCCGCGGTCAGCCTGCCGTCCTCGGTGGTGAGCAGGGCGCCGAACACCCGGCCCGGCATCCGGCCGATGCCCGCCTCGGCGAGCAACAGGGCGAACCGCTCGACGAACCGGTCGACGTCACTTGGCTGATCATCGGGAGCACTTGTCACGTTCTGCATCTTCTCCTCCGGCCGTGTGATCCTGATCAGTTTATACGTTTTCTTAACTTCACAACTTTGTGAAACCACACTACGGTCGAAGCATGACAACCGCAATTTCCGTGTCCGGCCTGGTCAAGACCTTCGGTCGGACCCGTGCGCTCGACGGACTCGATCTGACGGTGCGCACCGGGGAGGTGCACGGCTTCCTCGGCCCCAACGGATCGGGCAAGTCCACCACCATCCGGGTGCTGCTCGGCCTGCTCCGCGCCGACGCGGGCGAGACCCGCCTGCTCGGCGGGGACCCGTGGGCGGACGCCACCGCGCTGCACCGCCGCCTCGCCTACGTGCCCGGTGACGTGTCGCTGTGGCCGAACCTGTCCGGCGGTGAGGTCATCGACCTGCTCGGCCGCCTGCGCGGCGGTCTCGACCAGCAGCGCAGGGCCGACCTGCTGGAGCGCTTCGACCTGGACCCGACCAAGAAGGGCCGGACCTACTCGAAGGGCAACCGGCAGAAGGTCGCGCTGGTCGCGGCCCTCGCGTCGAACGTGGAACTGCTGATCCTCGACGAGCCCACCTCCGGTCTCGACCCGCTGATGGAGGCCGTCTTCCAGGACTGCGTCGGCGAGGAACGCGACCGCGGCCGCACCGTGCTGCTGTCGAGCCACATCCTCGCCGAGGTCGAGTCCCTGTGCGACCGGGTGAGCATCATCCGGCTGGGGCGCACGGTCGAGACCGGCACGCTCGCCGAGCTGCGGCACCTGACCCGCACGTCGATCGCGGCCGAGCTGGCTGGCACCCCCGACGGCATCGCGGGCCACCCCGGCGTGCACGACCTCGAGGTCGACGGCACGCACGTGAAGTTCGACGTGGACACCGAGGAGCTGGACAGCGTCCTCAAGCAGTTGACCCGGGTCGGCGTGCGCAGCCTGACCAGCCAGCCGCCCACCCTGGAGGAGCTGTTCCTCCGCCACTACGAGGCCGACATGGTCACCGGGAACGGCGGGCACGCGGCGGTGGCGGGATGACCGCCACCCTCGCCCGGCCCGCCACCGCTTCCGCTACCGGCCGGCGGGACGGGTTCGCGGGGACCGGCACGCTGCTGCGGCTCGCGCTGCGCCGCGACCGGGTCGTCGCGAGCATCTGGATCCTGCTGTTCGTGGTCATGGCGGCCAGCTCGTCGTCGGCGTCGCAGGACCTGTACACCACGCTGGAGTCGCGGGTGCGGGCCGCGAACGCGGTCAACGAGACACCCGCGATGCTCGCGCTGTACGGCAGGGTCTTCGACCCGACCTCGCTCGGCGCGGTGTCGCTGATCAAGCTCGGCGCGATGGGTGCCGCGCTCGCCGCGCTGGTCGCGATCTTCACGGTGGTGCGGCACACCCGCGCCGAGGAGGAAACCGGCCGCCTCGAACTGCTCGGCGCGGCCGTGGTCGGCCGGTACGCGTCGCTGACCGCCGCGCTGCTGCTGGCCACCGGTACCTCGCTGGTGCTGGCGCTGCTGACCGGGCTCGGCCTCATCGGCACCGGCCTGCCCGCACAGGGCGCGCTCGCGTTCGGCCTGTCGTGGGCAGGCGCTGGGATCGCGTTCGCCGCGGTCGCCGCGCTGACCGCGCAGGTCACCGAGAGCGCGCGGACCGCGCGGAGCCTCGCGGCGGCGGTGCTCGCCGCGGCGTACCTGCTGCGTGCGGCCGGGGACGCCACCGGAACCGACACGTCGACCTGGCTGTCGTGGGTGTCGCCGATCGGCTGGGCGCAGCAGGTCCGGCCGTTCGCCGGGGACCGATGGTGGGTGCTGATCTACCTCGTCGCGTTCGCCGTGCTGGTCGCCGCAGGCGCGTACGCGCTGGTCGCCCGCCGCGACCACGGCGCGGGCCTGCTGGCGCAGAAGCCGGGCAGGCCCGCGGCGAGCCCGTCGCTGTCGAGCCCGCTGGCGCTGGCCGTGCGGCTGCAGCGCGGCGGCCTCGCGGGCTGGCTGGTCGGCATGGCCGTCGGCGGGCTGGTGCTCGGCAGCATCGCGTCGCGGATCGGCGGGTTCGTCGACACACCGGAAGCCCGCGACATGATCATGAAGCTGGGCGGTGAGCGCGGGATCGTCGACGCGTTCCTGTCGGCCGAGATGGGCATCCTCGCCGTGATCGTGTCCGCGTACGGGATCTCGTCGGCCATGCGGCTGCGTGCGGAGGAGACCGCGCTGCGGGCCGAGCCGATCCTCGCGACCCGCGTCGGCAGGGTGCGCTGGGCGGCGAGCCACCTGGTCGTCGCGCTCGCCGGGACGACACTGCTGATGGCCGCGGTCGGCGTGTTCGGCGGGTTCGCGCACGGCGCGGCCAGCGGTGACCTCGGCGAGACGGGCCGTGTGGTGGCGGCCGCGCTGGTGCAACTGCCAGCGGTGTGGGTGCTGACCGGCATCACCGTGCTGGTGTTCGGCGTCGCGCCGGGACTCGTGATGGCGGGCTGGGGTGCGCTCGTGGTGTTCCTGCTGCTGGGGCAGATGGGACCGCTGTTCGGGCTGCCGCGGTGGGCGATGGACCTCTCGCCGTTCACGCACACCCCGAAGCTGCCGGGCGGTGAGTTCGCCGCGGCGCCGCTGGTGTGGCTGACGCTGGTGGCGGCGGCGCTGGTCGCGGCCGGGCTGGCGGCGTTCCGCAGGCGGGACGTCGGCTGACCGTCCACTGCGAGCACCACGACCGCCCGACCGGAACCTGGCCCTGACATGCGAGCTTGTAGAGGAGGAATGAAGCGCGGACCCGGGCGGTTGACCCGTTCGGGTCACGGTCGAGGCTGATGGGGGTGGTCGCGGTTTCCGCGCAGAAGGAGCGGCTGCCCAGCGAGGTGTGGGTGCTCGTCGCGGCCAACTTCGTGATCGCCGCCGGGTTCGGGCTGGTCGCCCCCGCACTGCCGACGTTCGCGCGCAGCTTCGACGTCAGCGTGACCGCCGCGTCGGTGGTGGTCAGCGCGTTCGCGGTGGCCCGGCTGGTGTTCGCGCCCGCCAGCGGGCGGCTCGTCTCGATGCTCGGTGAACGGCGCGTGTACCTGACGGGCATCACGATCGTCGCGGTGTCGACCGGTCTGTGCGCGTTCGCCGCGAACTACTGGCAGCTGCTGCTGTTCCGGTCACTGGGCGGGATCGGGTCGACCATGTTCACGGTGTCGGCGATCGCGCTGCTGATCCGGCTGACGCCCACGCCGCTGCGGGGCCGGGCCTCCGGGCTGTGGGGCACCGGGTTCCTGACCGGCAGCGTGGCCGGGCCGCTGCTCGGCGGTGGGCTGCTGACGATCTCCCTGCGTGCCCCGTTCCTGGTGTACGCGGTGCTGCTGATGGTCGCGGTGCTCATCGTGTGGTGGTTCCTGCGCAACTCGACCCTGGCGGCGAAGGCGGACGCCGAGACGTCGACGTTCACGGTGCGGGAGGCGCTGCGGCACCGGGCGTACGTGGCGGCGCTGGGTTCGTCGTTCGCGAACGGCTGGGCCGTGTTCGGCGTGCGGGTGTCGCTGGTGCCGCTGTTCGTGGAGGAGGTCCTGCGGCGCGACGGCGCGTTCGCGGGCACCGCACTGGCCGTGTTCGCGGTGGGCAACGTGCTGATGCTGCTGGTGTCGGGCCGGATGGCCGACTCGTGGGGCCGCAAACCGACGGTGCTGCTCGGGCTGGTCATCTCCGCGGGCGGCACGATCTGGGTGGGCTTCACGGCCGACGTGCCGATGTTCCTGATCGCGACCGTGATCGCGGGCCTCGGCGCCGGCCTGCTGGCACCACCGCTGCAGGCGACGGTCGCGGACGTGATCGGCTCCCGCGGCCGCGGCGGCCCGGTGCTGGCGACGTTCCAGATGACGGCCGACATCGGCGCCGTGCTGGGACCGGTCGTGGCGGGCCTGCTGGCGGACAACCTGTCCTACGGCGCGGCGTTCGCGGTGACCGGCTCACTGTGCGCGGTGGCCGCGTTCGCCTGGTTCCCGGCGCCGGAAACCCTGCCTGCCAAGACGAAGTCAGAGCCGTCGCCCGCGGTGTCCTGAACGGCCACCCGTTCTGCGTGTCCGCGCCGGAAGTGGTTCCCCCGTGTGCACGAACGCGCGACGCGACCTCGCACCGCGGTGCCGCGGTGTTGTACTCGCGACATGGAACGTGCCGACCGCTCGCCACTACGCCCCGGTCCCTCGCTGGCCGCAGTGCTCGCGCTGTCGGCCACGGTGCTGGTCGTCCCGGTCACCGCGCCGTCCACCCCCGGCACGCCGCCCTCGGCCGCCGACGACCCGGCGGTCCCGGACGGCGCGGTGCCGGACGGCACGGCGGGTTGGCCGCGGGCCGCCGCGCCAGGGGCGGCCGTCCCGGTGCCGATCAGCAGGGTCGGTCCCGGTGGGAGCGTGGCCACCGGGCCGTACTCGGGACTGGCCGGAATTCCCGCGAACGTCTACCCGGCGTACACGCGGGCGGCGGCCCACTTCGCGGCGACACAACCGGACTGCCGGCTGCCCTCGGTCCTGCTCGCCGCGATCGGGCGCGTGGAGTCGGGACACGCACGGGGCGGCCGGGTCGACTCGCGGGGCACGACGCTCACCCCGATCCTCGGCCCCCGGCTGGACGGCGGTCCGGCACTGGCGGCCATCCCCGACACCGACAACGGGAGCTACGACGGTGACACGGTGTGGGACCGCGCGGTGGGCCCCATGCAGTTCATCCCGGGAACCTGGCGCGGCTGGGCGGCCGACGGGAACGGCGACGGGGTGGCCGACCCGCACAACGTCCACGACGCGGCCCGCGCGGCGGGCGCCTACCTGTGCGCGGACGGCCGCGACCTGTCCACGGCGGAAGGGCTGCGGGCCGGCGTGCTGAGCTACAACCGGTCGGAGTCCTACCTGCACCTGATCCGGCGGTGGATGGCCGTGTACGAGCGGGGCGTCGTCGTCGGCCCGGTGGGGCCCGTCGGGCCGGTGGGGCCCGCCGGTCCGGCGTTGCCCGAAGCGGGCCCGGGCAGCCCCGGCTCGGCGACCGGCACCCCGGTGATGGCTCCGGCGCCGCGGCCCGCCACGCCGCCGCCGACGAGTCCCGGGCCGCCGGAGCCGGTGCCCACCACCCCGGCCGCGCCGCCGCCATCCCCATCCCCATCCCCGGCCCCGGTCCCGGCCCCTGCCGAGCCGGTCACGACGACGGTCACCAACGTCGTCGAAGGGACCCTGTGCCTGGTCGACGGGATCCTGGTTTCGGTGACCACGACCACCACCAGCCTGCTGGGCGGTCTGCTCGGGCAGCCGGTCAGTCCCGACCCCGCCGATGGGTGTCCGAGGGCGGGCTGACCCCGTGCCCGGCCCCGGCCACGTCCTCCCACCCACCGGTGGGAGCGCCGCCGTGCACGAGCCGGGTGGCCAGGTGGAGCGCGAGCCGCTCGTCCGGGTCGTTCATCTCGACGTCGAGCAGTGTCCGGATCCGGTCAAGGCGCGCCAGCACGGTGTTGCGGTGCACCCCGAGGCTCAGCGCGGTCGCGGTCGCGGACGACTCGTTGTCCAGATAGCAGGACAGGGTGATCGTGAGGTATCCGGACATGTCCGCGGACGTGAGCGGCAGCAGCAGCCGCTCGGCGAGATCGACCTGGGACGGGGTCGCGTGCTGGTCGGACAGCAACCGCTTGACGCTGCTCGCACCGATGCGTTCGACCGCGCCCGCGACGTTGCGCGCGGCGGCCATCGTGCAGGCACGTCGCGCGTCCTGCAGCGAGTCACGCAGTCCCCCGGTGCCGTTGCCCGGCACGCCGACCCCCGCGCACATCCGCACACCCGGGCAGGACCGCTCGACGTCGAGCAGGACACCCCGCATCGTCCGCAACAGCGTGCCGTCCTCGTCCGGGTCGAGGTCGGTGAACCACACCACCCAGCCGTCGTCGCGGGGCACCGGGTCCGCGGCCAGACCGCGGGTCTCGAGCGCGGTCCGCAGGCGGTACCGGACCGCCATCCCGGACGGCTCGTGTCCGCTCGCCCGGACGTGGACGCCGGTGTGCCTGCCACCCAGACGCCAGCCGGCCGCGGTCGCCTGCTCCAGCACCTCGGAACTCGGCGCGTCCGCCTCGGCGAGCAGCCGGGCCAGCAACCCCGCGCGGGGCTGCTGCTGCCGCTCCAGTTCGACGGCGACGGTGGCGAGGTGCGCGACGAACGCCCACGCCGCGACGCTGAGGGACACGCTGGTGGTGCGCGCGTAGGCGACCGGCCCGTTGGGCACCACCGCCACGAGCCGCAGGTTCAGCGGGCCCGTCGGTCCGAGCCGGACCGGCTGGATGATCAACAGCGAGTCGTCGTCCAGCGCGCGCACCTGCTGGGTGTGCCCCCCTCCCCCGGCCGACGGCCGGCACGCGCGCCGGAACGCCTGCGACAGCACGACCTCGGCGGGCAGGTTGCCCACGGCCAGCCGCCCCTCCGCGTCGAGCAGGCCGACCCGGCAGCGCAGTGTGGACGACAGGACCCGCACCATTCCCTCCGCGTCCGACACCGTCGAGCACAACCGGTGGGACACCGTGTTGATCAACTCCGCGTCCGGCAGGTCGGGCGACCGCACGAACCGGTCCATGGCGGTCACGAGTCTTCGCACGTCGACGTTCTGCCCGGTCAGGACGAGTGGCAGGCCGCACCGCTGGACCAGCTCCCGGATGGTCGCCGGAAGCTGGTCGACGGAGCCGTTGACCAGCAGGCCGCTGGCCCCCTGGCTCGCGGCGCGCACGATCGTCCCGGCCAGGTTCTGGCCGGGGGCGACGAACCGGTCGTGGTCGAGGACGGCGAACTCCCCCGGCCGCAGCCCGGCGAGCTCGTCGTGGGCGCTCACCGCGACGACGGAGCGCACGACGCGGTGCGCCAGGTCGCCGGCGGCCACCACCTCGTGCCCAGGAAGGAACCCGAACGCGAGCAGGTTGCTGAGCGTCATCGACACGACCGCGACTCCTCACTCCTCGCGATCCGCCCTGCGTCATTCGATTGTCATGTCGACCGCTGGGCAGCACCGACCAGCGCCGGATCAGCCGTCAACCGACCATTCCGGCACTCGAAAGCGGCGGATCATCATCACATGTCGGCATAACGAGCCGCGAGGCGCGCGGTTACGACCCTTCCCCAGGTCAGCCCACTCCGAACGGGATCCGCGAAACCGGCCACCGCTTTTGCGGAATCGACGCGAAAATCGAAGGGGCTGGCATCGGTGTCGTTCCGATAAGCGTAACAACCACTTCTTCATTCGTAATGGTTTCGTGGCCCAAACGGTGTCGGGCCGGCTCAGATCAGCCCTTCCCGCATCGCGAACGCCACCGCGTGCGTGCGGTTGCGGAGGTGGAAGCGGCTGACCACGTCGTGCAACGCGTTCTTGATCGTGCGTTCCGAATAGGACAGCTCCTGGGCGATCTCGCGGACCTCCATGCCCTGGGAGATCATCCGGAGCACCGCGGCCTCGCGGTCGGACAGGCCGGTGAACTTCAGCCCCTTCGGTGCCAGCACCTGGTGCTGCAGGCGGTTGACCTGATCGAGGAGACGGCCGACGAGCTTCGGCGAGAGCACGCCGCCCATGGACGACGCCTGGGTCACCGCCGTCACCAGTCTCTCCGGTGTCGCGTCCGCTCTCGCGACCACGCCGCACGCACCCGTCTCGATGACCGACAGCAGCGCGGCGTCGTCGATCGTGGACACCACGAGGATCACCTGCCGGTTGCCATGGGCCCGCAGCTCCCGCACCAGCTGGAGCGCCTGGTCGTCGACGATGTCGTTGACGACGACACAGACCGCCGCTGGCGACGGGTCGGCGACGAGTTCGACCTCCGGCCGGGAACGCAGCTGCGTGGCGACCCCGGTCCGCAGGATCGGGTCGGTCGACGTCACGTGAACGGGGATTCGGGGAGCCATGATTCACCTCGTGATCGACGGGGAGCGGTGCACGTCCACTGTCGACACGGTGCTCAACACGCGCTCAACGCGACTGCACGTGCGCTCACCACGGTCACCGCACGAGCGCCACCGTGAAGTCGCCCGTCGGTGTGCACGGGTCCCGGCGGTTCGTGCACACGACCGCGAGCGTGATCCGCTCCCCCGGGCGGACCAGGGGCGGGTCGTCCGGCACGAAGGTGAGCTCGTCGTTGCCGTCGCGGTTGATCACGGCCAGGTCCACCGTGCCGACCACCACGGAGCCGTGCCTGATCTGGAGCTGCCCGGTGTCGGCGGCGGGGTTGCGCAGCACCACGGACAGCACGCGGTACCGCGCCCCGGCCGGCACCACGTAGGAGAACAGCTGCGGCCCGCCGCCCACGTTCGGGTACGCCCGCGTCTCGATGCGGAACCGGCCGGTCACCGCCCTGCCCCCGGTGGGCGCCGACACGCTCGGCCCGCCACCACCCGCCACCCGGCTCGGGCCCGGCGCCGAGCTCGGCGCGGAACTGGCGGTCGTCGGCGCGGCCGAGCCGGTGGTGGTGGTAGTCGCCGCCGAGCTGGACGGCCGCTCCGGCGACGGGCCCGCGATGGAGACCGGTTGCTGGCGCAGCAGCAAGGTCACGATGATCACCAGGACCATGAGCAGCCCGAAGAGGATGGACACCAGCCAGAACACCCGCCGCGGGATCAGCGCCTTCTGGTCGAGACGGGCGTCGAGCTCGATCTCCTGCGCGTCCGGCACCGCCACGACGATCTTGAACGGCAGCGGGACGTTCTCGCCCTTCCAGAAGTACTTCCTCGGCCGGGCGTCGACGCGCGCGAAGGTCGTGTGGCCGAGCGGCAGCTCGAGGCGCGCGGGTTTGCGCCGGAAGGTGAGGCGCTCGTCCTTGTCGACCGCGCCCACCTCGACCTTGACGGGGTGGTTGCCCAGGTTGTCCAGCGCGAGGGTGTGCCTGCCGATCCGGCGCGCCGTCGACGTCTCCGGCACCACCCCGGCGGCGACCTCGGTGAACGGCTCGACGGTGACCACGCCCTCCTGCACGACCGACCCCGCCGGGTCCTCCCGCGAGGCGATCCGCAGCGCGAACGGGTGTTCGCCGGCAGGCACCTCGTGCGACCGGGGCGGCCGGAAGGTCAGCTCGACGCTGACCTCCTGCCTCGGCATGAGGTTGGCGACGGCGGGCTTGATCTCGGTCCAGTCCGCGGGCGCGCCGCGGACGGTGAAGACGAACTGGTCCACCACCGCGGAGTTGTTGCGGATCAGCACATGGCACCGTGCGGCCCCGCCGGGGGCGACCACGACCGCACCGGTGCGAAGGAGCGCGCTGACAGCCATGCGTCACAGCATGTCCGCGGCCCGCGCACCAGGGCAGCCGCCGCCGAACCAGTCGCCAGGACACGATCCGCTGACCTGACGGGCACGTCCGCCCAGCGGCGGAGGCATCCCCCGGCGCATCGCGCGTGGCCACGCGCGATGTGCGAGTTGCCCACGGCGCCCCGCCGCGATGGGCAGATCGTCTGCTGACCGGGTCCTGCCGCGACAGGCACAGTCGCTGGTGTGCTCAACAGTGACGCCCACAAGGCCATCACACCCCGCAGCGGCCTGCTCGACCGGAACACGGTGCTCGACGACCTCAACGCCGCGGCCGGAGCGCGGCTCCGCCTGCTCACGGGCCCGGCGGGCGCGGGCAAGTCGGTCCTGGCCGGACAGCTGGTGGCCGCGGCGGCCGGCGGTCCCCGTCATCTACTGGTCAGGTGCACGCGCCCGGCCAGGGCAGGCCTGGTGCGTACCCTCGCCCCGCTCGCCGGCTCGCGGGCACACGACATCGCGGGCCTGCTCGCCGACCTCGGCCGGGACGACAGCCCCACGACCGTCGTGGTGGACGACGCCCACGCCCTGCACGACTCGCCGGACCAGAGCGACCTGAACCGGTTGCTCACCGAGGCACCGGACCACGTGCGGTTCGTCGTCACCACCCGGGACGCCCGGCCGCTCGACCTCGCCGACGTGCCGGGGACCGTGCACCAGCTGCGCCACCAGCAGCTGAGGTTCACCGCGCAGGAGGTCGCCCGGCTGTTCGACACCGTCTACCACGCGCCGGTCCCCGACCCGGAAGCGTTGTGCGAACAGGTCGAGGGACTGCCCGTCGCGTTGCGGCACCTGCACCTGGACACGGTCAGGATGACCGGCGCGGAACGGAACGCGGTGCTGCGCGACCCGGTGCACGGCTCGGAACGCCTGCGGGAGTTCCTCACCCGCGCCGTGCTCGCCCCCCTGCCCGGGGACCTGCGCGACTTCATGGTCGAGGTCAGCCCGCTCGGCAGGCTGAGCGGCAGGCTGTGCGACGCGCTGCTCGGCACCGAGGACAGCGAGGAACGCCTGACCGAGCTCGCCGCGCGGGAGGCGTGGACGTTCCACGTGGGGTTGACCGAGTTCCGGTTCCACACCCTGCTGCGCGGCCTGCTCGAACTCCAGCTCGCCGAACGCCGCGGCCCGCACCTGACCCGCCAGACCTACCAGACGGCCCTGGCGCTCCTGACCGACGCGGGCAAGCTGACCGACGCCTACCGCTGCGCGGCCCGCGCAGAGGACTGGGTCACCGCCGCCCGCCTCGCCCACGAGTACGGCCTGCCCACCACCGGTCTCGACGATCCGTGGGTCCACCTCGCGGAGGCGCGGCGGCTGCGTGCGGCAGGCCATTTCGCCGAGGCCCACGCCCGCTACACCGAGGCCGCCGCCCGCCTGCCGGAGGGCCCGCTGCGCTGGCAGTGCGAACACGAACGGATCGCGGCCTCGCACTCGATGCGCGCCCAACCGGCTACGGGCGACCCGGTGGCGTCCGACGTGGTGGGCCACCTGACCGAGGCGTTGCGCGAACACCCGGCCAGGATGGTGGCCCTCGCGGTGCCTTCGGCGAGCCCGGAGTGGATCCTCGCCCGCGCGGTGGCCGCCATGGTCGACGGGCGGATCGACATGGCCGTCGAACTCGCCGAGCCGCTGGCTGGCGCGCCGTCGCCGTTCGCCTCGCTCGCGGCCCGGCTGCTGACCACCGCGATCAGGACCGCCGTGTACGGGAGCGGCACGGTGGCGCAGTTCTACGCGCTGGCCGGAGAGGCGGAGGCGGAGGGCTGGCTGTGGCTCGCCAGGATCGCGCGCGCGACGACCGCCGTGCTGGAACCCTCGGCGTGCGCGGACGCCGCGGCGGCGCTCGCGGAGTTCGAGGCGGCCGGCGACGACTGGGGCTGCCTGATGGCGATGCTGGTGCTGCTGATCGGCCAGTTGCGGGCAGGCCAGCCACGCGACCCGGCGGTGCTGCGGCGCACCCTGGTGCGGCTGCGCCGGATGCGCGCCCCGTTGCTGGAGATGTGGCTGCGGGCCCTGGTGGGCCCGGAGGTCGAACGGATGGAGGCCGCCGACCCGGCGCTCGCCGCGACCGCACCGGCACGACCGTGGGCCAAGGACATGCTCGGCCACAACTGCGCGGCGATCGTCGCTGTCCTCAGCACGCCGCCTGCCGCAACGCACCGGAAGGTGCTGGCCCTCGCGTCCGCGCCCGAGCGGACACCGCCGGTCGCGGTGCGCTGTTTCGTCACGTTCGAGGTGGACGTGCACGGCGAGCCGGTGCCCCTCGACGGGCTGCGCGCACAGGCCCGCCGGGTGCTGCGCGTGCTCGCCGTGCACTACGGCCAGCCGATCCACGAGGAGCGGCTGGCGGCGGTGCTGTGGCCGGACACCGCCGTCAAACCGGCGAAACGAAGACTCCAGGTCGCCATCTCCAGCCTGCGTGTGCTGTTCCGCACGTACCTGCCAGACGACCGGCACGGCGGGATCGTCCGGCACGGCAGCGCCTACCTGCTGCGACTGCCCGCGGGCTCGACCGTCGACGTGGTGGAGTTCGCCTCGGCGATGCGGGACTGGCGACGCGGACAGCATCCGCGCGACCCGCACCACGTGCGCGAGGTCGGCAACAAGGTGCTCGACCTGTACCGGGGTGAGCTCCTCGCCGAGGAGGGCTCCGCGGAGTGGCTCCTCGCCAGGCGCGAGTCGTTGCGCGGCGAGGCGATGGGGGTGGCCGTCGCCCTCGCGGGCCTGGAGCTGGACACGGGCGACCCGGCCGCCGCGGCGGCCGTGTGCGAGCGGGCACTCGCCATCGACGACCTCGACCACCGCCTGTGGACGGTGCTGGCCGACGCCCGCGCGCGACTCGGGGACGGCGACGGGGCGTCCAGGGCCCACGACGCCTACCGCGCACTGCTGGCGGAGGGCTGAGGGCCGGGCATCACTTGAGCGCGAAGAACTCCAGCTCGCTGATCGCCACCGTCTGCCGTTCCGTCCCGCTGTAGACGTCGACCACCTCGATGGTCACCGAGGTCACCAGCGTGGAGTTGGACAGCTGCAGGTTCTGCTCGCCCCGGGTGTCGATCGGCAGCACGTTCTCGCTCTTCCCGGTGCTGTAGGTGAGTCGCAGGATCGACGGGCGGCCGTTCTCCGTGAACTCGTCGGCCGCGCCGGAGTGGATGATGATCGAACGCAGCAGGTAGCTCTCGTCGAAGCGGACGGTGATCTTCGGCCGGTTGCCGCTCAGGTCGGCGGCCCAGTAGGTGTCGTCGTAGGTGTCGATGAGCAGCCTGGGCTCGTGCCCCGGGAGCGCGCTGAGCGAGGTCAGCGCCGCGGGCCGCACCGGGTCCATCGTGGGGACGATCTTGCGGTACAGCGCACGGGAGTTGTCGATGATCACGGCGCGGAACGGCGGGTAGAGGGCGTACACCAGGCCGAGGGTCAGGCCGAGGACCACGAGCGCGGCCCGGATCCGCCGGAAGGTCAGCCGCATCAGCCACGAGCGGCGGTTGCGGGTGCCCTTCGCGCCCGGCCTCGTGCCGAGCGGGTACTTCTTGCGCCGCCGCCGGAAGACGCGGCGCCACCACACCAGGCGCACGACTCCCGCGTCCGCCAGTGACTCGCCGCAGCGGCTGCAGAAGTTCCGCGACGGCGCGTTGCCCTCCCCGCAGGCAGCACACACCAGGTCGTCCGGTTCGAGCCTGCGGCTCGGCTTGGTCCGCACCACGGCACGCGTCTTCTTGATCGCGGGCGCGGGCATCAGCTCGGGCGGCTCGTCCGGCCGCGCGGTGGCGAGCCCGTCGACCGGCTGGGCGAGCGCGGACACCAGCTCCGGCGCGGGCGGCGGCGGTTCGGCGGCGACCACACCCTTCGCGTCCGCCGGTGAGGCAGTCGCGCCAGGCGACGACGACTTCGCACCAGGCGGCGCGGGCGGCGGCGTCTTCGCACCAGCTGGCGGCGGAGGCGGCGTTTTCGCGCCAGGCGGCGGAGGCGGTGCCTTCGCACCCGGCGGCGGAGGCGGCGGGCTCTTCGCGCCCGGCGGAGGCGGCGGAGGGGCCTTCGCACCAGGCGGCGCAGGTGGCGGCGTCTTCGCACCTGGCGGAGGCGGCGGAGGGGCCTTCGCACCAGGCGGCGCAGGTGGCGGCGTCTTCGCACCTGGCGGAGGCGGCGGTGGGGCCTTCGCACCAGGCGGCGGAGGAGGCGGTGCCTTCGCGCCCGGTGGCGGAGGCGGCGGCGTCCTCGCGCCCGGTGGCGCGGGCGAGGGCTCCGGTGCCGGTGGCGGTGGCGGTGGTTCCGCTTCGGACGCCCAGGTGGCGACCACGGCCGCCGACGGTGCGCGCGGTGCGACCTGGACACGGGCGGGCAGCCAGGACCGGACCTTCGCGCGCACCCGCTGCCACCAGGTCGGCTTCTCCTCGGCCGTGGGCGGCGGTTCCGCCACCACCACGACCACCTCCGGCGGCGGGGTCACCTTCTCGCCGTTCCACTCGAGGAACCGGCCGCAGTCGCCGCAGAAGGCGTGCGTCTCGTCGTTGTGGTTGCCGCACATCGCGCAGACGATCATGGGAGCACTCTCAGGGTGTGCGCGACGTGCACCGGCTTCGCGGCCCGGATCACCGCGGCCACGGCCTCCTCGGAGATCACCGACGGCTCACGCGTACGGACCACCACCCGCACCCAGTGCTCCCCGTCGTCGGGCACGTCCGGCCGGGGACGGGCCGACCAGGACACCCCACCGCTCTCCTCGATCTCGACGTCGCCGTCGAGCACGACCGCCAGATGCCTGCGCAGCCCCGCCATCGTGCCCCGCATGCGGAACAGGTCGACCGCCTCCGCGACCACCGCGCGCTGCGCCGTCATGGGCCAGCTCTCGTCGAGCAGCACACCGAACCAGCTCGACAGCCACCGCACGAACTCCTCCGGCGCGAGCAGCGGGTCGACGTAGGCGTGCACGCAGTCGATGACGTTGATCAGGGAGGCCAGCACGTCGTCGAACCCCGCCGTCCACCGCACGGCGCCCTGGCTGTCGGCGTAGACCGCGGGCAGGTAGTCGATCAGCGGGTACGGCGACGGGAGCGGCTGTTCCTCCGCGACTCCGATGAGCGCGGTCATGACTTCTCCACCCGCACCTGGTGGTCGTAGGAGAAGACCAGCCCGCCCGGCCCCACCTGCAGGCGCGTGCTCTCGTTCCCGCGCTCGCCGGTGACCGGGTTGGCGCCGTAGAGCCGGACGTCCTCGGCCACGTCCACCCCGCGCACGGACTGGAGCAACGCGAACACCTCCCCGTGGGTCACCCGGCGGCCGAAGGGCCAGCCGGTGCCGTCGGGCCCGCCGGTGAGCGGGTTCAGGTAGCCGTACAGCGCGCTCAGCGCCCGTGTCCTGATCTCCTCGGGGTCCAGCCTGGTCCGCGCCACGAGCCGGGCGACGACGGTGATGCCGCGGTAGCGCGGCGGTTCGACGAGCACCCTCGTGCCGACCAGGCGGACCTCCTCGAGCCGGTCCGCGATCCGCGCCAGCGTGGCCTCGCCCGGCACCAGGTCGGCGAAGGCCAGTTCGCCGCCCCGGTGTGCGGCCGCGGGCACCACCAGCACCTTGACCGAGCCCGTCGGGACGTCGTCCTCCCCCGCGGTCACGCAGTGGATCCGCGCCACCTCCGGTGCGGCCTCCCTGGCGATCGCCTCGTAGTCCTCCGCGGTCACCGCCCGGCTGCGGGTACGCAGCATGATCGGGCCGCGGGCCTTCGCCTCGTCGAGCGTCTCCCCGTCGACCCCGCCCGCGGCGGGATGCAGGTTCGTCACACCGGACACGAACGGGATGGACGCCTTGAGCGTGTCCACCGCGAACCGCGCGACGTTCCCCCGGACGCCGCCGCCGTGGTAGTAGCTGCGCATCCGGACCCGGGTCCCCCGCGCGGGCACGGCACCGTGCCTGCGCAGGCTGCCGTCGTCGAGACGGGTCGCCGGGCCGAACTCGACCTCGCCACCGACCGCGTCCAGCACGAAGTGCCGGTCCTCCGGCCCGGACGCGGCGAAGTTCTCCACCGCCGTCCACTCCTGCCAGCCATCGTCGGTCGCCACCTCGAGCACGGGCGCGTGACCGCCGGCGAGCACCGGGCCGCGCAGCAGGGAGAACCGCTGCCCCGGCGTGCCCTCGGACTCGCCGAGCTCCTCGAACTCCACCAGCTCGCCGTGCACCGCGGTCGCGGACCCGCCGACGGTGCCCGCGCGCATGGACCGGATCACCGGGCTGGAGCTGTACGCGGGCTGGCCGGGAAGCGGTTCGACCACCCTGATCCGCAGCCACCCGGCACGCTGCTCGTCGATCACGCTGGCGCGGTGCCCTTCCGGCACGTGCACGACCACGCGCCCCGGCCGGTTCAGCCCGCCGGTCTCGTCGGTGGTCAGCTCGCACTCGGTCCAGTCGTCACCGGTCCACGCCTCCCACACGATCGGCGGGTGCAGCGGGTTGACCCCCACGCCCGAGGTCCTGCTGTCGACGTCGATGCGCACCGCGCACGACGGGGCCTCGTCGACGAGCCCGATCAGCAGCACGTCGTCCAGCTGGGGCGGCTCACTGAACGCCGCGAACTCCTTGCCGAGCTCGACCACACCGGTCTGGTTCTCGCTGCCGACGCCGGTGCCGCGGATCCGCCGCACCGCCGCGAGGGCCGTCGGGCGCAACGGCAGGTCCGCCACGGTGGAGAAGACGATCGCCTCGTCGCTCTCGGTGCGTGTGGTGGACACCTTGGTGCCCGCCCGGATCACCAGCGGCGCCCTGGCCGGGGTCGACAGCCAGAACGTCACACCCACCTCGGCCGGGGTGGGTGGCAGCATGCGCAGGCCCAGCAGCTCCAGGAACTTGACGTAGAGGCGGTCCGGCACCCGGTTGAGGCGGTAGCAGAGCTGCTCGGTCATGAACGCGAACGTCTCGATGAGCGTGACGCCCGGGTCGGACACGTTGTGGTCCGTCCACTCCGGACACCGCCGCATCACGTACTTCTTCGCGTCGTCGACGAACTCCTGGAAGCGGCGGTCGTCGAGGCTCGGTGCGGGAAGGACCATCAGTAGTCTCCCTCGTCGGGAATCGTGTAGAAGGGGTGGACGAGGTTCCGTTCGTCGTTCTCACCCTTGATCCGGTACGTGATGTCGATGAGCAGGAGGGACGGCTGGTCGGGGTCGGCCCGGACGGTGACGTCCTCCACGGTCACCCTCGGCTCCCACAGGTCCAGCGCGGTCCGGACCTCGCTCTCGACCGCCGCGAACACCTCGACGCTCGCTCCCTCGAACGTGAAGTCCCGCAGCCGGGACCCGAACTTGGGACGGAACGGCCGTTCGCCCGGATAGGTGTTCAGCACCAGCGCCATCGCCTGTTCCAGCTTGCGCGGACCGCTTGCCGTGGCGACGGTGCCGTTGACCGTGAAGTCGAGCGGGAACGACCAGCCCTGGCCGACGAACTCGTCGTGCAGCAACGGGAACCCCTCTCAGATCGGGACCGGGACGCCGTTGACGGTCAGCAGGCCGACGACGTTGACGTTCTCCGCGGCGAGCGTGATCGTGCCGGTGGCGGAGATGGCCATCCCCGCGCCGCCGTTGATCATCGCGGCGCCCGCGGTGCCCGCGCTCAGGTACACCAGCCCGTTCTCTGCCGACAGGGAGATGCTGGGCATCGGGTTGACCGACGTGCCGGGCACCATCGCCGCGTTGATGCTCACCCCGGCGTTGACCTGGTCGACGGTCACGGACACCTCACCGTTCTGGCTGCCCAGCCGGACGGAGGAACCGATCGCGGGAGTGCCGAGCCCGGCACCCGCGACACCGCCGCCGGTCGTGCCGCCGGCGTCGCTCGTGCTCGCCGTGCTCGTGCCGCCAGAGCCCTCCTGGCCCCCGGTCCCGCCCGCACCGAGCCCGCCGCCCGCGGCCCCGCCCATCGGCAGCGGCACGTCGTAGAACAGCAACGAGTTGCCGGTGCTCGACACGAAACCCCGGTGGTGCACCTCGCTGACCATCCCCGGCGCCACCACCGATCCCGCGGCGGATCCGCCGCCGCCGCTGATCCCGCTGAGCCCGTCGGCCACCGAGTCGGCGGCGTCGGTGTACATGGCGAGGTTGGCGTCGGCCAGTTCGCCGTACGTGTCCCCGGCAGCGCTGGTGTCGACGAGTCCGCCGGTGGCGAAGCCCGCCGTGCCGGTGACGTTGCCGACCACCTTCTTCGCGAGCCCGGTGCCCATGGTCATCTGCGCTTTGAACGTGTCCGCGAGGTTGGTGAAGATGTTCGCGTCCTCGTTCAGGATGCTGTCGACGATGCCCCCGACGAACTCGCCGCCCGCCTGCAGCGGCCCGGAGGCCGAGACGTCCCACTGGGTGAGGTTGTTCATCATCCCGCCGAGCACGTACGGCCTGCGGATGTCGCCGAACTCGAACGCCACCAGCACCTCGTCGCCGACCTCCGGCAGGAACATCGCGCCGGTCTTCTGCCCGGCGACGAACTGGATGTTCGGCGCCCAGTCGGTCTCGAAGTCCGGGGACAGCCACGGCAGCGTGAGTTTCATCCGGCCCTTGGCCAGCGGGTCGGCGCAGTCGCTGACCACCCCGCACACCACCCCGGACATCCTGGCCCGGTCCGCGCCGGGCGCGGTCGCCCTCGACGCCAGCCCGACCATCGTGCGGTCCTGCCTGCCGTGGGCCGAGAAGATCACCCGGTACCCGAACTCGACGTCGTCGAACACGTGCCTGGCACGGGAGACCCGCCAGGTGCCCCCGAACTCCGCCTGTACACCGGAGATCCTGAGCACCGCCCCGGGCTGCACGGCCGCGTTGCCCTTCACCTCGCCCTCCGCCTCGGCGAACGTGCTGCCCGCCGCGGTGCCGAACGCCCCGGCCACCGTCGGACCGGCCGTCGGCATCGCCGACGCGCGGGCGAAGGGCCGGTCGGACCGGATGTTCGCGGTGGCGCTCGGCTGCGGACCGAGGTAGCCGACCGGCGAACCCAGCATGCCGCCCAGCGCGCTCCCCGCGGCGCCCGTACCACCCGCACCGGCACTGCCCAGTCCGCCGAGTCCACTCGCGACACCACCGAGGTCACCGGCCGCCAGTGCGCTGCCGACGCGCCCGAGAGCGCCAAGGCCACCCGGCCGGCCGGTCGAGGTGAACCGCTGTCCCAGCGACCGCGGCGAGTGCTCGCCGCCCGAGACCATCGAGACGTTCTCCGCCACCGCCTTGCGGGCGAGGGGATCCCACACCCGCACCTCGACGTCGGGGGTCAGGTTGCCCGCCGTGATCCGGGGCCGGAAGCTGATCAGGTCGTCCGGGTACCGGATCGCGACCTCCTGCGCGGCGCGGCCCGCGCCCGACGGGTGGAAGTGGAACTCGCCCGCCACCACACCGAACTCGCAGCCGGTCTCCCGTGCGCGCGCGTCCAGGAACTCCCAGTCGGTCTGGTTCACCTGGGCGAGGTAGCCGTGGGTGAAGCCACTGCACCGCACGTCGCGCACGGTCAGCCCGGCCTCGGTCGCGATCCGCCGTGCGACGTCGGCGTCGGTCACGTTGACGAAGCTGCGGCTGCGCCTCGCGCGCTGCAGCCGGTGCTCGGCGGTGTAGCCCCGGACGATGGTGCGCTGCGTCATCCCGCGGATCTGTGCCTCGAGCCCGGTGACCTCGCCGGTGAGCAACGTGAGCGCCGCACCGGCCGGGCCCGCGCCGGTGATCGTGACCGCCGAGCCCATCGAGATCCGCGCCTCGCGGAGGGTTCTGCCGTCCACGTCGAGGAAGGTCAGCTCGAACATGCCGGGCAGGTGCGCGTCGTTGTCGACCACCACCCGTTGCAGCCGGACCGCCAGGTCGGCACGCAGCGGCGTGCCGTCGACCGCGACGGTCGGCCGCCCAGTCGCCTCGACGTTGGCGACGCTCTCTTCCGTGTCGGTCATCGGGTCCGCACCTCCTGTGTGTTGCCCGCGGGCGGGATCGCCAGCCGCCGCCCCGGCCGTACCCGCAGGGGGTCGTCGATGCGGTTCGCCTCGGTGACCGCGCGCCAGGCGTTGGGGCTGCCGTAGGCGCGGTTGGCGATCTGCACCACGTTCTCGCCCTGGGTCACCAAGTGGCGGGTGTGCCCCGGCACCCCGCCGGAGGTCGGGTTGGTCCTCGGCTTGTCCACGACGTACTCGACCAGGGTGAGATCGACCGTGGCCCAGACCGGGATCCCGTAGTCGTCGAACCTCTTGTACTTGGCGGTCACCTTCTCGAGCGTCACCGGCAGGTTGCGTCCCGCCGGGCCGGAAAGCCCCCAGCTGAACAGCAGGACCGGCAGGCGGAAGAACACCGGAGTCGATTCGGCCACGTCCATGCCCTTGGTCGCGGACCCCGGGGCCCCGCCCGTGGCCGCGGCCGCGGCCGACTTGATGGCGGTGGCCGCGCTGATCGACTTGAGGTGCAGGGCGTCCTCGGCGCTGATCGGGGCGGGAGTGGCCCACTCGATGAGCTGGTCCACAGCGGACTTGGTGGAGGCGACGCCGAACAGGTGCGCGCCGGACAACGACCACCGGATGTTGCCGGTGCCCCGCAGCGCTTCCTGGAAGCTGTGGGTGACCACCCCCCGCCTGCCCTCGGTCGTGTTCCGCTTGTCCACGCTCACCGACTCCGGGTTGAGCCCGAACGTCACCGGGAACCCGCCGGACTGGGCGGTCAGGCTCGCCTTCGCGTTGCCGGTGACCAGGCCCGCGACGTTGGTGAGGTTGGAGATGAGGTGCCCGGCGGCCATGTCACAGGAACCCTTCGTGCACGAGCTCGAGGGTCTCGGTGGCCACCTTCGCCTTGTCCGCGTCCAGCGACGGCCCCGTCCAGCCGGTGGGGTACACGTTGCGCAGCTCCCAGGAGGTGACCTCCTGCCACTCCGCGTCGAGCAGGCGGATCGTCGCCTCGTCCCCGAAGAACAGGCCCGCCATCGCGTGCAGGGCGCCCGGCTGGCTGAACGTGGACCACTTGTCCTTCACCCAGTCCCGCACCGCGGCGGACGACGAGTCGATCGCGCGGGTCAGCTTGACGGGCGAGTAGTCGACGTCCGCGAACAGGATCCGCTTGTAGGTGTACTCGCCGTGGTCGTAGAACCGGTGCACCGTGGCCTTGGCGTCCAGGCCGGTGCAGGACGACCAGTCACCGAGACTCACCCCGCCGACGGACACGCTGAACCGCATGGCCATGCCCATCGCGGGCCGTGCTCCCATTCGCGTCACATCGTTCTCCTCTCCATCACGTGCGCCGTCAGGCCCGCTGCGCGGCGGTCAGAAATCCGTTGTGGACAATCGTGAGCGTCTCCATCGCGACCCTTCCTGTCGTCGCGTCGAAGTCGCTGATCTGCCAGCCGGACGGGAACATCTCGCGCAGCGTCCACGTCGCCACCGGCACCCCGGCCGAGGTCAGCATGTCCACGGCGCCCTCCTCCGGGACCCCGCCCCGCGCCTGCACCTCGTTGAGCCATGCCTGGACGGCGGCCGTGCCCGCCGAGTCCGCCGCCCGGCTGAGCCTGATCGGGTCGAACCGCGGGATGGCGGCGAACCGGTCCACGTGGTCCGAGCTGCCCCGGCGGTACTCGGCCACGTCCCACTTGACCGCGAGACCGGACACCTTCGACCACGCACCGAGGTCGCGCGCCCCCGCGGTCACGGCGAACCGGTGCGCCATCCCGTGCAGCAACGTCCGGCCGTTGGACCTCGCCTCCTGCATGTGCCTCTCCTGTCAGCCGAAGTCGAGCAACGTGCCGGACCGTTCGCGGTCGACGACCATGTCGAACCGGATGCGGCTCACGAGCTCGTTGTAGATGCGCCCCGCCAGCTCCTCGAAGTCGTCGACGTCGTCGAGGTCGAACCATCTGCGCGGCGGCTCGTCGGCGAAGATCTCCGCGATCCCCTCGGCCAGCGCCGCGACGGTCCCGTCGGCCGGGCCGCCGCCGGGCCGGTTCCCGCCGCCGGTCGCGTCACCGCCGGGCCCGTCGCCGTCGTCGCCCGGTTCGTCCGGCCCGAACAGCGACGCGACATCCAGAACCGGCCTGTTCGACGCGGAGTCCTTGTACATCGCCAGCGCCTCCGCCATGCTGTGGCGCCTGCCGGTGGCGGTGCCGCCGGAGACGGTGCCGCCGATGGCGGTGGCGGGAACGATCTCCTCGTCCGCGCCTGTCCAGCCAACGGGCTGGTACCCGCCGCCATCGGGCCCGTCACCGCCGGTCCCGGCCCCACCACCCGGCTCCACCGGCCCGAACAGCGACGCGACATCCAGAACCGGCCTGTTCGACGCGGAGTCCTTGTACATCGCCAGCGCCTCCGCCATGCTGTGCCGCCTGCCGGAAACGGGGGTGCCGATGGCGTCGCCCACCTGCTGCTTGGCGCCGCCGACCGGGTGCACCAGCGCGGGCGGTGAGCCGCCCGCGCCACCCGCCACCCAGCGCTCGATCTCGACCGCGTCGTCCTCGAGCTGCTGCCCGGCGACGGAGCCAGGAGCGGGGAGGGCCGCCCCGAAGTCACGTTGCTGCGCCGCGTGTGTGAGTTCGTGTGCCAGCAGCGGCGCGGCCGAGGAGCTGTCGAGCGGACCCACGTCGTCCGGCAGGTACACCACCCGATCGTCGGTGTACCCGCGCGCACCGAGCCGGTGCGACATGGCCGTGACGTCCGGGCCGCGCCGCACCGTCACGTCCGAGACGTCGACACCGAGCGCGAGCGAGACCGGCCGCACCACCGACAACGGCGGACTCTCCTCGACGGTCCCCCGTCCGTCCGAAGTGGACGAACTGCCCGACGGCCCGTCCCCCATGGCGAACTGCGCCCGGCTCGACGGGACGTGGCTCAGTACAGCCGACCCGCCCGCCGCCCGCCGCCCTGTGCGCGGGGCGTCCCCGGCAGGCGCGAGCCGCCGGACGACCACGTCCTGGGTGACCGGATACCGCGCGTCCGGGTACGGCGCGAACGCCACGGCGCGTGCCCCGCGAGTCCGCACACCGCCGTACACCTCGGTATCCGCTTGCGAGGCACCCGAGGGAACATCGCCCTCCGGCGGAGGCGTCGTGGCGTCCGATGGCGATGGAGGTGGAACGGTCACCGGCCCAGCCGGTGGCGGAACGGGGACAGCACCGACCGGAACGCCGGGTGCCGACACCGCCGGGTGCGGCACGTCGCGGGAGGCCGCGAGTCCGGCGGCGGGTGTGCTGCGGATCTGGGGCCGCGGGACAACGAGCCGGGGCGCACCTTCCCGCGCGACGACGGATTCGTCCCGTCCATCGCCGTCAGGTCGCACGTCGCCCGTCGCCGCGCCAGTACGTTCGGCGGACCGTGGCGCCTCGCCACCCCGCACCGTCTCGTGCGACGCCATACGACCAGGAACAACGTTCACCGGTGCCACCAGACCCGGCACCTCACCCGTCGGCACCACGACACCCGGCACCACGACACCCGATACCCCGCCATCCGAACCCCCGGCACCCGGCACCACACCACTCAGCGCCGCCTCCGGCACCACACCCGGCACCGGCTCCGGCCGCGACTCCCGCTCCGACGCGGCACCCACCTCCGGCTCCCGCTCAAGCTCGGGCCGCAACACCGCGCCCGGCTCCCACACCCGCTCAAGTTCGGGCGACCGCACCGCTTCCGGCTCCGGCTCAAGCTCGGGCCGCAACACCGCCTCCGGCTCCCGCACCCGCTCAAGTTCGGGCGACCGCACCGCTTCCGGCTCCGGCTCAAGCTCGGGCCGCAACACCGCTTCCGGCTCCGGCTCAAGCTCGGGCCGCAACACCGCCTCGGGCTCCCGCACCCGCTCAAACTCGGCCGACCGCACCGCTTCCGACTCCCGCACCCGCTCAAACTCGGGCGGCCGCACCGCTTCCGGCTCCGGCCGTGGCTCCCGCTCCGACACGGCATCCACCTCCGGCACCCGCGCAAGCTCCCGCCCCAGCTCGGACCGCGGCACCACCTCCGGCTCCGGCAGCGGCTCCCGCTCCGGCACCGACCGCGGCCGTGGCTCCAGCTCCGGCCGTGCCTGCGGCCGCGCCGCCGGTTCCAGCCGCGGCACGGCATGGTTCGGCGTCATGCCCACCGGGGCATCGGGCATCGCCCGGTCCTGGGGCTCGCGGGCATCGGGACGTGCCAGCGCCCCGGCCTCGCGCCCCGGCACGTCCGCGGCGGGCGCGTCACCTTCCCCCGGCCCGCGCGGATCGCCCGGATCGTCGGTCGGCGCAGGCGTCGTGGCGGGCGCCGACCTGGGGGTCAGCCCCTGGCGGCGAGCCTGCGCGAGCGACGCACGCCGGGCGGGCGGGGCGGGCGAACGCGGCTCCGGCCCGGGAACAGATGGCGCGGGAAAGGACGGCTCGTGCACGGACGGCGTCGCGGCAGGCGGGGCGAACGAGGCGTCCATCCGCCCGTCGTCCGCGTGTTCCTCCTGCGCCGCCACAGGTTGCGGGCGCGGCTGGGACTCACCGTTGGTCTCCCGGTAGGCCTCCGCCAGCAGCCGGTCCTTCTCCAGGTAGGCCCGGTGCATGAACTCCGACGGCGTCCACGGCTCCGCCGGGACCACCGGCGGCGCCACCCACAGCGGCGCGGCCACGGTGAGCGGGCTCTCCGGCACGCTGCCGGCCCGGGCCGGCAGGACCCGAGGCTCGGTGTCCACAGCGGGCACCGGCGCGACGAGGTCGGCCGGGACCGCGGGCACGTCCTCCGACGGAACCGGCGCCGCGGCACCGGTTCCGTCGTCCCAGAGCCAGTCCGCGCCGTCGCCGGGCGTGGCGGGCCGTGGTGCGCGCCTGCGGACCGGCAGCGGCGCCCAGTCGTGGTGCGTGGCGGCACGACCGTCGTCGGACAGCGCGGTGACGAGCCCGTGCACCTGATCCACCTGGTCACCGCGGCGCGACAACGTCGGCGCGGGCAGTGTCAGGCGGTCGAGGACGCTGCTCCCGGAGACCGGAATCGTCAGGGGGGCACTCTCGGACAGGGTCGCGGGCAAGGGCGGCAGCGACCGCCACTCCTCGACGCGACGCGCCGGTTCCCGCTGGCCGGGCGCGGCCGCCGTCGGCCGCTCCCGGCGGCGCCACGGCCACCACTTCATCGCGCGGTCCTCCTCTCAGTACTGCTCCGGCAACTCGTCCGCGCGGGAGTTGATGGCGGCGATCTCCTGGATCACCCGTGTCCTCGTCCGGTGGTCGAGTTCGAGGATCGAGTCGAACGACCAGTGCAGGTAGTAGGCGATGTAGACGATCTCCTCCCACAACCGGTCGGTCTCCTCGACCGGTTGCCCGGTCACGGCGCGGCCTCACCGGCCACGTCGACCAGGAACCGGTGCTCGCAACTGGGGCACACGACCTCGCCCTCCGTGTGCCCCAGCTGGTTGACCCGCCGGTACAGGTCCTGCAGGAACGCGAGGTCGGAGGCGAACATGTGCTCGACGACGAACCGGTCGACCACGGGCACGGCACCGAGCCGGGTGACCGTCCGCATGATCAGGTAGATGGTCAGGTACGACCCGTTCTGCCGGACCAGCGGCTCGGCCTGCGCGGTGAGCTCGTCCTTCGCGGTCGCGAGCCGCAGCGCGCCCTCACGGTGCACCCTGCCGTCCTCGTCCACGTAACCGCGGGGCAGTGTGAACGGGAACTCGGTACGCAGCCCCGGCTGCTCGGTGACCGCGGTGGTCATCGCTGCTTGATGTCGATCTGCTCGCAGGTGAGCGTGACGGTCGCGATCGAGGCCTCGCTGCCGCCCGCCTTCATCCCCGAGATGTCCAGTTTGGACGGCCAGGCGTTGATCAGGTCGTAGGTCTGCTTGATCACCCCGGCCATGTCGAGCAGCATCAGGGAGCAGCTGCGCCGCGCGGTGGGCTGGCCTGCCAGCACCTCCTGGTGCCAGGTCCACAGCGCCAGATCCTGGTCGACACCACGCTTGAGCACCACCGTCGCCGGTTTGGTGCGGCCGAACTGCTTGGACAACGACACGCCGAGGCGGTTGCTCGACATGTACTCGCTGACCTCCACCTCGGAGGTGATGCCGGACAGCTCGGAGAAGGAGATCTCCGCCATCCGGTCCGCGGTGATCACGAACCGGGCCGCGCTGACGAGGGTGTTGGTGTTGGTGCTCGCGGTCGAAACACGGGGCAACGCCATGGTTCACACTCCAAACGTGCTGGGACTACTCATTCTTCGAGGGCTGGGCCCTGTGGCATCTGGGCGATGCGGAACACCACGAACTCGGCGGGCTTGACCGGGGCGACACCGATCTCGATGATCAGGTTGCCCGCGTCCCTGGACTCCGGCGGGTTGTTCTCCTCGTCGCACTTGACGTAGTAGGCGTCCGACGCGGCCCTGCCCATCAGGGCGCCGCTGCGCCAGATGCGTTGCAGGAACGCCCCGACGACCCGGCGGACCGACGCCCACAGGTACTCGTCGTTCGGTTCGAAGACCACCCAGTTGGTGCCGTTGAGGATCGACTCCTCGATGAAGTTGAACAGCCGCCGGACGTTGATGTAGCGCCATTCCTGGTCGCTGGACAGCGTCCGCGCGCCCCACACCCGGATGCCCTGGCCCGGGAAGGCGCGGATGCAGTTGATGCCGTTGGGGTTGAGCTGTTCCTGCTCCCCTCGGCTGATCATCGTCTCCAGGGAGACGACACCCCGCACGATCTCGTTGGCCGGCGCCTTGTGCACGCCCCTGGTCTCGTCGCTGCGGCCCCAGATGCCTGCCACGTGCCCGCTGGGCGGCAACGAGATCGGGCGGCCCGTCATCGGGTCGAGGGTGTTGATCCACGGCCAGTACAGGGTGGCGAACTTCGAGTCGTAACCGGCGATCTCGCCGCGCCAGTGCCTGATCTGCTGGGAGTTCAGGCCGGGCGGCGGGTCGAGGATCGCGACCCGGTCCGACATCAGCTCGCAGTGCGCGATCATCGCGAGCTGTACCGCCTGCACCCCCTCCATGTCGATCAGTCCCCGCTGGTAGGCCGACAGCAGGTCGGGGGCGAGCACCATCGTGATCTCGTCGATGGCCTCGAAGCCGCCGATGCCCGTGCGCGCCACCGCGTCACCGACATAGGTCTGCGCCGTCACCGCAACTTCCGGCCCGTTGGCGCCCAGCGACACCACCGTGTCCTTGCGCGGCGCGACCGCGGTGCCGGTCCTGCTCTGTTCCAGCGCGATCAGCTTGGACTGCTTGGCCACGACGGTGGCCACGTTCCTCGGCCCGCGCTTGACGGTCACGTTGTCGAACGACTCGACCACCTTGCCTGCCCGCAGCACGTCGAGGCGGAAGTTGTCCTCGCCTGCCTCTCCTGCCTCGGTCACTTCCGCGATGGCGACGGTGTACTGGCCCGCCTGCGCCGAGTTGAGCGCCTGCACGTCGAACGCGGCCGCGCCGTCCTGTTCGGACGCCGCCGGAATGGCCACGCGCCGGGCGGCCCCGCCGTTCTGGCCGGGGTCCGCCGTCTCGGGCAACCTGACGACGTAGGCCGTGCCGCCGCCGTTCAGGAAGTACCCGTACACCGAGTGCGGCAGGTAGGCGCCTTCGGTGAAGCCGCCGAAGACCCGGGTGTAGTGCGTCCAGTTGCTGATCAGTGTCGGCTCGGAGACGGGCCCCTTCTCGGCGAAGCCCACGAAGCCGGCGACGGCTGTGCCGACGCCTTCGATGGGTTTCGACCCGGAAGACACCTCTTCGACGTATACGCCTGGAGCCAGGTAGTTGGGCATCGACTCTCCCAGTTGGAGCGGGAACCACTGGTCACGAGCGTGCCCCGCACGCCGCGACGGCGCGGGGTGCGCGCGGCCAACGACACAGCCACCGCCGGTTGCCCGTCAGGACAACGGATTGTGGCCGTGTGGCGTGCCGTGACCGCGCTGTCGCCGCGACCGGCCCGTTGAACACTGCGAAGGTGCTGGCCGACATCGCGTCCTCCCTTCGTGCGTGGCTCGCCTCCGAACTGCCCCCGGGGACCGGGATCGGGTTCGATCCCCTCGGCGTCGTCGCGGGCATCGAACGCCGCCCCAGTGGCGCCGGGCTGGTCAACGTCTTCCTGTACGCCGTGTCCGAGGACCTCGAGGGGCTGGCGGGCACCCGGGTGCGCGTCGTCGACGAGGACGGCCGGGTCGCGGGCACGGTCTCCCCGATCCGCACGTACCAGCTCTCCTTCCTCGTGACCGCGTGGGCGGCCGACACGAACGAGGAGCTCGAACTGCTCGGCGCCGTGATCGGCGCCCACGCGGAGCGGGACAGCCTGAGCGGCGACCACCTGCGCGGTGGGCTGGTGCACATCGACACCGCACTGCCGATGCGGCTGGGGTGGGCGCCCACCGCGCACGCCGCCGAGGTGTGGAGCGCGATCGGCACGTCCATGCGCACGTCCCTGGTGCTGACCGTGTCCGCGCCCGCGCTGCCGCAGCGGGTGCGCCAGGTGGCGCCGCCGGTGCGCACGCGCGAGCTCGACGTGCACGACCTCACCAGGTCCCGGGACGCGGCGCCCTCGGCCGGGTCCCGGCGCCGCAGGCAACGCCCCACCATCGTCGAGCACTGAAACCCCGAGGAGCGAACGTGTCCCGCTACGCCACCGCGGTCCTGCTCGCGCTGATCGTGACGGTTCCCTTCCTGGGGCTCGGCGCGGATCAGCCCGGCGCCGCCCCTCCCGCCGAGCGGGTGGCCGAGCCGAGCCTGCTGCCCCCGCCACCGAGCCCTGAGCTCGAACCGTCCTACCGGGACGCCGTGTACGGCGACTTCCTGCTCGCGGGCAACAGCGTGCTGCGCTGCCCGGTCGACGGCGAGACCGCGGGCGACCACAGCCCACAGGAGTGCGCGGCGGCCACGTCCGGCGCGGACACCGGCGGCGGTCTTCTC
The DNA here is from genome assembly GCF_042653545.1 of Actinophytocola glycyrrhizae. Taxonomy (NCBI): domain Bacteria; kingdom Bacillati; phylum Actinomycetota; class Actinomycetes; order Pseudonocardiales; family Pseudonocardiaceae; genus Actinophytocola; species Actinophytocola glycyrrhizae. The sequence continues at coordinate 647,188 of NZ_JBHSIS010000006.1, forward strand.
GACAACCGGTCCAACAACAACGGCTACTACCTGCACCACGCCGACGTCGACGACCTGCCGGAGACGTTCGACGCCAGCACGGCCACGGTCACCGTGCCGCAAGGCGCCACCGTGCGGCACGCGCGGCTCACCTGGGGCGGGCACACCGGGCGGTTCATCGGGTTCTCCGGGATCAACTGCGTTCGCCCGCTGCTGTTGCAGGGCGAGGCGCCGCCACCGCCCGCCATGGCGGCGCCCGCCGACCAGCCCGTCACCGTCTCGGTCGGCGGTCGCGAGCCGGTGACGGTGAGCCACTCGGGCTTCCACACCACCGACGGCCTGACCGAGGCGAGCCAGGTCTACACCGCCTGGGCCGATGTCACCCAGGCGTTCACCGACGTGCAGGCGGGCGCCCCGGTGCCGGTCACGGTCGGCAACGTCTGGGTGCCGACCGGGCCGGGCTGCGCGGGCGGCTGGTCGGTGACCGTCGTGTTCGACCACGGGCAGCCCACCGCCGAGTACCCCCGGCCCCGGGTCGTCGACATCTACCACGACGACCTCCCGAGGAGCGGGGTGCTGCTGCCCGGGCTGATCGAGCCGCTGCTGCCCGGCGTGCCGCTGCTCGACGGCGTGCTTCCCGGCCTGGTGCCCGCGCTGACCGGCTCCCGGGTGCTGCTTCCCGGCCTCACCCCGCACCGCTCGGCCGCGGACGTCGCGATCGGTGTCACGGCGTTCGACGGTGACTGGCGGCAGGGCGAGGAGACCATGACCGTCGACGGCGAGCCGGTCGTCGAGCCGTGTTCGGCGGACGGTGCGGCGGACTTCTTCCGGTCCTGTGCCCTCGGCGCGGCCGACCCGCTGGTCCCCGGTGCGGAACCGGTCAACAACCTCGGCGTGGACGCCAAGACGGTCCGCCCCGCACTGGCCGACAACGACACGGGCGCCGTCGAGGTGGGACTGGACGCCGTCAGCGACTTCGTGGTGCTCGGCAACCTCGTGCTGTCCTCGGCCATCGACCCGTCGATCGCCATGACGATGACCGGGCCCGCCGAGCCGGTGGCCGAGGGATCGCTCGCCACGTTCGACGTCGTGCTCACCAACGACGGCGGCCTGCCACTGACCGGTCTCACCCTCCGGGTCGGGGCACCGGAGGACGGCACGCGCTGCGTGCCCGGTGTCCTGCCCGCGCTCGAACCCGGAGCGTCGACCACGGCGACCTGCGTCCGCCCGGTGACCGAGCAGGCCGCGTTCGACCTCCCCGCCGAGGTGACCGCGTCCTACCTCGCGGTCGCGGACGGCGCCGCGCGCACGGTGACGGCGCGGTCGACGGCGCGTGTCGAGGTGGTCCCCGCCGATCTCTCGGTGACCCGGATGCCGGACCGGCTCGTGACCCGCGCGGGGGCCACCGTGGAGTTCGCGGTGCGACTGCGGAACAACACGGCCGCGCCGGTGCACGACCTCGTCTACACCGACAGCGCGGCACCGGACTGCACAGCGCCCGGCGCCACCCTGGACGCCGCCACCACGATGGCGTTCACCTGCACCGTCACGGCACCCGGTGAGGCGTTCGAGAGCGGCGGCACGCTGCGGGGCACCACCGCGGACGGCAGTGTGGTCACGGTCGAGAGCGACCGGGTGACCGTCAACGTGATCGCACCGGCGGTCACGGTCGGGACGGTCGCCGAGCCGGACACGATCTACCGGGGCGGCACCACCGAATTGACGTTCACCGTCACCAACCCGGGCACCGACCCCGACGAGGCGCTCACGGACGTGATCGTCACGGCGGCGGACCTGTGCGCCGCCGAGCCGGTCGCCACGCTCGCCCCCGGCGAGAGCGCTACGACCTCCTGCACCGCCGCACCGACCGAGACCCGGGGCATCACCGCGACGGCGGCGGCGTTCGACGTCACCGGCGAGGCGGTGACCGGGACGGCCGACGAGGTGGCGGTCACCGTCCTGGAGCCGCTGATCGCGCTGCGGCAGGAGACCGACCGCACCGTCGTCCGCGTCGGCGAGGAGGTGGTCCTCACCTTCACCGTCGAGCACACGGGCACCGAGGCGGACGGGCCGGTGCGCGACGTGCGGGTCACCAGCCCCACCCTGCCGCCCGACTGCCTGCCCGACCCGGTCGCCGAGCTCGCGCCCGGCGAGTCCGCGTCGGTGTCGTGCCGGGCGGCACCCGACCGGACGTTCGACAACCAGGCGTTCGCGGCCGCGCTCGACCGGCTCGACCGGGTCATGCGGGTGGGCACGGCGCCCGCGCGGGTCGTGGTGATCAACCCGGCCATGACGATCAGCACCACCGCGGAACCCGAGACGGCCAAGCACGGCGCGCCGGTCGACTTCGCCGTGACCGTGCGGAACATCGGTGACGTGCCGCTGACCGTGGCGGTCACCAACGACAACGCACCCGACTGCGACTTCACGCTCGCCGGCGAGGGTTTGCGAGCTGGTGCGGCGAACGGGGTGCGGTGCACGGTCACCGCGCCGTCCGACGAGGGCACGACGGAACTGACCAACACCGCCGCCTACCGGGCGGAACCGTTGCCGGGCAGCGGCGACACCGGGCCACCGCTGGACGGCGCCGACGACGCCACGGTGCGGCTGGCGGCCGGGCAGGCCGAGGCGCCGCCCGCACCGGGCGACGATCCCCTCGACCCGGCCGGTGGCGGCGGCGTCGAAGGTGGCACGACCGGCGGAGACGCGGATCCCGCACGCCGGGAGGGTGCCGGGGCCGGGCTGGCGTGGACCGGGGCGAGCATCGCCGGGTACGTCGTCGGCGGTGTCGCGCTCCTGGTCGTCGGTGGCCTCGTCCTGCTGGTCACGTCGCGGCGGCGGCACGACCCGGACTCCGCGCTGTACCGCTGGTGGCCGGGTTCCTGACCGTCCGCACCGAAATTCCCCCAGAAAGGAAGCGACCATGGACTCTGTCCTGACCGACTCGCTCACGGTCCTGTGTGACAGCGGGCTGAGCGACCCCCGGCTGTTCTTCACCGCCGTCGGCGAGGTGCACGAGGAACTCGACCGGGCGGGTGCCGGTGCCGACTTCGACGCCTTCCGGTCCGCGCTCGCCGACCGCGCGAGCCGCGACGGCTTCGCCGAGGCAGCCGAGCGGTTCACCAGGTACCTCGAAGCCAACGGTGGCACCGAGATCGTGCGCAGGCTCGCCGAGGAGCGCGTCGACGACCTCGTCGCCGAGTACGAGCGGGTCCTCGCGGAGACCGGGGACGCCGCCGGGCCCGCCGCGCCCGGCGGCGGGTACGACGAGTCCGTGTGGACCGCCTTCGTCGCCGAGTACGGCGCGAGCTGGAACGGCGAGATGGAGACCTGGGACGCGTTCCGGACGTGGTTCCTCTACCACGCGGAGGAACGCGGGGTCGTCGCGCCGGCCACTGATTTCCTGGACTACGCGGAGGGCGAGTCCGACCGGGCCGCGTTCTTCGCCAGGTACGGCGTCGTCGTCGAGGCAGCGGACGCGGCCTCCGCGGACGGCACGGCGGAGGAGGACCCCGGGGCGTGGCAGGCGTTCCTCGCCGCGTACGGCCAGGACTGGAACGGCGCCGAGGAGAACTGGGCGGGCTTCACCCCCTACTTCCTGCACTACGCGGAGGAGCGGGGGGTGCAGGGCCTCGCCGCGGCGTTCATCGAGAACGCGCCGGACGACAACGACGAGCGCGTCCGGTACTTCGCCTCCTACGGGATCTCCGTCGGGGAGGAGGCGGGCGACGCCGCGCCCGCCGAGCACGACGAGCAGGTCACCGCGGCGGAGATCGCCGCGGCGGAGCAGCAGTTCGCGCAGGTCGCGGACGAGTCCGACCACGTGCCCGACGAGCACGAGGAAGCCGTCACCGAGGCGTTCGCCGAGCTGGTGAACCAGATGCCGGAGGCGGCGAACCTCACCAGGGAGCAGATGCGGGAACTGCTCGCGACCATCCCGCCAGAACACCTCTGACCGCCGGAAAGGACCACCCCGATGACCACAGAACAGGCCACGACCGACATCTCCGCGTTCGCAGGGCCCCTCCTGGAGAAGTTCCTGGAGCTCAAGGCCGTCCGCGCCGAGGAGGACGCCACGGTCACCGAGGCCGACGTCGCGATGCTGCTGGACGAGGTCCGGGAGACGGCCATCCGCCCGGCCTTGGCGGAGATCCTCGACACCGTTCCCGGCGCCGCGGACATGCCGCCGGAGGAGCTCAGCGCGCTCGTCGGAGAGGTGCTGACCGAGATCGTCATGGATGCACTCGGCGCCTGAGCGGTCGCCGGTACCTGAAACCCCCGAGAGGAGCACGAGACCATGACCAGCCCAGCCAAGGCGGACAAGTCCGCCGTCGCCGACGTGCTGCGCGCACGTGTCCGGCCCGCCCTGCTGAACCGCTTCGGGCGTGGCGGCAACGCGAACCGTCTGATGGTGGACGCCGCCGCGCTGGCGCCGATCGCCCAGGACGTCGCGGTGCAGGAGTTGGCCGACCGGATCCAGGACCAGGTCGACCCCGCCGTCGCCGAGGTGGTCGGGGAGTACCTGGTCGTGTTCGGCGACTACCAGGTCTACCTGACCGGCATGATCGGCCAGACCATGGAGCTCATCGCGATCTGCGACGCGCTGCGTGAGTACGAGTTCATCAACAAGACCGTCCACGGCGACGGAGCGAAGTCCGCCGCGAAGCTGCTGGAGAAGATCCTCAAGAAGCTGTACGACGTCCTCACCGAGCTGCACCAGCTCAAGGCCCGGCTGCCGCTGGTGACCGACCAGCCGGGCCTCGCGCCGTTCACGGCGTTCAACGCGAGGATGCGGGACCTGATCGAGGACACCAAGAGACAGGCGGAGGAGGTCGGCGCGGGGTTCGACGACGCCGTCGACTTCGAGCTCGTGAAGGCCATCGTCCGCAAGGACAAGCACTACAAGCTGGGCACGGCGTTCTACGCGGTCAGGTCCGGCATCGCGGGCATGTCGCTGGCAGGCGACATCTGCGGGCTGTTCCCCAACCCCTACACCACTCCCGTCAGCATCGCGCTGAGGAACGTCGCACGCGGTCTGTCCATCGTGGAGACGATCGTGCGCCGCCAGGCCTACGCGCTGTCGAACGAGAACCGGGTCGCGGAGTACCGCAAGAAGCACGCCGAGGGCGACAAGTGGGAAGCGCACACCGAGGACAAGACCTTGATGGCGCAGATGCTCGTGGACAAACGCAAGGCCGACCTGGAGCTGGCGCTGGTCTGCGCCGACGCGGCGATCGGCCCGGTCCTCGACCTGTTCGAGTACTCCGATCTCGCGTGGGACGTCATCCGGCGGACGATCGAGTCCACGTTCGAGGGCTACCTCGACGCGCGGATCGAACTGTTGAAGGAGGAGCTGGGCAAGACCTCGGAGGACAGCGTCGTCGTGCGGGCGGCGGACGTGTTCGGGGAGGCACTGCGCAACGAGTTCAAGCAGGACCTCTTCACGATCCTCAACCCGCTCAACGCTCTCAAGGCGGTCGCGGGGGCGGCGGTGTCCAGCCTCGGCACCAGCATCGCCACCCTGATCTGGGAACACCTCCCCATCGACCCGGGGCAGGCGGTGGACGGCGCCACGCTCAAGGCGCAGATGGACGAGCTCGCGGAGAAGCTGGTCTCCGGCATGCCGAAGCGGGACGAGGCGTTCGCCGCGAAGGTGGCGGCCGAGGAGAAGGCAGCTGAGCGGCCGACCGCGGACAAGGACGGCAGGGCGGTCGAGAAGGTGCTCAGCGGCGTGCTCGTCGACGACGACGGCAAGGCCTACCGGCTGGTGCGGATCGACGGCGCGGTGGGTGCGCTGTACCTGGAGCACCTGGACTTCCGGCCGGGGCAGGCCGACGACGAGGTCCTCGCGCCCCTCGCGGTGCTGCCCAAGGCCGACGACCGGGCCCGCGCGATCGACGAGGTCGACCTCACCGTCGGTTTCACGCTCGGCCACCCGGCGCCGGCGGGCATGACCGCCACCAGGCACCTGTGGGTCCGCATCGGCGTCATCTGGGGCTACCTCGACACCGAGACCGAGAAGTTCTGGCCCGCCACCGTCGACCCGGCGGGGTTCGCGAACTGGCGGACCCGCAAGATCGTGCCGGACGGCTACTACGAGGGCGGCGAACACGTGAAGGGCAAGTGGTACCGGCCGTTCCCCGAACACCACGCCGGGTTCTACCTGTTCAAGCACAAGGGCACGGACGAGATGGAGTGGGCCCGGTCCCAGGACAACACAGGCTCGGGCCGCGGCGCCAACAACACGATCGCAGGGCTGACGAAGCCGTCCGACCGGTTCGACCTCGCCCGCCTCTGACCACCGCGAAACGGTCGGCGGTGGCAACGCGCCACCGCCGACCGTTTCGTGTGTACCACGCGGCGATCACACCCAGGGCGCGACCGGGAACCACGGGATGATGTCGAGCATGGCGAGCAGCCGGACGTCCCAGTACAGGACCAGGAACACACCCGGGATGATCAGCGCAGCCCCGGTGAGCACCGTCAGGCGCTGGGGGTCCGCGGACAGCCAGCGCTGGAGCCGCCCGCTCGTGAAGGCGATGATCAGCATCAGCACCGCGAGCACCACGATGTTGCCGACCGACTGGAGCACGAACGCGCCCGCACCGTACAACGGGTTGCCGGACTCCGCCGCGTCCCGGAACAGCATGCGGAACAGCGGGAACGGCCTGCCGATCAGGAAAGCCCCCACCAGCGCGCCCATGAACACCAATGGCGCGTTGGGGAAGCGCGGCGCGATCCGGGCGAAGGGGTCGCGCACGAACCCGAGCGAGGCCAGGCCGAGGTAGGCCATGACCACCCCGATCAGGCCGAACACCACCATCGACTGACCGAGCCTGCCGGGGATCTCACCCGGCTGGCTCGCCGCGGTGTCGAACTGCGGCATGCCGGTGCCGACGAGGCCGACGACCACGCCGTACACCGCGGACACCACCACCATGCCGACGGCGAGCCACAGCATGGGCCGCAACGTGGTCAGCACCCGCTGCCACCGGCCGCCAGCACCACCGACCATCGGTGCGACGGTGCCGAACACCGCGATGTTGCAGGCGGTGAACGTGCCGGCGAGCCCGGAGACGAACGCGAACACGATGCCCGCCGCCGCGCCGGCGATGGCCGTCTCCTTCGCGTCGTGGCCCAGCATCGCGTTGGCCACGCTGTCCCCGATGACGCTGTCCACGAAGGACGCCGACCAGATCACGGTCAGCAGGAATCCGGCCAGCACGCTGAACCCGACGACCTTCCACCGCCGCCGGGGGAAATGGCCGTTGACGAACGCGCTCGTGGCCGCGGCGGGCGTGACCGGATCGGCGGCCGACACCTCACCGGAATCGGCGGCCGACACATTTTCGGCAGGCTGGCCCGATCGTAAACTACTGGACATCACGTCACCTCTCACAGGGATACCATTCGCCGGTCACCCATTCCCGTGATCTACGAAAACCGGCGAATCGACGGTATCCCCGACAGGCCACCGCCCCCTTGCCTGTTGAGACAACAGGCAGACAACTCCGCATTTCCCGAAAAGGAACCCGGACGGGCAATAAATGCTGCCCCGAAAGGGCTTTTCAGTGTCCTGAACGACGCGTTCAGGACACGGTCGACGGAGTGGCGTTGCGGAGGATCATGAAGTCGAACACGAAGCCGGTCACCGCGCCGGACTCGGTGCGGCCGACCCACACGGGGTAGCCGCCGTCGCCCCAGCCCGTTTCGACCGCGAGCAGGTTCGCGCCCGACTCCGGTTCCGGGACGTTCGTGACGTGACCGGAGAACTCCACGTCCTCGATCGTGTCCTCGAAGGACTCCGCGACCTCCGCGTCGACCAACGCGAGCAGGCCACCGTCGACGCCGACCGAGAAGTAGCTGTCGTCGCCGAGCATCCGCACGTCCTCGCCCTCGCGGAGCGCGGGTTCCCAGCGCGCCGCCGGCGCGTCGCTGATCACCAGCTTGGCCGCCGCCACGCGGGTGTGGCCGGGGTCGTCGGCGAACCGGACCACCGACAGCACCAGCGGGTACTCCCCCGGCTCGACGACGTCGACGTACGGCTCCTGCTCGAACATCCACGGGTCCGGATCCGCCGCGACCAGGTTGCCACTCGGCAGCCACAGCCGCCCGCCGTCGACGACCTCCACCGTCACCTCGCGGCCGTCGTCGTCCAGCCGGAACCGGCCGCCCGCGGTGAACATCTCGTCCAGGCCGGCCGGCCGCATCGGGGTCGGCGGGTGCCACGGCGGCGCCACCTCGGGGCCCGCGTCGGCGACCTCGCGGACCGTCAGCCGGACCGGCCCGGCCAGCAGCTCGTCCAGGTAAGCGAGCGCCACCCAGTCGCCGAAACGCGTCATCGGCCGGGACGTCTTCGCCAGTTCCAGTGGCTCGACCTCGTCGAGGTCGTCCGTGAAGCCCCAGTCGTGGCGGTCGCCGTCCAGGCCGTACTCGCTCGACCGCTGGGGCACACCCGTGTCGAACTCGAGCTGGTCCGGCGAGGTGTACACCCACTGCTCGGCCAGCCGCAGCACGAGCATGCCGACGCCGTCCGCGGTGGGGAACCGGCGCAGCTCCACCATCCGGTCGCGCCTGCCCTGGTCGTCGAACAGCCAGGCCGCCGCGTGGTGGGCCTGCCAGCACACCTCGACCAGCGCCAACGGCCTGCCCTCCGCCAGCAACACGACGGCGTACTGCTCACCCGCCTCGTCGCGCTCGCGCGCCACGGACTCCGGAAGCGGTCGCACGACCGTCGCCGACCCGGGGTCCCAGCCCTCGCAGTAGACGACTTGGGCAGAGATGAAGGCGGTGTCAGTGGTCACCCCAGGATCCTGGCACCTCGCGTAAGTTCTCATCATGGCCACCCTGGTTTCCTTCCACGCACACCCCGACGACGAGTGCATCGCCTGCGGCGGTGTGCTGCGCAAGGCGCACGAGGAGGGCCACCGGGTCGTTCTCGTCGTCGCCACCCGCGGTGAGCTGGGCGAAGTGCCCGACGGGTTCCTCGACGACGGCGAGGAGCTGTGGCAGCGCAGGGTCGTCGAGACCCACGCGGCCGCCGACATCCTCGGTGTCGACCGGGTGGAGTTCCTCGGCTACACCGACTCCGGGATGATGGGCGAGCCGACGAACGACCGGCCGGGCACGTTCTGGACCGCGGACGTCGAGGAGGCCGCCGCGAAGCTCGCCGCGATCCTGCGCGAGGAGAACGCGGACGTGCTGACCGTGTACGACGACCACGGCGGCTACGGCCACCCCGACCACATCCAGGTCCACCGCGTCGGCATGCGGGCCGCCGAGCTGGCCGGCACGGAGAAGGTCTTCCAGGCCACGATCAACCGCGACCGCGCCATCGCGGGCCAGCGCGAGTTCGCCGACCGCGCGGGTGTCGAGATGCCGGAGTTCCCCCCGGACTTCGGCACGCCGGAGTCGGTGATCACCTGTTCGGTCGACGTCACCGCGTACACCGGGCACAAGCGCAAGGCGATGCGCGCGCACGCGAGCCAGATCAGCGAGCAGTCGTTCTTCCTGGCGATGCCGGACGACGCGTTCACGTTCGCGTTCGGCACCGAGTGGTTCATCCGCGCCGGTCAGGGCCCCGGGATCACCGAGACGGACCTGATGGCATGACGGTGGACCTCCACCACGAGGTCACCGGGCACGGCACGCCGGTCGTGCTGTCCGGTTCGCTCGGCAGCGACCTGCGCATGTGGGACCCGCAGGTGGCGACGTTGGTGGCGGCCGGTTTCCAGGTGATCAGGTACGACCACCGCGGCCACGGCTCCTCCCCTGCGCCGGAGGGCCCGTACACGCTGGCGGAGCTGGCCACGGACCTGCTGGCGCTGCTCGACCGCCTCGGCCTGCGGCGGGTGTCGCTGGCGGGGCTGTCGCTTGGCGGCATGGTCGGCATGTGGCTGGCCGAGAACGAGCCGGACCGGCTCGACCGGCTGGTGCTGTGCTGCACGTCGGCGGCGCTGGGCCCGGCGTCGATGTGGCGGGAACGCGCGGAAACGGCCCGCACCCAGGGCATGGCGGCACTGGCGGACGCGGCGGTCGACCGCTGGGTGACACCCGCGTTCAAGACCGAGCACCCGGACAGGGCGGCCTGGCTGCGGGACATGGTCGCGGGCCACCCGGCCGAGGGCTACGCGTCGTGCTGCACAGCCATCGAGAAGATGTCGATCGTGGACTCACTGGCCACGATCACCACCCCGACGCTGGTGATCGCGGCCGCCGACGACCCGGCCACCCCACCGGACCACGCCCGCCGCATCGCCGACGCGATCCCCGGCGCCCGGCTGGAGATCGTGCCGAACGCCGCCCACCTCGGCAACGTCGAGCAGCCCGCGGCGTTCACCGGCCTGATCATCGACCACCTCCGCCCGGACCGCGGCGGCACCGGCACGACGACCCGCAGGCAGGTGCTCGGCGACGAGCACGTGGACCGCGCCGAAGCCGCGACGACCGCGTTCACCAGGCCGTTCCAGGAGTACGTCACCGAGGGCGCGTGGGGCTCGGTGTGGTCCCGCCCCGGCCTGGACCGCCGGACCCGCAGCGCGGTGACGCTGGCGGCACTGACCGCGTTGCGCGCACACGAGGAACTCCCGATGCACGTCCGCGCCGCCCGCCGCCACGGCCTGACCGAGGCGGAGATCGCGGAGATCCTGCTGCACACCGCGGTGTACACGGGCGCACCGGCAGCGAACGCGGCATTCACCATCGCGCAACACACACTGGCCGAGGAGTAACGCCCCGGCAGAACCACGGCACAAGTGCCGTCAATGGGCCATTCAGGGCGCCCAGCGCCCGAACGCGCCTTTCAGGGCATTGCCACGGCCCCCGGGTCGCAGCAGCCCCGCGGCCCGAAGCGCTAGCCGAACTCGATCTGCGACACCAGCTTCTCCGGTTGCGGCGCCCCGTCGGCCACCGCGACCGCGTACGACAGCCGCAGCGTCTCCCCCGCCGCCACCGGCACCTCCGCCGCGAAGAACGGCGCCGGGCACACGCACGCGAACGGTGTCGCCCGCACGAACCACATCACCGGGTGCCCCGGGTTGCCCGGCGCGTCCACGAACACCAGCGTCGACGCGCGCCCGTGCCCGTCATGACGGCCCCGGTAGGCGAGCCAGGGCGCGCGGCAGCCCATCAGCTCGTCACCGCCAGTGCCCGTCGGCAGCAGCACCTCACCGTCGGTGAACGACCGAGGTCCGCGCCACATCAGCCCGCCGTACCCGGCGTTCGGGCGTCCCGAGGTGGTGGGGCTGCCGATGGGGATCGTCGCGCCGGACACGTTCGTCATCGCGGTCGTGAACACCAGCACCCACCCATCGTCCACAAGGGACAGTCGCAGGGTGCGTTCCTCGGCGAACAGCACCGAGCCGTCGCCGGACAGCCAGTCGAGCAGCTGCGTCACCGTGCCGCCCTCGACGGTCAGCGTCCGGTGCGCCTGCGTGCCGTTGTTGTCCAGCTGCACGTAACCCTTGTCCCGCACGAAGGTCGGGCCGCCCCAGAAGTTCTGCGTGCCCACGTTCGGCAGCGACCACGCGAGGCCCTTGTGCCACACGTGGTCGTGCGGCCGGTAGATCGACACCACGTCCCCGGTCAGCGTGCGGAGCGGGTGGAAGTACGGCCGGGGCGACTCGACACCCGGCTCCGGCGGCCGGTACACGTACCGGCACAGCGGCATCCCGTCGTGCGTCGCCAGCAGCGCGACCCCGTCGTCGGTCAGTTCCACGGCGCACCCGTCCCGTCCATCCGGTGGTAGAACGGCGAGTCCGGCGTCAGCTCGCCCCTGCGCACCCGCGCGCCGGTGAACGCGGAGGCGTAGATCGCGGCGATCAGCTCGACCGTCAGCCTGGTGTCCGGCAGCGTCACCGGCGGCGCGACACCGGCCGACAGCGCGGCCAGCACGGCCGCGAACTGGGCCTTGTGCCCGCTCGGCACGCCGGACGGGCCGGTCGCCCACGCCGAGGACACCTCGGTCTCGTGTCCCGGCGCGGCCGTGACCCGCCAGTCGTGGTCGGCGTAGCCGTACACGTGGTCCAGCTCGACCGACGCGTGCTCGAAGTCGAACCGCAGGTAGCTCTGTTCTCTCGGGGACACCACACTGTTCACTATCGTCGCGACGGCGCCGTTCGCGAAGGTGACGATCGCGGACGACAGGTCCTCGGTCGCGGTCGGCTTGACCTGCCGGGCCGCGACCGCGACCACCTCGGTCCACTCGCCGAGCACCGACAGCAGCAGGTCGAACTGGTGGATCCCGTGCCCCATCGTGGGCCCGCCGCCCTCGACCTCCCACTTCCCGCGCCACGGCACGGCGAAGTAGTCGTCCGGCCGGAACCACAGCGTGTGGCACACGGCCGCGGTCGGGCGGCCGAGCCTGGCGTCGCCGACAAGGCCGCGCAGGCGGGCGGCGCCGCTGCCGAACCGGTGCTGGAACACGGTCGCGAAGAACGCGTCCCCGGTGGCGGCCTCGATCGCGTCCAGCTCGGCGAGGCTCCGCACCGGCGGTTTCTCGCACAGCACCGACACCCCGCGCGACAGGCACGCGATCGCCTGCGGCGCGTGCAGTCCCGGCGGCGTGCACAGCGTGACCAGGTCCGGTCTCTCGCGGTCGAGCAGCTCGTCCAACGTCGGGTACACCGACGGCACCGACCACTTCTCGGCGTACGCGGCGAGCACGGCGGCGTCGATGTCGGTGGCGGCGACGACACGGGCCCGCCCCGCCAGCGCTTCCGCGTGGAAACCCGCGATCACCCCGGTGCCCACGATCGCGCACGACAGCTCCATCAACTCACCGTAACGCGGGTGTCACGCTCCTCGCCCGGACCGATCTCACGTACCGGACCCTCGACCCGCGCGGGCAGCACGTGCCGCACGTCCGCGCTCGACGCGCCCAGCCACAGCTCGACGTCACCGGGCTCCACGATCCGCGTCCCGGCCAGCCCGGTGAACGCGGTCGCCTCCGGCGGCACCACGAACTCGACGCGCCGCGACTCCCCCGGCGCCAGCCACACCTTCGCGAACCCGAGCAGCTTCTGCACGGGCCGCGTGACCTGCGCGACCGGGTCGTGCAGGTACAGCTGCACGACCTCGGCGCCGTCCCGGTCGCCGGTGTTGGTCACGGTCACGGCGGCGGTCAGGCCGCCGGCGTCGGTGCCGCCGGTGACGTCCGTCCACTCGAAGTCCGTGTACGAAAGGCCGTGCCCGAACGGGAAAGCGGGCGTCGGGTCCACCGAGCTGCTGCCGTTGACCCTGGCCAGCGGCGCGCCGAGGTAGGGCGACGGCGACGCGAACGGGTCCGACGGCACGCTCACCGGCAGCCGTCCCGAGGGCGTCACCTCGCCGGTCAGCACCCCGGCGACCGCGGGCCCGCCTTCCTCGCCGGGGAAGAACGCGGCCACGATCGCGGCGCACCGGTCCGCGTACGCACCGAGCGCGTACGGCCGCCCGGTCAGCAGCACCAGCACCACCGGGGTGCCGGTGGCCAGGACCGCGTCCAGCAGTTCGTGGCCCGGTACCCGCAGGTCGGAGGCGTCGCAGCCCTCACCGGACGTGCCGCGGCCGAACAGCCCGGACAGGTCGCCGAGCGCGACGACGCACACGTCGGCGTCCCGTGCCGCGGCGACCGCCGCCGCGCCGTCCGGGGCGTACCCGGCGTGCGGCAGCACCGACCGCAGCGTCGGGATCTCGACCCCCTTCGGCGCCGACGGGATGTGGCGCGGGAACGTGTAGCAGCCGAGCATGGCCGCCTCGGTGTCCGCCTGTGCGCCGACGAGCGCGACCTTGACACCGTCGCGCAGCGGCAGCACCCCGTCGTTCGACAGCAGGACGACGGACTCCTCGGCGAGCTTCCGCGCGAGCGCGCGCCCGGCAGGCGGGTCGAGGTCCACTGTGGACGGGACGGCCGGCTGCCAGCCGGGGTCGAGCATGCCGAGCGCGCACTTCTGCCGCAGCACCCGGGTCACCGCGATGTCCACGAGCGACTCCGGCACGTCCCCGGCGAGTATCGCGTCCAGCAGCGGCGTGCCGTAACACCGCACCTGCGGCAGTTCCACGTCCACCCCGGCCGCGAGCGCGAGTGCCGCCGCGCCGCCGGAATCGGCCGCGAGCCGGTGCTGCTTCTCGATGAACGTGACGCCGAAGTAGTCCGAGACGACCGTCCCGTCGAAACCCCAGCGTTCCCGCAGCAGGCCGGTGAGCAGCGCGCGGTCGGCGACCGGCGGCACCCCGTCGACGTCGGCGTAGGAGTGCATGACCGACTCCGCGCCTTCCTTCACCGCGGCGAGGAACGGTGGCAGCAGGACGTCCGCGACCTCCCTCGGCCCGGCCGCGACCGGCCCGAAGTTGCGGGCGCCCCGCGAGGCCGAGTAGCCGACGAAGTGCTTGAGCGTCGGCATGATCCCGGCCGACCGCAGTCCCCGCACGTACGCCGTGCCGATTGCGGCGACCAGGTGCGGGTCCTCGCCGATGGTCTCCTCGGTGCGGCCCCAGCGCACGTCGCGGGTCACGTCGAGCACGGGCGCGAGCCCTTGGTGCACACCGATTTCCCGCATGGTCGCGCCGACGGTCGCCGCCATCCGCTCGACCAGCGCCGGGTGCCACGCGGCACCCCACGCGAGGGCGGTCGGGTAGATCGTCGCGCCGTGGGCCATCAGGCCCGAGAGGCACTCCTCGTGGACGACGGCGGGGATGCCGAACCGGCCAGCCGCCACCACCTCCGCCTGCAGCCGCGCGAGCCGCTCGGCGCCGTCAGCCGGCTCGACCGGCGCGGTGCCGAAGGGCCTGGTCAGCTGACCGAGCCCGTTCTTGATCAGCTCGGGCCAGTTGAGGTCGCCGTCCACCAGCTCGTGCTGGAACGGCGCCACCTGGTCGTCCGAAGTGGACTGTCCGAGCCAGACCCCGTACAGCTGGCCCAGCTTCTCGCGCAGCGTCATCCGGCCGACCAGGTCGGCGACCCGCTCATCGGCCGAGCGCGCCGGATCCCGCCACGGCTCGTCGCGCATCGCGCACTCCAATCCCGAAAGTTTCGACCGGCCACAACCGGCCGGATCTCAAGCTAACCGTGACATGTACCGGTAGCAAGGGATTGACCTCGCTGTGACGAGCGTCGTAATCTCCGTCCAACTACCGGATGGATTCCGAAACTTACGGCAGGTTGATCGCGCTGGGGCGAGCTGCTGTCCGCCTCGGCGCGCGGGCCATTCCTGAAAGGCGTGCCCATGGTTCCCCAGCGGCTTCCCAGACGATCCTTCCTCGGACTGCTCGGCGCCGGTGTCGGCGCGAGCGTCCTCGGCACCAGCGCGTGCGGCACCGACGCGACCTCCGGCGGCGGCGACGGCGGCACCTTCCAGGTGTGGGTTCTCCAGGAGGAGAGCCAGAACGTCGCGCACGAGGGCGCCGTCGACCGCTTCAACGAGAACTCCGAGGCCAAGGCGAAGATCCTCGCCACCCCCAACGACGGCTACACCGACAAGCTGCACGTCTCGATGGGCAGCGCGAACAAGCCCGACGTGTTCTACAACTGGGGCGGCGGCAGCATCCGCACGTACGCGCGGGACGGCCTGCTCGTCGACCTCACCCCGCACTTCGAGAAGGACTCGGCGTGGAAGGACAGCTTCCTCCCGTCGGTCCTCGAGGCCGGGACGATCGACGGGAAGTACTACGGCGTCCCCGCCCGCGGCATGCAGCCGGTCATCCTGTTCTACAACAAGAAGGTCTTCGCCGAGCACGACGTGCGTCCGCCGGAGACCTGGTCACAGCTGATGGCCGCGGTCGACCGCTTCAAGTCCAACGGTGTCATCCCGATCGCGCTGGCAGGCGGCGACCCGTGGACCGAGCTGATGTGGGCCGAGTACCTCGTCGACCGCATCGGCGGCTACGAGGTGTTCCAGAAGATCGCCGAGGGCGGGGAGAACGCGTGGGGCGACCCGGCGATCACGAAGTCCATCGACATGATCCGCCGGCTGGTCGACCGCGGCGGCTTCGGTGACAGCTTCGCGTCGGTCCGGTGGGACGGCGCCGGTGCGTCGAACCTGATCGCGCAGGGACAGGCGGCCATGCACCTGATGGGTTCCTGGGAGTACACGAACCAGGTGAACGACCAGCCGGAGTACGCGAAGACCGACCAGGGCTTCACGTCGTTCCCGATCGTCGAGGACGGCGTCGGCGACCCGAAGGCCATCGTCGGCAACCCGACCAACTACTTCTCGATCAGCGAGGACTCCGAGCACGCCGACGCGGCCATCGAGTTCCTCAAGCAGGAGATGGCCTCGGACGCGTACGTCGAGAAGTGGCTCGAGGCAGGCGACGTGCCCGCGGTGACCGGGCTCGAGGACAAGATGGACAAGGCGGCGGACCCGGCGTTCGCCAGGATGGTCTACGACATGGTCATCGAGGCCCCGACGTTCCAGCTGTCCTGGGACCAGGCCATCGAACGCGCACAGGCGCAGCCGATGCTCGACGCGCTGTCGAAGGTGTTCCTCGGCCAGCTCGACGCCGCCGGGTTCGTCAAGGCGAACGAGGACGCGGCGTAGATGGTCGCCGTGACCGAGCAGCGGGCGCCGGTGCGGAACGCACCGGCGCCGCCGCGGCGGCGGACGCGGCGCGTGAACCGGCCGCGGTCCTGGTACCTGCTGCCCGCGGCGGTGTTCTTCGGCCTGTTCGCGGCGTTTCCGCTCGTGCTGGTGCTGTACCTGTCGCTCACCGACTGGAACGGCATCGGCACGCCCACGTTCGTCGGCATGGCGAACTGGGTGCGGCTGTTCGACAACGACGTGATCTGGGACGTCACGTCGACGACACTGCTGCTGACCGTGCTGTTCTGGGTGACGCAGACACCGCTTTCCATCCTGCTCGGCGTGTGGGCGGCCGGGCCGCAGCGCAACCGCGCCGTCCTCTCCGCGCTGTTCTTCCTGCCGCTGCTGCTGTCGACCGCCGCCATCGCGTTGCTGTTCAACCGGATGTTCGACCCGTACGTGGGGATCGGCCGCGGGCTGGAGCCGTTCCGCAACATCCTCGGCACCACCTCGGGGGCGATCACCGCGATCGTGATCGTGGTGGGCTGGCAGTTCATCCCGTTCCACACCCTGCTCTACCAGGCCGCGGCACGGAACGTCCCCAAGGTGCTGTACGACGCGGCCACCGTCGACGGCGCGGGCCGGTGGTACCAGTTCTGGTACATCACGCTGCCACAGCTGAAGAACACGATCATCACGTCGTCGACCATCATGATCGTCGGTTCGCTGACCTACTTCGAGACGATCTTCCTGCTGACCAACGGCGGGCCGGGCACCGGGACGCGCACACTGCCGCTGGAGATGTACTTCCGGTCGTTCCGGTCCTACGAGTTCGGCTACGCGTCCGCCATCGCGTCGGTGCTGGTGATCGTGGCGACCACCATCTCACTGCTCATCGTCCGGTTCTCCGGGTTCGCGAAGATGCGGTCCACCTTGGAGGGACTGTGAAGACCAGGCCCAACTACGTCGCGGGCGCCATGGCCGCGATGTGGCTCGTGCTCGTCGGGGTGCCGATCTACGCGATGGTGTCCTGGAGCCTGCAGACCAGGGACAGCTTCCTCGACCGGGGGCCGCTCGCGCTCCCGGCCTCGATCACGTTCGCCAACGTCGCGGAGGTGCTGGACAGCGGCTTCGGGCGCTACCTGCTGAACACCGCGATCGTCACGGTGTCGTGCGTGGCACTGACGCTGGTGGTGGCGATCCCCGCCGCGTACGCGATCGTCCGGTCCATGAGCTGGTTCTCCGGTGCCATGTTCCGGCTCTTCCTGGCCGGCCTGGCCATCCCCGCGCAGGCCACCATCATCCCGCTGTACCTGATCATCAACCGGATGCAGCTGTACGACTCGCTGACCGCGATCATCCTGCCCACGGTCGCGTTCGGCCTGCCGCTCGTGATCCTGGTGCTGGTCGGGTCGCTGCGGGACGTGTCCAACGAGCTGTACGACGCGATGACGGTGGACGGCGCGGGCCCGTTCCGGATCCTGTGGCAACTGGTGATCCCGATGTCCAAGGGCGCCATCGCCGCGGTGGGCACGTACACGGCGCTGGGCGCGTGGAACCAGTTCCTGTTCCCGCTGGTGCTGACGCAGAGCCCGTCGACGCGGGTGCTCACGCTCAGCCTGACCAGCTACAAGCAGGAGTTCCAGATCAACGTGCCGGGGATGATGATGGCGGTCATGCTCACCGCCCTCCCGGTGTTCGTCCTGTACCTGGTGGCACGCCGGTGGCTGATCGCAGGCCTCGCCGGGATGGGCAGCAAGTAGGATTCCGAAAGTTTCGGACCGTTTCGGGGAGTTGCGCATGGCGAGAGAACGCAAGGTGACGATCAACGTCATCGCCGCGGAGGCAGGCGTGTCGGTGCCCACGGTGTCCAGGGTGCTGAACGGCAGGTCAGACGTGTCCCCGACCACCCGAGCACGCATCGAGGCGCTGCTGGCCCAGCACGGCTACCAGCGCAGGGGGTCACGCAGGGGCGAGCACGCGGGCCTGGTGGACCTGGTCTTCAACGACCTGGACAGCCCGTGGGCGGTGGAGATCATCCGCGGCGTGGAGGACGTGGCCCACGCGGCCCAGGTGGGCACGGTCGTGAGCGCCATCCACCGCCACTCGGCCGCCACCCGCCAGTGGCTGGACAACCTGCGGGCCCGCAAGTCGGACGGCGTGATCCTGGTGACGTCCACCCTGCAACCGGGTCACCAGGCAGAACTCCGCCGCCTGAACGTCCCGGCGGTGGTGATCGACCCGGCGGGTGGCCCGGCGCTGGAGGTCCCGACGATCGGCGCGACCAACTGGGCGGGCGGCCGGGCCGCGACGGAACACCTGACGTCCCTGGGCCACCGCAGAATCGGCTTCATAGCGGGCCCCACCTCCCTGCTGTGCAGCCGAGCCCGCCTGGACGGCTACCGAGCGGCACTGGACGCCGCGGGCCTGCCGGTTTCGGACGAACTGGTCCAGCCGGGCGACTTCTACCACGAGTCCGGCTTCCGGGGCGCCACCGCACTGATGTCGCTGCCGGAACCCCCGACGGCCATCTTCGCCTCCAGCGACCAGATGGCCTTCGGCGTGTACGAGGGCCTGAGGCAACGGGGCCTGCGGGTCCCCGACGACGTGAGCGTGGTGGGCTTCGACGACCTGCCGGAAGCCCGCTGGGCCTCTCCCCCACTCACCACGGTCCGCCAACCACTGGCGGAAATGGGCACGCTGGCAGCCAGAATGCTGCTACGCCTGTCCCGGGGCGAGGAAAACGACAGCCCCCGCGTGGAACTGGCAACAGACCTGATCGTCCGCAACAGCACAGCCCCGCTCTGAGCCGGTCACCGGACCGCGGCGCGCAGGTGGTCGGGCAGGCGCGCCCGCTCGCCGAGCCACGCGACCCAGTCAGGCAGCAACGACTTCGCGGCGATCGTGACCGGCTCGTCCGGCAGCCAGTCGCTGAGCAGTGCGATCTGGGTCTCCACCCGTCGCGGTGACACCGAATACCACGTCTCGGGCAGGGCTCCTTCCATCCACTGCTCCGCCAACGACGCGACCGCGTCGGGATCGGGTGGCACGCCACGCGTGTTCTCGTACCAGGCAGTGAACTCGGCGACCATCAGCGTGCTGTCGCAGTCGTACGGCGACTCGTCCAGTGGCAGCGGCATGCCCCGCGCAGCCAGCGCCTCGGCGAGGTCATCCTGGCGACGCTGGGCGCGGAACCAGTTGTCCATGGCCACGCGGGACTCGTCACCGAAGACCGCCAGGCCGCCGATGTCGAGTTGCGAGAGACACGTCAGTTCGCCGACGTCCTCGACCGGGCGCGGTGTCACGTCGCCCGCCGCGGCACCGACGTCCGCGAGCCACGCGGCCGCGGCCTGGTCGACATCGTCGAACACTCCCGCGGAGACCAACCGCACCATCTCGGACGCGTCGATGTCGAACAGGTACACGCACGGGTCGTCCTCGTAGGAGAAGCGCGCGAGCACGGCGAACCGCGAGCCGTAGACGTCCCGCATCCGGAACACCTCGCCGGTCGCGGTCACCCGCGGTGGATCAGCGAGCCCGTAGTCGACCTCCGGCGCACCGATCGACGCGAGCCCGAGCAACAACCGCCGCGCGTCCCGCTCCCGAGCCGCACCGGCAAGCTCGTCGAACCACCACGAGAAGTGCAGCCCGGCGTGCCCTTCCTGAATGACCCGGTGCAACTGGGCACCCACCAACTCGCAGGTCAGCTGCTCGGTCTCCCGCAGCCCACGAACCGACTCGAGCCGCACCGCACCATCGAGCACCGCCGTGATCGTCGGCTCGAACCAGGCGGGCTTCCCTGTCCCCAAGCCGACCGTCCGGACCGCCCGCGCCTGCACGCGGCGGCGCTTCTTCGACTTCTTGGGCTTGCGACCACGAGAAACGGGCGACATGCGGGCGATGATAGTGACCGCCGAACGTCGGTCAGACGCCTGTCGAGCAGGTCGAGGTAACCGGATGGGGGTTACCGGGCGAGTGGGTCTGCGTGGTCCCCGGACCGGGTTCTGGTGAGCCGGCTTCTTGTGGTTCGTCCTCGCCGGGGCGCGCAGCGCCGGGGTGGGATCACTGCGGCTCGTCGTCGGGTGGGGTCTTCGCGTCCAGGAGGTCCAGGTAGCCCGCCACCGCCTCCCACAGGGCGTTCTCCGGGTACCGGTGGTTGCCGCGGTTCTCCTGCCGCCAGTCCCGTTCCCAGTAGTTCGCATGCACCGCACGCAGACGCGCCAGCGCCGTGTCCAGTGCCGCGGCCGTCTGGGCACGCACCTCGCCCGGGTCGGCCACCACCCGAGGCAGGTCGGCGAACCGGCGCTCCGACAGCGCCCGCAGCACGTCCTCGTCGGGGCCGTCGAGGGACCAGAACCGCACCGGCTCACGGATGTGGTGGTTCCACACCGGATCGTGCCGGGAGCGCCACCAGTACGCGTAGGCACCCTTGTCGAGACGGAGCACGTCGACGAGCCATCTCGTGCCGTTCGGCTGGGACTCCCACGGCACCTGTTCGGACGGCAGGTCCAGCACCATCGCGACCTCGACAAGCTCGATCGAGTCGGCGCCGTCCAGCACCTCGCCGAACACGTAGGCCTCGCGCAGCAGCGACTCGTCAAGCGTCGATGACGTGGTCTGCTGACACGCCTGCGCCAGCATGCGAAGCCGCTGCACGGCGCGCCGGTAATGCATGTCCGCCTTCCCTTCAGCGTCGGAAAGTGATGAAACCCGCGTGCGACGCGACAGTCAGGCGGCGGTTGGCCTCGTCGGGATCGAAACGCGCCGGGTCGAACCGGGCGGGACTGTCCAGCCCGAACCAGTCGAGCATGGACCGGTGCTCCTCGTGACCGGGGTCGGCGAGGATCTCGGCCAACTGCCGGTATCCCCCCACACCACCGCAGTCCTCCGGCGGGCAGGCACCCTGTCCCGCGACACACCGTGGGTAGCGTTGACCGGACTCGGCGACGGTCGCTTCCTCGACGAGGATCTCGTGGTCCCAGCAGTCGCCGAAGTCGTAGGTGTACTCCAGGCGCTCACCCGGTGCCACCAGGTCGTTCAGCTTCGTCGCGTGTTCGTCGTGGAACCCCAGTTCCGGGTCCGGCACCCCGTAGCTGGTCTGCCCGTCGCTGAAGGCGTGCAGGTGTGCGTTCTGCCAGCCCATCGTCGCCTGTACCACCTCGTGCAGGCGGTCGAGCCGGATCGTGGCCGGCACCAGCACCCGCCGCCACACCGGCGGATCGTCCGCTTCCACCAGGGTGATCCTCAGCTGGTAGGCGGGATCACCGGGCTCCGGCTCGTCCAGGAGCCTGCGCATACCGGACCGGCCGAGGTCGGTCAGCGCCGCCGTCTCGTCCTCGATCGTCACCGCACCCAACCGCCGCAGCGCATCGAGCACGCACTCGGTGTCGCGGTCGTTGCACCTGCGCCAGAGGCCGAGCTGGAACTCGGTGGCATCGTCCAGTACGTACGGCGCGGTCGCGACCTCCCAGGCCATCGCGCACAGGCGGCCGACCGGCTGGTCGGCCTGGTACAGCGAGGTCAACATCATACGGCTGCCGCTCGCGAACTCCGGGCGCAGCGGCGACTCGCTGACCCCGGCAGGCAGAAACGCCTCGCCCATCCGGTCGAACGTCGTGAACAGCGTCAGCCACAGTGCCCACTCGTCGTCGAGCAGAGCCGCGTTCTTCTTGACCGGCACCAGTTTGTTGCCGAGCTTGCGGACGAGCCGCGCCACCTTCGCCCACTCCACGACGAGCGTCAGGTTGTACAGTTCCCGGCTCGATCCGGTCCGGTACACGTGATCGCCGATGGCGGGATCGAGCACGTCGCCGGTCCCCAGCAACTCCACCAGCACCCGCGCGTCGGTCATGGTGACGCGCCCGGTCTGGGTCAGTTTGCGCCCCGCGCCCACCCAGCTCACGAACGCCCGCACCTGCTCGACCAGCTCCGACTTCATCCACACCTCCTGGCATCGTGCCCGGAGTCTAGGTGTCAGTCGAACAAGCCGCCCTGGACGGGGACATCCTCGGCCGACCTCCGGCCCCACGCCTGGATGGTGGCGTCGGGATCCGCGAGGGCCAGCGCTCGCGCACGGCCGGACTCGCCCCATTCGGTCAGCCGTTCGAGCGCCGCCATCCGTGCCGGCTTGCTGGGCCAGCGCAGGGCGGTCTCCACCACCTCGCGCGCCTGCTCCGGCCCCAGTGCGCCGGTGGCCCGTACCGCACCCGCGGCCACGGCGCTGCCGTGCCTGGCAGGCAACGCACGCGCGCGCTCCATCACGTCGCCGGGGATGGCCCGCTCCCGGACCAGCACCCGCTCGGCGGCCCAGGTCCGAAGCGGCGGCCACACCCGACGTTCGGTGGTGAAGGGCGTGGCCGGATCGGCCCGCACCTGCCGCGGCGGGCGCCGTTCCCCTGGTTCGCCCAGATCGACCTCGACGAGCACGCCGCCCATCAGGTCGGCCGGGAGCACGTACCGCACCGTGTCCGACCACAGCAGTTCCTCGGCGAGCCGGTCCTCCTCGGCTTCGCCGAGGATCCCCGTCGCCGCGATGCCTGCCGGCACGCGGACTCCTGCCCGCCGCCAACGCCAGTCCGTGCACAACAACAACGCCGAGTCGAACGGCGCTGGCTGTCCAGCGTCGTGCAGGCGCCGGAAGGTGTCGACCGCGACCTCCGGCGGCAGCGCGGGCCCGGAGGGTTCGGTCACCAGCAGCCGCCAGAGTGCCTGCGCGTCCGGCACCTCGGCGACATTCGCGGTCGACTCGTCACGTGACCACACGACTCGTCATTCTCTCCGATCCGGGTCAGCCCACGAGAACCGGTCAATGGTCCGCGACCAGCTTACGCAACCGCTTGTCGACGGCCTCGATGTCGAAGGGCGACGGCTCCTCGGGATCGTCCGGGTCGTAGTACTCGATCGGGTTGTCACCCGTGCCCGCGACGCATTCCGGGTACGGCAGCGGATGATCGTCCAGAACCTTCTCCAGCACGATCTCGTGCTGCCAGCACGCACCCATGTCGTAGGTGTGGGAGATCTTCGCGCCGCGCTGGGGCAGTGCCCGGAACAGCGGCATGGCGTCCTCGTCCCCCGTCTCCTCGAGCCGGTGGAAGGGGTCGGCGTACCGGCGATGTCCGACGGTGAACACGTGCAGGTGGTCGTCGTCCCAACCGAACAACACCGTGATCACCTGATGGAGGAGCCCGAGTGTGGCGTTCTCCGCGAGCAGGACCGTGCGCCAGCATTTCCCGGACAGTGAGACCTTGAGCCGCTGAACCGGCACCGGCGTACCGGCCACGGAGGCGAGGGCTTCGGCGACAGCCTCGGCGTGCGGGTGCCCGCTGTCGGCGATCCGGTCGATCCCGGCGGCATCGAGGAGGTTCATCACGGCGTAGCGCGCCGTGGCGGCACCGTGGCGGACGAGGTCGATGTGGGCGTACTCGGTGGCCAGCCAGACCAGGTCCTCGGGGGACGGCGGCGGTGCCTGCTCGGCCTGGTACGCCAACGCCCGCACGTGTGCGGCCAGGTTGGGAAACCGTTCGGCGGCGCGGAAGGCGGCAACCGCCTCGTCCCCCAGGTCACCGATGAGACCGACCGCCGCCACTCGCTCGGCCGGGGACGCTTCAGCGGCGCCCTCGACGAGTTCGGTGACGATCCGGGTTCTGGTGCGATCGCCGAACCAGCGGCGGGCCCGGTTCCAGGCGTCGATCTCATCGGCGTCGGCCAGCAGGCCCAACAGGTCGCTCACCGACATGCCGGGGGTGATCTGCGGCGGCACCACCCGCCGCAGCTCCGACTCGACCCAGACACCCAGTGGTGTCAACCGCGTCCCCTCGACGGCGCCGAACAGACGCAGCACGGCCAGCGCCCCATCGACCGGGTGGACGCGGCCATGGCGCTGCGGAGCTGTCCGGTAGGTCCAGTCGCCGCGATCGTGCATGACGTGCTCGACTCGGTGCCGCAACACCCTCTCGTCGTCAAGCTGGTGCTCGGTCACCTCGGTCAACGTCACCAGTGCGGTGACACGAGGATCGGAGCCGAGCGTGTCACCGGCCTCGACCTCCAGCAATGCCTGCAGGCCCGCCCAGTGGATCATCCAGTTTGCCCGCCTGAACAGCTCGCTTGCCCGCGACAGCGATCAGGCCGGCGCCGACCGCCACGACCCAGGGCAGGTGCACGTCGGAAACGTCGGCGGCCCGTCGAACCTTGCGGACGGGTACCGGCGCGCCCACCGTTCGTGCGGCGTCGGCGACGTCGACCGGACGAAGCGCTCCACCAGGTGTGACAGGTATGCCGTCCGCACCGACCCATTCGGCCAGACGAACGGCCGACACGATCACAGGGCACGCACTGGCAGCAGACGAAAGACGGGAAGCCACCCCGATGACGGTATCCAAGGCGCCGCCGGGGTCAGCGCGCGGGAGCCACCGACTCGATGTTGGCGACGGTGAACTCGCGGTCCGCGTCGCGCAGGTAGCAGAACGACTCCAGCCACCGGCCGTGGAGCTGGTGCGGCCGGATCTGTCGCACGGTGTGCCCGCCGTTCTTGTCGCGGTAGGTGATCAGCACGTCGTCCTGGTTGTCCACGGCATGACTCAGCAGAACCAGTTCCGCGTCGTCGAGGCGCGGGTTGAGCCGGGCGATCAGGTCGAAGGTACTGCTCGTCGGCGCGCCACGGTCGCCGCCGTCCGGGTCGGCGAACAGTCGCAGGGCCAGCTCCGCGGCGTCGACCACCGGCCTGGTGACGACGACGCCGGCCTCCTCGGCCCGGTGCTCCCCGCGGCGCTCGACGACCGTCGTGCCGTCGGCCTTCTCGCCGACCGGGGACAGCCCGGCCGCACGCAGCCGCTCGAGCACGTGGTCCAGCTCGTACGGGCTGGTCAGCACGGTGGGCGCGACCTGGCTGAGCCGGAGCTTCGCCAGTTCCCTGGTGTTGAGGATCTCGGTGGCGAGTGCCTCGTCGGCGACGACACAGGACCGCGTCGCCCGCACCCGCACCTGCCCGTGCCTGCGGGCGGCGTCGGTGACCAGGTACTCCAGCGGCTGCGGCACGGCACGGTCGGCGACGGCCGCCAGCTCGGCCAGCAGTTCGGCGGCCGTCCAGCCCGCGTCGAGGGCCGCGCGGACGCTGGCCGGGGTGAACCGCCAGATCGCGGCGTCGCCGCGAGCCTCGTTGACAGCGGCCGCGGCGAACAGCCGGGACACGGCCGCGGCGGGCTGACCCGTGACGACCGCGGTGAGGTCGGACTGGAGGATCACCGTGCATTCGGCTTCCGGCAGCAGGGGCACGCAGCGCCCGGCAGCGTCCGCGGCGACGTCGCCACCGGTCTCGATCGCGGCCAGCACCGCCTCGCCGAGGCCGGTCAGCCGGTCTCCCGCGACCACCCCGAGCAGTTCGGCCTCCCGGACCGTCGCGGCGATCTTCTCGTCGCGGGCTTCCGGCTCGTAGCCGTGCAGCGGGCAGAACCAGTCGATCTCGGCGCCGACACCACGCACCGAAAGCCCGGCGCGGGCCTCCCGCAGCATCGCCCGCCGCATGTCCCCGGCCATGGACATCAGCGGCAGCGGCGGCGGCAGCTCCCGGTCGCCGTCGATCTCCCGCATCATCGGTGCGTGCTCGGTTTCGTGCCACGCGATGGCGAGCAGGGCCCACTGCGCTCCGGGAGCGGCCTCCCGCCACGTCGCGTAGGCGCCGGTCGGGGCGTAGCCGCCGGCCACCTCGCCGAGCAGCCCGGCCTCGAACGCGACGTCGATCCACAGCACCAGCACGTCGTCGGGAATCCCGAGTTGTTTGGCGAGCCGACCGCGTTCCCGCGTCCCGACCCCACCTTTCTTCAACGCGGCGATCGGTTTGCGGCCCGCCTCGTCCAGGAGGGTCGACACCGCCCGCACCGCCTCCCTGGCAGCGGCGGCGGCCGCGGTGGGGGGCAACCCGGCCGCGGTGTCGATCACGGGCCGCCCGGTCAGGCGGATGTCGTGCTCCACCAGGCAGGCCGCGACCGCCACCTCCCTCGGCACCTCCGGCCGCCGGTTCGCCCGCAGCACGAGACCGGCCTCGACCAGCATTTCGGTCGGGTCGACCCGGCCGCGCGGAACACCGAACCCGAACATGATCCCGAAGTCGCCGAACCGCAACTCCTCCAGCCGCGCCCGCGCCGCCGCCGGAAGCCCGCGGATCACGTCCCCCAGCGACCGCGGATCGGCCATCACCTCGCCCAGCCGGGCGACCAGGTCGGCCTTTCGCAACCCGTCCGCCTCGACCCCCAGCGCCGACAGGCAGGCACGCAGTTCGTCGACGAGCGCCGTCCCGGCCAGTTTCACCACGGACCGCCCACCCCCGACCTCAGCGGTCCAGTGGTCCCGCAGAACCTCGGGCAGGTGCACGATCTCCCCGTCGGTCCAGGCCAGCCCGGCTCCACACAGGACGGCCACCTCGTCCCGCACGACCTGCTCGTCGGCCCCCAGCAGTCTCGCGACCGCGGGCACGGTCGCCGCCTCCCCGAGCACGGCCACCGCCTCCCCGACGACCGTCGTGTCCCGGCAGAGGATGAGCAACGCGGAACCGACGGACTCGACACCGCCGAGCCGCTGGGCCAACTGCCGGAACCCACGCGGCACCGGCTCACGCCGCACGTCGGGACGCGCGTCCAGCAACCGCACCAGCGCGTCCTTGTCCAGAGCAGACAGATAACGGGCGAACGACACGTCACTCATGCCTCGACATTGTGTCCCACCCACCACGCGGCTCGTCGCGCGCGGTAACGAATCGGCTGCGAACATCGACACCCGCCGGGACCGTTGTCGACGAGGACGAGGCATGAGTTTCCAGACCCCGCACTACTCCATCACGAACCTGCTCGAATGGGCCGCGTCGGGCCACCTCCAACTACCCGATTTCCAACGGTCCTACAAATGGGACGACGAGCGCATCCGGTCGCTGCTGGTGACGATCCTCCGCGGTCACCCCATGGGTGTCCTCATGGCACTGGAAGCGGGGGGTGACCAGGTCCGTTTCAAGCCGAAAGCCATCACCGGCGTCACCGCGGCGAGCCAGGACCCCGTCCTCCTTCTGCTGGACGGTCAGCAGCGCACCACGTCGCTTTTCCAGGCGCTCTCCGGTGACGGCGTGGTCGAGACCGAGGACGAGCGGAAGAAGAAACTCAGGCGGCGCTACTTCCTCGACATCGAGAAGTCGCTGGGCGACGCACGCGAGCAGGACGAATCGGTTCTGTCCGTCCCGGCGGACGGCAGGATCACCGAGAACTTCGGCAAGGATGTCGTGCTGGACCTGTCGACGAAGGAACGTCAGCAGGAACAGGGCATCATGCCGTTCGTCGAGTTGTTCCGGCCCGGTGGCGCGATGGGCTGGCTGCTGGGCTTCATGAACGCCAAGGGGCCGGACCACACCGCGGCGCGGGCCGAGCTGATGGCCCAGTTCAACGTCAAGGTGATCAGCGGGATCAACCAGTACCGGATCCCCGCGATCCTGCTGCCCGCGCAGACCAGCAAGGAAGCGGTGGCCACCGTTTTCGAGAAGGTCAACACCGGCGGGCTGCCACTGAACGTCTTCGAGCTGTTGACGGCCACGTTCGCCGGCGATGCCGCGTACTACGCCGAGCACGGCACCGACTTCCGGCTCGCCGAGGACTGGGATGCCACCGCCGCGGTCATCGGTCACCACCCGGTGCTCGCCGGATTCCAGAACACCGACTTCCTGCAGGCCGTGTCGGTGCTCGTGACACTGGCGAAGCGGCGGCGCGATCTGGCTGCGGGCAAACCGAAACCCACCGCCACCAGCGCGCGCAAGGAGGACATCCTCGCGATGGACCTCGCCGACTACCTTCCTTGGTCGAGCAAGCTGCGGGACGCGCTGCCCTGGGTCGCCCACTTCCTCAACGGTGAACACATCCACACGGCGCCCGACCTGCCCTACCGCGCTCAGGTGACCGCACTCGCGGTGATCCGGGTCCTGCTCGGTGACGACATCGACCTGTACGCCGTCCGCGCCCGCGTCCGCCAGTGGTTCTGGTGTGGCGTACTGGGCGAGCAGTACGGCGGCACGATCGAGACGAAGATCGCCCGCGACGCCGAGCAGACACCACCCTGGGCGATCGCGGCGAAGATCGGCGGTGCGGTCGCGGTGCCCGACACGGTGAACCGCGCCCAGTTCGCGGAGTCGCGGCTGCTCTCCCTGCGCACGAAGAACGCGGCCGCCTACAAGGGCGTGTACGCGCTGCTCATGTCGCAGGACAAGCCGTGCGTCGACTGGAAGTTCCACCAGGTCGTCGACAAGGCGTCGTACGAGAGCCTGAAGATCGACATTCATCACGTCTTCCCCAGGAAGTGGTGTCTGGACAACGGAATCGCCCCGTCGTACCGCGAGAGCATCATCAACAAGACACCGCTGGGGAAGAAGACCAACATCCAGCTCGGCGGCCTGTCCCCCAAGGACTACATGCGCAAACTCGACAGCAACGGACTGACCGCAGACCAGGTCGACGAAATCGTCCGAACCCATGCGATCGATCCCGCGACGTTGCGGTCAGGGGACTTCGACGGCTACTTCACCGCACGCCGGCATGCCCTCGTCGGACTGATCGTGGGCGCGATGGGCAAGCACGCCAACCGTGACTGGGACGGCGGGGACGAGCGCCCGGCGGAGGGCCCGGAGGCGTTCGAACCCGAACCCGACGACCACGAGGACGGCGTGTCGGCCGAGGGGGACGAGGAGGACTGATCCCCCATGACCAGACGAGACGAAGTCCTCACTCTGCTGTCCAGGAACCCGGACGGTCTCTGCGATGCCGAGCTGGCCCGGCTCACCGGAGCGTCCCACCAGACGATCAACCAGACGTGCAGGCAGCTCGCGGCCGAGGGCCTCATCCGTCGAGACGGTTTCGGTAGCCCGATCATGAACGTCGGCACCGGGAGCCGGCCGCCGACTCGACCGGCGGTCACGTCCCAGCGCCCTGACTGGTTCTGGGAGGGCAACGTTCAGGCCGCCATGGTTCGGCACCTGTCGGCCCAGGGCGCGGTCATACGGTCGGTGGCCGACACAGCCTCCAAGGCGCGTGGGACCGACATCGTCGCGTCGCTGGACGGTCGCGTCCTGCACGTCGAGGTCAAGGGCTGGCCGTCGGCCACGTACGCCGATTCACGCAGAGCCGACGAGGTGAAGAAAACTCCCCCCACGATGCAGGCCACGCACTGGTTCGCAGGCGCCGTGCTGAGCGCCCTCCGGTCGCGCGGCAGGCATCCCACCGATCGTGTGCTGATCGTGTTCCCCGACTTTCCGCGCTACCGGAACCTGTCCGACGAGACCGCCGCCACCCTGCGGACGATCGGCATCGAGACCTGGTTCGTCGAGGAGTCGGGAGCCGTGCACGTCCACACCGGATGACGTCGGCATCCCGTCCGGTCACCGTGGAACCCGGCCGAGGCAACGCGCGTGTTCCTTCATCAGCGACCGGAAATGCCGGTCGAGTCGACCCGCGGTGTCCACGTCCCGCAGCAGCACACCGACCTCGATGTTGTCCGCCATGCCGCGGTCGGTGAAGTTGGCGCTGCTGAGCAGCGCCACCGCCGCGTCGGCGACGAGCACCTTCGCGTGCAGCGCGGCCCCGCTCCTCCGCCGGTTCTCGACCGGCCAGTGCCACAGGGCGGCCCGGTCGGCAAGTGCGCTGAAGGCGCCCGAACCCGGGCCTCCGCGTAACCGGCCACCACTGTCCTCGGTGGTCTCGAGTACGAGATCCACTTCGACACCGCGGGCCACCGCGGCCTCAAGTTCGCGCACGACCTCGGCGACGCCGTGCGCGGCGAAGCTGACCAGCAGCACACGCTCGGTGGCGGCACGCACGATGTCGACCACGACGCTGCTGGTCAACCGGACCGCGACCGCCGACGTGGTCGGCCCGGTCACCACCAGACGAGGACGGTCCCGCTCGGCATCCTCGTGCACGGTCGCGGCGGCGGACAGTGCAAGCGACACAGCCGACCCGTGCAGTCCCGGCGCATGTCGGCGCCAGAGCGTCATCAGTTGTCCGGCTGCCGCCGTGACACCGGAGCCTGCGTGCGTGTCGATCAGTTCGGCTTCCACCGCGGAGTGCGGGCTTGGTGCGCCGTCCAGCACTGCACACCAGGAGCGCACCTGCCCCGAGGAAAGCCGTCCGGCCAGGACTGCCAGTTCCGCACCGAGCCGCTGGGTGTTCACCCGAAGAACCCGCAACCGGAGGTGGCGAGGGTGTCGACGAGCAACGCCCGGTCCAGATATTGGTTGCCGCGCTCGCACGAGGTCTCGGATGCGAAGAGGCAGGCATGACAGGCGGCGCCGTAGAGCCGTCCGTGCTCCCGGGGGTCTTGTTCGGCGCACAGGGGGTCGCTGCTGCACAGTCGCGCCGCTTCCAGCGCACGCTCGATCAACGCACCGAGGGTGTGCCTGCCGCCGAGTGACACGAGGCCGCCGAGCGTCCCTTCGCTGTCGGGGGCCGCCGTGTAGAGCAGGACACCGGCCATCGGTTCGGTACCGGAGCGGGCGTACACCCGCTCGCTGATGCCCGACGCGCTGTACCCGGACTCGAGGGCGAGCTCACGGATCAGCATGTGCGCGAAGGTGTGCAGGAGGACGTACCGCACCTCGGGCCAGTGTCCCGGCACCAGACGACGCTGTTCCCGCCACTGCTCGTGCGCGGGCAGGAGAACCCCTCGTACCCGCTGCGCGACCTCGGGCCTGCGCTCCCACTCGGCGATCCGAGTCTCGTCGAAACGCAGGAAGACACCCTCGCCGCGCATCTCCGCGCAGGGCACCCACGCGGGCGGGTGTTCGGACAGGCGCGCCCTGCGCGGGTCCTCGTCCACGGCCTCACCCCACTCCGGCGCGTCGATGCGGGTGAACCCGTAGAGGGCGGAGACCTCCCGCAACCGGGTGGCGAGCACCACCTGGTTGCACCACGCACCGGTGCCTGCCGGAACCTGTTCCCTGCGGGTGGAGAAGTCGGGCAGGTCGATGTCCCCGCCGTCGGCGAAGACACGCCATTCCGGGGTGCGGAGGTCATCGTCGTCGTCGGGCCGCGGTTCGGCCGAGTCGGCGTGTTTGCGGATCGCCGACCACACCTTGTCCTCGCCATAGGGCTCCAGCTCGGACCAGAAGAACTGGGTGCGCATCAGCATCTTGGCCATGTCCGGCTCCAGACCGGCGAGCAGCCGCAGCTGTTCCCAGAACTCGGCGACGAGCTGGTCGACCGGATCACTCGCGCGCGGCAGGCTGAACGCGCGCAACTGCATGGCGAACCAGCTGTTGGTGGCACCCAGCGCCAGGGTGCGGGTCTGGTTCTCGCACTCCTCGAACCGGCCGAGATGGGGGTGGCGGCCACGGCACAGCGGCAGACTGCGTTCGGCGGCGACACCGAACGCGTCGGACATCGGGCGTTCGCGCCCGCACTCGCACCGCACGTACACACTCGCGGCCTCACCGGTGGTGCTGGAGTCGGTGAGCCGCAGCGTGTGCTGGGAGTCCGGTTCGTCGCCCCGGTGCACGAAGTACTGCCAGGGGAAGTCGTCGAGGTGCCCGCTGTCGCACGCGATCACGAACCGCGCGGGCACGGCGGTGGGCCGGTTGCCGCCCTGCCCGCGGCAGGAGTGCACGTAGCGCACCTTGTCGGGCTGGAACGCGTGCCCCAGCAACGTGAACAGGTCCGAGTCGACCCGTGCGAGCCGGTTGCACCTGGTGTCGGAGCAACGCAGCCAACTGGGGAACACGCCGACGGGCACACCGGTTCTGGCCCATTCGGCGAACACGTCGGACGTCTCGGACAGGTGGGGAGGCTGGCGCAACGTCTCCACCTGCTGTCCCAGGCGGGCACGCACCGCCGTCAGCAGACGTTCCTCGACCACCTGTTCGGCGTGCTGGAGGTCCCAGTAGTCCAGACCCATCATCATGACCGACAGGTTCGGCAGGTCGGCCACCGAACCGACGCCGAAGGTGTGCAGCAACTGGTTGGGCCGCAGCGCGCCCACTCGGTGCCAGTTCCGGGTGGTGGGCGTGCTCATGCGTTGCTCCCGGAGTCATCCACGTCGGGGCGTCGGAACGGCGGATCGGTCCCGACGAGGTCCGCGCCGGGCAGGAGTTGCAACTGGATGCCCGGCTCCACCTCGCGCAGGGAGGTGGGACAGGTGAGCTGGCTCCACCTGCCCTCGTCCGGCCTGCGCAGCAGCCCCGCCACGTCGTCGGTGTTGCGTGGCCGGTCGTAGGCCAGCCGACGACCCGGCCGGAACCGCGCGGTCCGCCACATGTCGAGCCGGTTGTCCAGCTCGTCCTCCACCCTGCGCCGGACCCGGCGTTCGCCGTCCACGTCGGCCCGCCGGGTGAGGAACCGGACGACGTGGTCGGCCAGCTGGGAGTTGCGGTCGAAGTCCTGTGCGCGCAGGTTGCCGTTGTACGCCCGTTCCAGCTCACGGACCAGGGACACCAGCACGCCCATGAGGCCGCGGTCGATGGCACGGTCCGCGAACGGAGTCACCGACAACGCCTCCACGTTGCGGTAGACAGTGGCGTGGAAGTGCTCGAAGCGCTCGTAGTGCGACAGGTCGCGCGGCCGGGCCCAGTTCAGCACGGTGAACACCAGTCCGGGCGCCTGCCTGCCGACGCGGCTGCTGGCCTGGATGTACTCGGCGGTGGACTTGGGCTGGTTGGCGACCACCATGACACCGAGCCGTGAGACGTCCACGCCGACCGCGATCATGTTGGTGGCGAGCAACACGTCGATGGGTGGTCGTGCGCCGCGGACCCGTTTTCCGGTGAAGGTCACCGCGAGCTGGTCGAGGAGGGGCCGGATCTCGTCGGAGGAGCGGCGCGAGGTCAGCTCGACCTGGATCGGGTCGTACCTGCGGGCCAGGCCGCGCCGGTCCGCCCTGGTGAGACGGGTGCTCACGTCGTCCTCGACGAGCCTGCGCATGCCGCCGAGGTCCCGGAGGCTGTTGAAGTAGCCGACCAGGGTCATGTACGGGTCGGTGACCTCGTTGTGGCCGTACCGCTCGTGCAGGCGTTGCGCGGCACCGAGGACCGACACGTAGACCCGGATCAGGGTCGACTTGATGCGGATGCCGTGTGCGCAGATGCCGACGTACCTGCGGCCCGGCTTCTTGTCGGTCGGTCGCTGACGCGCGAAGTAGTTGTCGTTCACCGTGAGACCGGGCGGCGGGAACACCTCGGTGCGCCGGTGGAACAGGGCGCGGATCTGGCGGCCCGCCCGGCGCACGGTGGCGGTGGAGGCGATCACCTTGGGCCGCACGAACCGCCCGTCGGGCAGTTCGAAGGAGGCGAGCCGGTCCACGGCCGTCTCGTAGAGGCCGACGAGTGAGCCGAGCGGCCCCGAGATCAGGTGCAGCTCGTCCTGGATGATCAGGTCGGGTGGCCGGCTGGGCTGGGTGCCGACGGTGCGGGCGGCCGGAGCCCCGCCGACGGCGGGGTGGGTGCCGCGCTCCCAGTCGGCGTGCTCGATGTCCTCGCTGAGCAGCCCATGTCGTTCGCACCGGGTGGTGGCGCGACCGAACAGGTTCGCGGTCTCGCCTTTCCACGCCAGTTGGGCGAACTTGTCGACCGTGCCGATGAGCAGCGACGGTGGATGTCGGTAGATCTCCTCGTCGACCACCAGCACGGGCAGCCCACGGTTCTCCGGGTCGCTCGGCCCGGCGATGACGCCGAACGGGCAGAACGCGTCGGGGCAGATCACGTAGGTCCGCCGGTACACCCGCAGGTCGACCTCGATGTCCCGGCCCTTTTCGATCGACGTCCCGCACCACGGGCAGGTGGTGAGCTGGTGCGGGGAGCCCTGCCCACGGGACGGCCGCCCGGTGGAGCGCCGTACCTCGGTCAGCCAGTCGGCGGCGTCGTCGGTGCGGTTGGGTGTGACCCGGCCACCGACCCAGAGCCCGAGCCGGAACGGGGTGGTCCCCCAGGTCGGCTCGTCGGCGCGCCGCAGCACCTCGGTGGCGCAGATCAGGGTGGCCGCACGCTCGAACTGCTGGATGGTGAGCAGTCGCAGCGTGTACCGCATGAGCACGGCCAGACCGGTGTCCGTACGCAGTTCACCGTGCATGGGTTGGAGTCGGCGCACGGCCAGGGTGAACGCGGTCAGTCCGAGGTAGGCCTCCGTCTTGCCGCCACCGGTCGGGAACCACAGGAGGTCGGCGATGGCCTGGTCCGGGTCGTCCGCGCGTTCCGGGTGGCTCGGGTCGGCCAGCGACGGCAGGTTCAGCAGGACGAACGCGAGCTGGAAAGGTCGCCACCGGTGGTTGTCGGGGGTGTCCAGCTCCCGCGCCACGTCGTCGAGCAGCCGGGTGGGGTCGGCGCGCCGGTCCGCGGCGACCATGCTGTGGACGCGCTGCATGGCCATCGCCCGGTTCGCGAATCCGAACGCACGACGCGCGGCCGGGTCGGCGCCCAGCAGAGCGACACCGGCGGCGATCCGGTCGGCCGCGTGCCGGGCGGCGTCCAGTGACTCGGTGACCTGGCGGGCATGGTCGCCGAGAAGGGCGTCCGGCCGGGCCGCCTCCTCGGCGCGGGCCGCGATCCAGTTCCGGTATCCGTCCACGAGCGGGTTCAGCGCGGCGAGCAGCGAGTCGGGTTCGCCCTCCGCGAGCCGACCCAGCTCGGCCATGTCGAGTTCGACGTCGGCCAGCTCGGGCAGGTCCTCGTCGTCGCGTGGGTTGGGCACGTCGGTCGCGGGGATCTCGTACTCGGGCACGGTCGCGGTGCTCACCCGGTACGCGGCACGCGACGTGTCGGTGCGGCGAGTCACCCGCACCGCCGTCCCGTGTCCGACCGCGATCTCCGGGTGGAACCGGTAGGCCATGGCGAGGCGCCGGTACTCGGCCTTGTCGACCTCGTCGCCGCCGGAGGGCTGGTCGGGTCGCGGGAGGAACACGTCGGCCTCGCCGGGCGCCGACGCGGACAGCTCCACCTGGAAGATCCAGCTGCCCGCGCCGCGCCCCTGCGGCCGGGCCTGCTGGTTGGCGAGGAACAGCGTCACGAGCCAGTCACCGTTGTGCGCCCGCACCCGGCCGCGCACCACGACCTCGGGAAGTCTGGCGTCCACGGACCGCGCCTGAACCGTGCCCTCGGTGAGCGGGACGGTGACGGTGCCTCCCATCGGAATTCGCCGCCACACCCGGTCCGGACCGGACCCCTCGGTCTCGGCGGTGACCCGCTTGTAGCTCGCCCACTTCGCGGTCACGAGCAGTTCGGTCGTCGCGCGCGAGACTGTCGTGGTGCACCCGATCGAGGAGAGCGCGAGGCTGGAGGTGTTGGGAGCACTCGGCTCACGGTCGCCCTCCGTCAGATCGCCCGCGTCGGCGTCGGCGAGGTCGTCCTGGGTGTCCGGCTCGACCGTCTCACCGCGCGGCGCGAGCCGTCCCAGCGGATACCGGTCCAGCGGGTCCTCGTTGCCGAACTCCTCGTGCTCGCCGCCCAGCGGCCCGTGCAGGTCGTTCAGCACAAGCTGCTGCAGCTCGTCCCGGATGGCCGCCGGGTCGGGTACGGCGAGCACGGTCTGTCGGGTCATGGCTCGTACCGTAGCCACCCGCACCGACAGATTTCGTGCTGTCCTCCGGTCGGGTGAGGACCACCAAAACGGTCACGACCACGTACGTTCCGTCGTACTCTCGGTGCGCGGAGTGTTGGCATGGAAACGGACAGTAGGGTCAGACCGGCGGCCTGGGGAGGTTGCGGTGGCGGATGCACTGGGCAATGCCGGATACGTAGTCACCGGCAGCGGCGGCGGCGGCGCGAACGGCGACTACGTCTTCGCCGACCTCGCGGAACTGGGTGCGCTCATCACGGAATGGGCCGCGATCCGCGACACCATCGAGACAGACGGACTGAATCTCCTGTTGGCACGCCAGCAGATCTTTTCCCCGGCCGACGACGACATGAGCAAGGGACAGGCCGAGGCGCTGGTCGAGTCACTGGTCAAGGCGAGGACCCACAACAAGGCCATGTTCGACTATGCCAATGCCTATGTCGAGAAGTTGACTGCCGCTCGGGAGCAGTACGCCGCCGACGAAGAGTTGAACGTCGCACGGATGCGGGGTGTCGATGAGGGTTGATGTTCTGCGACGGGCTCGTTGGCTGGTGGTGAGTGTGTTGCTGGCCGGGACCGCATGCACCACGCAAGCGGACGGGACTCCGACCCCCGGGCCCACGTCCGCCCCCTCAGAAACCACCACCAAACCGAGCGAGGACCCAGCAGATGGCGCGCCTCGGGTGGCCGATCCGCTCGACGCGACTCGGTTCCTCACCGAGCCGTGCACGGTACTCAGCCAGACTCAACTCGCCACCTTCGACGTCAGCCGTCCAGGCATTCCCACGACAACGGGAGCTATCGCGGAGAATGTGGGACCGTTCTGTGCTTGGCATGCCGCGACGGAACTGGCGAGCTTGATCGGTGTGGGTTTCCTGACCGGCAACGAGAGCGGACTGTCCGACACCTACCGAGGACGAGACCAGTTCGACTACTTCATCCCGACCACCGTGAACGGCTATCCGGCGGTGTTCGCCGACGATCCTGACCAACGTGACTCGGGAACCTGCAACATCACCGTGGGGATATCCGACACTCTGGCAATCAGCGTGTCCGAGCAGGGTTTGCTGGACGCGCAGGGCTCCTGTGACCGGGCGAAGCAGGTGGCGGCTGCCGCGTTGACGACGTTGAAGGAGGCCGGCTGATGTTCTGGGGGTACAGCGGGCGCGAGGTCTACGACAACTTCCACGACGGCCGGGGTTCGGACGGGCTGATCGGTGGCGCGGCGATCGTGAACGAGGTCGCAGGCTCCTACCGGGAGCGGGCGGAACAGATCCACCGGTTGGCGGCCCGGATGGAGTCGGCCTGGCAGGGCAGCGCGTCCGGGGCCGCGCTGCGGGGCGTGGGGCCGTTGCTCGTCGAGCACGAGCTGTCCGGCATGTCGCTGGTCACCGCGCAGGATCTGACGAACCGGCAGGCTGGGTCGTTCGGCGACGCGAAGAACGCCGTGGTGCCGGTGCCGCCGAGGCCGGAGCCGATGAACCCGATGGCGATGCTGGTCTCGCCCGCCGCGATCGTGGACCTCGAGCGGCAGGTGGACGACTACAACACGGCCGCTCAGCACAACGTGGACGTGATGAACCGCTACACCGGCGCCTCCGACCACAACACCACGAACCTTCCTTCCGACTACGGCACGTTGACCGGCGACCAGTCCGGGATCTCGGTCGACCCGGGCCCGACGACCATCGACTCGGCCGACTTCGGCGACTCCACCGACTCCGCCGACGGCAGCGGCGGCCCGTCGGGAGGCGGTGACCGTGGGCCGGGCGGGCCGGGCGGGACCGGGCCGGGGCCCGTGGCCGGTGGGCCGTCCTCCGGTGGCG
The DNA here is from genome assembly GCF_042653545.1 of Actinophytocola glycyrrhizae. Taxonomy (NCBI): domain Bacteria; kingdom Bacillati; phylum Actinomycetota; class Actinomycetes; order Pseudonocardiales; family Pseudonocardiaceae; genus Actinophytocola; species Actinophytocola glycyrrhizae. The sequence goes on from NZ_JBHSIS010000006.1 coordinate 685,048, forward strand.
CCTCAGCGCCGGACGGCGGACCGGCGGGGACAACCCCTGGCGCGGGCGCGACGGTCCCCGGCTCGTTCACGCCGACCCCGTCGAGTCCCGGGTCGGTTCCCGGTCCGTCGCCGGTGTCACCGACGGACCCCGGCACCGGCCGCGTGCCGGGCGGACTCGCTCCGGTCTCCGGCCTGGTCGCCGGGGTCGGTCCCGGCGGCGAGCCCGGCGCTGGACGCGGTGGTGGGGTGGGCGGTCAGCCGCGCGGCGGGGTCGCCGGGCCCCGCGGTGGGGTGCTCGGCGGTCCGGGCGTCGGGGCGCTCGCCGCCGAGGAGGCCGCGGCGCGGCGTGCGGCGGCCGTGGCGGCGGCGCGCGGCGGCGGGCCGGGTGCCATGGGTGGCGCGCCGGTGGGTGCGGGGCGCGGCAAGGGCGACGAGGACGAGGAGCACACGCGCAAGGTGATCCTGGAGGCCGACGCGGAAAGCGTCTTCGGCAGCGACGTGTTGACCGCGCCCCAGGTGATCGGCGACGACGAGTACGAGGACTGACGTGGTGCTACCGGCACCGGCGCAGGTGCCGGCCGCGCTGCTGGCGTGGCTGGTCGCCGACGCCAACCTCGGTGAGCTGCACAAGACACTCGCGCCCGAGCCCCGCTGGTTGCCACCGGCCGCGCACGACGCCATGCGCGGGCAGACCCGGGAGTTGCTGACGGCGCTGGGCTGGCGCGACCGCCGTGGCAACCTCGAACGGGAGGTCGCCGCGTCGCTGGCCGTGCTGTGCCGACCGCGCGTCGAGTACTACGGATGGATCACCCACGACGGCCGCACCGCCGGGGTCCTCGCCGGACGAACCGGCAGGGAGGCACTCCTCGCCGTACGCCAGGCGGATTCGACGGTGTGGTTGAGCCGGATCGGCGCGAACCGGCTCGCCGAACGGCTGGTCGCGCAGACACCCGACGTGCCGGCTGGTTCGGGCACGCCGTTCACCGTGTCGGCGGCCGAGGTCAGGTCCACCCGGCCGGACGGCAGGCGGCGCACCCCGGCGGGGGCGGGAATGCACCGCGCCGGACCCGAGGCGCGGCACGCGCGGCGACTGGCCGCGTTGCCGGTGGGCGGGTTCGGCGAGCTGTCGGTGGCGACCCGCGACGAGTGGGGCCGCCGACGGCGTGCCACGCAACCGTTGCGGTACACCGACACCAGTGAGGGCCGCTTCGCGCTGCTGTTCGGCGCCGGGGACGACCAGGTGCGGGTGGCGCCGGCCGGGAGGGACGACCTCGTCCGGCAGCTGGCCAGGATGGCCCCCAGCTAGGCGAAGTACTTCCCGACGGCCGCGGCCATCACCTTGACCGCCGCCTCGGTGTGTTTCCGGTCCACCGCGACGTGCCGCGCGCCGTGGTCCGTGCCGCGTCCGCCCATCGCTCTCAGCCCGACGTGCAGGTTGCCCTGCGCCTTCAGGTCGCCGTGCGGGGAGAGGTAGATGTCGAAGAAAGCGTTGCTGTTGCTCCGGAACGTCACCGCGGGACGGCCCGCGATCTCGGTCTCCCGGCGGTCGCTGTACACCTCGCCTCGTCCGTAGTCGGCGGGGGCGTCGATCGGGTTGAGGTTCACGTTGATCTCGAGCACGTGGTCCGGCGCGACGAAGAAGCAGTGCGCGGCCCAGGTGACCGGCCGGTAGGTGGTGCCGAACACCGCCTCGACGGCGTCGGTGAACACCGCGCACTGGACGTGCCGGTTGGTCGCGGCCAGGATCTCGTCCGGGTCGCCGGGCACGGCGACCTCCTGGTACGGCTCGCAGTCGTCGTCGCCACCCATGGCGAGGTCGACACAGGCGCCCCGCGCGGCGGCGTCGTTGTCGTCCGGCTCGTAGAGCAGCGGGCGCTGCGGGGCGGCGCCGTCGTCGTCGGGCCGCTGCCCGGCGAGGGTGACCACCCGCGCGACGAGCCGGGCGGCGGTCTCGCAGTCCTGGGCGGTCAGTTCGACGACGGTGGCGGCGAACCCGGTTTCCGGTTGCCGCTTGGTCCGTTGTCCCAGGTGGCCAGACAGTCCTCACCCACCCGCGTCAGCCCGACCGTCCGGTCGGCGATGCGCCGGGTCTCGCGGATGAGTCGTGGCGCCTCGCCGTAGTGGATCCTGAGCCGGGGACCGGTCTCGCCACCGTCCACCAGGGTGGTGTGGCAGCCTGCGAACGGGTCCCGGAGACCCGCCGGTTTGTACCGGTACTTCCCGGCGTCCTGGCCGAGCAGCTCGGCCATGAGGGAGCAGCCGTCCCAGGCGCCGAACGGGCGGCTCGCGGGCGCCATCGCGACGCTGTCCGGGGCACGCAGCTTCGCCACCGCCGCCTCGGCGTGCCTGGGGACGAGCGGGCACACGTCCGCGACCACCGACTCCTGATAGCTGAGCTCGACCGACCGGGCCGCGCTCACCGGGATCACCACCCGGCACATCGACAAGGTGTCGGTGGCGCTGTACTCGTAGGCCTTGGCCCCGCCGATCGTCACGGGCGCCTGGCCGTACCGGGTGAGGAGGTCGGAATGCCCGCCGACCCGGACCGCGACACCGGGCTCGAAAGCCGGGCGGTCGGGGGCGGCGAGGAGCAGGCACGAGTGCGGGCCCGTGGGGATCGTCACCGCGTTCGGCACCCCGTTCGACCTGGCCACCTCGGCACTGGCGAGCAGGCACGGATCGAGGGGTGCGCAGCGCGGCGGTGACGGCCCGCGTGTCCCGGTCCTCGGGCCGCGGTGTCCTCGTCTCGGCGGGAACGATGCCGGTGGGCAGACCGGCACCGACCGATCCCGTGGGTGGATGCTGCCCGGCGGGATCGTCGGGTGTGGTGAGCACGATCGGCACGAACACCGCGGCGGCCACGACCAGGACTAGCCAGTGCCAGTGCCAGTGCCACTGTTTCCGGAACCTGCCGTGTGGCGGTCGCTTCGGCGAACCCATGTCTCCTCCAGTTGTCATCGCGAACCGGCCCGCGGTGGTGGACCCGCCAGGTACACGCAGCGGTCGCACAGGACGGGTTGGACGTGCCGGGGTACTGGTTCGAGCACGACCGCCCGCCCGCACATGGACCAGGCGACCGGTGTCCGGCGGAAGACCATGCGGTCCGCGTCCGGCAGGACGGCGTGCAACCGGCCGGTGAAGTAGCCGGGCGCCCACCGCAGCTCACCGCGCGACGCGGTCATGGCGGGGTGTCGGCCAGGAGCGCCAGGCAGGTCGAGCACCGCGGGAACGTCGCGTCGGGCGGCAGGTCGCCGACCAGCCAGGCGCCGCAGATCGCGAACCCCACGGTGGCGCCGTCGACCAGGTGGGTGTCGGGTTCCCGCACGTGCCCGCGGTCGGGTTCGAGGACCGAGTGCCCCCACGCCACCGGCATGTCGTCACTCCGGCGTCGGCGGCGTGACCCACACCAGCCGTGCGGTGATGTCCGGACCGCAGCCGAGGAGCCGGCAGGCGCGGTCGGGGGAGCTGACGCTCAGCCACGAGCCGCCGCCGTGGCGAACCACGTCGGCGTGATCGTCGAAGGCCATGCCCCACGCGGCGATCCGGCCGTCCTCGCGTTCGCCGAGTTCCTGCACCACGGCGAACAGCCGTGGCGCCTCGTCGGCGACCATCTCGGCGACGAGTTCGGTGAACTCGTCGCCGCCGCACAACGCGGCCCGTTTCGGGTCCTCAGTCATGGCACATCCCGTGCTCGATCGGTCACCTTACGTGAGCTACAGTGAGCGTCGTCGGAACGGTTGAAAAGTGGGATTCCCATTTTTCACTCGAAAGGGGTAATCGTGCCTGAGGAGAACGAGTGGGTGGTCACCGCGACCGTCCGGCGCTGGCAGCTCACCGAAACGCTGCGTCAGCTGCGCGAACAGCGTGGCTGGACGCTGGAGCAGACCGTGGAACAGCTGCGCGCGATCGGCGGCAAGTGGTCGACGTCGAAGGTCAGCCGGATCGAGAAGCGCGAGCACGGCGTGAAGTCCTACGACGTGGAGCGCCTGCTCGACGTCTACGGGGTGACCGACGAGAACACCCGCGAGTGGGTGCTGGGCCTCTCGGAACGGGCCGGTGAGCGCGGCTACTGGATCCCGATCCGCAAGGACCTGCCGGAGGACTTCCACGAACTACTCAATGTGGAAGCTGCACTGCTCGCGGTCCGCCAGTTGGAGACCATCGTGGTGCCAGGGCTATTGCAGACACCGGACTACACGCGGGCGCTGGTGACCGGCGCGAACCCAGGGTTGGGCTTCGAGGTGGCCGAACGGCGGGTGCTCGCCCGCATGGCCCGCCAGCGAGTCCTGAACCGGCCGGACCCGCTGCGCTATCACGTGATCCTCGACGAGACGATCCTGACCAGACCGGTCGGAACGCCGTCGGTGCTGCGTGGCCAGCTCGCCCGGCTGGTTGACGCAGCCGAATCCGAACACATCACCGTGCAGGTTCTGCCGCGTTCAGCGGGCGTGACTCCGGCCGTGGACGGCTCGTTCTCGATTCTCACCCTGCCGGACCCGATCCCCGATGTCGGCTACGCGGAGGGGCAGGGTGGCGCGATGTACATCGAGGATCGCGGTCACGTGCGTGAGCTGCTGCAACGGTGGGGCATTCTCACCGGGCGCGCGCTGTCGCCTGCCAAGTCGCTGGACGCGATCAGGGCCGCCGGGGAGACTGTTGGGTAAGCCGACAGGAAGGAAATTCCGTGACGAACCAGCTCGGCCTGACGTGGCGCAGAAGCAGCTTCTCTGGGAGCGGCGGCACCGGAGGCGGCAACTGTGTAGAGGCAGCATTGCTGCCCGCCGACCGGTTCGCCTTACGCGACAGCAAGAACCCGGTCCCCGCCATGCTGGAACTTCCACGGACCGGCCTGGCCGCGCTGCTGCGCCACGTCTCCGGCTAGAACAGCATCCCCTCCTCGGCCGGGTCGGCGGCCACCTTGGCGCTCGCGCGCTTGGTGGCCCGCCGCCCGCCCTTGACCTCCTGGTCGTACCGCTCGAAGTTCAGCTCCAGCAACCGGTCCAGAATCTCCACCTGCACAACGGGATCGATGGTGAACCGCCGCCCCTGCCGCGTGTCGTGGAACCCGTGCCGCAGGTCGAGATCGGTCCACCCGTACGCCTCGGCCACCGCCTCGTCGACCTCGACGTGAATCTCCCGCAACCGCACGATGTCCGGTTCGGCGACGGCTTCGTCGTGCACCCGGTTGTAGAGCTTGGTCAACCCCAACTCCCGCCCCAGCATCACCGACCGCCGAAACTCGTGCAGCTGGACCCCGACCCGATCCATCCGCGCGGTCAACTCCGGCTGAGCAAACGTCTCAAACCCATCCGAAGGCGTGTACCGAGGATCGGTCCGCATAGTGGACTCCCCCTTGATCGTCCACCACGCGAAGTGCACGTTGCTGGATAGTAATGTACACATCGCGTCCCGATCAGTCGCGAACACGATTGTCGCATCGGTAAACACCTGCCCTGTTGGCACCCATGCAGGCAACCCTGTACGCCCGTGACGTGTAATTACCAACACTCGCTCCAGGCCAGCGATCGCGCGGAGCATCTCCGCGCGAATTCTCCAGTACTGCCACCACCTATCCATAAGGCCGACATACGTCTTCGGATCCTTCCGAGCAAGGACAGGCTTAGCTTTTTCCTCGATTATTCGCAGCACATCCGAGTATCCAATTACACGATCCCATGGCCAGTCGTGGAAATTCACGACCCATCTTGCCGCCGAGCAGTCCGGTCGGGAGTTTAGATCAACACCATTAATAAGTGGATACAACACATCCCGATTTCGCCTGTCACGACCGATCAGTTCACGAGCAACCTCCGGATCCAATGCGAAGCTGTCAATCGCAAGCACATACGAGCCGATAAAAGCTTGACCGGTGTTGGCATCAAGGCGATGCGGGTTGCCAGAGACACGTGACTTCGGGGCGAGAGATGGGGTGATTCCCTTTACCACGTTGCCGTCCAGATAGAAAGTCTCGCCCTCATCTGTGTTGCCTACCCAAACCAACGACACCTCAAGAGACGCGGAACCAGGCCAAGGTTGCGACTTCTCCGCCCGGTAGATATCCCAGCCGTGCTCCACTACTTGGTCAAGGCCAACCTCGCGGGTGTCATTCTGCGCGATGGTGTTCGTAGCGATAATGCCGACCCGACCACCCCGCATGATGTCCAGGTCCCGCAGCAAGAAATACGAGCATAGGTCCGCTCGCCCGCCACCGCGCGCACCACGGTTAACAAACCGTTGGAGGTAGTGCAACACGTCCCTGCCGATTCGCCCACTGATCATCGTGCCGCCAATAAAAGGCGGGTTTCCGACCACGGCTACGAAGCCGCCGTTCGCCATGACCTCTGGGAACTCCAGTGGCCAGTGGAACGGCTTCACCGCCTGCGACCGGTTACCGGTCAGCCAATCCTCCAGCTTCGACCGGAAGGTCAGTTCGACGCTTGGTGACGCCGAGCCCTTAACCACCTCGACAGCGGTCTCGACCATCCCCACCAGACGATCGACGTACCGTGTCTCATTCTCGCCCGCTGTGCTCAACGCGGCGGCGACTACTCCGTCCGCCACCAGTTGAGCATTCCGGGTTGCCACCTCGGACCGGGCCAACAACGCGGCCTTGGCGTCTACGTCCTCTTTTGCGTTGACCGGTCGACGCTCGATCTCCTGGCGCAGCTTGGTCGCCTCGGTCAGGGCCGCCGCGATCGCCCTGTCCATCGAACCGGTGAACCGCTCAACCACCTTCTGCCTGCCGAGCGTGGGGTCCAGGCAGTACGCCTCGATCTGCTCCGCCGTGCGCACGCCGATCAGCGAGTCGCCGCAGCGCAGTGCGTGGTCCAGGAAGCCGAATGGTTTGTCGCGGGCCAGGGTCAGCAGCCACATCGACAGTTTCGCCAGTTCCACCGCCATGTCGTCGCGGTCCACGCCGTAGATGCACTTCGCCGCCACCAGGCGCAGCGCGGCGATCCGCACCTCTTCGGCCGTGCCGGTCACGTCGTCGGGCTGGCCGTCCCGTTGCCACGCCTCCACCAGCCGTTCCGCCAGGTACTCGCATGCGGCCACCAGGAACGCGCCGGAACCCATCGTCGGGTCGCACACTTTCAGCGCCAGCAGTTCCTCCGCGTTGCGGAGCCGATGCACGCCCTCCGTCTCCCGCACGAAGCACAGCGGCGCGAGCGTGTGCTCTACGACCTCCTTCGCGAGATCGCGCGGCGTGTAGTGCGTGCCGGTCGCGCGCCGATCACCGACCTGCGTGAACAGCACCGACCTCGCGGGGAACACCGTCGGCAGGCCGCGCAGGTCCGTGCGCAGCAGGCCCCAGAACGGCAACACCCGTTCCGCAAGTTCCGCGTCGTTGTCGCACGCCGCGTGCAGGTCGGCAGCCTGCTTCGCGGTGGGTTTGGCGGCGAGTGCCTTCTCGACCTGCTTCGCCGTCAGGCCACAGTTCTTCATCAGCCAAGCAGGCAGTGCGTCCCCCTGGGCCTCGACCTCGGCCAGCGGCACCTCCGGTTCGAGCTTCCCGCTCAACCCGAGGTGCGGCGCCGACACCCGCAGGCACGAGAACTCCAGCAGACCCTCGTAGACGTGGCCGATCTGCTCGACGCTCAGCCCGTCGTAGCTCAACCGTTCCGCGGCCTTGCCCCGGTGCCGCAGCATCAGCAACGCGTCCAGCACCTCGTGCACGACCCGGTCGGTCACCGCCACCCTGCCCAGCCACCGGTACCCGGCCGGGTCGAACAGCGAACCGCCGTGCGCCGGGATGCGCAGGTCCGGGTGCTCGCAGCCGCCGTGCACCGCCGCGAACGTCGCCAGCAGCCGGGGCCACGCCGCGCTGCGCCGGTCGCCGACCTCCTCACCATGGCGGTCCCGTGCCTCCGACAGCTGCTGGTAGAGCGTGGTGACCGCGTACCCGTCCGCGTAGGTCGGGTCGTTGATCGGCAGCAGCTTCTTCTGTTCGGCGTAGAGCAGGAACACCAGGCGCATCAACGTGGTCAGCGCACCCCGGTACAGGTCCCGCTCGCTCACCCCGTCGAGCAGCGTCCCACCGGACTCGCGGTCGAGCCGAGCCACCTCGCTGACGAACAACTCGACGGCCTGACGCACCTGCCCGCCGAGCGTCGACGTGATCACCGCCTGCGCGTCCGCGGTGCGGGCGAACAACGCGGCCAGGCTCTCGGTCGGTGAGCCGTCGGTGTGTTTCGGTGCGGGCAGCACCCGGGTCTGCCCGAGCAGTGTGGCGAACGCGCGCAGCAGGATCGGTTCCTCCTGCCACAGGTCCGCGTCGAACCGGGCGACGCTCGTCGGCCCGTTCCGGACGGCGTGCACCAGCAGCCAGAACCGGCCGTCGGTCACCAGCGCGACCGGGACGTTGCTGTCCCGGCAGACCCGCGACGCGTCGTCCGCCAGTTCGTCCAGGCCGGTCGTGCCCGGTGGGCGGCGGTACACGTGCAGGCGCGGCGCCGGTCCACTCGTACTCGGGCCGACCGCGACCTGGTCCGGGCGCACCGGGCCGTCGATGAGCACATCGGTCTGTACCGCGTCGCGCAGCACCGCGGGCGAGTAGCGCAGCAGCTCGTTCAGCACGAAGTCCTGCCACAACACGGCCAGCGTGGCCGGGTCGGCGTCGAACTCCGACCACGCCTGACGGGTCCGTGCCCGCAGTTCCGCTGGCAACGTGTCCAGACCGGTCGGCAACGCCTCGGTCAGCACCGGCAACGACAGGAACGGACCAGTCGACGCCAGCAGCGCGAGCCATTCGGCGTGCTGCTCGGCGACACTCGGCGCCTTCGGTCGGCGACTCACCTGGCTCATCGGGCACTCCCCTGCGCACGTTCCCGCTCGGCCTGACGGGCGATCGCGGCGGGCACCAGCAACGTCACGGCCACCGGGAACCACCTGGTCGTCGGATCGGCGTAACGGCGGCGCAGCGCCGCCTCCTCCTGCTCGCGTTGACGCGGCAGCTCATCACGTCTGCGCCGCAGCGCCTCGTGGTCGGAGTTCAGCTGCCTGCGTTCGAGCAGTTCGTCGGTGTCGAACAGGCTGGCCTGCTGCCACAGGTCCTTGTCGTCCAGCGTTGCCGTGATGGCGGTGGTCAGCTCGTCCAGCACCGCGCCGATGGCCGTGACCTCCTCTTCACACCGGTCCCGCAGCAGCACCTGCATGGACCGCAACCGCTGGTTCGCCCGCGTGTTCAACGACCTCGCCAGCGGCTCGGCAAGCGCGGGCCACAAGGTGTTCAACCTGTCGCGCATGGCGTCGGCCGACTCCTCCGATGCCGCCGCGAGCAGCGCGTTCACCTCGTCCACCGACCGGATCAGGTCGAACTTGCCGCCCTCGATCCGGCCGCCCGCCGACACGATCTCCTCGTGCAGCCGGGCGCCGTCCGCGCCGGTCACCACGACCCGGCCGTGGGCGATCACCGCGGGCACCCGCAGTTCGTCACCGTGCACGACCCGCGCGGTGATGCGGTGCAGCTTCGCCGTGGCCGCGGCGTCGGGCCGCGACTGCGCCCACAGTTCGGCCCGCAGCAGCCCCATGCACATCTGCACGAGCCGGTGACCGAGGTGCAACAGGACCACGTCGGTCCGGTCGCCCACCGCGTCGTGGTCGAAGCTGACCGGCCGCTCGGCACCGGTCACCGGGTGGTGCAGGCCGTCGTTGCGGGCCACTGCCCACGCACCCGGCAGCTGCGGCAGGCGGAACACCTCACCGGCGAACCCCGGTGGCGCGGTGGCCGGACGCAGATCCTGCCGGTGGGCAAGGCGAAGCGCGGTCCTGACGACCCGCTCCACCGTCTCCGGCCGCAGGTTCAGCCTGGTACGGCTGCCTTTCAGCGTCTCGACCGCCTTCTCCAGCTCGCGGGCGAGGTCCCGGTCGAACCGCAATTGCGCCTTCTTGGCGCGGCTCTCGATCTGCACCTCCGCCGCGTGCCAGTCGGTGCGCTCGCCGACCATCTTCTGTTCGATCTGTGCCGCGATCACCTCACCCGCGCTGCCAAGGTCCTCCCTGATCCGGTGCACCTTCTTCACCGCGACCTGGAGGAACGCGAGCTCGTCCTCCAGGCTCCCCTCGGCGAAGTCGGTGTTCTCCCACCCGGCCGGGACGAAGTGGTGCACCAGAACCTCGGGCGCGGGCTGTCCGTGCCGGTCCACGCGACCGTTGCGCTGCTCCAGACGGTTCGGGTTCCACGGGATCTCCCAGTGCAACACCCGGTGGCAGTGCCGTTGGAGGTTGATGCCCTCGCTCGCCGCGTCGGTGGCGAGGAGGATCCGCATCGGGTCCAGGTCGAGCGACTCGGTGAACACGCTCTTGATGTGCTCGCGCTCGTCGCGGTCCTGGCCGCCGTACAGCAGCGCGATCCGCTCCGGTTTGTAGCCTGCGGCCAGCAGGCGCTCGTGCAGCCACCGCTGGGTGTCGCGGTACTCGGTGAAGACGATGATCCGTTCACCCTCGCCGCCCGGCGGCACGATCGGCTCGAGGTGCGCCAGGAGCGCGCCGACCTTGCTGTCGGCGCGGTCCTGTGCGGACCTGGCCCAGTCCCGCAACCGCTCCAGCGTTCGCCGCTCGTCGGTGGACAACGGGGGCGCGCCGCGCCGGGCCACCGCGAACGCGTCGGCCTCGGCCTCCCGGTAGCGCGTGCCGTCCGCGTCGTCGTCATCGCTCGCGTCGGTGACCCGTTCGATCAGCACCGGAAGGCTCGGCGCTGCCGTGGGAGCGGTCGCGTCGTCCCGTTTCGACATCGTGGCCAGGTGCACGTCGACGGTCTCGGCGAACGCTTTCGGTGAGGAGAACAGGCGCCGCTTCAGCAACGTCGTCACGAAGTCCGCGGCGACCCGCTCGCCCTGGCCCGCGGCGGCGCCGCGACGGCTCTCGGCGTAGCCGCGGAGCAACTCGTGTGCCTCGCGTTCGGCGTCCGTGTGCGACACGGGCACGACGTCCAACGTGCGAGTGCCGAAATAGGGGGTGCCGTCCCACCGCGGTGGCAGCTCGCTCTTGAGGCGACGCACCATCGCGCGCTTCAACTGCTCGTCGGTCGGCTTGACACCCCGCGCGAACCGCTGGTCGTCCAGCAGCTCCAGCAGCGCGGTGAACGACTCCAGGTAGCCGTTGTGCGGGGTGGCTGACAAGAACAGCCGGTGCTCGCAGTGCGGGGCAAGCGTGCGGATCGCCTTCGTCCGCTGCGAGTCCACCGCGTATTTGCCGCGGCCGGACGGCGCGCAGGTGTGGACCTCGTCCACCACCAGCAGGTCGAACTCGCGGGGATAGCGCGGGGCCGCGGGCAGCACCTCGCGAAGCAGCCGCAGCGGCCGGTCCCGCTTGAGCCAGTCGATGCTGACGATGAGCCGCGGGTAGTGCGTCCACGGGTTGGTGTGCGGACCCCGGCTGCGGCGCAGGTTGCCCAGCAGCTCACGGTCCACGATGCGGAAGTCCAGGCCGAACTTGTCGCGCATCTCGTCGCGCCACTGGAGAGTGAGACCGGCCGGGCAGACGATCAGCATGGTCCGGGCACGGTGACGCAGCGCCAGCTCCTGCATGACGAGACCGGCCTCGATCGTCTTGCCCATGCCGACGTCGTCGGCGATCAGGAGGTTCGTGCGCGGCATCGACAGCGCCCGGACCACGGGGTCCAGCTGGTAGTCCTCGATCTGCACACCCGACCGGAACGGCGCCTGCAACGCCGTGGTGTCCGCCGACGCGATGGCGCCCCAGCGGACGGCGTCGAGGAAGGCGTCCAGCTCGGCCGGGTCGTCGAGTCCGTGCTCCGGTCCTGGCAACGTGGTCGACTCGTGCACGACCGCGCCGATCTCCAGTTCCCAGACGACACGGAGCTCCTCGTCGCGGGCGTCGTCCTCGACACTCACCAGCCGCACCAGGTGGGTGGGTCGCGCGGTGAGCGTCGAGGTGTCGCTGCTCGCCACCTCGCTGCGGACCACGTCCGTGGCGATCCACGGCCGGTTCCGCACGGTGACGAGCTGCCCCGGCGCGGGCACCACGTCCTGCTCGTCCAACACGCCTGTCAAGACCTCACCCTTCGTCACCGGAACAACCGACCTTCATACAGATGGAGCACATGTAACACGTCGCCCGTTCTCAGCTATCTGAATACCATGTGTAACCGCGCCGGTGCCGTTGTGCCACCGAGCGGCACCCTCTGGGGGAGGAAACGATCACCATGCCACGGCTGTACATCGACAAAGAGTTCCTCCCGGGTTACGCCAAACTCGAAAAAACCGTGCAACGGGCCGTGGACAAGGCGCTCGACATGTTCGGGCAGCACACGCACGCGGGCCTGCACCTGGAGAAACTCCGCAACCCGAAGGACCAGCGCATCCGGACCATCCGGATCACCGATTTCTGGCGCGGCGTGGTGCTGGCGCCGGAGCAGGGCGACGAGTACCTGCTGCTGACCGTCCTCCCCCATGACAAGGCCAACGCGTTCGCGACGAGTAAGAAGTTCACCGTCAACCAGGTGCTGGGTGTCCTGGAGGTGCGGGACCAGACCGCGCTGGAAGGCTTCGAACCCGCCCTCGCCCAGGTCGCCGGGGCGACGGCGGACCGGTTGTTCGACCGTGTCAACGACAGCGACCTGACCCGCCTCGGCGTCGACAAGGAACTGCTGCCCATCGTCCGGCTCCTCACCTCGGAGGACCACCTGCTCGCGCTCAGCGCCTTGCTGCCTGAGCCCCAGTACAACGCACTGGTCGCGCTGGCCAGCGGCATGAGCGCCGAGGAGGCGTGGCAGGAGCTCAGCGCCTACCTCGTCGACGCCGAACCGCCGGAGACGATCGACCAGGACGACCTGGCCGCCGCGATCGAACGCACCCCCGACCGGTACGTCAGCGTGTCCGGGCCCGAGGAACTGGCCGACATCCTCGCGCACCCGTTCGCGGTGTGGCGGGTGTTCCTGCACCCACGCCAGCGGCGGGTGGCCTACCGGCCGTCGCACCGCGGCCCGGTACTGGTGAGCGGCGGCGCGGGCACCGGGAAGACGGTGACCGTCCTGCACCGGGCGGTGTTCCTCGCGAAGCGGCTGCCTCCTGGCGACGGCAAGGACATCCTCGTCACCACCTTCACCCGTGGTCTCGCCGAGTCGCTGGCCGAGCAGCTGCGGCTGCTGGTCGACGACGAGGCAGTGCTGGCCCGCATCGACGTGCTCAACGTCGACCGGTTCGCGAACCAGGTCGTCAGCGCGGCGGAAGGCGGCCACCCCGACATCGTCGACCAGCCCACGTACACCCGGCTCTGGCAGGCGGCCAGCCGAGCGACCGGCGGTGCCCTGTCCGCGAGTTTCCTGCAGAGCGAGTGGGAGCAGGTGATCCTCGCGCAGGCGCTGCCGGACCGGGACGCCTACCTGGGCTGCGACCGTCCTGGACGGGGCAGGCCGGTGCGGACGCACAGCCCGACGAGGCAGCAGGCGTGGTCCGCCATCGCGGGTGTGCTCGACGAACTGCGCCGGTTCGGGCAGCGCACCCACTGGCAGGTGGCCGAGCAGGCCGCCGAGCTGCTCGCCAAGCGGTCGGCGCCGCCCTATCGGCACGTGCTGGTCGACGAGGGACAGGACCTGCACCCGACCCAGTGGCGGCTGCTGCGTCGCGCGGTGGCGCGCGGCGCGGACGACATGTTCATCGTCAGCGACCCCAACCAGCGGATCTACGCCAACCAGGTGTCGCTGGCTCGGCTCGGCATCGAGGTGCGGGGCCGGAGTAACAGGCTCACCGTCAGCTACCGGACGACGCACGAGATCCTGTCGTGGTCGGTGCGCATGCTGGCCGGCCTGCCGGCACAGGGACTCGACGACGCCGAGGACACGCTGGCGGGTTACCACTCGCCGATGCACGGCCGCAGGCCCGTGGTGCAGCCCTTCCCGGACCGGTATGCCGAGCAGGAAGGCATCGTCACCAAGGTGCGCGAGTGGCTCGACGCCGGAGTCGAACCCCACGCCGTCGGCATCGCTGTACGCACCACCGCCAAGGTCAAGGAAATCCGTGCGGCCTTGCGCGATGCGGGCATCCCGAACACAGCGCCGTCAGGTGTCCGGGTCAACACGATGCACAAGATGAAGGGCTTGGAGTACCGGTGCGTCCTGGTCGCCGGTGTCGACGCCGGCACCGTCCCGGCCAGCGCCGCGCTCACCCCGCGGGACGAGGACCCGGTCGCGCACGGCCAGGACCTGCACCGTGAGCGCTGTCTGCTGTTCGTCGCCTGCACCCGGGCGCGGGATGCCCTGCACCTGACGCATGCCGGTCCGCCCAGCCCGTTCCTCACGTGAGGATCCAACACCGGAGATCGCGGATCATCCTTTCGGGCTAATAACTGGATCTTGATCTTCTGTCATACTGACCTGTTCGCCATCGCTTTGATTTATGATCTGAGGGGGATCCGACGTGACGCACGGCGCCCACACCGACCGCTTGGAGATCATTCGGAACAAAGCGAACCAATGGGCGAAGGCACTGATAGATCTTGATTACCGGAACACGCTCCTCAACTTCCAGCTCACGAGATCCAGCCTCGATCTGACCGGCAGCGATCCCGCCGCGCTTGGCCGCCTGCTCAACGGAAACCGGACGAACCTTCGCGCGCTCTTCGACACGGAGGACAAACGTCGCGACGCGTGCCTTCGCATTCGGGACGTCAGGCGGAAGGCGACGGCGTTCCGCGAGGAGCAGGGCATAGACGTCGGCAAGATCGCCTGCGGTCTCATCCGCACCGATCCGGCCAAAAGCGCTGGGCGGCCGACGTTGCGCTTGCGCGCCCCGCTGCTTCTCAGGCCGGTCGAGATACACGCGAAGACCGCGGCCGAGAACGATTTCACGATCGAGTCGGACAGAGACGTCGAGATCAACCTGGTTCTCCTGCACGCGCTCCAGCGCGAGTACGGCCTGGACTTCCCGATCGACGAACTCGCGGCGAAGATCAACAACTTTCTCGCGGAACTCGTGGACGTCGAGGAACAGACCAGGCGGGCATTCGAGGAACTGTCCGCACTGGGTGCGCGGCATGGCGTGGTACTCGACTTCGAACCCGCCGTGCTCATGGGCGTCTTCAACTACCAGAAGCTGCCGATGGTGCAGGACCTGGAATCGGCCCTCGATCTGATCGCGGCCCACGACCTGATCGCGGCTCTGGCTGGTGACGAGAGCGCGGCCGACCGTCTGCTGACGGCCCCCGGCATCGCGCCGGTCGAGATCGACAAGATCGACCCCGACGAGGAGCACCTCGTCCACGACGCGAACTCATCCCAGCACGCTGCGATCAACGCGGCCCTCGCCGGCCGGCACCTGGTGGTGGAAGGCCCGCCCGGTACCGGCAAGAGCCAGACCATCGCCAACATCATCGCGGGTGCGGCGGCACGAGGTATGCGGGTGCTGTTCGTCGCCGAGAAAAGGGCGGCCATCGAGGCCGTCACCGGTCGTCTCACCGAGGTCAACCTCGCCGAACTCGTACTCGACCTGCACGTCACCGCCGGCAGCACCAAGAAGCACGTCGCGAACCAGCTGTCGGCAAGCCTCGCACGGGTCAACCAGGAACGACCGGTCGACATCGCACAACTGCACCACCAGTTCGCGGATCGACGGGAGCGGCTCCGCCGTTATGCCGCGGAGCTGCACAGGATCCGGGAACCGTGGGGGCTGAGCGCCTTCGACGTGTGGACGGAGTTGTTGGGGACCTCCGACGTGCCGGAGACACGGTGCCGTTTCCGGGGTGCCGTCCTCAACGGACTGGACGCGCGCACCGCCGCGCAGGTCGGGGAGCTCCTCGCCGACTTCGTGGCCCAGGAAGGTCTCCGAGTGCTCCGCGAGGAGTCACCATGGGCACACGCGGACGTCCGCGACACTGCCGACATCCAGCGAGTTCTGCTCGAACTGGACAATCTGGCCGGCGAAACGCTCCACTCCAGCACAAACCAGATGCACCGGCTCGTCGGGCAGGTCGGCCTTCCCGTACCACGGGAGATCGCCGGGTGGCAGGAGGTGCTCGCGCTGCTGGACGAGGTCGCGACGACCGTCGCGGCCTTCGGCCCGGACGTCTTCGGCGGGCACCTCGACGCCATGTGGTTCTCGACGGCGAGCATCAGCGTCCGCCGCGCACACCCGCTGCCGCTGACCAGGCGCGACCGGCGTGCGCTGGTGCGCCAGGTGCGGGCCATGTCCAGGACCGGACTGCGCAAGAAGGCCGATCTGCACCGCGCACTCACCGACGTCCGACGGCAGCGTGATCACTGGCAGCACCTCGCCGGCCCGCACTCCCGCCCCGCGGCAGTAGTTGGCCTGGCGGACATGATGGCCACCTACGAGCGACTCCGTCGTCAGCTCGCGTCCGTGGCCCTTTCCGCGAGGATGAACCCGCTGGAGTCCAAACCGGCCGCCGAGGTCCAGCGGACACTCGACGACCTCCGGGCCGACCGGGACATCCTGTTCCGCCTGCCGCGGATCAACCAGTTGCGGCAGTGGTTCGCACAGCTGGGCCTTGGCGACCTGCTCACCGAACTCGCCACCGACAACGTCACGGGCGACCAGGCGTCGTCAATCTTCCGGCGCGCATGGCTGCACAGTCTGGACGACCAGTTCAAGCTGATCAGCGCAGAGCTGCGCGAGTTCACACCCGACCAGCACAACCGGTTCGTCGCCGAGTTCCAGGATCTGGACCGTCGCCACCGTGAGCACTCGGCAGCGCGAGTGCGGCGCAAGGTGGCGATCGGTGCCAGGCAGGCGCGGGATGACCACCCGCGAGAGGCGGAGCTCCTGCGGAAGGAAGCGGCCAAGAAGACACGGCATCTGCCGCTTCGCAAGCTTGTCGAACGCGCACCTCACGTGCTGCTCGCGCTACGCCCGTGCTGGGCGATGTCCCCTCTCGTGGTGAGCCAGACCCTGCCCGCGCAGCGCCTCTTCGACTTGGTGATCTTCGACGAGGCGAGCCAGATCAAACCCCACGACGCGATCACGTCCATCATGCGGGGAAGCCGGCTCGTCGTCGCCGGGGACGAGAAGCAGCTTCCCCCGTCGAGTTTCTTCGACCGGAGCCTCGCGGAGACCGATGACGACGAGGACGCCGACCTCAGCGACTACGAGTCGATCCTCACGTCACTGCGACCAGTGGTGCCGCAG
Source organism: Actinophytocola glycyrrhizae (assembly GCF_042653545.1). Taxonomy (NCBI): domain Bacteria; kingdom Bacillati; phylum Actinomycetota; class Actinomycetes; order Pseudonocardiales; family Pseudonocardiaceae; genus Actinophytocola; species Actinophytocola glycyrrhizae. The sequence goes on from NZ_JBHSIS010000006.1 coordinate 702,128, forward strand.
TCACAACACCACAGGTTGCTCTGGCACTACCGGAGCCAGGACGAACGACTGATCGCGTTCTCCAACAACGAGTTGTACGGCGGCGACCTCGTCACCTTCCCGGGCGCTGAGCAAGAGAGCCCGATCAGGCTGGAGGTCGTCGAGGGCACCGTGTCCCCGGGGCAGGGTGGCCTGCCGGTCGAGGAGGTGCAGCGCGTCGTCGACCTGGTCATCGAACACGCCGAGCAACGCCCGGAGGAAAGCCTTGGCGTGATCACGCTGGGAGTGAAACACCAGGCGAGGGTGGAGAAGGCACTCCGGGAAGCACTCAGCGAGCGGCGCGATCTGGACGAGTTCTTCGCCGACGACGCCGGGCCCACGCACCGGTTCTTCGTGAAGAACATCGAGACGGTGCAGGGTGACGAACGAGACGCCATCATCCTGAGCGTCGGTGTGGCCCGCAACGCCAAGGGGTCCGTGCCGCTGACCGCGTTCGGCACGCTCAACCGGGAAGGCACCGAACGCCGGGTGAACGTCGCCGTGACGCGGGCCCGGTGTCGGATGACGATCGTGTCGTCGTTCCCGCCGAGCGCCGTCGCACCGGTGAGCAAGGTCAACGGAACCGAGGTGCTGCGGCGTTACCTCGAAGCCGCGGCAGCAGGCGGAGATCCGGCGAACGTGGGGCGCGCCACGGGCTACGCGTCCAACGGGTTCGAAAGCGACATCACCGCACGCCTGGCGGCACGCGGACTTGACGTGTACCCGCAGTGGGGTGTCGCCGGGTACCGCATCGACCTCGCGCTGGCGCACCCCACCAAGCACGGGCAGATGGTTCTGGCGGTCGAAGCCGACGGCGACACCTACCACCGCGCGGCATCGGTGCGCGATCGTGACCGTCTACGGCAGGAGCAGCTCGAACGACTCGGCTGGAGGTTCCACCGAGTGTGGGCGTCCGCGTGGTTCGCCAACCCCGAGAAAGAGGCGGACGCGATCGCCGAGTCGTGGCGTTCGGCCGTGACCGCCCACGACGACGACCGGCAGGCGAACGCCACCCGCTCCGCGAGAAGAGTCGGATTGCGCACTCCCGGGCAGGAGGACAACGGTGCGGAACCGACAGCGGCCCCGGCCGAACCAGAGCAGCGTGTCAGCGACCGAGGCCCGCGGCCTGCGGTTCCCCGCGGCCTGCCGATCGACGACTACAGCGACGAGCAACTCATCGGCATCTGCTGGTGGTTGATCTGCGACGGTTTGCAGTTGGACCGCTATGAGCGCGTCACACAGGCCATGGAGGAGCTGGGATTCAAGCGACGCGGTAGAAGGATCCTCGAACGACTGGAAAGCGCCATCGAAATCGCTCAACACCACGCCGACCGCACGGAGAGCTGATGTTCCCTCTTGACCCGCGAACCGTCCAACGGCTTGCAGAAGTCATCGTCGACATGGAAGGCCCCTATGAACGCAAGGGCTGGGAACTTGAACGGCTGCTCCGCCACGCGGGCTGGCAGGACGTGGCGCCCTATGACGGCTCACCTCGAATCCAGTGGCTCGTCGAACAGATGGTGGATCGAGGCAGTGACCAAGCAGCCACCGAACGCCTTCTATGTCGGGTTTGTGACGCCGTCGAGTACGACGACGGGATCGCCAGCGCTGAGGTATTCCGTCAATCGATCAACGACAAGCTTCACCCCGAGCAGCTCGTGATCACGTTCGTGGGCGGTCGTCCGGTTCTCGGCGAACTCGACTCGACCGGTTCGAACCCCGTGTTCTCCGAACCACCGGAGTTCGAGCAGCGACTCCGCACCCTCGTCCGAGAAAGGTCAACAGCCGAAGCGCTCGTCAGGCGAGCGGCCGAAACGAGGATCGCCGAACAGGGCGGCGCCCACACGCTCGCGATCATCGGGATCGGCAGCGTAGTCGAAGGCCTGCTCCTGGCCTTTCTGCTGGAGAACGACAGTCAGCTGAAGCAGAAAGGTTTTGTCGACAAACAAGGCAGATCCGTGAGGCCCGAGCGAGCCGGGATGGAACTACTCATCGACACAGCGCACCGGTCCGGGTGGATCCAGCTGGACGCAAAGAACTTCATGCACACGGTCCGAGACTTCCGGAACTTCGTCCATCCGCGAAAGGTCTGGGACGAGCAACCGGAGTTCGACGAGGACAGCATCCGACTCTGCTGGGCACCGGTACATGCACTCCTGAACGACCTCGAGCAGCGTATTGCCGAAACCAGCGCGGTCGCGACTTGACATTCATCGCATGACCGGCGAGGAGCTCACCGACCGACAGCTCGCGCGATGCAGCAGCTCGCACCGGCCGGTGGCCGGTTCCGCCGGTCTGCGTCCTGCGGCGGCGAGCAGTGCGGCGTGGTCGCACACGCCACCACGTGTTCTTTCTAACACCGTCGTTACGGGGGACGGCCACCAGATCGCGACGCAACTCACACAGCCCGGGCGAGGTCGGCAGTGTCTGTGCGGTCGCCACGAATCAGTTCGACGCCATCGACACCCTGACCGGACTGACCTCTGCGGAAGGTCGTCACCTCCCAGCCGAGAGCCAACGCGTCTTCGACAATCGCGGGACCGAGGAACCAGGAACCACCGAGTACAAGCAGTCGAGTCGCACAGCCATCTTGGCAAACCAAAGCCGACATCCCTGCCCCGGTCAGCTTCCGGCATCTACCGTCGGATCGGTTGGTGGGACAGCGTCAGAAGGAGAACGGGGCGCAGTCAGGTCCGGCTGCGGCGTCCCGCATCGCGTCGGACACCGTAACTCCGGTGAACGGGTCCGCCGCCCGGGCAGCGGCATTCGGCCATACCTTGCCGACTACCTGACCGAGCCTCTTCTCGCTGGCGTCCGTGGGCAACTCGTCCAGGTCGTCGCGGCCGCGGACCAGCTCGTCTCGAAGGTCGGTCAGCTCGTTGCCGAGCTGGGTGACAGCCGTGTCCCCACCGTCGACCGGTGCGGCTGACATGGCAGCAAGCTCGTCGAGCGCGGCGTCGACCTCGTCGGCGGCGGTGTCGAGTTGGTCGCGCAGCTGCTGGCGTAGCGGCTCGGTGTCCTTGGCGCTGGTCCACAACCCGATGCGCAGATCGCTGGCGGTGGTGCAGAGGTCCGCCATCCATGCCGTCGCGGCGGGTGCCGGCCTGCCCTCGGTGGTGGTGGGTGGTGGTGTCGAGTCTGCTGGCGTCGTCGTGCAGCTCGCTGCGGCGATCAGCACTACCAGCCCGAGTACGAGTCGGCTCATCGGCGCCTCTTTCTGAGGATGGGACGCGGTTCCTCCCACTCGTCCTCGTTGTCCGGCCGTGGCCGGGCGCGAGACTTCGGCTGTGCGGGAGCGGCGGTTTCCCGGCCGGCATCCTCGGCGAACTGTTCGGCCCGGCGTTCGTGCTCGGCCCGATCGTCGACCGACAGCTCGTGGTACCAGGCGGAGAACCGGCCGACCTGCTCGTCGAGCACCGCAGTGGCCCGCGGGTCGACCAGCGCGCCGCGCAGGTTCATTCGTCCGGACAGCACGTCGCGAGCCAGGTCGCGCAACTCGGGATGGCGGGTCTGCTCGGCGAGCAGGTCCAGTTGCTTGCGTGCGGCGGCCTTGTGCGCCGGGGAAAGGGCGAGGTCGGCCATAGGGTCGAATGGGCGGGTGCTCACAGCTCTCCCTTCCTTCGGGGCCGGGCCGGTTCGGGCGCGACCCCGAGGTGGTCGTACTCCACTGCTGGCATCGGCAACGGGGTGATCTCACGCAAAGTGATTTCGTCTGGCGAGGTGGCCATTCCGACGAACCCCGTGATCAGTGTCTGGATGGTGGCGATCGCGGAACTCGCCTCGCCCCACAGCTTCACGATCTGCGAGCACTGCCAAGCCGCGACGCTCCAGGAGATGCCGGCACCGACTGCGGTCCACGAAAGTGACGCGGCGGCCAGTACGGCGAGTCCGGCCACGAAAGCCGCGTCCATGATGGCCTTGATGATGTCGGCAAGCGTCTTCGAGCACAGCCACACGTCCCGGGCGATTTCCACATACTTCTCGTGCAGCACACGAAACACATCAGCGTGGCTGTGCATCGCCTTACCGGCATAGTCGAAATAGTGCACCGCCGCGTCACCGGCTTTGCCCTGCCAGTCCGCAGCCAGCCAGCGCAGCCCGTTGTCCAGGTTGTCACCGATGTCGTCAGCCGTGCGGGCGAGTTGGGCCCACATGGTCCCGCACCGCGCGAAGCCCTTCCAGTCACCGACGATGAGCTGGTTGACGTACTCCATGGGGTTAACGCCGATGGTGTCGTTGAGCACCTGGTTGATCCACCAGGTAGGGCTGAGGTAATCGCCCAGTGTGTTGAACAAGGCCATCGGGTCGCTGAAGTCGGACGGTTCACCAGGTTCGGTCAGGTGAACCAGCGGGTTACGGATGTCGTCGCCCGCGACCGCCTCGGTCGGCCCCTGCTCACCCGGCCGCTGCGTGCTGACCGCCCCGGGCGCGCCGACCGGCGGCCGAGGCGAGGCGGGATACGTGGCGTCCAGATTCGCCCCCTCGGTCTGGTCGACCGCGCGGTAGTGCGCAGCCGTGCGAGCGAGTTCCTCACCGCTCGCGCCCAGGCGGCGGAAGCCCTGCGCCAAACTGGTCAGCATCCGGTCGACGGTCTGTGTGTGCGCGTCGAGCAGGTGCTGGATCCACAGCCCTTCGGTGTTCGCCAACCGTGATTCACCTGCGAGGTGAACATTTGCCAGCGACAGGTTGATGCCGTTGCGTTCGACGAGTTTCGCGTACTCGTCAAGCGCCTCCGGCCGGACCACGAAGCTCACGATTCCCCCTGATCGGTCGTGTCGCGATGTTAGGTTCGCACAGCGGATGGTGCGCCGTGGCAGGAATCGGCTTGGCGGTGCGCATTGTCCCCCCGATGGAGGACGCGGTGAACGGTGATGTGTGGCGGCCGCTCCGGCGCCGGGTGGCCGTGTTCACCGCGGCGGGTGGGCCGCTGTTCGCGGCCTATGTGATCACGCACAGTTCCACGCTGGAGGGAATCGTGGTCGGGGTGCCGTTGATGGCGGCGGGCGGGTTCGCGATAGGCGCGCTGGTCGCCGGGGCCGGGCGCCGCGCGGTCGAGAGGGTCTGGATCGCGCTCGCGCTGGTGGTGTTCGCTGTGGTGGCCTCGGTCGTGTTCGCGGCGTTGGGAGCGTGATCGACGCCGTGCCGGCCCGGTGGGGAAATGTCGGACGAAACGGCCCGAAACAGCAGGAAGGGCCTCGTCTCGGATTCCGAAACAAGGCCCTGACCCACTGTCTCAACCAGACAGCGCGCCCGAAGGGATTCGAACCCCTAACCTTCTGATCCGTAGTCAGATGCTCTATCCGTTGAGCTACGGGCGCATGTTCAGTTATGGCGGAGGCTCCGGGATTTGAACCCGGGAGGGGTTGCCCCCAACCGCATTAGCAGTGCGGCGCCATAGACCAGACTAGGCGAAGCCTCCCGGAGACCGCTCGGCAGTACCTTACACAGGCCTCCTCGCGGGCTCCAAACCGGGTCGCTACCTGGGGATGAACGCGGCCAGGGAGTCCGGGTTGGCCAGCGCGTCCCTGCTGACCGCCTGGTCCGGGGCCACGCCTGCCAGGATCTTCTTGACCGGGACCTCGCACTTCTTGCCGTTCAGGGTTCTCGGGACCTCCGCCACCGGCACGAAGCGGTCCGGGACGTGGCGGGGGGACAGCGCCGCGCGGAGCGCCGTCTTCAGGCGCGGTTCCACGTCGGTCAGGGACACGCCGTCAGCCAGCACCAGGAAGCACAGCAGCTCGCCCTCTGTGTCGGAGGACGTGTCGATGACCAGGGAGTCCGCGATCTCGTCGAAGCCCTCGACGACGCTGTAGAACTCGCTGGTGCCCATGCGGACGCCGCCTCGGTTCAGGGTCGAGTCCGAGCGGCCGTAGATGACCGCCGAGCCCCTGGGGGTGATGCGGATCCAGTCGCCGTGGCGCCAGATGCCAGGGTACAGCTCGAAGTACGAGTCGCGCATGCGTTCGCCGGACTCGTCGGCCCACAGGTACAGGGGCATGGACGGCATCGGTTTGGTGATCACCAGTTCGCCCACCTCGTCGGTGAGGGGGTCGCCGGCCGGGGACCAGGACTCCACGGCCGCCCCCAGCGCGCGGCAGGACAGCTCGCCGAGCCAGACCGGGACGTCCGGGGCCGAGCCCACGAACGCCGTGCACAGGTCCGTGCCGCCGGAGACCGAGCAGATCTGCACGTCCTCGCCCAGTTCGTCGGCGATCCACCGGAAGCCTTCCTGGCTCAGCGGGGCACCCGTCGAGCCAAGTGCCCGCAGTGCGGTCAGGTCGTGCTCGGCGGCGGGCTTCAGGTGGTTCTTCAGGCAGGTCTGGATGTAGGGGGCCGACGTGCCGAAGTAGGTGACGCGGTGCCTGGCCGCCAGCCGCCACAGGGTGTTCAGGTCCGGGTGGGCGGGACTGCCGTCGTACATGACCACCGTGGCGCCCACCAGCAGGCCCGACACCAGGTAGTTCCACATCATCCAGCCCGTGGTGGTGAACCAGAAGAACCGGTCACCCGGGCCGAAGTCGGCGTGCAGCGCCAGCTGCTTCAGGTGTTCCACCACGATGCCGCCGTGGCCCTGCACGATGCCCTTCGGCAGGCCCGTCGTGCCGCTCGAGTACAGGATCCACAGCGGGTGGTCGAACGGCACCGGGTCGTAGGCCATTGGGACACCGGGGCGGGTGAACTCCTGCCACCCGACCGTGTCCGGGGCCGTCGTCTCCGCCGACAGGTAGTCGATCAGGACCGTCGCCCTCAGGCTGGGGATCTCGTCCTGGAGCTTCGCGATGGTCGGGCGGATGTCGAAGGCGCGGCCGTTGTACTTGTAGCCGTCCACCGCGAACAGGACCACCGGCTCGATCTGGGTGAAACGGTCGGCCACCGCGCGCACCCCGAAGTCCGGGGAGCAGGACGACCACGTGGCACCCAGCGACGCGGCCGCGAGGAACGCCACCAGCGTGCGCGGGGTGTTCGGGGCCAGCGCGACCACGCGGTCACCGCGCTGGACACCGAGCTCGACCAGGCCGGCTCTGGCGCCGGCCACCTCCGTGCGCAGCTCGCCGTACGTGAGCTGCTCGGACACGCCGTCCTCGCGTTCGAAGACCACCGCGACGTCGTCGTCGGCACCGGCGGTCAGCGCGTGCTCGGCGTAGTTGAGCGTCGCGCCGGGGAACCACCGCGCGCCCGGCATGTCGGCCGACGCCAGCACCCGCTCCGCCGGGGTGTGGAAACGCACCTCCAGGAACTCCGCCAGCGCGCCCCAGAACGCCTCCAGGTCACCCGTGGACCACTCCCACAGCTCCTGGTAGCCGGCCACCTCGACGCCCCGCTCCGCCGCCAGCCAGCGACGGAACCCGGCCATCCTGCTCTCCTCGACGCGGCCTGGGTCCGGACGCCACAACAACGTGGCCTCTGTGTCACTCATGGCCCGTTCCTATCCCATATCGCGGGCCCTTGCCATGGTGTCCGCCCACACATCGCGCAGCTGCGCCGGTGGGCGGCGCCAGCGACCGTGTGTGTTCCGCCAGACGGTCGACAGCAGCCCGGCCAGCGCCAGCCAGTCGTCGGCCGCCCGGCCGGGCAGGCCGAGCAGGTGACCGACGCCGATGTCGGTGAGCACCGCCTCGCCCCGGTGGTCGATCCGCACGGTCGTCGGATCGAGGGTGCGGTGCCAGACGCCGCGTTCGTGCAGCGCCGAGAGCGCCTCGGCGAGGCTCGTGCCGACCTTCGGCAGCTCCCCCGCCGTCAGGCGGGCCCGGCGCAGTGTCCTGCCGAGCACCGCGTCGGCGGCGATCGCCACCCGGTCGTCGACGAGGACGGCCCGCACCGCGGCGACGTTCGGGTGGCGGATGCCGGTGAGCAGCTCGATGTCCGCGGCGCGGACCTCGGGACGGGCGGAAAGGACCCGGACCGCGGCGGGCGCGCCGTCGGGACCTGCGGCGATGTGTGTCATGCCGAACCGGTCACCCCACGCCGGATGCAGTAACCGGTATCTGTCGGCCAGTGGCGCAGCCATGGGGAAAGTGTCGGCAATGGACACGGACAGGACATGTATTGGACGTGGATTGCCTGGTCAGGGTTGACTTTCCCGGTGGAACGCGAGCGGGAAGACAGAGGCTGGACGCGGTTGAGTTCCGAGTTGCGGTTCACCTCGGCGTGGTTCGAGGTGCGCCGGGACGAGGCACGCAGGCCGGACGGGTCGGTCGGGCAGTACGACCACGTGGTCGCGCCGCCGGCGGTGACCGTCCTTGCTGTCGGTGACGACCGCAGGGTCGCGGTCACCCGGCAGTGGATCTACACGCATGCGGAGCCGCAGTGGCGGCTGCCCGCTGGGCGTGTGGACGACCGGGACGGCGAACCGGCGGCGGCGGCCCGCCGGGAGCTGGCCGAGGAGACCGGGGTGGTGGCGCGGGTGTGGACCCCGCTCGGCGCGATCAACTGCGCCGACTCGCTCACCGACCACCGCGACCACGCGTTCCTCGCCACCGGGCTGACGATCGGCGACACCAGCCTCGAACCGGGTGAGTCGGACCTGGAGCTGCACTGGTTCCCGGTCGACGAACTGATCGCGATGACCCTCGACGGGCGCCTCCCGCACGCGGGGAGCACGTTCGCGGTGCTGTCCGCGAAAGTGCGCGGCCTGCTCGGCTGACCGTTTCCCGTTTCCTCTTTAATCAGGAAACGGGCAACTCATTGTTGTCCAGAATCGCGTCATGAATTCTCTTGGTAGGCGCCAATCAGGCGCCGGAAGAAATCCCAGGAGGAATCATGTCGATGTCCCGTGCTGCCGTTTTCACGACCCGGATCGCACTGCTGGCGGGCACCGCGGCGCTCGCGGTCGCGCTCCCCTTCCTCGGCGCCACCTCGGCGTCCGCGGGTGAGGACCCGCCGCCCCCGCCGACCACGACGGCAACGACCGAGGGGCACGACTGGAACGACTGAGCGGAATGCCGGCGCCGGGAGAAAACCCGGCGCCGGCGTAACATTGCGCTCGGTTCGGGACGATGGTGTACTCGGCAGGGGAATGGCTGGGGAGGCGCCGGTGACCGAGTTCGGCACATTGTTGCGGAATTTGCGAGTGGCGGCCGGTATGTCACTCGGGGAGCTGGCCAGGCAGATCAGGTACAGCAAGGGCCAGGTCAGCAAGATCGAGAACGGGCACACGAAACCCAGTCCGGGGTTCGCGCGGCAGTGCGACCACGTGCTGGCGACGGGCGGCACGTTCTCGGCGCTGTTGCGGCAGGAGCCACGCAGGGCCGAGACCGCGCCGTCCGAGGACGTGTGGGTGCTTGAGCTGGATGAGGACGGCACGCTCCGGTACACGGAGATGCCGCGCCGCCAGGTCCTCATGGGCGCGGGTGCACTGCTTGGCTATGCCATGTCCCGGTCAGCCAGGCCCGCCATCGACGAGCGGACGTTCGCCGGGCTGCGCGGGTCGTTCGACCAGCACCGTGCGCTCGGCACCATGATGAGCCCGTCGCTGGTGATCGCGGGGGTCATCGCGCACCTGCACACGCTACGCACCCTCGCGGTCGACAACCCGGAGCCCATGCGGACGGAGTTGATGCTGCTCGCCGCACGGGTGGCCGAGTACGCGGGCTGGATGAGCCAGGAGGCGGGCCGGGAGGCCGACGCGCTGCGGTGGACCGACCGCGCGGTCACATTCGCCGCCGACCACGATCCGCACCTGGCGAGCTTCGCGTTGTTCCGGCACGCGGAGGTGGCGCTCTACCAGCACGATCCGGCACGCACGATCGAGCTGGCACGCATGGCACAGCAGGACCGGACCGCGGGCCCGCGCATCCTCGGGCTCGCCGCACGGATCGAGGCGCAGGGGCACGCGCTGGCCGGCGACGTCAGCGGCTACGGGGCCGCGCTGGACCGCGCCGCCGAGCTGCTCGCCACCCGCGAGGAGAACGACGGGCCGGTGCTGGGCCCGGCGTCGGTGCCGGACGACCTGGCGCTGGTCCGAGGCTGGTCCTTGTACGACCTCGGCAGGCCGGGTGAGGCGGCGGCGGTGCTCGACCGGCAGCTGCACCTGATCCCGCTGACCGCGCGGCGGGCCAGGGCCAGGTTCGGGGTGCGGCGAGCGCTCGCGCACGCCCAGGACAGCGAGGTCGAGCAGGCCTGCCTCGCGACCTGGGAGGTGCTGGCCGACGTGGCAATCGTCGACTCGGCCACGATCCGGCTCGACCTGCGGGAGCTGAACCGGACCCTGAATCGCTGGCACAGCCACCACTCGGTGCGGGAACTGCGGACCGAACTGGTCCCGCTGCTGCGCTAGGCGTGGTCTTTGGATCTTTGTGCGGAGTCCGGGACCTTGTCGGCGGTTACCTCAGGGGAACGGGACGGCGCTCAGCCACCAACCGCCCGCGGTCCGCAGGTGTCGCTGGGTCGGGACCAACACCTTTGAATCCGGGAGGCGGACTAGCCCGCGCAGGAGCAGCTCAGCTTGCCCAGCTCGGCGCGGACCTCATCGGCTTCGGGGAGGCCCAGTTCCGTGAACTCGGTCAGCGCGTCCCGCCAGTGAGCGGGAGTGTGGCGGCCGCTCTCGTGCAGCACGACCGCGATGCGGTGGGTGGCCCGCGCGCGCTGCGCCCGCTCACCCATGCCCGCGGACAGGTCGAGCGCGGCACGGTATGCGTGCAGTGCGGCCTTGTCGTCGCCGGTCGCCCAGGCGGTCTCGCCGCGATCCAGGTACAGCTGGGTCCGCAGGTTCGGGTCGACGACGAGGTCGGCGACCCTCCGCGCCCGCTGCTGGCACGCCATGGCCTCGGCCAGCCTGCCGGCAAGCCGGTGGACGTTGCCCAGGTTGTTGAGCGCGTAGGCCTCGACCGCACGGTCCCCCAGCTCGACGGCCAGTTCGCGGGCCTCGGTGTGGTTGGCGAACGCGTCGTCGAGCCTGCCGAGCCGCTGCCGCACACAGCCGAGGTTGTCCAGCGAATGCGCGAGGCCCTGACGGTGCCTGAGTTTGCGCAACAGCGCGATGGCGGCGAGATGCTGCCGCTCCGCTGCGGGGAAATCGCCACGAAGCTCGTTCACCACGCCCAGCAGGTCGAGTGTGTGGGCCTGGCCACGCTCGTCCCCGATCAGCTCGTACCGTTCCAGCGCCCGCGCGTAGTGCTCGGCGGCGGCGGCGAAGTCACCGAGCTTGTTCGCGGCGGTCGCTATCACGATGTGCGTGCCTGCCTCGCCACCCACGTCGTCGAGTCGTGCCCACAGTGGGAGGGCCTGCTCCGCGAGTGTCGTGGCCTCGACGAGCGCGCCGGAGCGCCACCGCGCTCCCGCCAGCCGCAGGCTCACATGGGCCATGCCGCCGATGTTGTCCGACCCCTCGAGAACCTCCGCCGCCCGCTGCAGCGTCTCGGTCCAGTCCCGCAGGTGGCCCCGGACGTAGAAGTAGCGCCACAGCAGCACGGCGAGCTGCCACGTGTGTTCCGGCCGGTCGTGGTCGGCGGCGTGGTACACGGCGGCCACGAGGTTGTGCCGTTCGTCGTCGAGCCAGCCCATGGCCGAGTCGTCGTCCGGGAACGACATCGCCGCTGGGCTGGTCACACTGATCGAGGGCTGGCGGTCGCGGTCGAACGGAAACAGGGTGGCCATCGCGGCGGCCGTGGTGGCCAGGTAGAAGTCGAGCAGGCGGTCCACCGGGGTGGTGCGGTCCTCGGGTGGGTGGGCGGCCAGCACGTAGTCGCGGAGCGGGTCGAGCATCTGGAAGCGTTCCGGGGCGGACTCCTCCAGCAGGCTCACCTTGTGCAGGTCCTCCAGCAGCCCCCGTGCCCTGGGCACGCCCAGCAGTGCGGCCGCCCCCGGCGCGGACAGGTCAGGGCCGGGGGCCAGCGCGAAAACCCGGAACAGCGTCCGTTGTTCCTCGGTGAGCTGGTCGTAGGACACCGTGCAGGCCATGGTCGCGGCGTTGGGGAACGTGGTGTCCGGGCTGACCGGCGGCACCTCGCGCAGCAGGTCGAGCAGGTGGGTCAGCGGCCACCGCTGGTGCCGCCGGAACTGGGCGGCGACCAGGTGGATCAGCAGCGGCACGTGCCCGCACAGCGCGACGACCTCGCGGGCCTGGTCGACGTGGCCGTGCACGCGTTCTGCGGTGACCAGCTTGCGGAACAGGTCGACGGCCTCGTGCGGGGGCAGCGGTTCGAGGCGGATGTGCTCGGCGACCGTCAGCGTGGCCTGTTCGCGGCTGGTGACCAGCGTGAGCGTGGCGCCGAGCAGCGGTTCGACCTGTTCCTCCGACGCGGCGTTGTCCAGCACGACCAGGGTGCGGGTGTCGTCGACGGTGGTGCGGTACAGGTCGGCGCGTGCGGCCGTGGACTCCGGGATGGCCTCCGGTGGCACGCCGAGGTCGGTGAGCAGGCGGGCCAGCGCGGACGCCGGGGTGAGTGGTTCGACGTTCGGGGTGAAGCCGGTGAGGTCGACGAACAGGCGGCCGTCGGGGAACACGTCGCCGAGGCGGTGGGCGGCGCTGACCGCGAGCGCGGTCTTGCCGACGCCGGGCATGCCGGAGATCCACAGCACCGAAGGGCCCTCCGCCACCGAGGACCTGGCGACCGAGTCCACGAACGCCAGCTCGTCGGCGCGGCCGGTGAACCTGGTCTGGCGCATCGGCAGCGAGCTGAGCCGGTCGCCGTACTGCGCGCGCCGCATGGTTTCCCGCAGCTCACGGGACACGTCCATGCCGTACTCGTCGAGCGCCTCGCGGGTCTGGTGGTACACCTCCACCGCCCGCACGTGGTCGCCCGCCTGGATCAGCGCGCGCATGAGCGCCGCCGCCAGCCGCTGCTGGGCGCGGTCCTCCTCCCACACCGGGCGCAGCCGGTCCCGGATCCGGCGGTGCTGACCGGCCGCCAGCTCCAGCTCGGCCAGGTCCACCAGCGCGTCGACCCGTTTCTCCTCCGACGGCACGACCGCAGGGCCGCCGACACGGTCGACATCCATGTCGGACAGGAACCGGCCGCGCCACAGGTCCAGCGCCTCGTGGAAGGTGGCCGCGTCACCGGACCGGCGGGCCCGCTCGCACAGCGTGCGGAACCGGTTGACGTCGATCAGGTCCTCGTCGACCCGCAACAGATAGCCCGTCGGGGTTTTGTCGATCACCACCTCGGGGCTGTCCTTGAAGACTTTCCGCAGCCGGGCGATGTAGCTCGTGATCAAATCAGAGCGGGGCGTCTCCTGCCCGCGCCACACGTATTCCTGCAGGTACTCCCTCGTCACCGCCCGGTTGGCGTTGAGCAGCAGGATCACCAGCACGTAGCGCTGCTGGAGGTCACCGGGGTCCACCGGGGCGCCGTCGTGCCAGACCTCGAACGGGCCGAACAGCCGAAAGTCCATATCTGATCCAGATCTGGTGCGGGTGCGCGCGTCATCCTCCCCGGCGGGAGGGTCAAGAATGCCAGAACAAATACTGCCGTTTTACGTTGTGTGCGACCAGTCGTATTCGATGGCCGACCACCTGGACGCGTTGAACGACGGGTTGGCGCAGCTGCACACCGCCGTCGGCACCGATCCCGTGGTGGCCGACAAGACAAGGTTCTGTCTCATCGGGTTCGCCGGCACCGCCGAAGTGTTACAGCAGCTGTGCAGCCCGAGTGACGTCGTGCGCCTCGTCGGGCTCGCCACGCAGGCCGGTACGAACTTCGGTGCGGCGTTCACGACGCTGCGCGACACCATCGAGGCCGACGTCGCCGCGTTGAAGGCCGACGCATACCAGGTGTACCGGCCCGCCGTGTTCTTCCTGTCCGACGGGCACCCCACCGACCCGGCGATCTGGCCGGCCGCGTACGAACGGCTCCTCGACCCGGACTGGGCGGCCCGGCCCAACATCATCGCGTTCGGCATCGGCGACGCGGACGCCGCGACCATCGGCCGGATCGGCACGTTCCAGGCGTTCATGAGCAGGGGCGGGGTCAGTCCGGCCGCCGCGCTGCACGGGTTCGCGCGGGCGCTCACCACGTCGGTCGTCCGGTCCGGAAGCGACAGCGACCTGCTGCTGCGGGTCCCCACACAGGTGGCCGGGTTCACCGCGCTGAGGATCGACCAGCTGTGATGACCGAGGTCTGGGGCGACAAGGGCGTGTTCCGGCCCAGGGAGCTGGGCGTGCCGTCCCGCGCGGCCGGGCAGCCGTGGCGGCTGGACACGGTGGCCGACGTGCCCGACACCGTGTTCGAGGCGGCACGGGTCAGCACGCTCGAGGTCAGGGCGGCGTCGATGCGGGGCGCCGGGCACCGCGGCCGCGGCGAGGTCCGGCAGGACGCGATGGGGGTGACGGACCTCGGTGGCCGGTACGTGCTCATGGCGGTCGCCGACGGGTTCGGCGCGGCGTCCCACGCGCACCGCGGCGCGCAGCTCGCGGTCCGCCACGCGCTGAACTACCTGGCGTGGGCGCTGCCGGGCGCGGACCTCGACGTGATCGACATGGTCACGGCGCTGCGGCAGGCGGACCGCGGGGTGCGGGAGGCCGGGCCGAACCCGGAGTGCAGGCGCACCACGCTGACGGTCGCGGCGGTGGAGCTGGGCTGGACCGGGCAGGGGCACCGGTACCGGGCCGTGCGGGTCGGCGACAGCCCGGCGATGGTGCTGAGCGACGGGGTGTTCCTGCCGCTGTTCGGCAGACGCGGCGGCGACTCGGACCTCCTGCCGTCGCCACGCGGCCCCGCCGACGGGGTGCGCGGGGTGCTGCGGCCGGGTGAGGCGCTGGTCGTCGCGTCGGCCGGGCTCGGGACGCCGCTGCGGGAGTCGGCGGTCGGCACGTACCTCGCGCACGCGTGGGCGGAGCCGCCGGGCCCGGTCGCCTACCTGCACCAGCTGCAGTTCGACCTCCGCGCGTTCGACGACGACCGGACGGCGGTGGTGGTGTGGGCCCGCTAGGGGACGTGCGGCTCACCGACCTCAGCGCGGCCGCGAAGGTCGCCGAGGGCGGCCAGGGCACCGTGTTCCGGCTGGCACGGCCCGAGGGCACGCTGCTCAAGCTGTACCACGGTGAGGTGGCCGTGCTGGCCGCCGAACTGGGCAGGCTGATCGAGCTGCCCGCTCGGGACGCGGTCGCCACCAGGACGGCGTGGCCGAGCGGACGGGTGTTCGACCGGGGCCGGTGCGTCGGGCTGCTGATGCCGGAGGCACCCGCCCGGTTCACCGCACCCATCGCGGGCCGGCGGCGGCTGCTGGAGCTGCAGTACCTGCTGTACCCGAGACGCGCGATGTGGGCGGAGCTGCCGCTGCCGACCGAGGAGGAGCGGCGGCGGCTCGCGGCCGGGTACCTGGAGCTGTTCCGGGTGCTGCACCGCAACGACGTGGTGGTCGGCGACGTGTCCATGCGGAACCTGCTGTGGACCCTCGCGGGCGGCCCCGGCGTGTTCGCGATCGACTGCGACGGGTTCCGCCTCGCGGACCGGCCCGCCGCGGTGCGGCCAGCGGACACGGCGGACTGGGCGGACCCGGCGTGCCCGCGCGAGGTCACGCTCGACACCGACCGGTACAAGCTCGCGCTGCTGACGCTGCGGCTGCTGCTCGGCAACCACCGGGTGACCCCGGAGGAGGTGCGCGCGAAACCGTTGCTGCGTGGGCGGCTCGGGCCCGCGCTGTCCCTGCTCTGTGCCCGTGCGGCGGAACCGGGCCGCAGACCGGCGGCGGAGTGCTGGCTCGGTGCGCTGTCGTGAATCGACGGTGCGACAGCGCCGCGCTGTTTCCCGTTGCCTGCCTTGTCCGGCAACGGGAAACAGGTATCCGGCAATGGTTCCCCGGCGCATTCTTGGTGCAGTGCCAACGAATTCGTGGAGGAATGATGAGAATCCTCGTCTCGCTGTCGGGAATGCTGCGCCTGGTCGGGCTTTTCTTCGTGCTCGGCATCGCGCTCGGCGTGTACTTCGGCGTCGGCGGTGACCCGGCGGCACCGGCGCCGGTGGACACCACCTCGCAGGTGGAGCGGCTGGCCGCACCGAACTGAGCAACCCCCGCTGCCGGAGGAGAGACACGATGGCCACACAGGCCGAACTGGTCGGTGACCTCAAGGCGCTGCGCAAGGGCCGGGGCCTGTTCCGGGCGGACGTCGCCGACCGCGTCGGGCACACGCTGCGCGAACTGTGCGGCGTGACCGAGCGGGACGACCCCGGCGAGGTCCGCTACCGCATCGGGCGCCGGGTCGCCCGCCTCGCCGCCGACCTGCCCGACGACCTGCGCGTCGCGGTGCTGGCCGCGTTCGGCATGCTCCCCGCCGCCCGGCACCCGCTGTACCAGGACCGGGTCGGGTGGCTCGCGGACCACATCGACCGCGAACCACGCACCGCGCGGCGCCGCATCGACGAGGGCATCCACCAGCTGGCCCAGCTCGCGTGCACGCCACTGCGTGCCGGTGTGCACCCCAGGTCGGGCTGGCACACGGCGGAGACGCGGGTGATCGCGATGCTCGACCGCGCGGTGCCCGAGGTGCTCGAACACCACCGGGTGGTGGCGGCGCAGGAGGTGACCGAACTCGACCTGCCGGTGCCACCGGGCCGGGACGTGGCGGTGGCGTACGGGGGCACGCTGCGGGCCGGGAAGCTCACGCTGGCCACGCCGCTGCGGGCGGGCGAGGCCCACGAGTTCGCGCTGCGGACCCGGCTGCCGGTACGGCCACGGCAGCTCGTGCACGTACCCGGCCGCCGGTGCGACTTCCTCGAACTACGCGTCCGCTTCGACCGCGGCCGCCAGCCCCGCCAGGTGTCCCGCCTCCCCGGCGACGCGGCACCGGTGCCCGTCGACGGCGCGGGCGAGGTCCGCCTGACGTTCGCCGACCTGTCCCGCGGCTTCACCTACGGCGCCCGCTGGGACTAGATGATTGATTCCGTGAAGATCACGTGAAGTGACTTGGCGTAGGAACCCGTCATCAGGCACGCCCCTCACACCCCTGCGGTCGCCCGACGGGGCTGGGCCGATGCCGTGAAAGGCGCGTTCACGGCACAACCGGTGTCGTCAATGGCACATTGACGGCGTTGAGCGCCGTGAACGGCCCATTGACGGCATCCCGGACGCCGTGAACGCGCCTTTCACAGCACCAAGCCCGGGCGCTGCGCGCCGCGGGCCCGCGAAGCGGGCCCCAGCCCACGCAACCCTGACGGTGGCGCAAGCCCACCCATAGGGGCTCCCTGCCATCCCCGAGACCTGCCCGTCCGGCGAGGACAAACCCACAACGCCAACCCGTCAGTCCTCCGGTACCCGGATGGGCTCACCGCAGCGGGGGCACGTCGTCGGCGGGTCGTCGTCGGCCAGTGCGCCGCAGTCCGGGCACACCCTGGCGAGCCAGCACACCGACTCGCCGCCATCGTCTGTCACACCGCCATTGTGCGTCCCGGGCTACGTGGCGGCACATCCACCGGACTGTCGTCGTCGTGGCTCGTGGTGAGGATCGCCACGATCGGCAGTGCCAGTGCCGCGGCCGCGAGCACGAACACCGGGAACAGGAAGCTGAACACCTCGACCCCTGCCGGGTCGGGGGCCGCGGGGTCGAGCCGGACCGACAACGCCGCCATGCCCACGTAGTGCATGCCGGTCGACGCGACCCCGAGCACCGCGCCCGCGAGCAGCCGCGTCGACAGCCGGTCCACCGCCACCGCGCACCACAGCGCGGCCGTCGCCGCCAGTACCGCGATCACCACGGACAGCACGACCAGACCGGCGTCGTAGCTGGTCGTGCCCTTCACGCTGATCGCCCACATGCCGGTGTAGTGCATGAGGATCACCGCGAGACCGGTGACCAGCCCGGCGATCCCGAGCCGCCACGGCACGAACCGCGTCCCCAGCACGAGGAGCCCGCCGAACACCGCGGCCACGGCGAGCACCGCCGACAGCAGCGTCCTGCCGACCTCGAAGCGGACCGGGGAGCCGGGGGTGCCGAAGCCGAGCAGCGCGATGAAGTGCATCAGCCAGATGCCGACCCCGCCGATCGACAGCGACGCGAGCACCAGCCACGCCATGCGCACGGTGTTCGTCTCCGTCCGCCGGGACCGCACGGTGCACGCCAGCCCGATCGTGGCGCCGGTGAACGAGGTGGCGTAGGCCAGGAACAGCAGCCACACACCCATCTCGAAGTGGTTGACCATCGAAGACCTCTCAGTACCGGCGGGCGGGCAGCCGTGCGTCCACAGTGGACAGCGCGTGCTCGCTCGCGGCGATCAGCACGCCCTTCGCCGACTCCCGGGAGCGGGCGTCGCAGGGGATGATCCGGACGTCCTGCGCGATCTGGAGCGCCTCGCGGACCTCGTCGACGGTGAACCGGCGGGTGCCGTCGAACTCGTTGACCGCGACCAGGAACGGGATGCGGCGCGACTCGAAGTAGTCGATGGAGGAGAAGCCGTCCGCGAGGCGGCGGGTGTCCACCAGCACCACGGCGGCGATCGCGCCCTGCACGATGTCGTCCCACATGAACCAGAACCGCTGCTGGCCCGGGGTGCCGAACACGTACAGCACGAGGTCGCCCGTCAGCGTGAGCCTGCCGAAGTCCATCGCGACGGTGGTCGCGAGCTTGTTCGGCACCGCCGACAACTCGTCGACGCCAACGCTCGCACTCGTCATCAGCGCCTCGGTGCGCAGCGGGGTGATCTCCGACATGGCGCCGACGAACGTGGTCTTCCCGACCCCGAAACCGCCTGCCACCACGATCTTGGCCGACGTGATGCGCCTACTTCGCCCGTAGTCCACTCAGGACCCTCTCGATCAGCTCGCGCCGCTCCGCGTCGTCCGCGTCGTGGGCGAGAGTGGCCTCGACGTGCACCAGTCCCTCGGCGACGAGGTCGGCGACCAGCACCTTCACCACCCCGAGCGGCACCGCGAGGTACGCGCCGAGCTCGGCGACCGACCGCGGTTGCAGGCAGAGCTGCGTGATCGTCCACGCCGCGCTCGTCAGCATCGGCGGCAGGTCCCGGCCTGCCGGTGTGGTCACCACCCGTGCCTCGATCGCGATGTCGACGGCGGGTTGTGTGCGCCCCTCGGTCCACGAGTACGGGCGCGCCAGCGCCGGACCGCGGTCATCACCCTCACCCACGTGTGCCTCAGCCCTGCTCCGGCGCCCCGCGGACGGGCGTGTCGACCATGCGGCCGACCCGGTCGACCAGCAGCGTCATCTCGTACCCGACGAGCCCGATGTCGCAGCCCGCCGCGGCGATCACCGCGAGGTGCGAGCCGTCGCCGACGCTCATCAGCAGCAGGAACCCGCCCTCCATCTCGATCACCGACTGCACGACGCGGCCGGCCGTGAACAGCTGCGCCGCGCCGACCGTCAGGCTGGTGAGGCCCGCGGTGAGCGCCGACATCTGGTCCGCGCGGTCGCGGGGCAGGCCGTCGCTGGCCGCGACCAGCAGGCCGTCCGCGGACACCAGCACCGCGTGCGCGACTCCCGGCACCTCCTGGGTGAACGCGGTGACCAGCCAGCCGAGCGACGACTCGGTCGCCGTCGATGCGTCTGTCATCTCGTGTGCTTTCCCCTCGTTGTTCATCCCGCGGACCCGGGTTCCGCACGGGCACGGCGGGCGGCCAGCACGCCGTCGTAGTGCCGCGAGAGGTTGTTCCGGATCGACTCCGGGTCCCGGAAGCCGGTGTGCGTGCCGGGCTGCTCCCGTTCCTCGGGCAGGGCACGCGCGCCCGGCGTGCGGACCGGCAGGCCGTTCGCCGTGGTGGCCGGTGGTCGTGGTGCGGCGGGGACCGCCGAGGCGAGCCACTGGTTCTGATCGGGTTCCCCGGTCTCCTCGGTGAACCAGCTGGACCCGGCGGGTTGCGGTGCGGGCTCGGGCTCGGGCTCGGGTTCCGGTTCGGCGGCGGCGATCTCCTTGCGCGGGGGCACGGTCGCGGTCAGCGTGGTGGCGACCATGCTCTCCGGGGTGGTCCCGGCGATCACCAGCGTGCCGGGCACGTGGATGCTCGCGGTGATGCCCGCCCTGGACGCGCGCTCGAACGTGGGCCGCAGCCGCACGGTCACGCCGTGCCGGGCCGCGAGCCTGCTGACCACGTACAGGCCCATGCGGCGGGTGGTCTCCGGGTCGACGGCGTCGCTCGACGCGAGCCGTTCGTTCGCGGTCGCGATGTCGTCGGGTGCCATGCCAAGACCGGCGTCGACGACCTCGAACAGCAGGCCCCCGTCGGCGCCGCGGTCCGCGGACAGCACGACCTTGCGGTCCGGCGGCGAGAACCGGGTCGCGTTCTCCAGCAGCTCCGAGAGGATGTGCACGACGTCGGCGGCGGCGACCGCGCGGACCGAGCCGGTCGGCGCGTGCGCGAGCGTGACGCGGCGGTAGTCGTCGACCTCGGAGGTGGCCGCCCGCAACAGTTCCACGACGGACACCGGCGAGGTGTCGCGCCGCGCGGGCGAGCCGCCCGCGAGCACCTGGAGGTTCTCGCCGTTGCGGCGCAGGCGGGTGGCGAGGTGGTCGAGCCGGAACAGCCCGGCGAGCCTGCGCGGGTCCTGCTCGTCGGCCTCGAGACCCTCGATCACCTCCAGCTGCGACTCGACGAGAGTCTGGCTGCGCCGGGACAGCGTCATGAACATGTCGCTGACCTGCCTGCGCAGCTCGGCCTGTTCACCGGCGAGCCGCACGGCCTGCGTGTGCATGTCGTCGAACGCCCTGGCGAGCTGACCGATCTCCTCCGTGCCGTACACCGGGACGGCCTGCACGGAGGTCCAGTCGACCTGTTCACCGGCACGCACGCGCTCGACGGTCCTCGGCAGCTGCTCACGCGCGGCGTGCAGCGCGGCCTGGCGCAGCCTGCGCACCGGCGACAGCAGCGACCGCGCGACGACCAGTGCCACGGCCAGCGCGGTGAGCAGCGCGGCGATCACGATGGCCGCGTCCCGCAATGCCGCCGACCTGGCGTCGCTGGTGCGGGCGGCGACCGTGTCACCGAGTGAGGTGACGAGGTTCTTCGACAGGTCCCGGACCCGTTCGGTCTCGCCACGCAGGTTCGGCAGCAGGTCCCGCAGGTCGACCGACGCCGGGTCGACCACCGCCTGCTGCAACGCGGCCCGGCGCGCGGGCGCGGTGTCGGTCGCGGCGGCGAACTCGACCGCGGCCGAGTCCGGCAGGTCGAGCTGCAACTGCTCGCCGAGCACCCGCTCCTCGGCGGCCGACTGCTGCGCGGCGGCCGCGATGCCCCGGTTGCCCGGCGCGGTCGCGTGCCGGACCAGCGCCTCCTCCGCGGCGAGCGAGGAGCGCAGCAACAGCAGCGAACGGACCGAAGTGGACAGATCGTCGAGGTCACCGCTCTGCGCGACCTCGACCACGCCGGGCACCAGCTCGGTGAGGCCGTTGACGACCTCCTGGTACGCGGCGAGGTCCGTGACGGGGTCGCCGACGTCGTTGCTGGTCTGCACGCGGACCGCGGCGAGGCGGCCGAGCGCGTCGGACAGCGTCCGGTCGACCTCGGCGGGCAGGCGCGCGAAGTCCACCGCCTCGCGCACGGTCACGACCTGCCGGTCGACGGCGGCCCGCTGGGCCCGCAGCCGGGGCCGCTCGGCCCGGTCGTTGATCACGGCGGTGACCATCTCGTCGACGACGAGGTCGGCGAGGGCCAGTGACTGGCCGAGCACCGCCATCTGGTCGCGGATCGTGCTCAGCCGGTTGGCTTCGTCCAGTCTCGACTGGACCCGGACCGCACCGAGCACGAGCGCGATGACGGCGGGCAACAGCAGTACCGCGGCCACTTTCGTCCGCAGGCTCCAGTTGTCGATGCGCCATCTCGTGGAGGCGCGCTCACGCGTCCCCGGGGTCCCACTGCCCATCATGTCCGCCTGACTTCCGGCGTGGGTGACTTGTGTTACATCCCGACCTGGCGTGAGCACACAATCGGAACCGGAGGCCCGATGTCAAGACACGGTTCGGAAATTGACGGACATGGCAAGATCTTCCACGTTGCACTGCACACCGCTGGCCACCGTCGTCACTGACTGTCGGGGGTCGAACACTCGGGACCAGCGGTCTCGAGTTCGCATTGGGTGTGTTGATGATTCGCAGGTCTTCCCTGGCTGCCGTGGCGCTGCTCGCCGCGGGTGTGGTTTCCCTCGGCACCGCCACCACCGCTGACGCCGCGGCGGCACCGCGCGTGTTCGGGTGCGCGGACGGCGCGGCACTCGACTACGTGGTGCCCTCGGGCGTGACGAGTGTGCTGGTCCGTGCCGAGGGCGGCGGCTCCGGCGGTGTCGTCGAGGCCACCGTCGCGGTCGAACCCGGCCAGTTGCTCGGTGTGCTCACCGGGTGCGCGGGCGGTGCCGGCTACCACTGGGGCGGCAGCGGCGGCGCGTCCGTGGACGGGTCCTGTGCGGACGGTGCCCCGGGCGGCGGCAGCAGCGCGGTGCTGACCGGCGACTTCGACCAGGTGATCGTCGAGGCGGGCGGTGGCGGCGGCGCGGGCGGCGACTGCGCTGGAAACGCCGGTGGCGCAGGCGGTTCCGGCAGCCGGACCGGCGAGGCGGGCGAAGCGGGTCCTGGCCCGCGCCCGGCGGCGGCGGGCCGTGGCGGGGTCCGGGCGACCGGGCTCGGCGACAACGGAAGGCCGGGCCGCGGCCGCACCGGCGCTGGTGGTGGCGGTGGTGGCGGCGGGTGCCGTGGCGGCGGAAGCGGCCAGGGTGGCGTGAACCAGGCCGGTGCCGGTGGTGGCGGCGGCAGTTCGTGCGCCGGTCCGCTGGCCGACGCGGTGACGTTCGGGACTGGTGGCGACGGGCGGGTCGTGATCAGCCCGGAACTGCTGACGGCGACCGACACCGGCTCGGACGTACTCGACAGCAACGGCAACGGGCGCCAGGACATCGGCGACCAGATCGACTACGCGGTGACCGTCCACAACGACGGCGGTGTCCCCGTGAACGGCGTGGCGGTGACCACCCGGCTCGGCGCGCTGACGCTGCCGCTCACGTGCGAGCGGCCGGGTGCGCTGGCCCCCGGCGAGACGCTCACCTGCACGACGCGGCACACGCTGACCGCGGCCGACGTCACCGCACGCGGCTTCACGATCACGTCGGTGGCGACGGCGACCTCGGCGGGCGGCACCGCGCTGAGGGCGACCGCGTCCCGCACCACGAAGCTGAACCCGGTGCCAGGCATGACACTCACGCTGGACGCGGCGGTCACCGACACCGACGCGGACGGCCGCACCGACCGCGGCGACACGATCCACTACACGGCGACGGCCACCAACACCGGCGGCGCTGTGCTGCACTCCGTGGCCCTCACCGGCGGCTGCACGACCACCGCGTTGGTCATCGGGGAGTCGGCGTCGTGCGCGAGCACGCACGTGATCACGGCCGGGGACATGGAAACCGGCACGGTGGCGGCGGTGGCGAACGCGTCCGCGACGACCCCGGACGGCAAGCCGGTGAACGCCCCCACTGCCCGCGCGGCGACACCGTTGACGCAGGTCGCGGAGCTGGCGGTGACCAACACGGTGACGTCGGTCGAGGACGTCGACGGCAGCGGCCGGCCCGACCGCGGCGACCTGCTGCACTACACGGTCACGGCGACCAACACCGGCACCGTGACCGTGACCGGCGTGGTGACGGCGTTGCCGTTCCTGGCGTGCGCACCGGAAACCCTGGCGCCCGAAGAGGTCCAGACGTGCACCGGCACCTACCCGGTGTCCACCGAGGACGCCGACCGCGGCGCGGTCACCCATGTCGCGTCGGCGACCGGCACGGCGGTGACCGGCCCGGTCACGTCGGCGGAGGTGGCGGCGACGACCGAGATCCCCGTCGTGGCAACGCTTTCCCCTCGGGTGTCCACTGTGGTCGTCGACGTCGACGACAACGGGCTGACCGACACGGGCGACGAGCTGCGGTACACGGCGACGCTCACCAACGACGGCACGGTCACCCTCACCGAGGTCGGTCTCGACGGGTTCACGTGCGCGGAGCCCCGGCTCCCGGCGGGCTCGTCGACGGAGTGCACGGCCACCTACCCGGTGACGCAGGCGGACGTGGACAGGAACGCCCCGGTGACGCTCACCGCCACCGCGCGGGGCGTCACCCCGGCCGGTGCGGTGACGACCACCCCGGCGACGGCGGCCACGGACGTGAGCAGCGTGCCGGAACTGACGGCGACCACCCGCGCGACATCCGACGGCAGGACCGTGACGTACACGGTGGCGGTGACCAACACCGGCACCGTCACCCTGCACGAAGTGACCACAGTGGACTGCACGCCCGTGGCGCTGGCCCCAGGCGAGTCGCTGACCTGCGAAGGCACCCACCCGATCACCCAGGCGGACACCGACCGCGGCTTCGTGCTGACCGCGGTGGTCGCGACGGCCACCGCCCCGTGGGGCGAACCGGTCCGCGCCGAGCCCAGTTCGGTGGTGACGAAGGTGGCGCAGGAGCCGGGCCTGACGGTCACGAACAAGGTGGCGAAGGCGGGCAACCTGCTGACGTACACGGTGACGACCACCAACAGCGGCAACGTGACACTCACCGAGGTGGTGCCGGTACTGACCCCGGCAACGCTGACGTGCGCCCCGGTGGCGCTGGCCCCTGGCGAAACCACGACGTGCCGGACCACGTACCCGGCATCGGGCCCGGTCACCGCGACGGCGACGGCGACCGGCACCACCCCGTCCGGCGAGAAGATCACGTCGGCCCCGGTCACGGTGACCACCGCCGGCCCCGCACCAGTGCCCGCGTCCGCACCCGCTCCGGCCCCGCAGGCCAGCGGTGGCCTGGCGTGGACCGGCGTGACGGCGGTGACCGAGATGGTCGTCGCGGGCGTGGTCGTGCTGGCGCTGGGACTGGGGCTGCTCCTGTTCACCCGCCGCAAGCGACGCGACCAGTGACCCGGCGCCGCCCGCTGTACTGCCCGGCACCGTCCATGTGAGACTGCCGCCGTGGTGTTGACCGCTGTCCTCGACTACATCGGTGTCGCGACGTTCGCCATGGTCAGCACGATCGCGGCGCGGGACCGGCGGCTCGACCTGGTGTCGGCGGCGCTGCTGGCCTCGGTGGCGGGGGTCGGCGGCGGCACGTTGCGCGACCTGCTGCTGGAGAGGACCGTGTTCTGGCTGCACAACCCCGGCTACCTGTACGTCTGCGTCGGCGCGGCCACGCTGGTGTGGTTCGTCGGTGCCGGTCCCCGGCGGCGGCAGGCACTGCTGTTCCTGGACGCGCTGGGGGTCAGCGCGTTCGCGGTGGTCGGGGCGCTGATCGCCAGGGAGTCCGGGGTGGCCGCGCCGGTGGCGGTGGCGCTGGGCCTGCCACCGGTCCCGGCCGCGATCGGCGGCGCCGCCGCCGGGACCGTGCTGCGCGTACTGGCGATCACCCGCCGCTGGCAGCTACCGGCCCCACCGCGCACCTAGCGCTGACGGCGTTGGCAATGCCCTGAATGGGCCGTTCAGGGCGCTCAGCGCCCTGAACGGCCCATTCACGGCACCGGACCGGCCCTGCGGGGCCCGGTGGGCGTTGCCCGCCGGTGTTGTTTCGTCGCATGCGCTCGCGGTGTGTGCCGCGGTCAGCCGGGCAGGACTGAGCTGACGGTGTCGCGAGCCGAGCTGGCGGTGCCGCGGGCCGAGTTCGCGGCGACCTTGGCGGCGTGCTTGGCCCGCCAC
Source organism: Actinophytocola glycyrrhizae (assembly GCF_042653545.1). Taxonomy (NCBI): domain Bacteria; kingdom Bacillati; phylum Actinomycetota; class Actinomycetes; order Pseudonocardiales; family Pseudonocardiaceae; genus Actinophytocola; species Actinophytocola glycyrrhizae. The sequence continues at coordinate 727,691 of NZ_JBHSIS010000006.1, forward strand.
GCGGCGGACGGTTTGCCGTGGGTGTCGACCGCGGCGAGGAGGAGACCGCCGAGCAGGCTCACGTTCTTGAAGAACTGGACCTGCTGCTGGGCGCGCTCCCCGGAGTCCTCCTTCTCCCAGTAGCGGTGGCTCGTGAACGTGGTCGGTACGACGCTGCCCGCCAGCACCAGCGCGGACAGGCGCGGGAACTTGCCGAGGGCCAGTGCGATCCCGGCACCGATCTGTGCGGCGGCGTTGATCTTGACCAGGCTCTCGGTGTCGGTCGGCACCCGTTCGAGGACCTTGTCCGGGACCTTGTCGAGTGCCTGGTCGGGGAGCTTGTCGAGGACCTGGTCTGTTGCCTTGTCCACGGCTGGTTCGGCGGTTTCGACACGGGGCTGGGGATTGCGCAGCGTCTCGATGCCGCCGGAGACGAAGACGGCCGCGAGCATCGGACGTGCGATCCGGCGCAGGATCATGGACTCGAACCTCCTGTCGGTCAGAAGCCCGACTTACCCCCAAACACCGTCGCTCACACGCCCAGGCGTGCCGGGAGCTCCGTCAGCCGCCACGTTCCCGGGTCCGGGGCCCGCACCGGTTCACCGGCCAACGCCAGGTCGCGGCCGAGAAGGGCGGCGAGCGCGACCTCCGTCTGCACGCGGGCGTGTGCGGCGCCGAGGCAGAAGTGCGGGCCGTGGCCGAAGCCGAGCTGGGTCGCGGCGCCGCGGCGGACGTCGAACCGGTCCGGGTCGGCGAAGACGGCCGGGTCGCGGTTGGCGGCCGCGATCGCGACCGTCACCGGCTCCCCCGCCCCGACGCGCACCCCGCACAGGTCGACGTCCTCGCCCGCGAACCTCGGCACGGTCAGCAGCTGCGGGCCGCACCAGCGCATCAGCTCGTCGACCGCGCCGGGCAGCAGGTCCGGGTCGGCCCGCAGCTCGGCGAGGACGTCCGGCCTGGTCCACAGCTCGGCGACCGCGTTCGCGATCAGGTTCGCCGGGGTCTGCCCCGCGAGGACGATGTGCCACACGAGCGTCACCAGTTCGGTGTCGGTCATGCGGTCCTCCGCGCGGATCAGGTCGGCGAGCAGACCGGTCTCGGGGCGGGCCGCGACCACCGACTTGGCCCCCTCGACGATGCCGGGGATGGCCTCGCCGAGCCTGCCGACGTCGCCGGACGCGATGACCGCGCCCCACTCGACCCAGTCGGCGCGGTCCGCCTCCGGGATGCCGACCAGCTCGCAGATCACGAGCATGGGCAGCGGCTTCGCGAAGTCACGCAGCAGGTCGAACTCCCCTGGCAGGCCCGCGACGAGCTTCTCGACGACCGGTTCGACGACCGCCCGGTCGGCCTGCGCGCGGCGTGCGGTGAACGCGGGTGCGGCGAGCCTGCGCAGCCGCAGGTGGTCGGGGCCGTCCATCTCGGACATGGTCCGCAGGTACCGCCGGTACTCGTCCGGCACGCCGGGGATGCCCGCGAAGCTCGCGGCCCGGATGGTGAACCGCGGGTCGGTGAGGAAGGCGCGTGCGTCCTCGTGCCTGGTCAGTGCCCACATCGGCATGCCGGGGATGCTCAGCCGCGCCACCGGGCCCGCCTCGCGGGCGTGCTGGTAGGCGGTGAACGGGTCGGCGATGACGGCGGGATCGGTGAGGTCGACCTCGTGCATGTCCACTCCATATGTTCGGATCATATGATCTCATCATCTGAATGGTGACGATATCTTGTCAACCATGAGCCGCCTGACCCGAGCGGAGACACAGGAGCGCAACCGCACCAGGGTGCTGGCCGCGGCGCGGGACGAGTTCGCCGAGCGCGGGTACCGCGAGACCAAGATCGACGTCGTCGCGGAGCGCGCGGAGCTGACCAGGGGCGCGGTCTACTCGAACTTCCCCGGCAAGCGGGCGCTGTACTTCGCGGTGCTGGCGGACCTGGCCGAACGCGCACCGGCGGCGGCACCGGCCCCCGCACCGGGCCGCACCACGGGAGACGCGCTCGCGGCGCTGGCACGGACGTGGCTCGCCCGGCTGCCGACGAGCGCGGAGACGGCCCGCCTCGGCATGGACGTGCTGCCCGAGGTCATGGCCGACGAGACGATCCGGCAGTCCTACGCGCAGCTGATGGCGCTCGACGCGGTACTGCTGGGGCTGGCGCTGGAGCGGCTGCGGCCCGACGGGCGGCTGGTGCGCGTCGCGGAGACGGTGCTGACGGCCCTGCACGGCGCGAGCCAGCTGGCGGCGGCGGCACCCGGGTTCGTCGAGCCGTTCAACGTGGTGAGCGCGTGCGAGCAGCTCGCGTACCTGGACGTCGAGGACGGGTGGCCGGAGCTGCCGTTCACCACGCAGGTGCGCGCGGTGGACGCGGCCTGGTCACCCCCGGCCGCGTGGGACTCGGTGCGGGCACAGGACTTCACGCCCGCCGAGGACGGGATCGTGGCCGTGCTGGGCCTCCACCGCGCGGCTGCCGTGGAACACGCGGTGCGGGCCGCGCCGCCGGACGCCGCGGTGACGGCGGTGCTCGTGTCGGGGTCGCCGCGCGAGCAGATCCCGCTGGCGCGGCTGGCCGTGGCGGAGCTGACCGGCTGCCTCCGGCAGGCGTTCCCGGAGTACGCGTGGCCGCGGCTGCGAGTGGCGTGCGACGGCACCGGCGCATTGGCCGCTACCGCGGGTGTCCCTGCGGTGAGCGACACCACGGAAGTGGCCATCCGGATCGCGGGCGGACGGGTCGTCTCCCGGGCGGAAGGCTACGGCGCGTGTCATGTCGTGACGACCGCACAAGATCGGGCGGCCCGGAGTTTCCGCGAGTAGATCCGCGGGCATGGCCGTGAGCTCGACTAGTTGGTGCCCTGAAAGGCGCGTTCAGGGCACCCAGCGCCCTGAACGCGCCTTTCAGGGCATCTGTCCAACCCTGGGGGTGCCCGCCCGGCGGGGGTGTGGGGGCGGGCCCGAACGGGGGTCTTTCAGGGGGCCGCGGCCAGGCGGGCCTCCGCCATCGCGTGTTGCAGCAACGCGATCAGCACCTGCTTGGTCGAGTCGCGCTCACGGGCGTCGCACAGGAGCACCGGCACGTGGTCGTCCAGGTCGAGGGCACCGCGGACCTCCTCGGTGCCGTAGCGGTAGGAGTTGTCGAAGCAGTTGACGCCCACCACGAACGGCAGCCCGCGCCGCTCGAAGAAGTCGACCGCCCCGAAGCAGCTGTCGAGCCGTCGCGTGTCGGCCAGCACGACCGCGCCGATCGCGCCGCGGGCCAGCTCGTCCCACATGAACCAGAAGCGGTCCTGGCCCGGGGTGCCGAACAGGTACAGGATCAGCTCCTGGCTGATGGTGATGCGGCCGAAGTCCAGCGCGACCGTGGTGGTGCGCTTCTGCTCGACCCCCGACAGGTCGTCGACGCCCTCGGAGGCCTCGGTGATCAGCTCCTCGGTGCGCAGCGGCGCGATCTCGCTGACCGAGCCGACCATCGTCGTCTTGCCGACACCGAAGCCGCCCGCGATGACGATCTTGGTGGCTCGCGCCGACCGGTCAGAGTTTTCGTATGCCATCGAGGACCGCCTGGAGGACGTGTTGGCTTGGGGTTTCGGCGCCTGGTGCGACCGGTGAGCGGAAGATGATCAGTCGCTGGCTGATGAGGTCGCTCAGCAGGACCTTCACCACCTGCAGCGGTAGGTCCACCTTCGCCGCCACCTCCACGACCGAGGTCGGGTGCTGGCAGGCGGACAGGATGCCCGCGTACTCCGGTTCGACGTCGACCTCGGCGGCGGAGTACATCGCGACGACGAGCGTGATCAGGTCGAGGCCGAGCGTGTCCGAACGGGTGCGCCCGCCGGTCATCGCGTAGGGCCGGACCAGGGGCCCGGCTGCCTCGTCGAACCACTCCTCGTCCGCCTGTCTCATGGCACCGGCCGCTCCATGAACTCTCGCGGCTTCGCGGTGAGGACCGCGCCGACGCGCTTGACCATCATGTTCATCTCGTAGGCGATCATGCCCACGTCGGCGTTCTCCGTCGCGAGCAGCGCGAGGCAGGCGCCGTGCCCGGCCGCGGTGACGAACAGGAACGCGTGGTCCATCTCGACCAGTGTCTGGCGCACCTGCCCGCCACCGAAGTGCCGTCCGGTGCCGCGCGCGAGGCTCTGGAACGCCGACGCGACCGCGGACAGGTGCTCCGCGTCACCGGTCGTCAGGTTGGCCGACCGGCCGATCAGCAGGCCGTCCGCCGAGAGCACCACGGCCCGGTCCACGCCCGCGACACGCTTGACCAGCTCGTCGAGCAACCAGTCGAGCTCATTCACCGCTGTGTTGGCCATTGCGCGTGCTCCCCACACTGTCGTTCCCGTTCAACGTCTCCCCGGGTACCGGCTCGTCCCTGCCGCGCCGTGTGCCCGCCTGGAACGCGGCCAGCCGGCTGCGTGCCTGTTCCGGGGTCTCCTCCCGATTGTGCTCCGTCCCGGTGGCCTGCTGCTGCGGCCAGGCAGGCGGCGTGTCCTCCCGCAGTTGCGGCGCCAGGTTCTGCTGGCGGCGGCGCTGCGGCAGCGGCGGTCTGCCGGGAGCCATCCCGGTGACCTGCGGCCGCGGTTGGGCCTTGGCGCGGGTGTCGCCGTCCCTTGGTGCCGGTTTGTTGATCTCCGGAGCGACCTGCCGCAGCTCGACGGGTTGGGGTGGTTCTTTCCGGGGCTCGCCGTTGCGTTCGGCGTGCCGCGGCTCGCGGCGCACGACCTGGCTCGACTCGTGCTCCGCACGCGCCGACCGCTTCGGCAGCGGTGGCCTGTCATCGGCCGGGTCCCGCTTCGACGACGGCTCGCTGGTCTCCGGTTCGCTGTGCCTGGGCTGACGCTGCTGGCGCGGCGGCTGGCTCGGCTCGTGGTCGGCGTCGACGGGCCGCTGCGGGCGGAACAGGTCCTCGCCCGGTCGCGGCTCCACCACCGGCAGCGGCGGCAGGTCCGGCAGGCTGACCGAGCCGGGGATCGTCAGGCGCACCGCCGAGCCCGGCGCCGCGTGGTCGCCGTTGGTGACGCGCAGGTCCACCGGGGACAGGTTCGTCTCGGTCCTGTCCTCGGCGGGCTGGCTCTCCGGCCACCGCTCCTGCTCGGCTGCCTTGCCGTCCTGCGGCACGGCGGCCTCCTGGCCGAGCAGCTCGTTGCGGACCAGCACGATGGCCCTGGTCCCGCCGTACGCCGACTCACGCACCGTGACCGAGATGCCGTGGCGGGCCGCGAGCCGCGCGACCACGAACAACCCGAGGCGCGGCTCGCTGGACAGCGCCATGATGCCGAAGTCCGGCGGGTTGGCCAGCATGTTGTTGAAATCGTCCGCGCGGGCCGGTTCGATACCGAGGCCCTGGTCCTCGATCTCGAGGACCACACCCCGGCCGACGACGTTGCCGCGCACCTCCACCCGCGCCTCCGGCGGCGAGAACGTGGTGGCGTTGTCGATCAGCTCGGCGAGCAGGTGCACGAGGTCGCCGACGACCGGGCCGATCACGGTGAGCGCGGGCAGCTTGGCCGTCTTGACCCGCGCGAAGTCCTCGGTCTCCGCGGCCGCGCCGCGCACGATCTCGGCGATGCTGACCGGGTTGCGCCAGCGGCGGCCCGGCTGGCCGCCGCCGAGGATGATCAGGTTCTCCGCGTTGCGGCGCTGGCGGGTGGTCAGGTGGTCGAGCTGGAACAACAGCTCGAGCTGCTCGGGGTCCTCCTGCCCGCGCTCCGCCTCGTCGAGCGTCTTCAGCTGGCGGTGCACGATGACCTGGCTGCGGTGGGCGATGTTGAGGAACACCTTGTTGGTGCCCTCGCGGGTCTTCGCCTCCTGCACGGCCGCCGCGACCGCGGTCTGCTGCGCCTTGTTGAACGCGTCCGCGACCTCGCCGATCTCGTCGGCGCCGTAGTCGCGCAACCGGACCTCGTCATCGACGCTCACGTCGGTGCCGGACCGCACCTTCTCGACCAGCTCCGGCAGGCGCTTCTCGGCGAGTTCGAGGGTCTCCGACCGCAGGCGGACCAGCCGCTCGATGAGCCGCCTGGACAGCCGCAGCGCGAACAGGAACACGCCGACCACGAGTGCCAGCACCAGCACGCCGGCGACGATCGACTGGGCGAACGTGGTGTTGACCTTCGACAGCGCGAGGTCGTTGGTGTGCCTGCTCTGCGTCTGCACCATCGTCATCAGCGCCTCGCCGACGTCGCTCGCGGCGGCCCGCCACATGTCCTCGCTGATCGGGAGGTTGATGTCGCCGCGCAGCAGCACCTCCTCGACCGACATCAGCCGCAGCCACGGCGGCGACCCGGTGAGCTTGCGGTACTGCGCCTGGACGTCCGCCTCCGCGAGCGGGATCGTCGACTCGATCTGCAGGTGGTAGGAGCTGACCTGGCCCTGGTAGGTGGCGAAGTCGGCGTCGGTGAGGCCGCCGCCGACCAGGTTCGCCGCGGCGAGGGCGTCCGAGCGCTGCATGAGGTCGGCGCTGGTGAGCAGCGGCGCGACGACCAGCTGGAGGTAGGCGATCTCGGCGTCGGGCGCGAACTGCGCGAGGCCCTTCGTGCCGTCGATGAACTGGTCGATGATGTCGTTGTAGAGGGAGAACGACTCGGAGATGGAGACCTGGCCGCCGTCGACGCGGGCACGCATCGCGGGCAGCTCGCCCATCAGCTCGGTGAAGGAGCGGACCGCGCGCGCCACCGAGTCCGGTGCGCTCGCCGACAGCTCGGCGAGGCTGGCGGTCGCGCCGCCCGCGAGCGCGTCGGTGCGGCCGCGCTGTTTGATCAGGTCCGACTGGAAGGTGCCGAAACTCGCGAGACGACGCAACGTGAGGCGACGCTCTTCCTGTAGTGAAACGATCAATGGCAGCGACTGCCGTTGCGCCTCGCTGGCGAGCTGGAAGTAATTCCGGGTCTGCGCGGCGTCGAAGATCAAATACCCGGCGCCCGCGACACCGGCGAACAGGAATACGATGCAGGGCACCAGCGCCAGCGTCAGCACGCGAGTCCGAATGGACAGGGCTCGGCTGCGCCGTATGGACGTCTTCTTCACCGCGGCCCGCTTTCCTTCCGGCGTTCCCAACGTGCACGAACGGACGCCGCCACACGTACCCCCGGACCCCGCCGGGAACGGTAAACACCCAGCGTCAGCGAGTCAAATAGCTGTTTCGGTAAATTTCCGCCCACGCGATAACAGGTATCGGAAAACCGGCAACGTAAGCGCTGTCAAATGTGCGCGGAGCACAGATCAATTAGCCCGAACGGTCGAACACCGGCGGAATGCGTGGCTTTCGGCAGCCAATCGGTTACCCACCGGATTGGTCTGGACCTATCCGAAGACGCGGCGCCAGACGGCCTTGCCGTTGGGACGTCGCGCACACACCACCGGTTCGTAGCGCTCCGTGAAGGCGTAAGCCCCCGGCGTGTCGCACTGGCGGCCGACGACCTCGAACCGCTCACTCCGCCCCGGGGGCCGCTCGGCCCGCGGCGGCACCGACTCGGTGGTCGTCGGCGGGGGCGGCGGAGGCGGCGTGATCACCGCGGTCTGGCTGCGGACCTCGGGCGCCACGATGTTGGCGAGCGGCGTCGTGGTGGTCGGCGGGGCAGGCGAGGTGCTCGCCTCGATCTCGGGCACGGGCGGCGCGGAAGCCTCCCGTTCGTCCGCGCCACCGGCCGTGGCCAACAGGATGCCGGCACCGAACAGGGCGATGACGAGCGCGAAGGTCGCGGCCTTCAGCACCACGACGACGTTGTCGCGCTTCGTCTCCTTGCGGTGCCTGGCGGACTCCGGCTTCGCTGGACCGCCCTTGGGCTCCTCGAAAACCAGCCGCGGCATGATCATCCGTCCCGTTGGTCGGTAGCGCTGCGTGAGCCACTGTAACGAACGCGTCAATGCGCTCATTTGCCAGGGCGACCCGGCAATTCTCGATAAATTCGTTGACGCCGCCCACGCAATGCGCCACCATGGTTTTCGACACCGATCAGAGGAGCAGTCATGACGCACAGTCGGCAGCGACCGCGGCGGATCTTCCGCAGCCGCGTCGTGCCCTGTGTACGACCGTGTGAGCTGCGTGAATGGCAGCCAGGCTCCCCACCGTGACCTACCTGTAGGTACCCGAGGGAGCCGCTCACCGGAATTCCGGAAAGGGCGGCTCTTTTGTTTGCCGTACCCTTTTACAAATCGGCGAGCTGTGGCAGCGGCGCGGATTCCAAACCCGCGGCCAGGGGGTTCGACTCCTCCCGCCGGTGCTTTTCGAAAGTTGTTCCCACCCCTGTAGCTCAGTGGACAGAGCAGCGGCCTCCGACGCCGCGGGTCGCCGGTTCGAGTCCGGCTGGGGGTACGCGAGCCCCTGTAGCTCAGCAGGAGAGAGCGCGCCGCTACGAACGGCGAGGCCGCAGGTTCAAGTCCTGCCGGGGGTGCTCCGAGAACGAGAGAAAGGAGGGAGGCGATGACCGGCGGCCTGCTGCTGCTCGACGTCGACGGACCGCTGAACCCGTACGCGGCGAACAAGACCCGCAGGCCCGAGGGCTACACGACCTACCGCCGTACACCGTCCGGCGGCTGGCACACGGGCCGGGACGCGCGGCGGGTCAAGGGTCTGCGGGTGTGGCTGAACCCAGGCCACGGCACGCAACTCCTCGCGCTCGCGGCGGAGACGGGTCTCGAACTGGCGTGGGCCACGACGTGGCAGCACGAGGCGAACGACCACATCGGCCCGGCGATCGGGCTGCCCGAGCTGCCGGTGATCGAGTTCCCGGACTTCGACCAGGGGTGGAAGTGGCGTGGCGTCGCCGAGTTCGCGGCGGGCAGAGCACTGGCGTGGTTCGACGACGAACACGACGAGCACGCGGGCGCGGCGGAGTTCACGCGGCTGCGGGCAGGCGCACCCACCCTGCTGTGCCACGTCGACCCCAGGCAGGGGCTGGGGTCGGCGCACCTGGCCGCGGTGCGGAGATGGGCGTGACACCACGGGTGCGGGGGAGACGGCAACCCACCTGACTTGGACTCAGGAGACACCGCGTTCGACTCGCGGGCACCCGACGAAACACCGAAAGCACGACTGGCGCGTTGGCCCAGTGGCATGGACACCGTCACCCAGGCCCGCCTGATGTGGCACCATCGCGCACGTGACCAGCAGACCCGTCGACGCGCAGCGGCTGCGTGACCTCGCGCTGCTGCGCCGGGTCCGGGACCGGATCGACCGGGAGTACGCGCAGCCGCTGGACGTCGAGGCGCTCGCGCGCGGCGTGAACATGTCGGCTGGCCACCTCAGCCGCGAGTTCCGGCTCGCCTACGGTGAGTCACCGTACTCGTACCTCATGACGCGGCGCATCGAGCGCGCGATGGCCTTGCTGCGCCGCGGTGACCTCAGCGTCACCGAGGTCTGCTTCGCGGTCGGCTGCTCGTCGCTCGGCACCTTCAGCACCCGCTTCGCAGAGCTGGTCGGAATACCGCCCAGCGCCTACCGGAACCAGGCGGCACTGGCGACCGCGGGCATGGCGCCGTGCGTCGCGAAGAAGGTGACGCGACCGGTCAGGAATCGAGAAGCGCGGACCACGGCCGGTACCTAGTGTGACCGGCATGGACATCACCATTCACCAGTCTTACCTGCCCCACCTCGACCACGAGGCCTCCCTCGCCTTCTACCGCGACACGCTCGGGTTCGAGGTCCGCACCCACGTCGAGTACGGCGACATGCACTGGATCACGGTGGGCCCGGCCGGTCAGCCGGACACGGGCGTCGTCCTGCACCCGCCGGCCGCGGACCCCGGGATCACCGAGGAGGAGCGCAACGTGATCACCGCGATGATGGCCAAGGGCACCTTCGCGGGCCTCAACCTCGCCACCAAGGACCTCGACGCCACCTTCGAACGGCTGCAGGCGGCCGACGCCGAGGTCGTGCAGGAACCGACCGACCAGCCCTACGGCGTCCGCGACTGCGCCTTCCGGGACCCGGCGGGCAACCTGTTGCGCATCCAGGAACTTCGCTGACCCGACCGCTTGCGGCACCGCCCGGAAATTGGAGACACGATGAGCAAGGCCAAGAGGGCGGACGCGCAGCCGGCTGCCCGGCACCGCGCTGACAGCCACGACCTGATCCGCGTGCACGGCGCCCGGGAGAACAACCTCAAGGACGTCAGCATCGAGATCCCGAAGCGCAGGCTGACGGTGTTCACCGGCGTCTCCGGCTCCGGCAAGAGCTCCCTGGTGTTCAGCACGATCGCCGCGGAGTCGCAGCGGATGATCAACGAGACCTACAGCACGTTCATCCAGGGCTTCATGCCGACGCTGGCGCGGCCGGACGTGGACATCCTCGACGGGCTGACCACCGCGATCATCGTCGACCAGCAGCGGATGGGCGCCGACCCGCGCTCCACCGTCGGCACCGCCACCGACGCGAACGCGATGCTGCGCATCCTGTTCAGCAGGCTGGGCAAGCCGCACCTCGGCGGGCCGCAGGCGTTCTCGTTCAACGTCGAGTCGATCAGCGGCGCTGGCGCGGTCACCATCGAGAAGGCCGGACGGCAGGTGAAGGAGCGCCGCAGCTTCAGCATCACCGGCGGCATGTGCCCGCGCTGCGAGGGCCGCGGCAAGGTCAACGACTTCGACCTGACCCAGCTCTACGACGAGAACAAGTCGCTCAACGAGGGCGCGGTCACCATCCCCGGCTACAGCATGGACGGCTGGTACGGGCGGATCTTCCGCGGCAGCGGCTTCTTCGACCCGGACAAGCCGATCAAGAAGTACACGAAGAAGCAGCTGAACGACCTGCTCTACAAGGAACCGACCAAGATCAAGGTCGACGGCATCAACCTGACCTACTCCGGGCTGGTCCCGACGATCCAGAAGTCGATGCTGTCCAAGGACGTCGACGCGATGCAGCCGCACATCCGCGCGTTCGTGGAGCGGGTGGTGACCTTCCAGGTCTGCCCGGAGTGCGACGGCACCCGCCTGACCGAGGGCGCGCGGTCGTCGAAGATCGCCGGGATCAGCATCGCCGACGCGTGCCGGATGCAGATCTCCGACCTGGCCGACTGGGTGCGCGGCCTGGACGAGCCGACGGTCAAGCCGCTGCTGGACGCGCTCGGGCACACCCTGGACTCGTTCGTCGAGATCGGGCTCGGCTACCTGTCGCTGGAGCGGCCGGCGGGCACGCTGTCCGGTGGCGAGGCGCAGCGCACCAAGATGATCCGCCACCTCGGGTCGTCGCTCACCGACGTCACCTACGTCTTCGACGAGCCGACGATCGGGCTGCACCCGCACGACATCGCACGCATGAACGACCTGCTGCTCCGCTTGCGGGACAAGGGCAACACCGTGCTGATGGTCGAGCACAAGCCGGAGGCGATCGCGATCGCCGACCACGTCGTCGACCTCGGCCCCGGCGCGGGCACGGCGGGTGGTTCCGTCTGCTTCGAGGGCACCGTCGACGGGCTGCGCAAGAGCGACACCGTCACCGGCCGCCACCTCGACGACCGGGTCCTGCTCAAGGAGACCGTGCGCGAACCGTCGGACAGGCTGGCGATCCGCGGCGCGGCGACGAACAACCTGCAGGACGTGGATGTCGACATCCCGCTCGGCGTGCTGGTGGTCGTCACCGGCGTGGCCGGGTCGGGCAAGAGCTCGCTGATCCACGGCTCGGTGGCCACCCAGGACGGTGTGGTGGCGGTCGACCAGGCCCCGATCCGCGGCTCGCGGCGCAGCAACCCCGCGACCTACACCGGGCTGCTGGAGCCGATCCGCAAGGCGTTCGCCAAGGCCAACGGCGTGAAGCCGGCACTGTTCAGCGCGAACTCCGAAGGCGCGTGCCCCAACTGCAACGGGGCCGGGGTCATCTACACCGACCTCGGGATGATGGCGGGCATGTCCACCACCTGTGAGGTGTGCGAGGGCAAGCGGTTCGACGCGCTGGTGCTGGACTACAAGTTCGGCGGCCGCGACATCAGCGAGGTGCTCGCGATGTCGGTGACGGAGGCCGAGGAGTTCTTCCGCGACGGCGAGGCGAAGCTCCCGGCCGCGCACAGGATCCTCGAACGGCTCGCCGACGTCGGCCTCGGCTACCTCACCATCGGCCAGCCGCTCACCACGCTGTCCGGCGGCGAGCGGCAGCGGCTCAAGCTCGCGACCCACCTGGGCGACAAGGGCGGCGTGTACGTCCTGGACGAGCCGACCACGGGCCTGCACCTGGCCGACGTCGAGAACCTGCTCGGTCTGCTCGACCGGCTGGTCGACGCGGGCAAGTCGGTGATCGTCATCGAGCACCACCAGGCGGTCATGGCGCACGCGGACTGGATCATCGACCTCGGTCCCGGCGCCGGCCACGACGGCGGGAAGATCGTCTTCGAGGGCACCCCGGCCGACCTCGTCGCGGACCGCTCCACCCTGACCGGCGAGCACCTCGCGGAGTACGTCGGCGCCTGACTCAGGCACTCGGCCTGGTGCTCCCGTCTCCGGACAGCCGAAAACAAAACTTGTCCGGACAGCAAAAGTTGTCGTAAGCTGACGGCAGCCCACACGACAGACGGGAGAGCGACCATGTCCTTCCAGGCATACCTCGACACCATCGAGAAGAAGACCGGCAAGACCCCGGCCGAACTGCTGGCCGAGGCGAGCGCCCACGGCTACGACGCGACCACGAAGGCAAGCGTGGTCCTCGAGTGGCTGAAGACCGACTACGACCTCGGCCGCGGCCACGGTATGGCGTTCTTCCACGTACTGAAGAACGGCACCGAGATCAGCGACAAGCACGTCGGCAGCACCGGCACCCACCGAGACCCGTCGACGACACTACGAGTGGACGGCCTCGCCAACCGCTGACCACCCGGCACGAGGCACGGGCACCACGCCCCGAAAGCGTCGCCCAGGACTTCGCGAACCGTCAGGAACGCAACCCACCCCGGCCCCGAGGCTCCGGCAAAGTCCGTGACGACTGGCCGCGCAGCGCACGGCACCGCGCCCGACGGCCCCCGCAGGGCGGGCCGGTACCGTGAAGTCGCGCTCACGGCACAACAAGTGCCGTCAATGGGCCATTCAGGACGCCCAGCGCCCTGAACGCGCCTTTCAGGGCACTGCCACGCCTTCAACGCGCCTCTCACAGCACCAAACCCCCGGCGCTACGCGCCCGCACCCCGCGAAGCGGGGCTCTGCCTGCGCAACCCCGACGGTGGCGCAGGCCCATCCCATCAGCGGACGTCGGTCAGCATTTCCTCCGCCATCGAGGTCAGGCGGGTCGTGTCGGCCGGGGTGAGGGTGATCCACGCGCCGTTGCGGCGCAGGGCGTACCGGCCTTCTGGCGTGTCCAGCCAGTTGACCAGGCTGTACGCGCGCACCCGCCCTGACGCACCCAGTTGCCCACCACCGGTGCGAGTCGTCAGCGCCTGCGCGAACGTGCTGACCTCCTCGGCTCGGACGCCCGCCGCGTGCAACGACCTCGTGAAACCGGGCACGCCCTCCGCCGCGCCTTCCGCGCACGCGGCCTCGTAGTCGGCGACGCTCACGTTCGCCGGGCGGTTCGCGGCGGGCGGTAGTTGGGTGAGGGAGCCGAGCAGTGCCGACGCGAGTGCCGTCGCGCGGACCGCGCCCAGCCGGACCTCGTCGCCGACCCTGGCCGCGACCGCGGCGCCGGACGAGCCGGTCGCGGCGAACGCGAACAGCGGCGCGCCCGACCCGTACACCCGCATGTCGAGCGACGCCGACGGGTTGCCGAGCGACCGCAGCATCGCGGCCAGGTCGCGCGCGGGTGCGCCGACCGTGCCGAGGTCGCGGGCGCTCAGCTCGCGGGACGCCTCCTCGGCCAGCTCCGCGCGCCGGGCACGGGTGCGCCCGACGTGCAGCACGTCCAGCACCTCGGGGGTCGGGCCGAGGTCCATCGCCGACCACAGCAGGTACAGCTCGACCACGCTCAGCTGGATCCACCCGGAGCCCGGGTCACGCACGGCGGTTGACCTCCCCGATCACCGGCGGCATGACCCGCTCGTCGTTGCCGCCCCAGATCTCGGGGTCCTCCGCGACGTACTTGTTGCCCTTGCGCTCGACGTCCTCGCCGCCGCGACCACCGGCGCCACCACCCATCGGCATGCCACCCGCCATGGGCGCGCCCTGAACACCTGGCCTGACGGACGCCGCGGACGCCGCCGCCGGCCGGGCCGCGGGTTCGCCCGCGCTCGTCCCGCCGCCCGGCGCGAGCGGGGCCGCCGACGGGGCCCGGCCGCCGGTCGGGCCGGGACCTCCGGAACCGCCAGGGCCACCACCTGGCGCCGGACCGCCGCCGCCAGGCCGCCCCGGCACCGGCGGGGGTGGCGGCGGCTGCGGTGGTTGCGGCGGCGGGGGTGGCAGCGGCGGCTCCGTCGGCGGCCCGTACGGCACCTTCCGCAACGACGGCGGCGCGAACTGCGGCACGGTCGCGTACACGTCCCGGGAGTTCGACTGGAACCGCTCCATGATCCGCGCGGCCTGCTCGTGCAGCTCCCGTTCCCGCGTCGTGTAGACCAGCGGGTCGACCACGAGCGGTTTCGCCGTCGCGAAGTCGGCGTCGGTGAACGCGGTGACCTGGGACGGGTGCGGCTGCGACAGCGGCACGATCGGGTACGGCGGGGGCGGCATGTCGTTGCGCGCGTTGGTGACGTTGTCGACCTGGATGGCGACGCAGCCGCACACCTCGGTCGCGCGGGTCCCGGTCTCCCGCGACCACTCGGCGAGCGCGGACACGCTCTCCTTCGCCAGCTCGGCCGCGTCCCCCTCCCACGACTGTGCGGTCGTGAGCAGCAGCTTCGCCAGCTCGTCACCGATGTCGGACAGCTCGTCGCCAAGCCGCGCCCACGAAGCGGACACCGACATCGCGCCGGTCAGGTCGATGCCTTCGTGCACCATGTCGTACAGCTCGGGGTGCGACCACGTCAGCCACTCGACACGTTCGTCGAGCGTCTCCGGCACCGGCTCGTCGACGGGCGGCTTCGGCGGCCGCGGCCAGCTCGGCGGGTAGCAGCCGCCGATCGTGACGCCTTCACTCATGACGCCTCCTCGACGGTCACGCCGAAGCGCCGCACCGCACGCCGCAGGGCGTCCGCCGCGTGCTCGTCGGTGGCCTCGTACAGGCCCGCGGCGAACCGGACCGTGGCCTCCAGGTCGTCGAGGACCTCGTGGAACGTCCTCAGCACGGGCGTGACACCGCCGTCGCGGTCCACCGCGACCGTGCGCAACCGCTCGGACATGATCTGGCCGACCCAGTTGTTCCCGAACCTGAGCGGCGTGTCGAGGTCGGCGCAGTCGCGGACCAGTTCGGCGGCACGCAGCCGCAGGCGGCCGAGCTGGGAGAGGATGACCTTCGCGGTGTCGAGGTCGATCTTCAGCGAGCCCGCGAGTGCCTGTTCCCTGACCTTGTCGACCTTGTCGGCGACCGGCGCCAGCCCGCCGGCGGCCGTCCCGGGGAACCCCCTCGGTTCGGACATGTGACAACCCCTTAGGTACGGATCGACTCCGGGTGTCACGGTAACGCGCGGGGCCGCCCGGTCATGGCTGGTTGAGCGAGTCCGCCATCTCCGAGAGCCGTTGTCCGACGCGGGCGGTGTCGGCGGGGGCGATGATCACCCACTCGACCCGGTCCATGGTCACCTCGCTGTGCACGAGGTAACGGCCGGGTTCGGTGTCGAACCAGTTCAGCACCGGTGTCCTGGTGCGGCGGCCGACCTGGTCGACGCTGTTCGCGGCGAGCTGCCCGCCGCCGCGCCGCCCCGACTCCAGCAGCGTCACCACGGTCCGCAGGTCTCGGCCGGTGACCCCGCCGCCTGCGAGCACGCGTTCCAGCCCGACGTACCCGCTCGCGGCGAACTCGTCGACGGCCGCGTCGAACACCTGCTTCGGCAGCCGGGCCACGCCACCTGGGCCGGGCGGGTGGTCCGGCAGCAACGCGATCACCGCGGGCACGAGCCGCGCGTCCCGCACCCACGCGAGCCGGACCTCGTCGTCGGACTGGGCGGCCAGCACGCCACGGCGGCCGTCGCTCGCGGCCAGCACGCGCAGCGGCTCGCCGACCGACAGCCGCCCGTCGACGCCGAACGTGTGCCTGCCCAGCACCGAGAGCTGTTCCTCCAGCACGGGCGCGACCTCGGCGCCGTCGTGGAGTCCCTTGCGCAGCAAGGACTCCCGCACCTGGTCACGCAGGGCCGCGCGTTCGTCCATGGTGTACCCGAACGAGCGGACGTCGAGCGGGTAGGGCCGCTCGGTGAAGCCGAGGTGCTCCCACAGGAGGTCGAACTCCTGGTGGGACAACGAGGTCGCGGACACGCCGGGAATTATGGCGCGGTCAGCGCAGGTGCGCGTCGAACCAGTTCAGCACCCGCTGCCACGCCTCGACGGCCGTGTCCGGGTAGATGTCGAACCGGTGGTCGGCGGCCGGGTACAGGACGACGTCGTTGGCGGTCTCGGAACGCTTCGCCGCCTCCCGCAGCAGCGCGACCTCGTCGGCGATCTTGTCCCCGTACAGGCCGAGCCACGGGCAGCGCAGCGTCGGCGCCGCGTCCACCAGCGCGGGCAGGCCGGGAGACAGCGGGGTCAGGATCCCGCCACCGCCGACGGAAACGGCCGCGCCGATCGCCCGGCTCGCGGCCACCACCAGCGACACCGCGCCACCCAGCTCGAACCCGACCACACCGATCCGGTCGGCGGCGATGCCGTGCTGCGCGAGCCAGCCGAACGCGATGTCGGTGTCGGCGAGCACGGACTCGCCGGACAGCTCACTGATCCGGTCCAGCGCCGTGACGTCGTCCACCTCGGTCGAGTCGCCGTGGTAGATGTGCGGCGCGACCGTCAGCCAGCCCTCCGCGGCGAGCCCCGTGATCAGGGCCCGCATGGCGTCGGTCATCCCGCGTTCCTCGTGCAGGACGACGACACCGCCCCTGACGACCCGGTGTGGTTCCGCGTAGGTCATGCGCAGCGCACGACCGTCAGTCAGCTGAACAGGCTCTGTACGGGTGGCTGGAGACATTTCGATACCCAATCACGTCGAGGTGAACACCAGTCAACGAATCCCATCCGAATGGAGTAATCACCGGATGAGCAACTGCACGATCGCCACCGTGCCGACCACCACAATCGCGGCCCGTAACCAGAACGGTCTAAGCCTGCGCCCGACCCGTGCCCCGATCAGACCACCGATGGTCGAGCCGCCCGCGAGCAGCCCGACGACGGCCCAGTCCACTTCGGCCGCGAACACGAAGACCACACCGGACGTGAGGTTCGCGATCGCGGCCAGCACGTTCTTGACGCCGTTGAGCCGCTGCAGCGAGTCGTCCACGAGGATGCCCATGAGCGCGAGCAGGATCACGCCCTGCGCGGCACCGAAGTAGCCGCCGTACACGGCCGTTCCGAACACGCCGAACAGCAACGGGATGCCGCCGTGCGGGTGCCGGTCCGGCCCGCGCTCGGCTAGCCTGCGGGCGATCAACGGTTGCAGCAGGACGAGCACGAGCGCGACGACGATCAGCGCGGGCACGACGGCCTCGAACGCGCCGGGCGGCAGTACGAGCAGCAGCAACGCGCCGCAGACCGCACCGACCGCGGTCACCATGCCGAACCGCACCAGCCGCCCGGCCTGCCCCTTCAGCTCCCGGCGGTAGCCGACGGCGCCGCCGACCGACCCGGGCACGAGCCCGATGCCGTTGGAGACGTTGGCCACCACCGGCGGATACCCGAGCGCGAGCAGCACCGGAAAGGTGATCAGCGTCCCGGACCCGACCACGGAGTTGATGCCCCCGGCGAACAACCCGGCCGCGACGATGACGGCTGCCTCGAACCCGGTCAACGCGGCGCGAACACGCAGAACTCGTTGCCCTCGGGATCGGCGAGCACGTCCCACTCGATCTCGTCGTCCCGGCGGCGCACGACCGTCGCACCCAGCCCCAGCAACTCCTCGGTGTCGCCGAAAACGTCCAGGTGCAACCGGTTCTTGACGGTCTTCCTCTCCGCCACGGGCACGACCCAGAACAACGGCCCGGCACCCGAGGGGTCGACGATCGGCACCGGCCAGTCGTGCGGCCGCATCCACCCGTCCTTGGGCGGCTCGTGATCGTCCTTGCGGACGTAGCCCATCGCCGCACACCACCAGTCGGCGAGCGTGTGGTGGTCATTCGCGTCGATGACCAGATCCTTGAAACGTGCAGGCATGGCGGCATGGTCGCATGCGTCACCGACAGTGGCGCGCCTCATACGGCCTGGCCGAGGACCACGTCACATCCGTCGACGACCCCGTGTGGACAGTGCGGTTTGTCCACAGCCGACCTGGTTATCCACAGGTTGGCTCTTGTCGCTTGTTTTGTCGGTGGGTGCCGGTAGACTGGCATGGCGGGACGCCCCCGGGTTCGGGTGGGGGTTGCGTTCCGGGCGGTTTGCTTGTTTTCGCAGGTCGGGCGTTTGCGTTTTGTGGGTTTGTCCTCGCCGGACGGGCAGGTCTCGGGGGTGGCGGAGGGGCATGTCGGTGGCGGTTTGGGCGGGTCTGCCTGCCATCCCGTCGACCTCCCTGCGGGCTATCACACCGCGCCAAGGGGGCCAGCTTCAGCGTGTTGTGATTCGGTCGTTTTGGCCCCCCTTGACGCGGTGTGATCGGGCTACGCCAGGTCGACGGGATGGCAGGGAGCCCCTTGGTGGTGGGCTTGCGCCACCGTCGGGGTTGCGTGGGGTCGCTGCCCCGCTTTGCGGGCAAGGCGCCGCTTTGCGGGGCCCGCAGCGCGGGCCCGGCTTCGCGGGCCCTGCTGCGTGGTCGGGCGCGTAGCGGGCTGGTTTGGTGCTGTGAAAGGCGCGTTGACGGCGTTGGCGGTGCCGTGAAAGGCGCATTGACGGCGCTGGGCGCCGTGAATGGCCCATTGACGGCACTTGTTGTGCCGTGAACGCGCCTTTCACGGCACCGGCCCGCCCTGCGGGGGTCTGCCGGGGCGCTGCGCGTCCGGCGGGTGCGCAGCGTTCCGGGGTTGTTACGCCGCTCTCTCCAGGACCCGGTCGCACAGGGTTTCCAGGGTTTGTTTCGCGTGGCCGGGTGGCAGTGCTGCCAGTGCCGAGCGGGCGCGTTCCGCGTGTTCGCGGGCGTCTGCTCGGGTCAGGGGCGGGCCGGGGCCCTCGCGTAGCAGGGTCAGGGCTTCCGCGTGTAGTTCGGGGTCGGTGACCGCGCCCGCGACCAGCAGCACGCGCAGCCGGTCGGCGGCGGCGTCTTCTGCTGCCAGTGCGTGGAGCACGGGCACGGTCACCACCCCCGCACGCAGGTCGGTGCCGGGAGTCTTGCCCGACTGGGCACCGACGATGTCCAGTACGTCGTCCACCAGCTGGAACGCGATGCCCAGATGTTCGCCGTAGGTGTGCAGCGCCGCGCAGACCGCCGGGTCCGCCTCCGCGACCACGGCGCCCAGTTCGGCGGCCATCGAGAACAGGGACGCGGACTTGTCGGCCATGACCTCCAGGCAGAACGCCATCGGGTCGGCGGTCTTCGGGCGCACGGTCTCCATGAGCTGGCCGCGGACCAGCCGCGCCAGTGTGGTGGTCTGCAGCCGCAGTGCGGGCAGGCCCAGCTCGGCACCCAGCTCCGCGGCCCGTGCGAGCATCAGGTCACCGAGCAGGATCGCGCGGTTGTTGCCCCACAGCACGTTCGCGGTCGGGACGCCGTGGCGGACCGGTGCCTGGTCCATCACGTCGTCGTGGTGGAGCGTGCCGACGTGCACCAGCTCGGTCAGCACCGCCGCGTCGACGACCTTGTCCTGCCGCGGCCCGAACTCCGCGCCCAGCATGACCAGCAGCGGGCGCAGGCGCTTGCCACCGGCGTCGATCAGGTGGGTGGCACCCGCGATCCCGTCGAGCACCTCCCGCAGCCTGCTCTCCACATCGACCAGATCCATGGGTCGAGCTTCGCGCCGGGACGGGCCCGCGCGGATCCCGCTCGCGCCGGAGTGGTCTCACTCCTCGGAGGGAGATCTCTCCAGCCAGCGCCACTCGCCGTCCGACACCGGCCGGTATCCGGCGCGGCGGAACAGCGCCAGCGACGCGGCGTTGTCGCTGTGCACGTTGGCGCGGATCACCGCCGAGCCCAGGTTCCGTTGCGCCGCCAGCAGCATCGGCACCGCCAGTTTCCGGCCGCGGGCGGCTGGGGCCACGGTGATGCTGACCTCCCACGTGCCGCCCTCGCGGTCGAACCGGACCGTCCCGACCGGACGGCCGTCGTGTTCCGCGACCAGCAGCCGCCGGTCCCGGTCGGCCAGCGCGCGGGACAGCCACGCCTTGTGGTCCACCGGGGACACCGGGTCGGTGGTGCGGGACCAGCGGCGGGTCTCGGGGTCGTTGCGCCACGACAGCAGCAGCGCCGCGTCGGCCTCCGTCGCGGGCCGGACCGTCGGGTCGAAACCCATCGCGTCCAGGACGCGGTCCGCTCCCCTGCCGTCCACCGTCTTCTTCGCCTTGTCCCCCAAGGCTTTCCTGGCGTTCGCGTCCCGCAGCAGCGCACGCAGCTCCGGCACGTGCGACCGCGGGTCCGTGCCCAGCCCGGCCGCCAGGCCCCGTCCCACCGCGGCCTCGTAGCCCGCCGCCTGGTTGTCGGCGATCCGCACCAGCGCGGTCGGCACCCCGATGCAGCACAGCTCCATCAGCGTCACCCCGGCCGCGCTCACCACGAGGTCGGCGGACGCGAACAACGACGGCACCGACGGCGTCGGCGGGGTCACGTCGAACCCGGGCACCGGCACGGCCGAGATCGCCACCACCTCGGCTGGCACCCCGGTGTCACGCAGCGCGGTCAGCGCCGCCGCCACCGACGACGGGGCCGCGCCGCCACCCATCACCACCACGACCTTCGGCGGCACCGAACCACCACGCCGGGCGGCCCGCGCCGCCCTGATCTCCGCGCGCAGCGGCGCGTAGGCGGGGCCCCGCAGCACGACCGGCGAACCGTCGTCCGGCCGCGGCACCTCGTACAGGTTCGCGTCCACCACGACGTCGGCCCGCCGCCGCCCGAACGTGCCGTCCTCCATGGACACCACGAGCCCGTCGAAACCGAACGAACCGATCCCGTAGTGGTCGACAAGAACGGCGTCGGCGGGCTCCAGTGCCGGCAGGACGGGAAGCGACCCGATCAGCCACTGGCCTGCCGTGAAGGACCCGCACAGCGCCACCTCCCAGCCGCGGGACCGGGCGGCGGTCGCCAGCGCCACACAGCGGGACAGGTGGCCGACCCCCGTGGCCGGTGCCGCGTCGGCGCGCAGCAGCAGCGTGGTCATGGGGTGGGCATGGCCTTCTGCTCGACGGCCGCGTTCAGCGCCACCAGGTCGGGCCGCGACCGCAGCAGCGCGACGACGTCCTGCCAGGCGGGCACCCCGGTGCCGAGCGCGGCCACGACACCGTCGAGGAGCTTCGCGTCCTCCTCGGTGTCCAGCGTGACCCGCAGGTCGGAGTTGTCGACCCCGGGCACGACGCCGCCGCACCGGTACACGTCGGGCCGGGTGTAGATGTCCGACGTCACGTGTTCGCGGTGCCCGCCGGTCGCGGTCCGGTCCTGCTCCGCCAGCACCGCGACGCGCACCAGCTCGGCGTCGAGCCCGCGCGGGTGGCGCCGCACCACCACGTTCGACACGTGGTCGAGCGTGGGGTCGGCCCGCCACAGGCCCACGACCTGCGCGATCAGCGCCGGGTCGTGCAGCGGGCAGTCGGCGGTGAGCCGCACCACGGCGTCGCACGGGTGCTCGCGGACGGCCTTGACGTACCTGGCCAGCACGTCGTCCAGCGGCCCCCGCACCACAGAGGCGCCGCAGCGGGCCGCCTCCTCGGCGACCGGGTCGTCGTCGGCGGCGTCGGACGTCGCGAGGATCACGGCGTCCACGTTGTGCGTTTCCCGGGCGGCCCGGATCACCCAGCTCAGCACGCTTCTGCCGCCGAGCGGCCGCAGCACCTTGCCGGGCAGCCGGGTGGAGGACAACCGTGCCTGGATGACCGCGTTGACTCGCACGGGTGCCATGATGGCGCACTGGAAACGATCCAGACCGCGGAGGTAAGACCATGGCGCTGCTCGAAGGGGCTGGCATCCTGCTCACGGGCGGGACGGGGTCCTTCGGCAAGGCGTTCATCGACTACGCCCTGAAGCACCTGGACCCCCGGCGTCTGGTGATCCTGTCCCGCGACGAGCTGAAGCAGTACGAGGCGCGTCAGCTGTTCGGCGACGACCCCCGGCTGCGGTGGTTCATCGGCGACGTCCGGGACCGGCGCAGGCTCGAGCGCGCCATGCACGACGTGGACTACGTGGTGCACGCCGCGGCGCTCAAGCAGGTCGACACGGCCGAGTACAACCCGTTCGAGTTCGTGCAGACCAACATCACCGGGTCGCAGAACGTGATCGAGGCGGCCATCGACTGCGGCATCAAGAGGGTCGTGGCGCTGTCGACCGACAAGGCGTCGAGCCCGATCAACCTGTACGGCGCGACGAAGCTGTGCGCGGACCGGCTGTTCATCTCCGGCAACCACTACGCGGCGGGCCACCCGACCCGGTTCTCGGTGGTCCGCTACGGCAACGTGATGGGCTCACGCGGGTCGGTCATCCCGTTCTTCAGGTCGCTCGCCGACCGGGGTGAGGCGCTGCCGATCACGGACCTGCGCATGACCCGCTTCTGGATCACGCTGCCGCAGGCGGTGGAGTTCGTGGTCAACTCGTTCGACCAGATGCACGGCGGCGAGCTGTACGTGCCGAGGATCCCCAGCATGCGGCTGGTGGACCTGGCCAGGGTGATCGCGCCGAACAGCCCCATGCGGGAGGTCGGCATCCGGCCCGGCGAGAAGCTCCACGAGGAGATGATCGCCCCGGACGACTCGCGCAGGACGCTGCTGCTCGACGACCGGTACGTGGTGATGCCGCACATCGCGGGCTGGGGCTACGAGCCACCGGCCGAGGGCCAGGCGGTGCCGGAGGGCTTCGCGTACCGGTCGGACACCAACGACCTGTGGCTCTCCGACGACGACCTGCGGGCCCTGGTGGAGCAGTATGGGTGACGCGCTGCTCCCCTATGGACGGCAGTCGATCGTCGAGGAGGACATCGCGGCGGTCGCGGAGGTCCTGCGTGGGGACTGGCTGACCACCGGACCGGCCGTGCGCCGGTTCGAGGAGGACCTGTGCGCGCTGGCGGGCGGCGTGCCCGCGGTGGCGGTGACCTCGGGGACCGCCGCGCTGCACGTCGCGTACGCGGCGGCGGCCATCGGTCCCGGTGACGAGGTCGTGTGCGCGCCGATGACGTTCGTCGCGACGGCCGCGACCGCGGTCGCGCAGGGCGCGACGGTGGTGTTCGCGGACGTGTCACCGGAGACCGGGAACCTGCTGCCGGAGGCGGCCGCGGCGGCGATGACCGCGCGGACGCGGGTGGTGTCCGCTGTGGACTACGCGGGGCACCCGGCGCCGGTGGACGAGCTGTCGAAGGTCGCGCACGACGGCGGCGCGCTGCTGCTGGAGGACGCGGCGCACTCGATCGGCGGCACGTGGCGGGGCCGCCCGGTCGGCGCGCTGGCGGACCTGACGACGTTCTCCTTCTTCCCCACCAAGAACCTGACGACGGCCGAGGGTGGCGCGGTCGCGACCCCGAACCCGGACCTGGCGCGGCGGGCGGCGCAGTTCCGCAACCACGGGCTGGTGCGCGACAAGGCCAGGATGCGGTTCCCCGACGAGGGCGGCTGGCACCAGGAGGTACACGAGTTCGGCCTGAACTACCGGCTGCCGGACGTGTTGTGCGCGCTGGGTTCCAGCCAGCTGCGGCGGCTGGCGTGGTTCAAGGAGCGGCGCGCGGAGATCCACGCCCGCTACACCGCCGGGCTGTCCGATGTGGAGGGTGTGCGGACGCCGGTGACGCTGCCCGGCGCGGACCCGATGTGGCACCTGTACCCGCTGCGGGTGCTGGACGGGCGGCGGCGCGCGCTGTTCGACCACCTGCGCGCGGCCGGGATCGGCGTGCAGGTGAACTACGTCCCGGTGTACTGGCACCCGGTGTTCGCCGACCTGGGCTACCAGCGCGGCATGTGCCCGAACGCGGAGCGGTTCTACGCGGAGGAGCTGTCGCTGCCGCTGTTCCCGGACCTGTCGGACACCGACGTGGACCGGGTCGTCGAGCTGGTACGCGAGTTCCTCTAGTGGACCTCTCGCCGTGGGGATCGCCCGCCGTCCTGGAGCGGCTCGGCGGGCACCGCAACGAGGTCTTCCGGCTCGAAGGTGACCTCGTGGCACGGCGTTCGCGCCGCTCGGCGGCGTCCCTCGAATGGGAGCTCGACCTGCTGGACCACTTGGGCCGCAACGGTTTCCTCGTGCCCGAGGTGGTCCCGGCGGACGGTCGCGCCCATGTGGACGGTGTGGTCGTGCAGCGCTGGCTCCCGGGCCACGAGCCGACGGACTGGGCGCCGGTGGTCACGCGGCTGCGCCGCCTCCACGAGCTGACCGAGGGCTGGCCGCCGCGCCCCGGCTTCCCCGGCACCCGCGACCTGCTGACCGCAGACCGCGGCGGCGACGTCGACCTCACGGCGATGCCGCCGGACGCCGTCGAGACCTGCCGGGCCGCGTGGCGTGCCCTCGACGGTCCGTCGACGGTCGTCCACGGCGACCCGTGCGCAGCGAACATCCGCGTCGACGGCGACCGGGTCGGCTTCCTCGACTGGGACGAGGCCCGCGTGGACCACCCGTGGCTGGACCTGGCCGACATCCCGGGCATCGACCTGCCACCGGCCGCGCACGCCGCCGTCGACGCGTGGGAAGCCGCCAACGGCTGGCTGGTCGAGCCGCACTACGCCCGCGAACGACTCGCGCGACTGGCCTGTGGATAACTCTGTGGACAACTTCACGCCCTGTGGACAACCTGTGCGTTGCCAAGCGTTTGCGCAGCCCTGGCCTGTGGACAACTACACGAGATCCCAGGTCAAAGGCGTGCCTTTTTGCGCCGCTGTCCGGAACCGGCGGCCCATGACGGTGGACAACTCGGCCGGCGCCAAACCGCCCGACGGCCGGATCGAACGGACGTTCGCGGCCGTCACCTCATCACCCTCGGCGACGTCCTCGACCACCCACAGCGACCGCCGCAGGCGGCTGACCTCGCGCTCGCTGTCCTTGGGCCCGATGCGGGTCGTCCCGAGCGCCTGCCACGCCCGCTCGGTCTCCGTGACCAGCGCGGCCAGCTCGGCCGGTTCGAGGGAGAACTCGCTGTCCACGCCACCGTCGGCACGCTTGAGCGTCACGTGCTTCTCGATCACGCACGCCCCCAGCGCGACCGCCGCGACCGGCACACCGATGCCCATGGTGTGGTCGGACAGGCCAGCGACCACGTCGAACGTGTCCCGGATCAGCGGGATGCCCCGCAGGTTGCTGTCGGCCGGGTCGGCCGGGTAGGACGCGGTGCAGCCGAGCACGATCAGCTGGTCGTTGCCCGCGCGGCGGGCGGTGTCCACGGCGGCGTGGATCTCGGCGACGTTCGCCATGCCGGTGGAGATGACCAGCGGTTTCCCGGTCCTGGCCGCCAGCTCGATCAGGGGCAGGTCCACGATCTCGGCGGAGGCGATCTTGTAGGCGGGCGCGTCGAGCGACTCGAGCAGCTCGATCGCGGTCGGGTCGAACGGGCTGGAGAAGACGGTCAGCCCCAGCGCGGCGGCGCGTTCGAAGATCGGGGCGTGCCACTCCCACGGTGTGTGGGCCTTCTCGTACAGCGAGTAGAGGTTCTGCCCACCCCACAGCGAGTGGTCGTCGGAGATGCGGAAGGCCGGGGTATCCACGTCGATCGTGATCGTGTCGGCGCGGTAGGTCTGCAGCTTCAGCGCCTGCGCCCCGGACGCGGCGACCTCGTCGACGATCGCCAGCGCACGGTCCAGGTCCCCGTTGTGGTTCCCGGACATCTCGGCGATGACGAACGGCCGGTGGTGCGGCCCGACCGTGTGCCTGCCGATGGTGACTTCACGCATGACCCCAAAGTACCGGGGTCAAGAAGCGCGCCAGGTTGCCTCTCCCAGCGTGTCCGCGAGCAGGTCGCCGAAGATCAGCAGGCAGGCCAGGCACCGTTCGCCGTCGTCGGTGCAGGAGAGCTTGCTGTTCGGTACGCAGTGCTCGCAGAGCGCCTCACCGAAGTCGCGCCCGGCTTCCTCGTTGCCGAACGCGTGCACCCGGTTGTCGTACGCCGATAACCACCACTGGACTTCCACCATGACCCCGACCTCCGCGCCTGTTCCCACAGCTCAGGGTCCACGAATGGAGTAACCCGCAACAGAGTTGACCGTTGTTGACAACCAGTCAACAATTGCCACTTGAACGTTAAACTGTGAAGACCGGCAACGGAACGTGATACCGGGGCGCTGACGGCTACTCCGCGCGATCTTCGAGCTTGCGGAGCCGGTCCTCGTACTTCGCGACCGCGGTGAGACGCACCTTGATCTGGCTGTGCTCCCGGCGGACCTCGTCGATCAGCGTGCGTGCCTCGTCGATCTGCGGCTGGTCGGCGGCCGGCACGGCGGCGAGCTTCTCACGCAGCGACTCCAGCTGCGACTCCTGCGCCGCGACCTGCGGGATGATGCGCTCCAGCTCGTTGGCCGACCAGCGCTGGATCCTGTCGACCTCGTTGAAACGGCGTTCGAGGTCATCGAGCCTTCTCCGCACGTCGGCGTCGTCGCCCGCGAGCCGGTCGACGGTCCGGTAGTACTCGTCGAGGCGCTCGGCCGGAACGCGCTCGTTGATGCGGTAGTCGATCAGCCGCTTGATCCGGTCGGACACGATCGGCCGGGCCCCGAACAGGTTGCGGAGACCGTCGAAACTGTTGTTGCGCAATGTGTTTCCCTCAGCGAAGCAGCCTGGTGCGGCCGGTCTTGGTCCACGAGTCGAGCAGCCGCCCCTCGGCGGCGATCTGGTGCTCGGGCCCGACGATGCAGGAGTCACCGGCGGCGTGCATCCAGTGCGTCTGGTTCGGGTCGTCGATGAACGAGTACCCGGTCAGGAGGAGTTCGGCCTCCGGGTAGCAGGTCCGCGCGATCCAGGCGGCCATCGTGCCGGTCGTCGCCCACGTGCCCTCGGTGCGGCTGGGCAGGCCGAGCGCGTCCGAGAGCGGCAGCGTGACCTCGGCGTTGTTGACCGGCACGAGCCCGAGGTCGGCAGGCCACCAGCCCGGCAGGTTGTCCGGCTCCCAGTGCAGCCTGCCCGGCTCGACCATGAGGTACAGGCGCCTGCGGTAGTGCTCGAAAACGTACTTCGTCGCGCGGAGCGCCCGGTTGAACACGACGACGTGGGTGCGGCTGCCCACGGTCGGGGGCGCGCCGGGCTCGTCGGTGACGAACCCGTTGACCCGGAACACCAGGTCGCAGGCGTCGATGGCCTTGGCGCGTTCCTCGTCCGGCGGCAGCGGCATGTTGCCGACGACGGCGACGGTTCGTGGCTCCGGGTGTTCGGCATAGACGTCAATCAGGGTGCGCATGACGCTGTGCGCAGGGGCGACGTCGACCATGAGCGCAGAAGTTACCAGGGGCCAGGCGATCTTCTTCCCACGCACGGGATTTCGAAGTGACAACGGTGTGCGAGCACCGTCCCTGCGGGACCTCGGGTGGCCGCCGGTACTCTCGACAGCCGTGTCAGTAACGAGCGCTGCCGAGCAGGAACAGGCACCCCCACCTCCCCCCTCCACCCGTAGCTGGTCACGCGCGCGGGAGGACATCGTCGAGGGCTTCAAACAGCGCGAGCTGTGGGGGCACCTGGGATGGCAGGACATCAAACAGCGCTACCGCAGGTCGGTCATCGGACCACTGTGGATCACGCTGTCGATGGCCATCACCGCGATCGGCCTCGGACTGCTCTACTCCCAGTTGTTCGACGCCAGAATCGCGACGTTCCTGCCCTACATCACCGTCGGCTTCATCGTCTGGCAGTTCATCCTCGGCTGCCTCACCGAGGGCACGGACACGTTCATCCGCAACGAGGGCCTGATCAAGCACCTGCCCGCGCCGCTGACGGTGTACGCGCTGCGCACGGTGTGGCGGCTCACGATCATGTTCGCGCACAACCTGCTGGTGTACGTGGTCATCCTCGCCGTCTTCTGGGGCGCGCTGACCACGACCGGTTACACGATCACCGAAGGCGGCGCCCCGCAGCCGGGCATCGGCCCCGGCATCCTGCTGGCCATCCCGGCGTTCGTGCTGCTGGCGATCAACGGCGGCTGGGTCGCGATCCTGTTCGGCATCATCTCCACCCGGTACCGGGACATCCCGCCGGTCATCACGAGCCTCGTGAACCTGCTGTTCTTCATGACGCCGATCGTGTGGACCACCGACATCCTGACGAGCAGGTTCGACAACGGCGGCGGTCAGTGGAAGGTGCTGATCGCCGAGTTGAACCCGCTGTACCACTACGTGCAGTTGCTGCGGGCGCCGCTCATCGGCAACGAGCAGAGCTGGCACCACTGGGTGGTGGTGCTCGGGTTTACCGTTGTGGGGTGGAGCCTGGCCTTCGTGGCCATGCGCAACTACCGCTCGCGCGTTTCCTACTGGGTCTGAGTGAGGCGACAACGACATGGTCAGCATCAACGTCTGGGACGCCTCGGTCGACTTCCCGATCTTCGACGCGAAGACGCGATCCCTCAAGAAGGCCGTCCTCGGCAAGGTCGGCGGCAAGATCGGCACCGAGCAGAAGGTGCCGATCATCGAGGCACTGCACGACATCACGCTGTCGCTGAAGGAAGGTGACCGCGTCGGGCTCGTCGGCCACAACGGTGCGGGCAAGTCGACGCTGCTGCGCCTGCTGGCCGGCATCTACGAGCCGACGAGAGGGTCGTCGCGGATCGTCGGCAAGGTCGCGCCGGTGTTCGACCTGGGTGTTGGCATGGACCCGGAGATCTCCGGCCTCGAGAACATCATGATCCGCGGCCTGTTCCTCGGCATGACCCGCAAGCAGATGGAGAAGCGGGTCGACGACATCGCGGAGTTCACCGAGCTCGGTGACTACCTGCAGATGCCGCTGCGGACCTACTCGACCGGCATGCGCGTCCGGCTCGCGCTCGGCGTGGTCACGTCGATCGACCCGGAGATCCTGCTGCTCGACGAGGGCATCGGCGCGGTCGACGCGGCGTTCCTCGCGAAGGCACGCACCCGCCTGGTGGATCTCGTGAAGCGCTCCGGCATGCTGGTGTTCGCCTCGCACCAGGACGACCTGTTGTTCGAGCTGTGCGACACGGCCATCTGGATGGACGAGGGTCACATGAAACAGCACGGCTCGTTGCGCGAGGTCATCACCGCCTACAAGGGCCGGGATCCGTTCGCGAGCATGAGCGACGAGACGCTGCAGCGGCTGGACATCGCGCCGGCACTCACGACGAAGAGCGGCGAGGCCTGATGGGCACCCACGAGCAGTTGCCCGCGAACGCGGTGGTGGCGGTGGTGGTCACCCGCCACCGCAGGGAGCTGCTCGCCGACTCCCTGAAGATGATCGGTGCGCAGACCAGGCCCCCGGACCACCTCGTGGTGGTCGACAACGGCCCGGACGAGCCGGTCCAGGACATCGTCGACAGCTGCCCGGTGCCCTCGACCTACCTGCCCTCGCGGCGCAACCTCGGCGGCGCGGGTGGCTTCGCGCTCGGCATGCTGCACGCGCTCGCCTTGGGCGCCGAGTGGGTGTGGTGTGCCGACGACGACGGCCGCCCCGCCGACGAGAACGTCCTCGAGATCCTGCTGGCGGAGGCCGAGAAGCGCGGCCTCGCGGAGGTCTCCCCGGTGGTGTCGAACATCGAGACCCCGGCGAAGCTGGCGTTCCCGCTGCGCCGCGGCCTGACGTGGAAGCGCAGTGCCGCCGAGCTGGGCACCGACTTCCTGCCGGGCATCGCGTCGCTGTTCAACGGCGCCCTGTTCCGCGCGTCCACACTGGACGTCATCGGCGTGCCGGACTACCGCCTGTTCTTCCGCGGCGACGAGGTGGAGATCCACCGCCGCCTGGTCAGGTCCGGCCTGCCGTTCGGCACCTGCCTGCGTGCGGCGTACCTGCACCCGGACGGCTCGGACGAGTTCAAGCCCATGCTCGGCGGCAGGTTCCACGCGCAGGACCCTTCGAACGAGGTGAAGCGGTACTACACGTACCGCAACCGCGGTTACCTGCTGTCACAGCCGGGCCTGCGCAGGATCGGCATGCTGGAGATGGTCCGGTTCGGCCTGTACTTCATCGGGACGAAACGCGACCCGAAGGCGTTCCTGCAGTGGCTGAAACTGGTGCGACAGGGCCGCAAGGAACGCTTCTTCCGCTTCTAGCGGATTTGCTGTCGGTGAACCAGCCTTGCCGCTGACCGGCGACAATGCTGGTGTTGGGGCATGACTGACTCAAAACGCGCACTGGTGCTCCACGTGTCCAGGGGCGGCGAACCGCTGGTGTTCGCCCTCTCCGAGGACGGCGCACGCAACGTGGCGGCAAAGCTGCCGGACCTGCTGACCGACGGGGCGGTGTACGACCCGGAACTGGCGAACGGCTCGACGGTGGTGGTGAACTTCGCCCACGTGGTGACGGCCCACCTCGACGAACTGCCCCCACTGGCCAAGGTCTACGGCAGCGAACTCCCGAGAAAACACGGCTTCGCGAACTGACCCCGGCCCACCTCCCGGCGGCGCCGAATGCCCTGAAAGGCGCTTTCAGGGCGTTGGGTGCCCTGAAAGCGCCTTTCAGGGCATCCAGCCTCAGCGGACCCGGAACACCACGGTTCGCAACATCACGAAGTTGATGATCGTGGCGAGTCCCTGCGCGATCACCCACGCCACCGTGATCCGCCAGGAGAACGACGGCAGCCAGTGCAGCATCAGGGCGTTGACCCCGACGTTCACGAAGAACGTCACGGTGTAGAGCAGGGCGAACCCGCCGACCTGCCCGGCCCCACCGCGCCCGGCGGCGAAGGTGAACCGGCGGTTCAGGAAGAACGCGGTGGTGGTCCCGGCGACGAAGCTCAACGCCTTGGCGAGGTGGACCCACCAGTCCAGCGCCAGCAGCCCCTGGTAGACGCCGAAGTCGACCAGCGCACAGAACCCGCCGATCAGCACGAACCGCACGAGCTGGCTCACCAGTCGAGGCGGTGCGTCCACGGCGGTCACGGAGCCAGTGTAGGAGCCCACGCACACCCGGTTACCCTCGGTGCGGTGAAGCCAGCAAAGCTCACAGGCTGGGGCCGCACGGCCCCCACGACCGCACAGGTGGTCCACACCGACGACGTGCGCGCCATCGCCGACGCCGTGAAACACGCCGGTCCGCGCGGGGTGATCGCCCGCGGGCTCGGCCGCAGCTACGGCGACCCCGCTCAGAACGCGGGCGGCACGGTCATCGACATGACGGCGCTGAACCGCATCCACCGGGTGGACGCCGAGGCGGGCACGGTCGAGGTCGACGCGGGTGTCTCGCTCGACACGCTGATGCGCGCGCTGCTCCCGTTCGGTCTGTGGCTGCCGGTGCTCCCCGGCACCAGGCAGGTCACGGTGGGTGGCGCGATCGGGTGCGACATCCACGGCAAGGCACACCACGTCGAGGGCAGTTTCGGCAACCACGTCCTGTCACTGGACCTGCTCACCGCGGACGGCGAGATCACCACCCTCACCCCCGACGACGACCTGTTCTGGGCCACCGTCGGCGGGGTGGGCCTCACCGGCGTCGTGCTGAGGGCGACCCTGCACCTCAACCACGTCGAGACCGCGTACTTCCTCGTCGACACCGAGCGGATCGGCGGCCTCGACGAGCTGATGGCGCGCCAGAGCGTCGACGACGAGAAGTACGCCGAGTCGGTCTCCTGGTTCGACGCGGTCACCACCGGCCCGCACCTCGGCCGCGGCATCCTCACCCGCGCCAACCACGCGACGCTCGCCGACCTGCCGGGCAAGCACAGGAGGAACCCGCTCAAGTTCGACGCGCCGCAGCTGCTGACCGTCCCCGACGTCTTCCCGCCCGGGATGCTGAACAAGCTGACCGGCCGGATCTTCAGCGAACTCTGGTACCGCAGGTCGCCGACGAAGCAGGGCGCGGTCCAGAACATCACGCAGTTCCTGCACCCGCTGGACATCGTCGGTGAGTGGAACCGCGGCTACGGGCCGCACGGCTTCCTGCAGTACCAGTACGTGGTGCCCTTCGGCGCGGAGGAGGTCATCCGGCACACGGTCCGGCGGATGACGGAGACGAGGCAGGTCTCCGCACTGAACGTGCTGAAGCGCTTCGGTGACGGCAACCGCGCGCCGCTGTCGTTCCCGATGGCGGGCTGGACGTTGTGCGTGGACCTGCCGGTCCGCGGCGGCGCGCACGAGTTGTGCGAGGAGCTGGACGAGCTGGTGCTCGCCGCGGGCGGGCGGCACTACCTGGCGAAGGAATCCCGCGCGACGCCCGAGGTCATCGCCCGCGGCTACCCGCGCCTCGACGAGTGGCGCAAGGTCCGCGCCACCGTCGACCCGCAAGGAAAGTTCGCATCGGACATGTCGAGAAGGTTGGAACTGCTGTGATTGACGCGGTCGGAAACCCCCAGTCGCTGCTGCTGCTGGGCGGCACGTCGGAGATCGGTCTCGCGGTCGCCATGAAGTACGCCAGGCGCCGCCCGCTGCGGGTCGTGCTGGCCGCGCGGCCCTCCGAGCGCCTCGACAAGGCCGCCGAGGACCTGCGTGCCGCGGGCGCCACGGTGTCCACCGTGGAGTTCGACGCGCTTGACCTCGACTCCCACGCCGCCGTGCTCGACAAGGCGTTCGGCGACGGCGACATCGACGTCACGGTGGTGGCGTTCGGACTGCTCGGCGACGCGGAGCAGGCGTGGCAGGACCACGCACGCGCGGTCGAGCTGGCCCAGGTCAACTACACCGCGCCGGTGTCGGTCGGGGTGCTGCTCGCGGAGCGCCTGCGCAGGCAGGGGCACGGCCGCGTGGTCGCGCTGTCGTCGGTCGCCGGTGAACGGGTGCGCCGTTCGAACTTCGTGTACGGCTCGACGAAGGCCGGTATGGACGGCTTCTACCTCGGTCTCGGCGAGGCGCTTCGGGGCGAGGGCATCACGGTCACCGTGGTCCGGCCGGGGTTCGTGCGCACGAAGATGACCGAGGGCATGAAGCCAGCGCCGCTGTCGGCGACCGCGGACCAGGTCGCGGACGTGGTCGTCGGCGCGGTGGCCAAGCGCAGGGAACTGGTGTGGGCGCCCGCGCCGCTGCGGGTGCTGTTCTCGATCCTGCGGCACATCCCGCGGCCGATCTTCCGCCGCCTGCCGATCTGAGGCGCGCAGGTCGTCCACCGGCAAAGTCGCCGCGCTCCGGTGGACGGCCTGTTCCGCAACTTGCAGATCGCAAGCAATGACCCAGAGTACTCCTCGGTGCCCGTCCGCGACACCCGTAACGCCGTAACGCGTGACGAATAGCGCCCGCCGACCTGCACTGATGAGCGAGCGGCCGGTTCAGCGTCTCCATTGGCACACGATCCGAAGGAGACGGAAATGACGAAGAACGCGGTCATCTACGGCGGCGGCGGCGCGATCGGCACGGCGGTGGCGGCGGTCCTGGCGAAGCAGGGCGTGCGGGTCCACCTGGTCGGCCGGACGCCCGAGCGCCTGCGGCAGGCGGCGGCCGGGATCGAGAACGCCGAGGTCGCGGTGGTCGACGCGCTCGACGAGGCGGCCGTGGTCGCGCACGCCGAGTCGGTGGTGGCGCGGTTCGGCAGCCTGGACATCTCGCTGAACCTGGTCGCACGCGGTGACGTCCAGGGCCAGCCGCTGACGTCGATCGGTGCCGAGGACTTCCTCGCCCCGGTCGTGAACGCGGCACGCGCCCACTTCAACACCGCCCGCGCGGCCACCCGGCTGATGGCGGCACAGGGCAGCGGCGTGGTCATCGTGCTGAACAGCGGCTCCGGCCATGCGGGCAGCCCGATGATGGGTGGCACGGGCCCGGCCGACGCGGCACTCGACGCGTTGTGCCGCAACCTGGCGCTCGAGAACGGCCCGAGCGGCGTGCGCGTGGTGGGCGTGTGGGTGGCCGGTGTCCCGGAGACGCTGACGCCGGAGTCGCTCGGCGCGGTCGACCCGGCCCTCGGGACGCCGGAGGCACTGCGGGGAGTCCTCGCCAACCTGGACTCCCTGCGCATGACCAAGCGTTCGCCCCGGCTCGCGGAGGTGGCGGAGACGGTGGCGTTCCTGGCCTCCGACCACGCCCGCGGCATCACGGGCACGTTCGTCAACGTCACCGGCGGCATGTTCACCTGACCTGTTCGTCCCTGCCGGAGGGCTCGTCGAACCAGTCGATGTGCATCTCACCGAGATTGGCGTAGCGCTGCGCGACCCGCTCCGCGGAGACGGTGTGGTGCGTGACCGAGTCCTCCGGCAGGTAGAACAGGACGTCGTCCTGGCCCTCGAACTCCATGCCCCAGCCGATGATCGGCGGGGCGTCGGGGTGATGGCGCAGTCCGTAGACGGCGAAGAGGCGCGGCTTGGCGAGCCGGGCCAGTTCGGCCAGCGTGGCGATGGATGTCATGACGATGACGGTGGCACTGTGCCAGCCTGGCCAGCAATCCGACCGATCGTGTGATTGCCGCTCACCCGGTCCGCGCCGAAGGATGGCCGCATGACCGAGAACCCCAACCCGAGCGTCCGTTCCCGGCAGGTCTCGACGCTGCTCCGCACGCTACGCGAGGACCTCGGACTGTCCGGCGCGGAGGTCGCCAAGGCGCTGGGCATGTCCCCGAGCAAGATCAGCCGCATCGAGACGGGCAGCCGCGGCCTGCGCGTCGACGACGTCGCCGCGCTGCTCGGCCACTACCAGGTGCCGGAGCAGAAACGGGCCCAGATCCTCGACCAGGTAAGGAAAGCCGAGGAACGCGGCTGGTGGGAGAGCCAGGGCCTCGGCCTCCCCCAGCTCTGGCAGGCCCTGATCAACTTCGAGTCCCGCGCCACGAGAATCCAGAACTTCGAAGCACTCTTCATCCCCGGCCTACTGCAAACCGACGAGTACACCGAGGCGATCATCAGCAGTATCAACAAGACGCTGAGCAAGACGGAGCTGACGAACCTCGTCGCCTCACGACGAGCGAGGCAGGCGGTGCTGAACCGCCGCGACCTCCAGTTCCTGGCCGTCATCGACGAAGGCGCGCTCCGACGGCCGATCACGGTGAGTGGCGTGATGCGGCGACAGCTCCGCCATCTGGTGGACTCCAGCGAGCGGCCGAACATCACGGTCCGTGTGGTGCCCTTGCAGGCGGGGCAATACGCAGGACTCCAAGGTCCGTTCGCAATCCTTGAGTTCGAGGACGAGCCGAGCCTCGTCTACACGGAGAACCAAGTCACGAGCATGTTTCTCGACGAGAAGGAAGATGTGGCCGCCTATCGTGTCGCCCTTGGCAATATCCTGAACGAGGCACTGGAACCGGCCGAGTCCGCACAGTTGATCGCGAGCCTCGCCGAGGAGCACGAGTGACAGGAGACGGCAGCATGCACGCGCTGGACCTGCGGGACACACAATGGCGCAAGAGCAGCCGCAGCAGCGACCAGGCCAACTGCGTCGAAGTGGCGCGCCTGTGGCGCAAGAGCAGCCGCAGCAGCGCACAGGCCAACTGCGTCGAGGTGGCCTTCGCCGGTCCGGCCGTCGCCGTCCGCGACTCCAAGAACACCGACGGCCCCATCCTCACCTTCCCCGCGACGAACTGGGCCGCCTTCAGCACCGGACGATGAACGGGCGAAGCAGTTCCACAGCCCGATCCATGCCGTAGCGGCAGGCGAAGCGCCTACACCGCGAAGTCTGCGGCCGCCCGCGCCGTGAAAGGCGCGTTCACGGCACACGATGTGCCGTGAACGGCACATTCACGGCGTTGAGTGCCGTCAAAGCGCCTTTCACGGCATCGCCGATGTCCCGAACGCGCCGTTGATCAACCGTCAGCCCGCCGCTCCGTCCTCCCCGCCGTAGGGCGAGCGGAGGCACCCGGCGGCCGCCGTCACCAGGCTCCGCGTGGTGCCGCGAAGGTGAGCCGGCGTCCCGAAGGACGCTTTCGGGACGGCAGCGATGCCGTGAGAGTGCGGATAGGGACGCTGGGTGTCCCTATCCGCACACTCACGATGTCGGCGGTGTCCTGAAAGCGCCTTTCGCGGCACCGAAGCCGGGCACTACGCGCCCCGGCCCGCATAGCTTGTTCGTCTGGCGAGGCGATGAGTTCCGGGTCCGGAAATGGTCTCATCGCGCATGGATCTCTACAGCGTCATGTGTGTGCGCGACCGGGCCGCGGCGACGCGGTGGTACGAGGCGTTCTTCGGGCGGCCCGCCGACGAGGTCGTCGGCGAGGAGTACCTCTGGCAGGTCGGCGCGAACGCGTGGGTCGTGCTCGACGACCGGGACGCGCGGGCTTCGCGGGTGGGCGGCTCGATGATCACGCTCGGGGTCACCGGCCTGGACGGCATCCTCGCCCGCCTCGCCGCGCACGGCATCGGTCACGAGCCGGTCGAGACCTATGGCAACGGGGTGCGGCACGTGGAGGTCCTCGACCAGGACGGGAACAGCCTGTCACTCGCCGAGGCGCCCGCCGAGTGACCTCGGGACACAGTGGTACATCTTCAGGTACACTTCTTCCATGTCCGTTGATGACGATTGGGCACGGGTCGGCATTCGGGAACTGCGGGACAACCTCAAGGACGTACTGGAGAAGGTGGAGCTCGGCGCGACGATCGAGGTCACCAAGAACGGAAGGACGATCGCGATGATCGTGCCGAGACCGAGCGGGGACGCGACGGAACGGCTCATCGCCGAGGGCAAGCTGCTGCCGTCGCGCAGTGGGAGCGGCAGTGTCCGGCTGCCGCGGCGGGTGCTGCCGTCGCCCGGGAGTCCGTCGAGTGGTGAGGCCCTCGACGACATGCGCACGGAGCGCAGGTGATCTATCTCGAAACGTCCGCGCTGATCAAGCTGGTCATCGAGGAGCCGGAGTCCGGTGCGCTGGAGCACTGGCTGCTGTTACAACAGGAAACCGTCACCACCAGCATGATCGGCCGGGTCGAGCTGCTGCGGGTCTGCCGGCGGGTGGCGCCCGAGAGCGTGGCGCAGGCCGAACTACTGCTCGACGACCTGCCGATCATCCCGCTGACCGGGTGGCTCGTGGACGTCGCGGAGAAGGTCGGCCCGCCGGAACTGCGCACGCTCGACGCGTTGCACCTGGCAGCCGCCTTCGCCATGAGTGACGTGCTCACCGCGTTCGTCACGTACGACAAACGCCTCCGGGACGCCGCCGTGCTCACCGGCCTGCCCGTGAACGACCTAGTGCCGTCAATGGGCCGTTCAGGACGCCCAGCGCCCTGAACGCGCCTTTCAGGGCATTGCCACGCCGTCAACGCGCACCAAAGCCAGGGCGCTCCGCGCCCGACCCCGCAACATCTAGAGGAACGCGGACAGGGCCACGCACGCTACCCACGACGCGCCGAGGACCTGCAGGACCCGGTCTCGGAGGGCGATCTCCTCCGGCTCCCCCGCGTTGCCGCCGTCCACGTCGACCGCGTACCGCAGGACGGCCACCACCATCGGGACGATCGAGATGACCGCCCACACCGAGTTGGTGCCGGTGCGCTGCCGGATCTCGAACGCCCACAGCGCGTAGGTCATGATCATGATGGCGGCGGACGTGGCCCACACGAACCGCAGGTAGCTCGCCGAGTACTTCGACAGCGACGCGCGGATCTTCGCGCCCGTCCGCTCGAACAGGACGATCTCCGCGTACCGCTTGCCCGCCACCATGAACAGCGAGCCGAACGCCGTGACCAGCAGGAACCACTGCGACAGCGGCAACCCGGCCGCCGCGCCGCCCGCGATGGCCCGCAGCAGGAAGCCCGACGCGACGATGCACAGGTCGATCACCGGCTGGTGCTTGAGCCCGAGGCAGTAGCCGACCTGCACGGCCGCGTAGATGCCGACCACGACCAGCAGCCGCCAGCTCGACGCCAGCGACACCGCGAACGACGCCAGGAACAGGAACACCGCCAGCCCGTACGCCACCCTGACCGGCACGATCCCGGCCGCGATGGGCCGGTTGCGCTTGGTCGGGTGCGCCCGGTCGGCCTCGACGTCGATCGCGTCGTTGACCAGGTACACGGCCGACGCGACCAGGCAGAACGCGGCGAACGCGATGGCGGCGTCAACCACCACGTCCATCCGGAACACCGGGTTCGCGGCGTAGGCGGCGAACGGTGCCGCCAGCACCAGCACGTTCTTCACCCACTGGCGCGGCCGGGCCGTGCGGATCACGCCCCGCACGAGCCCGCCGCGGGGCGCACCGGCGGAGGACACGGAGGTGTCGCTCTCCGCCGTGCTACTCACGACTCCCCCTCGCAGGCTCCGGGGAGCCCTGCGTCCTCTGGTCCGCTCCGCAGGCTCCGCTCATGTCCCGCGCTTCCGGAGCACGCGGCGGGCCACGCCGCCGACGACCGCGCCCAGCGTCGCGCCCGCGAGCACGTCGCTCGGGTAGTGCACGCCGAGCACCAGCCGCGACACCAGCATCGGCGGCACCAGCGCGGGCACCAGGTTGCGGCCCGTCAGGCCCGAGTAGACCACCGCGGCCGCCGTCGTGGACGTCGCGTGCGACGACGGGAACGACAGCGACGACGGCGTCTTCACCAGCACCTCGACGGACTCGTCGATCGGCCGCTGCCGCCGCACGACCCGCTTCACCGCGATGGACGCGGCGTGCGCGGCGACGACCGAGGCCGCGCCCGCCAGCCAGTCCTTGCGGCGGTCGCGGTCGACGGCGGCGCCGACCAGACCGAGCGCGAACCACCCGGCCGAGTGGTCACCGAACAGGGACAGCCCGCGCGCGGCACGCACGACCGGCTTCCTGCCGATCGCGCGCTGGACCGCGGCGAGCGCCCTGATCTCGGCGGACCGCTCCGGCTCTGGAGGCGGTGTGCCAGGTTCGTCGCCGGAGCCGACGATGCGCAGACGAGCCGGAGCGGTGGTGGTCATCAGCCTTCCAGGGAACCGTCGAGCGGCGCGCCCTCGGAAAGGTGCGGCGCCACCTTGTTGTCGAACACCGACAGCGCCGACCCGATGGCCATGTGCATGTCGAGGTACTTGTACGTGCCGAGACGGCCGCCGAAGATCACGTTCCGCTCCCTGGCCTCGTTCTTGGCCAGCTCGCGGTACTGCTCCAGCTTCTCGCGGTTCTCGGGGGTGTTGATCGGGTAGTACGGCTCGTCGTCGTCCTTCGCGAACCGCGAGAACTCCCGGAACACGACCGTCTTGTCGCTCGGGTAGTGCTTGCGCTCCGGGTGGAAGTGCCGGAACTCGATGATCCTGGTGTACGGGATCTCCTCGTCGTTGTAGTTGACGACGGAGGTGCCCTGGAAGTCACCGGTCGGCACGACCTCGGACTCGAAGTCGACGGTGCGCCAGGTGAACCGGCCCGCCGAGTAGTCGAAGTAGCGGTCCAGCGGACCGGTGTAGACCGTCGGCGTGCCTGCCGGGATCCGGTCGCGCACGTCGAAGTAGTCGACGTTCACCCGGACCTCGATGTTCTCGTGCTCGGCCATCTTCGTGAGCCACGCGGTGTACCCGTCGACCGGCAGACCCTCGTAGGTGTCGTTGAAGTACCGGTTGTCGAACGTGTAGCGGACCGGCAGGCGCGTGATGATGTTGGCGCCGAGCTCCTTGGGGTCGTTCTCCCACTGCTTGGCGGTGTACCCCTTGATGAACGCCTCGTAGAGGGGGCGGCCGACCAGCGAGATCGCCTTCTCCTCGAGGTTCTGCGCGTCCTCGGTCTTGTACTCGGCCGCCTGCTTGGCGATCAGCTCGCGCGCCTCGTCCGGCGTGTGCGACCTGCCGAAGAACTGGTTGATGAGGCCCAGGTTCATCGGGAACGAGTAGACCTGGTCGGCGACCCGGGCGAACACGCGGTGCTGGTAGTTCGTGAACTCGGTGAACTGGTTCACGTAGTCCCACACGCGCTTGTTCGAGGTGTGGAAGAGGTGCGCGCCGTACTTGTGCACCTCGATGCCCGTCTCGGGCTCTGGCTCGGAGTACGCGTTGCCGCCGAGGTGCGACCGGCGCTCCAGCACGAGGACGCGCTTGTTCAGCTGGGTCGCCACCCGCTCCGCGATGGTGAGACCGAAGAAGCCGGAGCCGACGACGACGAGGTCGTAGCCGGAGTAGTTGTCAGAGTTGTCTGCTGGGGCGCTCACGGCGACTCAGGCTACCGGCGTGGTATGACATGGCTGAGGTCGGCTCACCTCGTCACGCAGCGCGCACGGCGTCGGCGAGCTTGCGGTCGAGGCTGACCCGGACGAGCGCGGCGGCGAGCCGGGGCAGGTCCTTCCTGGCGGTGAGGCCCGCGAGCTTGTCCGGTTCGGTCGGCAGGCCGATCTTCCTGGCCCCGTCCAGGGTCTTCCTGTCCAGGTAGGGGCGCAGCTCCGGCCACACGGCCTGTGCCTCGCGGCAGAAGATGTCCACGCCGACCGGGCCCATGCGCGGGAACCTCCGCAGCTCGGCACGCACGTCGCCGTCGCGGATCCCGCGCAGGTCGCCGCGGTGTTCGTCGAGCAGCAGCTGTGCGCCGTCACCGAGCGCGGTCGCGGTGGACTCGTCGTAGCGGACGTAGTGGGCGCGGCCGAGCGCGTCGACCCGGTCCTGCCAGGACGCGTCGACCATCTTGCGCGGCGTGCCGTACCGCTTCAGCTCCTTCGCCGCGTCGACGGCGATGTCCGCCTTGATGCGGGTGGAGAGCAGCGTGCTCAGCACGAGCAGCCGGTACAGCGGGGCGGGTTTGTCGGCGAGGGTGATGCCGGCCTGTTCCGCGTAGGTCGTGCCGGCCTTGTCGAGCAGTGCGCGCACGGTGTCCATGCGACCGGGTACCCGCGACGACGTCGGGAAACGCCGAAGACCCCCGTACCTCCCCCGGTACGAGGGTCCTCACCCCTGGCGTTCCCCTGCTCCTCCGGCTGTTCGCCTCGTCAACACTGACGCGGCGGGACCCCGGACCGTTCCCGTGCCCTGGGTCACTTTCGAATCTCGGGCAGCACCGTGGCGACGACCTCGTCCAGCGTGCTCTCCCGGCCCGCGTAGACACCGTCCGGGCGGGGCCAGTGCGTGATGACGTCGGTGAAGCCGAGCTCGGCTGCGCGGCCGAGAGCCTCGCGGAAGTACTCGGCGCTCGACAGCGAGAACACGGGTGCCGCGTCCATGCTCAGGTAGCGGTCCTTGCCCGCGCTGCCGGGCACGGCGGTGAACCGCTCCGCCAGCTCGGCGACACCCGCCCACCACTCGTCGATCGTGTCGCCGCCCTTGCCGGTGGTGAGCCAGGCCTGGCCGTACCGGGCGGCGATCCGCATCGAGCGGGGACCGTTGGCGGCGACCACGAACGGGGCGCGCGGGTGCTGGACGCAGCCGGGCGCGGACCGGGCGTCGACGGAGGTGTAGTACTCGCCGCCGATCGACGTGCGCTCGGCGGTCAGCAGCGAGTCGAGCTGCTCGACGAACTCGCCGTACCGGTCGACGCGGGCCCGTGGCGGGAGCCCCTCGCCGCCCATGACGACGTTGTCGTACCCGGCCGGGGTGCCCGCGCCGACGCCGACGAGCAGACGGCCGCCGGAGATGTCGTCGAGCGACAGCAGGCTCCGCGCGAACGGCACCGGGTGGCGGAAGTTGGGTGAGGCGACCAGCGTGCCGAGCCTGATCCGGCTGGTCACCATGGCCGCGGCGGTCAGCGTCGGCACGGCGTCGAACCACGGCCCGTCGACCAGCGACCGCCAGCCGAGGTGGTCGTAGGTCCACGCGTGGTCGAAGCCGTACGACTCGGCCGCCCGCCACCGCTGCTCGGCGGCGGACCAGCGGAACTCGGGCAGGATCACGATGCCGACACGCACGTGGTGCACGGTAGTCGATCAACGGCCCGCGAGCGCCCCGAACGCGGCTCAGTACTGCTGCGGGTAACCGTGCTGCGGCGGGTACTGCTGCGGGTACCGCGAGGGGCCGCGGCCGCGCATCGCGCGGCCCGTCGCGGGCAGCACGGCGACCACGGTCGCGGCGAGCCACAGGACCCACGACACCAGCGCCATGGCGATGAACTCACCACCGTCGTTGGAGAGGATCCAGATGATCGCGTACAGGTAGTACACCGTCATCAGGGCGCCGATGACCGCGAGGATCCAGCGCACGAACTCCAGGCGCGCGAACATGACCAGGCCGAACAGGATCGACGAGCACGCGACCGACATGGTCGCCGAGATCGCGAAGTCGACGTTGCCGGTGAGGTCCTCGGTGAACGCGACCCCCACCAGCCCGGCGATCATCGACGCGTTGTCGGCCGAGCCGTCCCAGCCGGCGATCGCGAGCATGAGCGCGAGCGCACCGCACACGATGAACGCGATCGCCGTGAGGTACCCCAGAGCGGGGCTGGGCGGTCCGTACCCGTACGGAGCGTAACCGGGCGGTGGCGGCCCGTACGGCTGGTACCCCTGCGGCCCATGACCCTGTGGTGGGTAGCTCACGAATCGCACCGTAGCCCATTCCGGCTCAGGGAAGATGGGTGTCGTGCACCGACCCGACCTTGTTGCCTCCGACGTGGACGGCACCCTGCTGGACCCGGCCGAACGCGTCACCGACCGCACCGCGCGGGTGATCGACCGCGTACTGACAGACGGCATCCCGTTCGTGCTGGTCAGCGGCAGGCCACCGAGGTGGATCCCGCGGGTCGCGGAGGCCGCCGGACTGACCGGGTACGCGGTGTGCGCGAACGGCGCGTCCGTCTACGACATCGGCGCCGACGAGGTGCTGCACGTGCGGGACCTGACGCCGCTGCAGCTCCAGGACGTGGTCAGGGCGGTCGAGGCGGCGCTGCCCGGCATCAAGGTCGCCGCGGAGCGGACCGCGGTCGGCACCCGGCAGCCGGAACCGTTCGCGATCGAGCCGGGGTTCCGCAGCCCGTGGGGCAACCCGAACGGCGAGACCGACTCGCCGGACCTCGCGGCCAGGGCCGAGGTGGTCGGCAAGCCCGCCACGAAGCTGCTGGTCCGGCACCCCGGCATGACCAGCGGTCAGATGGCCGAGGCGATGGCGGCCGTGATCGGGGACATGGACCTCGAACTCACGTACTCGACGAACAGCGGGCTGGTCGAGGTCTCCGCGGGCGGCGTGACGAAGGCGTCCGGGCTCGAATGGGTGTGCCGGGAGCTGGGCATCGACGCGGAACGGGTGGTCGCGTTCGGCGACATGCCCAACGACGTGCCCATGCTCGGCTGGGCAGGCCACGGCGTCGCGATGGCCAACGCCCACGACGACCTGCTGGCCGTCGCCAACGAGGTCACCGCCCCGAACTCCGAGGACGGCGTGGCGCAGGTACTGGAGCGGTGGTTCTAGCCCGCCTCCCCGCGGTCACCCGCCGAACCGGGACGCGGCGGTGCTCGGACGCGCCTAACATCGGCCTGTGGAGCGCACCCTCGTAGTCATCCGGCACGCGAAGTCCGACTGGACGCACGACCTGCCCGACGACCAGCGGCCGCTCAACCCGCGTGGGCGGCGTGAGGCCCCGCTGATCGGGCCGTGGGTGACCGAGCACGTCGGGGCGGTCGACCTGGTGATCTGCTCGACGGCGGCGCGTGCGCGGGAGACCCTCGCCGGGTCCGGGCTGACCGCGGCACAGGTGCGGCACGACGAGCGGGTGTACGCGGCCACGCCACAGGACCTGATGTCGGTGCTGGACGAGGTGTCCGACGAGCTGGGCGCGGTCGCGCTGGTCGGGCACAACCCCGGCCTGTCCGAGCTGGTGGGGGTGCTGACCGGCGAGGCGGTGGAGCTGAAGACGTCGGCCGTCGCGGTCGTTGCCTGGCAGGGTGGCTGGCCGGACGTGTGGGCGCGCGGCGCAAGCCTGGTCAGCCACGCGACTCCGCGTGGCTGACCAGGGGGAACACGGGTCTCAGTCGGTCTCTTTGGCGGCACGCAACGCGATCGGCGCGCCTGCCAGATCCTCCTCGTTGCAGAGGAGCTTCACGTCGTAGTACGGGGAGTCGCCACCTTCGTCGTAGTCCAGGTGTATCGCGATGACGTCTACGGGTTCACCCAGCCATTCCTGTGTGCGCCGGAGCCACGCCGCGGAACGTTCGAGGGCGGTCGGCAGATCGTCGTCACGGAACTCGACCGGGCGATAGGGGACCCCATAGACCTGATCCTCCTGGTGGGAGGGCTTGGGGAGGTCGACGGAGACGCCGGAGTCGTCCAGGTTCAGTGCGATTGATCGGGGCTGGTCACTAGCGAGCTCGCTCACCCTACGAGGGTCTCCCAGCACGTGAATGCCCGCAACCCTTCTAGTGCGTTCTCTGCGCTCTGTGTGGTTCACTGGTCACGGTCGTAAATAGTTCGTGTTCGATTCACGCTCGCGGACGATTGCGGGCGCGCGGGTTGGCTTCTCCAGGTTGAGTCGCCGTCTGAACGACCAAGGGTTGTCGCGACCGCGGCGGCTTGCACAGCAGTATCAGGAGATATGTAGTGGCACAGGGAACTGTGAAGTGGTTCAACTCCGAGAAGGGCTTCGGCTTCATCGCGCCGGACGACGGTAGCGCTGACGTCTTCGTCCACTACTCGGAGATCCAGGGCAACGGCTTCCGCAGCCTGGACGAGAACCAGCGCGTGGAGTT
This sequence comes from Actinophytocola glycyrrhizae, assembly GCF_042653545.1. Lineage (NCBI taxonomy): Bacteria > Bacillati > Actinomycetota > Actinomycetes > Pseudonocardiales > Pseudonocardiaceae > Actinophytocola > Actinophytocola glycyrrhizae. The sequence goes on from NZ_JBHSIS010000006.1 coordinate 772,209, forward strand.
CGAGATCGGCCAGGGCCAGAAGGGCCCGCAGGCCACCGGCGTGCGTGCCGTCTGATCTCGCCAAGTTGCGAATGATTGAGGCCGCCAGGGTCCAGGCCCTGGCGGCCTCTCTCGTGTCGGGGCTCTCCGGCTAGTCCTGGAAGACCTTGCGCCACGACTCGGCGGAGGTCAGCTCCGGCAGCGCCGACTTGTACTGCTCGACCAGCGCGGGCCACTCGGCGAACAGGCGCTTGTAGGTCTGCGTCGTCCGCATCGCCAGCTCGCGGAACACCTTCGGGTCGCGGCGGCGGAACGCCACCCCGCTGCCGTCCGGGTTCGAGACGGTCGCGCTGTCCAGGTTGCCGAGCAGGAACCACGGCGCACCGCCCGCGGACAGGTTGACCTGCGGCCGGTCCACCGCGTCCGGGTTCGGCGAACGCAGGTTGTGCACCAGCGCCTTGCCCGCCCGCAGCGCGATCTTCGCCGGGTGCACCGGCGGGTGCATCATCTGCTCGGCCTTCGCCATGTCGAAGCTCGGCGGCGGGAACTCCCGCGCCGACGCCTGGAACTGCGCGTCCGTGTACTTCTTGCGGATCGCCTGGACCTCGGGCAGCGCGGTGCCGAGCTTGTCGAACAACTTGTCCGGCCCGGCCATGAAGTCCTCGAGCGCCTTCAGCTCCAGCGCCACGGTCGAGTACTCCATCGACAGCAGCCGCCGGACCGTGGACCGCGCGCCCTGCTTCAGCAGCGTTTTGCGCATGTCGTACGGGCTGTGCAGCGCGGCCATCACCAGCCGGTTGCGCAGGTGGAAGTAGACCGTCCAGTCCTTGGTGTCGTTCTTGTCGGTCCACGGCTCGTGCCACACCGCGGACCCCGGCAGCGTCACCGTCGGGATGTCCTGCGCCAGCGCCCGCAGCGAGTACTCGGCGTCGTCGCACTTGATGAACAGCGGCACCGGGAGGCCGACCTTCTCCACGACCTCACGCGGGAACAGGCACATCCACCAGCCGTTGTAGGTGGAGTCGATGCGCCGGTGCAGCGGCCGGGTCTCCCGCAGCGAGCCGGTGCCGAAGTCGTGGTCGGTGATGGCGCCCGGCGCGGGCCGCCACACGAACGAGCCGAGGTCGACGATCTCGCCCATGGTGTGCAGGCGCGACCTGGCCTGCAGGTTCAGCATCTGGCTGCCGACGATCATCGGCTTGGCCGCCGCGCGGGCGAACGCGTTGGAACGCAGGATCGAGTCCGCCTCCAGCGCGATGTCGTCGTCCATCAGCAGGATCTGGTCGACGGTGCCGGGGTTGGTGTGCTCGATCGACTCGAACAGCGCCCTGGTGAAGCCGCCGCAGCCGCCGAGGTTGCCCTGCTCGATGACCGAGAGGCGCTCGCCGAGGGCGGCCTTGACCTCCTCGTACCGCTCGTGCTGGCGGATCTTCTTCTGGCCCTGGTCGGCGACGTAGACCTTGGCGATCACGTCGAGCACCGCGGGGTCCTCCGCGAGCGCGAGCAGCGACACCACGCAGTCGTCGAGGCGGTTGAACGTGGTCGTGCCGACGGCCAGCTTCTTCACCGGCAGCGGCTCGTCGGCCAGCCATTCGGCCGCGCCGATGGTCAGCTCGACGTTCTCGGTGTACACGTCGAACCACAGCCAGCCGCCGTCCTCGAACGGCTTCAGCGTCGTGCGGAACTCGAAGGTCTCCCAGTCCGACTCCGCGTGCACCGGCGCGCCGGTCAGGTGGACGACGTCGCCGCTGGGCTTCGAGCGGTACACCTCGATCCGGCCGGCGCCCTTGACCCGCAGCCGCAGGGTGACGTCCTCGATGACCGTCCAGCGCTTCCAGTAGCTCGCCGGGAAGGCGTTGAAGTAGGAGGCGAACGACACCCTGGCCGACGGCGGGATGACGACCTCACGCCGCGAGGCGACGTGGCTGTGCACGCTCGAAGGCTCGTCGAGGTACAGCGGACGGACGTCGAGCGGGTCGCGGTCCCTCGGCAGGATCACGCGCTGCAGCACGCGGTTGGGATCCGGGGTGCTGTCGGTCGCCTGCTCGGCCACGGTTCTGCTCCTCCAGTGTGGGGGCTAGCTCATGCCGTGCGGTCGGCGACCAGCACGAACTCGTTGTAGGTGAACGCCTTGCCCGCGAAACGGGGCAGGGGGAACGACTGCCGCCTGGTCCTGGTGAACCCCACCTGGTGGGCGACGTCGGTGAGCGCGTCGAAGTCGGAGAACGCGACGTGCGTGCTGTCACTCGCGTAGCCGCGCTCCTGCGGGCAGATCAGCACCAGGCGCGCGTCGTCCGACAGGTACTCCACGTAGCCGGAGAGGATCCTGATCGCGTCCTCCCTCGGCATGTGCTCGACGAGGTGCGCGGCGAGCATGCCGTGAAACCGGCCCGGTTTCGCGTACTCGCTCTCGGCGAACTCGTCGGTGGTGAACGCGGTGAGCCCGCGCTCACGGCACGTCTCGACGGAGGTCCTGTTGTGGTCGACCCCGACCCCGCGCGGCGCGAGGTGGGCGAGGCAGCGGCCGATGCCGCACCCGACGTCGAGCACCTCGCGGTCACCGAACAGGCGGCGGAGGTTCCACCGGTAGGGCGCCTGTACGTCCAGAACCCGCTTCCACAGCGGCAGTTCGAGCCGCTTGAGCCGGTTGGTGTACTCCTCGCCCTCGGTCGATTCCAGGGAAGCCATTGACCACAAGTCCTATCCGAAGAGGATCGTCACAGGTCGTACAGGCGGCGCCAGTTCTCCCTGCTGACCAGCGACGGCACGGCCGCCCGGTACTCCTCCCGCAGGCGTGGCAGCTCGGACACCAGGCGCCGCACCAGACGGGCCGCCTCCTTGCCGAGTTCGATGGTCACCGCACGGTCGCGCTTGCGCAACCGCACGCCCTCCTGCGAGCCGTCGGTGACGACGACCGTGTCGAACTGGGAGAGGTGCCACCAGGTGGCGTCCTTGCGGGTGACCGCGCCGAGCTGGTGGGTGGTGCGGCCCATGGCCAGGTGCACCAGGCGCTTCAGCAGCACCAGGCGCGCGTGGCTCGGCGTCGCGCCCGCCTGGACGATCGGCACGGCACCCGCCTTGATACCGGGGACCTCCGAGGCCGGGTGCATGACCGTGTCCGGGTAGGCGGAACGCAGCTCGCGGATCTCCTTCGCCGCGGCCGCGCCGCCGTCGTGCAGGAAGTCCGGCCCCTTCAGGAAGTCCCCCATGGACTTGATCAGGGTGGCCGCCAGGCCGTACTCCATCGACAACAGGTTGCGGGAGATCCGCGAGAGCAGCACCCGCGCGATCTGCTTGGGCTCGATCTCAGCGTGCAGCGCCGAGACGATCAGCGCGTTCCGGACCGCGAAGTACTCGTTCCACTTGTCGAGGTCCTTCCAGTCGAAGTCGGCGTGCCACAGGCCGGCGCCGGGCAGCGTCACGGTGGCGAAGCCGTTGGCGCGGGCCCGGTAGCCGTACTCCACGTCGTCCCACTGGAAGAACAGCGGCAGTGGCAGACCGACGGCGCCGACCACCTCGGCCGGGATCAGGCACGACCACCATGCGTTGTAGTCCGCGTCGACCCTGCGGTCGCCCCGGTTGACCCGGCCGGTCGGCACCCCGTCGTCGTCGAGCTCCTCGGCGAGCAGGTCGACGTCGTTCAGCGCGCCCTTCACGACCTTGCCCGGGATGAGCTGTGCGAAGTCCGCGTACTCCGCGCCGGCCAGCAGGACGGTCGGGTGCAGCAGCCGCAGCATCTGGCCGCCCACGATCGTGGGTTCCGTGGTGCGGTTCGCGAACGCGGTCAGCCGGATCGCGATCTCCGGCTCGCACAGCACGTCGTCGTCCATCAGCAGCACGTTCGCGTCCGCGGCGCCGTGCTCGGTGACCTCGTACATGCCGCGGCCGAACCCGCCCGCGCCGCCGAGATTGGGCTGCTGGATGTACCGCAGCCGGTCGCCGAGCGTCCGCTGGATCTCCGGGAACGCCTCCCGCGAGTCGACCGTGTCGGTGCCCTGGTCGACCACGAAGATCGACTCGAGCACCGCGAGGCTCTCGGGGTCGCGCCCGAGCGACTGCAGTGTCCTGGTGCAGTCGTCGGCGCGGTTGAACGTGCAGATGACCACGGAGGTCGGGCGCAGCTTCTCCGGCGCGGACACGGTCCACCGCAGCTGCTCGACCTCGAGTTCCTCGTCACCGGTGGTGATCTCGAGCCACAGGAACCCGCCGTCGACGAACTTGTCGAGCGCGGCGGTCAGCGTCACCGGCTCGCGCCGCAGGCCGGTCAGCTCACGGGCCGCGATCACCCTGGTCTCGCCCGCGGGGTCCGACGCGACGAGCGCGACGCGGCCGGAGCCGGTGAGCGTCAGCTCGACGTCGACCTCGTTCACCACGGTCCAGCGCTGCCAGTAGCTGGCCGGGAAACGGCCGAAGTAGGTGTCGGTGGTGACGGCGGAGCCCGCGTGCACTACCAGGCGCTGCCGCTCGCGGACCGCGTTGCCCTGCTCGACCTGGAGGTACAGGTCGTCAGGGCACACCGGGTCCGGGCCCCGGAACAACCCGCGCTGCGCGACGAGCCGGTTGCCCGGTTCCTGCACCGTGGTCCTGGTTTCCGCCTCGGCCGCCGGCTGCTGGACGGTTGCGGCGACTCCAACGGGTGTCGGGCTGCTGCCGGGCATTCGAGTCCAGACCTCCACGGGGCACGGGCCACTGTCGATGAGCCAGCGTACCCGCCACCACGATTCGGTCACCTTGAGGTCACGACGGTGGCGCGGGCGGTCCCGTTATGATTCGACGTCCGCGATCACCAGAAGGAGACCAGCCGTGCGCGCACTCGTCACCGGCGGCGCCGGCTTCATCGGCTCGACGTTGGTCGACCGGCTCATCCGCGACGGACACGAGGTGACCGTCGTCGACGACCTGTCCCGCGGCAGCCGGGAGAACCTCGCGGAGGCACGGGACAGCGGCAGGCTCGAGCTGCGCGAGGTGGGCATCAACGACCCCGCGCTGACCGAGGTCGTCGCCGAGGCCGCGCCGGAGGTCGTCTTCCACCTCGCCGCGCAGATCGACGTGCGCAGCAGCGTGGCCGACCCGTTCGACGACGCGACCCGCAACGTGCTCGGGACCATCGCGGTCGCGGAGGCGGCCCGCGGGGCGGGCGTGCGCAAGGTCGTCTTCGCCTCGTCCGGGGGTTCCATCTACGGCACGCCCGCGGACCTGCCGGTCGCCGAGACCGCGCCGCTGCACCCCAAGGCCCCGTACGCGGCGAGCAAGATCTCCGCGGAGATGTACCTGAACACCTACCGCGAGCTGTACGGGCTCGACTGCACCCACCTCGCGCCCGCGAACGTGTACGGCCCGCGGCAGAACCCGCACGGCGAGGCGGGCGTGGTGGCCATCTTCGCGAACGCCCTGCTCACCGGCAGGCGAACGACACTGTTCGGCGACGGCGGCAACACCCGCGACTACGTGTTCGTCGACGACGTCGTCGCCGCGTTCGTCGCGGCGTCCGGCGACGTCGGCGGCGGCAGGCGGTACAACATCGGCACCGGGGTGCAGACCTCGGACCGGGAGCTGCACACCCTGGTGGCGCACGCAGCGAACGCGCCGGACGAGGCCGTGTTCGAACCGGCACGGCTGGGTGACCTGCGCGCGTCCGCCCTGGACGCGACCGCCGCGGCCACCGACCTCGGCTGGCGACCCGGGGTGGACCTGGCAGAGGGCATCCGCAGGACGGTCGACTACTTCCGCAAGCAGCTCTGATCCCGCCGGGGACCTTCGGGCGTCGAACCGGTCAGGACACCTGCGCTTCGCTGCTCTCGCCGTCGGCGGGGGCCGCCGGGGGTTCCGCGTTGCCGATCGCGATCGCGCGGGCGAGGCGGGCGTACCGCAGTTCGAGTTCCTTGAACCGCAGGTAGGTGTTGATGGTGGCGAACGCGAAGGCCACCACCATCCCGTACAGCACCAGGTCGGTGCCGCGGCCGACGCCGATGATCTGCGCCAGCCTGCTGACCTCCGAGGGCAGCAGCACGGCGAGCACGCCGAACACCATGAACAGGGCGAAACCGATCTTGACGCCCGCACCGGCCAGTGTGGTGCCGTGGTGCCGCAGGAACGACACCAGCACGATCAGCACCGCGAGTATGAGCAGGAACTGGATCACCATGAGGTGGTCACCTCCTCGCGTTCGTGCGCAGCACGGTGTCGAACATGATGTTGACGCCGTTGATCAGCGACTGGCCCTTGGCCATCGAGTACTCGGTGTACTGGATGGTCACCGGCTCCTCCGCGACCCGCCAGCGCTCCCGCACGATCATCTCCACGATCTGCGAGGCGTGCCCCATGCCGTTCAGGGTGATGTTCATGTCGTCGGCGACGGTCTTGTTGAACACCCGCAGGCCGTTGTGCGCGTCGGAGAGGTGGAGCTTGCGCAGGCGTGGCGACAGCGCGACCACGCTCTTCAGCACGATCCGCTTGAGTCGCGGGATGTGCGCGGTGTCGCCGTGGAAACGGGTGCCGACCACGATGTCCAACGGCTCGTCCCGCAGCCGCCGCACCATCCGCTCGACGTCGGACACCAGGTGCTGCCCGTCGGAGTCGAAGGTGGCGAAGTACGCCGCGCCCGCCTGGGAACGGGCGTACTCGACGCCCGTCTGGATCGCCGCGCCCTGGCCGAGGTTCACCGGGTGCCGCACCAGGTGCGCGCCGGTGGAACGGATCTGCTCCGCGGAGCCGTCCTTGCTGCCGTCGTCGACACACACGATGTTCGGGAACACCTGCAACGCGTCGTTGACGACCTCGGCGACGACGGGGGCCTCGTTGTACACGGGAACCACCAGCCACACATCACGCTGGTCCGCCACGTTGCCTCCCGATGCCCGCCAGATCGCGCGAGCCAGACTACCGGCGGGCCGGCAAGGGGCAGCACAGGGTGACGTTAGGCTGCGATGGCATTCGCAAAACCAGCTGCGTCAGTAAACGAATGGGACTGTCTCGGTGAAGATTGCTGTCATCGCGCTCGGAAAGATCGGCCTGCCGCTGGCCGTGCAGTTCGCGTCGAAGGGCCACGAGGTCGTTGGTGTCGACGTGAACGCCGACGTGGTGGACCTGGTGAACAAGGGCGTCGAGCCGTTCCCGGGTGAGGCGGAGCTGCAGGACAGGCTCTCGGAGCTGGTACCCGCAGGTGCGCTGCGTGCCACCACCGACTACGCCGACGCGGTGCCCGGTGCCGACGCCGTCGTGCTCGTCGTGCCGCTGTTCGTGGACGACGAGGCCCGGCCGGACTTCGGCTGGATGGACGCGGCCACCAGGGAGCTGGCCCGCCACCTCACCAAGGGCACGCTCGTCTCCTACGAGACCACGCTGCCCGTCGGCACCACCCGCGAGCGCTGGAAGCCGATGCTGGAGGAGGGCTCGGGCCTGACCGAGGGCGCCGACTTCCACCTGGTGTTCTCCCCCGAGCGCGTGCTGACCGGCCGTGTGTTCGCCGACCTGCGCAAGTACCCGAAGCTGATCGGCGGCCTGTCCGAGGCGGGTACCGCCAAGGCCCGCGAGTTCTACGAGGCCGTACTGGACTTCGACGACCGCCCCGACCTCGAGCGCGGCAACGGTGTGTGGGATCTGGGTTCCGCCGAGGCCAGTGAGCTGGCGAAGCTGGCGGAGACCACCTACCGCGACGTGAACATCGGCCTCGCGAACCAGTTCGCCCGGTTCGCCGCCACCGCGGGCATCGACATCTACCAGGTGATCGAGGCATCGAACTCCCAGCCGTACAGCCACATCCACCGGCCGGGCATCGCCGTCGGCGGGCACTGCATCCCGGTCTACCCCCGGCTCTATCTGTGGAACGACCCGGAGGCGACCGTCGTGCGCGCGGCCCGCGAGGCCAACGCGGCCATGCCGGGCTACACGGTCGGCCTGCTGGAGGGCGCGCACGGCGAGCTGTCCGGGCAGCGGGTGGCCGTGCTGGGCGCCGCCTACCGCGGTGGCGTGAAGGAGACCGCGTTCTCCGGTGTCTTCGCGACCGTGCAGGCACTGAAGGACCGGGGAGCGACCGTGCTGGTGCACGACCCCATGTACACCGACGAGGAGCTGGCCAAGCTCGGCTTCGACGCATACCACCTCGGTGAGAAGGTCGACGCCGCCGTCGTGCAGGCCGACCACGCCGAGTACGCGAAGCTCCGCCCCGCCGACCTCCCCGGCATCACGACGTTCGTCGACGGCCGCCGCGTCAGCTCCGCGGAGGCCTGGCCGGGCGTCACCTACCGCGTCATCGGGAAGGCCTGAACCATGTCATTCGTCGCGGAGAGCGCCGACGTCGCGGACAGCGCGAAGCTCGGCGAGGGCACGAAGGTCTGGCACCTCGCGCAGGTGCGCGAGGACGCCTCGCTCGGCGCGAACTGCATCATCGGGCGCGGCGCGTACATCGGCACCGGCGTGCGGATGGGCGACAACTGCAAGATCCAGAACCACGCGCTGGTGTACGAACCGGCCAAGCTGGCCGACGGCGTGTTCGTCGGCCCGGCGGTGGTGTTCACCAACGACACGTACCCGCGCGCCATCAACCCGGACGGCAGCCTGAAGAGCGCGTCGGACTGGGAACCCGTGGGTGTGACCCTCGAAGAGGGCGCCGCGATCGGCGCCCGCGCGGTGTGCGTCGCACCGGTCCGGATCGGCGCATGGGCGACCGTGGCCGCGGGCGCCGTGGTGACCAAGGACGTGCCCGACTTCGCGCTGGTGGCCGGGGTACCCGCCCGCCGCATCGGCTGGGTCGGCAAGGCAGGCGCACCGCTGCGCGAGGAGGACGGTCGCTGGGTGTGCCCGCTGACCAGCGAGACCTATACCGAACGTGACGGATCGCTCACGGCGGACTGACGCTCAGCGGCGGCGCAGTCCCGGGATTGGGAGTTTCGCGACCTCGGCGCGGTTCAGCACCCACCACACCGCCAGGAAGCCGACCGCGAACACCGGGTCGAGCAGCACCGGCAACTCGGCGAGGTGCTCGACGACGACGGTAGCGGCCGCCACGACGATACCGAGCGCCACCTTGGCGAACACCGAGCGCCACCGGTGGCCGTCCGTGCGCCACACGACGCCGATGGGGATCGCCGCGAGCACGACGGTCCCGCAAAGGTAGCCGAGCGCGATGCCGGGAAGCCCCAGGCTCGGCGCAAGCAGGAGCCACATGGCGGTACCGACCGCCATGCCCGAGATGTTGGCGGCGGTCGTCACCGCCATCCCCCGGCGGGATCGGGAGTTCAGCGCGTTCACGCTGGCCACGCACAAGTTTGTGGCCAGTACCGCGACGACCAGCACCGGCAACAGCTTCTCGGCACCGGCAAAAGACGGTCCCCAGATCACACCGACGATCAGCCTGCTGCACACCATGATCGAGCCGAAGATGGCCACCATGATCACGGCCAGGCCCCGGGTCGCCCGGTCGGTCTGGATCCGCACAGCCTCGAGGTCGCGTCGCCCCCGCGCCTCGGCCAACGATGGCAGCAGCACCAGCGTCAATGCGACGACCAACATCGAGGCAGGCGTGGCCAGGGCGATCGCGGACGCGTACTGCCCAGCGTCCGCATCGCCGGTCACCCATCGCGCCGCGATCTGGGAGAGCTGCAGAAACCCGGTGTTGGCCAGGGTGGCGATGGCGCCAAGAAGCACGAATCCATCCAGCTCCCGACGTCGTGTGCGGTCTGTCTCACCCTTTGCTCCGTAAGGCCATCCAGCCACGGTGTAGAGGCCATAGGTCAGCACGAGTGGCAGTACCAGGGCGGTGCTGCGTACGCCGGCCAGCAGGAGCACCACCAAGCAGGCCAGGCCGAGCAGCACACTCGCCACGTCCCACAGAGTGGCCCGGGCGACCTGGCCAGCTCCGAACTGGACGCCTCTGGTGAAGCTGTAGCCGGAGTACGCCACGGTCAGCGCGGCCACGCTCAGCGCGCCAGTCCAGGACCCACCGTCGAACAGCGTCCACAGGAGCAGGCTTGCAGCGCCGAGCAGCAGCCCGGTCTGCACGGCACGTTTCCGCAGGTGTCCCACGGTGGCCCGTGCCACCTCGGGCTCCCCTGCGCCGCGCGCTCTGGCGACGAACATCGACGCCGCGCTACCGGTCGTAGTCGGCCACAGCAGCGCCAGGATCAACGACATGGCGATGGCAGACGCCACCTCGCCGAGCACGCTCTTGCCCGCGAGGTGGCCAACCAGGACCGACGTGGCGAACCGCAGGATCCCCTGCGCGACGAGACCGACCGTGCTGTATGCGCTACCACGGGTCAGGGAGGTGGGAACAGGCTGATCCAGCCGCACGGGGCGCAGCATGCGCGCGAGCAGGCCCTGCTTCTTCTCGACCACGGTCACCGACGAACCCTTGCGGGCACGGACGGGTGCATGCGGCATTGGAGCGTCACGGCGGTGAGCGTACTTACCGGGTCAGTGGGGCAGGAGGCCGCCGACGACCTCGCGGGTCACGGCCGAGTCCTCCGCCGAGTTCAGCACCTTGGCCGCGAGATCGGCGTTCTGCTTGAACTCCCGCACCTGCTCGACAGTCAGCCCAGCGAGTGTGTCACGCATGGCCTGCGCGGACGTGTCGGCAACGACCACACCGAGACTGTGCTCGTTGATCAGCCGGTCGGTCTCCACCGCAGGACCGAAAACGACACCGAGCCGGGCCTGGACGAAGTCGAAGATCTTATTGGGCAACATCAGCCGGTGGTTTGCTGTGAGCGGCGGGAGGCTGTAGATGCCGAGGTCGTATGCGTTCAGCGTCTCCACCAGTTCGGTCGTGGGGACCGGTGGGTGCAGCGTGATGCGCTGATCGCCACCGATCAGCGCGCGCAGACTGCCGAGGTACTTGCCGCCGTCGCGCGCCGGCACGAGGTAGAGATCCAGGGTGAACCGGTCGTCGAGCCCGCGGACAGCCTCGATCAGCGCCTCGATGTTGCGGCCGGGGACGGCACCACCGCTGTGCACGAGCCGGATGCGGTCGTCGGGCACCTCGCTCGGCGACAGCTCGCGGAAGGCGCTGGCGTTGCGCACGGTGTGCGTCTGCACGCCGAACCGTTCGAGGTAGAGCTTGCCGATGGAGTCGTTGACCACGGTCACCGCAGCCATCTTGGGTAGGTACTTCTCACACTGCTGGGTCATGAACGGCTTGACGAGCAAACGCCACGACCGGACATGAGCACGCTCCTCCGGCGCCCACTCGTGCATGTCCGCCACGACCGGTGCGCCCTTAGCGACCCGTAGTGCGAATGCCATCGCCCGTGCCTCGTTGGCCACCACCAGGTCGAACTCCCGGTCACCGACCGCCTCGAGCCCGGCGCGCAAGGCCGGAGCGGCGAACTCGGCCTTGTCGAACCGCCGCGCGGCGAGCAACGCCACACCCGCCGGGGTTTGAGGCAGGGACGCCAGGCCGCCGTCGATCGCCAGGTGCTCGGTCGCGGCCGATGGCTTCTCGCCGTAGCCGACCGTCGTTACGTCTGCTAGCTCGGCGAGCACGTCCAGCTGGCGCAGGACACGCGAGTCCTGACTGATGTCGGAGAAAGAGACGCAGAGGATTCGTGCACGACCAGGCATGAAGCCGGAGTTTATCCACGACGTGACCGATCGCAGGCGGCAGCGTGCCTGTGCCAGACCGAAACACCCTGGCGACAGTGCGAATCCGCCGCCAAATACAGTGGCTCCGACGTGTCCCCGGACCGACAAACGGGAGAGCTGTGAGCAAGGAGTTCATACCGGCCGCCAAGCCGATCATCGGCGACGAGGAGCGGGCGGCCGTCGACGCGGTGCTCCGGTCCGGCATGCTCGCGCAGGGCGCCGAGGTCGCCGCGTTCGAGCAAGAGTTCAGCACGGTGCTCCTGGACGGCCGCGCGGCGGTCGCGGTCAACTCCGGCACCGCGGGCCTGCACCTCGGCCTCCTCGCCGCGGGCGTCGGGCCGGGAGACGAGGTCATCGTGCCGTCGTTCACCTTCGCCGCCACAGCGAACTCGGTCGCGCTGACCGGCGCCACCCCTGTGTTCGCCGACATCGAACTCGAGCACTACTGCCTCGATCCGGCGAGTGTGGCGAGCAAGGTGACCGAGCGCACCAAGGGCATCATGCCGGTGCACCTGTACGGCCACCCCGCGGACATGTCCGCACTGCGGGCCATCGCCGACGAGCACGGTCTCGCGCTGTACGAGGACGCCGCGCAGGCACACGGCGCGAGCCTGCACGGCCGGAAGGTCGGCACGTTCGGCGCGTTCGCGATGTTCAGCCTGTACCCGACGAAGAACATGACCTCCGGTGAGGGCGGCATGGTGTCGACCGACGACGCCGGACGCGAGCGCACCCTGCGCCTGCTGCGCAACCAGGGCATGCTCAAGCAGTACGAGAACGAGATCGTCGGCTTCAACGCGAGGATGACCAACCTGCATGCCGCGATCGGCCGGGTGCAGCTCACCAAGGTGGGCGGCTGGACCGAGGCGCGGCAGGCCAACGCGCGGTACTTCGACCAGCACCTGACCGGCGTCGGCGTGCCCGAGGTCGCCGACGGCGCCGTGCACGTCTACCACCAGTACACGGTCACCGTGGCCGAGGACCGGGACGGCTTCGTAGCGGCGTTGAAGGAGGAGCACCACATCGGCTCCGGTGTCTACTACCCGATCCCGAACCACCGGCTGGAGCCGTTCCGGCGCGCCGAGGACCTGCCGAACACGGAGCAGGCCGCGAGGACCGTCGTCTCCCTTCCGGTGCACCCGTCGCTCGACGACGAGGACCGCGACCGGATCGTGCACGCGGTGAACACCCTGGCGAAGGCAGGTGCCTGACATGTCCGATCTCCGTGTGGGCCTCATCGGCCTCGGCATGATGGGCCGCCACCACGCGCGGGTCGTGCGCGAGGTGGAAGGCCTGCAGCTGGTCGCGGTCGCGGACGCCACCGGCGATCCGCACGGCGTCGCCGGCGGCCTGCCGGTGCTCCGCGACGTGCACGAGCTGATCGCGGCGGGCATCGACATGGCGGTGTGCGCCGTGCCGACCGGCATGCACGAGGAGGTCGGCCTCGCGCTGGCCGAGGCCGGGGTGCACACGCTGATCGAGAAGCCGGTCGCGCACACTGTCGAGGCGGGCGAGCGGCTGGTGAAGGCGTTCGCGGAGCGCGGTGTGGTCGGCGCGGTCGGGCACATCGAGCGGTACAACCCCGCGCTGCAGTCGCTGCGCGCCAGGATGGCGAACGGCGACCTCGGCGACATCTACCAGATCGCCACCCGCCGCCAGGGCCCGTTCCCGGCGCGGATCGCGGACGTCGGCGTGGTCAAGGACCTCGCGACCCACGACATCGACCTCACCGCGTGGCTCGCGCAGTCGGCGTACCTGACCGTGTCCGCGCAGGTCGCGCTGCGGTCCGGCAGGCCGCACGAGGACCTCGTGGCGGCCACCGGCAGGCTCGCCAACGGCACCGTCACCAACCACCTGGTGAACTGGCTGTCGCCGATGAAGGAGCGGGTCACCGTGGTGACCGGGGAGAAGGGCGCGTTCGTCGCGGACACGCTGACCGCCGACCTCACCTTCTACGCCAACGGCGTGGTCACCACCGAATGGGACTCGGTGGCCAACTTCCGTGGTGTGGCGGAGGGCGACGTGACCCGGTACGCGATCCAGAAGCGTGAGCCGCTGCGGGTCGAGCACGAGAAGTTCCGCGACGCGGTCCTTGGCCGCGGCTCGGACATCGTGACCATGCAGGAGGGCCAGAACACGCTGCGCACGGCGGAGCAGTTGCTGAGCAGCTCCTCGGTGGCACCGGCATGAAGGTCGTCATCGTGACCCGGCTGTTCGCGCCGGAGGTGGCCGCGGCCGCCTTCCGGCTCAAGGCCCTGGCCGACGGCCTGGCCGCGGCCGGTCACCAGGTCACAGTGCTGACGACGAAGCCACCAGCGAACGCGGGCAGCCAGGAGTTCCCGGACTACCGGGTCCTGCGCTGGCCGGTGCTGCGGGACGCGGGCGGCAACGTGCGCGGGTACGTGCAGTACGCGAGCTTCGACTTCCCGATGGTGCCCCGGCTCCTCGCGCGGTCGGCGGACGTGGTGGTCTCCGAGCCGCCGCCGACGACCGGTGCGCTCGCGGCACTGGCCTGCCTGGTGCGCCGCAGGCCGCTCTACTACTACGCGGCGGACATCTGGTCCGACGCGGTCGCCGCGATCGACGCGCCCGGGTTCGTCACCAAGGTGATGCGTGCGTTCGAGCGGTTCGCGCTGCGCCGCGCCCGCGGGGTGATCGCGGTGTCGGACGGCGTCGCCGAGCGGGCCAGGGCACTCGGCGCACGCAACGTCGAGGTGGTCGCGAACGGTGTGGACACGAACCAGTTCCACCCCGTCGACGCGCCGGACACGGACGGGCAGCCGTACTTCGTCTACACCGGGACGATGTCGGAGTGGCAGGGCTGCGACGTGTTCGTCCGCGCCATGCCGATCGTGCGGGAGAAGCACCCGCGGGCCACGCTGCGGTTCTTCGGCCAGGGCTCGGCGGAACCCGCGCTGCGGGCGCTGGCCGCCGAGGTCGCGCCGGACATGGTGGAGTTCGGCGGCGTCGTGCCACCCGCGCAGGCGGCACGCTGGATCTCCGGCGCGACCGGTGCGCTGGTGAGCATCGTGCCCGGCAAGGGCTACGACTTCGCCAAGCCGACCAAGATCTACGCGGCGGCCGCGTGCGGCACCCCGGTGCTGTTCGCCGGGGTCGGTGCGAGCGCCGAGCTGGTCGAGGAGAACGCACTGGGCTCGGTCTCCGGATACGGCCCGGAAGACGTGGCGGCGAAGATGATCGCCATGCTCGACGGCGATCGTCCCGACGGCGAGCACCTCGTGAGCTGGGTCCGCGACAACGCGTCGCTCGCGACCACCGGCAGGCTGGCGGCAGCCTGGATCGCCGGGGACCTCAGGCGCTGAGCAACGCGTCGACCGCCGCTTGCGCGGCCGTCCCGGTGCCGTAGGGCGCCGCGTCGGTCGGCGGGGGCGGCGTGCGCTCCACGATCTCCGGGAGCGCCGCGAAGTCGGTGTTCACCAGGACGTTCCAGCCCAGCTCGACGGTCTCCACCCACTCGGTCTCCGGCCGGATCGTGGTGCACGGCACCCGCAGCAGGAACGCCTCCTTCTGCAGCCCGCCGGAGTCGGTGAGCACGCCGGCGCTGTGCTGGACGGCGTTCACCAGGTCCGGGTAGCCGACCGGCTCGGACAGCTCGACCGAGCCCTGGTCGAGGGTGATCCCGTGCTTCTCCGCGAGGTGGCGCAGGCGGGGGTGCGCGAGCAGCACCACGGGCTTGCCGACCTTGGCCATGCCGGCCACGATGGCCCGCAGCCGCTCCGGGTCGTCGGTGTTGTCGGGCCGGTGGATGGTGGCGACGTAGTACTCGCCGTCCTCGACCGGCACGGACAGCGACAGCGGCGCGGCCGCGACCTTGTCCCGCGTCTCGAACAGCACGTCGGTCATCACGTCACCGACCAGTACGCCGCGGGCGGCGAGGCCCTCGGTGGCGAGGTGGTCCATCGCGACCTGGGTCGGTGCGAGCAGCAGGTCGGCGGCGTGGTCGGTGAGGACCCGGTTGTGCTCCTCCGGCATCCGCCGGTTGAACGAGCGCAGGCCCGCCTCCAGGTGGGCGACGCGCACGTGCAGCTTCACGGCGGCCAGCGCGGCGGCCACGGTCGAGTTCGTGTCGCCGTACACCAGCACCCAGTCCGGCGCGGTGTCCTCGATGATCTTCTCCAGCCCGGCGAGCATCGCGCCGGTCTGCTCGCCGTGCTTGCCGGAGCCGATGCCGAGGTTCACATCCGGCTCCGGGATACCGAGGTCGGAGAAGAACGCCCCGCTCATGTTGTGGTCGTAGTGCTGGCCGGTGTGGGCGATCAGGTGCTCCGCCCGGCCGCGCATGGCACGCGCGATCGGCGCCAGCTTGACGAACTGCGGACGGGCTCCGACGACACTCAGCACTCGCACAGCGCCGGAGTCTATCGACGGGCACTGTGCGTCGGCGCCGCACCCAGGCTGCAACGGCCAGGCGGCGTGCCGCAACGTAGGCTGCTCCGGGCAGCGAACGGGCAGAGAGGACAGCTGGCTCCCGATGACGGCACCCGATATCGCCACCGAGAACCACCAGCGCCAAGCCGTGTCCGCCGGCCCGCGGCGCGACGAGTTCCAACCCGAGATCCAGGGGCTGAGGGCGGTCGCCGTGCTCCTGGTCGTGATCTACCACCTGTGGCCGAACCGGCTCAGCGGCGGCTTCATCGGGGTGGACGTGTTCTTCGTCATCTCCGGCTACCTGATCACCGCGCATCTGGTGCGAGAAGTGAGCGCCACCGGCCGGCTGTCCGCCGCGCGGTTCTGGAGCCGGCGCGTACGACGACTGCTGCCACTGGCCATGACGGTCTCGCTGATCTCCACGGCAGCGGTCTACCTCCTCGCGCCGTCGACGGTGTGGGACGTCACGGTGCGGCAGGTCGTCGCCAGCACCCTGTACGTGCAGAACTGGGTGCTGGCGGGTGACGCGATCGACTACTCGGCGAAGGACAACGACGCCACGATCGCGCAGCACTACTGGTCGCTTTCGATCGAGGAGCAGTTCTACTTCGTCTGGCCACTGCTCGTCGTGGCCATCGTGGCTGTGCTGGCCCTGGTGCGTGCCCGGCTCGGGCGCGCACCCGAGCTGAAGACGGTCCTGGTGTACACACTCGTGGCCGTCGGGATGGTCTCCTTCGGATGCTCGGTGGTCCTGACTGCGGGCAACCAGGCCACGGCGTATTTTGTGACGCCGACGCGGGTGTGGGAGTTCGTCTTCGGCGCGCTGATCTCCCTGCTGCCGCTGCGCGCGCTGCGCGGGCCGTGGGCAATGACAGCCGGGTGGACGGCCATGGCGGTCATCGTCGTCACCGGCTACCTGTTCAGCTCGGCCACGGCGTTTCCGGGCTGGATCGCGGTCCTGCCGGTCGCGGCGACCGCAGTCGCGCTGGTGACGTTGCGCGACCGGGAGCGGTACAGCGCGGGCTACTGGCTCACCCGGAGGCCCATGATCTTCCTGGGCGACATCTCGTACGGGCTGTACCTGTGGCACTGGCCGTTGATCGTCCTGGCCCCGTACGTGCTCGACGGACCAGTTCCGGCGACGGTCAAGCTCGGCCTACTGGCGCTGGGCATCGTGCTGTCGTGGGTCAGCAAGCTCGTCGTGGAAGACCCGCTGCGGCACTCCGCGCTGCTGCGGCCGACCAGGAACTCGTTGGGGTTCGCGGTGGCGGGCATGACGGCGGTCGCGGTGGCACTCCTGGTCGTGGTGCCGGCCCCGGGCGTGCAGGCCGGGCCCGCCGAGTACGTCGCGGGCGACCCGTGTCACGGACCCGGCGTGCTGGATCCGGCGAACAACTGCGGCAGCCTCGCGGGTGGCGCTCCCGTGCCACCACCCGCGGTGGTGATACGCGAGAACAAGCAGGACATCGCCTACCCCGGCTGCCAGGCCGACGCCGACACCGCCGACATTGTCAGCTGCATACTGGGCGACAAGAACGGCACGCGCACGATCGCCATCGTCGGCGACTCCCACGCCACGTCATGGTTCCCCGCGTTCGACCGTCTCGGCCGGGACAACAGCTGGCGAATCCTCACCTTCACCCGTTCCAGTTGCCCATTCACGCTCGCCGAGCGCAACGACCCGGAAGAGCGTGGCGAACTGGGCGCCGACCGGCGGGCCACCTGTGACTCACACGTCGACCGAGTGCTCGACAAGATCACGACCGACCCGGACATCGACACTGTGGTGAGCGCATCGTATTCGTCGGTGTTCACGTTCACCGCGCGTCCGGCGGCGAACCTGGCCAACCCCGCCGTCGACGGGTTCATCGAGGTGTGGTCGCGGTTGCATGCTGCGGGCAAGTCGGTGGTGGTGATGGCGGACGTACCGCTCACTGGCGGCAAGAACGTTCCGACCTGCCTGGCCGAGAAGACCGACCCGGCCGACTGCGCCGTGCCAAGGCGCGACGCTCTCCCCGCGACTCGGATGGCTCAGGCGTCAGCCGTGCAGGCGACCAACCTGCCCAACGTGACGCTGGTTGATCTGAGCGACCAGTTCTGCGATGCGCAGAACTGCTACGCCCAGCTCGGGTCCGTGATCGTGTACCGCGACAAGAGCCACGTGTCGCGGACGTTCTCACTGGCCCTGGCTCCCTACATCGAGCGAGCGTTCCCTGCGCATCCCCGGTAGACAAGGCGGCACTCCGCCCACCGGCGGCCAGGCGCACAGGCGTCCGCATGAAGAGGCGTGTCGTTCGGGGGGTCAACGCGGTGACATGCCGCGATCGAGCGTCGATGCGGATCGCCCCGACCACCGGCATGCGACATCACTCGACACCTCGTCCGGGCTTGTCATGCCGATTGCTACTCTGCGCGCGGCTCCGGGCTGGAGTCCTGGTCCCGTGAGTGTGCGAAGGAGCAGACACACATGAGTTGGTGGCAGCTGGCCCCAGCCGTGCTCGTCACCGCCGCCATCGTCTTCCTGCCCGGTTACCTGGTCGCGCGTTGCTGGCGAGTCACCGGCCTTGTCGCGGTAGGCGTGGCCGCACCGGTGTCGGTCAGCCTGATCGCGGTCGTGGCTGTCTTCGCGAACACGGTCGGCCTGCGGTGGAACGTGCTGCTGGTGATCGGTGCCACGGTCATCCTTGCCGTCGCCGGCCTGGTCGTGCGCCCACTCGTGCCCGGGCCGCGCAGACACCCTGCGAAGCCGCTGCGAAGCCGCTGGCAGTTGCTCGTGCACGTCGGCGCCCTGCTGATCCCCGCGCTGCTCATCACCCGCGGACTGACGACGATGTTCGGCGCGCCGGACCACTTCTCGCAGACCTACGACAACGTCTTCCACCTCAACGCGATCCGCTACATTCTGGACACCGGTTCCGCGTCGAGCCTCACTCTCGGCGGGATGTACAGCAACGGCGCCAACCCGTCGTTGTACCCGGGGGCGTGGCACGACCTGGTCAGCCTCGTCGTGCAGGTGGCCGGGGTCTCGATCCCCGAGGCGATCAACGCGGTGAACCTTGTGGTCGGCGCGCTGGTCTGGCCGATCGGTGCCATCTTCCTCACCACCCGGGTCACCGGCATGCGGCCCGTGCCGGTGCTGTTCGCGGGTGCGCTGTCAGCGACGTTCGGCGCGTTCCCGTACCTGATGATGGACTTCGGCGTCCTGTACCCGTACTTCATGTCGCTGGCGCTGCTGCCCGCCGGCCTGGCCCTGGTCGCCATGGCGACGGGGAGCGGCGTGCGCGGCGGTACCCCACGCTGGGTCACGATGCTGTTTCTCGTACTGGCGGTGCCGAGTATCGCGCTCGCCCACCCGAGCACGCTGCTGCTGTTGCTGCTACTCGCGATCCCCATCCTCGTCGTGGCGCTGGTCCGGTACCGCAGGCGCGTCAAGGCGATCGGCAGAGCCGCTGAGATGCGGTATTGGGCGGGCGTCGTGCTGATACTCGGCTACGTGGCCGTCGGCATCGTGATCTGGATGCGTGCGCGGCCGAGCGCCGACGACTGGTGGCCGCCGATCGAGACCATCCCGCAGGCGATCGGCAAGGTGCTCAGCGCCGGGTTCTACGGCCAGGGACCGACATGGATCGTGCTGGCGCTGACGCTCGTCGCGGTCGGACTGGTCATGCGCAGGCAGGTCGCCTGGTGGCTGGTCGGCATGTACGTGATCGCCGCGGGCCTGTACGTGGTCGTGGCGGCGGCACCGGTCGGCCGGGTCCGCGACTTCATCACCGGCGTCTGGTACAACGACCCGTTCCGGCTCGCCGGGCAATTCCCGGTGGTCACCGTCGTCCTCAGCGCAGTCGCCGCCACCTGGCTGTACACCGTCACGATGGACCGGCTGGCCGCACGCAGGCCCACGTTCGAGCGGCTGCGCAGCACCCCCTCCGCCGGGCCTGCGGCCGCCGCCACGGCGTTCGTGGCCGCCGTCGCGATCGCCGTCTTCGGCCAGTACAGCTCGGTCAACTACGAGGTGGCGGCCGGCGCGCGGACCTACGAGCTCGACGACGAGGCCGACGTGCTGACACCGGAGGAACTGGCGCTGCTGGAGCGGCTCGACGACGAGATCCCCGAAGGGGACTCGATCATCGGCAACCCGTGGACCGGCACCGCACTCGCGTACGCGTTCTCCGGCAGGCGCATGCTCACACCGCACGTCGGCGGCACGATCCCACCGGACATCCAGTACGTGATGGACAACCTCGACGACGTCGGCACCGACCCCGAGGTCTGCTCGATCGTGCGCGACCTGCACGCATACTGGGTACTGGACTTCGACGGCACCCAGATTCACGACCGCGACATACAGTTCGACGGTCTCGACTCGCTGGCGACCAACCCGGGTGTCACCGAGATCGACAGCGAGGGCTCGGAGGCCCGACTGTACGAAATCACCGGCTGCTGAGCCCGGTAATCCGCACTGCCTCTCGCGGGAGCCCTTCCACCGGCGGCTTTCCACGTCAAGCCTCGGACATGTGAAGGGGCGCGTCCGGCGGCCCGGACGCGCCCCTTCACGTCGGGTCAGCCGATGGCGTAGGCGGTGTCGAGGCCTGCGCCGACCGCCGTCACCCCGCTCAGGCCGGGCACCCGTGTCGGCACGTTCGTCGGGGACCACTGGCCGCCGAGTTGTCCCTGGGTGTTGCGGCCCCAGGTCCACAACGTCCCGTCGGCGCGGCGTGCCATGGCGAACGAGTTGCCTGCCACCATCTCCACCACGTCGGTCAGACCGCTCACCGGGCCGGGCGTGGGCTGGACGCAGTTGGGCTGTGTCTGGTCCGAGCACGCGCCACCGGTGGTGCCGTTGCCGAGCTGGCCCAGCGAGTTGAAGCCCCACGACCGCACGGTGCCGTCGGTCATCAGCGCGTAGGTCGTGCTCGTGCCACCGGCCACGATCCGGTCCACGCCGGTCAGGCCGGGGATCTGGACCGGCGAGAGCTTCATGCAGTTCGTGCCGTGCGGGTTGTCGTAGCAGTCCGGGCCACCGGCCGTGCCGATGCCGAGGCCACCCTCACCGTTGAAGCCCCACGTCCAGACCGTGCCGTCCGACTTCACCGCGAACGTCGCGTTGTAGGTCGAGGCGATCGAGACGACACCGGTCAGGTTCGGCACCTGGATCGGTGTGACCGCGCGGCAGCCGGGGCCGACCGGCAGGGTCTCGCACCCGGTGCCGTAGGCGCCGTTGCCCAGCGAGCCACCGTTCGCGCCCCATGCCCACACGGTGCCGTTGGCGCGCAGCGCGTACCCCGTGAGATAGGCGGACGCGATCTGCTGGACGTCGCTGGGCAGGAGCACCGGCACCGGCGAGTTCCGCTGCGTCACCGAACCGTCGCCCAGCTCGCCGTCGTCGTTGTAGCCCCACGCCCAGACCCGGTTGCCGTTGTCGAGGGCGTAGGCGCTGTAGCCGCCGGACGCGATCTGCCTGACGTCGTTCAGCGAGCCGACCCGCACGGGCACGGTGGACACGCCGTACGGGGTGCCGTTGCCCAGTCCCTGCACACCGTTGGTGCCCCAGGACCACACGGTGCCGTCGCCCTTGAGGCCGTAGCCGTTGACGATGCCGCCGGTGACGGCGGAGAAACCGCTGTGCCCGTCGATCCGGCCGGGTTCGCCGGAGTAGCCGCCGGTCGTGCCGACCCCGAGCTGGGCGTTCCCGTTGACACCCCACGAGTGGACGCAGGCGCCGGTGCACGGGGCGGGCGCCGGCGCGAAGTAGCCCGCGATGTCGATGATGACGTCGACGACGCCCGCGTGGTTGCGGACGTTGATCTCCCGGCCGGGCCCGAACGCCACCGTCGCCATGTTGGCGGCGGTCTGTCCCTTGGCGAGGTTGATGTTCGACGCGGTCGGCCTGCCCGCGCCGGCCGGCCACGCGGTGACGAACGTCGCCGCGGCCGGGCCGGTGCCGGTCAGGTTGAACACGAGCGACGACGCCGCCGCGGGCACCTCGGTCGTGAACTCGAAGACGGCGATCTCCCCCTGGTACAGCGGTTCGCCGTACCTCGTGTCGTACACCCGCAGCGGCGTCATCGGGTAGTACGGGTCGCCCCGGTCGGTCGCGTAGTAGCCGGCGAGGTCGGCCACCAGGTGCGTGCTGCCGGAGTTGTTGTACAGGGTCACGCTGCGGTTCGTGCCGAGCGCGACCGTCACCAGGTTGGGGGTGATCTGCCCGGCCACCATGTTCAGGCTGGACGCGTTCGGCCGCGCCGAGCCAGTGGGGTACGCGGTGACGAACGTGCTCAGCGTCGCGCTCGCGCCGGTCAGGTTGAACGTGACGGCCGTGGCGGTCGCGGGCACCCGCCCGGACAGGTTGATGGTCCGCGTGCCACCGGTGGGCAGCGCCCCGCCCGAGGCGCGGGTGTCGAGCACGCGGCTCGGCGACATCGACGTGAACCGCGCGCGAGCCGCCGGGGCGTAGTGGCCCGCGAGGTCGGCGACGAGGTGGGCGTTGCCGGAATTGTTGCGCAGCAACAACTTCCGGTCCGGGCCGAGCGCGACCGTCGTCGTGTTGGCGCGGATCTCACCGGCCCGCAGGTTGAGGGTCGACGTCGCGGGCCTCGGCTCGCCGGATGGCCACACGGTGATCACCGTGGCCAGGGTGGGGGTCACGCCGGTCACGTTGAGCACGACGGCGGTCGCGTCCGAGGGCACCCGCGAGGACAGGTCGACCGCGATGGTCCCACCGCCGGGCACCACACCCTTCCGCGCGCCCGTGCCGGTACGGGTGTCCAGCACGCGCATCGGCGGCATCGGTGTGAAGGCCGAGCCACCCGAACCGACGGCGTTCGCGGCGGGTGCGGCCGCGGTGGCGACACGTGCGCTCGCCCCGCCTGCCGCCGCGCCGCCGAACCCCGTGCGCTCGCGGGCCTCCTCGAAGTGCTCCACCTCGGTGCTCTCGGCCTGCGCCGCGACGGGCACCTGGTCGGCCACGGCGGGCTCCTGCGCCGCCGCGGTGGCCTGCGCCCCGAGCAGCGCGGCCGCCGTCACCCCTACCAGAAACAGGCTTCTCTTTCGCCCCAACGACTTTCCTCTCATCCCAGTGTTCAGTAACGTCGGTCGGTGACCTGGCCGGTGGCCCTGTTCCAGAAGATGTAGCCGTGCTGGAAGTCGCTGCGGGCGCCGCCGGTGACGGAGTACTCGTTGGTCCTCGGGTAGCCGAGGTAGGACTTCTCGTAGCCCAGTGCGGCGTACCTGGACCGGATCGCGCCGGTCACCGCCCACGCGCCCGTCGCGGGGGACCACAGGATCGTGCCGCGCTGGAAGTGGTTGTAGCGGCCGGTGCGGGTCGCGGTGTCGCCCTCGTCCGTGGTCGGGTAGCCGAGGCGGCTCTCGGCGCCCAGCGCGCGGTAGCGGGTGTGGATCGCACCGACGACGACGTGCGCGCCCGTGTTGGGGTGCCAGTACACGCCCTGGTTGCGGTCGAGCAGGTTGTACCGGCCGGTCCCGTCGCTGCCCTTCGACTCGTCCGTCGTCGGCAGCCCCAGCACCAGGTGCC
Organism: Actinophytocola glycyrrhizae; assembly: GCF_042653545.1. NCBI lineage: Bacteria > Bacillati > Actinomycetota > Actinomycetes > Pseudonocardiales > Pseudonocardiaceae > Actinophytocola > Actinophytocola glycyrrhizae. The sequence goes on from NZ_JBHSIS010000006.1 coordinate 795,688, forward strand.
CGCCGGCGCCGAGGTACTTGGTGAGGATCGCGCCGTTCATGGCGTGCACGCCGGTCGTCGGCGACCAGTACAGGCGGCCCCTGGCGTAGGTCCGCCAGCGCACCTTCGCGTCGCCCTGCTCGACACCGGTCGGTGCGCCGAGCAACGTCCGCAGCGCCGCGTCGCTGTCGTACCTGCGGTCGATCGGCGAGTGGTAGAGGACCTCGTACACCTGGTCGACGTCCGGCAGCGTCACCTGCCGCACCCGGTCGGTGCTGCCCTCCGCCCACTGGCTGAACGTGCTGACGCCGTCCAGCGCGCGCTCCGGCGCGATGATCGTCAGCGGGGTGCCGACGGTGAACAGCCCCGACGAGGTCTGCTCGTCGCCGATCGTGAAGTCGGCGGCGGCGGTGCTGTGGAGCGTGACGCGCCGCTGTTTGGGGCGCACGGCGAACGTGTGCTCCGTGCTCGCGCCCTTCGAGTCGGTCGCGACGGCCGTGACCTCGAGCCTGCTGTCGCCGGGGTGGCCCTCGAACGCGAGGTGGAACCGGGGGCCCTCCTGCCGTGCTCCCGGGTGCTGGTGGCACTCGGCGGGCGAGCCGCAGTGCACGATCTGGATCGCCCACCGGACGGGGAGTTGCCCGTCCTCCGGGTCCGTCGCGGTGGCCTGTGCCTCGATCAGGTCGCCGACGGCGAAGGTCCTCGCCGGGTCCGGCGCCGCGACGGTGAGCGCCGGGGCGTGGTTGCCCGGGTACACGGTCGTGGTCGCGACACCGGTCAGGGTCCCGTCGCTCGCGGTGAGTGTGACCTCGAAACTCTCCCCCGCCGCGTAGGTGTGGCTCACCCGCTCGCCCGTACCGGTCCGCCCGTCGCCGAACGACCACGTGTGGGTCAGGGGGTCGCCGTTGGGGTCGGTCGACCGGGACGCGTCGAAGGTGACCGTGCGGGTGTCCGCGTCGACCGTGGCGGTGATCTCCGGGTCGGGTGCCACATTGCCCGGCGAGTACACCAGCCTGCGCAGCTTCCCGGAGTGGATGTCGGCGTAGACGATGTCGCCGCCGGTCGGCACGGTGCCGAACTTGACCGGCGCGCCGATCTCGACCCCGAAGCCGCCGGTCTCCGCCGGCCTGGTGACCACGCCGCGCTCGTCGAACTTCATCGTCCACAGCAGCCGGTCGGAGTAGTCGCCGAAGAAGTAGGCGCCCCGGTACTCCTCGGGGTACGACCGTCCCGTGTAGACGACGCCGCCGGTGACGCTCGCGTTGATGCCGTAGGGCGATGTGGTGTGCCGGTAGGCGTGCAGCGGCAGCGCGGTGCTGACACCGGCGCATTCCGCGTAGGTGTTCCACGCGGTCCGCACGTTGCCCTCCCAGCACGGCCAGCCGTAGTTGTTGCCCGAGGTCACGAAGTCGATCTCCTCGAACGTGCCGTTGCCGACGTCGCCGACCACCGGCCGGCCGCTCACCGGGTCGATGGCGAGCCGGAACGGGCTGCGGAAACCGCTCGCGTAGACCTTGCTGCGCGCGGCGCCCGGGTCGGCCGGGTCGAAGTACGGGTTGGTCGCGACGCCGGTGCCGTCCTGGTTGACGTGGAGCACCTTGCCGTGCAGGTCGTCGAGGTTCTGTGCGCGCAGCGCGAGCGGCGACACACCCAGTTTCGCGCTGTCGCCGATGGCGACCCACAGGGTGCCGTCGGACGCCGCGACCAGCCCGGCGATGCCGTGGATGGTGGCGTCCGCGTAGGTCTCGACGACGATCTGCTCGCCGGTCAGACCGGTCGGCGTGCCGTCCTGGTCCGTGGTGGCGGTCCAGCGGCTGACCCGCAGCACGCCGTTGGCGCCGGTGCCCGCGCCCGTCCCGTGCACCGCGCGCGCGGTGTAGACGGTCCCGCTGGCCGCGTAGTCGGGTGCGATCGCGATCCCGGTGAGGCCGAGGTCGCCGCCGCCGTTCGTCGGCAGGTCCGCGATCTGGCGCGGTGCGCCCGACCGGGGGACATGCATGACCTTGCCGTACTTGCCGGTGACCAGGATGCTCTCGTCGGGCAGGTGGACGAAGTCGGTGAGCCCGTCGCCGAGGCCGCCCGCGGAGATGCCGGTGAGCCCGGTCTCGATGTCACGGAGCACGAAGCCGGGTGGCAGTGTGCCCGCCGCGGCGGGTGCCGCCGGGAGGACGGTGAGTGTGACCGTGGCCATCGCCAGCACCGGCACGAAAGCGAGGTGGCGGCCGATGCGCCGCAACGACTTCGTCATGACCCCCCTTAGCTGTCCGACCAGAAGGCCGAACTTCAGCCATTCGTGCCGCGTATCGCACGAATGAGTGAACACGTTTCACACAAGGCGTGATCCAGGTGCAGAAGCGCCGGAATTGTGTGCGTGTTCATCACTCGCCAGGGGAGGCGGACGTGGTCGAGGGCACAGCCCGTTGTCTTCCTAGAATCAGCGGTGCCCAGGCCTGCCCCGGCGAGGAGATCGAGGTCGTCACCCCATGAACTGGTTCCACGCCGTGCCGATCGCCCTGGTCACGGCCGCCTGGCTGCTCGCACCGGGCCTGGCCACCAGTTACCTCGTCGGGCTGCGCGGCATCGCCGCGTGGGCACTGGCCCCCGTCACGAGCATCGCGTTGATCGCGGGCACCGCCGTCCTCGCCGGGATGATCGGCGTGGACTGGTCCATCTGGATCGTGCTCGTCGTGTGCGCCGTGGTGACCGCACTCGTGGCCGCGGTGGCGCTCGCGCTGCGCCGCCGGAGGATCTTCACCGCCGGTGCCGACCCGCGGCCGGTCACGGTCGCCGCGTTCGCCGGCCTGCTGCCCGCGTTCGTCCTCGGCGGCATCACGATCGTCCGGTCGATCAGGTCACCCGGCGCCCTCTCGGAGACCTACGACGCGCTCTTCCACTACAACGCGCTCGCCTACATCGAGGACTCGCACCAGGCGTCCTCGCTCACCATCGCCACGTTCGGCAACGCGGACGTGTCCGGCGTGTTCTACCCGGCCGCCTGGCACGACCTCGCCTCGCTGATCATGATGTCGACGGGGGCCGGCATCCCGGTCGCCGCGAACATCGTCAGCGCCGTCGCCGCCGTGCTGCTGTGGCCGCTGTCCTGCCTGCTCCTCGTGCGCCAGCTGTTCGGCCGCAACACCGGCGCGCTCGCCATCACCGGCGTGCTGAGCATCGGGTTCACCGCCTTCCCGTGGGACCTGCTCGGGTTCGGCGTCCTCTGGCCCAACCTCCTCGGCATGGCACTGGCACCCGCCGCGCTCGCCCTGGTGTTCACGATCACCGGCTGGACCAAGGACGACGCCATCGGCAGGGGCCGGGCCTGGCTCGCGCTGCCCGTCGTGCTGCTCGCGACCGGGCTGGCCCACCCGAACGTGGTGTTCTCCGTCGCCGTCCTGTCACTGTTCCCGATCGCCGCCGCCATCGGCGCCCGGGGGCTGCGGCTGCACCGCGCGGGCAGCACATGGCGCGGGGCCGGTGAGTTCGCCGCGTTCCTCGCGGTCGTCGGGGTCCTCTGGTACTGGGCCGCCACGACGCCCGCCTTCGCCCTCGTCCGCGAGACCTACTGGCCGCCGTTCGGCACCCCGGCGAACGCGTTCGGCGAGGTCGCGCTGAACGCCACCAACAAATTCGAGGCGCTGTGGCTGCTCTCCGCGGTGGTGATCACGGGCATCGTCTCCGCGACCCGGTTCAAGGTGCTGTGGCTCATCGTCGCAGGCCACCTGGCCAGCACCTTCCTGTACGTGGTCGGCGCGGCGATCAAGCGGCCGGACACCCGGATGTTCACCGGTTTCTGGTACAACGACCCGCATCGCCTCGCCGCCATGGTGCCGATCACGGCGGTCCCGCTCGCGGTCGGCGGCATCGTCTTCCTCGCGGCGAAGCTCGCCGCGAGAAGCGCCGAGAACACCGCCCCGCCCTCGGGCTTGCGTGGCCGCCTCCGGGCGGTACCGGACACCTACGTCGCCATCGGGCTCGTGGTGCTGCTGCTGGTGCTCACGTCGGGCCTCTACCCCGTCGACCGGGAGCGACGGGTGGCCATCGGCTACGACCAGGCCAAGTGGGACCAGCTCGCGACCGAGGACACGGAACGGTTCTTCGCGCGGATCAAGGACGAGATCCCCGAGGACGCGCTGGTCGCGGGCAACCCGTTCAACGGAAGCGCGATGCTGTGGACCCTGGCCGACCGCCCGGTGTTGTTCCCGCACTTCCGCACCGAGCACAGCGCGGACCAGACGACCATCGCCGGGCATCTGATCGAGGTCGGCACCGAACCAGCGGTGTGCGCCGCGGTGCGTGCCGTCGGGGTGGACTACCTGCTGGTCGGCAACATCAGGTTCCGCCCGCACGACCCGTACTGGAACTACTACCGGGGACTGGCGGACCCGGGTGCGGCACCGGGCTTCGAGCTCGTCGAAGCCGACGGCGGCAACAAGCTTTACCGCATCACGGCCTGCGGGCGCGCGGGCTGACCCGGCCCGGCCCGAACGCGTGCCGGACCAGCGGGCGGACACCGCCCCCCGCGCGCAGCGCCCCCGGCAGGTTCGTCAGCGCGAAGAGCCGGGACGACAGGTGCAGCCGCGCCACCCGCGCCGCACGGGGCCAGCCGTGTGCGGCCATCTGCTCGGCGATGTCGGCGAAGAACTCGCCCGCCTCGGTGAACCGGGAGCCGTCGAAGGCGGTCGACGACGACTCGCTCGCGTCGTGCCTGCGGTAGGAGAAGCACACGGTCCGGTCCGCGACCAGCCGCTCGCCGCGCCGCACCAGCTCCATCAGCAGCGCCAGGTCCTGGATGACCCGCAGATCGGGGCGGAACCGGAGCTCCTTGAGCGCGGCGGAACGCCAGCAGATCGCGGGGAAGTACAGCCAGTCACCACGCAGCAGGCTCACCGCCAGCGCCTCGCCCGCCAGCTCCAGGCGCCGGTCGAACCTCGGCTTGTACAGGATGCGTTTGGCCTCGTCGACGAGCGTCCTCGTCTCGTCGCCCGCGCTGTCGATCACCCGCACGCCCGGCTGGATGATGCCCGCGTCCGGGTGGTCGGCGTGCACGCCCCGCACGACACCGACGTAGTTGGGCAGCATGAGGTCGTCGCAGCCGATCAGCACCGCCAGCTCGTGCTCGACCAGCTCGACGCAGCGGTTGAAGTTCCCGGTCAGGCCCAGGTTCTCCGGGTTGCGCAGGTACCGCACGCGCTCGTCGCCGATGCCGGCGAACCAGCCGGGCACGGCGGGGTCGTCGCCGTCGTCGACGACGGTCAGGCGCCACCGCGGGTCGTCCTGTGCGAGCACGCTGCGCACCGATGCCTGCATCATCGCGACGTCGCCGTAGAACGGCATCATGATGTCGACGGTGCTCATTCGGCCGTCTTCTCGCGCTTCTCCCGCAACTGCTCGACCTCCAGGCGGAGGATCGCCTGGTCCTCGGCGAGCTTGCGGGTCTCGTTCTCCAACCGGGACACCTCCCACGACAGGTGCAGCACCACGCCGACCAGGAACAGGATGCCGACGAAGAACAGCAGGTTGGTGGGCACCTGGACACCGAGCACCCGCGCGAGCCAGATCGACAGGCCCGGGAACGCGGTGAACACCAGCAGCGTCACGCCGACCGCCAGCCACAGCACGGCGTACTTCTCGCCGAGCTGGCGCCTGCGCAGCAGCTCCACAATGCCGGCCAGGACGAGCAGGCTGCCGACCAGCGCGACCAGGTACGTGCTGCTCACCGGACACCTCCTCGCTGTGTCCGGTGAGTCCGTTCCGGCTCTGGCATGTCGGCGGTCTCCCAGCGGCGGATCAGCGCGAGCAGCAGGGCGAAGCCCGCGCGGAAGAGGTAGATCGAGGACTTGATCGGCCGGTGGCTCGGGTTGCCGCCCCGGCGCGGGCGCATGTGCGCGGGCACCTGCGTGACCGTGCAGCCCGCCCGCAGCGCGATCACGAGCGACTCGACCGTGTCACCCAGGTACTCCACCGGGTAGTGCTCGGCGAACACCGGGAGCGCGCGGCCGCCGGTCGCCTTGAAGCCGGACGTGACGTCGGTCAGCTTGGTCCGCGCGAGCCGGGACAGCACCTTCGACAACACGACCATCGCCCACTTGCGGGGGCCACGCACCCGGTACTCGTCGTCGGCGGACGAGAAGCGCGCGCCGATGACGACGTCCGCCTCGGTCAGCTTCGCCAGCAGCAGCGGCACCTCGGCCGGGTCGTGCTGGCCGTCGGCGTCGACCTGGACCGCGGCGGCGTAACCGTGGCGCACGGCGTAGCGGAACCCGGCACGCATCGCGCCGCCGACACCGAGGTTGAACGGCAGCTCCAGCACGAGGGCACCCGCCGCGCGGGCAACCTCCACGGTCCGGTCCGTCGAGCCGTCGCTGACCACGAGAACGGGCAGATCGGGCGTCGCTGCCTGGATCTCCCGCACGGTCTCACCGACCGTGAGCTGCTCGTTCCACGCGGGAACGACGACGATCGCGCCACCGGGCACCTTGCTCGACACGGAGGCCAAGGCTAGCCGGTCACGACGGTGGTTCCGGCACCGGCGGGGGGCGCACCGGTCTGCCCGCGCCGCAACCGGATCGACAGGGTGCGCAACATCAACGCCACGACCACGGCCGCGCCCGCGAGCTGCGCGACGACCCCGGCGCGGACCGGATCGCCGGGAAGGACGAGCGCCACGGCCAGCACGACGGTGCCGACCAGCCACGTCGTGGTGACCGACCGGTGCGCCCCGAGCGCGATCAGTCCCGGCTGCAGCACCAGCGCGGCCATCAGGCCGACGGTGCTCACCCCGAGCAGCCCCACGACCACACCGGACAGCCGGACCTCCGCGCCGAACAGCACCTGCACGGCCCACGGACCGATGGTGAACGAGGCCAGCACCGCGGGAAGACCGACCGCGAGCACCGCCATCAGGATCAGGCGCAGCTTCGACCGCACGGTGGCGAGGTCCCCGGCCGCGGCGGCCCTGGTGAGCGACGGCAGCAGCATCGCCTGGACGGGGGCGAACAGGAACAGCGGGATGCGGGCGAGCACGAACGCCGAGGCGAAAGCGGCGGCCGTGGCGGCGTCGCCGGTGAGCCGCGAGGTGACGACGACCGGCGCGACGTTCATGACGACCAGCATCAGCAGCGTGCCGCCGACGAGCAGCGAGAGCGACCGCGCCATGCGGCGTGCCGTGACGGGCGGAGCCGGTTCCGCCACCGCGCCGGTGTGCGGGGCCGCCGCCCGTGGCCGCAGCCAGAGCAGCCCGACGAGCGCGCCGATCGCCGATCCCGACGCGAAGAACAACGCGTACGCGGTGGCGTTCGGCGTGGCCAGCGACGCGATCAGGAGGCACGGCAGGATCCTGGCCAGCCCCTCGCCCGCCAGCGTCGCCGAGTACCCGCCGAACCGCTGGAGCCCGCCGAGCAGGCCGCGGACCACGTAGACGGACGCGGAGGTCACGACGCTGACCAACACGGCGACGAACAGTCCCCACTGCCCGGCGAAGGCCCGGTCGGTCAGCACCGGGGACACGGCGAACAACAGCACGAGAAGCGCGGCGAGCAGGCCGCAGGCGAGCAGCCACGCGTGCCGCGCGACCGCTCCCGGCCCGCGACCAGCCGCCGCCTCCGCGCTCACCGAGCGGCTGGTCTCCTGCTCGAGCGCGCTGAACACCCCCGGCCCGACGATGTTGACCATGAGGTAGAGGCTCGCGAGCGCGGCGGCGTCCGCCGCGGGGAGCGTGTGCCCGGCGAGCGCGACGAACACGTACCCGGCCGCGCCGACGAGCAGCAGCCCGCCACCCATGTAGATGGCCGAGCCGAACCGCCTGAGCACGTCGAGCACGGGACCACGGTAGAGGAACCCGGCCCGCGGGCCGGGTATCACCTACGCTTGCTCCCCGTGCGACATGTGGTGGTGGTCGGTGGCGGCATCCTCGGCCTCGCGACCGCGCGGGAACTGACCGCGCGCGGCGACCGGGTGACGGTGCTGGAGAAGGAGGACCACTGGGCCGGTCACCAGACCGGGCACAACTCCAACGTCGTCCACGCCGGCCTCTACTACGCCCCCGGGTCGGTCAAGGCGCGGATGTCGGTCGCCGGGAACCGGTCGATGGTGGCGTTCGCCCGCGAGCACGACGTGCCCGTCGAGGTCTGCGGCAAGCTCGTGGTCGCCACCCGCGAGGAGGAACTGGCCGGCCTGCACGCGCTGGCCGCCCGCGCGGACGCCAACGGCGTGCCCGCGAAGCTGGTCGAGCCTGCCGAGGCCCACGAGTGGGAGCCCGAGGTGGCCTGCCTGGCCGCGCTGCGGGTGGAGAGCACGGGCATCGTCGACTACCCCGCCGTGTGCGCCGCGCTCGTCCGGCTGCTGACCGAAACCGGCACCGACCTGCGACTCGGCACGCCCGCACTGGGGATCCGGCCCGGCAGGCACGGCGGCGTGGAGATCGCGACCGGCACGGAGGTGCTGCGCGCCGACGCGCTGGTGAACTGCGCGGGCCTGCACGCCGACCGGGTCGCCAGGCTCGCCGGCCTGACGCCCGCCGTGCGGATCGTGCCGTTCCGCGGCGAGTACTTCACGCTGCGGCCGGCGGCGGCGCACCTGGTCCGCGGGCTGATCTACCCGGTGCCGGACCCGACGCTGCCGTTCCTCGGCGTGCACCTCACCCGGATGCTGGACGGCAGCGTCCACACCGGCCCCAACGCGGTGCTCGCGCTGCGCAGGGAGGGCTACCGCTGGCGGGACGTCTCGGCCACCGACCTCGCCGAGGTGGCCCGGTTCCCCGGCACCTGGCGGCTCGCCCGCCGGTACCCGCGCACGGCCGTCGCGGAGGTCGCCCGCTCGCTGTCGAAGCGACGTTTCGCCACGAGCCTCGCCCGGCTGGTGCCCGCCGTCGGCAGGGAGGACCTGGTGCGGTCGGTGGCCGGCGTGCGAGCACAGGCCCTGCTGCCGGACGGCACACTCGTACAGGACTTCATCATCGAGTCCGCCCCGCACCAGGTGCACGTGCTGAACGCCCCGTCTCCCGGCGCGACCTGCGCGCTCGAGATCGCGAAGCACGTCGCGGACCAGGTGTCCTGACCGCCGGTTAGCCTGGCCGGAACGAGAGCTCTTGGGGGAACGACCGGTGGAGACCGTCACGGCGCACCGTCCTGGGGACGACGCACCGACCGAACGCCTGCCCGCCGTGCCGGCGCGACCCGGCTTCCGGCCCGACATCCAGGCGTTGCGCGCCGTCGCGGTGCTCGCCGTCGTCGTCAACCACCTGTCCGCGAACTGGCTCACCGGCGGCTACGTCGGTGTCGACGTGTTCTTCGTGATCTCCGGCTTCCTGATCAGCTCCCACCTGGACCGCGAGATCACCGGCACCGGGCGGGTGCGGCTCGGCAGGTTCTACGCCCGGCGCATCCGGCGCCTGCTGCCCGCGGCGCTGCTGGTGCTCGGGCTGTCCCTGGCCGCCGCGTACTTCCTGCTGCCCTACCCGCGCTGGGCGGCGACCGCGAACGAGGCCGCCGCGAGCGCCATGTACTGGGAGAACTGGCTGCTCGCCGCCAAGTCGGTCGACTACTCGGCGGCGTCCGAGGCGGCGAGCCTGGCGCAGCACTACTGGTCGCTGTCGGTCGAGGAGCAGTTCTACCTGGTGTGGCCGCTGCTGTTGCTGCTCCTGTTCAAGGTCCGGCGGCGCCGCGCGCAGGTCGTTGGCATCGCGGCCGTCGGCGCGGCGTCGCTCGCGTTCAGCGTGTACTACACGGAGGCGTCCCCGAACGAGGCGTACTTCGTCACGCACGGCCGGGCGTGGGAGTTCGCCGCGGGCGCGCTGGTCGCCCTGCTCGCGAGCAGGCTGATGTTGCCGAGGGCAGCCGCCGGGCTCGCGTCGTTCGCGGGCTTCGCCATGATCATCGCCGCCGCCGTGCTGTACGACCACCACACACCGTTCCCCGGCTACCTCGCGCTGGTGCCCACGGTCGGCACCGCGTTGGTCATCGTCGGCGGGCTGCGGCCGGGCAGGCAGTGGCACTCACCGGTGACCGGATCGTGGCCGGTCCAGGCCATCGGCAACTTCAGCTACTCGCTGTACCTGTGGCACTGGCCACTGATCCTGCTCGCCCCGTTCGTGCTCGGCGACCTGCTCGACGCCGGCGAGATGACCACGCCGTACCTGCTGGGTGTGCTCGCCGTGTCGCTCGTGCTGGCGTCCCTGTCGAAGCGGCTGGTCGAGGACCGCGGCATGTCGTTCGGGCCGCTGGCCCGCAGCACGAAGCTCACGTTCGTGGCCATGGTCGCCGTGGTGGCCGCGATCGCCGTGGCGGCAGGCGCCCTGGAGCGGGCCTACGACGACGAGGTCGCGACGGCCGAACGCAAGGCGGAGCAGGTCATGAAGGACCCGGAGGTCATGGCGAACCCCTGCCACGGTGCGCCCGCGATGATCAGGGAGAACAAGTGCGCGGACCCGTTCGGGCCCGCCGAGATCGTCACCATGGGACCTGCGAACGAGTACTACGACACGCCGGAGGAGGAGTGCGAGGCGCTCGACGAGTACAAGGTCGGCAGCAAGAAGACGACCACCGTGTGCGACTTCAGCCGGGGCGCCAAGGCCGCGCCGGTCGTCTGGCTCGTCGGCGACTCGCACGCCCAGCAGTGGCAGGGACCGCTCTTCGACCTCGCGCGCGAGCACAGGTGGGTGCTCAAGCTCGCCCTGCTCGGCGGGTGCCCGTTCGCGGACGTCGAGTTCACCGGGTACCGCACGGTGGCGTCGGAAGCGAACCGGCGGGCGTGCACGGACTGGACGGCGAACATGGCGGACGTGGTCACCGACGACCGTCCCATGATGGTCTTCGTGTCGTTCTTCGCCCGTGCGGAGAACGCCGACGACGGCAGCGGCCGGTCGCAGACCGACCAGTACCGCGACGGGCTCGAACCGTACTGGCGCAAGTGGACCGGTGCCGGCGCGAAGGTGTTCGTCCTCGCCGACCCGCCCCTCAACGGCGGGGTGCGCGCACGGGACTGCGTGGTGCTCAACCCGGACGACCCGCTGGCCTGTGCCGTGGACCGCGAGGTGGCGCACCCCGGGGACCCGCTGACCGAGGTGGCGAGGCGCCCGCGCGTCCCCGGCGTCACGCTGGTGGACATGACCGACTACTTCTGCGACGACCGGCGCTGCTACGCGGTGGTGGGGAACGTGGCGGTGTACTTCGACCACGACCACATGAACCTGGAGTTCAGCCGCAGCATGAAGCCGATGATCGCCGAGGCGATCGGCCTGCGCTGACCCGGCCGAGCGCCTACGCCGGGGTGAGGACGTCGCGGCCGAGGAACGGCCGCAGCGCCGCCGGGACGGACACCGAGCCGTCGGGCCGCTGGTGGTTCTCCAGCAGCGCGACGATCCACCGCGTCGTCGCCAACGTCCCGTTCAGGGTCGCCGCCGTCTGCGGGCGCCCGTTCTCGTCCCGGTAGCGCACCGACAGCCGTCGCGCCTGGAACGTCGTGCAGTTCGACGTCGACGTCAGCTCCCGGTAGCGCCCCTGCGTCGGCACCCACGCCTCGCAGTCGAACTTCCGCGCAGCGCTCGTGCCGAGGTCCCCGCCCGCGACGTCGATCACGCGGTACGGCACCTCGATCTTCGCGAGCATCTCCTCCTCCCACGCCAGCAGCCGCGCGTGCTCGGCCTCGGCGTCCTCCGGCCTGCAGTAGACGAACATCTCGACCTTGTCGAACTGGTGCACGCGGATGATCCCCCGCGTGTCCTTGCCGTAGGACCCGGCTTCCCGCCGGAAGCACGACGACCACGCCGCGTACCGCCTCGGCCCCGCCGACAGGTCGAGGATCTCGTCGGCGTGGTACCCCGCCAGCGGCACCTCCGACGTCCCCACCAGGTACAGGTCGTCGTCGGCGAGCCGGTACACCTCGCTGGCGTGCGCACCGAGGAACCCGGTGCCCGCCATGATCTCCGGCCGCACCAGCACCGGCGGGATCATCAGTGTGAAACCGCTCACAGTCGCCTGCGCCGCCGCCAGGTTCAGCAACGCGAGCTGCAGCTGCGCACCGACCCCGGTCAGGAAGTAGAACCGCGAACCGGACACCTTCGCGCCCCGCTCGACGTCCAGCGCACCGAGCCGAACCCCCAGGTCGAGGTGGTCGGCTGGCTCGAAGTCGAACACCGGTGGCGTGCCGACCTCCTTGCGCACCACGTAGTCGTCCTCGCCGCCGGCGGGCGCGTCGGGGTGCACCACGTTCGGCACGGTCACGTGCAGCTTCGCGAGCTCGTCGTCGGCCGCGGCCTGAGCGGCCTCCGCCGCGCGCACGTCCGCGGCCAGAAGCCTGCCCCTGGTCAGCAGCGTGTCGCGCTCCTCACCCCGTGCCCGGCCGACCTGCTTGCCGAGCTGCTTCTGCTCGGCACGCAGCGTGTCGGCGGCGGCGACCGCGGACCGTCGTCGTTCTTCCGCGGACAACAGCGCGTCGACCAGCGCCTCGTCCTCGCCACGGGCGCGCTGTGAGGCACGCACCGCCTCCGGGTCCTCACGCAACGTCCTCAGGTCGATCACGGCCCGGAGCGTATCCGCACACCTGTTTTGGCCCGCAAGTCGATTCGGCCTCTCCCACCGCCGGCAACGCTGGCATCATGGACGCGATGTCTGCACGCGTCGGGTTGTCGCGCTCCACGAGGAGCACGCTCAAAACACGGTTGGTGATGGCGGGCGCCTTCGTCGGGGCGCTGGCCGTGCTCAGCATGAGCATGCTGTTCTCGTGGCCGGTGTCGGTGAAGGGCGCGGCGGACACCGCGGCCGAGGAAGCCGCCGCCGCGTTCGACTCGCCCAGTGGCACCTGCCTGGACTGGCCGAACGACGCCCCGCAGAACATGCGCCGGGTCCCGTGCTCGAAACCACACACCTTCGAGGTGACCGAGAACGTCGACATCGGCAAGGACTACCCCGAGAGCGCGCCACCGCCCAACGCCGAGGGCTGGCAGCAGATCGTGACCGAGAAGTGCACGACGGTCGGCACCGAGTACCTGGGCGGCAAGCTCGACCCGTTCGGCAAGTACACGGTCGGTGCGCTGAAGCCCAACGCCGACCAGTGGCGTGACGGCGACCGCAAGCTGCGCTGCGGGCTGCAGCGCGTGACGCCCTCCGGCGAGCGCCTGCTGCCCACCACCGGGAGCGCCGCCGACCAGGACCAGTCCAACGTGCACGACCCGGGCACCTGCTTCGGTCTGGTGGACGAGAAGGAGGTCGGCGATCCGGTCGACTGCTCGACCGAGCACTCCTACGAGGTGGTCGGCAGCGTCGACCTGTCGCAGACGTTCCCGGCCGAGTACCCGACCGAGGCGCTGCAGCTCGAGAAGACCGTGGACCTCTGCCCGCCGGTCGCGGCCAAGTACACGGGCGACAAGGACCTGGCCGCGCTCGGCCTGTCGCTCTACTCCGACACCCTGAAGAAGGAGAGCTGGGACGCGGGCTCGAGGAAGGTCGACTGCAAGGTCGGCGCGCTGGAGCCGGACCAGACGCTGCGGCCGGTGCGCGGCAGCGTGAAGGCCCAGCCCGTGAGCTCCGCCCCGCCCCCGCCGAGCAGCCCGAAGCCGGGCGGCTGAGATGGCGGTCGCCATGACGCGCCGCCGGTTCGAGGAACTCGTCGGCGACGCGCTCGACCTCATCCCCGAGGAGTTCGCGCGGGCCATGGACAACGTGGTGGTCCTCGTCGAGGACCGCGACCAGGAGAACCCCACGCTCCTCGGCCTCTACCACGGCGTGGCGCTGACCGAGCGCACGTCGCAGTACGGCGGCGTGCTGCCCGACACGATCACCATCTACCGCGAGGCCATCCTCGACATCTGCCGGGACGAGGAGGACGTGGTCGAGGAGGTCGCCATCACGGTCGTTCACGAGATCGCCCACCATTTCGGGATCGACGACGCCCGTCTGCACGAGCTCGGCTGGGGTTGACACCGTCATCTGGACGCTGTCAGTTTGACACTGACAGCTTGACAGTGTCACCGGATACTGTCAAGATCGCGGTATGAGCGACGAGCTGTACACCCTCGAACAGCTTTCGGAACGTGTCGCCGACCTGCTGGCCGCGGACTACGACGGGCAGCGGAGCGGCCGGGTCCGCGAGCTGCCGAACGCGCGCACCATCCGGTGGTACACCACCATCGGGCTCGTCGACCGCCCGCTGGCGACCCGTGGCCGCGTCGCGTTGTACGGCGAGCGGCACGCGCTGCAGCTGGCGGCCATCAAGAAACTGCAGGCACGGGGCCTGGCGCTGGCGGAGGTGCAGGAGCGGCTGCTCGGCTCGACCGACGCCGAGCTCGCCCGCCTGGCCGAGGTCACGTACGACATCGACGTCGTGCACCTGTCGCCGGAGGTGAGCGCGGTGGCCGACGAGCTCGCCCGGCGGATCGCCGCCCCGGCACCGGACACCGTCACGAACGTCGTGCCGGCCTTCCGCATCGGTGACACTGTCACCGTCGTGCTGGACGGTGTCACCAGAAACCTCGACCACACCGACATCGCGGAGCTGACCGCGGCCGCCGCGCCGCTGCTCGACGCGATCGACCGGCTCGGTCTGACCCCACGAAAGGAACGCCGATGAGCACCCAGATCGAGTTGATCGACCAGGCGGAGGTGACCGCCCGGCCGACCGACGACGACGGGCTCGGCTGCCTGCGCACCAAGCACGGCAACCTGCCGTTGGAGTCGATCGACGTCCGCACCAGGATCACCGGCCTCGCGTCGCACACCGAGCTGACGCAGGGCTTCCACAACACCCACGACGAGCCGCTCGAGGCCACGTACGTGTTCCCCCTGCCCCCGCGCGCGGCCGTCACGGCGATGCGGATGGCGGCCGACGGCCGCGTGGTCGACGGCGTCCTGAAGGAACGGGGCGAGGCGCGTGCCACCTACGACAAGGCCGTCCAGGAGGGCAGGCGCGCGTCGATCGCCGAAGAGGAACGGCCGGGCGTGTTCACCATGCGCGTCGGCAACATCCTGCCCGGCGAGCGGGTGACCGTGCACCTGACGCTGGCGGGCGCGCTGTCCTACGAGGACGGCGAGGCCACGTACCGGTTCCCGCTGGTGGTGGCGCCGAAGTACATCCCCGGCCGCCCGGTGGCCGGCGACCAGGTCGGCGACGGCACCGCCCTGGACACCGACGAGGTGCCCGACGCGTCCCGCATCTCGCCGCCGGTGCTGCTCCCCGGCTTTCCGAACCCGGTCGACCTGTCGGTCGAGGTGCACGTCGACGCGGCGGGCCTGCCGCTGGCCGGCGTGCGTTCGAGCCTGCACGCCACCGCGACCGAGGACGCCGCCGACGGCCTGCGGGTCCGCCTGAACCCTGGCGAGCGCGCGGACCGCGACTTCCTGCTCCGGTTGAGGGTCGGTGACGAGGCCGCGGTGAGCACCGCGCTCGCGGTGCTGCCCGACGAGGACGAGCAGGGCGGCACCTTCGCGCTGACCGTGCTGCCGCCGACCGGGGAGGCGCCGGAGCACGGCCGCGACGTGGTGCTCGTCCTGGACCGCTCCGGCTCGATGGGTGGCTGGAAGATGGTGGCCGCCCGGCGGGCCGCGGCCAGGATCGTCGACACCCTCGGCGGCGACGACCGGTTCGCCGTCCTGGCCTTCGACTACCAGGTCGACACCCCGCCCGGCCTGCCGGACCAGCTGGCGGAGGCGACCGACCGCAACCGGTTCCGTGCCGTGGAGTTCCTGGCGAACCTCGACGCACGGGGCGGCACCGAGATGCTGACCCCGCTGCGTCGCGCGGCCGATCTCCTCCACGGGACCGCGGCCCGCGAACGGGTGCTCGTGCTGGTCACCGACGGCCAGATCGGCAACGAGGACCAGATCCTGTACGAGCTCGCACCCAAGCTGTCCGGCGTCCGCGTGCACACGGTGGGCATCGACAGGGCGGTCAACGAGGGCTTCCTGCAGCGGCTCGCGGGTACCCGGGGCCGCTGCGAGCTGGTGGAGTCGGAGGACCGCCTCGACGAGGCGATGCACAACATCCACCGCAGGATCGGCAACCCGCTGGTGACGGACCTGCTGGTGACGCAGGACGGCCTGGCGGTGGACACGGCGACGGTGGCGCCCACGCCGATCCCGGACGTGTTCCCGGGCGCACCGGTGGTGGTGATGGGTCGCTACAGCGGTCCGCCGCACGGCGCGGTGACGGTGGCGGGGCAGCCGAACCTGCGAACCACCCTCACGGCCACCCGGAGCGACAACCCGGCACTCGCCGCCCTCTGGGCACGGGCGAACATCCGCGACCTGGAGGACAAATACGTCACCGGCCAGACCGCACTGGAAGGCCGCATCGTCGAGACGTCACTGAAGTTCGGCGTGCTTTCACGGTTCACGGCGTTCGTCGCGGTCGACCAGCGAGTGGTGAACGAGGGCGGCGCCACCCGCCGGGTCACGCAGCCGGTGGACCTCCCGAGCGGGTGGGAAGTCCCCGATCCAGGCAACGCACCGACCATGGCGGCAAGGGCGGCAGGCATGCCGACCTTCGGCGCGGCGGCGCGCTTCGCCGCGGCGGAATCGACCGGCGGCGCCCCGGCAGGGGGCTACGGCATGCAGGGCGGCCTCGACACGAGCCACAGCGCACCGGCAGGCGACGTCTACGCCGGTCCCCCGCCGGGCGTGCCGATGCGCGGCGGTCTGCCCGCACCCGCGCCGGGAGTGCCGGGCAGGCCGCCCGCCGCATCGCCGCGCAAGCGGGGGCGCCCGGCACCCGCCCCTGACGACGGCACCTCGCTGGCCGCGTTCGTGCGGGAGGAACTGACCCGCCTGCGCGGCGGCGACGGCCAGGACGTGTGGCTGCGCGCCGGTCTGATGACCGCGCTGTCGGAACGCATCCGGGTCCTGCTGGCGACCTGGCAGCAGAACAACGAGCCGCTGGAGGCCCGCACCACACTGGGCACCCTGTCGACCGAACTGGCGGCCCCGACCGCGGACCCGGCCGAGGTCGACCGGCGCTGGCAGAAGGCGCTGTCCACCCTGGAGTCCTTGGCGGGCGACGGCAACACCCGTTCCCGCCGGACGTTCTGGAAGCGCTGACGGCCCGTGGACGAACGTCCGTGGTCGCACCGGCCACCAGCCGGAGCGGCCACGGACGGGTCAGCTCGGCATGGTGGTGGGCACAGCGCAGTGGCAACGCCGCGGGCGCAGTGGTCGGTTCGGCCTACGAGACCTGGATGACGAGCTTTCCGCGTACGCCGCCTGCTTCGAGGACACGGTGCGCTTCCGCGATCTCGGCCAAGGGGAAAACCGTGTCGACGACGGGGCGGAGGGCGCCGGTGTCCGTCAGGCGGGTCAGTTCGGCGAGCAGGTCGGCTCGCGGGTCGCCGCTGAAGAAGCGGACCCGGCGGCCACCGAAGACCGTGGAGCCGACGAGATAGGAGAGGGAGGTGAACGTGTGGTCGAGGTCGAAGGCTATGGCGACCATGCGGCCTGAGCGGGTCAGCAGCCCCCGGTAGGCGGGGAACTCGGTGCCGACGGTGTCGAGGACGACGTCGAAGCGCGGCAGGTCCGCCGGGCTCGTGGTCCGGTAGTCGAGCACCTCGTCGGCGCCCAGCTCGGTCAGGGCGTCGTGGTGCTTCGCGTTGGCCAGCGCGGTGACGTGTGCGCCGTACATGTGTCCCAGCTGTACCGCCACGCTGCCGACGCCGCCGCTGGCGCCGCGGACCAGCAGTCGCTCACCTGGCTGGAGGTGGGCCTTGTCGCGCAGCGCGGTGATGGCGGTGGTGCCGACCCCGGGCAGGGCAGCGGCCCGCACCAGGTCGATGTTGGCCGGGGCCGGGGCGAGCCTTCGCGTGTCCACCGCGACGAACTCGGCGGCGGCGCCGAACCGACGGGGCACACCCCACACCCGGTCGCCGGGCCCGTAGGTGGTCACGCCCTCGCCGACGGCCACGACCTCCCCGGCGAAGTCGATGCCGACGCGTTTCGGGAAGCCCCGGTCCAGCACGCCCGTCACCAGCCGGACCCTGCCCGCGCGGCCGGGCAGCTCGCCACCGTTCACGCTCGTTGCGTGGACCCGCACCAGCACCTCGCCTGGACCGGGGAGCGGTTTCGGCAGCGTGCCCACGTACAGCACGTCGGGTGGTCCATAGCTGTCGTACAGCGCAGCGCGCATCTCGTTCATGCCCGCGTCAACGCGGTAAGCGGACGCGTGACTCCGGTTCTGGTTAATGTGAGAAGCATGCCTGGTGGTTCGTCTCGGTTGCGTGCCGACGCCCGGCGCAACCGCGACCGCATCCTCGACGCGGCACGGCAGGCGTTCGCGGCACGCGGTCTCGACGTGCCGATGGCGGCGATCGCCCGCCGGGCCGGGGTGGGCGTCGCGACGCTCTACCGGCGGTTCCCGACCCGCGAGTCGTTGATCACGGAGGTGTTCGCCGACCAGCTCACGCAGTGTCTGTCGCTTGTGGACGACGCGCTCGCCGATCCGGATCCGTGGCGCGGTTTCCGCACGGCCATCGAGAAGGTGTGCGCCATGCAGGTGACGGACCGCGGCTTCAGCGCCGCGGTCCTGACCGCGTTCCCCACCGCGATCGACTTCGACCGCGCGGGCACCCACGCCGAGACGGCCTTCGCCGACGTGGTCCGCCGCGCCCAGGAATCCGGCGACCTGCGCGCGGACTTCGTCCCCGCGGACCTCGCGCTGATCCTCCGTGCGAACGCGGGTGTCATCGCCGACTCCCCCGACGCCGCGCTGGCCGCGTCCCGCCGACTGGTCGCCTACCTCCTGCAGGCCTTCCGGGCCGATCGCGCCACCCCACTGCCACCGCCCGCACCACTTGCCCTGCGACACGCGATCGGCACCGGCTGAGGCCAGGACGTTCCCGGACAGGAACGTGGGGCCGCACCCCTTGTGCGGCCCCACGACCGTCAGCCCTTCACGCAGACCACCTGCTTGAGCTTCGCCACCACTTCCACGAGGTCGGACTGGTTGCGGATCACCTCGTCGATGTCCTTGTACGCGGCCGGAATCTCGTCGACCACGCCGGTGTCCTTGCGGCACTCGACGCCCGCGGTCTGGGTTGCCAGGTCCTGCGCCGTGAACTGCTTGCGGGCCTTGTTCCTGGACATCCTGCGGCCCGCGCCGTGGGACGCCGACTCGAACGAGTCCGGGTTTCCCAGCCCGCGCACGATGTACGAGCCGGTGCCCATCGAGCCCGGGATGATGCCCATGTCACCGCGGCCTGCCCGGATGGCGCCCTTGCGGGTCACCAGGACCTCCGCGCCGAAGTGGGTCTCCTCCGCGACGTAGTTGTGGTGGGCCGAGATCGGCTCGCCGAAGCCGACCCGCGGGCACTGCCTGCGCAGCACGTCGCACACCAGCCGCAGCATCACCGTGCGGTTGCGGCGCGCGTAGTCCTGTGCCCAGAACAGGTCATGGCGGTACGCCTTCATCTGCGGGGTGTTCGCGATGAACACCGCGAGGTCGGGGTCCGGCAGCGCCTGGTTGTGCGCCAGGCCCCGCGCGACCTCGATGTGGTGCTGTGCCAGCAGGTTCCCGATGCCCCGGCTTCCCGAGTGCAGCATCACCCACACGTCTCCCCCGGTGTCGAGGCAGATCTCGATGAAGTGGTTGCCCCCGCCCAGGGTGCCCATCTGGTGCAGCGCCTTGGCCGAGTTCGCCTTCACCGCCGGGGTCAGGTCCTCGAAGCCGCGCCAGAACGTGTCCCAGTCGGCCGCGTCGCGGTCGGTGAACGCGGTCGCGCGGTGCTGGCCGAAGCCGACCGGGACCGCGCGCTCCAGTTCGGACCGCAGGCGGCGCAGGTCGTCGGGCAGGTCCGTGGCGCGCAGGGAGGTGCGGACCGCGGTCATGCCGCAGCCGATGTCCACCCCGACCGCGGCCGGGGACACGGCGTCGCGCATCGCGATCACCGAGCCGACCGTGGCGCCCTTCCCGTAGTGCACGTCCGGCATCACCGCGACGTGCTTGAAGGTCCACGGCAGCGCGGCGATGTTCTGGAGCTGCCGCATCGCCTGCTCCTCGACCGTCTCCGGCCGGGTCCACATGCGAATGTCGACGTGCTTTCCTGGAATCGTGGTCGCTGCCATGAATTCCAGGGTAGGCGCCCCGACCAGCCGGTTTAGATCAAGTGGGCGCGCTTCCAGATCGCCTTCGACGGGCCGCCGATCATGCCGACCTCGTCGAGGAACGCCACGACCTTCTCCGCCATCCACCGCCGCGACTCGTGGTGGTGCGGGTTCGCCAGCGCCACCTCCCGTGCCTCGCGCGGGTCGAGGCCGACCGCCGCGTACGCGCCCGGGTGCACCAGGATGTCCATCACCGTCATCGCGACGACCGCCGTCACCAGGCGGTGCACCTCCAGCGCGGACCGGCTCAGCTTCCCGAGACCACGTACCAGCTCCTCCCGCGCGTAGCGGACGTGCCGGGCCTCCTCCACCACGTGGATGCGGTTGATCATGCGGATCAACGGCTGGATGCGCTCGTCGTCGAGCATGGAGCGCTGCAGCCGGTCCGTGGTCTCCTCGACCACCAGCACCGACGCGAACATGGCCGGCCCGCCGATCACGGCGCCGAACACCTTCGCCGGGACCCGCACCACGCGCGGCGGGCCGTACGCGGGCAGCCCGAGCCGGGTGAGGCCCTTGCCGAACATGATGGCGTGGCGGGTCTCGTCGCCGATCTCGGTCAGCGCGTAGTGGGTGTGCGGGCTGCGCGGGTCCAGGTCGGCCGCGTACCGGGCGAGCAGCTGCATCAGCACGATCTCGGTCCACAGCCCGACGCTGGTGATGCTGCCGATCTCGTGTTTCGACAGCTCCAGCCGCTGCTCCGGCGTCAGGCGATCCCACAGGTGGGTGCCGTACAGCGACATCCGTTCCGCCGGCATGAAGCCGAGACCGTCGACCAGTGGCGCGTTCCAGTCCACGTCGACGTCGGGGTCGTACGAGTTGCGCATGGACGAGTCCAGCAGCCGCTCAGCGGTGACATCCCGGTCCTTGGGTTGCAGCACTCGCGCCATCGCGATCCTCCCGACAAGTACGTGTTACTTCCCGTAACAGTCAGGCTGTACTGCCGAGGAGACCCTGTCAAGCGTCCTGGCGCGTCAGATCACCGATGAGTTGCACGATCTCCCTCGTCACCGGCCGCAGCAGCCGCAGCCGGGACAGCCCGATCACGCGGTCGAGCAGGGGCACCGTGCGCTCCACGAGCATCTGCGTGCGCCTGCGGTGCGGCGAGCGGTCGTGCACCCAGAACAGCACGACGCCCATCTCGTACAGCCAGAGCAGCTCGGGCAGCTCCGGCCGCAGCTCGGGGTCGACCTTCGCCGTCGAACCTTCGAGGACCCGCCGGAACAAGGCGATCTGCGCGTCCCGCGCCGGGCTCGACTCGGTGGAGAACGGGCTCAGCGGGCTCGCCGGGTCGGCCGCGTTCACGAAGAACTGCCTGCCGAACTCGTGGTAGGGCGCGGCCACCTCCAGCCACGCCGCGAGCACCGCGCGCAAACGTTTGGCGAAGTCCTTCTCGCTGGTCAGCACCGCTTCGCACGCTTCGTCGTGCAGCTGCGTTATCCGGTCGTAGAAGCCCTGGACCAGCTGTTCCTTCGACGAGAAGTAGTAGTAGGCGTTGCCGACCGAGACCCCCGCCTCCCTGGCGATGGCCCGCATGGTCGTCTTGTCGTAGCCGTTCTCCTGGAACAACCGCAGCGCCGTCTCCACGATCAGCGTGCGTGTCGCCTCGCTCTTGGGTGTCCTGACCACCGCCGCAGGAGAATCCGCCACCCGTTCACCGTATCCCCGCGACACCGTTCACGTTGCCGTGTCAGGGTGGCCCATGCGTCTTCTGCTCCTGCCCGCGCTGGCGCTCGCCGCCGGCGTTCTCACCGCGCCACCCGCACAGGCGACCGGCGCCGAGTCCGTCCGTTTCGCCACCTTCAACGCCTCGCTGAACCGCGGCGCGGCCGGCCAGCTGGTCACCGACCTCTCGACGCCGGACAACGCGCAGGCCCGCGAGGTCGCCGAGGTCATCCAGCGCAACCGCCCGGACGTGCTCCTGATCAACGAGTTCGACCACGCGCCGGCCGCCGTCGACCTGTTCCGCGACAACTACCTTGAGCGCGGCCAGAACGGCGCCCGCCCGATCGACTACCCGTACGCGTTCATCGCGCCGTCCAACACCGGGGTGCCGACCGGCTTCGACCTCGACCGCGACGGCAGCATCGACACCGGCAACGACGCGCACGGCTTCGGCCTGTTCGAGGGCCAGTACGGGATGCTGGTCCTGTCCAGGTACCCGATCGACGGGAAGAACGTCCGCACCTTCCAGAACTTCCTGTGGAAGGACATGCCGGGGGCCATGCTGCCGGACGACCCGGCGACCCCGGCGGCGAAGGACTGGTACTCCCCCGAGGTCCTCGACGTGCTGCGCCTGTCGTCGAAGTCGCACTGGGACGTGCCGGTGCAGGTCGGCCGCGAGACGGTGCACTTCCTCGTCTCCCACCCGACGCCGCCCACGTTCGACGGCGCCGAGGACCGCAACGGCACCCGCAACCACGACGAGATCCGCTTCTGGGCGGACTACGTGACGCCCGGCAAGGGCCGCTACATCTACGACGACAGTGGCCGCCGCGGTGGGCTGAACCCGAGCCGGAAGTTCGTGGTCGCCGGCGACCAGAACTCCGACCCGCGGGACGGTGACAGCGTGCCGGGCGCGATCCAGCAGCTGCTGAACGCACCGCGTGTGCTCGACCCGCGCCCCGGCAGCGTCGGCGGCGTGCTCGCGGCGCGGGAACAGGGCGGCGCGAACCTGACCCACGAGTCGAACCCGTACTTCGACACCGCGGACTTCAACGACAACGCGCCGGGCAACCTGCGTGCCGACTACGTGCTCCCGTCGCGGGGGCTCTCCCCGGTGCACGCGGCGGTCTACTGGCCGACCGGCGAGCTGTCCCGGCTGAACGACGCGTCGGACCACCATCTGGTGCGCGTGGACGTGCCGGTCGGCAGGCGGTAACCGGAAGGGCACGTCCCGTGCCGGGCGCTGCCCTTTTGGGCAACGGTTTGGTTCCGCGGGGATCTGATTTCGCCGCCGACGTATTTGTGCCGCCGGTTCGTGCTCTCTATGGGTGAACACAACAGCCGGGGGCACAGGAGGCGCGCGATGTTGTGCACGGCAGAGCCAGAAGTCGACCTGTCCCAGCTCGAGGCCGAGCTGGCGGGCGTGACCGCGCCGCCGGTCGCCGCTCCGGCGTGGTCACGCCCGGTGACCAGGGGGAATCTGGACGACGTCGCGGTCGCCGCGTCGGCGGGGGACCGCGCGGCGACCGACGAGCTGCTCACCTACCTGCGCCCGATCATGGTGCGGTACTGCCGCACGAAGCTGGGCCGGGTGCGCCCGATCAGCTCGGCGGACGACGTCGCGCAGGAGGTGTGCATCGCGGTCTTCCGCGCGCTGCCCACCTACCGCCACCTCGGCAGGCCGTTCCTGTCGTTCGTGTTCGGCGTCGCGGCGCACAAGGTGGCCGACGTGCACCGCGCGGCCGCGAGGGACCGCTCGCTGCCGACCGCGGAGACCCCGGACACGATGCTCGTCGACGAGAGCCCCGAGCAGATCGCGCTGCGCCGCGAGCTGGTGGAGCAGACGGGTGACCTGCTGCGGACGCTGTTGCCGCGCCAGCGGGAGATCGTCGTGATGCGCGTGGTGCTGGGCATGTCCGCCCAGGAGACCGCGGAGGCCGTCGGCACCACCCCGGACGCGGTCCGCGTCGCACAGCACCGGGCGCTCAACCGGCTGCGCAAGGTCGTCAGCCGCTAGCGGACTTCGGCGGTGCGGGCGCCGCAGGGGGCTGCCCGCACCGCCGATGCACGTCACGGCCGGGCCGGTCGAACACACCGGAGCGCGAGTAGAGTCTTCGTCAAGCATCGAAGAGAACTGAGAGGGCTGTCAGCAATGCCGGTCGGGCGGTGGGCGCCGCTTTCGCACCCGGACGTCGCGTCCGTCGAGGTCGACGACGTGCTCCGGGCACTGGCCGATCCAATGCGGCGGCAGATCGTCCGGCTGCTCATCACCGAGGGCGACCGGCCCTGCGGCACCTTCGGCCTGCCGGTCGCCGCCTCCACACTCAGCCACCACTTCCGGACGTTGCGCAGGGCGGGCATCCTCCGCCAGTACGACGACGGCAGGCAGCGGATGAACACGCTGCGCCTCGACGAGCTGGACGAGCGCTTCCCCGGGCTCGTCCGCACCGTCCTCGACGCCGGTTAGCCCACCGGGTGGACGACGCGGCGCGTCACCGGCGCCTCGTCGCGGCGCACCCTGGCCGCCTTCTTCGTGTTGTGCCGCCGCTCGTACCACCACGAGTCGATCTCCACGATGACCGGGCCGAGTGCCATCACCAGCAGCAGCCCGATCGCCAGCACTGCCCCCGCCCACACCAGAACCGCCTGCAGCATGTCTTCCTCCTCCGGTGAAACCACTGGTCACAGCTTCTCCCCGGAGCGGGGTCCCTCGGATCGGTCGAACAGCCGCGCCCGCCCGGCCGACCGGTCACCGCACGACGGGCAGGCACTGGCCGATCGGCCGACCCCTGCCCGCCGGTCGGCCGAGGCGGTCACCGCGCCGCTGTCCTACGTTGATCGGCATGACACCGCAATCGGTGCCGCACCGCTGGCTGGCCACCTTGCTCGGCGTCGCCCTGTTCCTCGACTTCGCGATGATCCTGTTCAGCGGGTCGGCGCGCACCGCGAACCTGCTGGCGCTGCCGGGCGTGGCGGTCTTCGCGGCCTGCGCGTGGCTGGGGGTCAACCGGCCCGCGATCGCCTCCATGATCGGCGCGCTCACCCTGGTCGCGTCGTCGGCGCTGATGCGCGCCGCGAGGACCGACACCCCGTCGATCGCGCTGTCCCACATCATGCTCACCGAGCTGATCGCCGGGACCGTGCTGGTCGTGCTCGTGGTGTGGCGGACCGCACCGGTGGTGGCGGTGGCGTGCACGACCGCGCTGGTCGCCGCCTGCCTCTCGGCGATCGTCCTGCGGCAGCCGTACTGCGGGTACTACTACTGCGACAGCTACTCGAACCCGTTCGTCAGGCTCATCTCGCCGTCCGAGCTGTTCCAGTCGCTGCTGTTCGGGTTCGCGCTGCTGGTCGCGGCCGTCGGCACCGGCCTCTACCTGCGGCGCACGGCCAACCAGCGGGTCGAGACCGAGATGGGCGCGCTGATCCGCAAGCAGTGGCCGCTCGGCGCGGCACTCGGCGTGCTCGCGCTGCTCGAACTGGCGGAGACCGACCGGTACGGCGTCGTCGCGCTGGCGGGTTCCGCCGCGGCGGGCGTGTGCGCGTTCTTCGGACCGAAGTACCCGCTGCGGAACACGTGGCTCGCGGCGGGAGCGCTGTTCTTCGGCGGGCTGCTCGCCGCGATGTACGGCAGCACCGGGCTGCCGGTGTCGTTCACCGGGATCGCCGCGAGCATGGCGCTGGTCTCCTACGTCGTCAGGTACGCGGACCCCAAGCAGGCGGCCGGCGCGACGGCCGGGCTGACGGTGGCGAACGCGCTGGCGATGGGAGCGCGGGACAGCAGCACCATCACCGACTCCAGCTTCTCGCTCATCCTGCTGTTCCTGCTGCTCGTGTCGATCGCGGCGGGGGTGTACTTCCGCGCGCGGGACCGGGAACGGAACCAGACGGTGAAGGCGGCGGTGACCTCGGCGCAGCAGGGTGAGCGGATGGCGCTGGCCCGCGAGTTGCACGACGTGGTCGCACACCACGTCACCGGCATCGTCGTGCAGGCGCAGGCCGCGCTGATGGTCGCCGAGAACAACCCCGGGGTGGCGGTGCCCGCGCTGGAGAAGATCGAGCGCAGCGGCACCGAGGCGCTGAAGGCCATGCGCACGCTGGTCGGCAGCCTCCGCGACGGCACGGCCGCGTGGACCGCGGGCAACACCGAGATGGCCGATCAGGCCACGACCAACCTCGCGGGCGACCTCACCGGTCTCGCGGAGAACTTCGCGGGCCCGCCGGTCGAGCTGGAGCTGAACCTGCCCGACGAGCTGCCGCACGAGGTCGGCCGGTCGGTGCTGCGGCTGGTGCAGGAGTCGCTCACCAATGTCGGCAAGCACGCGCCGGACGCGACGTCCGTGCGGGTGCTGGTGGCCACGACACCGAGCGACACCCTGCACATCCGGGTGACCGACGACGGCTCGCGGCGCCCGGCGAACCCGGCGGGCGGGTCGGGCGGCTACGGTCTGGTCGGCATGCGTGAGCGGGTGGAGCTGCTCGGGGGCCGCTTCGACGCGGGGCCCAGCGGCTACGTCGGCTGGAGCGTCGAGGCGTGGCTGCCACTGTGGAAAGAGGGAACGTGATCCGGGTACTGATCGCAGACGATCAGGAAATGGTGCGCGCGGGTTTCCGGATGATCCTGGAGACACAGGACGACATCGAGGTGGTGGCAGACGTCGCAGACGGGGTGTCGGCGGTGCGGCGCGCCCGGGAGCTGCGGCCGGACGTCTGCCTGCTGGACATCCGCATGCCCGGCATGGACGGCCTCGAGGTGACCAGGACCCTCGCGGGTCCCGGGGTGGCGGACCCGCTGAAGGTCGTCGTGGTCACGACGTTCGACCTCGACGAGTACGTGCACTCCGCGCTTTCCAACGGCGCCAACGGTTTCCTGCTGAAGGACGCGGGCCCGGCACTGCTGCTGGAAGCGGTCCGCGCCGCCGACCGCGGCGACGCGCTGGTGTCCCCCCAGATCACCGTGCGGCTGCTGAAGCACTTCTCGACGGCGAACGCGACCGCCCCGGCCGAGTCGGCGACCGAGCCGCTGACCGACCGGGAACTGGACGTCGTGAAGGCCGCCGCGCGCGGGCTCACGAACACCGAGATCGGGACGGAGCTGTACCTGTCGCTCTCGACGGTGAAGACCCACCTCGCCGCGGTGCAGGCCAAGATCGGGGCCCGCAACCGCGTCGAGGTGGCCGCGTGGGCGTGGCGCACCGGCCTGATGACCGGCGAGGGCTAGGCGCCGCCCGTACCGCTCCGCACCGTCGAGACGGTCAGCTGGTTGCCGGGCGGGGTGCCCGCGCAGCCGGTGCCCGGGTTGGGCAGGAACATCGAGTCGTAGTCGTGCGGCGGGTAGACCCGCAGCCCGCGCACCTCGGTCGGCTTGCACACGGCCGGGTCGTAGTTGCGGACCTGCACGAACCCGACGTCCGCGTAGGCGCTGGCCCCCGGCTTCAACGTGACGGCCGGCCCCTTCTTGCCGTTTCGGTAAGCGGCGGGCCCGACCTGGTGCCCGTCGTCCCCCGCCACGTACGAGACGCCGGGGAAGCCCTGCATCGTGCAGGTGCGGCTGCCCTTGTTGGTGAAGACGAGGTGGCGGTAGGCGGTCCCCGCGGTGGCGTCCCCACCGCCGAGGCTCAGCTTGAGGTCGGCGACCTTGCACTCCGTGCTCGCGACCTGGCTGCCGTCACCGACGCTCGGCGGTGGTTGCCCGGCCTTCGCCGTGCCCGGCGCGGAAGTGCTCGTCGGCGGCGGCGTCGTGGTCGCCTGCTGGGACGTGCTCCGCGGCACCGACGGCACGTCCGGATCCCCCGGACTGGCCGTTCCTCCGCTGTTGCATGCGGCGAGCAGCAGCGCCACGCCACTGATCATCACGCCTGCGCCGATCCTGGTACGCAGCATGGTCATCGCCTCCACCTGGCCCCGACACCACTGGACGCTCTTCTGACTTCTACTTGCAGGGACGTTCGGCCGCGCCCTGGGTTGCTTCCCACCAGAACTACCCCACATCGGGTAAGAACAAACGGCAGCTCTTCACGGACAGTGATGGGGCAGCGGGCCCCGCTTCCCTTGTGGGAGCGGGGCCTGCCGGCGTTCGTCAGCGGATCTGCGCGTCCCGGGGGCGCGTGCTCGCGTGTGCCGTCAGGGCCCGGATGATCCGGTCGCGCTTGCGGCGGGTGTCGGTGTAGGAGCGGGGACGTTGGATCAGCGTCGCGTCCGTCAGGGCGTAGCGAGTCCACACCTTCGCCACGCTGCGGCCGCCGCGGCCGGGGAGGTCCGAGATCGCCACGTGGACCGTGTTGCGGGCGCGGATGTGCTTGGTGCGCAGGCCGTTGTCGGTGAACTCGACTTCCCACAGGACACCCCTGGCGGCGGTCGCGGCGCTCAGCAGCGCCCGGGAACGACCGCAGGCCAGTTCGAGTGAGAAGTCCCTGTCCAGCTCACGGGTGCGCCGCTTTCCCGTCACCAACCTCGTGACGAAAACCAGAACGACGACAATGCCCAACGCGATCAGAAACGTGTTCATGATGCCCTGCACCTCCAGCCACTCATGCCGTCCACCCCCAGGAACGACGGCACGGTGCTGCGACAAGGTCGACCCGGCAGCGCCGACGGGTCATCAGGTCATCGGTAGCACCTCTCACCGTTTCCCGGTTGTTACGAATCCTGCTTCGGTCCAGCAATATCCATTAGCGCCGAGCACCATGGATCCGTCAAGTATTTCGGCGAAACTGGTACTTTGGAGAAAAGATTCCTGCTTGACCTCTACCTAGGTGGAGCGGTCACCGTGTACGCATGGACCTCGACACCGCTGGCCGCTACCTCGACCGGATCGGTGCCCGCCGGCCCGCCGCGCCGGACGTCGCCGCGCTCCGGGACCTGCACCGGCGGCACCTCGAGACCGTGCCGTTCGAGAACCTCTCGATCCACCTCGGGGAACCGGTCGCGCTCGACGAGGACACCCTCGTCGACAAGATCGTCCGGCGGCGGCGTGGCGGGTTCTGCTACGAGCTCAACGGGGCGTTCGCGGCGTTGCTGGCCGCGCTCGGGTACGACGTGCGCCTGCTCGCCGCCTCCGTGTTCGGTGCCGACGGCACGCTCTCGCCCGCCTTCGACCACCTCGTGCTCCTCGTCGAACTGGACGAGCGGTACCTCGTCGACGTCGGTTTCGGCGCGCACTCGACCTACCCGCTGCGGCTCGACTGGCCGGAGGCGCAGGACGACCCGTCGGGCTCGTTCCTGGTTCTCGACGCGCCGGGCGGGGACGTCGACGTGCTCATGGACGGCGTGCCGCGGTACCGGGCGGAGTCGAAAGCACGCAGGATCGCCGACTTCGCCCGCCTCGCCTGGTGGCACGCGAACGCGCCCGACTCGCACTTCCGGTCCGGACCCCGGTGCTCACGCGCGACCGGGAGCGGGCGCGTCACCATCCGCGGCGACCGCCTGATCGAGACCGTGCACGGGGCGCGGACCGAGACGGCCATCGCCACCGACGACGAAGTCCTCGCGGCGTACGAGAAACACGTCGGGTTCCTGCCGCCGCGGGTGCCTACTTGCTAGCCACCCTCCGGTACTTCGCCACCGCCAGCGGCACGAACACCGCCAGGATCGCGAACGACGACAGCAGCGCGTAGAGCACCGCGTTGTCCGCGGGCCAGCCCGGCGGCGGCACCATGTTCGGCGGCGCCTCGTTGCCGAACAGGTCACGCACCGACTGGATCACCGCCGTGAACGGGTTCCACTCCGCGATCACCCGCAACGGCCCCGGCATCGTGCCCGCACCGACGAACGCCGACGAGATGAACGACAGCGGGAACAGCCACATCAGGCCCGCGCTCTGCGCCACCTCGACGCTCGGCGCCGACAGCCCGATCAGCGCGCCGATCCACGACATCGCGAAGCCGAACAGCAACAGCAGCAGGTACGCCAGCACCGCGTCGAGGAAGCTGCCCCGGATCCGCCAGCCGACCAGCAGACCGCACAGCGACATGATCAGCAGCGCCAGCGACGACACCACGAGGTCGGACGTCGTCCTGCCGAGCAGCACCGCGAGCCGGGACATCGGCAACGACCGGAACCGGTCGATGATGCCCTTCTGCAGGTCGTTGCACAGCCCGATCACGGTGAACGCCGAGTTGAACGCGATCGTCTGCACGAAGATGCCCGCGATCAGGAACTCGCGGTACTGCCCGCCACCGAGCGCGCCGCCGAACACGTACGCGAACAGCAGCACGAACATGATCGGCTGCACCACCGCGGCGAACAGCCAGTCGGCGTTGCGGCGGACGTTGAGCAGGTTGCGCCACGCGACGATGCCGCCGTCGCGAAGGCCCTGGGTCAGGACGGTCATGACTCCTCCGTCGCGTGGCCGGTGAGCGACAGGAACACGTCGTCGAGTGTCGGGCGGTGCAGTCCGACGTCGAGCACGGTCACGTTCTCGACATCCAGTCTGCGCAGCGCCTCCACCAGCGACTTCGCGCCAGCGTCGACCAGCACCTGCACCCGTTTGCCGTGCCGGTCGACGGTCGGCTCCGCCGAGCCGACCTCGGCGAGGACCCGGCTCGCCACCACCACGTCGGCCTCGTCGGCGACCACGATGTCCAGCCGCTCGCCACCGACCTCGCCCTTCAGGTGGTCGGCGGTGCCGCTCGCGATGACCCTGCCGTGGTCGATCACGAGGATCGTGTCGGCCAGCTGGTCGGCCTCCTCCAGGTACTGCGTGGTCAGCAGGACGGTCGTGCCGTCGGCCACCAGCTCGCCGATGACCTCCCACGTGTCGAGCCGCCCGCGCGGGTCGAGCCCCGTGGTCGGCTCGTCGAGCAGCACCACCCGCGGCGCGGCCACCAGCGCGCCTGCGAGGTCGAGCCGCCGCCGCATGCCGCCGGAGTAGGTCTTCGACGGCCGCGCCGCGGCGTCGGTGAGCCGGAACCTGCTGATCAGCTCGGTGGCACGAGCGCGGGCGTCGGGCTTGTTCATGCCGTAGAGCCGCCCGACCATGTACAGGTTCTCGAAGCCGGTCAGGTTCTCGTCGACGGCCGCGTACTGGCCGGAGAGCCCGATGGACCTGCGCACCGCGTCGGGGTCGGCCAGCACGTCGTGCCCTGCCACCCACGCGCGTCCCGAGTCGGGGCGCAACAGGGTGGTCAGGATGCGGACCGCGGTGGTCTTGCCCGCGCCGTTGGGCCCGAGCAGCCCCAGCACGGTGCCGGCCGGTATCTCCAGGTCGATACCGTCGAGCGCGCGGGTGGACCCAAAGGTCTTCACCAGCGCTTCCGCCCGTACGGCGATGTCGGTGGACATGCGCTCCCCCGGTTGGTCGGTGTGACGTCGCGGACTGTAGACCGGAGGACCGACAAATTTCGCGCGGTTTACGCGGTGAGGAGAAGTCGATGAACGCACGGGCCGTCGTGATCGGACTGGCCATCGGGGTGGTGTTCGGCGCCGGGATCGCCAGCCTGGTGTGGTCGCTCACCGGCGGCGGAGACGGCGGGGACAGCGACGTCGCGGCCGTGTGCGGGGTGGTCGAGCGGACCCCGGTGCCGGACGAGAACACGTCGCTGGAGGACCTGCGGCGGTGGGCCGTCGGCGAGGTGATGCCGTCGGTCGCGAAGGCGGACCCGGAGTACCAGCCGCTCGCGGACGCGCTGTCGGACGCCGTGCGGTCGATGCGGCAGTTCGACTTCGAGAAGATGCGCGCCGCGGTGGACCGGGCCAAGGGCCTCTGCGCGGGGCACTAGGTGTTGCGAGTGCGCCACGGTCAGGGTTGCGCGGGCTGGGCCCCGCTTCGCGGCTGATCGATTCCGTGAAGTTGGTGTGAGCGGGCGGTCGTTCGTGTGCTGGTCGCGTCGTTTCGGCCCGGGTGTGCTGGCTGCGGCTTTTGTGGTGGGTTTGTCCTCGCCGGACGGGCAGGTCTCCGGGGTGGCGGAGGGGCTGTTCGGCGGCGGTTGGGTTCGGGTCTGCCTGCCATCCCGTCGACCTCCCTACGGGCTATCACACCGCGCCAAGGGGGGCCGATTCGTGCGTGTTGTGATTCGGGTGTTTGGCCCCCCTTGACGCGGCGTGATCGGGCGCTGCCAGGTCGACGGGATGGCAGGGAGCCCCTTTTGGGTGGGCTTGCGCCACCGTCGGTGTTGCGTGGGGTTGCGGGCCCGTCTGGCGGGCAAGGGCCCCGCTTCGCGGGGCCCGGGCGCGTAGCGGCCTGGTTTGGTGCTGTGAAAGGCGCGTTGACGGCGTTGGCAGTGCTGTGAAAGGCGCATTGACGGCGCTGGGCGCCGTGAATGGCCCATTGACGGCACTTGTTGTGCCGTGAACGCGCCTTTCACGGCATCGGCCGCGCCCCGTCCGGCGCCCGCGGGGGTGTGGGGGGGTTGCCTGATGACCGGTTCGTACACCAAGACACTTCACGTGATCTTCACGGAACCAATCGGCTAGCCGGTGCGGCCCTCACGCACCGTGGTCACCCAGTCGGTGGCGGCGGCGTAGTCCGCGTCGGCGTTGTCGGTCCCCGCGAGGGTCGGTGTGCCGTCCGCCTTCGGGTAGGAGCCGAGGAAGCGGACCTCGTGGCAGCGGCGGTGCAGCGCGGCGAGCGCGTCGGCGACCCGCTGTTCCGCCACGTGCCCGTCGAAGTCCAGGTAGAAGCGGTACTCGCCGAGACGGCCCTTCATCGGGCGGGACTCGATGCGGCTCAGGTTGATGCCGCGCAGCGCGAGCTCGGTGAGCATCTCGGCGAGCACGCCGGTGCGCTGGTAGGCGGCGACGGCGACGATCGAGGTGCGGTCCGAGCCGGTCGGCGTTGGCAGCTCGCCGGGCCGCTGCAGCACGAGGAAGCGGGTGACCGCGTCGTCGACGTCCGCGATGCCGGTCTCCAGCACCGCCAGCGCGTAGTGCTCGGCCGCGACAGGCGCGGTGATGGCGGCGTCGCAGTTGCCGTCGAGCACCCCGACCGCGGCGGCCGCCGTCGAGGTCGCGGCGAGCTGGGCGGCCTGGCTGACGTGCTTCGCGAGCCAGCCCTGGACCTGCGCGAGCGCGTGCGGGTGGCTCGCGACGGACCGGATGCCGGCGAGCGTCGTGCCGGGGCGCGCGAGCAGGGAGAACCGGACCGGCAGCACGACCTCGGCGACCGCGACCAGCGGTTCGTCGACGGCGAGCGCGTCCATGGTGGCGGACACCGCGCCCTCGACGGAGTTCTCCACCGGCACGCACGCGAGGTCGGCGCGGCCGTGCCGGACGGCGTCGAGCGCCTCCGGCACCGTCGCTTCCGGCACGAGTGTGTGGTCCGGGCGCCCGGCCGCGAGCGCGGCCTGCTCGGAGAAGGTCCCCTGCGGCCCGAAGTACGCGATGCTCGGCACCACGCCACCCTAGCCGGGCAGCTCAGTGTTGCCGGCACGCCCGATGGAGTGCACCAAGACTTCACCTGTCAGGGCTACCAGTTACCAGATAGCGGTTACGCGCAGTGCCATCCAAATGCCATGCTGAAACCGTGACCGCCGCCGAAGAGGCTTCGCAAGCGGGGACCGCGACCAGGGAACCGCTTCGACTCGTACTGTGCGCCGTCGAAGATCCACTCGCGGCGGCGTGGGAGGTCGCCGCGGACGGGCGGCAGGAGGTGCACACGCATCGCGGCTCGACGCTGGACGTGCCCGCGGACGCGGTCGTGAGCCCGGCCAACTCGTACGGGTGGATGCGCGGCGGGATCGACGCGGTCTACGCGAGTGCCTTCCCCGCGATCGAACAGCACGTGCGCAGCGCCGTGCTGGCCTACCACGGCGGCGAGCTCCCCGTCGGTCAGGCGGTGATCGTGCCGACCGACGTCGCGGCGCCCCCGTGGCTGATCAGCGCGCCGACGATGCGGGAGCCCGGCGAGCGACTGCCGCAGGACACGGTGCACCCGTACCTGGCGGCACGCGCGGTGTTCCGGATGTGGCGCGACGGCAGGCTCGACGACGACCGGCCGGTGCGCGCGGTGGTCTCGACCATCGCCATGCCCGGCCTCGGCACCGGGATCGGCGGGGTACCGCCCGAGGTGTGCGCCCGGCAGGTGATGGCCGCGTGGGACGAGGTGTTCGCCCCACGACCGGATCGGTGACGGGTCGCGGGTTCCCGGGTTCTCACGAGGACCACCGCGGCGGCTGTCAGCAGGTAGGTGGCCACCATGAGCGGGCTGCCGGACGTCTCCTGTCGATGCGTTCATTCAACACGAACGCCGGTGGCCGCCGTGCCCGTGTTCGGCGGCGCGGTGTCTGACTGTGACGAAATGCGGCCGGGAAGTTCACACTATGGATGGCTCGCCAAATACCGGCACGCCGGGTTAAGTGGGTGATGACCGGAATTTCCTAGCAAGGAGGTCGAATGTCGTTAACGGTGCCCACCGACCTGTTGGAGAAAGCCCAGCAGGGACCGGTGTCCGACGACGATTTCATCGCCTGCATCCGTGACTCGCTGCCCTACGCGTGGTCGGTCGTCACCGACGTCGCGGAGCGGCTCTCGACCACCGGTGGGCCCTTCGCCGACAACCAGACGGAGCCGCCGGACGAGACAGCACGCGGTCAGCTGCTGCGGCTCGTCGGCAGCGACGCGATGCGTGCGGCGGTGGAGCGGCACTTCAACGTCCGGCTCGCGTTCCAGAACTGTCACCGCCTCGCGCTGTTCGACCCGGCCGCGCACTCCGCGCACGCCGAGTTCACCAGCCCGAGGGCGCAGCTGCTGAACCAGAGCCCCGAATTGGTCAACTGCTGAGAAAAGGGAGCCCGCGCGGCTCCCTTTTCGTCGCGTGACGTATGCAGTTATGGCAATTCCTTGGTCAGTTTCACGGCCGGTTCCGGCTCGCCGCGTTCGGGGATTTCCGGTTGGGTTTCCGCGCCTCGGCGACGGCGCGCCCGCGGACGAGGGATCGGGCCACCACGGGCTGGCCGGCCGGGGTAGGCGGCCGGAGCGTGTAGTGCGTCACAGTGCTCCAGGTGCCGTGACGCCCTAACGTTTGTCGACGTGGCGGTGAAGACCCGCGACCTCAGTCCGTACGTGGAGCTGCGTCGCGACCAGTGGCGAGAGCTGAGGCGTGCCACGCCGCTGACCCTCACCCTCGACGAGCTGGTCCGCCTGCGCGGCCTCGGCGACCCGGTCGACCTGGACGAGGTCGTCGACGTCTACCTGCCGCTTTCCCGCCTGATCAGCCTGCGGGTGGCCGCGCACCAGCGCCTGTTCGCGGACACCACGTCGTTCCTCGGCGAGACCGCGCAGCAGGTGCCGTTCGTGATCGGGGTCGCGGGCAGCGTCGCCGTCGGCAAGTCGACCACGGCGCGGCTGCTGCGGACGCTGCTGGCGCGCTGGCCGGACCACCCGCATGTGGACCTCGTCACCACCGACGGGTTCCTGTGGCCGAAGGCCGACCTGATCCGGCGCGGCATGATGAGCCGCAAGGGGTTCCCCGAGAGCTACGACCGGCGCAGCCTGCTGCGGTTCGTCTCGGACGTGAAGTCCGGCTCGCCGGAGGTGCACGCGCCGGTGTACTCGCACCTCGCGTACGACATCGTGCCCGGTGAGACGCAGGTCGTGCGCAAGCCGGACATCCTCATCATCGAGGGCCTGAACGTACTGCTGCCCGGCCAGGGGCTCACGGTGGCGGACCTGTTCGACTTCTCGGTCTACGTCGACGCGCACACCGAGGACATCGCGCGCTGGTACGTGGAGCGGTTCCTCACGCTGCGGGACACGGCGTTCGCCGACCCCGGCTCGCACTTCCACCACTACGCCGGGCTGACCGACGACGAGGCACGTGCCGAGGCGGCGAAGCTGTGGCAGAAGATCAACGAGCCGAACCTGGTGCGGAACATCCTGCCGACGCGGCCGAGGGCGTCGCTGGTGCTCAGGAAGAACGCCGACCACCGGATCAGCCGGGTGCGGCTGCGCAAGCTCTGAATTGTCGGTGGTCCGTGGTTGGGTGGCGGCCGTGGACGAGCAGAGATTCCTGGAGTGCCTCGACGCCGACTTCACGCGGCTGCGTGCGGTGGTCGAGGGCGCCGTGGACGCGCCGGTGCCGACCTGCCCGGGATGGACCGGTGCCGACCTGGCCGAGCACGTGGCCGAGGTGTACCTGCACAAGACCGAGACCATGCGGCAGGGGGTCTGGCCCGCGCCGTGGCCGCCCGAGTTACCGGACCCGCTGACCGCGCTCGACGACGCCTACCGGCAGCTCGTCGGCGAGTTCTCCACGCGTGACATGGCCGACCGGGCCCTGACCTGGTACGAACCGGACCAGACGGTGGGGTTCTGGTTGCGGCGCATGGCACACGAGACCGTCATCCACCGGCTGGACGCGGAGCTGGCGGCCGGGGTGGCGCACGACCCGATCCCGGCCGACCTCGCGGAGGACGGCCTCGACGAGGTGCTGACGTGCTTCCTCGCGTACGCGTCGGCGGAGTACCCGGATGAGCTGGGTGAGCACCTCGCCGACTGCGACGGGCGGACCGTGCAGATCGCGACCGAGGGCGCTGGCTGGCAGGTGCGGCTCGGGCCTGCCGAGGTCACGGTGGTGCGCGGCGAGTCCGCCTCGGAGGCGGGGGTGTTCGGTGCGCCGGGCGCGGTGCTGCGGTGGGTGTGGAGGCGCGCGGACGACGACGCGGTCCGGCTGGACGGCAACCGGTGGGTGATCGGGAAGCTGCGGGCGATGCTGGGGGTCACCACGCAATAGGCTGACCGGCATGGCCGTGAGGGTGGCGCTGGTCGACGACCACGAGGTGGTGCGGCGCGGGCTGCGTGACCTGCTCGACGGTGAGCCCGGCATCGAGGTGGTGGCCGAGGCCGGCGGTGTCGAGGAGGCGCTGGCGCGGGTCGGTGCCACGTTGCCGGACGTCGTGGTGGTCGACATGCGGCTGCCGGACGGCGACGGGGTGGGGCTGTGCCGTGCGCTGCGGCAACTGGAGCCGCCGCCGAGGTGCCTGGTGCTGACCGCGTTCGACGACGAGCGCGCGCTGGTCGAGGCGATCATGGCGGGCGCGTCCGGGTACCTGCTCAAGCAGGTGCGCGGGCAGGAGCTGGTGGACGCGGTGCGTGAGGTCGCGGCCGGGCGGTCGCTGCTGGACCCGGTGACGACGGCACACGTGCTGGAGCGGATGCGCAAGGACGCGGCGGCCGACGAGCTGGCCGGGCTCACCGAACGGGAGCGGGCCGTGCTGGAGCTGATGGGTGAGGGCCTGTCGAACCGGCAGATCGCGGAACGGCTGTTCCTCGCGGAGAAGACGGTCAAGAACTACGTGACGTCGGTGCTGGCGAAGCTCGGCATGGAGCGGCGCACGCAGGCGGTCGCGTGGTTCGCGCGCCGCCCGCAGCGCTGATCACCACTCGCGGCACTCGTCGGTGATCTCGTACCGGCCGAGGCCGCGTCCGTGCGCCACGCCGTGGCGGGTCGCTCAGCCAGGTGCGCGGGCCAGAACGTAGGCCTGCGGCGTGTTCTCCGGGTACGGGCCGTCGGTGTCGGGTGCGCGGAGCAGCTGCGCCCGGACCGTGAAGCCGTTGTCGCGCAACCGGTCCGCCAGCTCGGCCGGGTCGCGGCGGTGGAATGTCAGTGCCACCTCGTGGCGGCCCGCCCTGGTGCGGTGCTCGGCGCCGCCGCCGGACTGGAACGCCAGCTGCAGGTGGCCGCCGGGGCTCAGGACCCGGCGGAACTCCGCCAGTGCCGCGGGGAGGTGCGAGTCGGGGACGTGGATCGTCGAGTACCAGGCGATCACGCCGCCGAGGGCACCGTCCGCGACCGGCAGCGCGGTCATCGTGGCCTCGGCGAAACGCAGGTGCGGGTAGGTGCGGCGGGCGGCGGCCAGCATGCCCGGCGACAGGTCGAGGCCCGTCACGTCGACGCCGAGGTCGTGGAGGTGGGCGGCGACGCGCCCGGTGCCGCAGCCGACGTCCGCCACCGGGCCGCGCACCAGCTCCGCGAACACCGCGAGCACCGACCGGTCGAACGGCTTGGCGGCCAGCTCGTCGCGGATCCACGCCGCGTAGTCGTCGGCCGAGACGTCGTAGGAACGCCTGGTGTCGGCGAGGAAGTCCACCCCGGCACCGTAACGCGACCGCGGGCGGCCCCAGTGGGACCGCCCGCGGCGCTTCGGCCGGTCAGGCGGGTGCGACAGCCGCCTCGACGGGCCGGGTCCGCAGGCTCGCCCAGGTGGCCACCATGGTCGAGCCGAAGGTGAGTAGTGCCGCCGCGCCGACCACGCCGAGGTACACCTCGATCGGGCCCTTCGGCAGCAGCGAGCCGTCCGTGACCAGCGTGAACGGCATCAGCGTCATGCCCGCGACCAACGTGCCCAGTGCCACGCCGATGACCGTGGCCATGCCTGCCTCGACCGTCATCATGCGGAGCAACTGCCCGCGGGTGGAGCCGGTCAGGCGCTGCAGCCCGAACTCGCGGCGCCGGGCGGTCGTGGCCATGACCAGGCTGTTCACCACCGAGATCGCGGTGTAGGCGATGATCATGCCTGCCATCAGGTAGTTGATCCACGCGCCGAGTTCCTGATCCTTCGCGTGGCCCGCCACCAGTGCGTCGCGGTCCACCACCGCCAGGCCGGGGTGCCCGGCGAGCACCGGCGCCAGCGCGGCGGTCGCCGCGGCCGGGTCCCCGGTGCGGATCATGATCTGCGTCGGCAGGCCCGACGTGGTGTGCCCGGCCACCAGCGACGCGGGCATCAGCAACGTCTCGAAGCCCTCCGGCGCCGGGTAGAGCGCGACGATCCGGACCGGCACCTCGGCGCGGTCGCCCATCAGGACGGTGATCGTGTCGCCGACGTCCTTGCCGAGCGTGGCCGCGTGCGCCGCAGGCAGCGCCACCGTGTCGCCGGTCAGGTCCGTGAGCGAACCCGACGACGGGGTGACCGCGGTGGTCTCGGTGGCCGCGGCGCCGGTGACGCCCTGCACGGTCCAGCCGTCCTCCGACAGCGCCGGGTCGTGCGGCTTCGCCACGAACACCGTGCTCGTCGCGAACTCCGACGCGGCCGTCACGCCGGGCACCGAGCGGACCTCGTCGAGCACGTCGCCCTGGATGCCGGTCCGCGACGTCAGCACCAGGTCGGCCCGCAGGTTGTCGGCGAAGGCGGCGTTGGCCACCGCGGTCGACGTGGTCTGCAGGTAGATGTTGGCCGTCGCCACGCCGGTGGCGAGCATGATCGGCGTGACCACGGCAGCCATCCGCACCGCGCGGGTCCTCGCCGACAGCGTCGCGAGGTGGCCCGCGGTGCCGGTGAACGCACGCACCGGCCACCGCAGCACCGCCAGCGCCACCTTCGTGACCCCCGGCGACACCAGTGCCAGCGCGATCGCCCACAGCATCACCGACGGGCCCGCCGTGCTCGCCGCGATCGGGCCGGTCATCACCGCGATCGTCACGATGAACAGCGCGATCCCGCCGCCGAACGCCAGCACCGCGAGCAGGACCCGCACCCACGACAGCCACCTGCGCTGGATCGCGGCGTCGGCGAGCGCCTCCGTCGGCCTGGTCCGCGCCGCCTTGCGGCCCGCGATCAGCGCACCGAGGAACGAGCCGGCCAGCACCGCACCGGACGCGACGACCATCGGGACCCAGCCGGAGTGGTACGTCATCGCCGTCGGCACGATCCCGTTGCCCGCCAGCCGGTCGAACAGCCACGCACCGAACAGGCCGCCGAGCGCCAGCCCGGCACCGGCCGCGAACACCGCCATGAACAGCGTCTCGCCGACCACCATGCGCCGCAGCTGGCCCGGCGTGGTGCCGATCGCCCGCAGCAGCGCCAGCTCGCGCTGCCGCTGCTGGATCGACAGGCCCAGCGTCGTGGACACCACGAACAGCATGACCATCGTCGCGAGCCCGCCGAACACCGCGGACAGCACGATGAGGTTCTCGCCCGCCTTCTCGGCCCCGGCGAACTCGGCGAGCCCGCGCTCGTCCCCGGACAGCAGGGTCGCGTTCCGGCCGGGCAGCAGCTCGCCGATCCCGCCGGACACCGCGGCCGGGTCGGCGCCGGGTTCGACGAGCACCCCGATCAGGTCGACCGTCCCCGCGTGCCCGGCGAGCCGGGCGACCTGGTCGTCGGCGAAGAACACGGCCTGCCCAGGCACGAGACCCGACACCGTGAACGTCTCCGCGCTCCCCCGCACGACCAGCTCGACCCGCTCGCCCAGCGTCGCGCCCGTCCCCTGGCCGAGCACGACCTCCCCCGTCGCGGGCACCTGTCCCGCCACCAGCGACACCGGTGTCAGCGCCGCCGACGACCACCCCCGGCCCTCGACCCGGTGCTCCCCCGCCAGCACCGGCACCGACACCTCCCCGACCGCGGCCGCCACCCCCGGCACCCGCGCCACCTCGCCGACCAGCTCGCCGGACAGCCGCACGCGTTCCGGCAGGTACGCGGCCTCGCCGTCCTCCTCCGGGTCGGCCGGGTTCTCCTTCGGCATCGCCCACGTCTGGCTGCCGGTCACCACGAACCGCGCGGCCGCCAGCCGCTGCGCCGGGACCTCGCCCCGGATACCGGTCTCCATCAGCCCGGCGCAGGCCGCCACCAGCACGGCGCCGAACGTCATCGCGAGGAACGTCGCGACGAACGCGCCCTTGCGGAACCGCAGTGTCCGCAACGCGATCCGCAGCATCACCGCACCGCCGCTGGCTCGTCGGCCCAGGCGCCGAGGTGCGTCATGCGCTCGGCGACGGCCTCGGCGGTGGGCCCGCGCAGTTCGCCGACCAGCCTGCCGTCGGCGAGGAACACGACCCGGTCGGCGTAGGACGCCGCGACCGGGTCGTGGGTCACCATGACGACGGTCTGCGCGATCTGGTCGA
Organism: Actinophytocola glycyrrhizae; assembly: GCF_042653545.1. Taxonomy (NCBI): domain Bacteria; kingdom Bacillati; phylum Actinomycetota; class Actinomycetes; order Pseudonocardiales; family Pseudonocardiaceae; genus Actinophytocola; species Actinophytocola glycyrrhizae. The sequence continues at coordinate 836,182 of NZ_JBHSIS010000006.1, forward strand.
CCGACGCGCGCAGCAGGTTCAGCACGTCGCGGGCGGTGCGGGTGTCGAGGGCACCGGTCGGCTCGTCGGCGAACATGACGGCCGGGCGGGTGATCAGCGCGCGGGCGATCGCGACGCGCTGCTGCTGCCCACCGGACAGCTCGCCGGGCAGGTGCCTGCGGCGCTCGGCGAGCCCGACCTGCGCCAGCACCCGGTCGACGACGTCGCTCCTGACCCGCTTGCCGGCCAGGCGAAGCGGCAACGTCACGTTGTCCTGCACGGAGAACGCGGGCAGCAGGTTGAAGGCCTGGAAGACGAACCCGACACGGTCCCGCCGCAGCTTGGTCAACGCGACCTCGGAGAGCTTCGACAGCTCCTCGTCCTCGATCAGCACGGAGCCGCTGGTCGGGCGGTCAAGCCCGGCGGCGCAGTGCAGGAACGTGCTCTTGCCGGAGCCGGAGGGACCCATGACGGCGGTGAAGCTCCCCCTGGGAAAGCCGATGGTGACGCCGTCGAGGGCGGTCACGGCGTTGCGCCTGCCGCCGTACGTTTTCCGCACGTCGGCAAGCCGCACCACGTCCGGGCTCATGGGGTTCTCCTTCTCTTGTCGCACAAGAGAAGACTCGCGGATCGACGCCCCGGGAACACTGGTGCGGACCGGCGGATGGGCGGTGGGGGTAGCCCTACCCCAGCGGAACGGTCCAGGTCACGGTCGTGCCCGCGGGTGAGGAGCGCACGAGGGACCGGCCACCGGCCTGCCGCGCCCGCTCCTCCAGGTGCTTGAGGCCGCGGTGGGAGACGCCCTCGGGGATCCCGCAGCCGTCGTCGGCGACGACCAGTTCCAGCACGTCACCGCGTCTGATGTGGACGGTCACGTGGTGCGCGCCGGAGTGGCGGACCACGTTGGACAGCGTCTCCCGCAGCGCGGCGCGGGCGTGGTCGGCGAGCGCGGCGGGCACGTCGGCCAGGTCGCCGTCGATCTCCAGCACCGGCGGGAAACCCAGCAGCTCACCGGCGATGGCGACCTCGGTGCGCACGGACTCGGCGAGGTCGGTGGCGTGTTCGTCGGGGTCCGGGTTGCGCAGCGCGCGGACCACCGAGCGGACGTCCGCGATGGACGCGTCGAGCTGGTCCATGGCGTCGGCGAGCCGCTGCGCGTCGCGACGGGCGAGCTTGCGGGACGGACGGCGGGCCAGCAGGTCGAGCTGCATGCCGGCCGCGTACAGGCGCTGGACGAGCACGTCGTGCAGGTCGCGGGCGATGCGTTCACGTTCCTGGTAGAGCGTGAGGCGGGCGCGGGCGTTGGCGCCCTCGGCGAGCACGAGCACCAGCCCGGCCTGCGCGGCGAACGCCGTCAGCACCTCGACGGCGGCCTCGGTGAACGGGCGGGCACCGCGGTGGCGGTAGACGGTGAGCGCGCCGAGCCTGCGCTGGGTGGTGCCGAACGGGGCGGCGGCGAACGGCCCGAAGGTCCGCAGCTCACGCGGCACGTAGGGGGCGGTGCGCGGGTCGGCGGCCACGTCCTCGACCACGACCGCGACCCCGCTGCGGGCGGTGCGGGCCGCGGAGCTGCGTGGGGAGAGGACCAGGCCGACCGGGTCGGTGAAGGTGGGGCCGGGGCTGCCGTGCGCGGCCTCGACGGTGAGGGAGCCGTCGTCGCTCCGGGTCATGACGAGACCGAGGTCGGCTTCGGCGAGCTCGGCGGCGTGCCGCACGACCAGGCGCAGCACCGCCTCCGGGTCCTCACCGGACAGCGCCGCCGTCGCGATCTCCGTCGAGGCGCCGAGCGCCTGCGCGGCGAGAGCGGGGTGCATGTCCGCCTCCCCGGAGTTCGAAGTGTCGGTCGCGTCCCAGCCGAACGTGCTGATGGGCCGTGGTTCGTGGTCGGCCACCGGCACGGTCCCCTGAGGTCTCGTTTGGCCTTCACAAGGCTAGGCCAATGCGCGTGTCGAGGTCGGGAGTGTCGGTCAGTGCGTGGGTTGCCGGGCCCGGTCGGCGAGCGGCGGCCCGCGGGTGAGGTCGAGGACGGCGTCGGCGGCCGCCGCCTCCTCGGGCCGGTGGGTGACGTGCACGACCGTGCGGCCCTTCAGGTTCGCGAGGACGCGGGCCGCGGTCGGCTCGTCGAGGTGGGCGGTCGGCTCGTCGAGCAGCAGCAGGTCGGCGTCGGCGAGCAGCGCACGGGCCAGCGCGATGCGCTGGGCCTCGCCACCGGAGGCGGTGGTCGGGTCGTCGTCGAGGCGGTCGGCCCAGGCAGGCAGCTCGGCCTGCCGCAACGCGGCGCGGAGCTGGTCGTCGGTGGCGTGCGGGTCGGCGATCCGCAGGTTCTCCCGCAACGTGGTCGCCACGAGGAGCGGCTCCTGCGGCACCCACGCGGTGGTCGGCAGGCGGACCGTGCCGCGCTCGGCGGGCAGCAACCCGGCCATGAGCGCGACGAGCGTCGACTTGCCCGCACCGGACGGACCGACGACGGCGAGGTGTGTACCGGGCCGGACGTCGAGGGTGACGTCGCGGAGTGCGGGCGCCGCGGCCCCCGGCCACCGGATGTCCACACCCCGCAACGCGACCCCCCGCCCCGGTCGGGCCGCCCCGCCAGGCTGGGTTTCGGGGGGCCGGGGGCCGCGCTCCGCCAGCGCGGCCCGCAGCGGCGCCACCTGTCGCACGGCGAGCGGCAACGGGGCCAGCGTCTCCGCCAGTGCCAGCGGCACCAGCGCCAGCACCGGCACCAGCAGCGGGTCCACCCCGCCCGCCAGGCCCAGCGCCACCACGCTCGCCATCCCCAGGCACAACGTCGTCAACCCCGACGCCACGCCCGCGCTCAGCGCCTGCCGCCGCGTCTGCCTGGCCAGCACCGCGTCCTCGGCCGCCACCTCCGCGCGGTGCCGCACATGGGCACCGAACGCGATCAGGTCCGGCGCCGCGTCCAGCAACGCGAGCACCCGGTCCGCCACCCGGCGGCGGCCGGCCGCCAACCTGCGGGTGGCGTGCCGGTCGACCGCGAGCGCGACGGCCGGTGCACCCAGGCCGGCCGCCGCGACCGCGATGGCGAGCGTGAGCCCCGCCGCGGGCAGGATCGCCCACTGCACGGCCACGGCCGCCACGCACACGACCGCCGCCACCAGCGGCGGCAGGAGAACCCTTGGCGTGAGGTCGCGGACGGTGTCCACGTCCGTCGTGAGCCGCCGGTAGTCCGCGGTCCGCCACAGGCGCACCCGCCGCTCGGTGGCCGCCCGGAACGCCGCGTCGTGGGTCACGAGCCGTTCCGCGTAGCGCAGCCCCGCCCGCGCCAGCCCGAACGCGCGCACCCCCACGACCGCGACGCCGAGCAGCAGGATCGGTGGCTGCGTCGCCGCCTTCGCGATGAGCCACGCGGACGTCGCGGTGAGCGCGACCCCGGCCAGCAGCGCGGCGGCCCCCAGCGCCGCACCCGCGAGCAGGCGCGGCGTGACGAGTGTCCGCAGCGGAACCCGGTGGCAGGACCCGGTGGGCGCCGACGCGGCCGCCCGCACCGGCACGGGTTCGTCGGCGGCACCGTCGGCACGGTGGCTGGCGATGACCACCGCCGCGCCGGTCGCCGCGATCGCCGCGTGCACCCTGGCCGCGTTCGCCGGGTCCTGGTGCGCGGTCGGTTCGTCGAGCAGCAGCACGTCGGCGTTCCTCCGCAGCGCCCGCGCGACCGCCACGCGCTGCCGTTCCCCGGTGGACAGTTCGGCGATCGGCCGGTCGAGCACGTGCGTGAGGTTGAGCTGCCCGGCCAGGTCCCCCACCTCGTCGCGCACCGTCCCGCCGGTGAACCTCGGGGACTGCGGCACCCACGCCACCCGCCGCCGCCACGCCTCGATGTCCACTTCGGACAGCTCGTGCCCGCCGACGCGGATCGAGCCGGCCGTCGGTGCCACGAAACCCAGCACGGCCGCGAACGTCGTCGACTTGCCCGACGCGCTCGGGGTGTCCAGGTGCACGACCTCCCCCGGCCGCGCCGTGAACGTCACCCCGTCCGGCGCGAACCCGTCGCGCCTGCGCACCCGCAGGCCGGTCACGCGCAGCTCGCCGACCGGCGCCGCGGTGCCGGACACCGGTGGCGCGGGCAGGTCGGCGATCTCCCGCACGGCCTGCGCCCCGGCCTCGCTCGCGTGGTGCGCCGCACCGGCCTGCCGCAGCGGCAGGTAGCACTCCGGTGCCAGGACCAGCACGAACAGTCCCACCGCGAGCGAAAGATCACCGCTGATCAACCGCAGCCCGATCAGCACCGCGACCAGCGCCACCGACAGCGTGGCCACCAGCTCCAGCACGAGCGCCGACGCGAACGCCACCCGCAGCGTCCCCATCGTCGACCGCCGCTGCGACTCCGAGATCCGCCGGATCGTCGCGGCCTGCGCGTCGACGCGGCGGAACGCGGTCAGCACCGGCCGTGCCCGCACCAGCTCACGCAGGTGGTGCGCCACCCGCTGTTCCGTCTCGGACGCCGCCGCCACCCGGTCCCGCGTCCGCAACCCCACCAACGCGGCGAACAGCGGCACGAGCGGCAACGTCAGTGCCACCGCCAGCGCCGACGGCCAGTCCGCGGCCAGCAGCACCGCCCCGATGCCCAGCGGAAGGACCGCCGCGTTCACCAGTGCGGGCAGGTACCCGGTGAAGTAGTCGTCGAGCGCGTCCAGCCCCTTGGTGGCGAGCACGGTCAGCGCGGGCCCGCGCGGCACCGTCCACTCCGGACCCAACGCGAGCGCCCGGTCCAGCAGCCGCGCCCGCAGCTCCTCCTTCGCGCCCGCCGCCGCGCGGGCCGCGACCACCTGCGTCACCCACACCAGCAGTGCCCGTGCCACCACGGCACCGGCGAGCACGGCCAGCCCACCGGACCCCGTGACCACCGCGGCCAGCGCCCACGCCTGCACCACCAGCGCGGCCCCGCTGAGCCCGGCGAGCACCGCGCACCCGGCCAGTGCCCGGCGCGCCGCGCTGGAGAGCCGCGGCAGCGCGCCGAGCGGGCCGGTGGTCCTCACGAGGTGCTCACCCGCTTGCGGAACACCCAGTACGTCCAGCCCTGGTAGACCAGGACGGCGGGGGCGCCGAACCCGGCGACCCACGTCATCACCGTGAGCGTGTACGGGCTGGACGCCGCGTCCGCGACGGACAGTGAGTACGCCGGGTCCAGAGTGGACGGCAGGACGTTCGGGTACAGGGCGCCGAACAGCGCCAGCACCGCCGCGCCCAGCGCCGCCCCCAGCAACGCGAACGCGCGTCCCTCACGCCCGCCGTCCAGGCACGCCCACGCGCACACGACCGCGACCAGCACCGCGAACACGACGAGCCACGTCCACTCCGCCCCCGACCGCAGCTGCGCCACCACCGTCAGCAGCAGCAACGGCGACAACCCGACGGGTACGAGCAGGAGCGCGATCGTGCGTGCCCGGTGCCGCAGCGGCCCGTCGGTCTTCAGCGCCACGAACACCGCGCCGTGCACCAGCGCGAACCCGGTCACCGCGAGCGCGCCGAGCGCGGTGTCCCACCGCAGCGCGGCGAACGGCGACGCGACCCGGTTCCCGTCGGCGTCCAGCGGGAGACCCAGCACGTTCCACGAGATGACGAGCCCGACACAGAGCGTGGCGACGAGCGAACCGCAGGCGATCACGGCGTCCCACACCGAACGCCACCGGTCGGTGTCGACCTTGCCGCGCCACTCGAGCGCGACCCCGCGGCCGATCAACGCCAGCAGCAGCAACAACATCGGCAGGTAGGCCGCGCTGAACAGACCCGCGTACCAGCCGGGGAACGCGGCGAAGGTGGCGCCGGCGGCGACGATCAGCCACACCTCGTTGCCGTCCCACACCGGGCCGATCGTGGTGAGCATCGCCCGCCGGTCCGCCTCGGTCCGGCCGAGCACGCGCAGCAGCATGCCGACACCGAAGTCGAACCCCTCCAGGAACAGGTAGCCGAACCACAGCACCGCGATCGCGACGAACCAGAAGGTCTCCACCGCAGGGCTCCTCAGTACGCGAAGGTCAGGTTGTCGTCGCCGGGCTTCTTCTCGGGCTCGGGTTCGGCGATCCCGGCCCGCACGTACCGCCGCATCAGCACGATCTCCACGACCGCGAGCACGCCGTACACCAGCGTCAGCGCGATCAGCGAGGTCAGCACCTCGCCGACGGTCAGCCCGGACACGGCCCGCGCGGTGAACATCCACACCCCGTCCACACCGGACGGGTTGGGCGCGACGACGAACGGCTGGCGCCCCATCTCCGTGAAGATCCACCCGAAGCTGTTGGCCACAAAGGGAAGCGCGATGCTCGCCAGCGCCAGCCGCGGGAACCAGCGCGATCGGGGCACCCGGCCGCCGCGGGTCAGCCACAGCACCGCGACACCGGCGGCGGTCCCGATCGCGCCGAGCCCGATCATGAACCGGAAGCTCCAGTACGTGACCGGCAGGTTCGGCACGTAGTCGATGGGCTGACCCGACAGCTCCCCGAGCCGCTCGTCGACGGGGTAGTGCGAGCCGTACCTGTCCCGGTACTGCTCGACGAGGTCCTCGACCCCGGTCACCTTCGCGTCGAAGTCGCCGTGCGCCAGGAAGGACAGCAGCGCGGGCACGGTGATCGACTTGACGCTCTCGCAGTCCGGTTCGGACACGTCGCCGATCGCGAACACCGAGAACCCGGCGGGCTGTTCGCTGTGGCACAACGCTTCCGCCGACGCCATCTTCATCGGCTGCTGGGAGAACATCAGCTTCGACTGCAGGTCACCACTGACCGCGAGACCGGCGAACGCGACGACCCCGGCCCACGCCCCGAGACGCACCGACGCCCGCCACACCCCGTCGTCGGCCCTCGACCGCCACAACCGCCACGCGGCGATGCCGGTCAGGAACGTGGCCGCCACCGCGAACGCGCCGAAGATCGCGTGCGGGAACGCGGCGAGGACGGTCGAGTTGGTCAGCACCGCCCAGATCGACGTCAGCTGGGGCCGCCCGTCGACCAGCTCCGCGCCGACCGGATGCTGCATCCACGAGTTGGCGGCGAGGATGAAGTACGCCGACGCCACCGTGGCCAGTGAGAACGCCCACACACACGCGAGGTGCACGCGCCTGGGCAGCCGGTCCCAGCCGAACATCCACAGCCCGAGGAACGTCGACTCGACGAAGAACGCGACCAGGCCCTCCATGGCGAGCGGCGCACCGAACACGTCGCCGACGAAACGGGAGTACTCGCTCCACGCCATGCCGAACTGGAACTCCTGGACGATCCCCGTGACCACCCCCATGGCGAAGTTGATCATCAGGAGCTTGCCCCAGAACTTCGTCATCGCCAGGTAGCGCGGGTTCCCGGTCCGCACCCACGCCGTCTGCATCCCGGCGACCAGCAGCGAAAGGCCGATCGTCAGCGGCACCATCAGGAAGTGGTAGACGGTCGTGATGCCGAACTGCCACCGCGCGAGGTCGAGTACTTCCACGCCTCCCAGGCTCGTCCTGCCGACGGCCGCGCGGCAGGTCTTCGGGTCCTGTACGGACAGGACCTAGGTCCCTGCTCAGCCCTTCATCGTCGCCAGCGCCATCGCGGCGACTCCGGCAGCAGCCTCACAGGGGTCCTTCTTGCCGACATTGGCCTCGGAGAGCTTCACGGGCACGTCGAAGGTGACCTCGTCCGACACCCCGACGACCACCGTGCAGTGCCCGATGTCCCGATCGTCCAGGGCACCCACAGCGATTGCGGGATACCCGTCGATGGGAGGCAACTCGTCGAAATAGGCGTATCGGTCTTTCACGTTGTACAGCGCGCTGAGTCCGCGCGGGTCCTGGTCCGCGAAGTGGACCTCGGCTTCGGCCCAAGTCTCCGGGTTGAACCAGACGCAGGCATTGCCCAGCGGCCTTCCCTTTTCCGGCTCGCCGGTGGGCGGGAGATTGAGCTCCCGCGTCTGGTCCGCGGTGAGTGTCCGGCATGGATCCTGCTGGAATCGTGTGGTGTCGAGCGGGTCCTCCACCTTGGGTGCTCCTGCGAACGGCAGGTCCTCGCCATCGCCGGACGTCGGCGGGGGCAAGTCGGACGTGCTCGTGTCGACAGTCGTGGCGGGGATGGCCTCGCCTGGGCTCATCGTCGTACAGCCAGCCGCGATCACCATGACAAGCAGACCTGTGACCAGAGGGCCACATCGGATTCCCATCGGACTACAACCCGGGCTGAGGGCCGCCCTCGGCGGCGTCATTGACTGCAATGACCGTGCGCTCCTCTATGCCGAGGTAGTCGTCCAACGCGTTCTGGCACAACCGAGCCTGCTCAAGACAGTAGTCACGATTGTGGCCAAGGTATGTCAGGTAGGACCGGCCGGACTCGTTAGCCTGGCTGATAAAAGCTTCACTGGCGATGTCTTCAGCGGGCGGCAGTATCTGCATCATCCGAAGAGCGTTCTTGACGGATTCATCGTAGCTTCGCGCCAGATCCCGCCAGTTCTTGATGTCTGCCGCAGCTGATCCGGGCCATAGGTGAACTGGCCGCCGCCGATCGCGCCCTGGGTCTCACCGCCGACGATGCCGCCCAGTTGGGCCTCGATGCGGGCTTTGCGCTCCTGGCCAGTCACTGCTCCCCCCTTCGTCACAGTCAGTAGCCAAGCATACGACAGCTGTCGTCGAGTGCGGGCGCGTTCAACCGGACGGGTGTTGTCGGGTGGCTCGGTTACACTGGCTGTGCCAGAGGGGAGTAGTTCCCGTGGCGGGCGTTCGCGTCTGCCCGGCGAGAGCATCGACATACTGACTCGCTTGCGGGTCCGGTGCCTCACCCGCTGTCCCAGCGGGCGAACGAGACCTCCGGCCGGGTTGAATCACGCCCGGCTGGAGTCTTGCTGCCTCCGTCCGGGCCCGACGCGGAAGGACTTCCGTCCACATGGGCCACTGGCTCCTCGCATTCGTATCGGCGTACGGCGCCGTCTTCCTGCTCGAACTGCCGGACAAGACGACGGCGCTGACCCTCGTGCTGTCCAGCCGGTTCCGGAGCAGGGCGGTGCTGCTCGGCGCGGGGGTCGCGTTCGCGCTGCAGGCGGTTGTCGCGGTCGCGCTCGGGAGCGCGATCACGTTGTTGCCGGACCGGGTCGTCGCGGCGGCCATCGCGGTCCTGTTCGGGGTGGGCGCGTTCCTGCTGCTGCGCGAAAGCCTCGAAACGGACACCGGTGCGGCGGACGGGGCCGGGCCCGCCAAGCGGGACGCGACCCCGTTCCCACGTGCCGCGATGATCTCGTTCGGGACCCTGTTCCTCACCGAGTGGGGTGACGCGTCGCAGATCACCGCGATCGGGGTGGCCGCGCGGTACGCGACCCCCGTCGCGGTCGGGCTCGGGACGTTCCTCGCGTTGATGAGCGTGACCGTGCTCGCGCTGCTCGTGGGGCGCAAGCTGCGGGCGAAGGTGCCCGCGCACGTCATCCAGCGCGGCGCGGCGGCCGTGTTCGCCGTGTTCGCGGTCATCGCGTTGTGGCAGGCGATCTTCTGACGCCGTGTCGACCGTTTGGCGGATACACACGAGTGGCGAGCGCGGCCTATCGTTCGAGTGTCTTCCTCCGTGCCCAGGACCCGGCACACTCTCCGGCAAGAGCTCGCCGAGGGACCATGAGCTGGGACGATCATGAGCCGGCCGACGCGTTCGGCATTCAGGCTGGGATGATCGGCGGTCGGCTGTCCCGCGTCGCGCTCGACATGAACGTCGCGCTGAGCGACACCGACGGCCCTGCCCGGGCCCGTCTCGAACGGGCCATCAGAGAAGTGGGCCTGCTGGCTGCCAGCCAGCTGCGTCTGGGGGAGGGAGGTGCCGGCCGGCGACAGGGGTAGTCACTCACCATGCCACCCCGAGGACGAACCGAGCACGTCCGCACCACCGGCCGGCACCTCGTCACCCCTTCGAGGGCAGCTTCAGCACACCCTTGACCACGTCCCGCGCCACCTCGCGCATCTTCACGCCGTTCTTGCGGGCGTAGCCGCGCAGCGCGGCGAACGCCTCGTCGACCGTGACCTGCTGCCGTTCCGCCAGCATCCCCTTGGCCTGCTCGATGGTCACCCGGCTGTCCAGCGCGTTCTGCAGCTGCCCGGCACGCACCGCCATCTCCCGGCCGCGGTACGCGGTCACCCCGAGCGTCACGGCGTTGACCAGCCCGCGCCGCAGTTCCTCGCTCCGCGTGGGCAGCGGCCCGGGCACGTTCATGTACAGGGTCATGGCGCCGACCACCTCGTCCCGCAGCCGGCAGGGCAGGCCGAACGCGGCGGCGACCCCCGCCTCCACCGCGAGTGGCGCGAAGCGGGGCCACCGCAGTGTGGCGCCACCCAGGTCGGTGCACTCCACGCACTCGCCGGTGCGGAACGCGTCCACGCCGGGCCCCTGCTCGTAGGCCAGTTCGATCCGGGTCAGCAGCTCCGCGGTCTCCTCCGACGCCGCCTCGACCACCCACGCGCCGTCCGCGTCCAGCCCGAGCAGGGCCGCGGCCCGCACGTCGAACAGCTCCGCGCACTTGGCGGTCAGCAGGTTGCGCTGCGCGGGGAAGTCGAGCCCTGCCACGAGTATTTCCGTGAGCTCCAGCAGCCCCCGGCTCGTCTCGTGCATCAGTTCACCCCCAGCCCTCCGTGCACGACCTCGTCCGCCAGCGCGGCAAGTGGTGTGTCGGAAGAACACGCTGACTACACAGAGGCAGCCGGTGGGTGTCGGAGTGCTGCTCAAGCACTTGTCACAGCCTACTCCGGTCCACCCTTGATCGACGGCTTCCACCAGCAGCCCGACACCGCCTGCCGTGCCGTCGGGCGGTGTCAGCGGGCACCGGACGAGCCTAGCGCTGTCACCCCCGCTGACGACGCAGCGCCGCGGCGAGATCCTCGGTCGTGCGGACCATGGCGACGAGGAAGTCGACGAGGTGCTCACGCGTGATGTCCAGCTCGCCACGCAGCCAGGACGCGAACAGTTCGAGGATGCCGTGGACGAGGGTGAGCGCGGCCAGCTCCCGTTCCCGCGCGGGCGGCGCCTGCTCGCCGAGCATCGTGGCGCTCTGGTCGGCGACGACCCGCGCCATCGCGCGGACGCTGGCCTGGCGGGCGGTCCGCAGTTCCTCGGTGGACTGCGAGTGGATCAGCAGGTGGCCGCGGCGCTGGTCCTCGGTGAAGAAGCCGACGAGTGCCTCGATCACCGCGCGGACGCGGACGTCCGGATCGGGCTCGGTGTCCGCGATCGCCCGGCCTATCGCCGCAAACGCTTGCGCGGTCACCTGTTCGCGAACGGCGAGCAGCAGGGACGCCGGGTCGCGGAAGCTCTCGTAGAAGTACCGGTCGTTGAGCCTGGCCCGCGTGCAGACCCCGCGGACGGTGACGCGTTCCTCCCCACCCTCGGCCAGCAGGTCGAGCGCGGCCTCGCACAACGCGGCGCGGCGCTTTGCCGTGCGCTCGGCGGGGCTGGCGCCACCGTAGGTCTTCATGCGAACCTAGGTTATCTGGTGACGCCCTTCACCAGAAAGGAGCGGGGTCATGCGGCAGCCGATCGAGCCGGGCACGCGACTGTGGGACGAGACCGGTCTCGTCACGTTCTCCCTCACCACCGGCGCGGCGTTCGCGCTGCAGGTGATGCACCCGGCCGTCGGCGCGGTCGTCGGAGAGCACTCGGTGTTCCGCACCGACGCCATCGGCAGGGCGCAGCGGTCCATCGCCTCGGTGATGACCTGGGTGTACGGCGGGCAGGAGGCGCTGGCGGAAGGCGACCGGCTGCGCAGGCTGCACGCGCCGCTGAAGACGACCGAGGACGGCGTGACACACAAGGCACTCGCGTCCGGCCCGTGGGCGTGGATCGTCCTGACCGCGCCGTACGCGTACGTCGCGGGCGCGCGGTACTTCTCCAGGCGGCCGCTGTCCCGAGCGGAGCAGGAGGCGTTCTACGCGGAGATCACGCAGCTCGCGCGGAACCTGCACGTGGCGGAGAAGGAGATCCCGCCGACCTACGACGCGTACCTGAAGTACTTCGACGACATGATCGACGAGAAGCTGGTCGCACACCGGACCGCGTACGAGTTCCTCGAGACCACCCGGCGCGTCCCACCCCCACCCGCCCTACCCCCGGTGCTGCGGCCGCTGTGGCGGCTGGCGACGGCCGTACCGGGCCGCGTGCAGCACTTCGTCACCGTCGGCATGCTGCCGCCCGCCGCGCGGGACAAACTGGGCCTGCCGTGGACCGCCCGCGACGAACGCGTGCTGCGACTGCTGGGCACCGCCGTCAGCCGGGTGGTACCGCTGCTACCGGAACGGCTGCGGTATCTCCCCATCGCGTACGAGGCCCGCCGGACGGAACGCGCACAGCGGGCACTACGCCGCGTTCTAGAGCACCGCCCCGTGTGACCGGTACTGACCGCTTGAACGCCTTCCCGAACGCGTACTCCGACGCGTAGCCAGGCCCTCGACCGTCCACGGTTTCTCCGTCACGCACCGAGCGGGGCACCGCAACCGTGCGACGCACCCATGTCCCGCGCAGCGGACGCAGGGCGCGCAGCACCTTGACGGGCCCCCGCGGCCGTGGAGGCGTTCACGGCACAACAAAGTGCCGTCAATGGGCCATTCAGGACGCCCAGCGCCCTGAACGCGCCTTTCAGGGCACTGCCACGCCGTCATCGCGCCTTTCGCAGCACCGAACCCCACCGACAAAACAAGGCCCACGAGCCGACCTGTGGACAACTCACTTCAGCGCGGTGGCCACCGTTGTCGCCGCCGTGAGGACTTTCGGGCCGACCACTTCGCCGTCCAGAGTCTCGAAGCTGATCACGCCGACGCTGGCGCGCAGGCCGGGGACGCCGCGGACGGGGGCCGCGATGCCCGAGGCGCCCGACTGGAGTTCGCCGGTGGTGGCGAGCCAGCCGGGGTCGTCCGAGCGCAGGCCGATCGCCTTGCCCGCCGCGCCCCGGGACAGCGGGTGGCGGGTGCCGACGCGGTATGCCACGTGGTAGGTCGTCCACGACGGTTCGATCACCGCGATCGCCTGTGCCTCCTCGCCGTCGGCGACGGTCAGGTGGGCCGTCGCGCCGACGGACTCCGCCAGTTCGCGCAGTGCGGGCAGGGCCGCGAGCCGCAGCTGTGGGGTGACGCTCGCCGCCAGTCGCAGCAGACCGAGGCCCAGCCGCACCTTCGACCCGTCGCGCCGCACCAGGCCGCGTTCCTGCAGTGGCACCAGCAGCCGGTACACCGCCGCCCGGGACGCCCCGATGGCCGTCGCCAGGTCGCTGATCGTCGGGGCCTCCGACTCCGAGTCGGCCACCGCCTGCAGCAGCGCTAGGCCCCGTTCGAGCGTCAGCGAGCTTTCCCGGCCGGTCCCCGCCTGCGGGCGGACCGCGGGCTGGATGGGACGGATGGGGCGGCCCATGTCAGAGGTCCACCGCCGGCAGCACTCTGCCCCGCACGGGTGCGATGCCGACCACCGCGCCGTCCTCACCCGGTGCGGTCGCGGTGATCACGACCTCGTCGCCGTCCTCCAGGAACGTCCTGGTGACGCCGTCGGCGAGGGTGATCTCCTCCTGGCCGCCCCACGACAGCTCCAGGAAGCAGCCGCGTTGCGCGGGCTCCGGGCCCGAGACGGTGCCGGACGCGAACAGGTCGCCCGGCCGGACGGTCGCGCCGTTGACCGTCATGTGCGCCAGCTGCTGCGCGCACGAGTACGACATGTCCGCGAACCTCGGCCTGGACACCACGGTCCCGTTCCACTCGACGGCGAGCCGCAGGTCGAGGCCCCCCGGGGTGTCCTCGACCAGGTAGGGCACCCGGGGGTGGTCGACGGCGGGGACCGGCACCCGCGCCTCCGCGAGCGCGTCGAGCGGGGTGATCCACGCCGACACCGACGTCGCGAACGACTTGCCGAGGAACGGGCCGAGCGGCTGGTACTCCCAGCCCTGGATGTCGCGCGCGGACCAGTCGTTGACCAGCACCACGCCGAAGATGTGCTCGGCGACCGCGGACGTCGGCACCCGGCGGGCGACCGGGCCGCCGCACACGAACCCGACCTCCGCCTCGATGTCGAGCCGCCCGCTGGGGCCGAAGTGCGGGCCGGACGAGCCGCGCCGCTGGCCGTGCGGGCGTTCGATACCGGTGCCGGACACGACGACGGTGCCGGACCGGCCGTGGTAGCCGACCGGCAGGTGTGTCCAGTTCGGCAGCAGCGGGTCGGAGTCCGGCCGCATGATCCGGCCGACGTTCTCCGCGTGGTGGCGCGACGAGTAGAAGTCGACGTAGTCGCCGACGGTGAACGGCAGCGCCATCCGCACGTCCCTCAGCGGCACCAGCGTCGCGCCCGTCGGCGTGGACGGCTGCGACACGAGTGCGACCAGCCTGGCACGCAGCTCGCTCCACTCCGCCCGCGTCGCCGCCAGCAGCGGGTCGAGCGACGGGCCGGACACCAGGCCGGCCAGGTCACCGAGGTCGTGCGCGACCGACCGCAGCGGCAGCGCGTGGTCGCCGAGCCGGACCGCGACCCGCGGGCCGTCGGTGTCGGAGCCCACGTCGATCACGCCGTACGGCAGGGTCTGCGGGCCGAACGGCTGGTCCCGCGCGAACGCGGGGTCGGTCACCCACGAGGTCACAGCAGCCCCAGTTCCTCGAGGTCGGTGACCGGGTCGGTGAGCGAGCACGACCCGTAGGAGGCGAACACGCCGCGCACGGAAAGCGCCTCGTGCTCGGTCATGTTCTGCGCCTCCTCCGCGAGCGCCTTGCCGTCGGTGGACTCGAGCGCCGAGCGCACGCTGTCGGTGTCGCCGCCCGCGAGCAGGCGGCCGGTGGCGATCAGCAGGTTGAGGAACCCGTGGTGGGTGAACCCGGTGTCCTCCGCGGTGTGCCGGACCGCGTTGTGCAGACCGGCGGTGGCCTTGAACGACGCGCCGCCGGAGTTGATCACGTCGAGGAACTCGGCGACCTCGGCGACGGCGGGGAAGTTCTCCGCGGACAGGCCGCCGCAGCGGAGCTTGGGCCAGCTGCCGTGCTCGATGACGCGCTGGATGCCGTCGAGCCAGCCGACGCCGCCGCGCCGCGGCTCGATCACCCGGATCACGTCCTCCGGCACGAATTCGGAGACCCGTTCGAGCCACACCTCGTCGACGTCGGTCGGGGCGGGCATCTCGACCATGCGCAGCGCGAGCAGCTCGGCCCGTGACTCGACGATCGACAGCGCCTTGGGCACGCCGCCGAGACCGGTGTCGATGACGAGCGAGAGCTCCACCGGCCGCGCCGGCTTCACCTTGATCAACTCGGTGATCAGCTCGGGCAGCCGGGACGCTGGGCAGAGGAAGAGTCCCACGAGATCGGCGTGCTCGCCCGTTCTGCCGGCGAGGTGCAACCGCACCGCGTCGGGCATGGTCGCGTTCCCCGGCGGGAACAACGCGGCGTCGTCGATGAGGCGAGCGAGCAGGGAGGGCACGTCCCGCTGATCCGATGCGGGCTGGGGTGCGGCGCTTGACACGGCTGACACGCTAGTAGCGTATCGGCAACTGAACAAAGATGTCCGACTATCGGACGTATCGGAGAGGGTCATGCCTTACTACCGACGCGTCGGGGAGATCCCCCGAAAGAGGCACACGCAGTTCCGCTCACCGGACGGCGGGCTCTACGCCGAGGAGCTGATGGGCGTCGAGGGTTTCTCCTCCGACTCGGCCCTCCTCTACCACCGCCACCTGCCGACGGCGATCGTCGACGCCGAGGTCGTCGCGGACCACCGGGGCACCCTCACGCCCAACCACCCCCTGCTGCCAAGGCATTTCCGGACCCAGGACCTCAAGGCGGAGCAGCAGCACGAGGCCGACGCGGTGACCGGGCGGCGGACCCTGTTCGGCAACAACGACCTGACGATCGCGTTCGCCGTCGCCACCGCGCCCAGTCCCCTGTACCGCAACGCGGTCGGTGACGAGCTGCTGTACGTCCAGACCGGGTCCGCCACGATCGAGACCATCTACGGCGCCCTGGACGTCGCCGACGGCCACTACGTGGTGCTGCCGACGTCCACGACCTACCGCGTGCTCCCGCACGGCGAGGCGCGCCTGTACGTCATCGAGGCGACCGGGCACATCGGCCCGCCGAAGCGGTACCTGTCGTCGAAGGGCCAGTTCCTGGAGCACGCGCCGTACTGCGAGCGCGACCAGCGCGGCCCGGCGGAGCCACTGCTGGCCGAGGGCACCGACGTGCCCGTGCTGGTCCGCCACCGCGCCGGTCTGACCCGGTTCACCTACGCCAACCACCCGTTCGACGTCGTCGGCTGGGACGGCTGCCTCTACCCGTGGGTGTTCGACATCCGCGACTTCGAGCCGATCACGGGGCGCGTGCACCAGCCGCCGCCGGTGCACCAGACGTTCGAGGGGCCGAACTTCGTGGTCTGCTCGTTCTGCCCGCGCAAGGTCGACTACCACCCGGAGTCGATCCCGGTGCCCTACAACCACGCGAACGTCGACTCCGACGAATTGATGTTCTATGTCGGCGGAAATTACGAGGCCCGAAAAGGTTCCGGTATTGGCATTGGGTCGCTGTCGTTGCACCCATCCGGATTCACACATGGCCCCCAACCGGGTGCCGCAGAGGCGTCCATTGGTGTGGACTATTTCGACGAAACGGCGGTAATGGTCGACACCTTCCGCCCGCTGGAGCTGGGCGAAGCGGCCGTGAGCTGCGAAGACCAGGGGTACGCGTGGACGTGGTCGGGCCGGGGGCCGGGTAGCTGAATCGGGTGAAACGGGACGGCCGCGCGGGCCGACTGTCCAGTCAGTGAACTCGCTGATTGGGGAGAGCCCGTGCGTATCCGTCTTACTTCAGCGCGCCCGAAAACAGCTATGCTGGTCGCCGCCGGCCTGTTTGCCGGCGTGCTGACCACCACTTTCACGACCACCGGCACCGCGGGCGCCGCGGTGCCTGCCGGGTTCACCGACACCGCGGTGATCAGCGGTCTGTCCTCGCCGACCAACGCGGTGTTCGCCCCCGACGGCCGGGTGTTCGTCAGCGAGAAGAGCGGCCTGGTCAAGACGTTCGACTCGCTGGCCGACACCACGGCCACGGTCACCGCGGACTTACGTACCCAGACGCAGGACTTCTGGGACCGCGGCCTGCTCGGCCTCACGCTGGACCCGGCCTACCCGACCCGCCCGTACCTGTACGTCCTGTACACCTACGACGCCGAACCGGGCGGCACGGCGCCCCGCTGGGGCGACCAGTGCCCCACCCCACCGGGCGCGACCGACCAGGGCTGTGTCGTGACCGGCCGCCTGTCCAAGCTGACCATCGGCACGAACGGGGTCGCGACCGGCGCCGAGCAGGTGCTGGTGACCGACTGGTGCCAGCAGTACCCGTCGCACTCGGTCGGCACCGTCGCGTTCGGCCCGGACGGCAACCTGTACGTCGGCGGCGGCGACGGCGCGAGCTTCAACTTCGCCGACTGGGGCCAGCGCGGCAACCCGTGCGCCGACCCGCCGGGCACGGCGGGCACGAACCTGTCGCCGCCGGACGCCAGGGGCGGTGCGCTGCGGTCGCAGTCGCCGCGCCGCCCGGCCGGTGAGCCGGAGACCCTCGACGGCGCGATCACCCGCGTGCACCCGGACACCGGGGACACGGAGATCGTCGCGTACGGCCTGCGCAACCAGTTCCGCTTCGCGTTCCGTCCCGGCACCGCCGAGGTGTGGGCCGGTGACGTCGGCTGGAACACGTGGGAGGAGATCAACCGGGTCACCAGCGTGACCGACGCGGCCGTCGAGAACTTCGGCTGGCCCTGTTACGAGGGCAGCGCCCGCCAGTCCGGCTACGACGGCGCGAACCTGACGCTGTGCGAGTCGCTGTACAGCACCGGGCAGACCACCCCGTACTACGCGTACAACCACAGCGCGCCGGTCGTCAGCGGTGACGGCTGCCCCACCGGCGGCTCGTCGATCAGCGGCATCGCGTTCGAGACGGACAGCAACTACCCGGCCGCCTACGACGACGCGCTGTTCTTCTCCGACAGCTCACGTGGCTGCGTCTGGGCCATGCAGCGCGGTTCGAACGGCCTGCCGGACCCGGCGACGATCGTGCCGTTCGTGACCGGGGTGAACGTGCCGGTGCAGATCCTGACCGGCCCCGGCGGCGACCTGTACTACGTCGCGCTCGGTGCCGGCCAGCTGCGCCGGGTGAGCTACCCGGCGGGCACGAACCTGCCGCCGACCGCGGTGGCGTCCGCGAACCCGACGTCGGGCACCGCGCCGCTGACCGTGCAGTTCACCGGTTCCGCCTCGTCGGACCCGGAGGGCGGTGCGCTGACCTACGCGTGGGACCTCGACGGCGACGGCGCCTACGACGACTCGACCGCCGCCAACCCGTCCCACACCTACCTCGCGCAGGCGTCGGTCACGGCACGTCTGCGGGTGACCGATCCCGGCGGCCTGAGCGGCACCGCGTCGGTGGTGATCACGGTCGGCGACCCGCCGTCGAACTCGCCGGTGGTGACCATCGACGACCCGACGGCGGCCACGCAGTGGAGCGTGGGCCAGACCATCCCGTTCGCCGGCCGGGCGGCCGACGCGCAGGACGGCGACCTGCCCGCGTCCGCGCTGTCGTGGCAGCTGACGTTGCAGCACTGCACGTCGTCGACGAACTGCCACGCCCACAACGTCCAGTCGTGGAACGGGATCGCCGCTGGCAGCTTCGTCGCGCCGGACCACGAGTACCCGTCGTTCCTGGACCTGACGTTGCGGGCGACCGACTCGGACGGCAACACCACGACCGAGACGGTGCGGCTGAACCCGCGCACGGTGGACCTGACGTTCACGTCCAGCCCGAGCGGGGCGCGGCTGGTGGTCGGCACGGTCGAGCAGGCCACGCCGTTCACGCGGACGGTGATCGTGGGGTCGGCGAACACGATCAGCGCGCCGAGCCCGCAGAACCTCACGCTGGGCCTGCGGTTCCGGTTCGCGAGCTGGTCGGACGGCGGGGCGCAGAGCCACACCATCACCGCGCCCGCGAGCCCGGCGACCTACCGCGCGAACTACCAGCTGTGCCTGTTCGGCTGCTGACTACTGGCTGAGCGCGATCCGCACGCCGATGCCGACCAGCAGGGTTCCCATCACCGCGTCGATGGTCCGCCGGACCTTCGACGCGGTGAGGAACCGGCGCAGTGCGGTGACCACGTTCGCGAGGACGGTGAACCAGACGAGCGAGGTCAGCACGGCGACGGCGGTGAGGACCACGGTGTCGGTGACCGTCGCGTCGTGCGGCAGGAACTGCGGCCACAGCGCGAGGAAGAAGACCGCGACCTTCGGGTTGAACAGGTTGGTGAGCAGGCCATGGCGGTAGGCGGTGAACACGCTCCGCCTGGCCTGTTCCACCTCGGGTGCCGCGGTCTGCTCGTACCCGCCGCGGCGGGCGGCCATGAGCGCCTGCACGCCGAGCAGCACGAGGTAGGCGGCGCCCGCGAGCTTGACGACGGTGAACGCGACCGAGGAGGCGGCGAGCAGCCCGGCGATGCCGACCGAGGTCACGACCGCCCAGGCCAGCACCCCGGACGCGATGCCGGCCGCACACGCCATGCCCGCCCGGCGGCCGCCGGAGAGCACGCTGCGCAGCATGATGACGAAGTCCGGACCTGGTGAGATGGCCGCGAGGAGGATGACGCCCGCGAGGCCGAGCGCCTGAGTCACGTTCACCCGGTCAGCCTACCGAGCCGGTCGGCTGTCCTTCCGGCGGTACTTAGGTTACCCTAACTCGCGGAGGTGCTCCGTTGACCGATCGACCGCCGACCCCGAGCCCGGGCGAACGCGCCAGGACCATCGCCGCGCGTGGCCCGGCGACCCTGCTGCCGCCCATGCCGTCGCTGCCGCCGGCGGGCGCGGTGCCGGACCGGGTGACGCCGCTGCTGCACCACGTGCACGACGACGGCGTGGTGTCGGTGCTGCTGCCCGACGACCACCAGCTGCCCACCGCGCTCGCCGCCGGTGTGCTGACGTCGATGGTCGAGGTCGTCGACATGGCGCCGGTGCCGCTGCGCGAGTCGGTGCGCGGCCTCCTGTGGATCACCGGGCAGCTCGCCGTGCTGCCGCTGCCCGCCGCGCGCGGGGTCGCGCTGACGATCGCGGCGCAGCGCCCGGACCCCCGGCTGCTCGACCTCGGCCACGGCGCGTCGCTGCTGCGGCTCACGCCGGTGTCGATGGTGATCGCCGACGCCGACGGCACGCACCCGGTCACGCAGGCGACGTTCGCGGCCGCCGAACCGGACCCGTTCTGCCACGAGGAGGCCGGCTGGCTGCGGCACCTCGAACTGTCGCACACCGAGGTGGTGCACACGCTGCGCCGCCACCTGCCCGAACCGCTGCGGGGCGGGCACCTCCGCCCGCTTGGCCTCGACCGGTACGGCCTGCGGCTGCGGGTCGAGGACATCGAGGGCGACCACGACATCCGGCTGGCGTTCTCGCGCCCGATCTCGACGCCCACGGAGCTGTCGGACGAGCTGCGCAGGATGGTCGGCTGCCCGTTCCTGGCGCTGCAGAACGGGGCCTAGACGATTGCTTCGGTGAAGATCATGCGGAGTGCTCCCAACCGCCCCACGAAACCTGCTGTTCGAGGCTTGCCGTACGGCCCCGTCATCTGGCACGACCCCCACACCCCTGCGGTCGCCCGACGAGGCTGGGCCGATGCCGTGAAAGGCGCGTTCACGGCACAACAAGTGCCGTCAATGGGCCATTCACGGCGCCCAGCGCCGTCAACGCGCCTTTGACGGCATTGCCAACGCCGTCAACGCGCCTTTCACGGCACCAAAAGCCCCGGGCGCTACGCGCCCAGGCCCCGCGAAGCGGGCCCGCAACCCCATGCAATCCCGACGGTGGCGCAAGCCCACCACCAAGGGGCTCCCTGCCATCCCGTCGACCTGGCGAAGCCCGATCACACCGCGTCAAGGGGGGCCAAAAGCCCGAATCACACCAAGCACGAATCCGCCCCCCTTGGCGCGGTGTGATAGCCCCTGGGAGGTCGACGGGATGGCAGGCAGACCCGAACCCCACCGCCGCCGACATGCCCCTCCGCCACCCCCGAGACCTGCCCGTCCGGCGAGGACAAACCCACAACAAAAGCCGCAGCCAGCACACACCGACTTCACAATCAATCATCCAGCAGGAGACCGACCGCGCCGCGGAGCCCGGCGGCCGGTCACGGCAGTTCCGGCAGCTTCGGGCGTTTCCTCACCAGCAGCGGTTTCAGCAGGTCGCCGTGCTCCTCGACGCGGGACAGCACGTTCCTCGCCGTGAACGTCAGGTCGTTGGGGTGGCGGCACGCGGCCACCTCGTCCCACGTGACGGGGGTGGACGCCGTCGGGTTCTCGCGGCCGCGCAGGGAGTACGGCGCGATCGTCGTCTTGTAGCGGTTGTTCTGGCTCCAGTCGATGAACACCTTGCGCGGCCGCAGGTCCTTCGCCATCCGGGCCACGACCAGGTCCGGCTGTTCGCGGGCCAGGTGCTCGGCCACCGCCTTCGCGTACTCCGACGTCCGTTCCACCGCGCTCGTCGTGATCGGCGCGTACAGCTGCATCCCTTTGTTGCCACTGGTCTTCGCGAACGTCCTCAGGCCGTGCTCCGCGAGGAGCTCCCGCAGGCGCAGCGCCACCGCGCAGCACTCGACGATCGTCGCGGGCGGACCGGGGTCCAGGTCGAACACCAGCAGGTCCGGGGCCAGCCGCTCCCCCGCCCGGTCCACCTTCCACTGCGGGAGATGCAGCTCCAGCGCCGCCATGTTCGCCGCCCACACCAGGCTCGGCAGGTCGTTCAGCAGCACGAAGTCCAGCGTCTCGTGGCCTCGGGTGCTGCCCGGCGTCTCGACCCGCACCTTGCGCAGCCACTCCGGCGCGTGCCGCGCGGCGTTCTTCTCGTAGAACGGCTGGCCCAGCACGCCGTCGGGCCACCGGCGCAGCGTCACCGGGCGGTCCTTGAGGTGCGGCAACATGTACGGCGCGACACGGCTGTAGTAGTCGATCACCTGCGCCTTGGTGAACGCCGGGTACAGCGCCTTGTCCAGGTTGGACAGCCGCAGGCGCCTGCCGTCGACCTCCACCACCACGTTCTGCGGCTGCGGCTCCGCCGGTTCGTCGTCCTCCCACGGCGGCTCGTCGGCCGGCTCCGCCCCCGCCGTCACCTCCGGCTCCAGGTCCGCCGCGTCCTTGTCCGACCGCAGGCCACGCCACGACGGCGCGCGCAGGCGGCCGTCGGTCGTCCAGTTGCGGAACTCCACCTCGCCGACGACTTCCGGCGCCACCCAGGTGGCACCCTTGGCGCGGTCGCGCGGCACCTCGTTGACGAACGGGTTCTCCTTGCGCACCAACGGTTTCAGCCGGTCGTGCAGTGCCGCCAGCGCCTCGTCGGTGAAGCCGGTGCCGACCTGGCCGACGTACCGAGGGCCCGCGTCGGTCGGCACCCCCAGCATCAGCGAGCCGATCGTGCCCGCGCGCCTGCCCTCGCCGGGGCGCCAGCCGCCGACGAGCACCTCGATCGTCAGCACCTCGGTGATCTTCACCCAGTCGGCGGTCCGCCTGCCCGGGTAGTACCGGGAGGACCGGCGTTTCGCGATCACGCCTTCCAGCCGCTGGTCGCGCGCGGTCTCCACCACCGCGGCGCCGTCACCGGTGAACGACGGCGACACCAGCCAGTTCGGACCACGCAGCTCCAGACCCTCCAGCAGCTCGCGGCGCTCCGCGAACGGGAGGTCCACACAGGACTTCCCGTCCAGGTGCAGCACGTCGAAGATCAGGTAGGTCACCGGAACCGAGTTCGCCAGGCTGCGTGCCTGCCGGTCGTTCTGGACGTGCATCCGTTGCTGCAACGCGGAGAAGCTCGGCCGCCCGTCGGTCAACGCGACGATCTCGCCGTCCAGCCACACCTGTGTGGACCCCAGCTCCTCGCCGAGCGCCCGCAGCTCCGGGTAGGTGACCGTGATGTCGTTGCCCTTGCGGGAGTGCAGCCGCAGCCGGCCGCCCTCGACCCTGGCGAGCGCGCGGACCCCGTCCCACTTGAACTCGTACGACCAGTCCGACTCGTCGTCGGGCAGCGTGCCCGGCGAGGCCAGCATCGGCTCCACCAGATCCGGCAGCCGCAGGAAACCGGCCCGCTGCGGTGGTTCCGAACGCCGGACCATCCAGTCCTTGGCGTCCTTGCCGCTGCGGAAGAACGTGTACCGGCCCTTCGCCCGCTCCCCGGCGAAGATCACCGCGACCTCGCGGTCGGACCACTTCAGCGTCTCGTAGTGGCCGCGGTCCCAGATGAACATCCGGCCGCCGCCGTACTCACCCTTCGGAATCTCCCCGGAAAACGTCGCGTACTCCATCGGGTGGTCCTCGGTGTGCACCGCCAACCGGATGTCACCGGGCACGTCCGGCAGTCCCTTGGGCACCGCCCACGACACGAGCACACCGTCCCGCTCCAGCCGCACGTCCCAGTGCAGCCGGCTTGCGTGGTGCTCCTGGATGACGAACGTGTCGTTGTTGCCGGTGGGCAACGGCTCGTCGGCGGGCACCGGCTCCGGGGTCTTTCCCGGATCGCGTTTCCTGCGGTACTCGTCGAGGCCGGCCATGACCTATTCGTACCCGTTCGGCGTCACGGCAGCCAGGAGACGCGGCCACGCAGTATCGCGTACCCCACGAACGCGACGAAGTCGATCAGGAAGTGCGCCAGCACAAGCGGCCACAGCCGGTTCGTCCGCTGCCACACCCGGCCGAACACCAGGCCCATGACGACGTTGCCGAGGAACCCGCCGAAGCCCTGGTAGAGGTGGTAGGACCCGCGCAGCACCGACGACACCAGCAGCGACGCGTTCTCCCCGAGCCCGAGCTGCCGCAGCCGCGTGATCAGGTAGCCGACGACCAGCACCTCCTCGGCCCACGAGTTGCCGAACGCCGACAGCGGCAGCGTGAGGAACTGCCACCAGTGGTCCAGCGCGGTCGGCACCACGGTCAGGTTCGCGCCGACCGCCCGCGCGACCAGGTAGAACCCGAGCCCAGGCACCCCGATCAGCGCGGCGAGCCCCGCGCCGCCAGCGAGGTCGCGCCCGAACCGGCCGCGGGCCAGGCCGACCTGCCGCAGCTGGATCCCCGCGCGCCACAGCAGGTACAGCCCGAGCGCTCCCCACGCGAACAGCTGCGTCGCGGACAGGAGCTGGCGGAGGAAGTCGAGCAGCTGGTTGGTGGCCTGCGAGACGTTCAGCGCCACCGCCTGGTCGGCGAGCCGCGCCTCCCGCAGCAGCGAGTCGACGAGCGACAACAGGCTGCGCAGCGCGGAAAGCCCCAGCGTGACGGCGAAGACGATCACCAGCTCGACGACGATGCCCCGGCGTTCGCGCGGGTCGGCGACCGGTTCCGGGAACGCCGGGCGCGGCGGGTTCAGCCAGGTGCGGATCACGGCCGCACGGTACCGGGCGACGTAGTGTGGTGTCCGTGCCACAGATCGCTTCGGCGGACCGGGTCGACCGCGCCGCCCTGAACGACTTCGTTCGCCCGCGCCACCACGCCGTGCTGGTGACCGCGCGCGCCGACGGCAGCCCGCAGCTGTCGCCGGTGACGTGCGGGCTGGACACGGCAGGCCGCGTCGTGATCGCCACCTACCCGCAACGCGCGAAGGCGAAGAACGCCAAGCGGAACCCGAAGGTGTCGGTGCTGGTCCTGTCCGACGAGTTCGACGACGCGTACGTGCAGGTCGACGGCACCGCCGAGGTGCTGGAGCTGCCGGACGCGGTCGAGCCGCTCGTCGAGTACTTCCGCGTGATCTCCGGCGAGCACCCCGACTGGGACGAGTACCGGGCGGCCATGCGCAGGCAGGGCAAGTGCCTGATCCGGGTCACGGTCGACCGCTGGGGCCCGGTCGCGACCGGGGGCTTCCCGCCGGAGCTTGGCTAGTCCGCCTCCCCGGATTCAAAGTGTTGGTCCCGACCCAGCGACACCCGCGGACCGCAGGCGGTTGGTGGTCCTGTGTCGTCACGTTCCCCTGAGGTACCGCTGATCAGGCCAAGACCTTGCACAGAGATCCGAAGGACACGCCCCAGGCCCGTGCCGGGACACTAGAGCGCGAGCGCGGCCGAGCCGAACGCCACGTTGAAGCGGTCGCACCAGATGACCGCGCTGCGCAGGCCGGCAAGGTCCGCGTCCGCCGGGATCAGGTAGTTGTGGTTGCCGTCGGTCGCCTTGATCTCGCCGAGCGCCACGAAACGGCCGTCGTCGTAGGAGCCCCACTCGCCGCCCGCGGTCGCGTCGGACAGCCAGACGTGCACGTCGGGCCCGTCGGAGGTGGAGAAGCCCTCCAGCCGCAGGACACGGGAGCCGTCGGGGAGCTCCAGGACCCGGGCGGTGCCGCTGGTGTCGTGTTCCTGGCTGACGAACTCACCCTCGGCGAGCACCGCGGGCCGCGGGGCCGGTGCCGTGCCGGTCGCCGTCGTGCTCTGCGCCGCCGCCACCGGGACCGGCTCGTCCAGGTTGCTGCTCGTGAACGCACGCCACGGTTCGAACAGCGCAAGGCCCACACCGAGCCCGATCAGCGCAACGGGCACACCCACCCAGATCAGCAGTCGTCGCATGCCCCTCATCCTGGCGGAGGTGGCCGCGACAACCTACTTACCGGGTTATTACGCTCGCTGGCGTGACCGCACCTGATCTCGAAGTGCACGAGCAGCCCCGGGTGGACAGCGAGGTCGGGCCGCTGCGCGCCGTGCTGCTGCACCGGCCGGGCGACGAGCTGAAGCGCCTGACGCCACGCAACAACGACCAGCTGCTGTTCGACAGCATCCCGTGGGTCGACCGCGCGCAGGAGGAACACGACGCGTTCGCGGAGACCCTCAAGTCCCGCGGCGTCGACGTGCTGCTGCTCGTGGACGCGCTGGTCACCGCGCTGAGCGACGAACGAGCCCACGCCGCGGCGGCCGACACCGCCGTGGACCGGCGGCGCGTCGGGCACGAGCTGGCCGACGCGCTCAGCTCGCACCTGTCGACGCTGAACCCCGCCGGGCTGGCGGACGTGCTGATGGCGGGCATGACGTTCGAGGAGCTGCCCGCCGCGGAGGGCGCGTCGCTGGTGCGCAGGATGCACCACCCGCACGACTTCGTCGTCGACCCGCTGCCGAACCTGCTGTTCACCAGGGACTCGTCGGTGTGGATCGGCAACCGGGTGGCGATCGCGTCGCTCGCGCTGCCCGCGCGGAACCGGGAGACGGCGCTGCTGGACCTGATCTACGCCTACCACCCCCGGTTCCGGTCGGCGGGCCGCGCGTACGGCGCGCACTCGGCCCCGGTCGAGGGCGGTGACGTGCTGCTGCTCGCCCCCGGTGTGATGGCGATCGGCGTCGGCGAACGGACCTCCCCCGCCGGCGCGGAGTCGCTGGCGCGGTCGGCGTTCGCGGACGGGCTGGCACACACGGTGCTCGCGGTCCCGATCGCGCAGGACCGGGCGACGATGCACCTGGACACGGTGTGCACGATGGTCGACCGGGACGCCGTCGTGATGTACCCGGCGGTGCGGGACACGCTGGTCGCCTACCCACTGCGGCCGGACGACGCGAAGGGCGTGCGTGTGGCAGGCCCCGTCCCGTTCCTGGAGGCGGCGGCGTCGGCGATGGGCATCGACCGGCTGCGGGTGATCGACACCGGCCTCGACCCCGTGACGGCGGAACGCGAACAGTGGGACGACGGGAACAACACGCTGGCCGTGGGCCCTGGCGTCGTCGTCGCCTACGAACGGAACGTGGAGACGAACGAACGCCTCGAAGCGGCGGGCATCGAGGTCCTGCGCATCCGCGGCTCGGAGCTTGGCAGCGGCCGAGGCGGCCCCCGCTGCATGTCGTGCCCGATCGTGCGCGCACAGCTGTAACCCGCGGTGTGGGTGCCCTTCAGGACATCAACCACCCACGAGGGGCACCACACACCACCGCTGACCTGCGAAAACCCGCGAACCGCCCGGAACGCAACCCCCACCCGAACCCGGGGGCGTCCCGCCATGCCAGTCTACCGGCACCCGCCGACAAATCAAGGGGTCCTGGCTCAGCTGTGGACAACTCGGTCGGCTGTGGACAACTTCAGTATCGTTCCGCCAGCCAACGGCCCAGCATGCGCAACCGGTCGGTGAGCGCGGCCGGTTCGATGACGTCCAGGTCCAGGTTCAGGTAGGCGAGCCACCGGGCCGCCCAGTCGAGGTCGTCCGTGCCGAAGCGGAGCTCGCACTCGTCGCCGTGGTCGACCACGGCCGCGACGGCCGGGTCGACAAGTTCCCCGACGAGGTCCGCCGACGTGTACACCCGCACGCGGACCCGGTGCCGCCACGGCCCGTGCGCCAGCGAGTCGGCGACGAACGCGGCCACGTCGGGCGGCGGCTCCGGCGCCGGGAACCGGGTCCCGAGCGGCTGCACCTGCCCGACCCGGTCGAGGGCGTACACCAGCCAGTCGCTCGCCCCGCGCGGGCACGCGACCAGGTACCAGCGGCGGCGCAGCGTGACCAGCCGGTGCGGCTGCACGTCGACCGGCTTGCCGCGGTGCCGGATCCGGATCGCCTCGGCCGCGCGGCACGCCAACGCGGCCGGGATCAGCACGTCCCGGCCCGCGCGGCGCGTCGGCTGCCCCGGTAGCGCCTCGACGTCGGCGAGCGCGCTGAGCCGGGTGCGCCAGCGGGACGGCACGACCTGCGTGAGCTTCGCCAGCGCCGTGACCGCCGCGGTCTCGAGCCCATCGACGGTGACCGCGGTGCGCAGACCGAGGGCGACCGCGGCCACCTCGTCGGCGTCGAGCAACAGCGGCGGCATCGCGGCGCCGGACGCCAGCCGGTAACCGCCGGTCCTGCCAGCCTCACCGTCGATGCGGTAGCCGAGCTCACGCAGCTGGGCGACGTCACGGCGCGCCGTGCGCTCGGTGACGCCGAGCCGCGCCGCGAGCTGCGTGGCCGAGATGCCGGGGTGCGCCTGGAGGAGCGAGAGCGTTTCGAGGCGGCGGTTGGTGGTGCTCACGATCTCGATGATCCCCGAAAACCCGGACACGATCCGTCCGGGTATCGCCGCATGATGGGAAACATGAAGTCGTTGCTCCGTCCTGAGGGACTTGTCCGGTCGCCCGCGTTCAGCCATGTCGCGGTGGTGCCGCCGGGTGCGGCCACGGTCTACGTCGGCGGCCAGAACGCCGTCGACGGCACCGGCGCGCTCGTCGGCGGGGACGACGCCGCCGCGCAGACCGGTCAGGTGATGAGGAACCTGCACACAGCACTGGCCGCGGCGGGCGCGAGCGTCCACGATCTGGTGATGATGACGATCCTGGTGGTCGACGGTGTCGACGTCGGCGCGGCCTACCCGGTCGCCGCCGCCGAACTGGGCGGCGCGGCGCCCGCGGTCGTGGTCGCGCGGGTCGCCGGGCTGGCCGTACCGGGCGCGTTGGTCGAGGTCAGCGCGGTCGCGGCGGTGGCACCGTGACCGCAGGACGACGGTCGGCGGTCGGGCTCACCCGCGACGCGGGCTGGCAGATCGGGGTGTCGAAGACGGTCGACCACCCGGTCGAGGACGTGTGGAGCTTCGTCACGTCGCCGGAGGGGATCGCGATCTGGCTCGGCGATGGCGTCTCGGTGCTGTCGGAACCCGGCGAGGGTTACGAGACGGCGGACGGCGTGCGGGGCGAGACACGCAGCTACCGCGAACTGGACCGGCTCCGGCTCACGTGGCAGCCACCGGGCTGGCGCCACGACACGACACTGCAACTGACGGTGTCGTCCGCGGGCGCGGGCCGGGCACGGTTGGGCGTCCACCAGGAACGACTGGCGAACGCCGAGGAGCGCGAACAGCAACGCACACACTGGCGAGGCGTGGTGAACGCCCTGGTGAAGGCCCTGAACGAAACACAGTCCAGCTAACCGCCACCAGCGCCAACACCGTGCCGACCTGCGAAAACCCGCGAACCGCCCGGGACGCAACCCCCACCCGAACCCGGGGGCGTCCCGCCATGCCAGTCTACCGGGACCCACCGACAAATCAAGGGGTCCTGGCTCACCTGTGGACAACTCGGTCGGCTGTGGACAACTCGGTCCAGTTCGGGTTGACCAGCGCGTAGACCACCTCGTCCTCGAAGCCGGCGGCGCCCGTGGGGAACGATTCCGGCAGGCTCGCCACATGGGTGAAGCCCGCCTTCTCGGCGCCGTGCCGGGACGCCGTGTTGCTCGCCGCCGTGCCAAGGCTCAGGCGGCGAAGACCCAGGCCGCCCTTCTTCCTGTCGGTGAACGAGCACTCCACCAGCGCGCGCAGCGCCTCGGTCAGCACCCCCTTGCCCCGGGCGTCCGGGTGCACCGCGTAGCCGATCTCCGCGGCCGTCTTGTCCAGGCCGCCGAGGTTGAAGAGCTGGATGTGGCCGATGAGCTCGTCGGTGGCACGGTCGGCGATGGTCCAGTCGAAGCGTTCACCTCGCGCGTCGGCCTCCAGCGGGCGCAGCAGCACCTTCTCCACGGGTGGCATGTCGTTCAGCCACGAGTAGCGGCCCCCGAAGTGGCGGCTGCGTTCGTCGGTCATCATCTCGACGAAACGGTGGCTGTCGGCATCGGCGTGCGGGCGCAGCCGCAGGCGGCCGGTCTCGACGGTCGGGGGGACGTGCCACTCGTGTTTCGGTTCGCGGGTGTCGTCGGCGCGCAGCGAGCCGCACCACGCGTCGTGACGTTCGCCGCGCTGCAGAAGGAACTTCGCGACCTTGCCGTCGTAGGAGAAGCCGTTCGCCCACGCCACGCGCCACGACGCCCAGTTGCCGACGTGCGCGTACCACACGATCAGCTCGATGTCCGGCCGCGAGAAACCCCAGTCCAGGATCAGCTTCACCGCCCGGCTGCACACGCCACGGCCGCGCACGCCGGGGTGCAGGCCGAACGCGAGTTCCGCGACACCGGCCTCCATCGGCCGCAGCGCGATCGAACCCGAGAACCGGCGCGTCCCGTCCGCGTGCGGCGCCTCGATGGCGAAGTTCAGGTCCTTCCCGGTCAGCCAGCCGGACGGCACGATCTCGTTGACGAACCCGACGGCATCCGCACGCTGGTAGGGCACGGGAACGGTCGTCCACCTGATCGACTCCGGGTCGGTGCACTGCACGACCACGTCATCCACATCGGACAGCGTGTGGACACGCAGCGTGATCTCGCCATCGGTGAGCGTGGGAACGTCGTCCGGAAACGTGAGGGCCATCGCACCATGGTCGGTGGCCGGGCCGCCCGGTGCAATCCAGTTACCCGTTTTCGGTTAGGAATGCCTTACCTGAATTGCATTCAGATAGCCTTACCTAATCAAATAGAAAATTGCCGATGATCATCGTGCCGCGTATTGTTGAAATCATGTCGAAGTTCAACTCCATGTTGCAAGAGCAGATCCGGAACGAGTTCACCGCGTCCCAGCAGTACGTCGCGCTTGCGGTGTGGTTCGACGGCCAGGACCTGCCACAACTCGCCAAGCACTTCTACCGGCAGTCGCTGGAGGAGCGCAACCACGCGATGATGATCGTGCAGTACCTGCTCGACAACGACCTCCAGCCCGCAATTCCCGGCGTGGACGAGGTGCGCAACGATTTCTCCGACGCCGCCGACCTCGTCGCGCTCGCGCTCAAACAGGAGAAGCAGGTCACCGACGACGTCATCGGGCTCGCCAAAGTCGCCCGCGACGAGGACGACTACAAGGGCGAGCAGTTCATGCAGTGGTTCCTCAAGGAGCAGGTCGAAGAGGTGGCCCAGATGACCACGTTGCTCAACGTGGTGCGTCGTGCGAACGGCAACCTGTTCGACATCGAGAACTTCCTGGCGCGCGAGTCGGTCGGCGACACGGGCGACGACCCGCTCGCCCCGCACGCGGCAGGCGGCAAGCTCTAGTTGGTGGGCTTGCGCCACCAACGGGGCTGCGATGCCCTGAAAGGCGCGTTCAGGGCGCTGAGTGCCCTGAACGCGCCTTTCAGGGCATCGGCCCGGCCTGCGGGTGCCCGGCTAGCGGATGGTGACCTGACGGCCGATGAGACCGTCGCGGGCGCGGCGTTCCTCGCTGGTCAGCGGGTTTTTCTCCAGCGAAGCCAGCGCCTCGTCCAGCCGGGCGCCCAGCTCCTCGGCCGGCTTGGCCCACTCGCGGGCGTGCAGCTCGGAGTCGAGGTCCCACACCGGCACCAGCAGGCCGTGCGCGCGGAACGAACCGGCGTACCGCGAACCCTCGCCGAGACCCAGCTCGCCCCGCGCGTGCAGCCGCGACAGCGCGAACAGCAGCTGCTCCTCCGGCTCCGGCCGCACCCACCGCAGGTGCGCGCGGTCGCCCGCGTCGACCCAGTAGGCGGCCGGGCCGATGCGTTCCGTCGGCATGATGGCCTGGTTCGCGCGCTCCAGCGACAGCGTGACCTCACCCGCGGGCTCCTCGCCCTCCGGCAGCCACCACGAGAAGTCGCCGTGCAGCGCCGGTTCCAGCCCCGCCTTCACGTCCAGCATGTCCTGCAGGCGCTCGCGCTCGCCCTCTTCGGCCTCCGGGCCGACGACCGGCAGCACGTCGCCGGGTGCCGCATCGAGGGCCCAGCGCAGTGCACGGGCCAGGTCGCGGCTGACGTCGCTGGAACGGGTCTGCACCTGGAGCCCGACGAACGCGCTGCCGTCGGCGCGGACCAGCGCGGCCGCGGCCATCGGCAGGACGGTCGCGAGCGTCACCGTGCGGTCGGTGTCCACCGACACCGCGAGCGGCGCGGTCGCCGACGGCACGAACTCACGCAGCGCGATCAGCTCGCACTCACCGGCGAGCCCTTCGAACGGGCGGCCGACCGGCACCTCGATCGGGCCGCCGGTCAGGCCGTGGCACGCCTTGTAGCGCTTGCCCGACCCGCACGGGCAGGCCTGCCTCGGGTTGATGCCGTCGGTGGTCTTCTTGCTCTTCACGGCGGAACGCTTGGCCATGGAGCGAGACGCTACCGGTTCAGTAGCCGCAGGGTACTGGCCGGGGAGTTCGTCGCGAGGTAACGGACGCCCAGGTTCGCGCACAGGTTCACGTCGGCCGGTTCGTCGACGGTCCAGACGTAGCTCTCGTTCCCGAACGACCGCGCCCGCGCCACGTAGTCCGGGTCGGTCCGCAGCAGGTGCACCCCGGGGCCCGCGTAGTCGGCGTAGGGCGGGAGCGTGCCGTCCCAGCGGACGACGGACAGGGTCTCGAGCAGCAGCACGGTCGGCAGGGTGGCGGTGTGTCCGCGCACGCGCCGCACCGCCCGCGACGAGAACGACATCATCACCACCTGCGAGTCCTCTTTGGACCTCGGGCGGGCGAGACCGTAGCGGCGCAGCATGGCCACGAGCTTCGCCTCGACCAGACCGCCGTACCGGACGGGATGTTTGGTCTCCACGAACAGCTTCACGCCCGGTGACGCCTTCACCAGGTCCAGAAGGGACTCGAGGGTGAGCACGCCGCGTTCGGACTCGTCCGGTGTGCGCAGCACCAGCTCGTCGGCGTGCTCCGGCATGCCTGGGTGCCAGCTGCCGTAGTCCAGTTCGGACAGTCGGTCGAGGGTGAGGGTGGAGACGACGCCGCGCCCGGAGGAGGTCCGGTCGACCCGGCGGTCGTGGACACAGACGAGGTGACCGTCGCGGGAGAGGCGCACGTCGCATTCGAGGCCGTCCGCGCCCTGTTCGATGGCGAGCGCGTAGGCGGCGACTGTGTGCTCGGCCCGGTGCGCGGACGCACCCCGGTGCGCGACAACAGCGGGCTGCACGGCCGGGATCATCGCACAGCTACCGTGAGGACATGGTGTTCGACCCTCGTGACCCGGCCTTTCTCGCCGATCCGTACCCGGTGTTCGCGCAGCTGCGGGCCGACGGCCCGGTGCACTGGCACGAGCAGCTCGGTCTCGCGGTGGCGGTGTCGCACCAGGCGTGCTCCGAGGTGTTGCGCAACCGGTCGGCCGGGCGCCTGTGGCGGGACAAGGAGCCGGCGTCCGATTTCGTCGCGTTCAACCTGCTGCACCAGAACTCGCTGCTGGAGAACGAGCCCCCTCGGCACACCCGGCTGCGGCGGCTGATCTCGACGGCGTTCGCGCGCGGGCACACGGAGCGGCTGCGGCCGTGGGTGCGGTCGCTGGCCTCGACGCTGGTGACGTCGCTGGCGTCGGCGATCAAGGCGGACGGCGCGGCGGACCTGCTGGCACACGTCGCGGCGCCGCTGCCGGTGGAGGTGATCGCCGAGCTGCTCGGTGTGCCGGCGGCGGACCGGGCGAAGCTGCAGCCGTGGTCGAACGCGATCGTGAAGATGTACGAGTACGACCTGCCCGCCGTGGCGGCGGCCGCCGCCGAGGACGCGGCGGCCGAGTTCGTGGACTACCTGCGTGCGCTGGCGGCCACGCGCGTGTCGTCGCCGGGCCCGGACCTGATCAGTGACCTGGTGGCGGTGCGCGCCGGTACGGACCGGTTGACCGGCGACGAGTTGGTCGGCACCGCGGTGCTGCTGCTGATGGCGGGGCACGAGGCGACGGTGAACGTCATCGGCAACGGGGTGCTGGCGCTGCTGCGGCACCGCGCGGAGTGGGACCGGCTTGTGGCGTCGCCCGAGCTGCTGCCGACCGCGGTGGAGGAACTGATCCGCTTCGACGCGCCGCTGCAGCTGTTCGAACGGACCGCGACCGCGCCGACGACGGTGGCCGGGTACGCGCTGGAGCCGGGCGACAGGATCGCGGCGCTGCTCGGTGCGGCGGCACGTGATCCCGAGGTGTTCGAGGAACCGGACCGGCTGGACGTGGGGCGGTCGCCGAACGCGCACCTGGGGTTCGGGGCGGGGATCCACTACTGCGTGGGTGCGCCGCTGGCGCGGGTGGAGATCGCCGCGGCGCTGGAGGCGCTGGTGACGGAGCTGCCGGGACTGCGCCTGGCCGAGGAACCGGACCGCCGCCCGGAGTTCGTGATCCGCGGCCTGCACTCCCTGCCGGTCACGGTGTGACGCCGGGCCCGCACCCCCAAGAACCCGGAAACCACGCGCCACCGACCGAAACCGCCCGGAAGGCAGCCCCCACCCGATCCCGGGGGCATCCCGCCTTGCCAGTCTACCAGGGGTGGGTGACAGTCGAGGGGTTGTCGATCTTGCTTGTGGATAACTGAGGCAGCTGTGGACAACTCGCCAAGAACGAGCGCCGAACCGGAAACTCGCGGGTCCGGAACGGGGAACTCGCGGGTTCCGAACCGGGGACTCGCAGGTCCTGAACCGGGGACTCGCGGGTTCCGAAACGGGGACTCGCGGGTTCTGAACGGGGGACTCGCGGGGTTAGCGGCGGGAGGGGGTGGGGCGGGTTTGGCGTAGTGGGGGGGTTGGGGCGTTTTTTATTTGGATTACTCGTAGGTAGCGGACTGTTGTGGGGTTTATGGGGGCCAGCAGTGTTGTCAGGCGGCGGATCAGCAGGGCGGTCAGGACCGCCACCCCGGCTGCCGACAGGTCCGTCAGTGCGCTCAGGACGATGCTGTCCGCGTGGGCCTGGACGCTGTCGCGGAAGCGCCACGCCACCGTGGTCGCGAACAGGACGCCTGCCGCTGCCCACGTCGCCCACCAGATCGCCACGGGCTTGGTCGGGCGGGGGCGGGTGGTGGCCGGGCGGTGGAGGACCTGGTGTTCCAGTTCCGTGAGGATCACGCCTGCCATGGCCAGGTTCACGCCGGGGACCAGCAGGTAGACCAGCACCTGCCAGTCCGGGCGGGTCACCTGCTGGTGTGCCAGGTCGGCCGCCGCGTGGCGGGCCAGGTGCAGCCACCACAGGGCGACTATCGCCGCCAGCACCGTGAACGCCAGGGTCAGCACACCCGCGATGGTCACCACCGCGTCCGACGTGCTCACCAGACGGGCCGACAGGGCGCCCGTGCGGCTTTCCAGCAGCAGCACGTACCGCCAGATCTCGCCGCCCGCGGTGATCAGGGCCAGGCACGCCAGTGCCCACATCATCGCCGAGGCGTGACCAGCCACCGCGCGTACGCGGTCGACGGTCACCGGCTGGTCCGGCAGGGTGCCCGGGACGGTCGTCGGCCAGCGCCAGGCCAGTGCCGGGAAGCCCCACCGCGGTGGTGTGCGGTAGCCGGGCGGGCCCAGGTACGGCAGGCGCCTGCGCGGCCGGGGACGGCGGCCGGTGCCCGGGGGCACCGTCGCTGTCCAGCGCTGGCGGGGCTGCGTCACCTCAGATGACCGCCGGGGCGCCGCTGTCCGCGTCCATCGGGCGGCCCGCCGCCGCCCACGACTGCATGCCGCCGTCGACGTTCTTCGCGTCCCAGCCGTTGGCGTTCAGGTAGGCGGTCACGCGGGCGGAGCGGCCGCCGCTGCGGCACACCACGTACACCTCGTTGTCCGCCGGGAGGTCGCCCAGCCTCTCCGCGAGCTCGCCCATCGGGATGTGCACCGCTCCCGGGGCGTGTCCTGCCGCCCACTCGTCCGGCTCGCGCACGTCGAGCAGCGTCACATCGTCCGGCAGCGGCTCCGGGAGGTCCGGGACGGTCACGGTCGGCACCTGCTGTGGCATCACGACCACGATGCTGCCACGTCGGCCCGTAGGACGCCTGTGAGCCGGTCAACCCAGGTTCGTCACCAGCCTCGTCGCGATCTCCGCAAGCTGCGCCCCGGTGGTCGGCAGCTTCCCCCGGCCACCGGCGATGGTGAACGCGCCGCCGCCGGTCGGCACCAGGTCCGCTTCGCTCCACCCCGCGGCCGTGAGGATGTACTCGCGCCCGTCCGGCCGGTAGATCCGCAGGTGCTGCACAGGCTGTTGCGGGTTGCCAGGATGGACCTGGTGGAGCTGCAGCACGGTGCCGTCGGCGAGGACGTGCCGTGCGGGTGGCAGGCACTCGCCGTAGAAATACAGCGACGCGCCGGCCATCGCCACCGGGGTGCCGCCGTACACGCGGACCTCCAGCTGGAGCTGGCCGTTGCCGTTGTCCATCGGGACCTCGACCTCGAGGTAGCCGCTCGGGCCGTCCAGCTTGGCCGAGTAGGACTCCCACGTGGCCCTGGTGGCGCTCGCCACCGGACCGGTCACCGCCTGGACCGCGCCGGTGAACGCCGGTTCCACGACTGCCCGCGGCAGCAGCGAGTCCGGCGGTGTCCCCGGCACGTGGCTCGACGGGTTCCGGTCGCAGACCGCCTCGTCGATCGGGATCGTCTCCCAGCCCGGCAGCGGTCCGGCCGGCGCCGGGCGGGTCGTGGGTGTGGTGGAGCCGGCCACGCGCACCCCGCCGCCGCCCTGCCCGGCCGGCCGCAACAGCACCGCCGTGACGCCGATCGCGGCGACCACCGCCACCACACCGCCACGGCGCTCGCACGCTGCGCGAACACGCGGCGCAGCACCTGGTCGACCGTCGTCGACACCGGTGGGCCCGGCTCGTCGTTAAGGTCCGGAGCGCGTGGCGTGCCGCGTTGTCGTCGTCGAACATCTCACGCACCTCGCATCTCCATGCTGACGTCACCCTTGTGGTAGGCGGTGCGCAGGGCGGCAAGGCCGCGCGCCGTCTGGCTCTTGACCGTGCCCGCCGTGCAGCCGAGCGTCTCGGCCACCTGCTCGACGGAGAGGTCGGCGACGTACCTCAGCACCAGCACCGCGCGCTGCCCTGGCGGCACGGCGAGGAGCGCGGCCCGCAGCGCGAGCCGCTCCCCTGGCCCTGCGTCGGCGGGCGCGGTCGTGTCCGGTGGCTCCGTCCCTACTACGCGGTGCCCGGCGCGAAGGTTGCACGCGAAGGTTGACATCGTGCTTGGTCGAGGTTCGAGGCTGGTGAGGTGAACGACATCGACGAGATCAGACAGGTGGTGGCGGACGTCGAACGTGGGTTCAACACCCATGACGCCGCCCTGATGAACAAGCACGTCGCCCCGGACGCGACGCTGGTGAGTGCCATGGGCGTGCGGCTCACGGGCATCGACGAGGTGATGGCGGCGAGCGAGGCAGGGCTCGCCGGGCCGCTGCGTGACCAGTACGCCAGGTACGAGGTGAAGGACGTGCGTTTCGTGCGGCCGGACGTCGCGCTGGCGTACAAGGAGGCGTACGCGATCACCGCCGACGGCGCGCCGATCGACGTCGACCACACCATGTGCGCGCTGTACGTGCTGGTCAAGGAGGACGGCCGCTGGCTGATCACGGCCCGTCAGAACACGTTGGTGCCCAGGTGACGCGAGCGGCCCCCGGCGTGGTCGCCGGGGGCCGCTTCAACAGGGGGACTAGTGGGCCACCGCCTTCTCGGCGCCGGCGCCGGTGAGGCTGCGGACCTCCATCTCCGCGTACTTCGCGCCGTTGTACTCCTTCGAGGTCTTCGAGCCGATCCAGCCGAGGACGAACGCGACCGGGATCGAGACCAGGCCCGGGTTGCGCAGCGGGAACCACGAGAAGTCCACGCCGGGGAACATCGAGGTCTCCGTGCCCGACACCGCGGGCGAGAAGACGATCAGGCCGACGCACACGATCAGGCCGCCGTAGATGCTCCACAGCGCGCCCCGGGTGTTGAAGCCCTTCCAGAACAGCGAGTAGAGAATCGTCGGCAGGTTCGCCGACGCCGCCACCGCGAACGCCAGCGCCACCAGGAACGCGATGTTCTGGCCGCTCGCCACGATGCCGCCCACGATCGCGACCGCACCGATCACCAGTGCGGTGATGCGGGCGACGCGGACCTCGGCCGCCTTGTCGTCGGCCGCGCCCTTCTTGATCACGTTGGCGTAGATGTCGTGGGCGAACGACGCCGACGCCGTGATCGTCAGGCCCGCGACCACCGCGAGGATCGTCGCGAAGGCGACCGCCGCGATGATGCCCAGCAGCACCGTGCCGCCCAGCGCGTACGCGAGCAGCGGGGCCGCCGAGTTCACCCCGCCGGGTGCCGCCTGGATCGTCTCCGCGCCGACCAGCGCACCCGCGCCGTAGCCGAGGACCAGGGTGAACAGGTAGAAGATGCCGATCAGCCAGATCGCCCACACGACCGACTTCCGCGCTTCCTTGGCGGTCGGCACGGTGTAGAAGCGCATCAGGATGTGCGGCAGGCCCGCGGTGCCGAGCACCAGCGCGAGCGCCAGCGACACGAAGTCGAGCCGCGACAGGCCGGAGATGCCGTACTGCTTGCCCGGGGCGAGCAGCGCCTCGCCGCCCTCGCCGACCTTGTCCACCGCGGCGCCGAGCAGGCTCGACAGGTTGAAGCCGTACTTGCCGAGCACCCACACGGTCATCACGAGCGCACCCGTGATCAGCAGCGTCGCCTTGATGATCTGCACCCACGTGGTGCCGCGCATGCCGCCGATGATCACGTACAGGATCATCACGACACCGACCACCGCGATGACCAGCGCCTGCCCGACCTTGCTGTCGACGTTCAGCAACAGCGACACCAGGCCGCCCGCGCCCGCCATCTGGGCGAGCAGGTAGAAGAACGACACGACCAGCGTGGACGTCGCCGCCGCCGCGCGGACCGGGCGCTGCCGCATCCGGAAGCTCAGCACGTCACCCATCGTGTACTTGCCGGTGTTGCGGAGCAGCTCCGCGACCAGCAGCAACGCGATGAGCCACGCGACGAGGAAGCCGATCGAGTACAGGAAGCCGTCATAGCCGTTGACGGCGATGGCGCCCGCGATGCCGAGGAACGACGCCGCCGACAGGTAGTCACCGGAGATCGCCACACCGTTCTGCGCGCCGGTGAACGAATGACCCGCCGCGTAGTAGTCGACGGCGGTCTTCGACGTGCGGCTCGCCCGGAACACGATCACCATCGTGACCGCGACGAACAACGCGAAGATGCCGAGGTTGAGCCAGGTGTTGCTGCCCTCGACGCCCTGTGCCAGCTTCATCACGCGACCCCCTCGGCGTCCTCACGGATCTTGTCCGCGATCGGGTCGAGTTTCTTGTTCGCGTGCCGCACGTACAGGCTCGTGATCACGAACGTCGAGACGAACTGCAGCAGACCGAAGATCAGCCCGATGTTGATGTTGCCGAAGACCTTCGTGCCCATGAACTCGTGCGCGTAGTCGGACAGCAGCACGTACAGCAGGTACCAGGCGAGGAACGCGACGGTCATCGGGAACACGAAGCCGCGCAGGCGGCGCCTCAACTGGACGAACTCCGCGCTCTGCTGGATGGTCTCCCAGTCGGGGCCCGGTGGGCCCTCGTCGGTGGTGCTCACGTTGCCTCCATGGGGTGTGAACCGGGTGGTAAGACCCTAGGAAGGCGTTAACGTGGCGTGAATCGATCGTGGATCAACCGCTTGGTCGCACGACGAGTGGTCGACGAACGGTCCAAATGCGCGACGAGTGGCGCAGGTCACATCTTGGACACGCGCAGAAAAGCTGTCCAACCAGATTCGGGGAGGCGCAGCATCCCTCGCTCGGGTGACTTGGAGTCGCGCACCGCCACGGAAAGCCCGACGAAGGCCACTTCGACACAGTTGCCGTTGCTGCCGTCCTGCGTGCTGCGGCTGCTCTTCCGCCAGGCAAGATCCACTGTGGCCGCCTCTGTCATTCGTGGCTGATGCGCTTGATCAACGCGACCGAGTCATCAGGGCTCAGCGCTTCGACGCCCAGCCGGTCGAATTTCAGTCTACAGGGCCCGGACCTCGTCATCCTCCTCGATATGCAGGGCTCCCGTGGCGTACTCGACGTAGAGCAGGTCGGGTTCGTCGCGGTCGTGGAATGACAACAATGTGAAGCCTCCGTCCAAGGCGCTGTGCATCTTCAACGGCAGCACCTGCAGGCAGACGCTCGGTAGTCCGGCC
The DNA here is from genome assembly GCF_042653545.1 of Actinophytocola glycyrrhizae. Lineage (NCBI taxonomy): Bacteria > Bacillati > Actinomycetota > Actinomycetes > Pseudonocardiales > Pseudonocardiaceae > Actinophytocola > Actinophytocola glycyrrhizae. Next base: position 875,812 of record NZ_JBHSIS010000006.1, read on the forward strand.
ATCTCGATCAGGTGCTGGAGCTGCTGGCGCATCACGTCCCGGCCGCCGACATCCCTGCGTAGCGCCGATTCATCGACGATCACCGACAGTTCGAGCAGGTCATGCTCGCTCGTGAGACGCTCCTGGCGGATGAGGCGAACCTCGATGTCGTTGTGCAATTCCTCGGCTGATCGCCTTCGGCGGCTGTGGGCGAACAGCGCGCGGATGTATTCCTCGGTGTGCAGGAGGCCGGGCAGCATCAGGCCGGAGAACTCCCGGACCGTGGAGGCGTAGGTTTCGACGTCGACGTAACCCATGTCCTTGATTCCGTAGGCGCGGAACCATGGGGGTTTGGCTGCTTCGCGGGCCTCTTCGACGAGGGTTTCGTCGTAGTGGTCGTAGATGTCCATGGCGGAGCGGATGAAATGCACGTCCGCGCGAGTGGCGCCGGTTTCGATGCGCTGTAAGGCACTGCGCGTCTTGTCCAGGCGCTTCGCGGCCTCGGCCAGCGTGAAGTCGGCTTCCTCGCGGATCTCCCTCAGACGACGCCCCAGCCTGCGCCGGAGGAACGGTGCTCGCTTGCCCACGACTCATGATCGCAGTTGTCGGGCCCAATGCTGGGAAACCCACTGCTGCGAGTTCATCGGGACACTGAAATGCCATGGAAGGACGACTCTTCACACTTGTCAGCGTCGAGAACGAGGCCGATATCTTCGCATGGGGAATGGAGATCACGGCACCCGGCGAGCAGGAAGCCGTGACCTATTGCCGCAACCCGGTCACCAATCAGACAGTGTTCGGGCTGCACTCGAACGCGGAATCCGCGTTGCGGCGGTACGGCAGGACATTTCACTTGCGGTTGGTCTGGGAGGACTGAGCGCGGTCGCGCAGCGCCCTGAGGCGATCCGCCTGGGTCTGGTCGCGGTTGTCGTTGAGGTGCAGGCGAAGCATGGCCGTACGGGCCCATGGCGGTGGCCTGCCGCGCAGCGACACGGCGACCATCGTGAGGAACGCCAGCGGGACCGACCACGGCGCGGGCTGTGCCACGAGGATCGCGAGCCAGCCCGTGACCGGCACGCCCAGCAGGGTGGCCGCGATGGCGCTCGACGAGGTGACGAGGCCGACGACGACGCCGGACATGGCGCCGGTGACCGTGAGGCGTGACCACCAGATGCCGAGCACGAGCAGTGGGCAGAACGTGGAGGCGGCGACGGTGAACGCCCAGGTGACGAGCACCCCCGCGTCGAGCCGGATCGCTTGCAGGGCAAGGAGGACCACGACCGCGGCGGCCAGCACGACCGTGACGCGGAGGCGGCGCAGGCCGCCGGGGAGCAGGTCGTAGGCGATGGCGCCGGAGACGACCAGGAGCAGTCCGAGCGAGGTGGCGAGGAACGCGGCGAACGCGCCGCCGGTGAGCAACGCGGTGAAGACGCTGCCGGGCCAGCCGGTGTCGACCTGCGCCGGGAGCGCGACGACCGCAGTGTCGGTGGCGCCGGAGAGGTAGAGCTGCGGGACCAGGACGCGGCCGAGGACGCCGTAGATGCCGGGGAACAGGTAGAAGATGCCGAGCAGGCCGACCGTGAAGGCGGCGGTGCGGCGGGCGGCGCGGCCGTCGGGACTGGTGTGGAAGCGCATGATCACGTGCGGGAGGCCCATGGTGCCCAGCGCCAGTGCCACGGTGAGGGCCCAGGTGCTGAGGAGCGGGTGGCCCGCGTCCTCCAGGTCCAGGAGCGGGCGGCCCCAGCCGGTGCCGCCCGGGCGGGCCTCGCCGACCACCTCGGGGACCTGGGCGCCTTCCTCGAAGTCGACGGTGGCGCCCTGGGGGACCTCCCAGCGTTCGCCGTCCAGTTCGAGGGTGGTGCCGATGCGGAAGTGGACCGTCGTGTCCTGGGTGAAATGGGTGAACTCGACGGGGTTGACCGCGTCCGCCCTGGTCTGCGGGCTCACCTGGATGAGGAGCCAGACCGCGGGGACGATGAACAGGACCAGCTTCAGGACGAACTGGAACGCCTGGACGTAGGTGGCGGCGCGCATGCCGCCGAGCGCGAGGGTGATCGCCACGCCGGTGCCCGCGATGACCACACCGACCCAGTACGGGGTGTTGCTGACCGCGGAGAGGACCAGGCCCGCGGTGCGGAACTGGGGCACGAGGTAGAGGCCGCCGATGACGAGGATGACCGCGGCGGTGACGCGCCGGAGCGCGGGTGAGTTGAGGCGGGCTTCCGCGAAGTCGGGAACCGTCAGCGCACCGGAGCGGCGCATGGGGGCGGCGACGAGGACGAGCATCGCGATGTAGCCGGCGGTGAAGCCGACCGGGTACCAGAGTGCGCCGATGCCGTCCTTGACGACCAGGCCTGCCACGCCGAGGAACGACGCGGCGGAGAGGTACTCGCCGGAGACGGCGGCGGAGTTGAGGAGCGGCGAGACGCGGCGGGAGGCGACGAGGAAGTCGGAGGTGGTGCGCATGGCCGCGACGCCACGGAGTCCGATGAGGAGCGTGATGAGCACGACCGGGGCGACGGCGAAGGCAAGAATCACAGTGCGTCCAAACCACGCTCGCCCAGCCCCCACCCGAACCCGGGGGGCGTCCCTGGTCCAGTCTATCGGTGGGGGCCGACAGTGGCGGGGTCGGCGACCTCGCCTGTGGACAACTGTGTCGGCTGTGGACAACTCGCGCCGGTGCCGGGTGGTCGGCCCACCGTCACCGGCTGTCCTCCGCCTTCTCCGCGCGGCGTAGCTGCCAGGCGGCCAGGAGTGCCAGCGCGGGGTACGGGAGGACGGCCAGCGCCAGCCACGACACCGGGATGCCCAGCAGCCGAACCTCGTCCAGCCCCGGGAACACGGCGAACAGCAGCGGCAGGCCCAGGATGCCCGCGAACAGCAACGCCAGCGGGGCCACCGCGAGCCGCAGTTGGCGGTGGTGCAGTTCGACGGCGCGTTCCGCGCCGGGACCGTCGAGTTTGGGCACCCGCCAGCGGCCTCTGGCCCGGCGGCGGGAATGGGCGAGGCGGGTCTGCGGGCTCATCACCGCGATGCGCTTCTGCCCCGGCATCTACCGGCGGTCCAGTTGGCCGGACTTCGCGGCGGACAACAGCTTCTCGCGCAGGTCGCGGGCGTGGCGGCGGGACACCGGGACGTCGCCGAGGTCGGTGTGCGCCAGCAGGCCGCCGACGGAGTCGCTGCGGAGCTCGCGGACCGCGTCCAGTGCCACCAGGAAACTGCGGTGCACCCGGACGAAACCGGCCGGTTCCCAGTACTCCTCCAGCCGCGAGATCGGCATGCGGACCACGTGCACCCCGGACACCGCGTGCAGGTGCACGTAGTCGCCGTGCGCCTCGACGTAGTGGACCTCCGTGCGGCGGATGTAGCGGGTGCGGCCGTCGGACTCCACCGGCAGCGCGGCCATCGCGTCCGGGGACTCCGATGTCGGGCGGGCGTCCGGGATCATGCGGTGCACGCGGGCCAGCGCGTCGGCGAGGCGTTCCGCGCGGACCGGTTTCAGCAGGTAGTCGACCGCGCCGATGCCGAACGCCGCCACCGCGTGCTGCTCGTAGGCGGTCACGAACACGATCGCAGGCGGCTCGTTCAGGCGGGCCAGCAGCGTCGCCAGCTCCAGGCCGTCGAGGCCGGGCATGGAGATGTCCAGGAACACCGCGTCGTAGCGGCCGTTCTGGATCATGCGCAGCGCGGACAGGGCGTCGCCCGCGCTCGCCACCTCCGACACGTCCGGGTTGTCGGCCAGCAGGCGGCACAACTCGGTCAGCGCGGGCGGGACGTCGTCGACCGCCAGCACCGAGAGGCGGGTCACCGCGTGCGCGGAGCGAACCGTCATCCCGGCATCACCCCCGGCTGGAACCTCGGGATCCGCACGACCACCCGGGTTCCCTCGCCGACCGCCGTCTCCACCACCAGCCCGTACCAGGGGCCGTAGACGCTGCGGAGCCGGCGGTCCACGTTGGCGAGCCCGACGCTGTCCGCACCGCCGCGGCCCGCCAGGATCGCCTCCGCGAGGGCCGGGTCCATGCCGACCCCGTCGTCCTCAACGCTGATCACGCAGTCGTTCCCTTCCGCCTCGCCGCGGACCTGCACGTGCCCGGTGCCCGTACGCGGCTCGATCCCGTGGCGGACGGCGTTCTCCACCAGAGGCTGCAGCACCAGGTACGGGAGCGCCACCGCGAGCACCTCCGGCGCGACCCGCACCTGCACCTGCAGTCGCTCCCCCAGCACCGCGCGTTGCAGTGCGAGGTAGGTCTCGATCGCGTGAAACTCGTCCGCCACGGTCGTGTACTCGCCGTGTTTCGCCAAGCTGTAGCGGATGTAGTCGGCGAAGTCGAGCATCAGCTCACGGGACCGGTCCGGTTCGGAGCTGACGAGCGCGGCGATGACGGTCAGCGCGTTGTAGACGAAGTGCGGCGAGATCTCCGCACGCAGCGCCCGCAGCTCGGCCTGCGCCGCCTGTTCGGCCGACGCCGCCAGCCTGCCGCGTTCGAGGGCCTCCACGACCCAGGAGGACGCTTCCCGCACCGCGGCCCGGCGGGACGCGCCCGCCACCACCAGCACACCGGCCAGTTCGTGGTCAACGTGCAGGGGGACCGCGACCAGCGGGGAACGTCCCTCGCGGTTCTCACTGTGCAGGACGCGTTCGACCAGCGCGTTCGCGTCCGCGTAGAACGGCGGCTCGTCCGGGGCCCAGACCGCGCGGCCGGACAGGTCGGCCAGCGCCACGTAGTCGGCGTCCAGCAGCCTGCGCAGACCGCGGGCCGCCGTGCGCACACCCGCGCCGGACAGGCCGTCCTTCAGCTCCTCGGCGATGTGGCGTGCCATGCCGAGCACTGACACCGCCATCCGGGCTCCCATCGTCCGCGACTGGGCTCGCGTAGATGTTAATGGCGGACCTGCCCGATCCCGCTACCGCGCGGCGGCGCACTCCTCGATCCCCGCCGCTTCCGCTTCCTGGGGTGTTCCTTCCGCACGGCCCGCTCCTCGGCCGGGAATCACCCGTACGTGCTGCCGGTCATGGCCGGTTCCCGGGTTCGCGTCGTGGTCGCGGAGGTGTGCGGCGAGTGCCGTGCGCAGGTACTGGCGGCACATCAGGACGTCGCCGCGATCGACGACTGTTCCCACGTGAAACCGTCCGGGTCGGTGAAGGTGCCGCCGCCGAGCGTGATCCGGTGCGAGCCGGTGCCCTCGGGAGGTACACCCGCGTCCTTGGCGAGGGCCCTGCGCCGGTACAGGCCCAGCTTGACAGCGCCCGGTTCTGCGGCGAACTCGACGTACATGCGGGCGAAGCTCTTCGCCACGGTGAGGCCGTGCTCAACGTAGAACTTCCTGCTCGCCGGGATGTCGGCGACGCCGAGCAGGAGGACGATCTCGTCGAACCTCCCGGTGGCCGGGCCGGTGTCCTTCTTCGCCGGGGTCGCGATCTTCCAGATCGTCCCGTCCGGCGCGGCCACCACGGCGCCGCAGCCCCACATCGACTTCGCGACGGGCTTGAGCGGGGTCGCCCCGGCCTCGACGGCGGCGTCGAACAGGGCCGTGACGTCCGCGGGCTGGGCCGTGATGAGGGACAGGGTGAACCCGCGGAAGCCGGTGGCCGGTTCCGCCGAGGCGCGCAGGCGCACGCGGGAGTCCAGCCCGAAGGCCGCCGCGTAGAAGCGTTCCGCGGCCGCTGTGTCGGTCACCTCGATGGTGATGTCGTCGATCGATGTCATGCCGGAAACGCTAGGCGCGGCCCGCTGACCGGCGCTTCTCGATTCCTGACCGGTCTACTTGCGGTGGCGGCCGTCCGCCAGCCGGGACCGTTCCTCCGCCGTGCCGAAGCTCGCCACCGCGCGGTCGCGGGTGAGGCCGAGGTTGTCCGGCGCGTGCATGCGCAGCCGGATCTGTGCCACGTCGGCCGGGATCCGCGCCGCCGTCGCCTTGCTCACGATGATCACCGTGAGGAACGCGACCGGGACCGTGATCAACGCGGGCTGACCGAACACCCCTGGCGCCCAGCCACCGGTCAGGTTGCTGATCGTGTTGACCACCAACGCGGTCAGCACCAGCCCACCGCCGACGACCATGCCCGCGGCGGCACCGACCCACGTGAGCTTGCGCCACCACACCCCCAGCAGCAGGATCGGGCAGAACGTGGACGCGGCCAGCGCGAACGACATGCCGACGGTCAGCGAGATGTCCGTCTGCCGCACCGCGATCGCGAGCACCAGCGGCACCCCGCCCGCGACGGCCGTCGCGAACCGGAAGTCCCGCACCCGGCCGCGCAGCACGTCCGTCGACAGCACCCCCGCCACGCTCACCACCAGACCGGACGACGTCGACAGGAACGCCGCGAACGCACCGGCCGTGAGCACCGCGCCGAGGATGTCGCCGAGGAGGCCCGGCGCGATCCCGCTCGGCAGGTTCAGCACCGCCGCGTCGGTCTTGCCGGTGACCAGCAGCTCCGGCACGTACAGCCGGGACAGCGCACCGAGCATGATCGGGAACAGGTAGAACAGCGACAGCAGCAGCAGCACGTGCAGCGTGGTGCGGCGGGCGGCCTGGCCGTCGGGGTTGGTGTAGAAGCGGACCAGCACGTGCGGCAGGCCCATGGTGCCCAGGAACAGCGCCAGTATCAGCGAGTACGTGGTGAACAGGTCACCCCCGCTGGACGTCGGGGCGAGCCAGCTCGCGTTGTCCGTCGGCGCGCCGACGACCACCGGGACCGAGGATCCCTTCGAGAAGTTCAGCGTGGTGCCCGCGCCGACCTCGTGGATGCCGGGCGCCCAGTAGACCGTCCCGCTCGCCGGCTCGCCGTCGGTCTCGCCGCGGGCCGCGAGCACCACCGGCTCGGTCACCTGCAACAACACCGGGGTCTGCACGTCGATCTCGACGTTCTGCGTGAACGTCGGCGGCAACGCCTCGGTCAGCGTCGTCGCCTCCCCGTCACGCACCCCGCCGTTGCCGATGAACAGCAGGCACATCACGAACGTCGGCGCGGCGATCGCGAACAGCTTCAGCCAGTACTGGAACGCCTGCACGACCGTGATCGCGCGCATGCCGCCACCGAACACGTTGACGATCACCACGACCGTCACCACGGTCGCGCCGACCCACGTCGGCACCGGCAGGATGTCCGCGAGCGCCTGCCCGGCCAGCTGGAGCTGCGGGACCACGTACAGGATCCCGATGAACACCACGAACACCGCGGCCAGGCCACGCAGCGCGCGGGAGCCCAGCCGGGCCTCGCAGAAGTCGGGCAGCGTGTAGGCACCCGAGCGGCGCAGCGGCGCGGCGACGAACAACATCAGCGCCAGATAGCCCGCGGTGAAGCCGATCGGGTACCAGAGCGCGTCGGCGCCGTCCTTCAGCACCAGCCCCGCGACCCCCAGGAACGACGCGGCGGACAGGTACTCGCCGGAGACGGCGGCCGCGTTGCGGCGGGAACGGACGGTGCGGCGGGCGACGAGGAAGTCCTGCGCGGTGCTGGCCGCGCGGGACGACCGCCAGCCGATGGAGAAGGTCGCGACGATGACCGCAACGGCACCGGACAGGGCCCAGATGTTTGCGCTCACCGGTCCTCTTACGTTGTCACCGCTACTTCTCGACCATCGCGACGAAGTCGCGTTCCTGCCGCTCGGCAACCACGTTGTACCAGTACCCGACGCCGAACAACAACGGGAACGGCGCCAGCCCGAGAACCAGCCACGGCAGCCGCACGCCCGCGAGGGTGATCTGCGAGAGCTGCGGGAGGAAGAAGAACAACGCGGGCAGGGCGGCGAAGAACGCGAACGTCGAGAGCCAGAACTTCAGCGCGGTGCGGAACTGCGCACGGATCAGCTGGCGGACCAGCTCCTCGCCGTAGCTGGTCTGTTCCTCCAGCTCGATGACCGTGCGCAGCCGGGTGACCGGGGCACGCGAGTCGGCGAGCACCACACGCTTGCGGCGCGGTTTCGTCGGCGGATCGGAGTACGACCGCCGCGCCCCCTGCTCCTCGCGCCCAGGACCAGCCGAATGACGACTCACGACCGGTCGCCCCGCGCCTGATGCTCTGCTTGACGATTCGCTCCGCAAGCTCCGCTCATGACTCCGCAAGCTCCGTTCACAAGCCGCCGCGGCGCACGATCCGGTCCTTCAGCTCCCGCGTGTGCCGACGGCTCACCGGCAGCTTGCGCTCCTCGTCGCCGATCACCACGTGGTAGCCGTTGCCGCCGAGCTGCAGCTCGGTGATCAGGTTGATCGGCACCAGGTACGAGCGGTGGATGCGGACGAAACCCGCCTTCTCCCACCGCTCCTCCAGCTGCGCGAGCGGGATGCGCACCAGGTGCGAGCCCTCGGTGGTGAACAGGCGCGCGTAGTCGCCCTGCGCCTCCACCCAGCGGACCGACGAGCGCGGGATGAGCTTCGTGTTGCCAGCCAGCTCGACCGGAATGACCTCGTCGTCCGCCGGTTCCGACGCGACCTGCGGCGCCTCGCCGACCAGCCCGTCGCCGCGCAGCTTGGAGATCACCCGCTGCACCGCGCGGTCCATGCGGGTCTGGTCGCACGGCTTCGGGATGAAGTCGACCGCGCCGAGGTCGAACGCCTCGACCGCGTCGTTGCCCTCGCCGTGCCCGGTGATGAACACCAGCACCGGCGACGGTTTGAACCCGGCGAGGACCTTCGCCATCTCCATGCCGGTCAGCCCCGGCATCTTCAGGTCGGAGAAGACCGCGTCCACGATCGGCTTGCCGGCGGTTCTGCGCGCGGTCAGCTCGGGGTCGCCGCCACCCAGCTCGCGCAGCGCCTCGGTCGCGTCGAACGCCTGGATGACGCGCCGCACGTAGCGGTTCGCGTCGAGTCGTTCGACCATCAGGTCCATGCCGTCCTTCTCGTCGTCCACGGCGAGGACGACGAGACCCGGGGTGTTCGGTGAAGTGCTCACGGTGACCCGCATCTTGCCGATGGGAAGTGTCTTCTGTCCATGGTGTTACCACTCGTGGGTGACGCGGTCAGAGCCCGTAACGCGACCAGATCGCCCGGTGTTCGATGGCCGTGAGCAGCGACTGGGCCGCGCCACCCACCCCGAGACGGGCGAGCAGCGGCCGCTTCGGCTCGGCCACGACCAGCTCCGCCGCCGGGAACCGCGAGGTCAGCACGGCGCGCAGGTTGCCGATGCCGTCGACGATGCCGAGCTCCTTGGCCTTCGCGCCGGTCCAGATCTCACCGTTGAACAGGTCGTCGCCGTCGTCGAGCCGGTCGCGGCGGCGTTCCCTCACCCACGACACGAACTGGTCGTGCAGCTGGGACTGCAGGCCCTTCAACCACTCCACGTCCTCGTCCTTCTCCGGACGGAACGGGTCGAGCCGCACCTTGTGCGCGCCCGCGGTGTACACGCGGCGCTCGACACCGACCCGTTCCAGCAGCCCGTTGAGCCCGAAACCCGCGGTGACCACACCGATCGAGCCGACCAGCGACGACGAGTGCGCGTAGATCTCGTCGGCGGCGCACGCGAGCCAGTAGCCGCCGGACGCCGCGACGTCCTCGCAGAACGCGAGGACCGGGACCTTCTTCTTGTCGGCCAGTTCCCTGATGCGCTCGCTCACCAGCGCGGACTGCGTCGGCGCGCCACCCGGCGAGTTGATCGCGAGCGCGACCGCGGACAGCCGCTCGTGGTCGAAGGCCTTGACGAGGGCCTGTTCCACGGTGTTGACGTTGATCGTGCCGCGGCTCAGCGGCGACGGGGTCGGGGTGATGACGCCGTGCAGTTTGACCACCGCGACGACGGGTTTGGCGGTGCCCCGGTTCATGGGGAGGCGGGCGGTCAGCTTCTCCGTGACACTCATGGAACCACCCTACGTATCCCGCGCGGGTTCGCCCGCTCATGTTCGGTATGGGGACGCAGGTGCGCTGGCGGGCGTGGCTCGGCATGGGGGACGCCGCGCACCTGTCGCGGATCGACGTCGCGGAGTTCGCGTCGTGCGCGGCGGCGCGGGCCTGGGTCGAGCGGCGGCTGTCGGCGGTGTGGGCGCGGCCGGGGCTCGCCGTGTTCGGGTCGGTCGACCGGGGGGTCTACCTGGACGGGACGCCGGGGGCCGCGACCCGCTGGGCGCTCGACCCGCACTGGGCGGGCCTGGACGCGGACGTGGTCGACGGACACGTCCACTGGCACCGCCCCGGCCACCGCGCACGCGGCTAGATCTCATGTCGGCTGCGGGTCGGGACGGGTGATGCCCTGAAAGGCGCGTTCAGGGCGCTCAGCGCCCTGAACGGCCCATTGACGGCATTGGGTGTGCCCGGGGTGCTAGGGCGTGTCCTGTGGATCATGGAACGGGGTCTTTGAGCCAGATCCGGATCGAGGCGACGTCGATGGTGGCCTGGTACATGAAGTCGCGTTGTCGTAGCGGGTGGCCACGGCCCGGAATCCCTTGAGTTTGTTGATACAGCGTTCGGCGGTGTTGCGTTGCTTGTAGCGTTCGGGGTCGAAGGCGGGAGGTCGTCCGCCGCGGCTGCCGCGCTTGGCGCGGTGGCGGATCTGGTCGGTCTTCTCGGGGATTGTCGCGGTGATCCCACGCCGGCGGCACTGTTCGCGGATGGCCTTGCTGGAGAACGCCTTGTCCCCCAGCAGATGTCCCGGCGTGGCGCGAGGACGCCCCGGACCGGTGCGGCCGATCCGGATACCGTCCATCACCGCGGCGAAAGCGGTCGAGTCATGCCGGTGCCCGCCTGTGGTTACACGCGAAACCGGGCGTGCCCGCGAGTCACCGGCCAGCACGATCTTCGTGGTCAACCCACCCCGAGACCGTCCCAGAGCCTCCCGCTCAGCGACCTGTTTCGCGGACAACTCGCCGGAATTCTTGTCATTCGACCGATCCCCCTGTGTGAGCAGGTGGGGTGTGACGGGAACCGGCGGCGTGCTGGTGGGCACGGACCACGGTGCCATCGACCGCGATCGTCCAGTCCGGGCCCTCCGGCTGATCGCATCCACGACGCAGCTCGTCGAGGATGTCCGCCCACACACCCTCGATCGCCCACCGATAGTGCCGGTTATAGATCGTCTTCCAATTCCCATACGCCTCAGGGATATCCCGCCACGACGCACCCGCCCGCGTCCGCCACAACACCGCGTTGATCACCTGTCGGTGATCCATCCACCGACCACCCCGACACGGCGTCCGATCCGGCAACAACGGCTCCAGCCGCGCCCACTCCTCATCAGCCAAATCATGCCGATCAAACATTCCCTCGTTCTACCGAACACATCCCACCAAGATCCACGGGACACGCCCTAGCCCGTCGGCTGGCTCGCCTTCGCCTCGGCGTCCTCGCCGAACTTCGGCAGGTCGGGGCGGACGCCGGGGAAGAACTTCGGCACCCGCAGGATCACCTTCATGCCCGCGCCCGGCGCCGTCTCCGCCATCAGCGCGTACTCGTCGCCGAACACCTGGCGCATGCGCTGGTTGATGTTGCCGATGCCGACGTGCGACCCCGTCTTGTGCGCGTCGCGCAGGTCGGCGAACAGGCGGTCGGCGTCCATCCCGACGCCGTCGTCCTCCACGCTGATCAGCGCCTCGTTGCCGTTGTCCTGCGCCACGACCGTCACCGTGCCGCCGCCCGGCTTCGGGGACAGGCCGTGCTGCACCGCGTTCTCCACCAGCGGCTGGAGCACCAGGAACGGCACGACCACCGACAGCACCTCCGGCGCGATCTTGATGCGCACGTTGAGGCGGTCGGCGTACCGCTGGCTCTGGATGGTCAGGTAGCGGTCGATGTTGCGCAGCTCTTCCGCGAGCGTCGTGAACTGGCCCGACGTGCGGAACGAGTACCGGGTGAAGTCCGCGAACTCCTGCAGCAGGTCCCGCGCCCGCTCCGGGTCGGTACGGATCAGCGAGGAGATCGAGTTCAGCGCGTTGTACAGGAAGTGCGGGGAGATCTGGGCGCGCAGCATCCGCACCTCGGCCTTGGCCAGCTGCTGCTTGGACTCGTCGAGTTTCGCCAGCTCCAGCTGGATGGCCACGAACTGGGCCACCTCGTCGGCGGCGCGGATCAGCCGTTTCGAGTTGACCCCGCCCACCACGATCAGCGTGCCCTCGACCTGGCCGTCCGGGATCAGCGGCACGATCACGGCCGTGCGCATCGGGCAGCGGCCGCGGTGGTCGCACGACAGGTTGGTGTGGTGGATGGCCGCGCGCTGACCGTTGCGGATGGCCATGTCGATCGCGCCGGTCAGGTCGGCGTAGTGCTCGTTGGCGCCGCCGTCCCACGACAGCAGGTGCCCGGTCGCGTCCGTGATGCCGATGGCGACGCACTTGAGCATCTCGACCAGGTGCTTGGCGGCCTGGTCCGCGGCCTCCTCGGTGAGCCCGCTGCGCATCGCGGGCGCCGCCTTCGACAACCGCTGCACGGCGTCGAGCACGGCGTCGTCGACGGAGCTGTCCGACTTGCGGGACCGCATCCAGATGGCCAACACCGCGGCGAGGGCGATGAGTACCGCGATCGCGGCGATCGTGCGCTCGGTCAGCAGGTCGGTCACCGGTCAATGCTCCGGCCCCGACACCCTCCGTGGCAAGGGAGGGTCACTTGAGCAACCTCGACAACCGCCGGTCCGCGAGCGGCTTCCCGCCGGTCTGGCAGGTCGCGCAGTACTGGAACGCCTTGTCGGCGAACGACACCTCGCGCACCGTGTCGGCGCACACCGGGCACGGCATGCCGGTGCGGTTGTGCACCCGCAGACCGGACCGCTTCTCGCCCTTCAGCGTGGCCGCGTGCTGGCCCACGGACCTGTTCACGGCACTGGTGAGGATCTCGCGCAGCGCCTCGTACAGCCGGTCGGCCTGGTCGTCGTCGAGCTTGCCCGCGGTCGCGAACGGCGACAGCCTCGCCATGTGCAGGATCTCGTCGGAGTACGCGTTGCCGATGCCCGCGATGATCCTCTGGGTGGTCAGCGCGTTCTTCAGGCGTTCGGTGTGCCCGGAGAGCACTGTGACGAACTCGTCACGGGTCAGTGCCAGCGCGTCCGGGCCGAGCGCGGCGATGCCGGGCACCTCCTCCGGGTCGCCGACGATCCACACCGCGAGACCCTTCTTGGTGCCCGCCTCGGTGAGGTCGAAGCCGGGGCCCTCACCGGGCGGGCCGAGGTGCACGCGGAACGCGAGCGGGCCCCGGCCCGGCTTCGGCGGCGCCGCGGCGAGGTGGTCGGCCCAGCGCAGCCAGCCAGCACGCGCGAGGTGGATGACCAGGTGCAGGTCCCCGATCTCGATGTCCAGGAACTTGCCGTGCCTGCCGGCACCGGTCACCTCCCTGCCGTGCAGCTCGGTCCACGGCGGGGTGACGGTCTTCAGCACGGACAGTGAGGCGACGTCGATCCGCGCCACGGTGCGACCGACACCGTGCTCGCGGATGTGCTGTGCGAGCGCCTCGACCTCGGGTAGTTCTGGCACGGCCCCAGTCTTGCCCGATTCCGGCCGTTACGCCACGGGTTGCAGCGGACCTTCCAGACCCGGCTGCGAGTCGAGCTGGATGTCCTTGGCGATGCGGTTGACCTGCCCGCGCACCGTGAACAGCCCGCGGACGATGCCCACCCAGCGTTCCTCCGGTTCGCCCTCGCCGTTGTCCCCGGTCTCGGCCACGACGGTCCACGGCCTGCGCAGCGCCCAGCGGGCCGGGAAGAACAGGATCGCGAGCACGATCAGCAGACCCAGCCACAGCATCTTGCTGCTCCACGGCGCGACGACGTCGTCCGGGATCGCCACCACCAGGACCACCGCCAGCGACACCACCAGCGCGAGCAGCAAGAACGCCGACAGGTTGCCGACGCTCACGTCGTGCTCGAAGTCGTCGTCGGTGGCCGGCTGGCGCCACTCCATCTCGCCACGGATGGTCCACATCCGTCCGTCGGCCCCGCGCACCACGCGCGTCATTCGATCGCCTCCCGACGCCCGGCAACATCAACTTCAATGATGGCGCATCGTGGGGGGCGTTGTCAGGGCCCGGTCAGGTGGTTGGCGAACTCATCGCGGTCACCTCGGGTTCCCGGGGGTGGGTGTAGGAGGTCGTCGACCGGGTGGTGCGGGTCTGGTCGAGTGAGTTCACCTCGGTGACCGTGGTGATCTCCTGGACGAGCGTGTAGTCCTCGTAATCCTGGCTGTAGGTCTCGACCGTGGTCTCGCGGTACACGATCGGAGCGTCCTCGTCGAACGCCGCCTTCTCGGTCGACATGGGCACGTCGCTGCGGCCGCCGGTGGACGTCGTCGCCACCCGCCCCTTGGCCGCCGCGGGCGAGGACGCCCCGGCCGTCGGCGTCACGGGCGCGTCGGTCTCCTGCGCGCCGTGCTCCCGGCCCGCCGGGAGCTCCTCGGTCCGCTCTGGCGGCACGATCGAGCCCTCGAGGCTGCCGCGCCGCACGTCGATCGTGGTCGGCGGCCGCACCGGCCGGGCGTCCGCGTGGGTCTCGATGGCCCGCTTGCCCGCCAGCTCCATCGGCTTCGAGTCGTCGGCGCCGCCCCACGGCGCGAACGCGAACCCGAGGACCCCGGCCGCGGCCGCGGAGGTCGCGGCCACCCCGATCTGGACCTTGGTGCTCGCGAGCAGGCCCTTCAGCGTCGCGCCGAGCTGCCAGAGCGCGGCCCCGACCACCGGCACGGTCGCGAGCCCGTTGTGCGGGCGCAGCCCGACGAAGATGTCCCGCAGCTCGGCGTACATCGCGGTGCAGGACGTGCAGGTGGACAGGTGCGCCCGGATGCGGCGGCGCTCGATGCCCGACGTGGTGCCCGCGGTGTAGGCGCCGAGCTTCTCCAGCACCGACCGGCAGCCGACGGCACCGCGCTCGGACGCGAGGTGCGCCTGCAGGTAGGCGGCCCGCAACCCCTGCCGCGCACGGCGGGCCAGCGCGGCCGTCGCGTTGGGCGACAGGCCGAAGTTCGTGGCGACGGCCGCCGGGCGCTCGCCCTCGACCTCCATCTTCCAGAGCACCCTGCGCCAGCGCTCCGGCAACGACGTGAACGCGTTGCGGATCAGGTTGCGCTCGGTGAACTGGCCCGAGGTGTCCGGGTTCGACGGGGCGCGGTGGGTCAGCTCCTCGTCGCTGACCGGAACGTCCCTGCGCCGCAGACTCCACTCCCACGCCACGCGCCGCGCGACGATCAGCAGGTAGCCACGCACGTTGTCGACGGGCCCCGAACCACGCCGGATGGCCTGCAGCACCCGGAAGAACGCCTCCGCGGTCAGGTCGTCCGCCTCGGCCCGGTCGCTCGCGAGCCCGAGCGCGAGCCGGAACACAGCGGCCGAATGACGGGAGAACAACTCACCGAAAGCAGCGTCATCGCCCGCACGGAGCCGCTCTAGCAGCTTCCGGTCCTCACCTTCGGGTGCTTCCACAGCCTCGCTGGTCACGACACCTCCATCCCGACCGCCACGGGATTCGCCAAACATGCCACACACCGTTTCGAGTGGACGGCAAACGTTAAGAACGTGAAGGCGATACCTACGAAGGTATTAGGCCATTCTCCGTAACATAATGCACCTTATGGCCCCATGCGAAGGCCTTGACCACCTTCGGGTATGCTTCTCGCCATTGCGGACGTGGCGCAGCTGGTAGCGCATCACCTTGCCAAGGTGAGGGTCGCGGGTTCGAATCCCGTCGTCCGCTCGTTCGAGTGAGCCCACGCTCGCGGAGATCGCTTGCCGGGCTCACTCGCGGTGTCTGCGGGAGTGCCCCACCCGCGGCTTGCTCCGCTCAGCGCGGGCCGTAGCCCATCGCGTTCAGGTAGCGGACCAGCAGCGGCTGCGCCGGGACCGTCCTCCCCATCTCGAAGCCCGCGAGTTCCGCGTGGGACGTACCCGCGAGCTTCGCGAGACGGGTGCGGGTCCAGCCGCGTTCCTCCCGCAGGCTCTGCACGAGCCGCCCCGAGTCCTCCGCGTCCCAGCGGGCCCGCTGCGCCTCGGTCACGTCCACCGCGCGGAACCACGTCGTGCTCATGGCGCGCATTCCACCACCAGTCGATCACCGACGCCAGGGGTCACGCAGCGGACGAACGCGGCGTCAACCGCACCACCAGTTCCGCGCCCAGCGCGTGCGCGAGACGGTCGAGCACGGGGAGAGTGGGAACGGTCCCACCGGCTTCGAACCGCGCGATCGCAGGTTGCGTCATGCGCGCCACCTCCGCGAGCTGCGCCTGCGTCCAGCCACAACCCTCGCGCAGGTCACGAACTGCCTTGCCCAGCTCGAACGCCAGCCGTGCCGCTTCATAGGCCTCAGCAGCTCCCGGCTCGGCCATGCGCCGATCGCGAAGCTCTGCCCAGTCCCGCTCATCGGACATGTTCCCCACCCTCCGCCGTGTGAGCCTGCGCGATGCACCGGTGGAGCGCCCGACGCGCGCGCTCCACCTCCCGCTCCTCCCTCATCCGCGTCTTGCGGAACACGGTCAGGAGCACGATTCGCCTACCGGATGCGATCCAGTAGGTCACCCGGACAGCTTCACCGTCCAGATGAAACCGCAGTTCACGCAACTTGCCATCCAGTTGCCTCGTGTACGGCTCACTCAGCAGTGGACCACGTTCCGCGAGCAGGTCGACGTAGAACGCGGTCGTTGCGAAATGGGCCACGGACAAGCTCTCCAGCCAGTCCCGAACCTCCGGTTCGAGTTCGACCATACCCCAGTCCATACCAAGGATGCTATATCAACGCTGTGTCCTCATCTGATCACCCTGGGCGAGAGCGACGATCAGGACGTGCGGCCCATCGCGCGCAGGAGGGTCGAGAGCATCGGCTCGACCGGGGAGGTGTTGCCTGCCTCGAAGTCGGCGACGGCCGTTTCGGTGACCCCGGCGGCGCCGGCAAGGCGGGCGTGGTCCCAGCCCTCTTCCGCGCGGACGATCGCGACCAGCCTGCCGCAGTCCGCCGCCTCGAAGCGGGCCTTGTCGGTCGCGGGGGCCTGCGCCTGGTCGAACCAGCCGGTCGGGTCAGCCATGGCGCCACCTTACGGACGTCGTGTAACAACATGGCATGAGCTGGCAGGAGCGGCTGCGGGACCTCGGCGACCGGCTGACGTCCGGGGAGATCACCACGAACGACTACCGGCGGCTGAGCGAGGAGATCCTCGCGGAGGCGGACGCCGCCGCGGCCGCGGCGGCACAGCCCGAGGAGAAGCCGAAGGTGCACATCCCGGTGTCGGCAGCGTGGGAGGCGCCGTCGGGGGAGATGACGCAGATCGTCGGGACGCAGGACAGGACGACCGTGGTCAACACCTCGATCGCCGACAAGTCGGCGGAACCTGACGGTCCCGCGACGTGAGACCGGCTAGCGTGCACCCGTGACCACCGAGCTGCCGCCCGTCCACGAGGCGTGGTTGCCCAGGGAGCACTCCCTGCACCGTCCTCGGCACGGCAAGCGGCAGCTCACCGCACTGATCAGCGCGCTGGTCTTCTTCGCGACGCCGGCGCTCATGTGGGTGTTCGGCATGCGGCCGAGCGAGATCGAGAACCACGAGCTCGCGAGCTTCCCCAGCGCCGGTGACGGCTGGGGGCTGTTCACCGGGCTGGAGCCGTGGGCGACCGACAACCTCGTGTTCCGCGAGGAGGCCATCAGCGCCGCCGACTGGGTCAGCCGCACCATCTTCGGTGAACCCCCGCCGTTCGACCAGGGCGGCGCCACGCCGACCGGACCGCTGCCGGGCACGCCGGGTGAGCAGAGCGGCAAGCCAGAACCCGACGAGGACGCGCCCGTCGCGGGGCCGCCCGCCGGGACGGAGCAGGCCGGGTTCCGGAACGTCGTCGAGGGCACGGACGGCTGGCTCTACTACGGCTCCGACGCGCTGTCCAAGTGCCATCCGACGAAACCGCTGGCGGAGACCATCGCCCAGCTCGCGAAGCTGCGGGACGTGGTCGAGCGGTCCGGGCGCACGTTCGTGCTGGTCCTCGTGCCGGACAAGACCACGATGGTGCCCGAGTACCTGCCCGACTCCTACCCTGGCAAGGAATGCGCCGCGCCGGTCACGCCACAGGTGTGGGAGCAGGCCATCGAGGTCGCGGGCGGGTTGGACATGCGGCCCCGCCTCGCCGCCGCGGCCGAGCGCCACGACAGGCCCATGTACTACCCGCTCGACACCCACTGGACCTCGGAAGGCGCGCTGGAGATGGTCAAGGCCGTCGCCCAGGAGGTCAAGCCGGGGGTCGCCGAGAAGTGGCGCATCCAGAAGAAGGACGAGGAGCTGGTGACCGCCGACCTGCCAAGGCTCGTCGGCAGGGACGGCGACAACAAGGTCGTCAACTACCGGCTCAAGCCCGACGGGCGCTACGACCGGGCCCGCGACGCCACCATCGACCTGATCGAGCAGAAGCACTACGACGCCGAGCGCCTGCAGGGCATGGTGTACGCGCCGACCGCCGTGCTCGGCGACTCGTTCCTGGTGAACGCGTCCAGCTACCTGCCTGCCGCGTTCGCGGACCTGACGATGCAGTACTACCGGTCGGCGCAGAACCGGCCGGACGAGGTGATCGACACCTTCACCGACGCCGAGATCGTCGTGTTCGAAGTCGTCGAACGGAACATCGCGGCGGGCGTGATCGACCTTTTGGACCAGCGATTCCTGGACCAACTGGACGAAGAGCTGCGGAAACACCCCGTTGGTTAGAGTTCAGCGGTGACGGACGGAGCCGCGCCCAAGACCTGGGCCGGGCAGGAACAGGACACCGGGGAGCAGAACCCGGGGCAGCAGCAGAACAGCGAGCAGGAACAGAACACGGTTCGCGCGCCCGTGCGCCGGCCGTGGCTCTACCACCGCAGGCTCGCGTTCGGCATCGAACTGCTCGCCCTGCTACCGGCCATCGCGATGGCGTTCGAGGTCGCCGGGGCGCCCCGGCTCCAGCAGCTCGACTACTGGTCGGTGCTGCTGCGGATCACCAACCCGGACGGCGGCTTCCGGTGGGGCGGCGTGTGGAACCTGCACAACGAGCACCCGCTGATCGTGCCGTCGTTCCTCTACTGGGTGGACGCGAAGTACTTCGGCGGCGACAACCGGATGCTGGGCTACCTCACGGTCGTGATCGCCGCGGGCACCGTCGTGCTGCTGCGCCACGCGATGCCGCGCATCCTGCCCGACGTGCTGCGCGCGGGCCTCGTGGTGGCCGCGTCCGCGCTCGTGTTCAGCCTGCACGGCTACCACAACTTCGCGCTCGGCATGAGCGGCACCGCGTGGCTCACCGCGAACCTGCTGGTGATCACGTCGCTGGTCCTCGCGATGAAACGGCAGTGGCTTCCGGCGTGGCTGGCCGGGCTGGTGGCGTGCCTGAGCTACGGCACCGCGTTCGCCGTGTGGCCCGCGTTGTTCCTGATCGCGGTCCTGCACGGGGAACCCCTGTGGCGCCGGCTCACGACGCTCGGCATCGGCGCCGTGGTCATCGCCGAATGGCTCCACCTGCAGTCGGGTCTCGAGTCGAGCGCGAGCGCCGAGAGCGACGGCGTCGGCACGCTGCTGCACGCGTTCGTCACCCTGCTCGGACACCTCTGGACCGGCTCGTCCGCCGGTCTCGCGGTCATCGCGGGCGGGGCCGTCCTGTGCGGGCTCCTCGCGCTGCTCACCGTGCCGGCCGCGCGCACCCGGCTGCTGTGGTTCTGGTGGGCACTCGCCCTGTACGGGGTGCTGGCGTGCGGCATGATCGCGGCCGCGCGGGTCGACTTCGGCAACGGCATCGGGCTGGCCAGCCGGTACACCTCGCTGTCGGTGCTCACGTCGCTGCCGCTGCTCGTGATCGGGGTGACCGTCTTGTTCCGCCGGGCGCCACGGAACGCGTCGCGGCTCGCGATCGCGGTGGGCGTGACCGGGCTCGTCGGGTTCACGATCGGCGCGCCGACGGTGACGGCGGTGGGGACCTACCTCGACGACGCGCCGCTGAAGGCCGTCGCGCTGCGCGCCGAGCTGGATCACCGCTTCTGGTACGGCATCCCCCGGACCGACAGGCTCGCGCCCCGCCTCGAGGCACTCGACCACTACCCGTTCACCGACGACTACACGATCGGCTGCGGCGGACCCGAGCTCGGTGACCGCCTCGACGTCGACGAGATGCGGCCCATGCCGGAGATCGAGGAGGACCAGCGGCGACCGGCGGGCGCGGTCGACGAGTTCGAGACCCACGGGGACACGACCCTGATGCGCGGGTGGGCCACCGGCGGCCGCAGCGATGTCCGATGCGTCCTCGTCGTCGACGCCGAGGGCAGGGTGACGGGCGGTGGCCAGTACCATCTGCCCAGGCCGGACGTGGTGGATCTGCTCGACTGGGTGCCTTCCGACACGGGTTTCGCGGTGGTGGCACCGACCGATCCGGCCGGTCGGCTGGTCGTCGTCCTGGAGGACGACTGGCTGTTCTGGCTCCCCACGCCGACAACAACCGAATAGGGGCCGTTCGACGGGCCGCGCGCCGCCCGTGGTCCGGGCTTTGACAGGCTGGTCGGTGTGGACCTGGTGCGGAGGAATGTGACGTGACGAGCACGGTGACGGACAAGTCGGAGCCGGATTCGGCGCCCGGGGAGCGCGCCGGCGAGGCATCGGCACCCGCCGGCACCTGGCGCCAGCGGCTGGAGCGGTTCACGACGACCCGCTGGCTGGCCCGGCTCATCGAGCTCCTCGCGCTGGTCCCGGCCGCCGCGATGACCATCGAGGTGGCGAAGTCGCCGCGGCTGCACTTCGTCGACTACTGGTACGCGCTGGTCCGGTTCGTGAACATGGACGGGTCGCTCAACTTCGGCGGCCTGTTCAAGGCGTCCAACGAGCACCTGATCGCGATCCCGCAGCTGCTGTACTACGGCGACGCCACGCTCTTCGGCGGCGACCAGCGGATCCTCGGCTACCTCGACATCCTCATCGCGCTCGCGACCGTGGTGCTGATCCGGTTCGCGATCCCGAGGTCGCTGCCCGTCGTGGTGCGCGCGTCGATCGTGCTCGCGTCGTCCGCGCTGATCTTCAGCCTGCACGGGCTGCACAACTTCACCCACGCGATGAGCGGCGCCGCGTGGCTGACGGCGAACCTGATCTCGGTCGGGACGCTGTTGTTCGCGGTGAAGGGCAGGTGGGGGCCCGCGTGGGGCATGGCGCTGCTCGGCAGCATCACCTACGGCACCGCGTTCGCCGTGTGGCCCTCGCTCGCGCTGGTCGCGATCCTGCGCAAGGAGCCGATGTGGCGGCGGGTCCTGCCGCTGGCGCTGGGCGCGGTGATCGTCGCCGGCTGGATGTCGGTCAACCACAACGCGGCCGGTTCCGGCACCGAGAGCGACATCGGCACCGCCATCTACGGCCTGTTCGCGGTCATCGGGAAGATCTGGACGGCGAACAACACCGGCATGGCCGTGTTCGCGGGCGCCATCATCGTCGCCGGGTACGCGGCGATGGCGACCGTGAAGGCGGCCAAGGCGCCGGAGCTGCGGTTCTGGTGGGGTCTTGGCTGCCACGGGTTCTTCGGCGCCGCGATGATCGCCATCTCGCGCATCGACTTCGGCCTCGACTACAGCCAGCACAGCCGCTACACCTCGGTGTCCGTCCTGGCCTCCTTGCCGCTGCTGGTCATCGTCGGCACCGTCGTGCACCGGTTCGCGGCCAGGCACTGGCGCAAGGTCGCGGTCGCCTTCGCGGTCGCGGGCGTCACCGGGTTCGCGCTCGGGGTGCCGACCGCCGACACCGTGCGTGCCGAGAACGCCGACCACGAGATCAAGTCCGTCGGGTTGCGGGCCGGCTACCCCAACGCGTTCGGGTGGGCACTGCCCCCGACCGGGCACAACCTGGTGCCAAGGCTCGAGGTGCTCGGCCACTACCCGTTCAACGACGACTTCACGCTCGGCTGCGGCGGGCCGGAACTGGGCGACACGATCGACCTCACCGGTGTCGAGGAGATCGGGTTCCCGACGGGCGGGCGCACACCCGCGTCCCCGTCGGGCGTGGTCGACCTGGTGGAGGAGAAGCCGGGGTCACGCCTCGTGTGGGGATGGGCGACGGGCGTGAAGGACCCGGTGCGCTGTACCGTTCTTGTCGACTCCTCCGGCAAGGTCGTGGGGGGCGGCGTCAGCGACCGGGTGCGTTCGGACATCGCCCAGCAGTACCTGGGCATCAACGCGGACACCGGATTCGGCATGGTGGGCCCGGACGAGGACGGCCTCCGCGTCGTGGTGATCCTGGAGAGCGGCGCGAAACGCTGGATGCCCGCGGAAGTTCCGGACGACGAGGACCAGAAGTGAGTATGGAGACAGCGAAAGAAGCGCAGGCGGAAGTGCAGGTCAGCGTCCTGATCCCGGTCAAGGACGAAGAAGCGACGCTGGCGACGCTGGTCGGCCAGATCGACACGGCCTTCGCGCCGCTCGCGATCGGGTACGAGGTCATCTTCGTCGACGACGGCAGCACGGACTCGAGCTGGGACGTGATGACCGGGCTCGCCGAGGACAACCCGCGCGTGCGGGCCATCCGGCTCCGCCGCAACTTCGGCAAGGCCGCCGCGCTGTCCGCCGCCGTCGACGAGGCCCGCGGTGAGCGGGTCGTCACGATGGACGCCGACCTGCAGGACGACCCGGCCGAGGTGCCTCGGCTGCTCGCCGAGCTGGACGACGGCGCCGACCTGGTGTCCGGGCACAAGGCGGACCGCAAGGACCCGCTGGGCAAGCGGATCCCGTCGAAGTTCTTCAACCTCATGACCAACGTCATGACCGGCCTCAAGATCAACGACCACAACTGCGGCCTGAAGGCGGCGAAGACCGAGGTGTACCGGCGGGTGCCGCTGTACGGCGAGCTGCACCGCTACATCCCGGCGCTCGCGCACCAGACCGGCTACAAGGTCCGTGAGCTGGCGGTCAACCACCGCCCGCGCGAGCACGGCAAGTCGAAGTACGGCCTGGAGCGGTACGTCCGCGGCGCCATCGACCTGCTGACGGTCATGACGATCACCAAGTACGGCCGCCGCCCCGCGCACCTGTTCGGCGGGCTCGGCATGGCGTCCGGGTTCATCGGTTTCCTGGTGCTGGCGTACCTGACCGTCGTGAAGCTGTTCGGTGGTCAGGCCATCGGCGACCGGCCGCTGCTGATGCTGGGCATCCTGCTGGTGATCCTCGGCGTGCAGCTGATCTCGATCGGGTTGATCGCCGAGATCGTGCTGCACCGGACAGCGAACCGGCGAGAAGCGACGGACCTGATCTCCCACCGGACCCCTGCCGAACCGACCGTCCGCGACGCGGCGGTCACGGTCACCGAGAAGGTTGAGGCATGAGTGGTGTGCGTGGCGCCTACGTGAGCGGCGTCAGGACCCTCCGCAAGGCCGCGGAGAAGACCGGTCTGCTGGGCAAGCTGGAGGACAGTGCGTCGCCGAAGGCGCGGCACGTCCGCACCCTGTTCTCGATCTTCGACGCCGGTGACATGGTCCGCATGGACATGGCCTGGTGGAGCTACCCGGCGATGCGCAGGGTGGAGGAGTTCCTCGCGTCGCGGCCGGACGCGCGGATCTTCGAGTACGGCGCGGGCGCGAGCACGCTGTGGCTCGCCAAGCGCGCCGCGCAGGTCGACAGCGTCGAGCACGACACCCGGTGGGCCGAGTCGGTGCGCGAGATGCTGGCCGACTCCCCCGGCAACGTGAAGCTGCACGTCGTGCCGCCGATCGCGGCGACAGCCGACACGGTCGTGCGCTCGGGTCGCGTCGGGCACACCGACCTCGACTTCGCCGACTACGTGTCCGCGATCGACGAGGTCGGCGGCCCGTTCGACCTGATCGTGGTGGACGGGCGCGCCAGGGTCGACGCGTTCCGCCGCGCCCTCGACCACCTGGCCGAGGGCGGGGTCGTCGTGTTCGACAACATCAAGCGCAAGCGGTACTGGGACGTCATCTCGGCCATGCCGGGCCTGCGTTTCGAGCTGCTCAAGGGCGGCACGCCGACCCTGCCCTATCCGACGACGACCGGGCTGATCTGGCGTGTCTGAGCGGAGCTTGCGGAGCGAGCATGGTGTCTGAGCGGAGCTTGCGGAGCGAGCGGCGTGTCTGAACCGGCCACCCCGAAACCGAGCCGGCGGGCCGACCTGCTGGCGATCGTGTTCGTGGTGGTCGCCGTCGGGATCGCCGTGTGGGCACTGCGCGACGACTTCCCTTCGATGCTCGACGCGGTCGGGGAGATCGCGTGGTGGCGGCCGGTCGTGGCGATGGCCGGGATCGTGCTCGGTCTGCTGGCGACCGCCGAGGTGTGGAAGCACTGCCTCGGTGCGCTCGGTTCGCCGGTGACGTCCAGGGCGGCGCGGGAGATCTTCTTCCCCGCCCAGGTCGGCAAGTACCTGCCGGGTTCGGTGTGGCCGTTCCTCGCGCAGATGAGGTTCGCGCGGGAACGGGGTGTGCCGGGCGGCATGGCGTTGCTGGCCGGGTCGGTGTTCCTGGTCGTGCACACGGTGACGTCGGTGCTCGTCGGCGCGCTGCTGCTGGTGAGCCAGCCCGCGCTGGTGAACAGGTTCGGCTGGGCCGGGCTGTGTGTCCCGCTGGCGCTGGTCGTGCTGCACCCCAAGGTGATCAACTTCCTGGCGCGCAAGCTCGCGAAGCGGTCCGGGTCGGAGCCGCCGGTGCTGCGGTGGTCCGGGCTCGTGAAGCCGCTGCTGTGGATGCTGCCGGCATGGGCCGGCTACGGCGGCGCGGGCTACGTGCTCGCCGACCCGTTCACGGACTCGGTGCTGACGCTGGCGCTGGTGTGCACCGGCGCGTTCGCGCTCGGCTGGCTCGTGGGGCTGCTCGTGTTCCTGGCGCCTGCCGGGGTCGGCGCGCGGGAGGCGGTGCTGATCCTGACGCTCACGCCGCTGCTCGGCGCCCCCGCCGCGGCGACGGTCGCCCTGATGCTGCGTGTCGGCCACACGCTCGCGGACCTGCTCCTGGCGCTGCGGTACGGCCTGGTCCGCGCCCGCGCGAACCGGGCGGCCGAGGCGGGACAACCCGCGGGCGTGTGACCCTGCCGTGTCCGGCAACCACGCTCGCCGCCCACCGGTGGCATGGCGAACTCGTGCCGTGTTTCTGGTCCATGTGCCAGTGCGGTACGTGACTTCTCACCTAATCTCGACACCCGCGGTACGACACTGGCCTTTCTCGTCACCATGGCGGGGACGGCGGTCACCGCTGCGCTCTCGTACCGCTTCGTGGAGGCACCTGCGGTGCGGTGGGGTGCGGATGGGAAAATCGCGGACAGAACACTGCGGAAAGGGCGCCGGATGACCTGGCAGGAAGAGCTGAGGCAACTCGACAGCGCGCTCGCGGGCGGTGAGCTCGCCGCGAACGAGTACCGCAAGCGCCGGGACGAGATCCTCGCGGCCGCTTCATCCGCACAACCACCGTCGCCGGTCATCGGCCCGCCGACCGGCCCGCAGCCCGTCGTCCCGGCCGAGGGTGCGGGACCTGGCGAGAACGCCGAGGTCACGCAGGTCGTGAACGTCGAGGGCGCCGAGGCGGAGCAAACCCAGATCATCGACGTCGCCACGATGGACGGCGCGACCGGCAAGGCGGGCAACGGCGGCGCGAACGGTGACGTCGAGCGCACGCAGGTCGTCACCGCCGAGGCGTCACCCCCACAGCAGCAGCAACCACAGCAGCAACCACGGCAGATGGCGCCGCAGCAGCCCGTGTGGGCCACCCAGTTACCCGACCCTGCCGCCACCACCGGCGCCTTCCCGCGCCAGTCGCAGCCGATGCCGGCCCCCGCCGTCACGCCCATGGACGCGCAGGACCTGTTCACCAGCAACAAGGCACCACGTGGCGGCCGGAAACCGTGGCTGATCGGGATCGTCGTGCTGGTCGTGCTCGCGCTCGCGGGCGGCGCCGTGTGGTTCTTCGGGCTCCGCGGCGATGACGACCCGCAGCAGGCCGCGGACGGCGACGAGCAGCAGACCTCCGCCGTGGAGGAACCGGCCCCTGAGCCGGTCGACGTCACGAAGATCGAGCTGCCCGGCGAGCCCGGTCTGAACACGGGCGAGATGAACATCCAGCGGGCCAGCGAGCTGAACGTCATCGCACCGGCCGAGGCGACGCTGCTCGCGGGCGCGGGCGCCGACCGGCTCGTGCACAACGGCACGTCCGAGGGCGACTACAGCTTCCTGCTCTACTCGTTCCAGAGCGAGGACGCGGAGGCGGCGCAGGAGCTGACCGCCAGCATCATCGACATCCAGCGGCAGCTCGGCTTCGAGCCGACCGGGGTCGAGGGCGTACCGGAGACGGTGGACGTGTCCACGGTCACCAACGCGGAGGCCTCCGGCACGCGCGGGGTGTACACCTACGGGGACACCACGATCCTGATGTTCGTGCTGCAGATCCCCGCCGGTGACGTCGACGAGATGCGCGTTCAGTTCCAACGGGCGATGACCGCGGTTACGGACGCGGCACCACCGGCGGAGTAGAACCACCCGGGAGTGTGACCGCACCCCGCACCCAATAGTCTTTCCCAGGCCACGGCGGGGCACTGCGCCGGCGGCCATTTCATCTGGTTGGAGGGCACTTCATGTCCTGGCAAGACGAGCTCGCACAGCTCGACAGCGCATTGGCGGCCGGCCAGATCTCCGCGGACGAGTACCGCACGCGGCGCGACCGGGTGATCGCCCAGGCGTCCGGTCAGAGCGCGCCCGAACAGCCACAGCAGCAGGGGGCCGAACCGACGGCGGTGTTCCGGCCCGTGCAGCCCCAGCAGGGCTTCGAGGGCGCCGACCGCACGCAGATCGTGTCCGGGCAGCCCCCGGGCAACGAGCACACCCAGGTGGTCGGCCACACCGACGCGGACAGCACGCAGATCGTGCCGAACGTGCAGGCGCAGCAGCAGCAACACCCGCACTTCCCGCCGCCGCCGCCGCCCCCGCCGTGGGAGAGCCAGCAGCCGCACCCGCAGGCCATGACCCCGCCCCCGTGGGCGAACGAGGACCTGCCGCCGGAGTTCGGGCAGCAGAGCTGGCCGCGGCAGGGCCCGGAGGTCTTCGAGGAGAAGTCCCGCGGCGGCGCGGGCAAGGTCGCGGGCATCATCGTCGCGGTCGTCGTGGTGCTCGCGCTCGCCGGCGGCGCCATCTGGTTCTTCGGCTTCAAGGACAGCGGCGGCAACCAGGCCGACGACCAGAAGACCAGCGAGCAGACGCAGCCGAAGACCACCAGCCCGAAGCCGCCGCCCCCGGACATCCCGGAGGGCCCGTTCCTCGACCTGCCCGGTGCGAAGGTCTACAACCGGACCGTGCCGATCGCGCAGGCGGTCGCGGAGAAGGTGCCCACCGAGGCGGAGGCGAAGCTGCTGCAGTCCGTCGGCGTGTCCGAGGTCAGCGGCCTCGTCACCGACGTCGAGTCCGGGGTCCGCACCGGTCTGTGGGCGTTCAAGGTCGGCGAGGCGGCCGACCCGGCCGCGGTGCTCACGGCGATCGACCAGCTCTACCAGTCGGCCAAGTACGAGCTGCTCAGCGACGACAACGGGGTCAAGGTCCGGCGGCTGCCCGCGGACAAGCCCGAGGCGGACACCGCGTACCGCGCCCACTACCTGACCGACGACGGCTACCTGGTGCGGGTCGAGGTGTACGGCAAGGACTCGGCGAACGTGGAGTCGGTGTTCAACGAGCTGCTCCCGGAGGAGACCGACGAGTTCCCGCCGGTTTCGTGAGGTCGGCGAGGGCGATTTCGACGACCATGGGCTCATGACCTTCGACTACGCGGACGGAGCCGAGTCGGCGGTGCTGGCGGCCCTGCGGTCCGCGCGGGACGTGAGCGCCGGGTCGACCGAGCTGTCCCGGCTGGTCGAGACGTGGGAGACGGCCTACCACTTCTCCCCCGCACGGCTCGGCCTGCTCGCGCCGCTGCGGATCGCCCCCGGGCTGCGGGTCGTGGACCTCGGGTGCGGCTCCGGTGTGCTGTCCAGGGCGCTTGGCGAGGCGGGCGCGTCCGTCCTCGGCATCGAGGGCGTGCCCGACCGGGCGGCCGCGGCGCGGGAACGCTGCCGTGACCTCGCCGACGTGCGGATCGTCGAGGCGACGCTGGCCGACGGGCTCGCCGGTGCTGGCCCCTTCGACCTCGCGCTGCTGTGCGGGGTGCTGGAGTACAACGACCCGGCGGCGCTGCTGCCCGCCGTGACGGCCGCCCTGTCCGACGACGGCGTGGTCGTGCTCGCGATCGAGAACCAGCTGGGACTGCGGTACCTGCTCGGCGGCGTCGAGGACCACCACGACAAGGCGTGGGTCGGGCTCGCGGACTACCCGGGCGCGAAGCGCAGCCCGCGCACGTGGACCCACCGGACGCTCGCCGAGCTGCTCACGGGCGCCGGGCTCACGGCACAGCGGTGGCTGTTCCCGTACCCGGACTACAAGCTGCCGAGGGTGGTGCTGGACGAGGCCGCGTTCCGGCACGGGCCCGAGCTGGTGGAGAAGCTCGTCCGCGACCCGCTGCAGGGCTCGTTCGGCGGCAACGACGGCGTGGTGTCCGGCCGGGTCGCGCACCGGCTCGCGATGGCCGAGGGCATGGGCACCTCGGTCGCCCCGTCCTTCCTCGTCGTGGCGTCGAAGTCGCGGGCCGCGCTCGAGAACGTGGTCCAGCCCGGGCTCGCGTGGCTGATCAGCGGCGCGCGCAGGCCCGTGTGGCGGCGGACGCGGCAGCTCACGGCCGACGGCACGCTCCGGACCACCCACAGCGGACTCGGTGACTCCGGTTCGTGGCTGCGGCAGGTTCACCTGGTGGCCGAGCCGCTGCACCCCGGCCGCCCGCTCGACGCGTGCCTGCACGACGCCATGCGCACCGGCGACCACGACGAACTGGCCCGCCTGTGCGAGCTGTGGCGCAGCACCTGCACCGCGCGGGCGCGGGCGCTCGACACGGCCGACCTCGCGCACCCGTTCCTGCCGCACCGGCAGGACGTGCCGGTGCTGCCGCCGGACCACCTCGACGTGCACCCCGGCAACCTGATCATCGGCCCGGACGGCACGGTCACCCGCGTCGACCTGGAGTGGCACGCGGGCCACGGCGTGGACGCCGAGCTGGTGATGCTGCGGGCACTGCTGGAGTTCGCCCGCGAGACCGTGCAGGGCCACGCGCCGCACCCGTGGACCGCCCGCACCACCGTCCGCGGCGTGCTCGCGGAACTGTGTGCGCTGACCGGCCTGACCGCCGCACTCGAACACCGCTGGGCCGAGCTGGTGACCGCCGAGGCCGCGCTGCAGGAGCAGGTGACCGGCCACCCGGCCGCCAGGATCGCCGCCGCCCTCGACCACGACGTCACAGCCGACCACGGCAGCCCGCTGTGGCAGCTCCCCGGTGGGCTGCGGCGGCTGCGTGCCGACGCCGACGCGCTCCGCGCGACCGGGCACGAGCGGGACGCCGCCCTCGAACGGGAACGGCGGCTTACCGACGAGCTGACCAGGCAGGGCGCGCACGTCGACGACCTGACCCAACGCCTCGCGCAGGCCGAGCACGGCCTCGTGATGGCGCGGTCCGAGATGGACCTGAAGGACGACCGCATCGGGCGGGCGTTCAACGACCTCACCGCGGCCGTCGCGGAGGCGGCAGAAGCCTGGCAGGCCAACGAGCGGACCGAGGCGGCCCGCGCCGCGCTCGACGCGGAGGCGGCGGCCCTGCGGGACCGGCTGCACCGCACGCGGGCCCGGCTGGACGCGCTGGAGAACGCGAAGCTGGTGCGGGTCGCGCACAAGTCGCTGTGGCCCGCCGGAAGGCTGGTGCGCGGCGTCCGCGACCTGGCGCTCGGCAGGCCGGGCGACGAGCCGGACGGGCTGCTGCGCAAGCTCGGCGCGAAGGCGCCGGGGCTGACGAGGAAACTCGCGGGCCGGTACCGGCGTTCCGCCGCCTCCGCGCGGGACGACGGCCTGCACCACGACCTCCGGGTGCCGGACACGGTGCCGGTCGGCGCGGGCCAGGTGCTCGAACTGAACGGGTGGGTCGCGCACGCGTCGGTCGGGGTGCGGGCGGTGTCCGTGCGGGCCGGGTCGCGGCACGTGCCCGGCAGCCTCGGCCATCACCGCCCGGACGTCGCGGCGGCGCTGCGGCCCGGCGGGGTGCGGGTGCCGGACGGCAGCGGCGTGTCGTTCCGGATCCCCGTCGCCGGTGCCGACGCGCCGGGAAGGCTCCCGCTGACGCTGGTGGTGGACCTGGTCGACGGGACCACGCTGACCCGGCCGCTGCCCACGGTGACGCTGACGCGGACCAACCTGGCGCCCACGGCGGTGCGCTGGCCCTCGGAGGGCGGGAAGGTCGCGATCTGCATGGCGACCTACCGGCCCGACCCGGACTTCCTGGCACACCAGCTCGACTCGATCCGCGCGCAGAAGCACTCGAACTGGGTGTGCGTGATCGCCGACGACGCGTCCGGCGACGAGCACGTCGCCACGATCCGGCGGCTCACCGACGGCGACGACCGGTTCGTGGTGCTGGCCGGTGACGAGAACGTCGGCTTCTACCGCAACTTCGAGCGCGCGCTGACCCACGTGCCCGCCGACGCCGAGTTCGTGGCGCTGTCCGACCAGGACGACGTGTGGGACGCGGACAAGCTGGACACGCTGCTGGAACGGTTCGACGACCCGGACGTCACGCTCGCGTACTCCGACATGCGGCTGATCGACGAGCACGACGAGGTCGTCGGCACCTCGTTCTGGCGGCACCGGCAGAACCAGCGGACCGACCTGGACGCGATGCTGCTGCTCAACACCGTGACCGGCGCGGCGAGCATGGTGCGCGCCGACGTCGTGCGCGACCTCGTGCTGCCGTTCCCGCCCGGCACCCCGTCCGCGTTCCACGACCACTGGATGGCCACGACCGCGCTCGCCGCGGGCCGCATCGAGTTCGTGGACCGGCCGCTGTACTCCTACCGCCAGCACGGTGAGGCGGTCACCGGCCGCCGCGACGACCGCCTCGACGACGGTCTGCCGACCGGGCTCGGCTGGCTGGGTCTCGCCATGGGCGCCCGCCGGGACGACCCCGAGCTGGAGGCGGTCGCGGAGTTCGAGCTGCGGCGGGTCGCCCAGTACGCGACCGTGCTGCTGATGCGGAACTGGCACCGGCTCGGTCCGGTGCGGGAGACGCTCGCCGAACTGACCCGGGTGGAGCGGGACCTGAAACCACTGGTGCGCCGCGCCCGTGCCGACCGCCCGCAGACGGCCGGCGCGGAACGCAGGCTCCTGGCCGCGGCGGTGCGGTGGAAGTCGTTGCGCGGCAAGCGGTTGCGCGTGCCCGCTCGCCCACCGCACCCACTGAGCTAGGGCTTCTCCGGCTTCTGACCCGGGCGCGGCGTGACCGCCTTTCGCCTTGGCTTCTCCCGCGCGGCCTCTTCGCGGTCGACCTTCGCGGTCAGGACGTGCTGCTGGCCGAACGTCCACACGTTGCTGGCGAGGAAGTACAGCAGCACCCCGATCGGCACCGGGAAGAACAGACCGGACCCGAGCATGCCGATCGGAGCCAGGTACATCATCGTCCTGCTGAGGCCGGCCATCCGCGGGTCCATCTCGGTCTGCCGCCGCAGTGACATCCGGTGTGACATCCGCAGCGACAGGAACGTCGCCGCACCGGCGATCAGCATCAGCGGCACGCCGACGGCGAGCATCGCGGGCCTGCCGGTGCCGAACGCCGCCAGATCGGCGGCGGGCTGGCTCACCCAGTTGCCGAGCTTCGCGCCGAACAGGTCCGCGTTCAGGAACGACTCCACTCCCGCGCGGTCGAAGACGTGGTTGGCGGTGGCGCCGGGGGTGAAGTCGCGCAACACCCAGTACAGGCTCAGGAAGACCGGGATCTGCAGCAGTGCGGGCAGGCAGCCGCCGAACGGGCTGGTGCCGTTGTCGGCGTGCAGCTTCTGGATCTCCTGCGCCATGCGCCGGCGGTCCTTGCCGTACTTCTCGCGGATCTTCTTCAGCTGTGGCGCGAGTTCCTGCGTGCGCCGCCCGGCGCGGACCTGGCTGAGCGCGGGCCGGATGAGCAGGGTGCGGATGGTGAAGACGAGGAACACGATGGCGAGCACCCACGCCGTCCCGCTGTCGGGGTTGAGCAGGGCGCCGAAAACGGTGTGCCAGAACCAGAGAATGGCCGAGACCGGGTACAGGAAGATGTCGAACAAGGGTCGCTCCGGGAGTTCATGCGCGTTGACATGGGCAGGCGGGAGCGACTGCCTTACGGGTGTCGAAGTGGACGTCAGGCAGCCGCGCTGCCGAGTCCGGGAGCTCGCGGGCGGGGGCGCCCCGGCGCGTCCGGGTCACGCAACCGCAGGAAGACGGTCTGTTTCGCGCGTTCACGCAGGCTGAGCGTGCGTACCAGCGCCGGGGTCGTCTCCAGCCGCACGTGCAGCACCACGGCGACGACCAGCGCGGCGGCGAGACCAGCGGTCAGCGCGGTCGCCATGCCGCCGAGCCCGCCCGCGACGGGCAGCGCGACGAACAGTGCGGGCAGGAAGAGGGCGAGCACCAGCCTCGCCCGCATCACCACGGAAACCCGCACCATGCGCCCAGTGTACGGGCTCAGACGGGCTCAGACAGGCACTGGCGGCGGGACCGCGCACGCCACCAGCACGTCCCCCATGCGGCGGCGGAACTCCTCCGGTGAGAAGTGGACGCGGCAGATCTCCATCAGCCCCTGCTGCACGTCGGTCCACAGCGCCGGGTCGGTCAGCAGCCGGTGGCACAGCTCGACGTGCTCGGCCGGGGACGCGCCGATCAGGTGCCGTGCCGTCCAGCCAAGGTGCAGGCCCTCACCGCCGACCGGGGTGGTCACGAACGGCAGCCCGGCCGCCATCGAGTCCACGAACTTGATCTTCACACCGGCGCCGTACCGCATCGGGACCACGTGCAGCAGCGCCGACTCCAGCAGCGGCCTCGGGTCCGGCACCTTGCCGACCACCTCGATCGCCTGGCCGTCCAGCGCGAGCACCGCGGGCGACGGGTCCGCGCCGACCACCCGCAACCGCAGGTCCGGGTGCCGTTCCCGCAGCGGCGGCAGCACCTCGTCGGCCAGCTCCAGCACGGCGAACTCGTTGGGGGTGCGTGGCGTCGAGTCGAACCCGCCGAAGAACACGATGTCGCGCCGCGCCTCGAAACCGGGCACCTCGGCAGGCACGTGCGCGGGATAGCAGGCGACGTGCACCGACAACCCGGGCGCGACCCTGGCGGCCCAGTGGGCCTCCTCCTCGCTCACGCACACCGCGACGTCGGCCCACGTGAACGCGTCGACCTCCTGCTGCCGCAACAGGTCCGCCTGCACGGCCCACGACCGGCGGTCCTGAACGTCGGTCGCCGTGCCGAAGTGCTGCTCCGGGCGCCGGTGGAACAACGCCTCCGCGTCGTACACCTTCACCGCCTGCGGCTGCGCGTCGGCGATCGGCAGGCCGTAGCCGACGAAGTTGTGCGGCCGGAACACGACCACCACGTCGTAGAGCCCGGCCCGCTCCCGCGACCAGCGGCCGGGGTCGTCGACGCCGTACACGACCTCGATGCCGCGGGCGGCGAGCGCGGGCGCCACCTGCCCGGCCCGCTCCGCAGACACCGCGAAGAACGTGACCCGCGCCCGCGGATCGGCCTCGCGCCACGCGTTCACGACGGCCATCGTGCGGCCGTCGCCGCGGCCGCGGTCGGGCTGCGGCACCCGGTCGTCGATCAGGAGCACCCGGTAGGGCGCGATCTGGTCACGCAGCCACCACCTGCGGTGCGGGTGCTCGTCGAGCCCGACCACCGGCGCGCGCCTGGCAAGCTCGGCGGGCCACCGCCTGGTGAACGTGGTGTGGTTGAGCCGCATCAGCTCGTTCGCCCGTGCCGACGAGCTGCTGCCGTGCCGTTGGTGCGTCACCGCCGACGCGGGCTCCAGCCACGTCTGCCAGCCGTGCGCCCGCAGCGACAGCATCAGGTCCACGTCCTCGAAGTACGCGATCTCGTACTCCGGGGAGAACCCGCCAGCCTGCAGGAACGCCGTGCGCCGCACGACGAGGCACGCGGCGGAGGCGTAGTCGACCTCGCGGGTGAACAGCGGACCTTCGGTCATGTCGCCGTCGACGGCGCGGCACCAGCCGTCGCCGCCGATCACGCTGCCCGCCTCCTGCACCGAGCCGTCCGGGTTGCGCAGCACCGGGGACACGGCCGCGGCCCGCGGTGTCCGGTCGAGGAACGCGAGCAACGGCTCCAGCCAGCCGTCGGTGACCTCGATGTCGGCGTTGAGGAAGCACAGGAACTCGGTGTCGGCGTGCCGCACGGCGAGGTTGCCGCCCGCACCGAAACCGAGGTTCCCGGCCATCCGCAGCACGGTCGCGCCGGTCAGGTTCTCCGCCAGCCACGCACCGGTGCCATCCGGCGACGCGCTGTCGGCGACGATCACCCGGTACGGCACGGACGTGTGCTCCGCGAGCAGCTCCAGGCACCGCACCACCAGTTCGCGCCCGCCGTAGGACACGAGCACGAAGGTGATCCTCGGCGTCATCCCCGCGCCTTCCCGTACGCGTCACGCAGCGGCCGGGTCCAGCGCACCAGCTTGGTGTTCCGCCAGGCGGACAGCTCGGCCTCGACGTGCGCGAGCCGCGCGGCCAGCTCCTCGTTGCGCCGGGTCAGCTCGCGGTTGGCCGCCCGCAGCTCGTTCGCCTCGTCGGCGACCTCGTCCCGTTCCCGGAACGCCTGCGCGAGCGGCTCGGCGAGGCGCTGCCGCTCGACGAACATCCGCTGCCGCAGCTGCCAGTGCGCCTGCCGCAGCGCGTGGTTCTCCTGCGCCAGCACCGCCGTCCGCGACTCCAGGTCGCCGCCCCGCTCGGCCAGCGTCTTCTCCGCCAGTGCCGCGACCCGGTCCAGCTCGTCCCGCAGCTCGGTCACCGAACCGCTTGGCACCGGGCCATCGCACGGCACGCGCAGCGCCGCGCACACGGCCGTGACGTGCTCGTCGTCGGTGGTCACCGACCGCGCGCCGGACAGGATGGCGAGCCGGTCCTCGAACACGAGGCCGTCGGGCAGCTCGGACACGTCGTAGTCGCCGTCGGGCAGCTCGCCGAGCTGGCGCAGCTGCGCGACCCGCACCGGCAGCGTGTCCAGGTCGACCACCCGGTCCAGCAGGAACGCCGGGTCCGCCGTGGCGACGAACGCGGCCCGCGACGCGAGCACCGCGGGCAGGTCCCGCACCGCGAACGGCACCACCGGGTGGACCGGATCGAGGCGGGCGGCGAGGTCGAGGGTGAACGGGTCGCCGGAGCACACGACGGTGACCGTCGCGGCCGCGGCGAGTTCGGCGGGCGAGCGGTCACGCAGCGGTTCGGTCACGAGCCCGCCGTCCGCCACCGCTTGGCGACGCCAACCGGCGGGCGAGCAGAGAGTCATCCGCCAGCCCGGCAGCCGCGTGAGCAGCTCCTGCTGGATCACCCGTCCGAGTAGCTGGTCTCCGAGGCCGGGTTGGTCGGCCGACGTCCAGATCGCGACCGCGCCCACCCCGGTACTTGGTGCTGGCACGGCGGAACTGTACCCACCCCGGGAACCCCTCCGGTACCGACCGTGTTCAGCCGATCGGGTCAGCTCCCCGGGCGTGTCGCGCGTCACATCCCGCACTCGGCGTGGGAACGGTACGACCATCGCCTCCGTCGCAGTCGGGTCCCGAGCAGGAGGAGGCGCCACGTGGTGATGCAGATCCTCGTCGTGAGCGTCGTGGCCGTGATCTTCCTGGTCCGGCTCACGGTCGCGCTGTACGACCGGCCGACGCGGCAGGAGAGCCAGGTCGCCGGCCGGCGCACCCGCTGAGCAACACCAGCGAGGTGAGCCCGATCAGCAGTCCCGCGGTGGCGCCGAGCAAGGCGGGCCACGCTGCGGCGCCACCGTCCAGCATCGTCTCGCCGAACAGGTTGACGGCGGCCCACACGTTCCAGGCGAACAACGCCCCGGCCCCGACCCACGTCACGGCCACGGGCACCCAGAACCGCACCCGCACCCGGTTGGTCATCACCACGGTGCCGGCGGCCGCCCCGAACGCGAGCACCCCGAACACGATGTCGGCCAAGGCGCCGTTCCGCAGCAGCAGCACCCCGGTGACGGCGGCGAGCAGCGCCCCGGCGTGCGCCGTGACGGCCCGGACGGGCCCCGGCGCCGGGACGTCGGGCGGTGTCGAGCCGGAACACGGCAGGCCACCGGTCCATCGCGTAGAACACGAACGCGATCCCGAGCAGCACGCCCTGCCAGGCGAACCCGCCGTACACGAGCGGCTGCACCCACGGTTCGAGGAACGGCACCGGTTTCCCGAAGTCCATGGTCGGCAGCAGGATCGCGATGGGCGCGAGCAACCCGGTGCCGATCCAGATCGGCACGAGCACGAAGAACCCGGGGATCCGCTGCCCCCACGAGTAGGTGAAGGCGAGCGCGACGACGATCGCGACGACGTCCATGGCGGCGGTGACCGCGTTGAGCAGGAACGCACTCGGTTCCGCGGCGAAGAAGTCCGGGTCGGCCAGCCCCATGGTGCCGCCGGCCAGCCAGTTCGCCTTCAACACGAGATAGGGGAACGTACCGGCGACCGCGGCCCAGCCAATCGCATGCCTGACGGTGATCATGCTTTCAGCGTCGTCGCCGCCGCCCCGTGGCACGTCCCGCCGGAGCGCGAACCCGCTCCCCCGCAGGGATGAGCCCGGGTCAGGGGCGTTCGAACAGGGCCGTCCACAGGAACGGGACGCCGTAGAGGGGCGAGTCGGCCTGTTCCTCCGTCATCCGCCGCAGCTCCACCTCGGTCAGCTCCGAAAAGATCCACCGCAACGACTCCGGCGTGTACCCGAGACCGCCCTCCAGGCGCCCCTTCCGGTACAGCTCCGCGTCCGGCGCCTCCGACCCCATCTCACCTGCCGCGAAGCACGCGAGCCCGAAGTGACCGCCCGGCTTCAGGCACCGGTCGAGCAGCGACAGGTAGCTGACCCGCCGGTGCGGCGGCAGGTGGTGGAAGCAGCCGGAGTCGTAGACCAGGTCGTACTCGCCCAGCTCCATCGAGAACACGTCCCCGCACAGGAACCGGATGTCCGCGTCCCCCGCCCGCTCCTTCGCCCACGTCAACGCGGCGTCGGACAGGTCGACCGCGTCCACCGAGAACCCGGCCGCCGCCAGGTGCACCGCGTTGCGGCCCGGCCCGCACCCGATGTCGAGCGCCCGGCCCGGTGGCAGCAGCCCGCGCTCCAGGTACGACACCAGGTTCTCGTCCGGCTTCGCCGCGAAGAACGGGACCGGCCGTTCCCGGTCGCCGTAGAACTCCTCCCACTTCAGGGCGTCGGCGAACAGGCCATCGAGGAGGGTCAGCACGTCCTCGACCGACCGGATGTGCCGGTCGGTCACGGGGCCAGGTCGATGTGCACTCCGGTCAGCTCCTCCGAGATGTCCCACAGTCGTTTCCCCAGTTCGCGGTCTCGGGCCTCGTCGAGCGGTTCGACGAGTGCCGGGAAGCCCTTGCCCTCGTTGCGACCGTCCGGGCCCCAGAACTGACCGCTTTCCACGTCCGCGCCCGCCGCCGCGTAGATCTGCGGCAACGCACCCGTCGCGACGTCCTGCGCCATGACCCGGTTGGTCATCTTCATCATCAGTTTGCCAACACCGGTCGGACCACTGGTCTGCAGGTTGGTCGCCGCGTGGCCGGGGTGTGCGAGCACGCTGCGCAGGGGAAACCCGGCGGTCCGCAGCCGCCGGTGCAGCTCGAGCGCGAACACCACGTTCGCCAGCTTGGACTGCGCGTAGTACTTGGTGCGGTGGTAGCCGTGCTCGCCGTGCAGGTCCTCGAAGTGGATGCGGCCGCGTTTGTGCAGGGTGGAGCTGACCGTCACCACGCGCGGGTCCTCGCCGCGCAGCAGCGTGTTGAACAGCAGGATCGTGAGCGCGAAGTGCGCGAGGTGGTTCACGCCGAACTGCAGCTCGTAGCCCTGTTCGGTGAGCGAGCGGGGCGGCGTCATCACACCGGCGTTGTTGACCAGCACGTCCACGTGCTCGACGCCCGCGGCGAACTCCCGCACCGAGTCCAGGTCGGCGAGGTCGAGGTGGCGCAGGTCGAAGCGGCCGTCGGGCTGCTCGGCACGCAGCGAGTCCACCGCGGCCTCGCCCTTCTCCATGTCGCGGGCGGCCATGATCACCGCGCCGCCGAGGGCGCCGAGCGAACGCGCGGTCTCCAGGCCGAGCCCGCTGTTCGCGCCCGTCACGACGAAAACGCGGCCGACCTGGCTCGATAGGTGTCCGGCGACCCAGTCCGCCGCGGACGGTCTGTCCCCCTCAGCTGCCTTGCTCATGCCGCACAGCCTGCCTCACGAAGCGCCGGAAATGGTCATGGCGGACGGAATACCCGATGTGTCGAATGTCAATGCCAGCCGATTGGCATCTGGCTCGGAGGCGGGACCGTCAGTAGCCTGTCGCCGTGGAACTCCGTCACCTGGGAGAATCCGGGCTCGTGGTCAGTGCGGTCGGACTCGGCTGCAACAACCTGGGCCGCCCGGGAACGGCAGCCGAATCTCTCGCGGGCTCCCGCGCGCTCATCGCGGCCGCGGTCGACGCCGGGGTCAACTTCTTCGACGTCGCCGACGTGTACGGCGCCCCCCGCGGCCGCAGCGAGGAACTGCTCGGCCAGGCACTCTCCGGCCGCCGCGACAACGCCGTGATCGCCACGAAGTTCGGCGTGGACATGCAGGGCGGGAACGGCCCCGACTTCGGCGCGCGTGGCTCGCGGCGGTACGTGAAGCGTGCCGTCGAGGCGTCGCTGCGCAGGCTCGGCACCGACTGGATCGACCTCTACCAGCTGCACCGCGCGGACCCCACCACGCCGGTCGAGGAGACACTGTCGGCGCTGGACGACCTCGTGCGCGAGGGCCTGATCAGGTACGCGGGCGTCTGCAACCTCGCGGGCTGGCA
This sequence comes from Actinophytocola glycyrrhizae, assembly GCF_042653545.1. NCBI lineage: Bacteria > Bacillati > Actinomycetota > Actinomycetes > Pseudonocardiales > Pseudonocardiaceae > Actinophytocola > Actinophytocola glycyrrhizae. The sequence goes on from NZ_JBHSIS010000006.1 coordinate 914,565, forward strand.
GGTGGCGGACGCCGTCTGGTTGTCCAGGACCAACCACTGGGCCGGCGTGGTCGCCGCCGAGAACCACTACTCGCTGCTCGAACGCGAGGCGGAACGGGACGTCATCCCGGCCTGCCAGCGGTTCGGGCTCGGGCTGCTGCCGTACTTCCCGCTGGCCAACGGCCTGCTGACCGGCAAGTACCACCGGGACACCGACCCGCCGGCGAACGCGCGGCTCGCGGGCCGGACCCGGCTGCTGGCCGACGCGCCGTGGGACCGCATCGAGAAGCTGCGCGCGTTCGCCGAGGAACGCGGCCTGCCGATGGCGACGGTCGCCATCGGCTGGCTGGCCGCGCAGAAGACGGTCGGTTCGGTGATCGCGGGTGCCACCACGCCGGAACAGGTGATCGCGAACGCCGCCGCGACGCAGTGGCACCCGAGCGCCGACGACCTGCTGGCCCTCGACGAGATCTGCCAGCCGGGACGCCGCTAGACGATTGATTCCGTGAAGATCATGTGAAGTGGCTTGGCGTACGGACCCGTCATCAGGCACGACCCCCACACCCACGTGGGCGTCCGAGACGGGGCTGGGCCGGTGCCCTGAAAGGCGCGTTCAGGGCGCTGAGCGCCCTGAACGCGCCTTTCAGGGCATTGCCACGCCGACTTCACGGAATCAACTCACGCACCGCATTTCCGGCGCGGGACACTAGCGCGGTGCCATCCGCAGTGCGCCGTCGAGGCGGATGACCTCGCCGTTCAGGTAGTCCTGCGCGATGATCGACAGCGCGAGCTTCGCGTACTCCTCGGCGTGGCCGAGCCGCTTCGGGAACGGGATCCCGGCCGCGAGGCCCGCGCGGAACTCGTCGCTGACGGTCGCGAGCATCGGGGTGTCGATGATGCCCGGCGCGATGGTGCAGACCCGGATGCCGGACGACGACAGGTCACGCGCGGCAGGCAGGTTCATGCCGACGACGCCGCCCTTGGACGCGGCGTAGGCGACCTGCCCGATCTGCCCGTCGAACGCCGCGATCGACGCGGTGTTGATCACGACACCGCGCTGGCCCTGCTCATCGGCCTCGGTCCTGGCGATCTCCTGCGCGGCGAGGGTGACCACGTTGAACGTGCCGATCAGGTTCACCTCCACGACCTTGCGGAACAGCGCCAGGTCGTGCGGGCCCTTCTTCGACAGGATCCGCGCCGATGGCCCGATGCCCGCGCAGTTCACGACGGTCCGCAGCGGCCCCTGCGCCGCGGCCGCGTCGACGGCGGCCCGCACCTGCTCGGGCTCGGTCACGTCGGCCCCGACGTAGGTGATCCCGGCGACCTCTGGTGCGGTGTCGATGGCGACCGGCAGGTCGACGGCGAACACCCGGGCGCCCTGGTCGGCCAGCGCCATGGCGGTCGCGCCACCGAGCCCGGAAGCGCCCCCCGTCACGATGGCGGAAGTGTCACTGATCAGCATGCCGACAGGTTAACGCTCGATCACTTCAGCTCGGTCGACAGCAGGTCCATGAGCAGGCCGTCGTGCCAGCCCTTGCCGTCCGGGTCCCGCTCGTAGCGCCGCAGCACGCCGACCGGCCGGAATCCGACGGCCTCGTAGCACCGGATGGCGGCGACGTTGTCGGCGGCGGGGTCGATGACGATCCGGTGGTGGTCCCGGTCGTCGACGAGGTGCCGGGCGAGCGTCGCCACCGCGTCCTTGCCGATCCCGCGGCCGTGCACCGCCGGGTCCACGTAGATGTCGATGGAGGCGTGCCGGTAGTCCGGATCGTCCTCCTCGCCGTACTGGACCATCCCGCGGACCGCCCCGCCGACGACGATCGCGAAACAGGTGACGTCGTCCTCCGTGCCGTCGTCGGCCGGCTCACCCCACCGCGCCCGCACCTCGGGCGTGGCCCGGATCCGCCGCAGTTCCGGCAGGTGTTCCGGGGTCAACGGGACGAGCTGGACGACAGCACCTTCGAGCACCCGGTCACGCTATCTCCCGGCCCGGTGGTTTCACGGCCGTTCCGGCTAGCTCTCGCTGTCCGAGGGACGGTGTGTGACGTGGAGCAGGAGCACCAACGGGATGGCGGCGAGAAGGGCGAGCCCGGCGAAGAGACCGGCGGCGGCGAGGAGTTCCATGACATCCACCCTGGTGGGGCGGCTGCTGCGAGCGCGTCGCCCAAGAGGGGTGTTCTGCCATCCTTCTGGGGGATGAGTCGGATCACCGTGTGCTACAGATCACCCACATACGGCACCTCGTACACGCTCGGTGACGACATCCAGTGCCGCAGCGCGTGGGTGGCGCGCACGTCGTCCTCGTTGTACTCGAGCAGCCGAGTCCGCTGCGCACCGTCCGGCGGGGCGCCGTCCATGCCGACGGCGTCGCGGTACCAGCGCATGCTGTTCTCGCCGCTCGCCTCCTTGTCGCGCCACGAGAAGCCCGCGGCGGGCGCGATCGTCTTCAGGCCCTTGCCGCGCGAGCACAGGAAGTGGTCCCGCACGCTGCCGAACAGGTCGAACCACGCGTCCGAGGTGATGAAGGCCTGCACCTGCTCGGTCGTGGGGATGCCCGGCTTGCCGGCGAAGCGCTTCGCCGACGACAGGAGCCAGCGGTTCTCGGCCAGTTCGTTGTAGCAGTACGCGCGGAAGCTCAGCCCCCGTGCGCGCGCACGGAGGCGCACGACCGTGAGCCACTGCCAGAACGCGGCGAACGACCTCGACTCGTCGTCGGTCGGCAGCGGCTCCCACGTCGCGAACGCGCGGTAACCGGCGGGTTCGCCCACGTCCGCGCCGGTCAGCAGCGCACCCCACAGGTACGCGCCGGAGTCGCCGAAGCTCTCCATGTCGACGTCGACCTCGACGTCGGCGCGCGGCACGTGGATCGCGGGCACCCTGCGCACGACGGTCAGGTCCGCGAGCCACGCCTTGGCGAGGCCAACGGCGTCGGCCATCGGCATGCCGGTCGGCGGCAGCGACTCGTCCTCCGGGTCGAGCACGGCCAGGTCGTCGACGGTCCGCACCCCCGCGGCACGCAGGCTCGCGGCCTCCTCGCCACGCACCACCAGGCTGACGTCCCTGGTCCGCTGCAGCTCCACCTGGCAGATCGGCCACCACGGGCACGACCGGCACTCGACGATCCGGGACGGCTGCGCCAGCGCCGCAGCACCGGCCGCGGCCGCGTTCGCCACGGCGAGCCGGTCGGCGAACCGGACGTCGTACTCGGCGAGCGCGTCCCGGCCACCCGGCCAGGTCGGCGCCTCCAGGTCGTGCCACACGACGACGTCGCCGTCGAGCCCCACCACACCCGCGATGGCGGGCCCCGGCGCGGCGTGCCCGCACGCCTGCAGCAGCCGGTAGGTGTGCGCGAGCCGCAGCACGTCCCTGGGCTGCGGGCGCACGCGGCGCCGCTTGTCCTGGCGCCTGGCGGCCGGCCACGGCTTCGACAGCGGCGAGGTCCGCGCGCCGGAACCGGGATCGCTGACCTTGTGCCGCACCACGAGCAGCGGCACGTATCCGCCGTCGACCGCGACCAGCAGGTCCATGTGGCCTCTTCGGCCACCCGCCTCGTCCCGGGGCAGCTGGGCGGCCCAGATGAACGGGGCGCCCGCCGCCATCGCGTCCAGCGTCATCCGCTCGCGGTCGCTCGCGCGCACCTCGGATCCGCGCGGGATCTCCGTCCAGCCCGGGCCGACCAGGCCCGCGATCTCGTCGGCGATCGAGCGACGGTGCGCGGCCGCGTCGGCCATGCGCTGCTCGCCCGTCGGATCGGGCGGCGCGGTGGGTGCGTCGGCCATCGTCGGGTCGTGCTCGAGGTGCACCCGACGGCGGCAGCGGTTCACCACGCCCGAGTCGAGAAGCACCGATGTCGTCACGGTACGCAGTCTAGGCGGGGCCACCGACAAAACCCGGCGGGCAGCGCGTGCCGGGGCTGGTCAGCAGCGATAAGTTCATGGCATGGCACTGAGGAAGCGCAAGGCCGCCGACGGTGACGCGGAGTCGAGGTTCACGCCGAAGCGGGCGAAGAACGCGATCGCCGTCGTCAAGATCATCGGTCCGGCCGTGCTCCCCGTGGTGGCGCCGCACGTGCTGCGTGCGCTCGGCGAGGTGCGCGACCGGTACGACCGCGGCCGCGCGCGGCGCCTCGGCGTGCCCATCGACGAGCTGTCCCGGTTCTCCGGCCGCGGCGGCGCACTGCACGCGCGGATCTCCGGTGCCGCCACCGCCGTCGCCGAGCTGCGGGAACGCGCCGACGCGACGGCCGACGACAGGGCGTTCGCCGACCGCGGCGACACGACGCTGCGCCAGTTGGCCGCGGCGGTCCGGGCCGCGGAACGGATGCCGTCGGCGCGCCGCAAGGCCGCGCACCGGGCCGCGTCGATCGAGCTGGACCAGTTGGAGGAGCGCCTCCTGCACCGCCTCGGCGTCTGACCCACCCGGCGCCCGGCTTACACGACCCGAACATTTCCCTGTCCTCGCGCTCACCTCGGCCCGCCAACCTGGGGCCATGAACAAGCTCATCACCGCCGCGCTCACCGCCGCCCTCCTGCTGGCGGGCGGGACGACGGCGACCGCGCAGACCGGCCCGGTCACGATCACCCTCAGCCCGGAGCAGGTGCGGAACCTGTGCGAGAAGCGCGTACCGAAGATCGAGAAACGCGCGGACCGGCTGCTCGACCGGATCAACGGCGGCGCGCAGGTCCGCGGCTCCGCCGAGTGGTTGCGTGCCCGCGCGGCCAAGGAACGCGACGCGGGCCGCGAGACACGCGCACAGCTGCTGGCGGAGCGAGCCGACCGCCGGGCAGGCCGGGTCGACGACCTGGCCAGGGTGCAACGGTGGGCCACCGGCTTCCGCACCGAACACTGCGAGCAGAAGTGAAACGGCTGGCGTGCACACTGGCGCTGCTGCCGGTGCTACTGCTGGGCACCGGCTGCCGCGCCGACACCGAACCCGCCGTCGACCAGCAGGTCGGCGACATCGAAGCCACGCTGGACGCGATCGAGTCGGAAATGGCTGGTGACTGAGTGAGTCCTGGACCGGGCCATGGCTGAGCAGAGCAGAGGGCTCGTGCTGGTCGTCGAGGACGACCCGGCCATCGCCGACCTCGTGCAGCGGTACCTGCTGCGCGAGGGCTTCGGCGTGCACGTCGAGAAGGACGGCGCGGCGGCGCTGGCGGCGGTGCGGCGGATGCGCCCGGCAGCCGTGGTGCTGGACGTGGGCCTGCCCAGCATGGACGGCATCGAGATCTGCCGGACCCTGCGCACCGAGGGCGACTGGACCCCGATCCTGTTCGTCACCGCCCGCGACGACGAGGTGGACCGCGTTCTTGGCCTGGAACTGGGCGGCGACGACTACGTCACGAAGCCGTTCAGCCCCCGCGAACTGGTGGCACGGGTCCGCACGGTGCTGCGCAGAGGCCCGACGGCCGCGGAGGTGCTGGCGGTGGGCGGCACCCGCGTGGACCTGACCCGGCGCAGGGTCTGGGCGAACGACGCCGAGGTCGCACTGACCGCCACCGAGTTCGACCTGCTGGCCCACCTGATGCGCCACCCGAACCACGTCTTCGACCGAAGCCGGCTCCTCAGCACGGTGTGGGGCTACTCGACGACGACCACGAGAACCGTCGACGTCCACGTGGCGCAGCTGAGAGCCAAGCTGGGCACGGCAAGCCCCATCCGCACCGTGAGGGGCATCGGCTACGCCGCCGACCCGTCGTGACCCCGAAGTCCACGACGTGACATCCCATCCCGGGCCGAACATCCCGGACCCCCACCACAGAACCGGCCCGGAACGATGACGACACGACAACCACCCGAAGCAGACCCGTACGGCAGCCGGTCCGGGCCCGCGCCGCCCCGGGAGTCCGGTGGCAGGGTGGCGCGGCGGTCGTCGCTGTGGGCCCGGACGGCCGTTCTCGGGTATGTCGTCGCCGGGGTGACCGCGCTGGTCGCGGCGTTGGTGTCCGTCGGGCTGGTGAGCGGGCAGTCGCGGAAGGTGCTGGCCGAGCAGCTCTCCGCTCAGGCGGACGTCGTGTCCGCGCAGTTCGCGGACCTGCCGGTGGCCGGGCGGCGGGTGACCGAGATCCTCGAAGGGCTCGACGTCGAGGTGGTGCGGCGTGGCCCCAACGGCGGGATCGCCGGAGCCGACCGGCAGGCCGTGCGCGCTGCCCGGCGGGCCGGGTTCGCCCGGGTCACGGCCGGACAGCCGCTGCACGGGGCGGCGACCGTCGGTGGGGTCGAGTTCATCGTCGAGGGGCGGGCGGTGGACGGGCGGCAGGCGATCGCGCTCGTCCAGCGGGTCGACCTCGCCAACGGGACCGGGCGGGAGTTGTTGCGCAGCCTGCTGTTCGCGTTGAGCGCCGGCATCGTCGTGGCCGCGATCGCCGGGATCGTGCTCGCCCGGTTGCTGGCGCGTCCGTTGCGGCGGACCGCCGACGTCGCCGTCGGCATGCGGCACGGGCGGCGGGACCTCCGGGTGCCCGCCGACGGGCCAAGGGAGCTGGTGGCGGTCGGGGAGTCGATCAACGCGCTCGCCGACGCGCTCGCCCACAGCGAGGCGCGGCAGCGGGAGTTCCTGCTGTCCGTGTCGCACGAGTTGCGCACGCCGCTCACCGCCGTGCGCGGGTTCGCCGAGTCGCTTGCCGACGGCGTGGTCACCGGGGACGAGGTGCCCTCGGTCGGGCGCACCATCGAGATCGAGGCCGGACGGCTCGACCAGCTCGTGTCCGACCTCCTCGACCTCGCCCGCCTCGGCGCCGACGACTTCCGGCTCGACATCGTCGAGGTCGACCTCTCCGCGCTGCTCGCCGAGTCCGCGCACGTGTGGGAGCGCCGGTGTGCCGGGGCGGACCTGCTGTTCCGGGTCGAGAGTCCCGGGCGGCCCGTCGTGGTGCGGACCGACCCGCAGCGGGTCCGGCAGGTCGTCGACGGGCTTGCCTCCAACGCCGTGCGTGCCACCCCCGCCGGGGCACCGGTCGTGCTCGCGCTGCGGGAGGTGCCCGGCGGCGCGGTGCTCGAGGTCCGTGACGGCGGGCCGGGGCTGTCCGCCGACGACTACCGCGCCGCGTTCCAGCGCGGGGTCCTCCACTCGCGGTACCGCGGGGTGCGCCCCGGCGGCACCGGGATCGGGCTCGCGCTCGTGCACGGGCTCGTCACCCGGCTCGGTGGCGCCGTCGACGCCGGGCCAGCGCCGGAAGGAGGCGCGCGGTTCAGCGTGGCCCTTCCTCGGTGAGCGCCGCCGCCAGCACCTCCGCCAGGTGCACGGCCGTGCGGTCACTGCCCTGCGCCACCTGCGTCCGGCAGCTGAAGCCGTCCGCGATCACCACCGTGTCCTCGTCCGCCGCGCGGACCGCTGGCAGCAGTGCGCGCTCCGCGAGTGCCTGCGACACCTCGTAGTGCTCGCGTTCGAAGCCGAAGTTGCCCGCCAGGCCACAGCAGCCCGCCGGTACCGACGTCAGGTCCACACCGGCCCTCGCAAGCAGCTCCGTCTCCGCCGTGTAGCCCAGCGTCGCGTGCTGGTGGCAGTGGACCTGCGCGAGCGCCGCACCGGACACCGCCGGCGGGGTCCACTCCGGAGCGTAGGCACGCAGGAAACCCGCCAGCGTGAAGGTGTTCGACACCGTGCGGGTGTCGCCCGTCAGCTCCGGCACGTCCGTCCTCAGCGCCGAAAGGCAGCTCGGTTCCAGGCCGACGATGGGGGTGCCCGCGTCCAGGTGCGGGGTCAGCACCCGCAGGCTGCGGCGCATCACCCTGCGTGCCACCGAGAGCTGGCCGGTCGACACCCAGGTCAGCCCGCAGCACACCGAACCCTTCGGCAGCACCGGGTTGAACCCGGCCGCCCGCAGCACCCGCACCGCCGCGATCCCGGCCGCCGGGGTGAAGTGGTTCGTGAACGTGTCCGGCCACAGCACCACCGGCCGCCCGGACCCCGGGTTCCGGCTCAACCACCGGGTGAACGACTCCCGCGCGACCGACGGCAGCGCCCGTTCCGGCGCGATCCCACCGGCCCGCTTCAACAACGGCGCGACAGGCCCCGACAGCAGCGCGTTCGCCACCCTGGGCAACCGCGCCGCGAGCCGCAGCCACAACGGCAGCCACCCCATCGAGTAGTGCGACGCGGGTCGCAGCCGCCGCTTGTAGTGGTGGTGCAGGAACTCCGCCTTGTATGTCGCCATGTCGACATTCACCGGGCAGTCGCTCCTGCACCCCTTGCACGAAAGGCAGAGGTCCAGCGCGTCCCGCACCTCCGTCGACCGCCAGCCGTCGGTGATCACGTCACCCGCGAGCATCTCGTACAGCAGCCGCGCCCGCCCCCGCGTCGAGTGCCGCTCCTCACCCGTCACCTGGAAACTCGGGCACATCACCGAACCCGAGTGGTTGCGGCACTTCGCGACCCCGACACACCGCCGCATCGCCTGCTCGAAGTCGCCGTCGTCGTGCGGGTACGAGAACGCCGTCGACACCGCGGACAACGGAACGAACCGCAGGTTCTCGTCGATCCGGTAGGGCCGCACCACCATGCCGGGGTTCATCCGGTCGCGCTGGTCCCAGAACGCCTTGAACCGCGCGAACAACGTCATCGCCGCGGGCGAGTACATGCGCGGCAGCAGTTCCGCACGCACCTGCCCGTCGCCGTGCTCGCCGGACAGCGAACCGCCGTGCCGGGCCACGAGGTCCGCGCCCTCCTCGACGAACCGGCGGAACACCGCCCGGCCCTCGTCGGTGACCAGGTCGAAGTCGATGCGGATGTGGATGCAGCCCTCACCGAAGTGGCCGTAGGTCAGGCCGCGCAGCCCGTGCCTGTCCAGCAGCGCGCGGAGTTCCCGCAGGTACGCGCCCAGCCGGGCGGGCGGCACCGCCGTGTCCTCCCAGCCGGGCCACGCCTCCGACCCGTCCGCCATGCGGGTCGAGATGCCGGAGCCCTCCTCACGCAGCCGCCACAGCGCGCGCTGCGCCACCTGGTCGGTCAGCACCTGGTGCGGCGCGCCGATCGCCGCGGCGATGGCGTGCGCCGCCGCGGTCCCGTCGACCTCGACGAACAGCCACGCGCCACCGTCGGGCAGCGCGGGCGGCGGCTCGGGGTTGCGGGCGGCGCGCAGGGCGACGATCCGCTCGTCCATGCTCTCCACGGTCAGCGGCCGGTGCGCCAGGATCGCGGGCACGGTGTCGGCCGCGGCGATGTCGTCGGCGAACCCGAGGACCAGCAGCACCCGTTCCTTCGGCAGCTCCACCAGGCGGACCGTCGCGCCGAGCACCGTCACGCACGTGCCCTCGGTGCCCACCAGCGCCTTCGCGAGGTCGCGGCCGTGCTCGGGCAGCAGGTGGTGCAGCGCGTACCCGGACACCTGCCGCCCGAGCCTGCCGAACTCGGTGCGCAGCACCGCGAGGTTGTCGTCGACCAGTTTCCGCAGGTCGGCGGGCAGCTCGCGGTCGCGGCCGACGGTCATGCGGGCGCCGTCGTAGGTGAGCACGTCCAGCTCGACCACGTTGTCGAGCGTCGTGCCCCACGCGACCGAGTGGGAGCCGCACGAGTTGTTGCCGATCATGCCGCCGAGCGTGCAGCGGCTGTGCGTCGACGGGTCGGGCCCGAACGTCAGCCCGTGCGCCGCGGCCGCGGCCCGCAGGTCGTCGAGCACCACGCCCGGTTCGACCCGCGCGGTGCGGGACACGGGATCGATGGTGAAGCGGTCGAGCCGGGTCATGTCCAGCACGAGCCCGCCGCCGGTCGCGTTGCCCGCGAGGCTGGTGCCGCCGCCCCTCGGCACGACCGGCACGTCGTGCTCCCGCGCGGCGGTGACCGCGGCGATCACGTCGTCGACGCTGTCCGGCCGCACCACCCCGAGCGGCACCTGCCGGTAGTTCGAGGCGTCCATCGTGTACAGCGCTCTGGTGCCCGCGTCGAAGTTCACGGCACCGGACACGGTCTGGGCCAGCGTGCGCTGAAGGTCCATGGCCCCGATGCTAGGCGGCGAGGACCGCCTTGATCGTTTCGGCGATCGGCGTGGTGGGCCTGCCGATCAGCGTGCGCAGGTCGCCGGGCGTGTCGGCGAGGGTGCCGTCGGCGATGTTCTGCTCCAGCGCGGCGACGAACCCGGCGACCTGCGCCGGGGTGCCGCGGTCGACGAGGAACCGCTGGAACTCCGCGGGCGCGAGGCTGCGGTAGGCGACGGGTTTTCCTGCCTGCTCGGCGATCTGGTCGGCGAACTCGGCGAACGTCCACGCGGTGTCACCGGACAGCTCGTAGGCCCTGTTCTCGTGCCCGCCGCCGGTGAGCACGGCGATCGCGGCGGCGGCGAAGTCGGCACGTGCGGCGGAGGCGACCCGGCCGTCCCCCGCGGCGCCGACGATCTCGCCGGTCTCGGCGCCCTGGGTGATCTGGTCGGCGTGGTTCTCGTGGTACCAGCCGTTGCGCAGGAAGGTGAACCCGAGCCCGCTCGCGCGGATGACCTCCTCGGTCGCCTTGTGCTCCGGCGCGAGGACCAGCGGTGACGTGTCGGCGTGCAGGGCGCTGGTGTAGACGAGCTGCCGGACCCCGGCCCGCTTGGCGGCGTCGACGACGGCCGTGTGCTGCGGGACCCGCCTGCCCGCTTCGCTGCCCGAGATCAGGAGGACCTGGTCGGCGCCGGTGAGCGCGGCGTCGACGGTGTCGGGCCGGTCGTAGTCCAGCTCCCGCACCTCGACACCCAGGTCCGCGGCGGCCGAGGGGTTGCGTGCCCCGGCGACCACGGCCGCGCCCCGCTCGCGGAGTCCCGCGACGACGAGCCGGCCGAGCTGCCCGGTAGCCCCGGTCACGACGATCATGAACACTCTCCTGAGGTTAGTACTAACTGGTGGTTAGTACTACCATATACCTCATGGACGAGTTGGTGTTCGACGTCTTCGCACGGAACTGCACGTCCCGGGAGACGATGGAGCACGCGACCGGCCGCTGGGGCACGCTCGCGCTGGTGGCACTGCTGGACGGCACGACCCGGTTCAACGCACTGCGGCGGCGGGTCGACGGGATCAGCGAGAAGATGCTCAGCCAGACACTGCAGGCCCTGGAACGAGACGGGCTGGTGCTGCGGGAGGCGCGGCCGACGATCCCGCCGCACGTCGAGTACAGCCTGACCCCCCTGGGCACCGACGTGGCCAGGCACCTGCACACACTGGTCGAACTGCTGGAAAGCCGCATGCCGGAGGTGCTGACCGCACGGGCGGCCTACGACGCGCGCTAGACGATCGATTCCGTGAAGATAATGCGAAGTGGCTTCGGCGTACGGCCCCGTCATCAGGCACGCCCCCACACCCGCGGTGCCGTCAATGGGCCATTCAGGACGCCCAGCGCCCTGAACGCGCCTTTCAGGGCATTGCCAGGCCCTCAACGCAGACCAGGGCCCGTGAAGCGGGCCCCTGCCGACGCAAGCCCGACGGTGGCGCAAGCCCACCCCACAGGGGCTCCCTGCCATCCCGGAGACGGATGGCCGGGTCAGTCCGGTGGGATGGTGACGAAGCCTTCCTTCACCAGCCAGTCGCGCGCGACCTCCGCCGGGTCCTCGCCGTCGCCGTCGATCTTCACCGACAGTTCCAGGATCACGTCGTTGTTCAGCCTCGCCGACACCGGTTCCAGGACGTCCGCGATCGCCGGGTAGCGGTCGAGGAACTCCTTGCGGACGGTCACCGCGGCGTTGTACTGCGGGAACGTCTTCCTGTCGTCCTCCAGTACGGCCAGGTCCAGGGTCAGGATGCGGCCGTCGGTGGTGAAGACCTCGCCGAAGTTGCACGTGCGGCCCGTGGCGAGCGTCGCGTAGATGGCGCCGACGCCGAACGTCTTGATGTTGCGGTCCGGCACGTCGAAGCCGTACTTCTTCTCCGCGCCGAGCAGCCCGTCCTGGCGGCTGATGAACTCCGACTCCATGCAGAACGTGCCCAGCGACGGGTTCTGTTCCAGCAGCGCCACCATGTCGGACATCGTCTTCAGCCCGTGCTCGTCGGCGAACTCACGCGTGGTCGCGAACGCGTACTTGTCGTTCACCGGCGAGTACTGGAGCCACGCGATGCCGAACCGTTCCAGGTCCGCCTTCTTCACCGCGTCGTACTGCTGCTGCTCGTCGGGGATGGGCACCGTCTGCTGCTGGAAGTTGATCCAGCTGGTGCCCGTGTACTCCCAGTACAGGTCCAGGTCGCCGACCTCGAGTGCCTGGCGGACCGGCGTCGAGCCCTGGATGTTCGTCATGTCCTCGACGTCCGCGCCCGCCGCCGTCAGCGCGACCTCCGCGATGTAGCCCAGCAGGATCTGCTCGGTGAAGTTCTTCGAGCCGACCCGGATCGGCACGTCGGCCAGCGACGGTTCCGCCTCGATCGAACCGGGGGCCACGTCGAACGCCAGCGTGGCGCCCGCCTCCAGACCGCAGCCACCGACCAGCACCGTGCACGCCGCGGCCAGCGCCGCGAGCCGCTTCACCGCAGCCCCTTCGGACCGAGGTACCGCTCGGCCAGCGCGCCGAGCCAGTCGACCAGCAGCGCCAGCCCCACCGCGAGCGTCGCGCCCGTCAGCAGCACCGTCGGGCGGGCCACCTTGTACCCCGAGTCGATCACGAACCCGAGGCCGCCGCCGTTGACGAACAACGCGAGTGTCGCCGTGCCGACCGCCAGCACGAGCGACGTGCGCAGGCCGGCCAGGATCAGTGGCACGGCAAGGGGAAGCTCGACTCTCCGCAGTACCGTGAACGATGACATCCCGATGCCCCTTCCCGCGTCGACCAGCGCCGGGTCGACCTGCTGGATGCCGACGATCGTGTTGCGCAGCACCGGGAGCAGCGACACGAACGTCAACGGGATGGCCGCCGCCCACAGCCCTTCCTGTGCTGTCCACAGGAAGTACAGGACGATCACGCCGATCGCGGGGGCGGCCTGACCGATCGTCGCGATGCCGAGGAAGACCGGGGCGACCCAGCGCGCCCACCGTCGCGTGAGGACGATGCCGAGCGGGATCGCCACCACCACGACGAGAACCGTCACCGCCGCCGTGATCAGCACGTGCTCGCCCGTCGACTTCAGCAGTGTCGTCGGGTTGAGCGCCACGACCTCGATCGCGTCGAGCTCCTGGCCGAACGCCCACACCAGCACGCCGCCGACGAGCACCAGCGCCGCGATCGGCTGCAGCAACAACCGGACCAGCTCCACGCGCCGCGAGCCGGACTCGGTCGACAGCACCGCGTCCGTGACACTCACGACTGGTGCTCCGCACGCAGCTCGCGGATCTTCGCGACCACCGTGTCGAGCTGCACCGTCCCCGCGTACTCGCCGCGCGGACCCGTGACGACCGCGTCGCCGCCCTCGGTGAGGATCGCCTCCAGCGCGTCCTGCAGCGTCGACTGCGTGGACACCACGTCCCCGACCGGTTTCCCGGCCCCGGCGAGCGACGTGCCGCCGAGCTGCCGGTCGTGCACCCACCGCTGCGGCCGCCGCCGCTCGTCCAGCACCAGCGCGAACCTGCGGCCGTCGTCGGCGAGGCGCTGCCGCACCGCGGACGGCGCCTCGTCGACGGTCGCGGTCACCGCCGTGCCCAGCTCGATGTCCCGCACCCGCAACAGGGTCAGCTGCTTGAGCGAGGCGCCCGCGCCGACGAACCCGGCCACCGTGTCGTCCGCCGGGTTCGCGAGGATCGCCTCCGGGGTGTCGTACTGCAGGATCCGCGAGCGGTCACCGAGCACCGCGATCCGGTCGCCCAGCTTCACCGCCTCGTCGAAGTCGTGCGTGACGAACACGATCGTCTTGTGCAGCTCCGCCTGCAGCCGCAGCAGCTCGTCCTGCAGGTTGCCGCGCGTGATGGGGTCGACCGCGCCGAACGGCTCGTCCATCAGCAGCACCGGCGGGTCCGCCGCGAGTGCCCGGGCCACCCCGACGCGCTGCTGCTGCCCGCCGGACAGCTGCCTGGGGTACCGGCGCACGAACTCCGCGGGGTCGAGGCCGACCAGCGACAGCATCTCCTCGACCCGCGCCTCGATCCGCTTCTTCGGCCACTTCAGCAGGCCGGGCACGACCGCCACGTTCTGCGCGACGGTCAGGTGCGGGAACAGCCCGGCCTGCTGGATCGCGTAGCCGATGCGCCGCCGCAGGTCGTCCGCGTTCAGCGACAGCGCGTCGTCGCCGCCGACGACGATGCGGCCGGACGTCGGCTCGATCAGCCGGTTGATCATCCGCATGGTGGTGGTCTTGCCGCAGCCGGACGGACCGACGAAGATCGTCGTCTCGCCGGGGTTGATCGTCATCGTGAACGCGTCGACCGCGGGTTCCCGGGAGCCCGGGTACCGCTTCGTCACGTCGGCCAGCTCGATGCCCACGCTGGTCTGCTCAGGCACGGATCCCCCTCGAGGTGGTCAGGCGGGCGACCAGCAGGTACAGCCCGTCGATGAGCAGCGCCATCAGGACGATCCCGAGCGTGCCGGCGAGCGCCTGGTTGAGCGCGTTGGCGGCGCCCGCGCGGTTCAGCCCGGAGAAGATCTCGGTGCCCAGCCCGGGGCCCTTCGCGTACGCGGCGATGGCGGCGATGCCCATCAGCATCTGCGTCGCCACCCGCATGCCGGCGAGGATCGCGGGCCACGCGAGCCGCAGCTCGACGAGCGTCAGCACCCGCAGCCGGTTCATGCCGATGCCGCGGGCCGCGTCGGTGACCGCCGCCTCGACGCCCCCTAGACCGACGATGGTGTTCCGGACGATCGGCAGCAACGCGTACAGCACGAGCGCGACGACCGTCGGCGGCACCCCGAGCCCGATGAGCGGGATGAGCAGACCGAGCAGCGCGAACGACGGGATCGTCAGGATCGTGCTCGCGAGCGCGGTGGCGACGGTCGAGCCGACCGGGCTGCGATACACGGCGACACCTGCGAGAACACCGATGATGGTGGCGATGACCGTGCACTGGAGGACGACGCTGGCGTGCTGGTAGGCCTCGGCGGCGAGGCGCGGCCACCGGTCGGTGACGAACTCCAACAGAGTCACCTTGATCACCGTGGCGTAGATCAACCGAGATGGCAAGCACCCGGGACCGGGGCCGCCGCTCACCGGAGGGTCGTCCACCTCACCGGGACGGCCGGTCACAAGCCTGTCGTTTCGTCCTACCCTTGGGCGCGTGCACGGGAGACGGACCAGGAACGCGGACGCCGGTGGCGTCCTGCTGGCCTCGTCGTCGGCCGCGCTCGCGATCGCCGCGCACGGCATCGGCGGCGGCAGGGTGTCCGACTCCCTGTTCACCGTCCTGCTGGCGACGCTGCTCGCGTGGGGCGGCTCGACGCTCGCCCGCCGCGGCGGGGTCCCCGCGCTGGTGGGGGTGCTCGGCGTGACGCAGCTCTGCCAGCACCTGCTGCTCACCGAGCTCGCCAGGGGACACGGCCACCAGCAGGCCCTTTTCGACGCCAGGACCATGTTCGCCGCCCACGCCGTCGCCACGGTGCTGACGGCGGTGCTCCTGGCCAGGGCAGGCGTGGCGCTCAGCCTGGTCGCGAGCACGGCGGCGTGGCTGTTCTCCCGGCTCACGGCACTGGTCGCCGGCCCGGTCGGCCACGCACCACGACCTGCGGGCACACCGCTGCCCGCCCGTCCCGGCGTGCTCATCGAGGTGCTGTTCCGCGAGGTCTGCGCGCGCCGCGGCCCACCCGTCGGCTCCTGAGAACCGACACCCCTCCGGGCGCGACAGGCGCGTCCGGCCTTTCCCACCCAAATCTCAGGAGAGACATGTCCACCACTCGCTTCATCGCGCGTGCCGGTGTCGTAGCCGTCGCGGCCGGGGTGGCCACGATGCTCGGCTCCGGGCTCGCCTCGGCACACGTCACCGCGAAGGTCCTCGGCGAGGCCGCGCAGCAGGGCGGCTACTCGAAGATCACCTTCCGGGTGCCCAACGAGGACGACGCCGCGGGCACCGTGAAGCTCGAGGTCAAGATGCCCGCCGACACGCCGGTCACGTCCGCGCGCACCCGGCCCATGGCGGGCTGGACCGCGCAGATCCAGAAGGCCGCGCTGGACGAGCCGGTCACCGTGCACGGCGCCGAGATCAAGGAGGCCATCAGCTCGGTCACCTGGACCGCGGCGGCGGGCACCCACATCGCGCCGGGTGAGTTCGAGGAGTTCGAGCTGTCCGTCGGCCCGCTGCCCGTGGCCGAGCAGCTGGTCATGCCCGCGATCCAGACCTACGAGGGCGGCAAGGTCGTCGCGTGGGACGAGCCGCCGGCCGAGGACGGCTCCGAGCCGGAGCGCCCGGCGCCGGTGATCGAGCTGGCGCCGGAAGGCGACGGCCACGGCGGCGCGGCTCCGGCGGTCGACAACGCGGCGGCCGAGTCCGGTGACAGCACCGAGGCAGCCGCGGCCGGTACCGACGACACCGCCCGCTGGCTGGGCGGCGCGGGTCTCGTGGTCGGTGCGCTGGGTCTCGGCTTCGGTGTCGGCGCGACCCTGCGGGCACGCAGGGCCACGAGCAGCAGCCAGTCATGAGCAAGCTCGCCAAGGCCCTCTCGGTGCTGGTGCTGACGGGGCTGGGGATGTTCGCCCTGGTCCCGGCCGCGTCCGCGCACAACTCGCTGACCGGCAGCAACCCGGCCGACAAGGCGGTGCTCGACACCGGGCCCGCCGAGGTCGTGCTCACGTTCGACCAGCCGGTCCAGGAGGGCGAGGGGCTCAACACCATCGCCGTCACCGGGCCGGACGGGGAGCAGTGGCAGGGTGGCGGTGCGACGGTCGACAGCAACGTCGTCAGCGCGCCGGTCCGCGAGCTCGGCCCGTCCGGGGTCTACACGATCGGCTACCGGATCGTCTCCGCCGACGGCCACCCGGTCTCCGGGGAGCTGACGTTCACGGTCGACACGGCGGGCAACGGCACGCCCGCGGCCGAGGGCGACGCCGGCTGGATCGACATGAACCCCGGCGGCGGTGGCTCCGGCGACGACGAGGGCGGCATGCCCGTGTGGGTGTGGCTCGCCGGCGCGGTCGTGCTGCTCGGCGCCGGGCTGTTCGTCGCCCTGCGCCTTGGCGGCGGCAAGCAGGCATGACGGCCAGGACCACCGCGTTCGCCCGGCTGCACCTGGTCGGGATCGGGCTCGGGGCAGCACTGCTCGCGGTGCTGACCGGCCTGGTGCTCACCCCGGCACGCCAGATCACGGGCGTGCTCGAGCCGGACGCGGTGGTCCGGTACGGCCTGCCGGTCGTCCGGGTCCTGTTCGACCTGGCCGCGGTCGCGACCGTCGGGCTGAACCTGCTCCCGATCCTCATCGGGCTGTCCCGGCCCAAAGGTGTGGAGCAGGTGCTGGCCGGCGCGCGGCGGGCGGCCACGTTCAGTGCGCTCGCGCTCGCCGTGTGCGCGCTGGCCACGCTGGTGCTGCAGACCGCCGAGGTGCTGCCGCACGCGGCGGGCATCTCGCTGGGGCGGGTCGCCGAGTTCGTGGCGACGGTCAGCGCGGGCAAGGCGCTGGTGTTCGTCGCCGCGGTCGCGCTCGTGTCGTTCGGGCTGTCGCTGTTGGCGGTGCGGGCCGGTGAGTCGGTGCCCGCCGAGCTGCGGGCGGCCGTCGCGTTGTTCGCGTTGCTGCCGCTGCCGGTCACCGGCCACGCCACGAACTGGCGGTGGCAGGACTACGCGATGATCTCGATGGAGCTGCACGTGCTCGGCGCGGCCGTGTGGACCGGCGGGCTCGGCGCGGTCGTCATCGCGGGCGCCGCCAACCGCACGCTGCTCGCGGGCACGCTGCCCCGGTTCTCGAGGCTCGCGACCGCCTGCCTGTGCGTGGTGGCGGCGACCGGGCTGTTCAACGCCGCGGTGGAGCTTGGCTCGGTGGCGGGCAGGAACCTGTTCGACGTCCTGTTCGGCACCGGTTACGGGACGCTGGTCATCCTCAAGCTCGCCTGCTTCGCCGGGCTCGCGGCGCTCGGCGCCAACATCCGGTGGCGGCTGCTGCCGGGGATCGTGCGCCACCAGCGGACCGCGCTCGTCGGCTGGGCCGCGCTGGAGATCGCTGTCATGTGCGCGGCCTTCGGGTTCGCGGTCGTGCTGACGCGGACGCCGGTCGCCTGACTTTCGGTTGCCTGCCTTTATCGATCAAGCACTCGGTTCGGTACAGGTGAACGGTGAACGGCTCATCGGCGACCGTTCGTCGTCCCGCCGACACTGTGTGCTGTACCACGAAAGTCCGGACGTGCGGAAAAGCGGACCAACGGTGAGTGGTCAGTCCTGCTCGGTGAACTGCGTGGACGACAGCGGGGATCGCTGGCGGATCCTGGACAGCTTCCGCATCGTCGAATGACCGCGCCGCTCCAGTTCGCGGCGGGTGATCCAGCCCTCCGCGTGGTGCCGGTACGCCTGCGACAGCAGGACCAGCTCGGCGAGGAAGTCGGCGGCCCGCGTCCTGCTCCGGCCTTCGGGCAGCCGGGCGACGAGCGGGAGCTGATTCTCGACCACCTGGTCGAGAATCCGCGCCGATGCCAGCGCACGACGTGCGCTGCGACGTTGCCTGATCGCCCTAGCCACCAGTTGGACACCTCGTTCGGGGAGCGGACAGAGGCTAGTTCCACTCAGCGTAGCGTGCTTCGCGCGAACGACCAGCCTTACCTGTCACCCGAACGAATGAATTTCTCGTTCACCGGCCACGACGTGCAAAGACGTCCGTTCGCGCACAGTAAGAGGGTCGGTTTCCGGCGACGCAGCGTTACGGCCACTGGGCCGGCCGGGTCAGGTGTAGCGGGCCCAGCGGGCCGAAGTGTTACCCGAACGGACATCGGCCATCCGCCGGAACAGCTCCGCACGGACCGCCGGCCGCGTCCCGATGATCGGCAGGACGCTCGTGATGAGCTTCAGCTCCCGCACCGCACGCAGCACGGGAAAGCCGCGCCAGCGGGTCACGTCCACGCCGTACGTGCGGACCAGCTCCCGGTACCGCCCGGCAGGCTCCCCGAACCGGATCACGCCGACGGCGAGCGGGGTCAGGTCCCACTCCGGCGGGCCGAGGCTCGACGAGTCGAAGTCGCACCACACCGGGCCCGCCGGGCCCGGGATGAGGTTGCCCAGGTGCGCGTCCCCGTGCACCAGCGACGGCGCCGACGGGAACTCCAGCCTGGACAGCTGGTCGGCCACGTCGTCGTACCGGTCCTGCAGGAACGCGAGGTCGGTGTCGTCGAGATCGGTGGCCTCGCCGATCCGCGCCGCCACGTCGGCGAGCGGTCGCCACGTCGGCAGCCACGACGCCGGCTCGGGCAGGTCGTGGATCCGCCGCAGCAGTTTGCCCAGGTCACGGCCGCGCGGCCGCTCACCGCCGGTGGGCACCGCCTCCCAGATGGTGGCGACGTAACCGTCGTAGGTGACCGGCTGCGCCACCCCCGGCAGCAGCCGGACCGCGGGCACGTCGTGCTCGGCCAGCCAGGTCGCCACGTGGACGACCTTCTCCACCCGGTGGTTCAACGCCGTCGAGGCCCCGATCCGGACCACCACGGGCGCGCTGGCCAGCCGGAACACCGCGTTGGCCGTGCACTTGATGAGCGTCGCACCCTCCGGGTCCAGCCCGGCCGCCGCGCACACCCCGGTCAGCGCCTCCGCGAGGCGTTCGCCGGAGAACGGGCCGCCCGTGCCCGACAGCGACGCCGCGGACTCCGCGGACTCCGGGGTCGGCAGCACGGTCACGGCGGCCTCGTCAGACCGCGTTGGATTCGGGGCTGTCGGAGAACCGGCCGATCAGGTCCGCCAGGTCGCGGGCGTCGGCGAAGTTGCGCCGCTTGTCCGCCTCGATGCGCAGCGGCTCCAACCGGTCCCGGACCCGCTTGGACTTCAGGTGCTGCGCCAGGTCGACGGCCTGCACCCCCACCCGTGCCCCGTGGTCGATGTCGCCGTCGAGCAGGTGGTTGGTGGCCAGCGACGACAGGTTGAACGCCTTGTTGCGCGCCACCTCGTCGCCGTAGGAGTCGATCGCCCTGGTCAACGCCGGGATCGCGTACTTCGTGTGCCGCGCGTCGACCTGCTGCGCGAGCACCGTGTGCACGGTCCCGATCATCGAGTAGACGTCGTCCTCGTTGAAGAACTTGACCCAGTCGGCGGCCTCACCGTGGTTCGCGCGGGCGAACTCGTCACGGGTCCTGCCGATGAGCTTCATCGTCTGGTCCTCGTGACCCATCATCGCGTAGGCCCACGCCTGGTTGGCGCAGATGACCGCGACGGCCAGCTCGGACCCCGACTGCTGCGCGGCGATCTGACCGAGCTGGAACATCTTCAGCGCGTCGTCCGGGGCCTCCTTGTGCAGGTAGACCCGGCCCATCCGGTACAGGATGTTCGCGACCAGCTCGTCGCTCTCCCCGGCCTTCGCCAGCTCCAGCGCGCGGCCGAAGTGGTTGCGCGCCGAGTCGATCAGGCCCACGTCGAACGACGTCCACCCGGCCAGGTTGTGCAGGTCGGCGAGCGCGACGTGCAGCCGCTGCTTCACGACCTCGGCCCCCGACGAGTTGAGCATCTGCTGGCCCCACGACAGCTGGGCGACCACCGCGTCCCGGCAGAATCCGCCCCCGTACTGGTAGTCCAGCGAGCGGAGTGCCCTGGTCGCGGCCTCGACCTGCCGGACGTCGGTCATGCCGATCCGGCCCGGCGCCGGCGTCAACACCGGGTTGGACACCCACGATCCCGAGTCCGCGCCGAGCACATGCGCACCCACCGCGACCGCGGCCGCGTGCGCAAGGAACTTCCGACGCTTCACGTTCTCCGGCTCCTCAGCCTCCGGGGACTCGCTCCGCTCCGCCACCCGCTGTGCGGTGACTTCGTCGTACGCGAGGCCCATGTATCCCCTGGGGACACCCAGGCCGTCGGCGATCCGCACCAGGACGTCGTAGGCCATGACCTGACGACCCTTGAGGATCTCCGACACCTCGGACTGTGACTGACCGGTCATCGCGGCGATCTGGCGTTGGGACACACCTTTGCGTCGCAGCAGCTTGTAGATCGTGCTGACCTCCCGCGCCGCCAGCGCGTTCCGCATCTCCGCGTCTTCCCACGCCTCCGGCGTAACAGAAGAGCTCTGAGACCCGATGGAGTTCATTCCGCCCCCTCACAGTCCGCTGGGCGTCAGGCGCAGAGTAAGCGCACTTCACGAGCCACTAAAAGTCCGGATCGGCGAACCTGATCGGCCCGACCGAAGTTACTCGACCGCTTACCGTGGGACGGCCGCCGATCGGCGCTGTAACGCACCAATCTGTGTCTCAAGCCACCAATGTAGTTGGTTGTAAGCATACGAGCACGGAGGGAAGCCGAGACTGTGGAACTGGTCAGGACGGCACCACCCCGGACCGAGTCCGAGGACGCGGACCACCGTGGCGAGCTGCACGGGTCGGCCCTCGGCCGGAAGGTCTGGCGCGTCAACTGTGGTGACGTCGTCAACCGGGAACGCTGCCTCACCGTGCTCGTGGAACGCAATCGGGTGGTCCTCGTGGGACCGCCGGGCGAAACCGCGGTATTGACAGCCGGCCAGCTCGGTCAGCTGCGGACCGCGCTTCGTGAGGCCGCCGAGCAGGCGGAAAGGTAGCGGTGACGTTTCGATGGACGAGATCCTCGGACAGGTGCTCCGCAACGCGGTCTGGGAGCGGCTCGACATGCTGTCGGAGCTGGCCAACCGCGCGGACGCACCGTCCCTGCTGTCCGTGGCACGTTCCGAACTTCCCAGGCTGACGGAGGGCTGGCGGGCCATGCTCGCCGCCCACGAGCCGGACGAAAAGGGAAACTGCCCCGCGTGCTCGTCGCGGTGGCGGCAACAGAAGGCGCCTTGCTCTGTCTGGCAGGCGGCCTACGAGCACCTGGTTGCCGGCGGGCTCGCGCCAACACCGCAGCCCGCCCGTCACGCGACCCGCACACGCGCGACGCACCCCGGCCGGCTGGCCACGGGCACCAGGTAGTACCGAGGCGCGCCCCTCGCCCGCCGCACCGCGCGGCGCGTGGCCGCGGGGACGCCACCTGTGGCGGCGGTTCGGTCGTACGCACCCCCGAGCGAGACGATCGAACCGCCGCCACAACCACGAACTCCGCGAACCGATGCTGTAGCACCCTCCCCCGACCAGCATCGGTTCGCGGCTCCACGAGTGACGGGCGACCCGGGTCCGCGGACCCGGGTCGCCCGTCGGCGTTCCGGGGACGCGCCTGTGCTCTTGGTCGCTGTTGCGGGGTTTGTTGTGCCGCCTGCCGGGGGACCCTGCTTCTTTTGGCCGATCTCGCATACACAATCTGGTGGAAGGTCTGGTCCACTCGGGGCAGGATGGTGTTGTGTCGACCCACGTTCCGTTGCGAAAGCAACCTGTCCAGCAGCGCAGCGCCAAGCGTGTCGAGCAGATGCTCACCGCCTGCGCGGAGCTGATCGACGAACTCGGCTACGACGGCGTCACCACCACGCTGATCGCGGAACGCGCCGGAGTCGCCGTCGGGTCGCTCTACCAGTTCTTCCCCGACAAGCGGGCCGTCGTGCAGGCGCTCACCAAACGCCACCTCGACCACTTCACGAGCGAGATCGAGCAGCGCGTCGACTGGGCGCACCTCGAGCACTGGTGGCACGGCGTCGACACGATCATCGACATCTACGTCGAGATGTACCGGACCGTCCCCGGGTTCAGCCGTGTGCGGTTCGGTGACGTCATCGACATCCGGCTCATCGAGGACGACCGCGACAACAACTCGGTCATCGCCGAGCAGATCGCCGACGTCGTCGGGAGCAAGTACGACCTGCCGGTCGAAAGCCTGTACAAGCAGATCACCGTCGCAAGCGACATCGGCGACGCCATCCTCGCGCTCGCGTTCCGCCGCAGGCTCTTCGGCGAGGAAGAGATGATCACCGAGGCGAAACAGGTGGTCAGGGCCTACCTCGCAGGCCAGATGTACCAGCAGGACTAGGGCGTGTCCCGTGGATCTTGGTCGGTGGGATTCGTGATCCATCTGGTCGCTGGCAAGGCGGAGGAAGGCCCTCGTACCGGGTTGTACTCGGGCTTTCCGACAACGCGGCCAGCGGCCAGATGGGCGCGAATACCGCGATCAAGATCCGCGGGGCACGCCCTAGTGTCCTTCGGATCTTTGTGCAAAGTCCTGGCCGATCAGCGGACCAGCAGGGCTACCCGAAGCAGCGCCCTTCGCCCCGGTAGGTCGGCACGGTCCGCGTCACCCGGTCGTCCTCCAGCACGTGGTACTCGGTGAACCGTTCCGCCAGCTCACCCGCCTTCGAGTGCCGCAGCCACACCCGGTCACCCACCCGCAGGTCACGGGCCGCGCGGCCGTTCACCGGCGTCTGCACCTCGCCGGCCCCCTCGGTGCCGGTCAACGACAGCCCCGCGGGCAGGTACGGCGCGGGTGCCCGGTCCCTGCCGGTCGGCCCGGACGCGATGTACCCGCCGGAGAACAACGTCGCCGTCCTCCTGCGCGGCTTGCGCACCACCGGCAACGCGAACAGCACCGCCGGGTCCGGCGCGAACCGGCGGTAGTTGTCGAACAACGCCGGGCCGACCAGCCCGGACCCCGCCGCGAACTCGGTGACCGAGTCGTCGAAACCGGTCGTCTCGATGCTGCCCGTGCCGCCCCCGTTGACGAACTCCAGACCACCGATGCGGCGCACCGCCGCCGCGCGCCGACCGTTCAGCTCACGCGCCGAACGGTCCTGCACCCACCGCAGGACCGCCCCCATGACCGGTTTCCCGGCGGGTTCGTCGCCGAGACCGGCGATCTGCCCCTCGTAGCCCATCAGCCCGGCCAGCCGGAACCCCGGCCGCCCCCGGATGACCGAGGCGAGCGACTCGGCCTGCGCGGCCGTGAAGACCGGCGACCGGCGGGCGCCGATGTGAGCGAAGTCACGCCCCAGTAGCGGCCGCCACGACACGTCCAGCTCGAGGCACACCCGGATCTCGGGGTGCCCGTCCCCGAGCGCGGCGTCGACGAGGTCGAGGTGCGCGACCGAGTCGACCATGATCGTGACGAGGCGACGGGCGTGGTCGTCGGCCGCGAGCCGCCGCAACGCGGTGTGGTCGACGGTCGGGTAGGCGACGAGCAGGTCGACGTCGCCCAGATCGGTACCGGCCCATTCGCCTGCGAGCCAGAGCGCCTCCGGCAGCGAGTAGGCCATGACCCCGGCGAAACCGTCCCTGCGCAGCGCCCGCTCCAGCAGGAACCGGCAACGCAGCGACTTGCTCGCCACCCGGATCGGCCGCCCGGCCGCCCGCCGGACGAGATCGTCGGCGTTCCGGTCGAACGCGGCGAGGTCGATGACAGCGAGCGGGGCTTCGAGCTGCTTGGTGGCCGCGTCCAGGCGGGCGCGCAACGTCTCATCGGGCACGAACCAACAGTACGACCAGCCAACACCCCATGACAGCCGCAGCGCCCGGCCCCCAGGACACGACGGCAACCCCCACCCGTTCCCGGGGGCCGCCCGCCTTGCCAGTCTACCGGTACCCACCGACGGACACCGGGATGTCGATCTTGCCTGTGGACAACTCGACCGGCTGTGGACAACTCGTGGCCGCGGCCTGTCGACCGGCGCGGCGGCCTGCGAAGATCCCCCCATGACGACGGCTTGGCGCAACTGGGCGGGTACCGAGGCGGCGATCGCCACCGAGGTCGTGCGGCCGAGGGACCTCGAAGAGCTGACGGCCGCCGTCACGAGCGCCGCGCGGACGGTGCGCGCCCGCGGCAGCGGCCACTCGTTCACCTCGGTCGGCGCCGCACACGACCGGGCCGTCGACCTGTCCGCGTGGACCGGCGTCGTGTCCGCGGACATGGACTCCGGCCTGGTCACCGTCCGGTCGGGGACCACGCTGCGGGCGCTGAACGCCGAGCTGGACCGCCTGGGCCTGGCCATGACGAACCTCGGTGACATCGACGCGCAAACGATTGCGGGCGCCATCTCGACCGGCACGCACGGCACCGGCGCCCGGTTCGGCGGGATCTCGACGCAGGTGGCGGCGCTGGAGCTGGTGCTGGCGGACGGATCGGTCGTCACCTGCTCACCCGACGAGCGCCCGGAGCTGTTCGCCGCCGCCCGGGTCGGGCTCGGCGCGTTCGGCGTGGTGTCGGCGGTGACGTTGAGGACCGAACCCGCGTTCGTGCTGGCGGCGCGGGAACGACCGGAGCCCCTCGACGACGTGCTCGCGGGGCTTGACGAGAACTGCGCGGCCAACGACCACTTCGAGTTCTACTGGTTCCCCTACGGCCGCAACGCGCTGACCAAGCGGAACAACCGGCTCCCGGCCGGTTCGCTGCCGGAGCCGCTGTCGCCCGCGCGGCAGTTCGTCGAGTACCGGTTCGTGGAAAACACCCTGTTCGGTGCCGTTTGCCGTGTGGGAAGGGCCGTTCGACCGCTGGTCCGACCGCTCAACCGCTTGTCGTCGGCGGTGCTGTCCGCGCGGGCGTATTCGGACATCTCGCACCGGGTGTTCGTCACGAACCGGGACGTGCGGTTCGTCGAGTCGGAGTACGCGGTGCCGAGGGCGGCGCTGCCCGAGGTGCTGGGCGAGCTGCGCAAGCGGGTGCCGGAGCTGGCGGACCCGGTGATGTTCCCGGTGGAGATCCGGGTGGCGGCGGCCGACGACATCTGGCTGTCGACGGCGTACGAGCGGGATTCGGCGTACATCGCGGTGCACCAGTTCACCGGCATGCCCTACCGGGCGTACTTCGACCTGTTCGAGCAGGTCGCGGGCGCGGTCGGCGGCCGCCCCCACTGGGGGAAGATGCACTCGCTCGGCGCGGACGACCTGCGTGCCCGCTACCCCAGGTTCGACGACTTCACCAGGCTGCGCGCGGAACTGGACCCGGAGGGCAAGTTCCTGAACCCGTACCTGAAGCGAGTGCTAGGCGCCTAGATGTTTGATTCCGTGAAGTCGGTGTGAGTGGGCGGTCGGTCGTCGTGTGCTGGTCGCGTCGTTTCGGTCGGGTGTGCTGGCTGGGCTTGCGCCACCGTCAGGGTTGCGCAGGCAGAGGCCCCGCTGCGCGGGCCCGGGGCGCGTAGCGCCCGGGGGTTTGGTGCCGCGTTGACGACGTGGTAATGCCCTGAAAGGCGCGTTCAGGGCGCTGGGCGCCCTGAATGGCCCATTGACGGCACTCATTTGCTGTGAACACGCCTTTCACGGCATCGGCCCTGATGCCGGGTCCGTACGCCAAGCCACTTCACATGATCTTCACGGAATCAATCGTCTAGCGCGGCAGCGATCGGGGTGTCGCCGCCGACCAGCTCGTAGACGCGGCCCGCGGTGTCCGGCCGGTCGAGGAGGGCGACGAGCACGGCGGCGACGTCGTCCCTGGTGACCGCGCCGGGCTGGACGTGCTCGGCGAGCGTGACCGTGCCGGTGGCGGGATCGTTGGTGAGGCGCCCTGGCCGCAGGATGGTCCAGTCGAGGCCGCTGCGGGCCATGACGTCCTGGTCCGCGGCGTCCTTCGCACGCAGGTAGACGGCGAACACCTCGTCCAGCGACGGGTCCTCCGCGCGGTCCAGGCCCATGGCGCTGACCTGCAGGTACCGCCGCACCGACGCCGATTCGGCCGCGTCGGCGAACAACACGGACGCGGCCCGGTCGACGGTGTCCTTGCGTGCGACGCCACTGCCCGGTCCCGCGCCCGCGGCGAAGACGACGGCGTCGGCCCCGGTAAGGGCGCCGGCCACCTCATCGACGGCGGCCCGTTCGAGGTCGATGACGACCGCGTCGCCGCCGGCTTCCCGCACGTCACCGACGTGGTCGGGGTTCCGGACGATGCCGACGGCGGTGTCCCCGCGCTCGGCGAGCAACCTGGTCAGCCGAAGGGCGATCTGGCCGTGACCACCCGCGATCACAACCCTCACGCGGCGGCGAGGATCTGCTCGTAGGCCAGCTCACCGAGCCAGCGGTGGGTGCCGTCGACGTCGGCGGGCACGCGGTCGGCACGGCCGGGGAGGTCCATCCGGACCTCGGGCCCCGGCGAGGCCGACGCGATGGCCACGCCGTAGGCACGTGCCCTCGGCAGGCAGTTGACGAGGTAGTCGTTCGTGATGACGACCGACATCGGCAGCACCATCGCGGCGTCGCAGTACCGCAGGAACGGCACGGCGTTGATCAGCCCGGTCCGCCAGTGCCGGGCGACGGCGATCGCGCCGACGATCCGCACGGCGGGAGCGGGCACGCGCCCGTTGAACTCCGGCCACACCCAGGTGGCGACCGTCGCCCGGTCGACCTCGGGGGCCTGACCGAGGCAGATGCGCTCGGCGTGTGCGTCGGGCATCAGCTGCGCGACGAGGGAAATGCGCCGACCGAGCAGCTTCATCTCGGGGAGGACGATGCCCTGCCACCCGAGATCACGAGCCGCGGCTGCCGCCAGCTCGTCCGCCTTGGCGGGAAGCTCGACGGGGGGGACGAGCGGCGATGGCACCGCCGTCAGGTTGTCCGAAACCGCCGTGCGTCCTGGTATGCCCGTCACGAACCCAGCCCTCTCCACTACCGCCGTGCCGTCGGCTTCGCCATCCCCTGCCAAGCGCGGCGTTTTTGGTTACCTCACTGTCCTACCTTCCCCGCCCCTGCCAACCGCAGACGGAAACGACCCTCCTGCGACCGACGGCGCCGAGCTGTCGGTGACCGGTCGACGACTGGCATTAGGACTTCTGCCCGACGATGCCGCCGTCTGGGTGAGTCCTAGGCCGGGCGGTTGAACTGAGGGCAACACGCAAAGTTGCGCCAGGCAATTTGCACGCGCCACCCCTCACCAGCAAGAAGATCAACACCGGCCCCCGGCAGCCCGCCGTCCACACTCGACTCCCGGACCCGCGCCGAAAATCCTGACCACCACCGGAAAGCCCCGGAAGTTCGACCGGAAAAACCCGCCACCAATCCCGGCGGGTCACAAACCAAAGGGAGGTCCAGACCACCAGCAAGAACGCGTCCGGGATACGACAAAGGAAGGCTCCGGAACCGGAGGACCAAGACACCGGGAGCCCTCACAGAGAAGGCGGCACGGACGACCGAAGAGCGCCCGGCAAAGAAAGACGAAGACGGCAGAACCAGACGAGGGACGGGCCGGGCGCGCGGAGCGGTCGCCGAGAGACCCCAGCGAACGGGCAGATCCGTTGCGAACTCAAATACAATCGAGAGCAACACACACCCTCGACCACCCTCGACAGGAAGCGGCCAAGGAGGCAGCCAACGACAACGTGACGAACGCAACCCAGCTGGTTCAGAACGAACCGCACCGTGGGGGGCGTGGGGGGCTCGGCCCCCCAAAACAAAGACGGCCGACAAGGCCTGCGCTCTCCGCAGGCACACGTCGGCCATCGGTCGTGGGCGAGGAGGGAGTTGAACCCTCACGTCCTTTCGGACACACGGACCTGAACCGTGCGCGTCTGCCATTCCGCCACTCGCCCCGAGTGGTGTGCGCCGAAGCCTACAGGGTCCTCAAGCTCGTTTGCACATCGCCCTGTCCTTGGGGCCGGAGCCGGATACGATCGAACGAGGAGCACACGCGAGAGGAGGGACCCATGGGCATCGGGCAGCGGCTGAACCGCAAGTTGGAGAACGCCGTGGGCAACACCTTCGCGCGTGTGTTCGGTGGCAGTGTGGTGCCCCAGGAGCTGGCACAGGCACTGCTGCGTGAAGGTGAGGTCAACCTCCGCGAGCTGGCTGGCGGCCGGCTCCTGGCACCCAACCACTACATAGTGCAACTGGGTGAGCAGGACTTCGGCAACTTCGCCGGGGAGGCCGACCGCACCACCGCGCTGCTCGCGGACTGTGTCGAGGAGTATCTCGCGGAGCAGCAGTGGGACACATACGGTGACGTCGTAGTCTCCCTGGAGCGCTCCGACGCGCTGCACACCGGACAGTTCCGAATACGCTCGACTGTCGACCCGGACGTCAAGGCTCCGGCCAGGGCACCCGGGGACGCACGGTCGGCACAACCCCGCAACGCAGGAGACCGATCCATGAGCCAGCCTCCCGGCTACGGCCAACCGCCCGAGGGCGATCCTTACGGACAGCAGTACGGCTATGGCCAGCAAGGCCAGGGCTACGGGCAGCAGCAGGGCTACGACCAGGGTTACGGCCAACAGCAGGGCTACGACCAGGGCTATGGCCAACAGCAGCAGGGCTACGACCAGGGTTACGGCCAGCAGCAGCAGGGCTACGGCCAGCAGGGTTACGACCAGGGCTATGGCCAACAGCAGCAGGGCTACGACCAGGGTTACGGCCAACAGCAGCAGGGCTACGGCCAGCAGGGCTATGACCAGGGTTACGGCCAGCAGGGTTACGACCAGGGCTATGGCCAGCAGCAGGGTTACGGCCAGCAGGGTTACGGCCAGGGTGGTGGCGACCCGTACGCCCAGCAGGGCTACGCGCCGCCCGCCGTGCAGACCGGCCCGCGCCAGCTGAACGCGAGCCTGCAGCTGGACGACGGTTCGAACCGCACCTACTCCCTGAAGCAGGGCGGCAACGTGGTCGGCCGCGGCCAGGACGCGGACTTCCGGCTGCCGGACACCGGTGTGTCGCGGCGACACCTGGAAATCACGTGGGACGGCCAGTCGGCGACTCTGGCGGACCTCGGTTCGACCAATGGCACTACGGTGAACGGCACCCCGGTGCAGACCTGGCAGCTGGCCGACGGTGACGTGATCCGCATCGGTCACTCCTCGTTGGTGTTTCGTACTCAGGGCTGACACGGTCTAGACCGGGCGGTCTCACCTATCCCCTCAA
Source organism: Actinophytocola glycyrrhizae (assembly GCF_042653545.1). Taxonomy (NCBI): domain Bacteria; kingdom Bacillati; phylum Actinomycetota; class Actinomycetes; order Pseudonocardiales; family Pseudonocardiaceae; genus Actinophytocola; species Actinophytocola glycyrrhizae. The sequence continues at coordinate 944,187 of NZ_JBHSIS010000006.1, forward strand.
GGCGGGAGCGTTCGCTACAGGTGCCAGAGCTGGTTGTGCAGCTGACCAGAGCAGGGTTCCTTGCCCTGCTCTGGTTGTTCGTGCTGGCCGCGTTACGGGTGGTTCGTTCCGACCTGTACGCGGCAGCCGGTATCCGGGTCGCTGTTCCCGGTTTCCGTCGTTCGGCCGCCAAGAAGACCCGGGGCAAGGCGCCCCGTCAGATGGTGGTGACCCATGGGGCGCTCGCGGGCACCCGCATCTCACTGGACGGCAGGCCGATCATGATCGGCCGCGCGGACGACTCGACGCTGGTGCTGGACGACGACTTCGCGTCTACCCGCCATGCGCGGATCTCTTTGCGCGGAACGGACTGGTACGTGGAAGATCTGGGCTCGACGAACGGCACTTACCTGGACCGGGCTAAGGTCACGGCACCCCTCCGGGTGCCCCTCGGGGTCCCGATCCGAATCGGCAAGACGGTGATCGAGCTACGGTCATGACCCTCGTCCTTCGCTATGCTGCCCGCAGCGACCGGGGCCTGGTGCGTTCGAACAACCAGGACTCCGTGTACGCGGGCCCTCGCCTGCTCTCCCTCGCCGACGGGATGGGCGGACACGCGGCAGGTGAGGTGGCCAGCAAGGTCGTCATCGCCGCGCTGGCCCCCCTCGACGACGACGAGCCGGGTGAGGACCTCCTCGGCAAGCTCCGGGAGGCGACCCAGGCCGGCAACGGCGCCATCGCCGAGCTGGTGGCCAGTGATCCAGAGCTCGACGGCATGGGCACGACGCTGACCGCGATCCTCTTCGCGGGCAGCCGGATCGGCCTCGTGCACATCGGCGACTCGCGGGCCTACCTCATGCGCAACGGGCAGTTCGCGCAGATCACGCACGACGACACGTTCGTCCAGTCGTTGATCGACGAGGGCCGCATCACCGAGGACGAGGCGGCGACCCACCCGCAGCGTTCACTGCTGCTGAAGGCCTTGACCGGCCACGAGGTCGAGCCGAACCTGACGATCCGGGAGGCACGGGCGGGCGACCGCTACCTGCTGTGCTCCGACGGCCTTTCCGGTGTGGTCAGCCACGAGACCCTCGCCGACACGATCAAGATCCCGGACGCGCAGGCGTGCGCCGACCGGATGATCGAGCTCGCGCTGAAGGGCGGCGGGCCCGACAACGTGACGGTGATCATCGCCGACGTCGTGGACATCGACTTCGGTGAGGACGCCCCGATCGTCGGCGGCGCGGCCGGCAACGGCCAGGACCAGGGCCAGCCGGGGGACTCCCCCGCGGCCCGGGCCAGCGCGATCACCGGTCCCCGGGAGATCCCGAAGCCGGTGGCGCCGCCACCACCACCGCCACCGGACCCGAAGGCAAGGCGCCGCAAACGCTTCCGCGTGTTCGCGCTGGTGTTCGTGGTGCTGCTGTTGCTCGCGGGCGGTGGGGTGGCCACGTGGGTGGTGGTGAACAAGCAGTACTTCGTCGGTGAGGCCGACGACGGCGAGATCGCGATCTTCCAGGGTGTGCGCGGCAGCATCTTCGGCGTCTCCCTGAACCGTCAGGTGCAGGGCTCGTGCGACCCGACCGTGCCGTCCTGCCCCAAGTTCTACGTCGACGACCTCAAGGAGCTCGGCCGCGACACGGTTCGCGAGAGCACCGAGAGCTTCGACAACATCCCCGACGCCCGCGAGTTCATCCGCGATCTGCGCACGAAGTACCCGCTGCCACCGTGCGAGACGCTGCAGAAGCAGCAGGAGCGGGCGCAGGGGCAGACGACCACCCCGGCACCCCGGCAGACCACCACGCCCGGTCAGCCGACGGGCACGAACCCCACGACCACAACGGGCGAGACAACGAGCGAGGCCTCGGACACCCAGGTCGAGCCGAAACCGGGCGTGAACTGCCGCGAACCCCGTGAGGGCGGCGGCTGATGGCACAGCCGGGCTCGGCGGGGTTGCTGGCGGGACAGTCCGGCGACGCGCAAGGCACGACCGCACCGACCCGGCGCGGCACCGAACTGTCCATGCTGGCCTTCGCCGCCGGGCTCGTGACGGCCGCGCTGATGCTGGTCGAAGCCAACCAGAACGAGGCGCTGACGCTGCGCATCGTCTGGTACGGCCTCGCCTACCTCGCCCTGTTCGGCATCGCGCACGTCGCGGTCCGCAAGTGGGCGCCCTACGCCGACCCGCTGATCCTGCCGTGCGTCGCGCTGCTCAACGGCATCGGCCTGGTCATGATCTACCGCATCGACCTGGCCAAGGCCGAGGCGGCGCTGCAGACGGAGTCCGAGTGGGAGAACGCGGTCCCCAAGCAGATCCTGTGGACCGCGATCGCCGTGACGATGTTCCTCGCGGTGCTCCGCGTGATCAAGGACCACCGCACGCTCACCCGCTACGGCTACACGTTCGGCCTGGTCGGGCTGGTCCTGCTGGCGCTGCCCGCGGTACTGCCGAGCGTGATCGCACCGACGATCAACGGCGCGAAGATCTGGCTGCGGCTGGGCATCCTGTCGATCCAGCCCGGCGAGTTCGCGAAGATCATGTTGCTGATCTTCTTCGCCGCGTTCCTGGTCTCCAAACGCGACCTGTTCATCGCGGCGGGCAGGCGCGTGCTCGGCGTCGACCTGCCGCGCGCACGTGACCTGGGCCCGATCCTGTTCTGCTGGGGCGTCTCGGTGATGGTCCTGGTCGCGGAGAAGGACCTCGGCACCTCGCTGCTGTTCTTCGGCACCGTGCTCGTGATGCTCTACGTGGCGACCGAGCGCGCCATCTGGATCGGCGTCGGGCTCTCGCTGTTCGTCATCGGCTGCCTGATCGCCTACCAGCTGTTCGGCCACGTGCAGGTGCGGGTCCAGGCCTGGCTCGACCCGTTCGCCGACCCGGACGAAGGCGGGTACCAGATCGTCCAGGCGCTGTTCGGGCTCGGCACCGGCGGCATCGCGGGCACCGGTCTCGGCGCCGGGCGGCCCGACATCGTGCCGTTCGCGAACAGCGACTTCATCACCGCGGCCATCGGCGAGGAGCTCGGTTTCATCGGGCTCGCCGCGCTGCTGCTCGTGTACATGCTGCTGGCGATGCGCGGCATGCGGAGCGCGGTCGCGGTGCGCGACACGTTCGGCAAGCTGCTCGGCGGTGGCCTGTCGTTCGCGCTCATCATGCAGGTGTTCGTGGTCGTCGGCGGGGTGACCAAACTGATCCCGCTGACGGGTATCACCGCGCCGTTCCTGTCCGCGGGTGGCTCGTCGCTGCTCGCCAACTACGTCCTGGTGGCGTTGCTGCTGCGGATCTCGGACGCGGCCAGGCGGCCGCAGACCGGGCAGAAGCCCAAGCCGGTGAACCAGGCGCCGATCGCGGAGGCACACACGGTCATGGTGGAGCGGCCCCAATGAACACCCCGCTGCGCCGTGTCGGCCTCGCCATGCTCGCGATGATCGTGCTGCTGCTGGCCAACGCCACGTACATCCAGATCGTGAAGGCCGACGACTACCGCACGGACCCGCGCAACCAGCGGGTACTGCTCGAGGAGTACGCGCGGCAGCGCGGCAAGATCCTCACCTCCGACGACCAGATCATCGCCAACGTCAAGTCGACGTCCGGGCGCCTGCAGTATCAGCGGACCTACCTCAACGGCCCGGTGTACGCGCCGGTCACCGGCTACTACTCGGTGCGCTACGGCGCGACCGGCCTGGAGAACGCCGAGGACGAGATCCTCAACGGCTCCGACGACCGGCTGTTCGTGCGCAGGCTGTCCGACCTGATCACCGGCCGCGACCCGCGCGGCGGCAACATCGTCACCACGGTCAACTCGAAGGTCCAGCAGGCCGCCTACGACGCGATGACGGCCAACGGCTTCACCGGCGCCGTGGTCGCGATCAGGCCGGACGACGGCCAGATCCTCGCGATGGTGTCCACGCCCTCCTACGACCCGAACGGGCTCGCGAGCCAGGACGGCGAGGCACAGCAGAAGGCGTGGGACAGCTACCAGACCGAGGCCAAGCCGATGCTGAACCGGGCCATCCGGGAGAACTACGCGCCGGGCTCGACGTTCAAGCTGGTCACCGCCGCGGCCGGGCTCGCGGACGGCATGGACAAGGACAGCCAGGTGACGACCGCGCCCGGCATCGACGTGATCGACGGCGACACGAACTGCGACACCGACGAGAACACCTGCCTCGCGAACTACAGCCGCGGCGAGTGCGGCACCGGCACGCTGGAGTCCGCGCTGCAGAACTCGTGCAACACGGCGTTCGCGCAGATGGCCGACCAGCTCGGCGAGGACAAGCTGCGGGACCAGTCCGCGAAGTTCGGCATCGGTGAGACCGACCTGCAGATCCCGATGTCGGTGGTGCCGTCCTGCATCGGGCCCGCCGGCCAGTGCATGGACATCGACGGCCGGTCCGCGCTGTTCCAGTCGGGCATCGGCCAGAAGGACGTCCGGCTGACCGCGCTGGAGAACGCGTCGATCGCGGCGGCCATCGCCAACGGCGGCGAGCGGATGCGGCCCCAGCTCGTGCAGCGGATCCTCGCGCCGGACCTCGACGAGATCTCCGGGTACGACGAGGAGTCCCTCGGCGAGGCCATGTCCGGCGACGACGCGGCCGAGCTGCGCGACATGATGATCAAGTCGGAGGAGAACACCGGTGGCAACGGCAAGCGCGACGACCTGACCATCGCGTCGAAGACCGGCACCGCCGAGACCGGCGTCGACCCGAAGAACGCCCCCCCGTTCGCGTGGTACGTGGCGTTCGCGCCTGCCGATAACCCCCAGATCGCGGTCGCCGTGGTGGTAGAAAGCAAGGACGTCGCCGCGACCGGCGGCAAGCTGTCCGCCGCGGTCGGGCGGGCGACGATCAACGCGCTGGTCGGGGGGAACTGAGCATGCTGACGTCAGGGCAGCTCCTGGCCGACCGTTACCGGCTCGCGAAACGCATCGCCGTCGGCGGCATGGGCGAGGTGTGGGAGGCGGCCGACACGCGGCTGGACCGGCTCGTCGCCATCAAGGTGCTCAAGCCGGAGCTGTGCGGCGACGCCGAGTTCCTGCACCGTTTCCGCACCGAGGCCCGCACGACCGCGTCGCTGAACCACCCCGGCATCGCCGCCGTCCACGACTACGGCGAGACCGCCGCGATCGTCGACGGCCCGAAGGACACCGCCTACCTGGTCATGGAGCTGGTCGAGGGCGACCCGCTCGCCGCGATCCTCGCGAAGGACCGGCGGCTCTCCGCCGAGTACACCCTCGAGATCCTGGAGCAGGCGGGCAACGCGCTGCAGGCGGCCCACGAACGCGGCTACGTCCACCGGGACGTCAAGCCGGGCAACATCATGGTGACCCCGGCCGCGGACGGCCGGATCGTGGTGAAGCTGACCGACTTCGGCATCGCGAAGGCGGCGGACGCGGCACCGGTGACCAGGTCCGGCATGGTCATGGGCACCGCCCACTACATCGCGCCGGAGCAGGCGCTCGGGCACGAGGCGTCGCCGGCCAGCGACGTGTACTCGCTCGCGGTGGTCGGCTACGAGTGCCTCACCGGGCACCGGCCGTTCCTGTCGGAGAACGCGGTGACGGTCGCGATGATGCACATCCGCGACGCGCCGCCGCCGCTGCCGCCCGACGTGCCGATGTACGCCCGCGCGGTGATCGAGGCCACGCTGGTCAAGGACCCGGCGCAGCGGTACTCCAGCGGCGGCGAGTTCGCGGCCGCGGTGGCCGCGGTCCGCGCCGGTCACCCACTGCCCGCGCCGTCGGGCCGGGTCGCGCAGTACGCAGGCGCGCCGGGTGCCAGCAACCCCGGCATGCTGCCGGTCGGCCCGCCGAGCACACCGCGCCCGACGCAGGGCACGGGTTCGTTCCAGATGGGCCCACCGCCGCGGCCACGCAGGAGCAGGGCCGGGCTCTGGGCCCTGCTCGTCGTCCTCGGTGTGGTACTTCTGGTGCTCGCCGTGCTCGGCGTGGCATCGTTGCTCGGCGCCGATCGGGACACCGACGGCAGGTCGACGCCGGAGAGCACCTCGGCACCGACCGGCGACAACGAGAACCCTGTCAACGACGACGAGGACAGCGGCGAAGATGCCCCCGGCAACCCGCCGATGACCGGTATCCCGACCAAGAACAAGTACGTGGAGGTCGACGAGTCGCGGTTCGTCGGCCGGCCGGCGAATTTCGCCTCCGACACCCTGGAGAAGGCAGGCCTGGTCCCGGCGGTGACGAACCAGTTCGGGGAACCGCCAGAGGACATGAGCCGGTGCACCGTGACCGAGGTGGCACCGGAAGGACGCATCCCGGTGGAGACGGACGTGGCCGTGCGCTGCGATGAAGATGAGGAACCGCCGCGATGACTTACGGCGTTCACCGGTACCGGACAGGCATCATGGGCGCGAGCGGCGCACACCCGACGAGGATCGAGACGAAAGACCGATGACCACACCGAGACTGCTCTCGAACCGCTACGAGCTCGGCGACACGCTGGGCTACGGCGGCATGTCCGAGGTGCACAAGGGTCGCGACGTCCGTCTCGGGCGGGACGTCGCGGTGAAGGTGCTGCGTCAGGACCTCGCTCGCGACCCGCAGTTCCAGGAGCGGTTCCGGCGGGAGGCCCAGAACGCGGCCGCGCTGAACCACCCGGCCATCGTCGCCGTGTACGACACCGGCGAGACCAGGGTCGAGCACGGCCCGCTGCCGTACATCGTCATGGAGTACGTGGACGGCCGGACGCTGCGCGACATCGTGAAGACCGAAGGCCCGCTCCCCGGTCAGCGCGCCATGGAGATCATGGCCGACGTCTGCGCCGCGCTGGACTTCTCGCACCGGCACGGCATCATCCACCGCGACGTCAAGCCGGCCAACGTGATGATCACCAAGACCGGCGCGGTCAAGGTGATGGACTTCGGCATCGCCCGCGCCATCCACGACGGCCAGGCCGCGGTCACCCAGACGGCCGCCGTGATAGGGACCGCCCAGTACCTGTCCCCCGAGCAGGCCCGCGGCGAGCAGGTCGACGCGCGAAGCGACGTGTACGCGGCCGGCTGTGTGCTGTTCGAGCTGCTCACGGGCGAGCCGCCGTTCACGGGTGACTCGCCGGTCGCGGTCGCCTACCAGCACGTGCGGGAGGACCCGAAGCCGCCGTCCGCGCTGAACCCGAGGGTCAACCCGGCGCTGGACGCGATCGTGCTGAAGGCGATGTCGAAGGGCGCCCCGAACCGCTACCAGTCGGCCGCCGAGATGCGCACCGACCTGGTCCGCGTGCTGTCCGGACAGCGGCCGCTCGCACCGATGGTGATGACCGACGAGGACCGCACCACGATCCTGTCGCAGGGCAGGCCCGCCGCGCCGCCGCAGCAGCGTGGCAGGCACCGGCCCGCGGCACTCGCCGAGGACCCCGACGACTACGACCCGTACGAGGACGACGAGGAGGAGCGCAGACGCCAGCGCCGCAAGGGCTGGCTGATCGCGCTCCTGACCGTGCTCGGTGTCGCGCTGGTCGCGGTGCTGATCTGGCTGATGAGCACCGCGTTCGGCGACGAGCCCGTGTCCGACCAGGTGGCCGTGCCGGACGTGGTCGGCCAGGTGGAGATCGACGCCCGCGCCGAGCTGGAGGGCCGCGGCTTCGAGGTGCGCATCGACGACCTCGTCTGCCAGCCGACGCCGACCAACCAGCCGGGCCAGTGCGGCCCGGACAACATCGGCAAGGTCGTGGAGACCAACCCGGCGGCCGGCACGAAGGTCAGCAGGTCCGACACGGTCGTCATCCGCGTCGGCCGCGCGGCGCCGAAGCAGGCGGTGCCGGAGCTGAGCGGCAAGACGCCGGAAGAGGCCAGGACCGTGCTCGAGCCGCTCGGCCTGACCCTCAACCCGACGATCGACGAGGAAGAGGTCGACGACGACGCCCAGGTCGGGAAGATCATCGCCCAGGACCCGCCGAGCGGCACGCAGGTCGACAAGGGCACCGCGATCAAGGTGACGGTCGGCAAGGCCAAGGAGACCAGCTCCGTGCCGGACCTGATCGGCCAGGACTTCGACACCGCGAAGGGCAACCTCGAGAGCCTCGGGTTCACCGTGATCCGCGAGGAGGAGTCGTCCGACAAGCCCGCCAACCAGGTGATCGACCAGGACCCCAAGGGCGGCGAGCACGAGCCGGGCACCGAGATCACGCTGGTGGTGTCGAACGGCGACCAGCAGGAGAACGACAAGATCACGGTGCCGAACCTGTCCGGGCTGACCGAGGACGACGCCGAACAGCTCCTGCGGCAGCAGGGGTGGACCGGCAGCTTCAACGTCGTCGAGGAGGACACCCAGAACCCGGCCGAGTTCGAACGGATCATCAACCAGGAACAGTCCCCGAACTCGAAGATCGACAAGGACGAGGACGTGGGCATCATCGTCGGCAAGCCCGGGATCGGTGGAGGGCGCTGATCCGCTGATGCAGATGCGTACCGCCGTCGTCGGGGCCGGTGTGGTCGGCCTGTCGACGGCGTACGCGCTTCTGCGGCACGGCGCCGAGGTGACCGTGTACGAGACCGGCGCCGCGATGGCCGCCCGCTCGGCGGGCAGCTCCCGGATCTTCCGCCTGGCACACGGCGATCCGGGCCTGGTCGCGTACGCGGCGGCGGCGGCAGGCCTCTGGGCCGACTGGACACACCGCGCGGGCAACCGGCTGCTCAACCAGCAACGGATGGTCCTGACCGGCCCGAAAGCCGAGGACTGGGCCGACGCGATGGAGAAAGCGGGCGCGGACCACACATTCATCGACGACGACGACCTGGACACGGCCGAACTGGGCCTGCCGGTCGAAGCGCTGCCGGGCCCGGCACTGATCGACCCGGCAGGTGCGGTGATCGACGCCCCGGCGACCGGCCGGTTCCTGCGCGCCGCGATCGGCAACCGGATCCGCCGGGAACACATCCACCGGATCGCGCCCCACGACGACTGGGTCGAACTGCACGGCTCGAACGGCGTGCACGAGGTCGACCACGTGGTGGTCGCGGCGGGGAAAGGTTCGACGGATCTCGCGGCACAGGTGGACCTGTACCTGCCGACCCAGCTGTCCCACCACGTCCGGTTCACGTTCCGCCTGAAGGACCCGGACCAGTCCCCACCGTGCTGGATAGACGAGACCGCGTCCTGGCGCGACGGGGTGACCAGCTACCAGCACATGGCAGGCCCTGGCCTGTGGGCGGTGGGCCTGAACCTCCCGCCGGAGCTGGAGCTGTGGGAACGCGGCCGCGAAGAGGTCGTCGGCCACTCCCGCGAACTGGCGCTGACCTACGTCCACGACGCACTGGTCGGCGTGGACGACGAGATAGTCGAAGAGGTCTACTGCGACACCCCGACCAGCCTCGGCGACGGGGTACACGTGTCGACGACGGGCCCGGTAACGGTGATCTGGGGCGCGAACCTCTTCAAACACGCCCCCGCCATCGGCCAAACCCTGGCAAACGCGGCCGTAAACAACCTCACCCCGAAAACCCCCCACCCAGAATAACCCGCGAGTTCCCCGTTCAGGACTCGCGAGTTCCCCGTTCAGGACTCGCGAGTTCCCCGTTCGGAACCCGTGAGTTCCCCGTTCGGAACCCATGAGTCGAAGATTCGTGAGCCTCCGCGAAACCGGTGGAGTGCGCGCGCTCGCCGCGGAGCGGCAACCTCGTGAACCGGAACGGACAACTCGCCGGTCCTGAACCGGGGACTCGCCGGTCCTGAACCGGGGACTCGCGGGTTCCGAACCGGGGACTCGCGAGTCCTGAACGGGGGACTCGCGGGTTTACAGCGGGGACTCGCGGGGGGCTCGTGGGGGTGGGTTAGGGGTGGGTGGCGGCTTCGGACAGGGTTCGCATTGCGTTTTCCAGGTCTCGGACGCGCTCCTCGGGTGCCTCGAAGCCGGCGGCGGTCAGCCAGTTGGCCAACATCCGGTGGCCGCCCTCGGTCAGCACGGACTCGGGATGGAACTGGACGCCCTCGATCGGCAGCTCCCGGTGCCGCATCGCCATCACGACCCCGGAGTCCGTGGTCCCGGTCACCTCGAACTCGGCGGGCACGGTCTCCGGCAGCACGGTCAACGAGTGGTACCGCGTGGCGGTGAACGGGTCGGGCAGCCCGGCCAGCACACCGACCCCCTTGTGATGCACCTGACTGGTCTTCCCGTGCAACAGCTCGGGCGCCCGGTCGACGGTCCCGCCGTAGGCGACCCCGATCGCCTGGTGACCGAGGCAGACCCCCAGCAGCGGCCGGCCAGCGGCGGCGCACCAGCGCACCACGTCGATGCTGGCTCCGGCCCGCTCCGGAGTGCTGGGCCCCGGGCTCAGCAGAACCGCGTCGACATCGTCGAGAACCGAGGGCGACGCAAGCTCGGGAGCGTCGTTGCGCAGTACGACACACTCCGTTCCCAGCTGGGCCAGGTACTGGACCAGGTTGTAGACGAAGCTGTCGTAGTTGTCGACCACCAGCACGCGCATACCGCAGACGATACTGCCCCGGGAGACGTTCGTGACCGGTCTGGCCCGCCGCCTGGGCACCCTCGACGCCACCGCCATCGGCCTGGGGTCGATGCTCGGCGCCGGGGTGTTCGCCGTGTTCGCCCCCGCCGCGGCCAGTGCCGGCGGCTGGTTGCCGGTCGCGATCCTGGTCGCCGGTTTCGTCGCGTACTGCAACGCGGTGGCCTCTGCCCAGCTGGCGGCCGCCTTCCCGTCCTCCGGCGGCACCTACGTGTACGGCCGGGAACGGCTGGGCCCCTGGTGGGGTTTCACCGCGGGGTGGGGTTTCGTCGTCGGGAAGACCGCCAGCTGCGCGGCGATGGCGCTGACGTTCGCCACCCACGTCGCGCCGGGAGCGGCGAGACCGGTCGCCGTGGCGGCGGTCGTGGTGCTGGTCGGGGTGAACCTGCTGGGGATCACCCGCACCGCGTTCGTCACCAAGGCACTGCTCGTCTTCGTGCTTCTGGTGCTGGCACTGGTGATCGCACTGTCGCTTGTGGACGGACCAGCGGCGGACCCCGAGGCGCCCGGACCGGTCGGTCCGCTGGAGGTGTTGCAGGCGGCCGGTCTGCTCTTCTTCGCGTTCGCCGGGTACGCCCGAGTCGCGACCCTCGGCGAGGAGGTACGCGACCCGGGGAGGACCATCCCCCGCGCGATCCTCGGCGCACTCGCCTGCGCGTTGCTGCTCTACCTCGCGCTCGGCCTCACCTTGCTGCACACCCTTGGCGCGCAACGACTTTCCCAGACCACCACCCCACTGGCGACCGCCGTTCCGGAGTGGTCGGCGGTCGTGACGGCAGGTGCCGCGGCCGCCAGTCTCGGCGCGCTGCTCGCGTTGATCGCGGGCGTGGGACGCACCACCCTCGCCATGGCACGCGAGCACGACCTGCCCCACTGGCTCGCCACCGTGCACCCGCGCTTCGCCGTGCCGCACCGGGCGGAACTGGCCGTCGGCGCGGTCGTGTGCGTGCTGGTGCTGACCACCGACCTCCGCGCGGTGATCGGTTTCTCGTCCTTCGGCGTGCTCGTCTACTACGCGATCGCCAACCTGTCGGCCGCCACCCAGACCGGCACGGACCGCCGCCGGCCGAAGACACTCAACATCGTCGGTGTCGTCGGCTGCCTGCTCCTCGCGGCCACGCTGCCAACAGGCTCCGTCCTCGTCGGCCTGGCCGTGTTCGCGGTCGGGCTGGCCGGCCGCGCGCTCACTGCGTCGTGACGTTGTTGAACGGCAGCAGCGGCTCCGCCCACGGGAACACCACGAACATCAGCAGCGCGACGACACCGACGGCGAGCGCCAGCGCGAGCACCAGCCGCACGGCGAACGGTCCCGGCAGGTGGCGCCAGATCCACCCGTACATCAGGCGGTCTCCTTCAGCTCCGGCGGCGTCCAGTCCGGCTTGGCCGGGTCCTTCTGCCACTGCTTGACCAGCACCGAGTGCACGATCAGGCGCTCCTTGTCCGAGAACCGGGGGTGACAGGTCGTCAGCGTCATCAACGCGGCCTGCTCACCCGCGCTCGGCACCACGTCCGAACCCGGCACCGGCGCGATGACGGACCCGTCGGTCGGCGGCACGATCTGCTGCCCGACCACGTTCTCGTACGGGCCGCCGAGGACCGAGACACCCTTGCAGTGCGCCTCCTTGCCCTTGCCCTCCGCCCAGCCCGCCTTCTCCTCCTCCTGGGGCAGCGCGCGGTAGACGAACCAGTTGTCGGCGGTCTCCACGACGAGCGCGTCGCACGAGTTGATCAGGTTGATGTCGTTGAACGGCGCACCCTTGCCGACCCGGTGGCCCGCGACCGAGAAGTTGCCGGTCTGCCCGGGGTACGCGGTCTGCGTGTAGTGACCCGGCCCGATCTCCAGGCTCTCGGGCGTGGTGCCCTCGACGATCGTGAACTGGTAGTCGGCGCCGAACGCGGGGATGTACATCTTCGCGAAGCCGTCGCCCTCGCCGAGGCCGGTGAAGTGCTCCTCGCGCTCCTGCTTCCACTTGTCGTCGAGCGCGGACGTCGCGGTCCGCTGCTTGCCCGCCGAGACGACGTCGGTCCAATACACCTCGTAGACCACGAACAGCAGGACCACGAGCCCCAGTGTGATCAGGACCTCGCCGAACGTGCGCACCGCCGTGCGGACCGGGTCCTTCCTCGGCGGTGCGGGCGGGCGGGCGCGGGGACGCGGCGACGGGACGAGATCGCCCAGGTCGCCGGAGATACGACCCGCACCACGGCCGATGTGCTCCACGGTGCCCACGCGCGCTCCTCTCGGTCCCCGACCTATGGGTTCGCCGAAGCCCTCGGCTACGTTAACGTGTTGCAGAGTGGTGTTCGTGCCGGTTCCTACGCTTGAGGCGCGCGTGAGGTTCAGGCACAACACTGACGCGCCCAAAGCTACACGCCAGTGAGGACTCCGATGCCCAAGTCCAAGGTCCGCAAGAAGGCGGTCTACACGCCACCCACCGATCGCCGCACTCCGGTGAAGGTGAAGTCGGCGGGTCCGTCCCACCCGCTCTACGTCGGGGTCATGCTCGGTGTGATGGTGCTCGGGCTGGCCTGGCTGGTGGTCAACTACATCGCCGGGGAGAGCATTCCCTTCATGGCCGACCTCGGCAACTGGAACTTCGCGATCGGCTTCGCGCTGATGATCGGCGGGCTCCTGATGACGATGCGGTGGCGCTGACCGGCTGCCGCTCTACCGTCGGTTGGCCGCGGTGCACCCGTTCAGCGCAGCGTGATTGAACCACAAGGGTGTAAGTCATCCCCAGTGTGGACAACTGCTGTGGATAACTCTGGTTGACCGCATTCGTGGATTCGGAGCGTGACGTCGTCCGTGGCCCCGCCATCAGCCAAAACGTGGTCTCCTCAGCCCTCGGTCGTGGTCGTGACCTGGGCATTGGCCGTGGCGGCCGGTGCGTGGGCGGTGTTCAACCCGGACCCACCCGGTCGGGTGTTGCTCGGGGTGGTCGCGCTGCTGCTGGCGTTCGCCGGGGTGTACACCTCGGTCGCGCGGCCCCGGCTGGCCGCGGACCAGAACGGACTCACGGTCCGCGGGCTGACCGGTGCACGCAGCTGGCCGTGGGCCGAGGTGAACGTGCGGCTGGTCCGCACGCGTCGCCTCGGCCGTGACGCGGCCACGCTGGAGGTCGACGCGGAGAACGCCGAGCCGCCCGCCCTGGTGGTGCTGGGCAGGCTGGATCTCGGCACCGACCCCGAGGACGTCGTCGAGGAGCTGCTGAAGCTCCGGACCTAGTGCCCCGCGCCGGAAATCCGGCACATAATTCGGCGGCCCAGCTTCCTGCTGGCGGCGTTGCCGATCCACCCAAGTACAACCCGGTACGAGGGAGGATCGGCGCCTTGCCAGCAGAAACCTGGATCCACCGACTTACGCACCGCATTTCCGGCGCGGGACACTAGCTAGGCCGGGAAGCAGTTCAGCAGCTCGGCGGACACGAGTTCGCAGCGCAGGTCGCTGGTGGCGACACTCGTCACCAGCACGGCCACCAGCAGCACGGCGATCGCGGCGCACGCGACCGTCTGGAACCGCACGAGGTTCTGCCGGGGCGCGTACACCAGCGCGGCCGTCGCGAGCGCGCCGATGACCAGCCCGCCGAGGTGGCCGAGCAGCGAGATGCCCGGCAGGGCGATGCTCAGGAAGATGTTGATGCCCAGCAGCATCAGCACCGGTGTCGGGTTCAGCTTCTTGCGGAACACGACGACCGCGATGCCGCCGAACAGGCCGTAGATGGCGCCGGACGCACCGGCCACCATGCCCGTCGGTTCACCGAACAGCATGACCGCGGCCGACCCGCCGAAGAGCGCGAGCAGGTAGACGACCAGGAACCGCAGCCTGCCCAGCGCCACCTCGAGGTCCCGGCCGATCACCCACAGGGCGAACATGTTGAAGACCAGGTGGACCGGGCCGTAGCCGCCGTAGTTGCCGAAGTGCAGGAACCCGGAGGTCAGCAGGCGCCAGAACTCGCCGCCCGCGACCGTGCTGGGAATCAGCGTGCCCTGCAGGAACAGCTCGGAGCGCTGGTTCTCGACGATGCTCCCGGCCTGCAGCGCGGTGATCGCGAAGATCAGCACATTGAGCCCGATGAGCACCGGCACGACGAACAGCGAGCGCGCACGGCCGGTGGTCCGCGCCCCGCCGGTGGTCCTGGCGGGACGGATCGACTTGTTGCCCTCTGCCACGCAGTCGACGCACTGGTAGCCGACGGACGCCTCACGCAGGCAGTCCGGACAGGCCGGCCGTTCGCACCGCACGCAGCGCAGCCCGGTCGGCCGGTCCGGATGTCGTACGCAGGCCGGCAGGTCCGGCTGCCTGTTTACGGACACTCAGCCCTCGCGTTCGACGCTGACCCGCTCCACCACGATGTCCTCCAGCGGCTTGTCCTGGGGACCGGTCTTCGCCGTCGCGATCGTGTCCACGACGTTGCGCGACTCCTGGTCGGCGACCTCACCGAAGATCGTGTGCTTGAAGTTCAGCCACGTCGTGGGCACCACCGTGACGAAGAACTGCGAGCCGTTCGCGTCCCGGCGGCCGGGGTTGGCCATGCCGAGCAGGTACGGCTTGTTGAACTGGAGCTCAGGGGAGAACTCGTCCTTGAACTCGTAGCCGGGGCCGCCGCGGCCGGTGCCGGTCGGGTCACCGGTCTGGATCATGAAGCCGTCGATGACGCGGTGGAAGATCATGCCGTCGTAGAACGGGCCCGTGGTCTCGCCCTTGGCGTTGCGCGGGCTGTACTCCTTGGTGCCCTCTGCCAGGCCGACGAAGTTCGACACGGTTTTGGGGGCGTGATCAGGGAAAAGGTTGATCCGGATGTCGCCCTTCGAGGTGTGCAGGGTTGCCGAAACCTTCACGCCGACGAGGGACTCGTTGCTGTCTGCCACCCGGTCATCGTGCCATCCACAAGCAGGATCGCTCCGGAAGGGGCAGGATGGTGAGTGTCCGATAAGCCACCCTGGAGCAGACTATGGACGATATGAAGGCCATGAACCGGGCCGGAGAGACGGTCGGCAAGGCCGTCGGCTCCGGCTGGCGCTCGGCGCGCCACAACGCGAAACGAGCCGGGCTCGCCGGTGCGGAGGCCACGGCACGGGCCACACAGGCCGCGGACCGCAAGCTGACGGAGCGCGGGTTCGCGCCCCGCCAGGTCGCGGAGGCAATCGCGGAAGGTGCCGAGGTCGCACGCCAGGAGGTCGCCAAGACCACCCGTCGCGCACGGCGCAAGCTGGCGAAGACGGCCAAGCACACGCGCAAGGACCTGGCGAAGGCCGCCAAGCAGGCACGCAAGGACGCCGCCAAGAGCAAGCCGGGCAAGCGGGCACGCAAGTCGGCCAAGCAGGCCAAGGCGGATGCCAAGAAGCTGAGGTCGCAGGTCAGGACGGAGGCGACGAACCTCAAGGCGCGTGCCCGGGACGCGGCCTCCGACCAGCCGAAGCGCAAGCGGCGCTGGCCGAAGGTGATGCTGCTCGCGATCGTGGCGGGCGGTGTCGCGTACGTGCTGCGCGGCAAGGCGGCGGAGCGGCAGGAGGCCGTGCCGGAGCCCCGCCAGGACGCGCCGGCCAAGCCGGAGACGCAGAAGGCGGACGCTGCCACGAACGGCCAGCGCAACGGCCAGACGCAGACGTCCTCGTCCGCGAAGAACTAGCGATCACACCGAAGGGCCCGCCGGTCACGTGCCAGCGGGCCCTTCGGGTCGTGTCTTCGTGCCGGGTCAGAGTCCGAGCGCGGAGATCGTCTCCTGCGCGACCTGCTTGGCCTTGATGGTCTGCCCCTGGTTGGTGGTCACGACGACCGCGGTGGCCTCCTTGGCGACCGCGTACACGGCACCCGACTCGGACGACTCCGCACCGCCCTGCCAGCCACCCGTCAGCTCCGCCGGGTTCGAGCTCTCGACCGGCGCCGCGGCGTCGACCAGTGCCTGCGCGACCGGCGCCTCGCCGGTGTACACGCGGACGCTCAGCTGCACGTTGCCATCCGGCCGGTAGAAGAAGCACGCGGGGGGCTCGTCGGCCGAGGTCTGCACCTTGGACACGCGCTGCCCGTTGGTCTCCTCGACGTAGGCCTCGTCGAGGTACGGGCACGGCCCGTCCGCGGTCGGCTGCGGCTCGGGCGGGACCGCCACGTCGGCCGCGCCGGTGATCGTCTCGGTCGGCTGGCTGGTGGCCACGGTCGGGCCGTTGATGGGCTCCTCTGCGCACGCGGTGAGCGCGACCAGCAGCAGGGGGCCGAGCAGGAGGACGCGTTTCATAGGCCGGAGAGTCAACCACACGAGTTCCCGGGCGGTGCCGCGGCTTGGTATTGAATGGCGGTGACAGCTTGGGGGTCACGATGTTCCGGAACCTGTTCCTGGTGCTGGTGCCAGAGCCCGCGGCGCGGGTCGTGCACGAGGACGACCTGTCGACGACGGCCATCGTGCCGGTGACGTCGGCGGACGAGGCCGCGGCGGCCGCGGCCGGTGGGTGGGACCTGGTCGAGCTGTACGGCGGACTGGGCATCGACGCGGCGGCGGCCGTGGTGGCGGCGGCGCCGGGCGTGCCCGTGGGCTTCGCCGGGGACCTCGGCCCGTCACCTGCGCCGGTGGTGCTGTTCGAGGACCCCGCTGCCGACCCGGAGAGGCACCGGTGGCGCTTCGGTTCGACGACAGTGATGGCGGTCCCGTCGACCGGCGACACACCCGGGGTGGCGGCGAGGCTGGTCGCGGAGGGCGCGACGCGGGTCGAGTTGTGCGGCGGCATGGGACCGGTGCCCGCGGCGGCGGTGCGCGCGGTGGTGGACGTGCCGGTCGCGACCGTGTTGTTCGGCTTCGAGTCCCTCCCGGCAGCGGCGGCCTACCGCGCCCGCTTCGAGGCCGCGGTCAGCTAGGCGAGCGCGAAACGTTCGGAGTGCAGCTGGCGCTCCGGCACGCCGATCTCCCTGAGGCTCGCCAGCACGGTGGCGGTCATGGCGGCGGGTCCGCACACGTAGACGTCGCGCTGGGTGGTGTCGGGTACCAGCGAGCGGAGCCCGTCCGGGGTGAACGGCCGGGCGCCGTCGGTCGTGCGGCCGGTGAGCAGGTGCAGCCTGCCGCCCCTGGACGCGACGAGCGACCGCACCTCACCGAGCAGCACCGCGTCCCGTTCGTCCCGCACGCGGTAGAGGACGACGATGTCGCCGGTCATGTCCTCCAGCAGCGCGCGGATGGGTGTGATGCCGACGCCGCCCGCGACCAGCAGCACCCCGTGGCAGGTCCGGTGCGCCGCGGTGAACGCCCCGTAGGGTCCTTCGAGGAACACCCGGCTGCCGACCGGCAGGTGCCGCAGGCCGGCACTGGTGTCTCCGACCGCCTTGGCCGTGAGCCGCAGCGAATGCCCTCGGGGTGCGGCCGACAGCGAGAACGGGTTGGCGCGCCACCACGAGTGGTGCCCGGGGAACCGCCACACGAAGAACTGGCCGGCCCGCACGGGGAGCCGGTCGAGCCGCCGACCGGTGACGTACACGGACACCACGTTGCCGGCCTCCGGCACGACCGCCTCGACCCGGAACCGATGCCGGGCGTTGCGCAGCACCGGCAGGACGACCCGCCCGGCCAGCAGCGCCGCGACGGCGCCCAGCCACAGCGCCCACCAGTACGCGAACGCGAGCGCCGAGGACGTGAAGGTGGTCGTCTCGAGCAGCTGGTGCACGAAGGTGAGGGCCAGGACGAGGTACACCAGCATGTGCAGCGCGTGCCAGGTCTCGTACCGCAACCGTCGCCGCACCGCGCGGGTCGAGACCGCGGCGACCACGACGACCAGCGCGGCCGCCGTCATGCCGAGCAGCGAGGCCGGCACCCCGGCGAGCGCGAGGAACGTGCTCGCCATCGACGCGTCGCCGAGCACCGCGTAGCCGAGCACGACCACGAACGCGTGGCACAGGATCGTCCAGAACAACCCGAACCCGACCCACCGGTGCCAGCTGGTGAGCCGGTCCATCCCGATGCGCCGGTCCAGCCACGGCAGCCGCGCGACCAGCAGCAGTTGGAAGATCAGGAGCAGTGCCGCGTGCAGCCCGAAGAACTTGGCGACCGTGAGCACGCTGTTCTTCCCCGCCCCCGCGGTGAGGAACAGCACCTCGACGATCAGGACGTTGACGACGACGAACGCCCACATCACCCAACGTGCCCGCACGGCCATCGCGACTCCCGTCCTGTGTCACCTGGTGACACGCGGGAAAGCCGGGAAAGGTTCAGACCCGGGCACGACCTTTGCTGATCTTCGTGGAGACGAGGGGAATCGAACCCCTAACCCCTGCCTTGCAAAGGCAGTGCTCTGCCAATTGAGCTACGTCCCCGGGCGCGCGGGCGGGGCCCACGCACGAACAGCCGGCAGCGGCGGCTCAGGCCTACTTGCCGGCGGGCGCGGTGGCCTCACGCCAGAGTTCGTCCTGCGCCTTGGCTGACTTGTTCCGGCGCACCACAAAGAGCACGGTGCCAGCGACAGCCACCAGAGCGAGAAGCTTCTTCACGTTCATTGCCTCCTTCGGCAAAAGCTCAACTACCACCCGCGACCCCTGTCGATCCCGCGTGAGGCCCCACAAGTCTGCCACAACCCCCACCCCACAGGAGGAGAGGACTCCCAACACCCGTAGACCCATTCGAACAATCACAAAGTGCAACCCCGCAACCACGCCGAGCAGTTTCGTGCCGCTGCTGCCCGACGGATACGTGGGGTTTCTCTTGATGGGAAGTTCAGCGTCACCCGTTCGAGGACACCTCGATAGAACAATTGTTCGATAGACTGGTTGCGGCGCTCGCGGCCCCCATCCGCACTCGACTGAGCAACTGGAGCGATGCGCGCCCAAGTCAGGTAACGCTCACCACCGTAGGTGAGATGCTGTGGATAGATTGTGGGTAAGTGCTTGTTGACTGTGGGTGGGCCTGTGGACAACCCGATGATCGCTGGCCGAGGGGAGGAAACGTGAGCGCCGAGTACAACGCGATGACTATCGCGAAGTGGTTCATCGCATGGGCTGAGGAAGAAGAAGGAGCTGATCTCTCCAACCTGAAGCTGCAGAAGCTCTTGTACTACGCGCAGGGCCACCACCTTGCGGCTACAGGGACGCCCCTGTTCGGGGAAGAGATCCAAGCTTGGTCTCACGGACCGGTGGTTCCGGCCGTCTACCACGAGTTCAAGCACTACGGCTCCCACGACGTGACGCTGGAACCGGACGATCCCTTCGTCTTCGACGAGGTCGACGAGGAGACCGCAGAGTTTCTGAGCAAGGTGTGGAACACCTACGGCGGCTATGCGGCCTGGCGGCTTCGGAACATGACGCACGACGAACGCCCGTGGAAGGACCACTTCAGCGGACACCGTTCAGTAGTCATCCCGAAGAGCGAGCTGCAGCAGTACTTCAAGTCGGTGAGACGGTAGCCAGACGTGAGTCGAGGTAAGAAGCCGAAGCGGAGTTCTGAAACTCTCCCGGTCGCTCAACCCAAGGTGGACTACGACGACATGACGCCGAAGTTCTGCCTGGCTCACATCCAGCAAGGCTTCGACGTTCCGAGCCTGCTCGACGATCGTGCCCGCGCATCGTTCGCTGCTGCGTTGCAGGTCAGGTGCACGAAGAAGTGGCGGGAGCTCAAGTCAGAACGCCGACATGGTCTTGGCTTCGAGCTGATGCCCAAGCAACAACTCCGTGCACCGATCCCTGCGCGGTTTCAAGATCAGGAACGCTTCATGGTCTTCAGGTACAACGGGCTCCTGCCCATGGCGGGGGTTCGGATCCTCGACACGTTCCACGTCATCTGGCTTGAGCCCAAGTTCGGTGACCTCTACGACCACGGCTCGTAGCCGATCAAAGCGGTTGGTCAAGTGTTCCGCCGGTACCGCGGCGTTCGCCGTTGGCCACCGTGATCGATGCACGAGCAAGCTGACTCATAGAGTCCGGTTAAAGACTCAGGGCCGGTCCCCTGCGTGGGAACCGGCCCTGGTCTGCGGTGGGCCTAGGAGGACTTGAACCTCCGACCCCTTCGTTATCAGCGAAGTGCTCTAACCGCCTGAGCTATAGGCCCCTGGTGCGAGGAAAACCTTACCGCACCCGTTTTGGGGCTCTCAAACGGGTATCACTCCCGTTCAGCGAGGGTGACCTCCAGGCCGCCGGCCAGGTCGGCGGACACGTTGTAGATGAACGCGCCGACTGTGGACAGTGCGCTGAAGAGCACGATGTTGACGGCGCCGATGATGGCGGCGACGCCGAAGACGCGGCCCGCGCTGATGAGTGGGGTGCCGGTTTCGCTGGAGCCCTGCAGCAGTTCGTCGGAGATGCCGTTCAGGTTGTCCCAGACGCCCATGCCGTCGAGGACGGCGTACAGGATGCCGACGGCGACGAGCCACACGAAGAACAGTGCGACGCCGAGTACGAGCGACAGTTTGAGCACCGACCACGGGTCGAAGCGCTTGATCTGCAGGTTGGCCCTCCGGGGGCCGCGGCCTGGCCTGCGCAGTGCGCTCGGGGCGGCGGCGCTCGTGCCGACGCGGAGTGGGCCGGTGGCCGGGTTGCTCGCGTCCAGGTTGACCGTGGTGCGGGCGGCGGACGGGATGCCGCCCGGTGGGGTGCCGGGGGTGGTCGGCAACGTCTGGGGCACGTTGACGGTGGGCGCGTCCGGGCCGCCGAACAGGCGGCTGGCGGCGCTTCCGGTGACCACCGGACGTTCGACCTGCACCGTCTTCTCCCCCGGCGGGTCTGCCGGGCGGGACTGTGGCTGGTGCGTGGTCGGCTGTGTGTCGTTGGCCACGCGCTGCCACGGTGGTGGGGTGCCGTGGCTCAGTTCGAGGTCCTCCGCACCGGCCACGTGTGCCGTGGTCGGTGCGGAGCCGTTGCCCTCGTGGTTCCCACCGGTCTGATCGACCTGCTGGGCCTGGCCGCTGGTGGCGATGGCGGAGGTGTGCTCCGTCTCCGCTTCCTGGCCGGAGCGTCCGGGCTTGTCAGGTGGTGTCACGCGGGTCCCCTACGTGTCTCGCGGCTTGTTACGACTCTGCCGGCGGCTCGCCGTTCGAGTCCTCGGCTGTGTTGGTGATGACGCCTTGGTCGTCACCGGCGTTGCTTTCCGACGGTGATTCACCGTCGATCACTTCGCCGTTCTCGCTGACGTCCTCCGCGCTGCGGGCGATCGCGATCAGGTTGGTGCCGTCCCCGAGGTTCATGAGGCGCACCCCCTTCGTCTGCCTGCCCGCCTTGCGGACCTCCCTGGCAGTGGTCCTGATGACCCCGCCCGAGGACGTGATCGCGTACAGCTCGTCGTCCTCGCTGACGATGACTGCACCCACCAGCCTGCCACGCTTGCTGTCGTACTGAACGGTGAGCACGCCCTTGCCGCCCCGGCCCTGGACCGGGTAGTCCTCGATCGGCGTGCGCTTCGCGTAGCCGCGGTTGGTCGCGACCAGCAGGAACGTGCCTTCCCGGACCACGCCGAGGGTGAGCAGCTCGTCGCCTTCGTTGAACCGCATGCCGAGCACACCGGACGTGGCGCGGCCCATGGGGCGCAGTGCCTCGTCGCTCGCGTGGAACCGGATGGACTGGGCGCTCGCGGACACGAGGAGCAGGTCGTCCTCTGCCGAGCACAGGACCGCGCCGACCAGTTCGTCGTCCTCGCGCAGGTTGATGCCGATGAGGCCGCCCGCGCGGTTGGAGTCGAAGTCGGACAGGCGGCTCTTCTTCACGAGACCGCTCTTGGTCGCGAGCACCAGGTACGGCGCGACCTGGTAGTCCTTGATCTCGATGATCTGCGCGATCGTCTCGTCCGGCTGGAACGCCAGCAGGTTCGCGACGTGCTGGCCGCGTGCGTTGCGGTTGGCCTCCGGCAGCTCGTACGCCTTCGCCCGGTACACCCGGCCCTTGTTGGTGAAGAACAGGATCCAGTCGTGGGTGGAGCACACGAAGAAGTGCGCCACGATGTCGTCCTGTTTCAGGCCCGCGCCCTGGACGCCCTTGCCGCCACGTTTCTGCGCGCGGTACAGGTCGGTCTTGGTGCGCTTCGCGTACCCGGTGCGGGTGATGGTGACGACGACGTCCTCGACCGCGATCAGGTCCTCGACGGAAACGTCGCCGTCGTAGGGGATGATCTTCGTCCGCCGGTCGTCGCCGTGCTTGTCGACGATCTCCATCAGCTCGTCGCGGACGATGAGCCGCTGGCGCTCGGGCTTGGCCAGGATGTCCTGCAGGTCGGCGATGATCCGCTCGATCTCGGCCAGCTCGTCGATGATCTTCTGCCGTTCGAGGGCGGCGAGGCGGCGCAGCTGCATCTCGAGGATGGCGTTGGCCTGGATCTCGTCGACGGCGAGCAGCGCGATCAGGCCGGTGCGGGCCTCGTCGACGGTCGGTGAGCGGCGGATCAGCGCGATGACCTCGTCGAGCGCGTCGAGCGCCTTGACGTAACCACGCAGGATGTGGGCCCGCTCCTCCGCCTTGCGCAGGCGGTAGCGGGTGCGCCGGACGATGACCTCGACCTGGTGGCGCACGTAGTGCCGGATCATCTGGTCGAGGCGCAGCGTGCGCGGCACCCCGTCGACCAGCGACAGCATGTTCACGCCGAAGTTGTGCTGCAGCTGCGTGTGCTTGTACAGGTTGTTCAGCACGACCTTGGCGACCGCGTCCCGCTTGAGCGTGATCACGATCCGCATGCCCGCCCGCTTCGACGACTCGTCGTCGACGTTGGCGATGCCGCCGATCTTGCCGTCGCGGACCAGGTTCGCGATGTTCTCGATCAGGTTGTCCGGGTTCACCTGGTACGGCAGCTCGGTGACGATGAGGACCGTGCGGCCCTTGGCGTCCTCGTCGACCTCGACCACCGCACGCATGCGGATCGAGCCGCGGCCCGTGCGGTAGGCGTCCTCGATGCCCTGCGTGCCGAGGATCAGGGCGTGCGTCGGGAAGTCGGGACCCTTGATCCGCGTCATCATCGCGGCCAGGGTCTCGTCGTCGGAGGCCTCCCAGTTCTCCAGGGCCCACACCACGCCGGACGCGACCTCGCGCAGGTTGTGCGGCGGGATGTTGGTCGCCATGCCGACCGCGATCCCGTTGCTGCCGTTGACCAGCAGGTTCGGGATGCGGGACGGCAGGACGTCGGGCTCCTGCGTCTTGCCGTCGTAGTTGTCCGAGAAGTCGACGGTCTCCTCGGTGATGTCCTGCAGCATCGCCATCGCGAGGGGCGTCATGCGCGCCTCGGTGTAGCGCATGGCGGCTTGCGGGTCGTTGCCCGGTGAGCCGAAGTTGCCCTGTCCGTCGATCAGCGGGTACCGCATCGACCACGGCTGCGCGAGCCGCACCAGCGCGTCGTAGATCGCGGAGTCGCCGTGCGGGTGGTAGTTACCCATGACGTCGCCGACGATGCGCGAGCACTTGACGTGGCTGCGCTCCGGCCGCAGGCCGGTGTCGTACATGGAGTAGAGGACGCGCCGGTGCACCGGCTTGAGGCCGTCCCGGACATCCGGCAGCGCTCGGCTGACGATGACGCTCATCGCGTAGTCGATGTAGGAGCGCTGCATCTCGTGCTGGATGTCGACCGGCTCGGTGCGGTCGTTGTCCGGTGGCACGGGCGGCAAGGTCTCGGTCACGAAATTCCTTTCACACGCGTTCCCGGACTACACGTCGAGGAAGCGGACGTCCTTGGCGTTGCGGGTGATGAACGAGCGGCGGGCCTCGACGTCCTCGCCCATCAGCACGCTGAACAGCTCGTCGGCGGTGGCCGCGTCGTCGAGCGTGACCTGGAGCAGCAGGCGGTGCGCCGGGTCCATCGTGGTCTCCCACAGCTCGTCGGCGTTCATCTCGCCGAGACCCTTGTACCGCTGGACACCGTCATCCTTGTTGATCTTCTTGCCCGCCTCGAGACCGGCCTTCATCAGTCCGTCGCGCTCGCGGTCGGAGTACGCGAACTCCGGCTCCGCGCGCTGCCACTTGATCTTGTACAGCGGCGGCTGCGCCAGGTAGACGTAACCCTGTTCGACGAGCGGGCGCATGAAGCGGAACAGCAGCGTCAGCAGCAGGGTCCGGATGTGCTGGCCGTCGACGTCGGCGTCCGCCATCAGCACGATCTTGTGGTAGCGCAGCTTCGACACGTCGAAGTCCTCGTGGATGCCCGTGCCGAGCGCGGTGATCAGGCTCTGGACCTCGGTGTTCTTGAGAACGCGGTCGATCCTGGCCTTCTCGACGTTGATGATCTTGCCACGGATCGGGAGGATCGCCTGGAAGCGGGACTCGCGGCCCTCCTTGGCCGAGCCGCCCGCGGAGTCGCCCTCCACGATGTAGAGCTCGCACTCCTCCGGGTTGGTGGAGCGGCAGTCCTTCAGCTTGCCGGGCAGGCCGCCGATGTCGAGCGCGCCCTTGCGGCGGACCAGCTCCTTGGCCTTGCGGGCCGCGATCCGCGCCTGCGCGGAGCCGACCGCCTTGCTGACGATCGTGCGCGCGTCGGACGGGTTGCGCTCGAACCAGTCGGCGAGCATCTCGTTGCAGGTGGTCTGCACGAACGTCTTCGCCTCGGTGTTGCCGAGCTTCTGCTTGGTCTGGCCCTCGAACTGCGGCTCGGCCAGCTTGATGGAGATGATCGCGGCGAGGCCCTCGCGCACGTCGTCGCCGGTGAGGTTGGCGTCCTTCTCCTTGAGCAGCTTCTTGTCGCGCGCGTACACGTTGACCACGCGGGTCAGCGCGGCGCGGAAACCCTCCTCGTGGGTGCCGCCCTCGGCCGTGTTGATCGTGTTGGCGAACGTGTAGACCGACTCGCTGTAGCCGGTGTTCCACTGCATGGCGACCTCGACCTCGAGGCCGTCGCCCTTCGCCTCGAACCCGATCACGTTGTTGTGGATCGACTCGCGCGTGTGGTTGATGTGCTTGACGAAGTCCTCGAGCCCGCCCGGGTAGTGGTACACCCGGTCCTTGACGCGCGCGGACTGGCCGTCGGCGTCCTCGTGGGTCTCCTCCTCGGTCACCCGCTCGTCACGCAGCGAGATGGTCAGGCCCTTGTTGAGGAAGGCCATCTCCTGGAGCCTGCGCGCGATGGTCTCGGCGTTGTACGTGGTGGTCTCGAAGATCTCGTCGTCGGCCCAGAAGGTCACCGACGTGCCGGTGCTCTCGGTCGGGCCGTGCTCGGTGAGGGGGCCGGGCACGGAGCGCGAGTAGTTCTGGCGCCAGATCGTGCCGCGGTAGTGCACCTCGAGGTCGACCCTGGTGGACAGCGCGTTGACCACCGAGATGCCCACACCGTGCAGGCCGCCGGAGACCGCGTAGCTGTCGCTGTCGAACTTGCCGCCCGCGTGCAGCTGGGTCATGACGATCTCGATCGTCGGTTTGCCGTGCACGGGGTGCATCTCGACCGGGATGCCGCGGCCGTCGTCGATGACCCGGACGCCGCCGTCGGCCAGCAGCGTGACCTCGACCTTCGTGGCGTGCCCGGCCATCGCCTCGTCGACCGAGTTGTCCACGACCTCCCAGATCAGGTGGTGGAGACCGCGTTCGCCGGTCGACCCGATGTACATGCCGGGCCGCTTGCGAACAGCTTCGAGGCCTTCCAGGACCGTGATGGAGGACGCGTTGTATTCATGGTTGTTAGTCGCCACGGGCGGGGTGTCTCCTGTCCGGAAAGGGCATAGCCGATCGCCTGTCTAGATAATACCGGTGCGCGCCCGTGGAAGGGGGCTAACACACCCCTAGCCGCGTCACAGACGCGCTGGCAGCCTCTCGTCCGACCCCGTACGCCTGCGTGGGCCCTACTTCGCGGATTTCACACCTTCCGGCCCGATAGCGCCAACGGGAGTCACCCGTAGGTGTCGCGCGGGCCGCGGCCACGCACGTGCCGTGTGCCAAACCGCCAGCTAGGGGCCGTTGGGCCCAGTACTTTCAGCCGTTTGACCACGTCGTGACCCACCCCGCCGGCGATCTTCGCCAGCAGCTGCTTCTGGAGCAGGCGCAGCTGCGTCGCCCACGCCGTCGAGTCGGCCTGCACGGTCAGCTCACCGCCCTTCAGCTCGACGGGCTGCGCGTGCTCGGCGACCTCCTCGCCGACGATCTGGCTCCACCGGTCGAACAGCCTGCCGGTCGTGAGCCGGCCGGACCACCCGCGTTCGAGTGCGACGCGGGACGCGATGCGCCCGAGCGGCTGCGGGTCGCGCTCGTCGGCACCCGCGCCCGACCACCGGCGCCGCCGCCGGTTGACCGCGCCGGCACCGCGCCGCACGACCTTGTTCTTCTTCGCCTCCGGGCCGCCCGACGCCGCCCGCGCGGCGGCCAGCGCGGCACGCGCGAGGTCCGGACCACGGAGCTGCTGATGGTCACTCTGCGTGTCTGATCGAGGGTTGCCGTCGCCGTCGCTCCCCGCCGGGGCGGCCAGATCGCCGGTTTTCGGCCGCCCGGGGGTGGCTGGCGGGCGCCGAGCATCGGCGTTATCCACACTATCCACAGGTTTGTCCCCAGATGTGGGGGTCGTCACACCACGCGCCGTCACTCTCCGGTGATCACTCACGGCGGACCTCCCCGTCGGAAACAAGGTAGCGGGCACCGGTCAGCTCGGCCGGCACGTCCTCCGGCACGGCGGCGGTCACGAGCACCTGTTCGGCCGCGAGCGAGACCTCCGCGAGCCGTTCGCGTCTTCGCCGGTCCAGCTCCGCGAACACGTCGTCGAGCACGAGCACCGGTTCCCCGCCGTCCTCCCGCAACAGCTCGTAGGACGCGAGCCGCAGCGCGAGCGCGAACGACCACGACTCGCCGTGCGACGCGTACCCCTTCGCCGGGTGCCGGTCCAGCGTCAGCTCCAGCTCGTCGCGGTGCGGGCCGACGAGGCTCACACCGCGGTCCAGCTCCTGGTCGCGGTGCGCGACCATCGCCGCGAGCAGCGCGTCGGTCAGCACCTCCCGGTCGGCGCGCCCGGTCGTGCCGTACTCGGCGGGGAACAGGTCCGCGATCCCCGACCGGTACCGGATCGTCGCGGGCCGGGACTCCGGCGCGACCCCCGCGTACGCGGCCGTGAGGTGCGGCGCGAGGTCCGCGACCAGGTCCAGCCTGGCCGCGAGCAGCTCGGCGCCGTGCCGGGCGAGGTGCCCGTCCCACACGTCCAGGGTCCCCAGGGCGTCACCGCGCCCCGAACCCGCGCGCCTGGCGTGGCCGGACGACTTCAGCAACGCGTTGCGCTGCCGCAGCACCCGGTCGTAGTCCGCGCGGACCCCGGCGTACCTCGGCGTCCGCAACACCAGCAGCTCGTCGAGGAACCGGCGCCGCTCACCGGGGTCGCCGCGCACGAGCGCCAGGTCCTCCGGCGCGAACAGGACCGTGCGCAGGATCCCCAGCACGTCCCTGGTCCTGGGCACCGGCCCCCGGTTCACCCGCGCGCGGTTCGCCTTGCCCGCGGTGATCTCCAGCTCGATCGTCAGCTCGCGGCCCTCGTTGACGACCGCGGTCCGCACGATCGCCCGGGAACACCCGTGCCGGATCAGCGGCGCGTCGGTCGCGACCCGGTGCGAGCCGAGCGTCGCCGCGTAGCCGAGTGCCTCGACGAGGTTGGTCTTGCCCTGGCCGTTCTGCCCGACGAGCACCGCCGGTCCCGGTTCGAGTTCCAGGTCGGCGTGCTCCCACGAGCGGAAGTCCGTGACCTGTAGGTGCCGGACGTACACTCCGCAAGCTCCGCTCGATGACGACGTTCGCTCCGCTCGGCCACCTCAGCCCTGCGTGCTGCCCGAGCCCGAGGTCGGTCCCGCGGACTGCACAGCGTGCCCGCCGAACTGGTTGCGCAGCGAGGCGACCGCACGCATCGCGGGCGAGTCGTCCTGCCGCGAACGGAACCGGGCGAACAGCGCGGCCGAGATCACCGGCGCGGGCACGGCGAGGTTGATCGCCTCCTCGACGGTCCACCGGCCCTCGCCAGAGTCCTCCACGTACCCGCGCAGGTCGTCGAGCTCCGGGTCGTTGTCGAGCGCGCGCACCAGCAGGTCGAGTAGCCAGGACCGGACGACCGTGCCACGCTGCCACGCCTTGACCACCGAGGGCACGTCCTCGATGACCTTCGCGGCCTCCAGCAGCTCGAAGCCCTCGGCGTAGGCCTGCATCAGGCCGTACTCGATGCCGTTGTGGATCATCTTCGCGTAGTGGCCCGCACCGACGGCGCCCGCGTGCGCGAAGCCCTCCTCGCGCGGGCCCTCCGGCCGCAGCGCGTCGAAGATCGGCAGCACGCGCTCGACGTCCTTCGCGTCCCCGCCGACCATCAGGGCGTAGCCGTTGTCCTTGCCCCACACGCCACCGGACACACCGCAGTCGAGGTAGGCGATCCCGTTCTCCGCGAGCAGCGCGGCGTTGCGCGTGTCATCGGAGAAGCGGGAGTTGCCGCCGTCGATCACGACGTCACCGTCGGCGAGCAGGTCACGAAGCTCCGCGATGGTCTGCCGCGTCGGCTCGCCCGCGGGCACCATCACCCAGACCGCACGCGGCGCGGACAGCTTCGACACCATGTCGGCCAGCGACTCGCTGTCGCTCACGTCCGGGTTGCGGTCGTAGCCGACCACCTCGTGGCCTGCCGCGCGCAACCGCTCGCGCATGTTGAAGCCCATCCGGCCGAGACCGACGAGACCGAGCTGCATTGGTTTCTCCTCCTGGGCGTGGGAACCGGTCAGCCGGGCAACCGCACCGGCATCAGCAGGTGCAGGTACCCGGGAACGACGTTCCCATCCTCGCCCACGGGCTTGATCAGCGCCGGACGGCTGGGGGTGGTGAAGGACAGCTCCGCGCGGTCGGCGTGCAGCGCGCCGAGCCCCTCCTGGAGGAAGCCGGGGTTGAACGCGATGGTCACCGGCTCGCCGGTGTACTCGACCGACAGCTCCTCCTCCGCGGACCCCTCGTCGTCGCCGCCCGCGGACAGGCGCAGCCCGCCGTCGGCGAACTCGAGCCGGACCTGGGTGCCGCGCTCGGCGACCAGCGACACGCGCTTGATCGCCTCGACGAGCGGGGGGACGTCGATGATCGCGGCCGCGGTCTGCTCGGAGGGCAGCAGCTGGCGGTAGCGCGGGAACTCCGTGTCGAGGAGCCGGCTGGTGGTGCGGCGGCCGCCGCCGGACAGCCCGATGAGCCCGTCGCTCGGGGACAGCGCGATCTCGACGGTCTTGCCGGACGTGCCGAGCGCCTTCGCCGCGTCGGCCAGCGTGCGTGCCGGGACGAGCACCGCGATCTCACCGGCGGACGAGAGGCTCTCGTCCGGCTGCCACGGGAACTCACGCATCGCGAGCCGGAAGCGGTCGGTCGCCACGAGCGTCAGCTTGTCGCCCGAGATCTCCACGCGGACACCGGTCAGCATCGGGAGCGTGTCGTCCTTGCCCGCGGCGACGGCGACCTGGCTGACCGCGAGCCCGAACACCTCACCGGCCAGCTGACCGGCGTGCGGCGGCATCGCGGGGAGCTGCGGGTAGTCCTCGACCGGCATCGTCGGGAGCGAGAACTTCGCGCTGCCACAGGCGATCGAGACCCGGGAGCCCTCGACGAGGATCTCGACCGGTTGCGCAGGAAGGGACTTCGTGATGTCGGCGAGCAACCGGCCGGACACGAGGGTCCGGCCGCCGTCCGCGATCGTCGCCGCGACACCGACGGTCGCCGAGACCTCGTAGTCGAAGCCGGAGATCGTCAACCCGTCGGAACCACTCGCGTCCAGGAGGATCCCGCCGAGAACGGGAACCGGCGGCCGGGTCGGCAGCGAACGCGCGACCCAGGCGACGGCGTCGGCGAGACCGTCGCGCTCGACGCGGATCTTCATGAGAGTCCTTTCCAGACACGAGGGACAGGCAAGCAAGGGCCGCCTCGAGCGACCTCGATGTTTGCTCCGCAAGCTCCGCAAAGCACCAGACGTGTCTCGCCACCGTAGAGCGTGCGGATCGCCCGCTCCACCCGGGCCCTGCCGTCCGAGTGCCTCCGCGACGCGACGCTCGCTCGCGAACCCGCCGCCCCTGTTTTTCTTTTGTTGATAACCCTTAGAGATAAAAACAGTCGTAGTAGTAGGTCCTGTGGATTGTGTGGACAGACCTCATACGCGCACGTCGCGACGTGTCGGCGCCTGTGGGCAGAGCCTGGGTGCAACCGGTGGACAACTCGGGGGCCCGGTGGACAACTCGACCCTGTGCAAGGTTCTTCCACAGGTGCTCCACAGTTGTCCACAGGCTGCTCCCCAGAAGGGACCCGGTCTGCCCCCAGGTGGTGCACAGGGCTGGGGATGGTCATGAATCCCCTTTCCGGGTGACGACGGGCCGAGAGTGCGACGGAGACCACAGCGGCGGGCACGACACGTTGGGGAACGTCGTGCCCGCACAAGGGAGTTCGGTACTAGCCGCGGGCGCGTTGCTTGATGCGCGAGGTGAGTTCCTGGACCTGGTCGTAGACACGACGGCGCTCCGCCATCTCCTTGCGGATCTTCTTCTCCGCGTGCATGACGGTCGTGTGGTCGCGGCCGCCGAAGGTCTGGCCGATCCTCGGCAGCGACAGGTCGGTCAGCTCCCGGCACAGGTACATGGAGATCTGGCGGGCCTGTGCGAGCGCCTTGGTCTTGCCGGGGCCGCACAGGTCGTCGAGGGAGACGCTGAAGTACTCGGCCGTGACGGCCATGATCGTCGAGACGCTGATCTCCGGCACCTGCGAGTCCGGGATCAGGTCCCGCAGCACGATCTCCGCGAGCCCCACGTCGACCGGCTGCTGGTTCAGCGACGCGAACGCGGTGACGCGGATGAGCGCACCCTCCAGCTCGCGGATGTTGTGCTCGATGCGGGCCGCGATGAACTCCAGCACCTCGGCCGGTGCGGCCAGGCGGTCCTGCGCTGCCTTCTTGCGGAGGATCGCGATGCGCGTCTCCAGCTCCGGCGGCTGGATGTCGGTGATCAGACCCCACTCGAACCGCGTGCGCAGCCGGTCCTCGAGGGTCTCCAGGCGCTTCGGCGGCCGGTCGGACGACACGACGATCTGCTTGTTCGCGTTGTGGAGCGTGTTGAAGGTGTGGAAGAACTCCTCCTGGGTGCCTTCCTTGCCCTCCAGGAACTGGATGTCGTCCACCAGCAGGACGTCGATGTCGCGGTACCGCCGCTGGAAGGCGACCTTGCGGTCGTCGCGCAGCGAGTTGATGAAGTCGTTCGTGAACTCCTCGGTCGACACGTACCGCACGCGCATGCCGGGGAACAGCCGCTGCGCGTAGTGGCCGACCGCGTGCAGCAGGTGCGTCTTGCCGAGCCCGGACTCGCCCCAGATGAACAACGGGTTGTACGCGCGGGCCGGTGCTTCCGCGACGGCGACCGCGGCCGCGTGCGCGAACCGGTTCGACGCGCCGATGACGAACGTGTCGAACGTGTACTTCTCGTTCAGGCGGGTCTTCGAGGTCTGCGGCTGTGCCGGCGCGGTGAACGGCTGCCCGGCGGCAGGCGGCTGACCGGAGTACGGCGGCCAGATCTCGTGGACGGTGGCGAGCGCGTCGCCGACCTCGTCCACCTCCTCGTTGTCGGCGTTGTCCGCCGCGTTGTTGTCGCGGTGGCCGGGAGGCTTCTCAGTGTTATTAGTGCTGTTGCGGTCCACCGCGGGGATCGGCGCCATCACCAGCGTCTGCTCGACGAGCGAGCCGACCCCCGGCCGGGGGGTGCCCGGTCGCGGCTGGGGCGGCATCGGTGGTGGCGGCGGCGCCGACGGGCCACCACGCGGCGGCCCCGGCACCGGTGGCACGACGACGGGCGGCAGGGCGGGCTTCGAGCCCATGGGGTCGACCTTCACGGCCAGTGAGACGACGCGGCCGAGCCTGCGTGACAGCGCGTCGGTGATCGGGTCGCGGAGCGCCCGTTCGATCGCGTCCTTCGCGAAGTCGCTCGGTGCCGCGAGCAGCGCGGTGCCATCCAGCAAACCGATGGGCCGGGTCACCCGCATCCACGCCCGCTGCTGCGGGGAGAGCGTGCCTGCGGACAACTCCCGCACGACCTGCTCCCACACCACACTCAGGTTCATCTGCTGCTCGGACACCTACGAGCTCCCCTCCCCTCGTTGGCCATGCACCATCACTGCGACCCCCTCAGCCGTGGCGGACACGACCCGACGTACGAGCGGCATCCACAAGTTGTCCACAACTGTGCACGAAGGTACGGCGGGCCGCAGCGGAACCCGTCGGAGGGCCTGCCGTAACTTGGGCTCCCACTCCCGACTGGCCAACCAAGAGCACGCACGCTAACAAGCGCCAGGCCCTGCCACAAGGCATGTCCGGAAGCAAGCACCGAGTGTGCGCGGCGTGTCGTCGAGCGGTGTCGACGCACCCCCGGGTGCGTCGGCCGGACGCGGGTGCGTACCCTGTGAAGGTCTCCCGTCTGTTGTGGGTGAGTCCTGCGCGCCGTAAGGCCGCGACGGGGACGCGACGTACTTTGACGAGCCAGTATCGGGAGATTCAACCGTGAGCAAGCGTACTTTCCAGCCGAACAACCGCCGCCGGGCGCGGACCCACGGTTTCCGTCTGCGCATGCGTACCCGCGCCGGCCGGGCCATCCTCGCGGCTCGCCGTCGCAAGGGTCGCAAGAGCCTGTCCGCCTGAGCTTGCTCCCCGCGCCCAGTCGACTGACCGGTAGCGACAACTTTCGGCTCGTGACCAGAAAGGGGCGTCGTGCTGGGCGCCCCAGGCTCGTCGTGCACGCCATCACGGCCGAGGAGGTCGCTGGTTTCGGCGCGCTCGGGATCGACGCGGTCAAGGTCGACCCAGTCATGACCGACGCCGGTGCGGTGCCCCGGGTCGGGTTCGTGGTCAGCAAGGCGGTGGGCAACTCGGTGGTTCGCCACCGGGTCGCCCGCCGCCTTCGCCACGTCGTGCGGGACCGGCTGGGAACCGTACGTCCGGGTTGCACGTTGGTGGTGCGGGCGCTGCCATCCGCTGCTTCGGCGGCGAGCGCAGAACTCGGCGGCGACATCGACTCCGCCTTCCGACGGCTGCGGCTCTGTCGCGCCAACGGGGACAGCGGCACCGCGACCGACAAACAGACCGACACTGCGACCGGCGGTGCCCAGTGACCACCACGCACGACACCGAGCACGGAACCGCGACGCGGCGACCGGGCCCGGTGGCGCGGGTGCTGCTGGTGCCCGTCAACTTCTACCGGCGGTGGATCTCGCCGGTGCTTCCCCCCAGCTGCCGGTTCGAGCCGAGCTGTAGCGCGTACGCCGTCGAGGCACTCACGACCCACGGCGCGCTGCGCGGCTTCTGGCTCACCGTGCGCAGACTGCTCCGGTGCGGGCCGTGGCACCCCGGCGGGTACGACCCGGTGCCGGAGAAACAGAGCCCGACGGTTCGCTCCGCAGGCTCCGCGAACGAAGACCTCGAAGCGCCGGCCGCGGCCGGCCAGGAACACCACTCTGCCGCCAAGGAGTAGCTCTCGTGCTCGACTTCATCTACTACCCCGTGTCGTTCATCCTCTGGTGCTGGCACTGGGTGTTCGGGCACGTGTTCGGTGAGGCCAGCGGTGTCGCCTGGGCGCTCGGCATCGTCTTCCTGGTGTGGACGCTGCGAGCGATCATGTTCAAGCCGTTCGTGAAGCAGGTCCGCTCGATGCGGTCCATGCAGGAGTTCGCGCCCGAGATCAAGAAGATCCAGAAGAAGTACGCGAACGACCGGCAGCGCCAGGCGCAGGAGATGCAGAAGCTCCAGCGCGAGCACGGGTTCAGCCCGCTCGGTGGCTGCCTGCCGATGCTGCTGCAGATCCCGGTGTTCATCGGTCTGTTCCACGTGCTGCGCTCGTTCCAGCCGGGGCACACGGAGAACTACTTCTTCGACGAGCAGGGCGTCGCGTCGTACATCGACGCGAAGCTCTTCGGTGCGGGTCTGTCGAACTTCATCACGCAACCGATGGACCAGATGCAGGCGCTCGGCGCGGACCGCACCTCGGTCATCATCGTGTCGGTCCCGCTCATGATCCTGGCGAGCGTCCTGACGCACCTGACCGCGCGGCACTCGGTCCAGCGCCAGAACCCCGAGGCGGCGACCGCGCAGACCGCGATCATGAACAAGCTGACCCTGTACATCTTCCCGCTGGGTGTGCTCGTGTTCGGCTTCTTCTTCCCGATCGGCCTGCTCCTCTACTGGCTGTCCAACAACACCTGGACGCTGATGCAGCAGAAGCTCGTCTACCGCCGCATCGACCGCGAGGAAGAGGAGAAGAAGAGCGCGGCCATCGAGAAGCGGACCACCCTCGCGCCGAAGCCGGGTGCCAAGCCGGACCAGACCAAGAAGCGGCCGGGCGCCGCGCCCGCCCCTGGTGTGAAGCCGGCCCCGAACGCCAAGGCGGCCGGTACCGCCAAGAAGTCCTCCCCCGGTGCGAAGCCCGCGCCGAACGCGAAGGCGGCGGGCACCGCGCGCCCCAAGGCGAACGGCACCACCAAGTCGACCGGTTCAGCGTCCCCGAACGGCGTCGCGAACACGGACGGCTCCACCGATTCCGGTCTGAGCGCAGACCGTTCCCGCAATAAGAACACAGGCCGGAAGAAGCGCTGACGCGAAGCTGATCCGGACCTGGAGAGGAGAAGTCGTGCCGGAGACGGTGCAGGAGTCGGATGCCGACCGCGAAGCGGTGGACACCGACGCCGATGAACAGCCAACCGACGGGGTTGCCGAGGACGGTGACCGGGGGCCGTCGGGTGAGGACCTGCTCGTCCGCGAGGGCGACATCGCTGGGGACTACCTCGAGCGCCTGCTCGACCTCGTCGACTACGACGGGGACATCGATCTCGACGTCGAGGCCGGCCGCGCGGTCGTGAGCATCGACGGCGGTGACGATCTGGAGAAGCTCGTCGGCCCGCGCGGCAACGTGCTCGAGGCGCTGCAGGAGCTGACCCGGCTCGCCGTGCAGCAGGAGACCGGCACGCGTAGCCGGCTCATGCTGGACGTCGCGGGTTGGCGTGCGGACCGTCGCCAGGAGCTGAAGGACCTCGGTCGTGCGACGGCGGAGCGGGTGCTGGCGGACGGCGAGAAGGTTCGCCTGCAGCCGATGACCCCGTTCGAGCGCAAGGTCGTACACGACGCGGTCGCCGCCATCGAGGGGG
Source organism: Actinophytocola glycyrrhizae (assembly GCF_042653545.1). Taxonomy (NCBI): domain Bacteria; kingdom Bacillati; phylum Actinomycetota; class Actinomycetes; order Pseudonocardiales; family Pseudonocardiaceae; genus Actinophytocola; species Actinophytocola glycyrrhizae. The sequence goes on from NZ_JBHSIS010000006.1 coordinate 979,655, forward strand.
TCCACAGCGAGAGCGAGGGCGAGGACCCGCGGCGCCGGGTCGTCGTGTTCCCCAAGCCCTGACGTTTCACGTGAAACATCGCTACTACTAACTCAAGAAGGGTGGCATTCGGTTGGCCGAGACGCCGTCCGCGTCTCCGCCCCCGGAGACCGCTACAACAGTTTTTGGTGACACTCTGACGGCGGCGGTGCAGTTCGCAGAACTGCTCGCCGCCGTCGGCGTAGAACGAGGGTTGATCGGACCCCGTGAGGTCGAGCGCCTCTGGGACCGGCACCTCCTGAACTCGGCCGTCGTCGCCGAGGCGATCCCCGAAGGCGCCCGTGTGGTGGACCTCGGCTCGGGCGCCGGACTGCCCGGCGTGCCCCTCTGCCTCGCCCGGCCCGATCTCGACATCACATTGTTGGAACCGATGGCTCGTCGAGTGGCGTGGCTGACCGAAGTCGTCGATACTCTTGCGCTGTCCGCAAGTGTGGTTCGGGGCCGCGCGGAAGAGAAGGCCATCAAGCAGCAGCTCGCGGATGCCGATGTTGTCATCGCGCGAGCGGTCGCGCCGCTTGCTCGTCTGTGGGCGTGGAGCGCTCCCCTGCTCCGGCAGGGCGGTCGGCTCATCGCACTCAAGGGGGAAAGTGCCGAGGAGGAAGCGGCACGTGATGGCGGCGCTGTGGCCCGCACGGGTGGTTCGGTTCCGGTGATCGAACGGTGTGGCGCCGACCTGCTCGCGGTCCCTACGACCATCATCGTGGTGACACGTTCTGCCCCTGCCAAGGGCGCGCGCGAACGTGCTCCGCGGCGGAGCAAGAAGTGACGGAGCGAGGATTGTTTCACGTGAAACCGCACGAAATCGCCGAGCTTGCGAGGCGATCATCAGACACAGTCGTGCCGAGCGAGGCGAGGTGCAGCCACCGATGACCGGACGCCACGATGTTCAGGGCGCCAGCGAAACCATGCACGAGACCGTCGAGGCAGCGACCGCCGTCTCCGGGTGGACGCCGATCGCCGAAGAGGCGGAGCGGGCGACCCGCATGCTGCATCCCAAGCACGACCTGCCCAAGCCGGTGAAACGTCGTGTCCTGACGGTCGCCAACCAGAAGGGTGGCGTCGGCAAGACGACCAGCGCGGTGAACCTCGCTGCCGCGCTCGCCATGCACGGGTTGAAGGTGCTCGTCATCGACCTCGACCCGCAGGGCAACGCGAGCACGGCGCTCGGCGTCGACCACCGCTCAGGCGTGCCGTCGATCTACGAGGTGCTCCTCGGCGAGGTGTCGCTCACCGACGCGGCCGCCGTCAGTGACCAGTCCCCCAACCTCTACTGCGTGCCGGCGACCATCGATCTCGCCGGTGCGGAGATCGAGCTGGTGGGTATGGAGGGCCGCGAGTCCCGGCTCAAGGCCGCGCTGCCGACCGGTGCGTTCGATGAGCTGAACCCGGACTACGTGTTCATCGACTGCCCGCCCTCGCTCGGCCTGCTGACCGTCAACGCGATGGTCGCCGCCGAGGAGGTTCTGATCCCGATCCAGTGCGAGTACTACGCGCTGGAGGGTCTCTCCCAGCTCCTCCGCAACATCGAGCTGGTGCAGAACCACCTCAACCCGAACCTGCACGTCTCGACCATCCTGCTCACCATGTACGACGGGCGCACGAAGCTCGCCGATCAGGTGACCTCGGAGGTGCGGAAGCACTTCGGCGCGACCGTCTTGCGTACTGTGATCCCCAGGAGTGTGAAGGTGTCCGAGGCACCCGGCTTCGGGCAGACGGTGCTCGCGTACGACCCCGGTTCGCGGGGTTCGATGAGCTATCTGGACGCGGCACGGGAAATGGCCGAACGCGGTTTCGGCGAGGAGTAGAAGCATGAGTGAGCGCAAGGGTGGTCTTGGCCGGGGTCTCGCGGCACTGATCCCGCAGGGACCGGCGGACGGGTCGGGCAGCAGCGCGATGAAGCTGCCGACCGCGCCGCGGCCGAAGCCCGCGGCCGCACCTGTGCAGGAGGAGGCGCCTGCCCCGCCAAGTGGCGCGGTCGCGGGCGCGGTGTACCGCGAGGTCGCGATCGACGCGATCAAGGCCAACCCGAAGCAGCCTCGCCAGGTCTTCGACGAGGACGCGCTCGCCGAACTGGAGCACTCGATCCGCGAGTTCGGGCTCATGCAGCCCATCGTGGTTCGCGAGCTCGGTGACGACTCCTATGAGCTCGTCATGGGCGAGCGGCGGCTGCGGGCCGCCCAGCGCGCGGAGCTGGGCAAGATCCCGGCCATCGTCCGGCAGACCGCCGACGAGGCGATGCTGCGGGACGCGCTGCTGGAGAACATCCACCGCGTGCAGTTGAACCCGCTGGAGGAAGCGGCGGCGTACCAGCAGCTGCTCGAGGAGTTCGCCGTCACCCACGACGAGCTGGCCTCCCGCATCGGGCGCAGCCGTCCGGTCATCACGAACACGATCCGGCTGTTGAAGCTCCCCCTCGCGGTGCAGCGCCGGGTCGCCGCCGGGGTCCTCTCCTCCGGGCACGCCCGTGCGTTGCTCGGTCTCGAGGACGCCGGTCAGCAGGAGGAGCTGGCCGCCCGGATCGTCGCCGAAGGGTTGTCGGTGCGGGCCACCGAGGAGGCGGTCGTGCTCCTCAAGGGCCAGGCGCCCGCGAAGCAGAAGGCGGGCCCGCAGCGCAAGCCGATGCAGGCCCCCGGTCTGCAGGACGTGGCGGACCGGCTCTCCAACACGTTCGACACCCGCGTGAAGGTCGAACTCGGCAAGCGCAAGGGCAAAATCGTGGTCGAGTTCGGGTCGGTGGACGATCTTGAGCGGATCGTGCAACTGATGGCAAAAAATGGGGCAAACCGGACACGTGACGAGGATGAGGGATCATACTAGCCCCTTATGTCACGGTGACGATTGCTCTCCGGTGATCAACTCTCACTGAGAGCGAGCGACCGCGCGCTCGATCAGACCGGCGTAGATGTCGCCGAGCGAGCGGCCCGCGACCTCCGCCGCCATCGGCAGAAGCGAGGTCTCGGTCAGCCCCGGCGACGAGTTCACCTCGAGGAAGTAGACGGTCCCGTCCGGCGCGACGATCGCGTCGGTCCGGGACACGTCACGCAGACCCAGCAGCCGGTGCGCCGCCACCGCCAGATCCGCGACCACGGCCGCGGCGCGGTCGTCGAGCCGGGCAGGCCGGTGGAACGTCGTGAGCCCGGCGGTGTACCGCGCGGTGTAGTCGTAGATACCACCCTCCGGGTCGATCTCCACCGCGGGCAGCGCCACCGGACCGTCCGAACCCTCGACGACCGCGACCGCCACCTCCACGCCCTGGACGAACCGCTCCGCGAGGACCGTCTCCCCGTACGCGAGGCAGCCGACCATCGCGGCGGGCAGCTCGGCCGCGTCCCGCACCACCTGAGCGCCGAGGGCCGACCCGCCCTGTTCCGGCTTGAGCATCATCGGCAACCCGAGCCGATCGACCATCGCGTTCAGCACCGGCTGGGCACCCAGCTCGCGGAACGTGCTGTGCGGCAGCACCACCCAGTCCGGCGTCGCGATGCCTGCCCGCGCCATCTCGGTCTTCGCGGTCGGCTTGTCCCACGCACGGCGGCACGCGTGGGAGTCCGAGCCGACGTAGGGCACGTCGAGCATCTCCAGCACCGTCTGCACCGCGCCGCCCTCGCCCTCGACGCCGTGCAGCGCGACGACCACCGCGTCCGGCCGGTGCTCCCGCAGCCGGTCGAGGAGTGCCGAGTCGGCGTCCCACTCCTCGACCGTCAGGCCGGCCGTCCGCAGCGCGGCCGACAGCCGCCTGCCCGACCGCAGCGACACCTCACGCTCGTGCGAAAGACCACCGGACAGCACCGCCACGGCGAGATCGGACACAGCTCGACTCCCTCGGGGACCAGATCGTCCACTGTGGACAGCGGACGTGCGTTGCGTGCGGGAAAAGGAGGTTACGCGATGTCCGGACCGGGCACCTGCGGACCGGAAACCGGCCGCTGGTGGATGGGGCCGAACGTGCGGGACAGCTCCAGCTCCGCGGCGAGCACGGCCGCGAGCCTGCGCACGCCCTCCTGGATCCGTTCCGGCGTCGGGTAGCAGAACGACAGGCGCAGCTGCCTGCTGCCGAACCCGTCCGCGTAGAACCCGGTGCCGGACACGTACGCGACCCTGGCGGTCACCGCGCGGGGCAGCATCGCCTTGGTGTCCACGCCTTCCGGCACGGTCATCCACACGAAGAACCCGCCCGCGGGCACGGTCCACGAACAGCCGGCGGGCAGGTGCTGCTCCAGCCCGGCGAGCATCGCGTCCCTCCGGTCGCGGTATGCCGACTGGAAGGACTTGATCTGCCCCTTCCAGTCGTGCGTCGCGAGGTAGCGCGACACGATCATCTGGTTCAGGGTCGGCGGGCACAGCGTCGCCGACTCGGCGGCCAGCATCAGCTTCTCGCGCACCGCGTGCGGCGCCAGCACCCAGCCGACCCGCAGACCCGCGGCGAACGTCTTCGAGAACGACCCGAGGTACACCACGTTGTCCGGGTCCATGGAGCGCAACGCCGGGTAGGTCTGCCCGTCGAAGCCGAGCAGCCCGTACGGGTTGTCCTCGACCACCAGCACGTTGTGCTGCCTGCAGATCTCCAGGACCTCCGCGCGCCGCGGCACGGCCAGCGTCACACCGGCCGGGTTGTGGAAGTTCGGGATCGTGTACAGGAACTTGACCCGCCGGCCCGCCGACTCGGCGGCCCGCAGCGCCTCGCGCAGCGCGTCGGGCACGAGGCCGTCGTCGTCCATGGCCACGTGGACCACGTCGGCCTGGTAGGCGGCGAACGTGCCGAGCGCGCCGACGTACGACGGGCCCTCGGCCAGGACCACGTCGCCGGGATCACAGAAGATCCTCGTCACCATGTCCAGGCCCATCTGCGAGCCGACGGTCACGACGACGTCGTCCGGGTGACCGGTGACGCCCTCCAGGGCCATCACCTCGCAGATCTGGTCCCGCAGCTCGGGCAGGCCGTGGGCCGAGCCGTACTGCAGCGCGACCAGGCCGTCCTTGCTGATGATGCTCGCGACCTCGCCGGACAGCGAGTCCAGCGGCAGCGCGGTCAGGTTGGGCATGCCGCCCGCCAGGGAGACCACCTCGGGGCGGCTGGCGACGGCGAAGAGAGCTCGTACCTCGGACGCCGTCATTCCGGCAGCCCGCGCCGCATAGCGGCGGAGGTGCGGATCGAGGCTTCTGCTGCCTGCTGGCTCGAGGGACATGAGGGGCTCTCTTCAGCCGGTTCGTCGGTCCGATCGAGTGTAACCGGGCCGATATTCACCTTTGCCGGTTCCGGCTCCCGCCCAACCGGACGTATCCTGGCTTGGCACACAGTGACGGGCTGCTCGAGGCCCAGGGTGGGAGGTCAGGTGTCGCGACGCGTCGTGGGCGTCACGCTGGACAACCTCGAGGATCTCCCCAAACACAGCCGTTCGTGCGTGTACTGGGAGCTCGCCCCGCACCTGAGGGAGCAGGCGGAGGAGTTCGGCACCGCGGAGCTGGAGAAGGAAGCCTGGGTCTCCAGCGTGCTCCTGGAATGGGGCTCCTGCGGCCGGATCGTGTACAGCGACAAGCTGCCGGTCGGGTTCGTGCTGTACGCGCCGCCGAACGCGGTGCCGAGGGCCGCGGCGTTCCCCACCTCGCCGCCCAGCCCGGACGCGGTCGTGCTGACCGGGTTCCACGTGCTGCCGGAGTTCCGGCGCGGCGGGATCGGCCGGATGCTGGTCCAAGCGGTGGCCAAGGACCTGACGCGCCGTGGCGTGAAGGCGATCGAGGCGTTCGGCGACGCCAGGCCCGACGAGGAGAGGTCCTGCGTCGTCCCGTCGGACTTCCTGCTCAGCGTCGGCTTCAAGACGGTCAGGCCGCACCCTCACTGGCCCCGCCTGCGCCTGGAACTGCGTTCGGCGATCACCTGGAAGGAAGACGTGGAAGCGGCCCTGGAGCGGCTCCTGGGCACCGTTTCGGTGTCCACGGCGAGCCCCGTGCTCCAGCGGTAGCCACTCAGGACACGAAACAGCCCCCGGGACCGGATCCCGGGGGCTGTTTCATGTGAAACATTGGCGATGTTCGCTCCGCAAGCTCCGCTCGGCGAACTACTCGGCCTTCGCCAGCTCGTGCCTGAGCACGTCCGCGAACGTGAACGTGCCGGTCGGCTGGTCGTTCTGGCCGAGCAGGTACAGGCGCTTGACCGCGACGAGGATGCCCTCGGCCACCACGTCCCGGAACGACGAGTCGGTGAGGCGGCGGCGGTCGTCGGCGTTGGTCAGGTAGCCGATCTCCACCCGCACGGCGGGACAACGGGTCAGCCGCAGCGTGTCCCACGTCTTGCGGTGCGCCCGGCAGTCCCGCAGCCCGGTGCGCACGACCAGTTCGCGCTGGATGAAGCCGGCGAGGGTCTCCCCGATGGTCGACGTGCTGCCGGTGGTGCCGAAATGGAAGCTCGCCACGCCCTGCGCCAGCGGTGAGCGGTTGGCGTCCGCGTGCAGCGACAGGAACAGATCGCCGCCCACCTCGTTCGCGAACTGCGCCCGGTCGCCCTCGGTCGGGCACTGGTCGGTACCACGCGACAGCAGCGCCTGCATGCCCGTCGCGGCCATCTTGCCCTCGAGCCTGCGGGCCAGGTCCCACACGAGCTCGGCCTCGTTGACGCCCGACACCGAGACCCCGGTGTCGCCCGCCCCGTGACCCGGGTCGATGACGATGCGCTTGCCGCGCAGCCGGGGCCCGGCCTTGCGGACCCGCTCCTGCTCACGCAGCAGCACCGGCGACCCGCCCCGGGCCCTCGGCGACAGCTGGCGCAACGCACGCACGGTCTCCGCGCCGCAGATGCCGTCCACCGTCAGGCCGTAGTCGCGCTGGAAGTTCCGCAGCGCCGCCTCGGTCTGCACGCCGAACACGCCGTTGGCACGGCCAGCGTCGTAGCCCAGCTCCAGCAGGCGCTCCTGCAGGGTCATCACGTCGTCGCCGCTGACCGGCGACGACACGAGGTACGCGAGCGGCCGCGCACCCAGCCGGTAGGTGGCGTCCTTCAACGCCCGGTACGTCGCCGGGCCGACGTGGCCGTCGGCGATCAGGCCTCGTTGCTGCTGGAACGTGCTCACCGCGTGCTCGACGGCCGCGTCGAACACAGCCACATCAGGGGAAGCTGACGGGTCCGCCGTCAGGAGACCAAGCCCTGAGAGCGTTGCGCGAACCTCGGCCACTGCCGGTCCCGCGTCACCGCGGCGGAGTACCCGCATGCACCCCTCGCTCGGATAGGGCACCGACCAGGTCGGCGCTTATTTGCTGTTCCTGTCGCAGCACAGCTGCTGGTCCACTATTGTGCCCTGCCCCCAGCGAAGCGGCCTGCGGGGTCACGTCCCGCGTCCAACTGCTTACTCCACATGCGGCGGCGGCGCACACCAAGTAGACGGTGTGCGCCGCCGGACGGTTGTCCGGATCGACGATCAGGACAGGTAGTCCGAGAGATCGTTCAGCAGCGCCGCCTTCGGCTTCGCGCCCACGATCTCCTTCACCTTCTCGCCGCCCTTGAAGACCATCAGCGTGGGGATGGAGAGGACCTGGTAGTCCCGCGCGATGGTCGGGTTCGCGTCGACGTCCAGCTTCGCGACGGTGAGCTTGTCACCGTGCTCGGCGGCGATCTCCTCGAGCACCGGCGCGACCATCCGGCACGGCCCGCACCAGGTCGCCCAGAAGTCGACCAGCACCGGCTTGTCGCTGTTCAGGACGTCCTCGGTGAAGGACGCGTCGGTGACGGTCACGGTGTTTCCGGCCATGTTCTCTCCTCAGTGATGGTCGCTTCGCAAGCTTCTTGCGCTAGTTCTGGGTCGGGGCGTAGCCGCCGCCGACGAGTTCCGGTGCCGAGTGGGCGTTCGGCTCGCCGTGCTCGGCGAGCCAGCGTTCGGCGTCGATGGCCGCGGCGCAACCGGAGCCCGCCGCGGTGATCGCCTGCCGGTACGTGCGGTCCACCAGGTCACCGGCGGCGAACACGCCGTCGATGGCGGTGTACGTCGACGGCTGGCGCACCTGGACGTACCCGTCCGCGTCCACCTCCACCTGACCCTTGACCAGCGCGCTGCGCGGGTCGTGGCCGATGGCCATGAACAGGCCGGTCACGTCCAGCACCGACTCCTCGCCGGTCACCGTGTTCCTGAGCCGGACGCCCGAGACACTGCCGGCACCGAGGACCTCCAGCACCTCGGAGTCGAGCTGCCAGCGGATCTTCTCGTTCGCCTTCGCGCGCTCGAGCATGATCCGCGACGCCCGGAACTCCTGGCGCCGGTGGATGATCGTGACCGACCGCGCGAACTTGGTCAGGAAGGTGGCCTCCTCCATCGCGGAGTCACCGCCGCCCACCACGGCGATGTCCTGGTCGCGGAAGAAGAAGCCGTCACAGGTCGCGCAGGCGGACACGCCGTGCCCGAGCAGCTCCTGCTCACCCGGCACGTGCAGGTACCGCGCCGCGGCGCCCATCGCGAGGATGACCGCCTTAGCCGCGTACCGGACGCCGTTCGCGGTGACGTACTTGACCTGGCCATCGAGCTGGATGTCCTCGACGTCCTCGGCCCGCAGCTCGGCGCCGAAGCGCTCGGCCTGCGCCCGCATCTGCTCCATGAGGTCCGGGCCCATGATGCCGTCGCGGAAACCGGGGTAGTTCTCCACCTCGGTGGTGGTCATGAGGGCGCCGCCGAACTGCGTGCCCTCGAAGACCAGCGGTTCGAGCTGTGCGCGGGCCGCGTACACGGCGGCCGTGTAACCGGCCGGGCCGGACCCGACGATGATGACGTCGCGGACGTTCTCGGACATCAGACCTCCGAAGCGGGGCGCTCTTTGAATGCGCACTCGTGTAACACGATCGTAGGTGCCGGTTGTTCCGCCCGTGCGCGGTGACCGGCCGCACGCCGGCCCGCGCACGCGAAGAGCCGGGTGCGGACGGTGTGTCCGCACCCGGCTCCTACGACGTTCTGCTCGTGCCCTCAGCCGAGCGAGGTGTCGGTGATGAGGTCGCCCTCGCAGTCCGGCGCGACGATGACCAGCCGGAACCGCTTTTCGCCCGTACCGCCCGCGAGCAGGGCGGCCACGCCCGCGGTGCCGTCGATCGTCACCTCCCGCGCGCCGATGACCGACGGGTTCTCGATCCCCTTCGAGGACAGGCAGTCAGCGAGACCCTGCTCGTCCTCCAGCGGGCCGTAGTCCTCCTGGCCGGTCAGGCCGTTGATGGCGGGCCCCAGGTCGTCGGCCTTCAACGCGAGCGGCGGCGCGTCGTTCGGTGCCTCGCCGTCCGGCGCCTCCTGGGAGGTGCCACCGTCCTCCGGCTGTGCCGTGCCGCCCGTCGGCTGCTCCCCCGGCAGCGCGACGAAGGCGACCGCGACGACGGCGGCGGCAGCGGCCACGAGCCCGCCCATCCACCCCATCCTGCGGTTGCGCCTGCTGCGGGCCTGCGCCATGTCGGTTACCGGCGCCACACCGGGGCGTGCCGCCGCCGGCATGGACCTGGCCGCCTCCGCGGCGATCGCGTTGTCGAGCCGGGCCGCGAAGTGTGCCGGCATCGGCTCGGCAGGAGCGTCACCGAGCGCGTCGAGGTCGTGCCGGACGCTGTCGAGCGCCGCGAGGATCGCCTGCGCCTCCGGATCGTTGCCGACCCGAGCCCACAGCGCGGCGGACTGCCTGGCGTCCAGTGCACCGGCGTGCAGGTCGGCGAGCACATCGACAGACCACGGCGGCCCGCTGGGAACCCCCGTTCCCCTCGTGCTGTCCGTCATCGTCCCTCCCAGTGGCGCCGCACGGGCACGTCTCGCCCTTCAACTGCGCCATCTGGGACGTTCGCATCTGCATCGGGGTTCCGCAGATGCCCCAGAACTTTGGCCAGCTTGGCACGCCCCCGCGCACAGCGGCTTTTCACGGTGCCCTCCGCGATGCCGAGCATCCTGGCGGTCTCCGCAACCGAGTAGCCCTCCACGTCGACGAGCACGATCGGCACCCGCTGGTCGTCGGACAGCTGTTCGAGCGCCTTCTGGATGACGAGCCTGGTCTCCCGTTCGGACATCGAGTCCCTGGGGGTGGCCGGCTCACCTGGCCCGGTCTCCGGAAGGGGCACGGTGGGCCTGGCCTGCCGGCGCCGCACCCGGTCGAGGCACGCGTTCACCACGATCCGGTGCAGCCAGGTCGTCACCTGCGACTCCGCCCGGAAGGAACCCGCCGCGCGGAACGCGGAGATGAACGCCTCCTGGAGGGCGTCGGACGCCTCCTCGGGGTCGCGGAGGGTGCGCAGGGCGACCGCCCACATCCGATCACGGTGCCGGCGGACCAACTCACCGAAGGCACGCGGATCCCCGGCGGCATGTGCCGCGATGAGGTCGGCGTCCGAGCTGGCAGCGGTGGTCACGTGAGGAGGATATCGGTCGGCCGTTCACCCATTCGCGGTGTGGCCCCGCCCACTCGCCGGTCGGTCACTCCGCACGGATGAACCGCACCTCACCCAGCGCCGACTTGTTCCCTTCGCCCAGCTGGGTGATCCAGACCAGGATGTACTGCCCCGGTTCGGCGTTCGCGAGCTTGATCTCCGTCTTGCCGCCCTGCAGCGTGGCCTCGCCGATGACCTTGGTCTCGTCGAGCTCCGCCTCGGCGGAGGGCGCGGAGCGGATCTGCACGACCGTGTTCGGGCTCGGCGAGTCGATCACCACCGACGAGAACCGCACCGACTCCGCGAACGCCGCCATCAGCCCGACACCGGGCTTGAGCGCGGGGAACTGCTGTTGGTAGGTGTCGGTGCGCCACTCGGTGCCGGGGTCGCCGTCGGTGGCGAAACCGGCGCGGTCCGGGTTGTCCGGGGTGCCGCCGACGTTGAACACCTCGATCGACGCCGGCTGGATCGGGCCGGCGGGTTTCGGTGCGGGCGGCGGCTCGTTGCCGTCGGTCGGCGTCGGTGCCTCGACCACGACCGGGTCGCCGCCGCTGACGCTGTCCTCGCCGAAGAAGTCGATCAGCAGCGTGCCGAGCCAGGCGAGGATGGCGACCACCGCGATCGCGAGCGCGGTCACCCCGACGGCGAGCTTGCGCCTGCGTGCCTTGTCGCGGACCGGGGGGCGGGTGGTCCACACCGGCGCGCCCTCGGTCTCCTCGACGGGCACGGCGATCGCGCCGAGGAACTCGGTGCGCTCCGCGGACTGGGCCGCCTCCTCGAGCACGGCCAGCAGGGTGGCGCTGGTGTGGATGCCGCCGATCTGCGTGTCCTCGAGGCTGCGGATCGCGACCGTGGACAGGTCCGGCGGGATGAACTGGGCGAGGACGTGCGGCGGCACGATCGAGCCGTCCGGGGCGACCGGCGCGGACGGGATGACGTCCGGGCCGCCCGGCAACGGCCAGCGGCCGGTCATCAGCAGGTACAGGATCGCGCCGAGGCCCTTGACGTCGTCGCGGGGCACGGCATCGGGCAGCGGGCCGGGGAACGCGAGCCGCAGCATGCCGTCGGTGCCGACGCGGATGCGCTGCGGGTGGTCCACTCCCAGCACGAGACCGGCGTGGTGGGCGCGTTCGACCGCGGCCGCGAGTGGTTCGAGCAGCCGGGCAGCGCTGCCCGCGGGCAGCGGGTGCTCGGCGATCACGTCGGTCAGGTCGGTGCCGGTGGACCAGTCGGCCACCACGATGCCGAGCAGGCCCTCGCCGGGGGACACACCGTTGCCGAGGCTCAGCACGTCCAGCACCCGGGCGGCGGCGGGGTGGGTGAACGCGGCGGCGTGCGCGGCCCGCTCCAGCGTCCGGCGCGCGGCCTGCGCGCGGGGACCGTGCTGCGGGTCGCCGACGAGGACGGTCAGCGCCACGTCCCTGCGCAGCTGCCCGTCGCGGGCCCGCCACATGTGCGCGTTGGCGCGCATGTCGTGCCCGAACTGGGCGAGCAGGCGGTAGCGGCCGTCGCCGATCACGGCTCCGGGCAGCAGGAAACCCTCCCCGCCTGGCTCTCCGCCGGGGGGCAACTCGCCGGTCAAGGACTCGGTTCGTCTCGTGGTCACTGCTCTCTCCCCGCCCAGCGCCCCAACGCGCGGCAGACACCCTCCGTTGTTGTGAGTATCAAAACGAGGGTACGTGACGTGGGTCCTTTATTCCTGTCGTTGACTACTAACCGCGACGCACCAGCCGTGTGATCCGTTGCGTGGCGGGCTGAAGTTCCGGTACCCGGAAGGCGGCGAGCAGGCCGAACGCGACCACCGCGGTCACCAGGCCCTGGACGACCAGGTGCACCCACGCGGTGAGCCGGGGTCCCGCGCCGCTGAGCAGCATGTCCACGAGGATCGTCGCGCCCCACGCGGCGAGCACCCCGGCGGCCCCGGCGACGATCGTCTGCAGGATCACCCGGACCACCCGCATGCTCTGCAGCCGCCCGAGCCGCACCCACAGCCACATCTGGCCGAGCACCGCGCCCACCACGTAGGTGAGCGAGTTCACCAGCAGCACACCGATGACCACGTCCTCCGGGCGCAGCCGGTCGGAGCAGAAGTACAGCAGCGGGATCTTCACCACCGTCATCACGATCATGATCAGCGTGGGGGTGCGCGCGTCCTTCATCGCGTAGAACACCCGCAGCTGCAGCATGACCAGCGCGTACGGCAGGATCCCGAACGCGGAGAACGCGAGCGCGTCACCGAGCCGGGCCGCGTCGGCGACGTCGGCCTCGCCGACACCGAACAGCGCGATGCCGACCGCGGACCCCGCGACCGTCAGCACGGCGCTGATCGGCACCAGCATCACCGTCGAGAGCCTGCTGCCCAGCGACAGGTCCCCGATCAGCTTCCTGGTGTCGCCGTCGGCGGCGGACCGGGACAGCCTCGGCATGATCGCGGTCAGCAGGGACACCCCGATCACGCCGTACGGCAGCTGGAACAGCAGCCAGGCGTTCGAGTAGATCGAGGCGCCGCCGTCCGCGCCAGCGGTCAGCACGCGGGTGGTGACCACCATGCCGACCTGGCTGATGGCCACGTACCCGAGGATCCACAGCGCGAGGCCGCCGAACTCCTTGAGCCGCGAGTCGAGCCCCCACGTCCACCGGTAGCGGAACCCGGTGCGCCGCAGCGCGGGCACCAGGACCAGCGCCTGCACGACGATGCCGAGCGTCACGCCGACGCCGAGCACGAGCAGCTTCACGTCGCCCATGCGCACCGGGTCGAGCGAGATCTCGCCCGGCACGATCGCGTAGAGGCCGATGGTCACCATGATGACCAGGTTGTTGATCACCGGCGCCCATGCCGTCGGCCCGAACACGTGCTTGGCCTGCAGGATCGCCGACAGCAGCGCGAACAGCCCGTAGAAGACGATCTCGGGCAGCAGCAGGTAGGCGAACGCGGTGGCCAGCTCGCTGTTGGCCTTGCCGGTCGAGTCGTCCATGTACAGGCCGGTGAGCAGCGGCGCCAGCGCGACCGCGACGACCGTGCCGGCGAACAGCATCGTCATGCCGACCGTGAGCAGCCGGTTCGTGTACTCCTGGCCGCCGTCCGGGTCGTCCTGCGAACGGACCAGCAGCGGCACCACCACGCTCGCCAGCACACCGCCGAGCAGCAGCTCGTAGACGATGTTGGGCAGCGTGTTGGCGACGGTGAACGAGTCGTTGACCACGCCGAGGCCCGCCACCCACGCCAGCTGGATCTTCCAGACGAACCCGGTGATCCTGCTGACGAGCGTGGCGACCGCCATCGAGCCGCTCGCCTTGGCGAGCGACGGTGGCTGCTGCTGAGACCGGCCGTCCACGGTCTGTGATTGTGACCCGAGGCGCCGGGTCGTATCGCCGCTAGGGGTCAACGATTTCCTCACTCGGCTTCTGGTCACCGGCGCGCGCCGCCCTGACCCGGCGGAAGACACGCATCCCGACGAGCAGCACGAGCACCGCGCCCGCCGTGCCGGTCACGGCGACGCTGATGATGCCGTACGACGTCGAGTTCAGCTCCAGCCGCACTCTCTCGCCGAGCTGCGTGCCCCCCGGTGTCGACAGCCGCACGTCCACCGTGAACCGGCCGGACCGGGCCACTTCGGCCTGGATGTACTGGCTCGCGGAGGACAGCGGCGGGATGCGCATGTCCCGGATCGGTTCCGGGTGCAGGCCGGGCACCGGGCTCAGCGTGATCCGCACGACGATCGCGACGGGCAGCCCGTTGTCGATCTTGATGGGGATCGGGCTGTCGCCGGACGCTAGCGAGTACGGGCGGCCCGGGTTGTTGACGACGACCAGCTCACGCAGCGCGTCGAGCTGGTCGTCGACGAACGCGACCGAGTTCGCGGCGCCGTCGGTGTGGCCGCGCCAGGCGGTCGACACCCCGCGCAGCAGGCCGTACTGCATCGGCGCGAGCAGCTGGTTCGGGTCGACCTGGGTCGTGTTGTCCTCGGCCATCGCGTCGAGCATGTCCCGCTTGGTCGCGTTGATCCGCATGACGTCGGCGGTGACCGGGGTCGGGATCTCCTGCGAGCTGTCCTGCGTGGTGTAGGAGAGGCTCTCCGCGGTGCCACCATCCGGCGCGGCGACCGCCTGGTCCAGTGGCAGCGGGGTGATGAACCCCTCGTCGAACAGCTGCCCGGCGAGCGAGAGGAACTGGTCCAGCTCGGTGTTCGACGCGAGCCACCGCCTCGGCGGCGTGATCAGCACCCGGCCGCCGACCCGCTCGTCGAACGCGGCGCGGTAGGTCAGCGCGGCGAGCCCCTTCTGCACGGAGACGCCGGTGGTGCCCGCGATGGGGGCGCGCTGGCTGTTCGGGGTGGCGAGCGCGTCGGACACCAGCGAGTCGACCGGCAGCGCGCGGACCGGGTTGGCGGTCTGCGCGACGTTGACCGTGTACGGGCCGCGGCCCTCGACCTTCTGCAGGTGCCCCGCGTCGGCCAGGATGGTCGCCGGTCCGGTCGACGCGAGGCTGATCAGCGTGTTCTGGTCGAACGTGCCGCCGGCGGGCCAGTAGACGTCCTTGACCGGCTGCACCGACAGCAGCCGGGCCGTGATCGACGCGCTGGCAGGCACGGCCAGCTGGGTCAGGTCTGCGGCGCCGGCACGGGACAGCGCCGCCAGGTCGGCGTCCGCGTACGGCACGGAGACGACGCAGTGGCCCCTGGTCAGGTCCTGGACGCTGGTGAGCCAGTCGGCGGCGGCCTGCGCCCCCTTGCCCGCGACGAACTGGCCGGCCGGGGTCCGCACCCGGTAGCCCTCCGTCATCTTCGACACGGTCTCCAGCAGGTCCGGGTCGACCGCGAAACAGACCGACCGCAGCAGCTGGGGGTTCGCGGCCGTCGCGGTGCGCACCGCGCTGACCAGGTTGAACAGGCGGCCACCCGCGGCGAGGGAGTCGGCGAGCTCGTCGTCGGCGAGCAGCGTGGCGCTGTCGGTGGCGGGAGTGGGCAGCGCCCTGGGCCGCTCGTCCAGCAGCGGCCACAGGATCGTCACCTCGGGCGGCGCCGCCTTCGGGCTCGCCGCCGGGCCACCGCCTGGCACGGACAGGACCGGCAGCGGGATCGACACCGCGGTGAGCCGGGCCGGGGAGCCGTAGTCCGGGGTGCCGTTGACGTTGACCAGCAGCGGGTACACGCCGGGCTCCTCGATGGCCAGCGTCCTCCCGGCGCCGCGGAGCGGGATGGTCACCGACAGCTCGGCGCTGTCCCCCCGTTCGAGTCTCCTGCTGACGTTCTCGAACGCACCGGCCGCCGTGTCGGTCGCCTGGCCAGGCAGGTCGCGCAGCGCCCGGTCGGAGTCGATCGCCTCGCCGCGCTGCAGCCGGACGCTGATGTCGTCGACGCGGCGGTCACCGGTGTTGGTGACCCTGCCGGTGACCGTGACCTCCTGCGTCGCGGCCGTGACCACCCTGGGGGTGAGCCCGTCGACCGTCAGCTCCAGGTGCTGCTGCCCGCCGCCGACCAGCGGCAGCGGCTGCCCGATCGGCTGCGCCGAGGCGGGTCCCGCCGCCGTGAGCGGTGCGGACAGTGCGAGCAGTGCGGACGCGAGCACAGCCGCACCCGCCCGCCAGCCGCGCGTCATGGTTGCTCAGCCCCCATCAGCCTCGACCGGTACGTCCTCGGTGGTTTCGCCGTCCTGGTGGATCGCGAGCAGTTCCAGCGCCGTGCGGACGAGGCGGCGCTCATCGGCGTACGCAAGCCTGTCCTCCAGCTCGTCCAGTGCGACCCAGTCGACCTCGGTCACCTCGACGTCCTCGTCGGAGAGGTCGCCACCGCGCTCCACCATGAGGAAGTGGTGCACGGTCTTGTGGATCCTGCGGCGTTCCGCGACGAACCAGTAGTCGATGGTGCCGAGCGGTCGAATTATCTCGCCAAGGATGCCGGTCTCTTCCCCGACCTCCCGCACGGCGGTCTGCTCGGCGGTCTCGCCGGCCTCGATGTGGCCCTTGGGCAGCGACCACAGGAGCCGTCCGCGCCGGTCGAGCCGCCCGATGAGCACGACCTTGTCGCGGGCGACGTTGATCACGACGCCGCCCGCCGACGTCTCGTCGACGGCCGCCAGGCGCCGCCCGCGTCGTCTGCCGCGGCGCCCCGACCGGGCACCACGCGACCTGCCGGACGACGGGGGCATGTTCGCGATCGTAATGCTGGGACGGCGTCCGGGTTACCCGATCAGCGGCAGTTAGGCTCGTTCCTCGTGTCCAAGCTCAACACCATCGACGCAAGTACCCGTGATCCGGAGGAACAGGTGCGCTTTCCTGTGGCCGACGAGCTGGCGACCCGCTTCACGGCGGCCGGGCATCAGCTGTACCTCGTCGGCGGCACCGTACGGGACGCGATGATGGACCGTCTTGGCAACGACCTCGACTTCGCCACGGACGCGCGGCCGGAGCGGGTGCGTGAGCTGCTGGCGGGGTGGGCGGACTCGATCTGGGACACCGGGATCGCGTTCGGCACCATGGGCGCGGCCAAGCGCGGCACCACCGTGGAGATCACCACGTTCCGGTCGGACGCGTACGACCGGATGAGCCGCAACCCCGAGGTCCGCTTCGGCGACACGATCGAGGACGACCTGGTCCGCCGCGACTTCACGGTCAACGCGATGGCGATCGACATGGCGACGAAGCGGTTCGTCGACCCGCACGACGGCCGCGGCGCGCTGAAGCGGCGCGTGCTCGACACGCCCGCCACCCCGCAGGAGTCCTTCGCCGACGACCCGCTGCGGATGATGCGCGCGGTCCGGTTCGTGAGCCAGCTCGGTTTCACCGTGGCCCCGCGCGTGCTGGCGGCGATCCGGGAGATGGCGGGTGAGATCGAGCGGATCACCGCCGAGCGTGTCCAGGTGGAGCTGTCGAAGCTGCTCCTCGGCCGGTACCCGCGCCGGGGCATCGAGCTGATGGTCGACACCGGCCTCGCCGACCACGTGCTGCCCGAGCTGCCCGCGATGCGGCTGGAGATCGACGAGCACCACCAGCACAAGGACGTCTACCAGCACTCGCTGGTGGTGCTGGAGCAGGCGATCGACCTGGAGGAGCCGGGCGCGGAGCCGGACCTGGTGCTGCGGCTCGCTGCGCTGCTGCACGACATCGGCAAGCCGCCGACGCGGCGGTTCGTCGAGGGCGGCGGCGTGAGCTTCCACCACCACGAGGTCGTGGGCGCCAAGATGGTCCGCAAACGTTTGCGCACGCTGCGGTACTCGAAGGAGATCACCGAGGACGTCGCCCAGCTCGTGTACCTCCACCTGCGGTTCCACGGCTACGGCAAGGGCGAGTGGACCGACTCGGCGGTACGCAGGTACGTGACGGACGCCGGTCCCCTGCTGTCCCGGCTGCACAAGCTCGTCCGCGCCGACTGCACCACCCGCAACCGCCGCAAGGCGGCCGCGCTCCAGCGCACCTACGACGACCTGGAGGAGCGGATCGGCAGGATCGCCGCCGAGGAGGACCTGGCCCGCGTTCGCCCGGACCTGGACGGCAACGAGATCATGCGGCTGCTCGGCCTGCCGCCCGGCCCGCTCGTGGGCAGGGCGTGGCGCCACCTCAAGGAGCTCCGCCTCGACCGCGGCCCACTGGACCACGACGAGGCGATCGCGGAGCTGCGCACGTGGGCGGCTGCGGAGGGCATCACGCCTCCCGCCGGCTCCTGACCCCGCGCCTGCTGACCAGTTCGAAGCCGGTGATCCCGGCCAGGTACACCACGGTGGCGACCACGATCAGGGTCACCGACTCGCCGTTGGCCGGGATCACGGTGGCGGCGACCGCCACCGCAAGCGCTTGCGTGATGTTGAACAGCATGTCGTAGAGGGCGAAGACCCGGCCGCGGGTCTCGTCGCCGATGTCGCGCTGCACCGCCGCGTCCACGCACAGCTTCACGACCTGGCCGGTGTAGGCGATCAGGAACGCGGCGGCCAGCGTGGTCGGCAGGATCATCGGCATGCCGAGCCCGAACTGGGACATCGCGGCCAGCCCGAGCGCGAGGAACACCGTCCGCTTGCGGCCGAGGCTCGTGACCAGGCGCGCGGTGGTGAGACCGGCGAGGAAGATGCCGATGCCGCCCGCGCCGAGCACCACCCCGAGCCCCGGCAGCCCGGCCTCGACCGGGCCCCAGTCCTCGAAGCTGTAGCGCATCAGGATCACGGTCATCAGCAGCGAGATCCCGAACGACGCGCGGTGGGCGAGCAGCGCGCAGAACCCGGCGGCGACGGTGGGGGTGCGCGCGGCGACCCTGGCCCCGTCGAACAGCCCGTGCGCGACCGCCGCGACCGCGGTGGCGGGCTCGACGACCCGGTCGGGGCCCAGCGCGCCGCGGACGAACCGGGACGCGAGCCACGCCGCCAGTCCCGAACCGATGATCGCGACGGCCGTGGTCAGGCCGGACCCGGTGTTGTCCTCCCCGAACAGGGTGCGCAGGCCGATGGCGCAGCCGCCGCCGATCACGGACACCACCGCGCCGAGCGTGACCGACAACGCGTTGGCCTCGACGAGGTTGGGCACCGGCACCACGTGCGGCAGCGAAGCGGACAGCCCGGACCCGACGAACCGGCTGATGCCGATGACGATCAACGCGAGCAACAGGATCGGGAACCCGGCGACCCCGGTGGTCACACAGATCGCCGAGACCAGGATTAGCGCGCCGCGCAGCAGGTTCGCCACCACGAGCACGCGGCGCCGGTCCCACCGGTCGAGCAGCGCGCCCGCGAACGGCCCGATGACCGAGTACGGCAGCAGCAGCACGACGAACCCGGCCGCGATCTCCTGCGGCGACACCGCCCGCTCCGGGTTGAACACGACCGCGCCCGCGAGGCCCGTCTGGAACAGACCGTCGCCCCACTGCGACGAGAAACGGCTGAACAGGAGCCTGCGGAAGCCGTCGATGGCGAGCAGCCGACGCGCACCGATCCGGCTGTGATGCGGATCCACATCGGCAGAGGTCGTCACGGGTCGAGCCTATGGGAAACCGCGAACGGCGGGTCTGCCACTCTCGTGACATCCCCGCCGTTCGGGTGGCTGGGCGCCAGGTCGCCTCACGGCGGATGGCGCGACATGGCTCCGGCCGTACCGGTATTCCATGAAGGCTGTTCTAGTTGAGCCCGGGGGACACAAGGGCGTCCAGCCATCTCCTCCAACGAGGAGATGGCTCCCATTGTTCCCCGGGTACCGTAGGCGTGCTGGATTCCCGCTGAATGAATGGGATCATGTCCTGGTGCGATCCGACGCTCCCGACGCGACCGTAGAGCCGGGCACGCTGCTCGTCGCGGCACCCAGTCTCACCGACTCTAATTTCCGCCGGACCGTCGTGTTCGTCATAGACCACCGGGGGGAAGGCACGCTCGGTGTGGTTCTGAACCGCCCGAGCGAGGTCCCGGTCGACGACGTGCTGCCCAACTGGGGTCCGCACGTGACGAACCCGGGTTCGGTGTTCGTCGGCGGCCCGGTCGAGCAGAAGACGGCCCTGTGCCTCGCCTCCCTGCGCACGGGCGAGGAGGCGGCGGGGGTGAAGGGCCTGATCGGGGTGCGTGGCCCGGTCGCGCTCGTCGACCTCGACGCCGACCCCGACGTGCTGGTGCCCAAGTTCAAGGGCCTGCGGGTGTTCGCGGGTTACGCGGGCTGGGACGTCGGCCAGGTCGCGGGTGAGATCGAGCGCGGCGACTGGATCGTGGTGCCCGCGCTGCCCAGTGACGTGCTGGCGCCCACGGACCAGGACCTGTGGGGCCGGGTGCTGCGGCGGCAGGGCATGCCGCTGGCGTTACTCGCCACCCACCCCGGCGACGTCCGCACCAACTGACTGCTTCTTCAGTGCGGCGACCCCACAACCGCCGCACTGGCAGCCCTTGCAGCCCTCGGGCAGCTCCGGCTCCGGTTCGGGCACGGCCGCCGCGGCCCGGTGCCCCAGCACCCCGCCAGCACCGGCGATGACCAGCATGCCGAGCAGTGCGAGCACGGCGGTCACGATGACCGCCGCGGTCGCCGCCATGGCGAGCGCGAGCGCACCGCCGAGGATCCCGACCGCGCCGCCGACCGCGATCGGCAGGCCTGCGACCTTGTTGCCGACCCGGAACGTCTCGTCGTCGCGCAGGGTCGCGGGCGTGCGCACGCCACCGAACCGGTTGCGCGGCAACCGCTCGATGAACCCGAGGGTCCCGACCGACGCGACGACCAACCCGACCAGCAGCGGAACCAGCGCGACTACGAACACGTGTCGATGGTAGGTCGGGGCGCGTTGCGGGACTGTACCCGGCCCGCGTACCAGGCGGTCCACACCGACAGCAGCCCGATCACGACGAGCAGGAGCACCACGCTGAGCCCGGCCATGACGTCGGCGGGCAGCAGGTAGACGAGCGGCACCCGTGCCGCGGCCTCGGCCAGCAGTGCGATTCCCCACACCACCGACATCAGCACGAAGGAACGCCGGAACCCGGGCACGTCCGCGCACAGCCGGTCGATCTCGGCCCGCTTCTCCTCCTTCGCCCCGGCACGCACGGCCACCAGCACGAGCGGGTTGCCCCGCGCGCTCGCCAGCAGGACGAGCGCGGCGGCCGCGGTGCCGAAGGACTCCTTGACCAGGATGAACCGCGCGTCACCCGAGAAGAAGGTCAACACGAGGCCGACCGCGAGCACCGCAGTGAGCAGTGCCGCGACCCCGTCGAACCGCCGGTGCGCCACGGCCACCCACACGATCCGCAGCCCGGCGAGCGCCGCACCGGCCAGCAGCGCGAGCTGCTCGCTCTGCCCGGCCAGCCGCAGCCCGTAGTACCCGGCGAGCGGCAGCCCGGCGTCCAGCAGCAGCCCGATCACGGCAGGAACTCCAGGATCCGGGCGTTGACCAGTGCCGGTGACTCACCCGCGATGGCGTGGGTCGCCGATGGCCACAGCTCCACCCGCGCGTCGGGCAGCAGCGCCTCGGCACGGGCGGCGGCCCGCCTGCCGTCGTGCATGACGCTGCGGCCCGCGATCAGCGCGAGCACGGGCACCCGGACCGACCGCAGTTGCCCGTCGGTGAACGGTGCCGGGACCGGCAGCGTGATCCGGAAGGTCCGCATGCCCTCGTCGATGATCGTGGCGACCGGGTCGTCGGCGGGCACTTCCGCGCCACCCGCGGTCCAGCGCAGGAACGACGGCCGGGCCCAGCGGCGGATGCCCGGGATGAGCGTGAGCGTCGTGCGCACGAGCAGTGGGAGCGGGAACCCGGCGAACGTCCGCACCGGGTCGATCAGCGTGACCGACGCGAGCCGTGCAGGCGCCCGCACGGCCAGGTTCGCCGCGAGCCAGCCGCCGAACGAGTAGCCGACGAGGTGCACGGCGTCCAGGCCGAGCCCGGCGAGCACGGCGTCGAGCCACGCTGCCTGGTCGGCGGCGGTGCGGATCGCCGAGGTCTGCTCGCTGCGGCCCGGCTCGCCGATCAGGTCGACGGTCCACACCGGGTGCGCCGCGGCGAGCGCGGCGAGGTTGGGCTCCCACATGATCGAGGTGCCCGCCCGGCCGGGCAGCAGCACGAGTGGCGCGGGTCCCTGCTCACCGAAGCGGTACACCCGAGCGGTGCCGAAGTCCGTGCGGACGTCGTGCTGTCCGGCGGGCGCGGGCAGTGCCGCGAACGCCAGGTCGTAGGCCGCGTCGTACTCGGCGTGGGCCTGTGGTGAGACGAACCCCATCCGGCCTCCCCCTGTTTGGCGATACGATCGGATCGTAAAAGACCCGCCGGGTTTTTGCAATCCGGTCGTATTGCGAAAGGTGTTCGGGTGCCGAAGCGTGTCGACCACGAGGAGCGGCGGCGGCTGATCGCCGCGGCCGTCCGGCGCATCGCCGCCGACCGGGGACTGGAGGCGGTCAGCCTCGGCGAGGTCGCGGCGGCCGCGGGCATCTCCAAGGGCCTGGTGCAGCACTACTTCCCGACCAAGGACGCGATGCTGCGCCACGCCACCGCGACGCTGCGGGACCACGTCGAGGACCGGGTGACCACGGACCTGCGGGACACCGTCGTCGCCCTGCTCCCGCTCGACGACGCGAGCCGGGACCAGGCGCTGGTGGCGAACGCGTTCCTGATGCGCGCGCTCAAGGACGACGAGATCGCCGAGCGGTTCCGCACCGGGCACGCGCAGCTGTGCGCGGCGGTGGCCGCGATGGTCGCCGCCGCGCAGGCCGACGGGACGCTCTCGGCCGGTCTCGACCCGGCCAGGGAGGCGGACCTGCTGCTGGCGGTCGTCGCCGGTCTCGGCGACGCCGTGCTGCTCGGCCACCGCTCCCCGCAGGAGGCCATCGCGCTGGTCGACCACCACCTGTCCCGCCTGGAGGCCTGACAAATCGGGGTTGGCCACCGCGATAGACTGGTGGTATGCGCGCCGGACGCCTGCTCCTTAGCCGGCCGCGCTGACCGTCTCGGAGGTCGGTGCGGCTAACCCCTCATGCCCTGCGGCAGAGGGGTTTTTTGTGTTCCGGAGCAGAGCAACCAGGGAAGGACCCCACGATGAGTGACCACGCCGCCGCCTCACCGGCTGGTTCGGAGGCAGTGCCCGGACACCGCTACACGGCCGCGCTGGCCAGTTCCATCGAGCTGCGGTGGCAGGAGCACTGGGAGGAGCACGGGACCTTCGAGGCCCCGAACCCGGTCGGCCCGCTGAAGGGTGACGTGCCAGAGGACAAGCTGTTCGTGCAGGACATGTTCCCGTACCCGTCGGGTGCGGGCCTGCACGTCGGCCACCCGCTGGGCTTCATCGGCACCGACGTCTTCGCGCGCTACCACCGCATGACCGGCCGCAACGTCCTGCACACCATGGGCTTCGACGCGTTCGGCCTGCCCGCCGAGCAGTACGCGGTGCAGACCGGGCAGCACCCGCGCAAGACGACGGAAGAGAACGTCACCCGCTACCTGAAGCAGATCCGCAGGCTGGGCCTGGGTCACGACGAGCGCCGCCGCGTCAACACGACCGACCTGTCGTACTACCGCTGGACGCAGTGGATCTTCCTGCAGATCTTCAACTCCTGGTACGACGAGCAGCAGGACAGGGCCCGGCCGATCAGCGAGCTGGAGGCCGAGTACGCCGAGGGCACCCGTACCCCCGTGGACGGTCGCCCGTGGGCCGAGCTGACCAGGGTCGAGCAGCGCAGGACCATCGACGCGCACCGGCTGGTGTACCTGTCGGACGCGCCGGTCAACTGGTGCCCCGGCCTGGGCACGGTGGTGGCGAACGAGGAGGTCACCGCCGACGGCCGCAGCGAGCGCGGCAACTTCCCCGTGTTCCGCAAGAACCTGCGCCAGTGGATGATGCGGATCACCGCGTACGCCGACCGGCTGGTCGACGACCTGGACCTGCTGGAGTGGCCAGAACAGGTCAAGTCCATGCAGCGCAACTGGATCGGCCGCTCGAAGGGCGCGCACATCCGCTTCCCGGTGACCGATGACGTCATCGAGGTCTTCACCACCCGCCCCGACACCGTGTTCGGCGCGACGTACATGGTGCTGGCGCCCGAGCACCACCTGGTGGACCGGATCGTGCCGGACGCCTGGCCGGCCGGCACCGACGAGCGGTGGACCGGCGGCCACGCGACGCCGAAGGAGGCCGTCGCCGCGTACCGGCGCGCCGCGTCGCAGAAGTCCGACCTGGACCGGCAGGAGAACAAGGAGAAGACCGGTGTGTTCGTGGGCGTGTTCGCCACGAACCCGGTCAACGAGGCCAGCGTCCCGGTGTTCATCGCCGACTACGTGCTGATGGGCTACGGCACCGGCGCGATCATGGCGGTGCCCGGCCAGGACCAGCGCGACTGGGACTTCGCGACGGCGTTCGGCCTGCCGATCATCCGCACGGTCCAGCCTGCGGAGGGCTTCGACGGCGAGGCGTTCACCGGCGATGGGCCCGCGATCAACTCGGGGTTCCTGGACGGCCTGGACATCGACGAGGCCAAGAAGACGATCACCACGTGGCTGGAGCAGAACGGCCACGGCGAGGGCCGGTTGCAGTACAAGCTGCGCGACTGGCTGTTCGCGCGGCAGCGCTACTGGGGCGAGCCGTTCCCCATCGTGTACGACTCCGACGGTCTGCCGCGCGCGCTGCCGGAGAGCATGCTGCCGGTCGAGCTGCCCGAGGTCGACGACTACTCGCCGAGGACGTTCGACCCGGAGGACGCCGACTCCGAGCCCTCGCCGCCGCTGTCGCGGGCCGCGGACTGGATCGACGTGGAGCTGGACCTGGGCGACGGGGTCAGGACGTACCGCCGCGACGCGAACGTGATGCCGCAGTGGGCGGGTTCGTGCTGGTACCAGCTGCGCTACGTGGACCCGACCGATTCCGAACGGTTCTGCGAGCCGGAGAACGAGCGCTACTGGCTGGGGCCGCAGCCACAGGTCCACGGCCAGGACGACCCGGGTGGTGTCGACCTGTACATCGGCGGCATCGAGCACGCCGTGCTGCACCTGCTGTACTCGCGGTTCTGGCAGAAGGTGCTGTACGACCTGGGCCACGTGTCGGCGAAGGAGCCCTACCGCCGCCTGTTCAACCAGGGCTACATCCAGGCCTACGCCTACACCGACGCGCGCGGCGTCTACGTGCCCGCGGAGGAGGTCGTCGAGCGCGACGGCAGGTACTTCTGGAACGACCAGGAGGTCAGGCAGGAGTACGGGAAGATGGGCAAGAGCCTGAAGAACGTCGTCACGCCGGACGAGATGTGCGAACGGTACGGCGCGGACACGTTCCGGTTCTACGAGATGGCCATGGGCCCCATGGACGTCTCCCGCCCGTGGGCCACCAAGGACGTCGTCGGCGCACAGCGTTTCCTGCAGCGCATGTGGCGCAACGTCGTCGACGAGAACACCGGCGAACCGCACGTCAGTGACGAACAGCCGAACGAGGCGACACTGCGCGCCCTGCACAAGGCGATCGACGGTGTGCACGCCGACTACGCGAACATGCGCTTCAACACCGCGGGCGCGAAGCTGATCGAGCTGAACAACCACGTGACCAAGACCTACGGCAGCAAGCCGGCGCCGAGGTCGGTCGTGGAGCCGATGGTGCAGATGCTGGCCCCGATGTGCCCGCACATCGCGGAGGAGATGTGGGCGGTCCTGGGCCACGATGGCTCCCTGGCACACGGCCCGTTCCCGGTCGCGGACGAGAAGTACCTGGTGGAGGACACGGTCGAGTACCCGATCCAGGTCAACGGCAAGGTCCGCGCCCGCATCACGGTCGCGGCCTCGGCCACCCAGGACGAGGTGAAGGCCGCCGCACTGGCCGAGGAGAAGGTGGCGACCCTGATCACCGGCGGCGAACCCCGCAAGGTGATCGTGGTCCCCGGCCGCCTGGTCAACGTGGTCGTCTAGCCAGGCCGACGCTTTCGCGACCAGGTGGTTCGTCCTCGCCGGACGGGCAGGTCCCGGGGGCGGCGGGGCAGTCCGGCTTTGGTGCCCTGAAAGGCGCGTTCAGGACGCTCAGCGCCCTGAACGGCCCATTCAGGGCAGGGCAGTGTGAACAGCGGCTCCCCTTGCGGGGTGCGCGGGCTCGGTGCCCCGAACGACGCATTCGAGACACCGGCTCTGCCCTGAACGCGCCGTTCGCAGCACCAAAGCCAGGGCGCGTAGCAAGCCCGGCACAAGCAAAGCCCCGCGAAGCGGGTCCGCGCCTACGCACCCCAACGGTGGCGCAAGCCCACGGCAGGCAGACCCGCCCGAAACGCAGCCAAACAGCCCTCCGCCACCCCGGAGACCTGCCCGTTCGGCGAGGACAAACCCCGACGCCAACTTCACGGAAGCATCTAGCCCGCGGCGCTGGAGTTCTTCGCGAACGCCGTCCGCAGCAGTTGCGCGCCCTCGTCGGCGAGGTCGCGCAACTGCTCGAGGCTGGCGACGTCGAAGAACTCCAGCGCGAGTCGCTCGGTGCCGAACATGAGGGTGACACCCAGGTCGTCCGGCGAGCGCATGTACAGGGTGAGCGCTACGTTGGCGTTCACGCCCGCGTTCGTGTACACCGACACCTCGTCGCGGCCCTGACCTGCGGAGACCCTGATCGGGCTGGCTTGGTTCATGTGAGGTAACGTACATGGTGGAACGTTCATGAGCACAGTTCCGATCGGGTGAAACGCGCCGAAGGAGACCTCTCGATGACCACTGAGCCCGGTCCGGCGACCAGACGGCGGCAGCTCGGCCGTCAGCTGCGCGAGCTTCGCCTCGCCGCCGGGATCAGGACGATGGCGGCGGCGGCCACGCGGTCCGGGCTGAGCCGCGCGACCATCAGCCGGATCGAGAGCGCCAAGCAGACGATCCTGCCGCGCACCGTCCGCCTGCTGTGCCAGACCTACGGCATCGGCGCCCCGCTGATCGACCACCTCGCCAAGCTGGCGGCGGAGTCCGAGGATCGCGGCTGGCTGCTCGCCTACAGCGACACCATGCCCAACTGGTTCGAGCGATTCGTCGGCGAAGAAGCCGAGGCGACGGAGATCTGGACGTACGAAGCGGAGTTCGTGCCCGGCTTGCTCCAGACCGCCGACTACTGCCGGGCGGTGTCTGCTGTCAGCAGCCCGGATGTCGTCGATGAGGAAGTCGACCGCCGAGTCGACTTCCGGCTGGCAAGGCAGAAGCTTCTCGAACGTGCCACGCCGCCACAACTGCGTGTCGTGGTGAACGAGGCGGTGTTGCGCCGACACGTCGGCGAGACCGCCGTGATGCGTGAGCAACTGCGCCACCTCGGCGAGATGGCGAAACGGCCGAACATCACCGTGCAGGTGCTGCCGTTCAGCGCTGGCGCCCACCCGGCGATGACCAGTTCGTTCACCATGCTGCACTTCCCGGCCGACGGCGGAGAGCCGACGATCCTCGTAGAGGTCGACTCCGGTGCCCTCTACCCCGATCGACCGGCGGACTTCGAGCGCTACACCTGGATGTTCGGCCGGTTACGTGACCTCGCGCTCTCGCCAGCCGAGTCGATGGCCCTCGTCAGTAGGGTGATGGAGGAGCTGTGACCTCGGGCTGACGAAGGTGGTGTGGGACGTGACCCCGTTACGGTGGCGCAAGTCCAGTCGTTCGAGCGGGCAGGGCGGCAACTGTGTCGAACTCGCTCACGTCGGGGCGGTGCGGGACAGCAAGAACCCGGCCGGGCCCGCCCTCCGCGTCGACCTGTGCGGTCTCCTGGTCAGCGTGAAGGCCGGGACCTTCGACCGCTGAGCCGGACCGCGCCACTGGCATCGATCGCTCGGGGGGCTACGCGACCGATGCCAGCGGCGCGAAGCCCGGCCGGAGCCGGGCCCCGACGCTCGGCTTCACTCCGCCGGCGTGGGGCTCTGACAATCTCAGAGACGGGGAACATTGTGGCACCCCGTTGGCCTGCTGCTGACCAATCGTTAGCAGTTGCGCACGAATCACCGGATGGCGTGTTCGGACGATTGCGAAGAGTGTTCACATTGCGGCTCTGGCGGCCTTGAACGCCGCCACCGCGCGCTCGACGTCCTCGGTCGAGTGAGCCGCGGACATCTGGGTGCGGATGCGGGCCTTGCCGTGGGGCACGACCGGGTACGAGAAACCGATCACGTACACGCCGCGTTCCAGCAGCAGGTCGGCCATCCGGCCCGCCTCCGCCGCGTCGCCGATCATGACCGGGATGATCGGGTGCTCGCCGGGCAGCAGGTCGAAGCCGGCCTCGGTCATCCGCGTGCGGAACAGTTCCGTGTTGGCGCGCAGGCGGGCGAGCAGCTCGCCGGAGGACTCCAGCAGGTTCAGCGCCGCCAGCGCGGTCGCCGTGATCGACGGGGCCAGCGAGTTCGAGAACAGGTACGGGCGCGACCGCTGCCGCAGCATCTCCACGATCTCCGCGCGGCCGGACGTGTAGCCGCCGCTCGCGCCGCCAAGCGCCTTGCCGAGGGTGCCGGTGACGACGTCCACCCGGTCGGTGACGCCGAACAGCTCCGGGGTGCCGCGGCCGGTCGGGCCGGTGAACCCGACGGCGTGGGAGTCGTCGACCATCACCAGTGCGTCGTGGCGGTCGGCGAGCGCGCAGATCTCGTCCAGCGGGGCCAGGTAGCCGTCCATGGAGAACACGCCGTCGGTCGCGATCAGGCGGTGCCGCGCGCCCGACGCCTCCTTCAGCTGTCGCTCCAGGTCGGCCATGTCGCGGTTGCGGTAGCGCAACCGGGACGCCTTGCACAGGCGGATGCCGTCGATCACCGACGCGTGGTTCAGCTCGTCGGAGATCACCGCGTCTTCCGGGCCGAGCAGCGTCTCGAACAGGCCCGCGTTCGCGTCGAAGCACGAGCTGTACAGGATCGTGTCCTCGGTCCCGAGGAACTCCGACAGCTTGGCTTCCAGCTCCTTGTGCGGTTCCTGGGTGCCGCAGATGAACCGCACCGACGCCATGCCGAAACCCCACCGGTCCAGCGCGTCCTTCGCCGCCGCCACCAGTGTGGGGTGGTCCGCGAGGCCCAGGTAGTTGTTGGCGCAGAAGTTCAGCACCTCGGCGTCCGTGCCGACCCGCACCGAGGCGTTCTGCGGGGTCGAGATCACCCGTTCCGCCTTGTAGAGCCCCGCCGCGCGGATCTCGTCGAGCTCGGACCGCAGGTGCTCCCGCATCGCGCCGAACATCAGGCCTCCTCTGGTTTCGTGGACCAGTCCAGCAGGACCTTGCCGCACCGGCCGTCGCGCGCGGTGGCGAACGCGGCCTCGTGCTCGGTGTAGTGGAACCGGTGGGTGACCACCGGCGTGATGTCCAGCCCCGCCTGCAGCAGGACCGACATCGCGTACCAGGTCTCGAACATCTCGCGGCCGTAGATGCCCTTGATCGTCAGCATCTTCAGCACCACGTGCGACCAGTCGATGGGGATCTCCGCCGCGGGGAGCCCCAGCATCGCGATCCGGCCGCCGTGCGTCATGTTCGCGATCATGTCGCGCAGCGCCGAGGGCTGGCCGGACATCTCCATGCCGACGTCGAAGCCCTCGCTCATCCGCAGCTGCCCGTACACGTCCGCGATCTTCGTGGTGGTCACGTTCAGCGCCAGGTCCACGCCGATCTTGCGGGCCAGCTCCAGCCTCGGCTCCGACACGTCGGTGATCACCACGTGCCGGGCGCCCGCGTGCTTGGCGACCGCGGCCGCCATCAGCCCGATCGGGCCCGCGCCGGTGATCAGCACGTCCTCGCCGAGCACCGGGAACGACAGCGCGGTGTGCACGGCGTTGCCGAACGGGTCGAAGATCGCCGCCACGTCCAGGTCCACCTCGTGGGTGTGCACCCACGCGTTCTGCTCGGGCAGCACGGCGTACTCGGCGAACGCGCCCGCCGTGTGCACGCCGAGCCCCACGGTGTTCGCGCACAGGTGCCGCCTGCCCGCGCGGCAGTTGCGGCACATGCCGCAGATCAGGTGCCCCTCACCGGACACCAGGTCACCCGGTTTGACCTTGGTGACGGCCGCGCCCACCTCGACGACCTCGCCCGCGAACTCGTGCCCGACCACCAGCGGGGGTTCGATGGTGTTCGCCGCCCACTCGTCCCACGACTGGATGTGCAGGTCCGTGCCGCAGATCCCGGTCCGCAGCACGCGGATCAGCACGTCCCCGGGCCCGGCCACCGGATCGGGCACCTCGGTCAGTTCCAGCCCAGGACCCCGGGCAGCCTTGACCAGAGCCTTCATGGTTCCTCCCTCAGTCCGCGGCGCGGGTGATCCGCCACGACGAGTGGATCAGCAGGTTCCCGATGCGCACGTAGCTGGCCCGGCGGATCACCAGCGAGCCCGCGGTGACCGAACCGGACAGCACGAACCTCGGCGATCCGCCGCCGCTGCCCACCTTGTCCTTGATGCTGCCCGCGGTCATCCGCACCTGGTCGGTCACCACCGACGCGCGGTCGGGAAGCACGAGCTTCACCGACCCGCCACCGCAGTTCAGCTCGATCCGCACCTCGCTGTGGTTGATGCGGGCCTCGGTGAAGTCCAGCTCGGTCGAGCCGAGCCGGTTGTAGATCACCAGCTCGCGCGGCACCGTCCAGGCGCCGGTGCGCTTGAGCGTCGCCATGCTGGCCCGCAGCTCCACCGGCTTCTCCCTGACCGGGGCCGCCGCGTCGGTGTGCGTGACCCCCGGCAGGTCCACGAGCACCGCGTTCAGCTCGCCCCGGGTCCGCGCCGCCAGCGCCTTGTCGGTCCGCTCGGTGAACTCGTCGAGCGACAGCATCCCGTGCCCGATGGCCTTCTGCAGCACGTTCACCACGTGCGTGCGTTCGGCGTCGGACACCCGAAGCTCACGCGGGTCGACGGGGCCGGGTTGCTCGCTCACGTTGATCACTCCCCCACGGAGCCGTCCGCGTTGATCCGTCCGAAGCGGGTGTACGGGACCAGCGCGGGCGGGATCACGACCGACCCGTCCGCCTGCTGGTTCTGCTCCAGGATCGCGACCAGCGTGCGGCCGATCGGCAACCCGGAACCGTTGAGCGTGTTGGCGAACCCCCGCGTGCCGTCCTTGGCCTTCGTGCGGATCCCGGCCCGGCGCGCCTGGAACGTGCCGAAGTCCGACACGCTCGAGATCTCCCGGTACTGCCGCTGGCCGGGCAGCCACACCTCGATGTCGTAGGTGCGTTCCGCGGAGAAACCGATGTCGCCGGCCGCCAGCTTCACCACGCGGTAGGCGAGCCCCAGCTCCCGCAGGCACGTCTCCGCGTGCGAGAGCAGCACGTCGAACTCCTGCGCGGCCCGCTCCGGCGTGCAGAACCGCACCAGCTCGACCTTCTGGAACTGGTGCAGGCGGACCAGGCCGCGGGTGTCCCTGCCGTACGAACCGGCCTCCGACCGGAAGCACGGCGTGTTCGACGTGTACGCGAACGGCAGGTCCTCGGCGGCCAGCGTCTCGCCGGCGTGCAGGTTCGTCAGCGGCACCTCGGCCGTCGGGATCAGGAACAGCTCGCGGTCGGCGGCGGCGGTGCGGAACAGGTCCTGCTCGAACTTCGGCAGCTGCCCGGTGCCGGTCATGGTCGGCCGGTTCACCATCACCGGCACGGAGAACTCGGTGTAGCCGTGCCTCTCGGTGTGCAGCTCCAGCAGGAACGTGGCGATCGCCCGCTCCAGCCGGGCCCCGATCCCCCGGGCCACGCTGAACCGGGGACCAGCCAGTTTGGTGGCCCGCGCGAAGTCGAGGATCCCGAGCCGCTCGCCGAGCTCGACGTGGTCCCTGGGCTCGAAGTCGAACACCGGCGGCTCGCCCCAGCCGCCGACCGTCTCGGCGTCGGCGTCGGTGGTGCCGTCCGGCAGGTCGTCGCTCGGCAGGTTCGGGACGCCGAGCAGGAACTCCTCCAGCTCCGCGGCGAGCTGCCGCTGCTGCTCCTCCAGCTCCTGGACACGGGTCTTCAGCGCGCGGGCGTTGGCTTTCAGCGCGGTGACGTCCTCGCCACGCCTGGCGGCCGCGCCGACCTCCTTCGCGACCCGGTTGACCTCCGCGCGGGACTCGTCCGCCTGCCCGATCACGGCCGTGCGCTGGGAGAACAGCTTCTCCAGGGCGGCCAGGTCGAGGGTGAAGCCACGGCGCGCGAGCTTGCGCACGGCGTCCGTGGCGGGATCGAGCAGTGAGCGCGGGTCATGCATGGCCACCAGCCTACTGAGCGGCGATCCCGCTCATCGCCGCCCGCTGCCGGGTTCCTCGTCGAGCCCGTGCTCGATGGCGTACCTGGCCAACTCGACCCGGTTGTGCAACTGCAGTTTGCGCAGGGTCGACTGCACGTGGTTCTCCACGGTCCGGTGCGACAGCACCAGCCTGGTCGCGATCTGCCGCGCCGTCAGGCCCTTCGCGACCAGGCGCAGCACGTCGGTCTCCCGGTCGGTCAGCCTGGGCTGGTCCCGGGGCCCGGGATCGGCCGCCATGCGCCGGTACTCACCGAGCACGAGCCCGGCGAGACCGGGGGTGAACACGGCGTCGCCGGTCGAGGTGCGGGTGACCGCGTCGACCAGCTCCGCCACCGACGCGGACTTCAGCAGGTAGCCGGACGCACCGGCCTTCACCGCCTCCAGCACGTCCGCGTGCTCGCCGGACGCGGACAGCACCAGCACCCGGGTGGCGGTCAGCTCACCGGTGATCTGCCCGGTCGCGGTCACGCCGGAACCGGCGCCGAGGTTGAGGTCCATCAGCACCACGTCGGGCCGCACGGTCCGCGCGATCCGCACCGCCGAGGCCGCGTCGCCCGCGGTCGCCTTCACGTCGAACCCGCGTTCGGCCAGGTCGCGCGCCACCCCGTCCCGCCACATGGGGTGGTCGTCGACGACCATCACCGAGATCTGGGCACCCGGAGTTCCCACTCGACCCCTTCCCCTGGCGCGGTCTCGAGCGTCACGCTGCCACCCAGGTCGGCGATCCGGCCGCGCAGGGACCCCGCGATGCCCATGCGCCCCTCCCGCTCCGCCTCGGCCACCCGGCCGGGCTCGATGCCGACCCCGTCGTCCCGGACGCTGACCACGATGTCCGAACCGAGGTCTTCGAGCAACACCCACGCCTTCGCCGCCGCGCCCGCGTGCCGGTCGACGTTGGCGAGCGCCTCCCGCACGGCCGAGGTCAGCTCGCCGGCCGTCGCGGCGGGCAGCGGCACGGCCGTCGCGGGCACCGAAACCGACACCCGCCCGGTCTCCAGGAGCTTCAGCCGCGCGCCGAGGTCGGCCTGGCCGCTCTCGGACGTCGTCGGCGCGCTCGACACCAGCGCCCGCAACGCGACCTCCTGCTCACCGGCGAGCGTCGCCAGCGCGGCCGCCTCCCCGCCGAGCTCCGCGCCGCGCCTGCGCACGTGCGCGAGGACCTGCAGCACGCTGTCGTGGATGGACCTGGCGAGCCGTTCCCGCTCTGCCGTCGCCGCCTCGGTGCGCAACGCGGTCGCGAGCCGGGCCGCCGACCGCCGCGACGACGACGCCGCCAGCCCCAGCACGAACCCCACCCCGACGAGGAGCATCAGGTCCCGCGTCAGGTCCGTGTCGACGTAGCCGCGCACCCCGAAGTTGAACGCGGCGACCACCCCGCCGAACACCCCGCCCGCGACGGGACCGGCCGCGACCGCACCGGCGGCGACCACCCCGGTCACCCACACCGTGGGGACCAGCGGCACCGGCTCGCCGTGCAGCTGCAACGGGGTGAGGACCAGCCGGGAACTCGTCATCACCGCACAGCACACGGCGAGGTCCACCACCGCGAAGGCGAGCAGCTTCTCGGTCGGCTTCAGGTACCGGACCGCGACGGCCACCGTCCAGACCGTCATCACACCGGCCATGACCAGCGCCAGCCACGGCCGCCGGTACTCGGCGAGGTGGCGGGCGATGATGCCGAGCGCGAACAGCAGGGTGAGGACCCGCAGCAGAACCGCCGCGCGCCACAGGGGAAGGGTGGGGTCCCCGCCCTGCTGTCCACCGCTCACGGCTGCCAGTCGGCCTTCGTGTCGCCCTCCTTGCCGGCCCCCGGCGGCGGCTGCTCGTCCTGGTTCAGGACGTCGATGTCCGCCGGCTCGACGACGTCGTCGTTCACCAGCGACTTGATGCCCGCGTTCAGCACCGCCAGCAGCGGCACCGAGAGCAGCGCACCCGCGATGCCCGCCGAGAGCAGCCCGGCCGTGATCGCCAGCACCACGGCGAGCGGGTGCAGCCGCACCGCACGGCCAAGCAGCCACGGCTGCAGCACGTGGCTCTCCAGCTGCATCACGCCGATCACGATCGCCAGCACCACCAGCGCCGCGATGAACCCGTTGGCGACCAGCGCGATCAGCACCGCGACCGTGCCCGCGATGACGGCACCGATGATCGGCACGAACGCCGAGAGGAACACCAGCGCGGACAGCGGGATCACCAGCGGCACCTGGAGGATCGCCAGGCCGATGCCGATGCCGACCGCGTCGACCAGCGCCACCGCGGCGGTCGCGCGCACGTAGCTGACGAGCGCGCCGAACCCGCGCCGCCCGGCCACGTCCACCCGGTCCCGCACCCGCGACGGCACGCTGCGCGTCACGAACTTCCAGATGCCGGGGCCGTCGTACAGGAAGAAGATCAGCACGAACACGGTGAGGAGGAAGCCGGTCAGGATCTCGCCGATGGTCGCCGCCGTGGTGAGCGCGCCCTCGGTGATCGCGGTCTGGTTCTCCTGGATCGTGTCGATCGTGTCGTCGATGAACGTGGTGATCTGCTCGTCGCGCAGATGCAGCGGCCCGTCGGTCAGCCACGTCCTGATCTGCTCGAGGCTGTCCGACACCTGGGACTGCAGCTGCGGCAGGCCGTCGGTGAACTGGATGATCACGAACGTCAGCAGGCCGCCGACCACGCCGATGCCCGCGACCATCACGAGGGCGGCGGACAGGGCGCGTGGCACGCCCCACTTCACGAGCCGCTCCACCCCCGGCGCCATCAGCGCGGCGAGCAGCAGCGCGATCGCCACCGGCACCATCAGGTGGGAGAAGTAGCCGGCCAGCCAGATGATCACGTACAGCGCGGCGATGACCATGAGGAAGCGCCATGCCAGCGCGGCGCTCACCCGTAGCCCGGTCGGCACCAGGCCCGTCACGTCGTGGGGCGGTGTTCGTCGGCGCTTCTTGCGTTCCGGTGGGGGATTCTCTTCGGGAGGCGAGGTCACCTACGCAAGGTATCGAGCAGGCCGGACATTTGGCAGCGGATCGCCCCGACCACCGCTGACTACGTTCCGTCAGGTCCAGCTGCACACTGTGTTCGTCACACGATCGGGGGGAGTGTCCCCTTGGGACGTGCGAGCCGGGGGCCATCGATGACAGTGTCTCGGCTGCACGGCTTGCGGAACCGAACGTGATCGAACGATCGCCCGGTGTGGCTTCCCGCCCCGTCCTACTCAGCGAGGTTCAGTGGATCAGGCGAAGAACGACGTCTCGCAGACCGCCGCGTTCGCGCGGCGTGTGGTCTGCCGGACGTTGACGGTCGTCGGCGGCATCGCCGCCGGGACCGCGCTCGCCTGGTCGCTTTCCACGGCCGCCGCGTCGGCCGACGCGGCGGCACCGCTGCCGCCGGTCGAGGAGCGGGTGCAGACGGTCGTCGCCGAGGTCGAGGACTTCGCCGCGCCGGTCGAGTCCGCGGTCGAGTCCGCGGTCGGCACCGTCGCGCGGCACCTGCAGGACCCGCCGCCACCGCCGAAGAACCCGTTGCGGGACCTCGGCGCGAAGGTGAAGGACGCCACCGAGAAGCTCCGTTCCGACACGGCGCGGGGCATCGAACGGCTGCCCGGCACCGCCGACAGCGGCGCGCGGAACGCGTACCCGGCCGACGGCCACGGCCGCTCGGCCCTCCCCGCCGCCCCGGCGCTCGCGCCGGTCGTGGCCGCGGTGGCACCGGCCGCCGGCATCGACGCCGACGCCACCGCCCACCGCACAGCACAGGACCGCGCCTTCGCCGACGGCATGAGCAGGCGCGGTTCCCCGGAGCCGGTCCTGCCGATGCTCCCCGGCCTTCCCAACGTGCCCGCTCCGCTCCCGTTCGCCCCGACCGGGGTGCCGACCACGGGCGGCCACAGCTCGGCGGGCAACCCGGCCGACTCGCACCTGTTCGCCGCGCTTCCGTGGCAGGACAACGTTTTCAGCCTCACGCGCGGCGGTATCGCCGCGGCTTCTGACGCGGCCACCTTCGGCCGTCCGGGCGCCCAGCCCGGTGTCGCACCTGACTGACCTCTGACCGGCGCGTCCGCCATCAGCCTCTGAGCGCTGAGCGGACACCGCACCGTGTCCGCTTTCGCGGAGCTCGTCGAGTTAACGCCGACACAGCACGGTGCCGCGCCCTTCACCCCCCAGCGGGCATTCCCGCGCCTTCCCACAGACCCGGGTGGCCGACTGCCCCGACGCGCATGCCCCTCCGCGTCCGGCCACCCGCCAAAACCCCCTCACAGGGAAAACGAAAGGAGCATCCAACGATGCAAACCTGGGCCAAGCGCGGTCTCCAGACCGCGCTAGTCACCGGTGGTTTGCTGATGCTGGGTACCGGCATCGCTTCTGCCGACGAGGACGTGAACCCGGACAAGCCGGCGTCGCCGCTCGACGGCTCGGTCACCGTCCCCGTCCACATCGACAACAACGTGCTCGGCACGCCGTTCGGACAGAAGAACGTGCAGCCAGTGCACAAGGACGTCGCAGTCGACTTCTCCCAGGTCACCGGCGCGCTGCCGGTCGCGAAGGCCACGCAGGTCACCGACCCGCTCGTCGCCAGGGCGACCGCACCCGCTGTCACCAAGGTCCAGAGCGCCGTCGCGCCGCTGCCGCAGCAGGGCCGGGACTTCGCCGCGCCGCTCGCGGACAAGGCCACGCCGGTCGCCGACAAGCTGAGGACGCTGCCAGGCGGCGACAAGCTGCCGCCCGCCCCCTCGCTGGACAAGGTGAACGTCCCCGCCGTCGACAAGGTGGGTGGCACCCCGGGACAGGACAACCAGATCAACACCGACCTGGTCGTGCCGGTCGACCTCTCCGGCAACGCGGTCGCGCTCGTCGGCAAGGCCGAGACGACGAACGACTCCCACCACGGCTACGGCACGTACCGCGACACCGCGGCAGGCGGTGCGGGCAGCTTCGTCGGTGGCAACGTGGTGGACCTGGACTGGGCGCTCCCGGTGCAGGTCACCAACAACGCCGTGGCCGGCTTCGGCAAGGCGTCCGCTGCGGGCACCACCTCGCAGGAAGCGTGGGCAACGGGCAACATCGACACCGCCGGGTCACACAGCGTCCTCGGCGGCAACGTCGTCGCGCCGCAGTTCGCGACGCCGGTCCAGGCCGACGGCAACGCGGTCGCGGGCGGCGGCTTCGCCGACGCCACCTCGGAGGCGGCCACCGCCGCGGCCTCCGGCGGTTCCATCCGCACCACCGGCGCGGACAGCGTCGGCGGCGGCAACGCCGTGCCCGTGCCGGTCGCCGTGCCCGCGCGGCTCAACGGCAACGCGGTCATGGGTCTGGGCAGGGCGGCAGCCGCCACCGAGTCCACCGCCGACGCCACCTCGGGCACCACCCGCACCGGCAAGCACAACGTCCCGACCTACGTCGAGACCAGCGGCGAACCGGCGCTCGCGGCAGGCAACGTCGTGCAGCCCGCGACGTCGGGCCCGGCCATGCTGTGCGGCAACGCAGGCGGGGTCGGCGGCTCCGCCGACGCGACCTGCGACGCGGCGACCACCACCGACGCGGGCGACACCAACCGCAGCACCGGCGCGGGCTCCGTCGCGTCCGGCGCCATCGCGGACGCCCCCGTGGCGCTGCCCGTCCAGGGCTTCGGCAACGCGGCGGCCGGTGTCGGCGAGGCGACCGCGGTGAGCGAGAACGCCGTCGACTCGACGGCGGGCGGCGCCTCCTACACCCGCGGCCACGGCAGCGCCCTGTCCGGCACCGTCGCCAAGGCGCCGGTGTCCGGCTCCGGCGACGTGTTCGCGAACTCGATGGCCGCCAGTGGTCACGCGGGTTCGGCCGCGCAGAACGACGCCGTCATGCACTCGGGCGGCCACGCGGGCACCACCGGTGACGACTCGCTGGCCGGCGGCGACATGATCGCGGTACCGGTGGTCGCGCCTGGCGAGGCGTACGGCAACGCGGCCGCGGCGGGCAGTGGCGGCGCCGAGGCGGCGGCCGTGGAGACCAAGACCACCAAGTCGGGCAGCGGCCGCAACACCGACGACGACTACGGTGTGCTGGCGTCGAACCTCGTGACCGTGCCGGTCGCGACGGCCGCGCAGCTGTTCGGCAACGGCGCGGGTGCGCTGGCCGCCACGGACGCCAAGGCATCCGCCGTCGAGGAGGTCTCGGCAGGCGGCGACAATCGTGCGACCGGCACCGCCGGTCTCGGTTCCGGCAACATCGGGCAGGTCCCGGTCTCCATGCCGTTCCAGGTGTTCGGGAGCGGCGTCAGCGGGTTCGGCAAGGGCACGCAGGCCGCGGTCAACCAGACCGAGATGGAGGCCGGTGGCGACTCGGTCAGCGACGGCACGCGGGGCACCGGCTCCGGCAACGTCGTGACCGCTCCGGTCGCGGGCGCGGGCCAGGTGTACGGCGAGTCCTTCGCCGCGCAGGGCGTCAACCGCGCGCTCGCCGCGTCGCGGACGGAGACCGAGGCCGGTGGTGACACCGTGACCAGCGGTCGCAACGGGCTGGGCTCTGGCAATGTGGCCGCACCGCAGGCGCTGCCGCTCGCGCAGAGCTTCGCCGTCGCCGCGCCGGGGGTCGGGGGGACCAACGCCGCGGCGGCGACGAACGACACCGATGCCGAGTCAGGAGGGGACATCGACACCACCGGTGACCAGGGCGTGCTGTCCGGCAACCTGGCCGACGTGCCCGCGGCCGCGGCTGTGCAACCGTTCGGCACCGCGGTGGCGGGCCGTTCCTACGCACAGGGCCTTTCCCACACGAAGGGCAAGGTCGGTGGCACGTCCACCACGAGCGGTGCGGCCAATTCGCTGTCCGGCATGGACGACACCGTGCCGGCCGCCGTCAACGCCCCGATCTACGACGTGCCGGTCGACGTGCTCGCCAGGGCGATGGCCGAGTCCGCGAACAACAGCGACCTGCAGGTCGGCGAGAGTGACTCGCACCTGACCCTGCCGGTCACCGGCGTCCTGTCGCCGACCGAGCTGCCGTCGTTCGCGGCGCTGCCGTCGTTCGCGCCGCAGCGGTCCGTGCCCAGCGACGACGTCCACGGCACGTTCACCGGCATGCTGCCGAGTCTCCCGGGAGGCACGATCGGCCTGCCCGGCCGGGACCGGATCGGCGACGTCGCTGACCTTGCGGTGAACGGCGGCCTCGCGCAGGCCCCGCAGATCCTGCCCGCGTCTGCCCGTGACGACGTGTCCCCGCTGGGATCGCTGTCCGGGCAGGTGCCGGTCGTGGGGCTGGGCAACCTGGTGACGCAGGGTCTGCCGACCACGCCGCCCGCGCAGCGTGACCTTCCGCGGACGCCGGAGCTGCCGCTGGGCGATCCGCCGCTGCCCACACAGCTGGCGGTCACCGGGCTGGGCAGCCTGCCGACGCAGGGCCTGCCCGGCACGCTGCCGGGGCAGCGTGATCTGCCGGAGCTGCCGCTGGGCGGTGAGATGGTGGCGGAGCTGCCGGTCTCTGGGTTGGATGACCTGCCGACGCAGGACTTGTCCGCGCAGCGTGATCTGCCGGGGACGCCGGAGGTGTCGCTGGGTGGTCAGACGCTGACGCCGCTGCCGCTCGCGGGGTTGGGCGGTCTGCTGGCGCAGGGCCTGCCGACCACGCTGCCCGCGCAGCGTGACCTGCCGCGGACGCCGGGGTTGCCGCTGGGCGGTGAGATGGTGGCGGAGCTGCCGGTCGCGGGGCTGGACGACCTGCCGACGCAGGTTCTGCCCGCGCAGCGTGATCTGCCGCGGACACCGGAGCTGCCGCTGAGCGGTGAGATGGCGGTGGCCGGGTTGGACGACCTGCCGACCCAGGGCCTGTCCGCGCAGCGTGATCTGCCGGGGACGCCGGAGGTGTCGCTGGGTGGTCAGACGCTGACGCCGCTGCCGCTCGCGGGATTGGGCGGTCTGCCGACGCAGGGCCTGCCCGCGCAGCGTGACCTGCCCCAGACACCGGGGTCACCGCTGCCGGTCGCGGGGCTGGACGACCTGCCGACGCAGGTTCTGCCCGCGCGGCGTGACCTGCCGCAGACCCCGGGACTGCCGCTGAGCGGTCAGTCGCTGCCGGGCGTGGAGCTGGACGACCTGCCCACGCAGAGCCTGCCCGTGCAGCGTGAACTGCCGCAGGCGAAGGTGTCGGTCGCCGGCCGGACCCTGGCGCCGCTGTCGGGACAGCTGCCGGTCGCGGCGCTGGACAACCTGCCGACGCGCGGTTTGCCCACCACACTGCCCGCGCAGCGGGACCTTCCGCGGACGCCGGAGCTGCCGCTGGTCGGTGCCGCGCTGGCGCCGCGCTCGGGGATCTCGGCCGGCCAGTTCGGTGGGTTCGGCTTCGGCCGCGCGGACCTGCCCGCCGACGCCAACGCCGTCACCACGGTCATCCCCGCGATCCCCGCGGCGGGCGACCCGACCGACATCACGACGGTCCTGCCGGTCATCCCGGCCGTCGGCACCCGGCAGGGTGCCGCCGAGGCCGCCGCGCTGGAGCTGGACGGGTCGTCGCTCGACTCGACCCGCGCCGCGCTGGCGAACCTCTTCACCACCCACCCGATCGCCTGACCGGGTAGCCGAGAAAGGGCCCGGGAGCAGCGCTCCCGGGCCCTTTCCCATGCCCGGAAAGACGCGTCCGGACACTCGACGACTTTCACTGGTCCCAGTTCCCCAGCCATTTCGGCACCGGCACCCCGACCGCTTCCGCCAGTTCCCGGGCGTCCTGCCGCAGCCGCGTCAGCTCCTCGCGGGGATCGGCGGCGGCCCCGACACCCCGCACGACCCCGGCGAGCGCGTGCAGGTCGTGCTCCCGCGCGGCGTTGCGCACCCGCGAGGGCACCGAACTGTCGAAGGCCACGCCGAACCGCTGCAACCCGGTGCCTGCCCGCGCGCACGCGGCACACGAGCAGTCGGTGATCTCGCTGCCCTTCAGGTCCACCCCCCGCTGCCAGTGCAGCAGCCGAGGAACGAACACCTGCGGACTCCGCCTGGGCACCACCCCGTCCGCGCGCCGCGCGACCGGACCACCGAGGTGCCGCGTCGACGAGGAAAGCCCGATGGCGGCGACCTTCGCCCCGGCGGCGACAGCGGGAATCCCGATCGGCCCGGTGCGCAGCAACTCGAGCTTGCGCCCGGTCCGGTTGCTCCACCGCAGCAGCCGCCGCAACCCCTGCACCTTGTAGGACGAGTCGACCGGGTCGAACGGCGCCCCGAACACGAGCGACACGTCCCGGCCCGCGGCCCGCAACTGCTCGGCGAGCACCCCGCTGTGCTTCGACCCGAGCCACCCGCCGTCGAGCACGAGTGTCACCGACACCGGCACGGGATAGTCCCGGTGCAGCTCGGCCTTGAGCTCGTCCACCTGCCCGACCCGCAACCGTGGCCCGGCGGTGCGCACGACGGGCAACCCGAGCTCGGCCTGCGCCTCGACCCAGTCGAAGACAGGAAGGTCGAGCTCGAACCCAGCTGCCCCCGCACGACAGGAGCGACGGGCTTGCCCCGCGCGAGATAGGCGGCCGGGTCGAGATCGACGCCCTTCAGCTCCCCGGCCCGGTCCAGCACACGCGCGATCCTCAGCCCGTGCACCCCCTGCAACGTGACCGCCCCGAACGCGTCCCGGTTGGCCAACGCCTCGGCGGCACTGCACCGCCCGAGATACGCCTGCACCCGCCCGAGCGGGGCACGCCGATCAGCCATGCCTCACACGGTATGTGACGCGGTCAGGACTGGGCCAGGTCGGCGAAGCGGCTGTAGTGGAGCTGGTGGGCGACGGTGATGGTGGCGGTCGGGCCGGCACGGTGCTTGGCCAGGATCAGGTCCGCCTCGCCCGCGCGCGGGTCGTCGCGTTCGAAGGCGTCCGGGCGGTTGATCAGGATGACCATGTCCGCGTCCTGCTCCAGGGAGCCGGACTCACGCAGGTCGGACAGCATCGGGCGCTTGTCGGTGCGTTGTTCCGGACCGCGGTTCAGCTGGCTGATCGCGACCACCGGCACCTCGAGCTCCTTGGCGAGCAGCTTCAGCTGCCGCGAGAACTCCGAGACCTCCTGCTGCCGCGACTCGACCCGCTTGCCGGAGGTCATCAGCTGCATGTAGTCCACGACCACCAGCTTCAGGTCGTGCCGCTGCTTGAGCCGCCGCGCCTTCGCGCGGATCTCCATCATCGTCATGTTCGGCGAGTCGTCCACGAACAGCGGCGCCTCGCTGATCTCACTCATCCGCCGCGCGAGCCTGGTCCAGTCGTCGTCGGTCATGCGACCGCCACGCATGTCCTGCAGCCGGATCTTCGCCTCGGCCGACAACATGCGCATGACGATCTCGGTACGGCTCATCTCCAGCGAGAAGATGACGCTGGTCATCCCGTGCGTCACCGAACACGACCTGGCGAAATCCAGTCCCAAGGTCGACTTGCCAATCCCGGGACGTGCCGCGACGATGATCATCTGGCCGGGGTGCAGGCCGTTGGTCACGGCCTCCAGGTCGGCGAAACCCGTGGGGACGCCGAGCGAGGTGCCGCCGCGGGAGGCGATCGCGTCGATCTCGTCCATCGTCGGCTGGAGGAGTTCCTCCAGCGCCACGTAGTCCTCGGTCGTGCGGCGTTCGGTGACGTCGTAGATCGCCGACTGGGCGCGATCGACGATCTCGTTGATGTCCGCGCCCTCGGCGCCCGCGTAGCCGAGCTGCACGATCCGGGTGCCCGCCTCGACGAGCCTGCGCAGTGTCGACTTCTCGGCGACGATCTCCGCGTAGTAGCTGGCGTTCGCGGCGGTCGGCACCGTCGCGATCAGCGTGTGCAGGTACGGGGCGCCGCCGACCCTGCGGATCTCGCCGCGGCGCTCCAGTTCGGCGGCCACGGTCACGGCGTCGGCGGGCTCGCCTCGGCTGTACAGGTCGAGGATGCAGTCGTACACCAGCTGGTGCGCGGGCCGGTAGAAGTCGCCGGGGCGCAGGACCTCGACGACGTCGGCGATCGCGTCCTTGGACAGCATCATGCC
This sequence comes from Actinophytocola glycyrrhizae, assembly GCF_042653545.1. Taxonomy (NCBI): domain Bacteria; kingdom Bacillati; phylum Actinomycetota; class Actinomycetes; order Pseudonocardiales; family Pseudonocardiaceae; genus Actinophytocola; species Actinophytocola glycyrrhizae. The sequence continues at coordinate 1,022,593 of NZ_JBHSIS010000006.1, forward strand.
GCCGAGCACGCTCTGTTCGGCGGTGAGGTCCTGGGGTGGCTGCCGGTCGAAGCCGTTGCCGCCGTCCGGAGGGCCGGCCGCGGCCGTCCGGTCATCGGTCAGAGCCACCGAAATGCCCCCTCATCTGTCGAACAGATGTTCGACTACCAACATTATGCACCCTCGGCGACGACGGCAAGGCACCGTGATCCGCGCACGCAGAGCCAGCGGGACAAGCGGAACCTAGGGCCCTTCCGCCCAGCCCGCAAACAGCCCTGTGGACAGACCTGGGGATGGTTCGCGGCAACGAGTCACAGCCCGGTGGGCGGCCTGGGGATAACCTGGGGACAGCCCACGTCATCGCCAAAGAAACCCCTGATCAAGGGCTGTGTACAGGTTGTGGAAAAACCAACCGGTGAAGCACCGGCGTGTCGGGCGGAAGCCGCACGCTCGGCGTGTCGTCGAACCGGAGCGACAGAACACCCGTCAGCCCCGGTCGAGTGGTGTACCCGACACGGGGCTGACGCGTTGCTGGTTACTCTCCGTCGATAGTTCGAGGTGCCCCGGCAGCGGACGTTCGCTGCGCGAGCTTCGCTCAGGAGGCCGTGACCTCGAGCTTGAACGCGACGGTGACCTCGGGGTGCAGGCGCACGTTGACCGAGTGCCTGCCGACGGTCTTGATGTGACCGGACAGCTCGACCGCACGCTTGTCCAGCACCGGACCGCCCGCGGCCTTGACCGCGGACACGATGTCGGCCGTGGTGACCGAACCGAACAGCTTGCCGGAACCGGCGGCGGCCTTGGCCTTCAGCTGCACCGGCTCGATCTTCTCGATCGCGGCCTTGACCTCCTGCGCGTGGTCGAGGCCACGGATGGCCCTGGCCCGCTGCGCACGGCGGATGGTCTGCACCTGCTTCTCGGCGCCCTTGGAGGCGACGATCGCGAGTGACCGCGGCAGCAGGTAGTTGCGGCCGTAGCCGTCCTTGACCTCGACGATGTCGCCGGGGCCACCGAGGCCCGCGACATCAGCGGTGAGGATGAGCTTCATCGTGACTCCTCAGATCAGCGCGCGGTCGAGGTGTAGGGCAGCAGAGCCATCTCACGCGCGTTCTTCACCGCGATGGCGACGTCACGCTGGTGCTGGCTGCAGTTGCCGGTGACCCGGCGGGCACGGATCTTGCCGCGGTCGGAGATGTACTTCCGCAGCAGCGTGGTGTCCTTGTAGTCGATGTCCTGCAGGTCGGCCTTGCTCTTGGCCTTCTTCTCCGCCTTGCAGAACACGCAAACCTTCTTCTTCGGCTTGCGAATGGGTGGCTTGGCCACGGTATTACTCCTGAGTCTGGTCTATCCGAAAGAAGCTGTTGGTCAGAACGGCGGCTCGTCCGAGAACCCGCCACTGGCACCGGCGGGCGGGGCCGAGCCCCACGGGTCGTCGGCCGGGGCGCTGCCGCCACCGCCGCCGCCGCCACCACCGAAACCGCCGCCGCCACCACCACTGCCGCGGGCCACCTTGTTGACCTTCGCGGTGGCGTAGCGCAGTGACGGACCGATCTCGTCGACCTCGAGCTCCACGACGGTGCGCTTCTCGCCCTCACGGGTCTCGAAGGACCGCTGCTTGAGCCTGCCGCTGACGATGACGCGGGCGCCGCGCGTGAGTGACTCCGCCACGTTCTCCGCGGCCTGCCGCCAGATGTTGCACCGGAGGAAGAGGGCTTCGCCGTCCTTCCACTCGCCGCTCTGGCGGTCGAGGGTGCGGGGTGTCGACGCCACCGTGAAGTTGGCGACCGCCGCGCCGGACTGCGTGAAGCGCAGCTCGGGGTCCGCGGTCAGGTTGCCGATAACGGTGATGATCGTGTCGCCGGCCATGTTGTTACCTCCGGTGTTCAGGCCCCCGCGGTGTCGCGCCGCATGACCTTAGTCCGCAGCACCGACTCCTGGAGGCCCAGCTGGCGGTCGAGCTCCTTGACCGCATCGGGATCGGAGTTCACGTCGAGCACGGCGTAGATGCCCTCGGTGTGCTTCTTGATCTCGAACGAGAGACGGCGCTTGCCCCACACCTCGACCTTCTCCACGTTCCCGCCGGAAGTGCGGATCACGTTGAGGAAGGTGTCGAGGGTCGGCTGCACGGTCCGCTCGTCCAAAGTGGGATCGAGGATGACCATTACCTCGTAATGACGCATGAAGACCACTCACCTCCTGTGGACTCGGCGGCCACGGACTCTCCGTGGCAGGAGGGGTCTTGCTCGGGACAGGCTACAGGGCGGGCCGGGGGGCCCTGCGCAGGACCCACGTGCGGACCAGCGCGGCCATCACGCACGACAGTGCCAGCACCGCGAGCAGCACGGGCAGTTCCACGCGCTGACCGGCGGGCGGGTCGATGGCCTCCGCGCGGCCGGCGACGGAAACGCCGTCGTCGGGCGGTGTGTCGCCGACGATGCCGAACTCGGGTGAGTAGCCGGGCACGCCGCCGCCGTACCGGACGCCGGGCGAGGGCGCCCACAGGCCGGCGCGGGCGAACGGGATGTTCGAGTAGTCGGCCATGGGCCAGCGGCCGAAGTTCGACAGGCCCGGCTGGTAGAGGTCGAGGCCGACGCCGGAGAGCCCGCCGAGCGGCGGCTGGTTGGGGGCGGGCATGCCGCCGCCGGTGCCGGGGTCGTTCGTGCCGGGGTTGCCGGGATCGTTCGTGCCCGGGTTGTTCGTGCCGCCGCCCCCGCCGCCGCCCGGCGCGCCGGGCAGGCCGGGGATGCTCTCGATGACCTTCGCGGTGACCTGCTCGGAGGTGTCCGCGACCGCGTCCGCGCCGTCCTGGACGGGTGCGGACACCGCGTTGACGCCGTTGACGGTCACGCCGCAGCCCAGGCTCAGCACGCCCTGCACGGTCTTCACGACCGCCGCGAGCACGGGCCCGAGCAGCGGGATCTTCTTCAGCTCGGCGGTCACGGCGTTCGCGATCGTGCCGCCGGTGATGTAGCCCTTGCCGGTCGGCAGGGCGCCGATCGGGATGGGTGGCAGGGCGGCGAAGGCCTGGTTGGCCGCACCCGCGAGCGGTGGCCCGAGTACCGGCACGGCGCGGACCGCGTCGGTCACGACGCCGAGCACGGCGGCCGGTGCGAGCGAGACGGGCTGGCCCGGGCTGCCCTCGACCGAGGCGGCGCAGGAGCCGATGACGATCGGCTCGGCCGCGGCGGCGGTGCCGCTGCCGGCCAGGAGCCCTGCCGCCGACATGCTCAGGACGAGCGCGACCGCGGTGGCAAGGCTCTTCAGGCGCCTGCGCATGCTCGTCCCTCCTGGTACTCGCGGGTAACACCTACAGGTTCAACGACCGTAACCCGGCTCGGTGACGGTGACCAGGCAAATCCGCGACCAGAAGTAAGCGGTTACACCATCCGGCCCAACAACGCACACGGCCGGGTGTAGGCCGGACACCTCCACTTTGTGTCGGTGCGGCCGACTACGCTCGCGGGCCATGAGCATCGGCGCCCACATCCACAGCGACGACCCCCTCGGCGCCGCACGGGACCGCAAGGCGGACGTCGTGCAGTTCTTCCTCGGCGACCCCCAGAGCTGGAAGGCGCAGCCGCCCCACCCACAGGCGGACGCGCTGCGCGAGGCGGGTATCGACGTGTTCGTCCACTCGCCCTATCCGGTGAACATCGCGTCGACGAACAACCGGATCCGCATCCCGTCCCGAAAGACGGTCACGCAGTACGCCGAGTCGGCGGCGAGGAGCGGGGCGAAGGGGCTGATCGTGCACGGCGGTCACGTGACGCAGGGCGAGGAACCGGCCGCGGGCCTCGCCAACTGGCGGAAGTTCTTCGAGCGCCAGGCCGAGGCCGGTGGCTTCCCGCTGCCCGTCCTCATCGAGAACACCGCGGGCGGCGACAACGCCATGGCACGCCGCTTCGACATGCTGGCCCGGCTGTGGGACCAGGTCGGCGAGTTCGGCGCGGGCTTCTGCCTCGACACCTGCCACGCGTTCGCCGCCGGTGAGGACCTGGTCGGCATCGTCGAGCGGGTCAGGGGCATCACCGGCCGCATCGACCTCGTGCACCTCAACAGCTCCCGCGACGAGTTCGGCTCGTCTCGGGACCGGCACGCGAACATCGCGACTGGCATGATCGATGCCGAACAGCTCGCCGCCGTCGTGAAGGAGGCAGGCGCGCCCGTGGTGGTGGAGACCCCCGCGGACGGGCAGGCCGACGACATCGCGTTCCTGCGTGAGGCCATGGGTCGGTGAGTACCGTGCCGGCCGGCGCGGCGGCGCCCGAGTCGCGGCCGGGGTCAGGAGAGGACGAGGTGCCCGAGGAGGTGGGCGCGGCGGCGGACGGTTCCGCAGGCCGGCCGGGAGCCGGTGCCCGCCTGACCTCGTTCGGCCTGATCGTGCTGACGGTGCTGTGCGGGATCACGCTGGTGCTCGGGTTCGTCAACAAGGACCGCTGCACGGGCCCCCGGTTCGACGAGTACGGCCGCAGCCAGCCGGACTTCGACAAGCGGCGGTACCAGGACGTCTGCTACTCGGACATCCAGACGCTGTGGATCGGCCGGGACATCGACCGGCACGTGTTCCCGTACGTGCACGGCAGCCTCACCGAGGACGGCCAGCCCATCGGCGGTGTCGTCGAGTACCCGGTGCTGACCGGCGTGTTCATCTGGGCTTCGGCGATCTTCGCGAGCACCGACGCGGACTTCCTGCTGTACTCGGCGCTGCTGCTGGCCCCGTTCGGCCTGGCCACGGCGTGGCTGCTGGGACGCATGTCCGGGTGGCGTGCCCTGCTGTGGGCGATCAGCCCGCCGCTGGTGCTGTACGCGTTCCACAACTGGGAACTGCCGGTCGTCCTGTGCGCCACGGCGGCGTTCTACGTGGTGCACAGGGGGTGGGGCAGACGCGGCGCCGACCGTCCCCTGCTGACGCGCGCGACGGTCGCCGCGGTGCTGCTGGGGCTGGGGTTCGCGTTCAAGGTGTACCCGGCCATCTTCGTGTTGCCGCTGATGCTCTACGTGCTGACCGGCGGCCGGGGCGGCGCGGAGTCCCCCGGCCGCGCGGGCCCGGACTGGAAGGGCGCGCTGCGCATCGCCGGAGTCGCGCTCGGCACCGCGGTGGCGGTGAACATCCCGTTCATGGTGGCGGGCTTCGAGGGCTGGCGCGCGTCGTTCACCTTCCAGCTGCTGCGCAAGGCCGACATCACGACGAACTCCATCTGGTTCTGGGGCCTGCGCCCGGACTCCAACCCGGACAACGCGCCGGTGCAGGAGCTGATCGGGGTCCTGTCGCCGCTGCTGATGATGATCTCGTTCGTCGTCGCGTGCGGCATCGGCTGGATGCGCTACCAGCGGGAGGGCACGTATCCGTGGTTGCCGGTGTCCGCGGCGATGCTGTGCGGGTTCCTGCTGCTCCACAAGGTCCACTCGCCGCAGTACACGCTGTGGCTGATCCCGATGTTCGTGCTGCTGCGGATCAGGTGGGGCTGGATCCTGGCGTACCTGGTGGCCGACCTCGCGATGGGCATCGGCATCTTCCGCTGGTACTACGAGATTTTCTACGGCGAGCACGGCGACATCTTCGACGGCTTCTCCGCGCAGGCGGTGATGATCGGCGTGTGGGGCAGGGCAGCGCTGCTCGTCGGCCTGTTCTGCGCGTTCCTCACGGCGAGGGAGACATTTCGGGACGACCGGGAACGCCTGACAGTCTGAGCGTCGGCTTTCGTCCGCGCACGGCGACAACGGAAGGCCCCCTGAAGCTCCGGACCCGCCGAGTTGTCCACAGGCCCGGTCCCGGCGAGCCCGATCCTGTCGGTGCCCTCCGGTAGCGTGGTTCGAGGGGGCCGGAGGCCAAGCCCGCCGCCCTGGCACCTGCTCGAAACCCGGGCCCCGCAACGACTTCCGCCCGCCTGACGACGTGGGGGCGCCCTCCGGCCCCCGGTTGCCGGCGTACGCGCGACCACCGACGTTCCCGGCCGTCGCGGACCGAGTTGTCCACAGGCTGGGCAGTTGTCCACAGCGGGCGAGCCCCGCAGGGGCAGCCAAATGCCGTGAATGGGCCGTTCAGGGCGCTCAGCGTCCTGAACGCGCCTTTCAGGGCATTGCCACGCCAAAGCCCGGGCCCCCTCACGCCGGTTCCGGGACTTCCTCCTCGGTCCTGCGGCGACGGCCCTTCATGACGACCCGGTCCGGGGCGCCGTCCAGCACCCCGCCCGCCGGGTCGTCGTCGCCCGCGGCCCTGACCAGGTCGCGGGCCGGGTGGTAGATCTCGTGGATGACGAGGGCGCACAGGCCGAGCACCACGAGGTCGCGGAGCACCACGAACGACAGGAACCAGTCGATCGGCAGGCCCTTCTTGTCGTCGCCGAGGTAGAACATCATCCGGGGCGCCCAGACCAGGGCGTCGACGGTCATCCACGCGAGCAGCAGGCGCCATCTCGGGATCGCGAGCACCGCCAGCGGGACCAGCCACAGCGAGTACTGCGGGCTCCACACCTTGTTGGTCACCAGGAACGCCGCCACCACGAGGAACGCCAGCTGCGCCACCCTCGGCCTGGTCGGGGCGTGCAGTGCGATGAACGCGACGCCAGCGCAGCACAACAGGAACAGGGCCGCGGTCACGATGTTGAGGACCGTCGGGGTCTCGCCGAACGCCAGCGGGCCGTCGAAGCCCTGCCAGCCGGTGAACTGGGCGACCACGTTGTACAGCGAGTCCGGGTCGGCGCCGCGGAGGCTGTTGCGGTGGAAGAACTCCCACCAGCCCCTCGGGTAGAGCAGGGCGATGGGCAGGTTCACCACCGCCCACGTCACCAGCGCGGCGAGCACCGTCGTCGTGAACGCCCGCATCCTGCCAGCCCGGACACAGAGCACCAGCAGCGCGCCGAGCAGGAACAGGGGATACAGCTTCACCGCGCCGCCGATGCCCAGCAGGACCCCTGCCAGGAGCGGGCGTTTTCGTGCCCATGCGAGCAGGGCCGTGGCCGCGCACGCGGTGGCCAGGGTGTCGAAGTTGGTGAACGCGTGCACCATGACCAGGGGCGACGCGGCGACCAGCACCGCGTCCCACGGGCGGCGGCGGGCGGTTCTGGTGACCGCCCAGATCGTCACCAGCCACGCCAGCGCCAGCCAGAAGGCGGAGATGTCGAAGAACACGGTGACGGCCAGGCCGGTCGGCAGCCAGCCGGACTCGGCGACCCTCAGCCAGCCGTCGGTCAGCTTGGCGTTCACCCACTGGAAGAGGCCGGTCAGCACCGGGTACTCCATCCAGCGCTGGTGCTCGGTCGGCTTGCCCGCGTCGTCGTACCAGCTGGTCCGGTACGGGAAGCCGCCCTTGTCCAGCTGTTCCGCGGAGTACAGCGGGACGATGTCCGAGTAGCACATGGCGGTGAACGGGCGGTTCGACCGCCAGTCCAGCTCCAGTTGCTTGGTTTCCTCGTTGTAGTACTGCTGCACGCACGCGGCCTTGCCGAACCAGCCGATGGTCAGTGCGATCACGGCGATCAGCAGCGCCACCCGCAGCGGTGTCCAGAACCAGTGGCGGCCGATCGCGGCGTGCGCGCCGAGTGGGCCGCCGATCGGTGCGCTGCCCGCCCGTGCCAGCGGTTCGGTCCACGTCGGGATCACGCGGTCCGCCGGGCGCAGCGTCGCGGTGTCGCTGACCTCGGCGGCGCCGTCCGCCGCGTCGTCTGGCTCCCTTTCGCCTGGCACGGCCGCGATGCTACGGGGCCCGGTGATCGTCCGGCCGTGCGCCTCTCCCCGGAAACGGACAGAGGCCCCGCTCGGGGGCCTCTGTCAGCTTGTCAGTTGTCGCCCGGTGGTCGGCCGAACGTCGGGAGGGGCGGCCCGCCCGGCTCATCGGTGTCCGACGTGTCGGTCGTGGTTTCCGTTTCGGTTTCCGACGACTCGGTCGTCGGGCTGCTCGGCGTGTTGGTCTTCGTCTTGGTCTTCGACGGCGGCTTGTCCGAAGAGCGCTGGTTGCCCCGGTCGCCGTCCCGGTCGTCGTCGTCGGACTTCTCGCCCTCCGACGCGGTCTTGCCGATCGGCTCGTACTTGCCGAACGTCATCTTGTCGGCCTTCTCGAGCCAGCTGTTCATGAACGCCTGCCAGATCTCCCCCGGGAGACCGGAGCCATAGATGATCGCGCCGTTCTTGTCCTTCAGCGGCACCTGTTTCCGGTTCTCCTCGGCGGCGAGGGACACCGCGACCGAGATCTGCGGGGTGTAGCCCACCATCCAGGCCTTGGCGTTGTCCTCGGTGTCGCGGTACTGGTGCGTGCCGGTCTTGCCCGCGCACGGGCGGTTGTCGTCGCACCCGATGTCGGAGTACTCCGGGATCGGCAGCAGCGACTCGGTCACGTTCCGCGCGATCTGCCGGTTGCGCTCGGGGTTGCCCGCGTCGAACGCGAGCTGGCCGTCGATCGTCTTCTGGTCGGGCCGCCACACCGTCTCGCCCTCCGGCCCGAGGATCGCCTTGATCAGGTGCGGCTTGTGGTAGATGCCGCCGGAGGCGAACGTCGCGTACGCCGACGCCATCTCGTAGGTGCTGACTTGCGTCTTGCCGCCGCCGATGGAGATGTTGGCGTCCGGGTTCCCGCCGCCCTCCGGCATGAGCGGTGAGGTGATGCCCGCCTTGCGCGCGGCCTCGGCCACGTTCTTCGTGCCGACCTCGTTCAGCGCGATGTCGTAGAACACCGTGTTGATCGACTTCTTCATCGCCAGCGCGACCGTGCAGTTCTCGCCGCAGGAGGCGCCGCTGGCGTTGCGGACCTTGCGGCCGCCCAGGATCCGGTCGGTCCGCCCGTCGTAGGTCTCGCCGAGCCCCTTGCCCTTCTCGAGCAACGCGACCAGGTCGAACGGCTTGAACGACGAGCCGGGCTCCTGCGGTACCTTCGCCCAGTCGAGACCGTTGCCGTCCTTGCCGCCGTAGTAGGCGAGCACCTCGCCGTTCTTCGGGTCGACCACCACCATGCCGGGGAACAGGTTCGCGGGCTCGCCGTCCAGGGTGTCCTGGATGGCCGCCTCCGCGGTGGCCTGCGCGCCCTTGTGGATCGTGGTCTGGATACGGTAACCCTTCCGCCGCAACGTCTCCAGCGGGTAGCCGGCCGCCTCGGCCTCCTTGAGCACGGCCGTCTGGATGTGCGCGGCGGGGCCGGTCGCGGCGTCCGGACGGGCCTCGTCCTTGGGCCGGAGGGCGTCACCGGGGAACGTCGCGGCCTTGTGCTCCTCCGCGGTGATCCAGCCCTTGTCCAGCATCTGGCCCATCACGAACTTCCAGCGGCGCTCCATGTAGGCCATGTCGTCGTCCATGCCGGGAAGCTGGATCATGCCCGCGAGCAGGGCCGCCTCGGACGCGGTCAGCTCGTCGAGCTCCTTGTCGTAGTACGCCTCGGCCGCGGCCACGATGCCGTTGGCGCTGCGGCCGAAGTAGATCGTGTTCAGGTAGGAGGTGAGGATCTGTTCCTTGGTGTAGGTGTTGTTCATCTTGTAGGCCTTGACGACCTCGACGGCCTTGCGGGAGTAGCTCGCGTCGTCGTCGCCGGTGGCCTTCTTGATGTACTGCTGGGTGATCGTGGAGCCACCGCCGGTGCCCGCGGTGACCTGGTTCCAGCCCGCGCGCAGCACACCGGTGATGTCGAAGCCGGGGTTGGTCTCGAAGTCGGCGTCCTCGGCCGCGTACACGGCGTGCTTGACCACGTCGGGCAGTTGCTCGTAGGTCACCATCTGCCGGGTGCCGGTCGCGGGCACGATCTGCGACAGCGTCTCGCCCTGCGAGTAGTTCAGCGTCACGACCTGGCCCTGGCTGTCCGCGACGGCCCGCGCGTCGGGGACCTCGACCACCTGGTAGGCGACGAAGAACGCGACGATCGGACCGATGATCATCAGCGCGGTCATCACGTACGCCGTGCGCCGCACCCGGCGCCAGATCTTCTTGCGCCGCCGCCTGCGGTCGTCGGCGCCGAGCGGCCGGTCCTCGTCCTCGTCGTCGTAGTAGAGGTCCGGGTCGTCGTTGAGGTCCTCGTCGTAGTCCGGCTCGCGGTGCGTGAGCAGCTGTGGCTCGGGGCCGGTGCCGCGGTGCACGGGCGGCAGCAGCTCGGTCGGGCCCTCCGCTTCGGGGCCTGCCGGAGCACCGGGGCGCGGCGGGCCCGCGGGCCGCGGCCGCACGACGCGGGTGGCCGGGCCTGCCGGCGGGCGGGCGCCGTTCGGGCCGGGGGCACCGTTCGGGAAGCCCGCGCCCGGCGGTGGCGTGTGCGGGCCACCCGGCCTGCGGGCGCCGGGGGCGCCAGGGTCACCGCTGGGCCACACCGGTCCCGAAGAACGCGGGGCCGGGCGCGGCGGTGCGGGACGCGGCGGGGCGGCGGGCGGCGGCTCGGCGTCGGGCCAGCGGCGGTCGCCCGCGTCGGCGTCCGGCCAGCGGTGACCGTTCGCGCCGCTGTCGGCGGCCTCGTGGCGGGGCCTGCCGTTGCTCGCGGCCTCGTGGCGGCCGTGCCCGTTCGGGTGCCCGCCGCGGCCGTGCCCGTTCGCGGGCCGGCCTGCTGGCTCGTCGTCGTCCTCCCACAGGGGGCTCCAGAAGCCGGTGCGCTCCTGGGACTCCTCCTGTCCGGCCCTGCCGGACGCGCGCGGGTCCGGATCGTCACCAGTCGGCCATGCCGGGCCGCTCTCGCGGTACCGGTGGTTGCGATGGTCGTTCACGTGAACAGGCCTCCCAGAGCAGCGCATGGCAGCGTGCGCCGCATGGCGGTAATCGGCGGCTGAGCAGGCAGAACCGTCGGTTTCACTCCGCCGCTGTCCTCCTCCGTGGCTTACGGGTGTCGAGTCCACCCGTCCCCAGGACGTATGACTGCACCAGGTGGTTCCATCCACAGGTGCGGCAGACCTCGACGGCGTACACAGTGAACTCGGTGAACAGCGCCGCCATCCGCACGAGTTCCTCCGGCGCGCGCGCCGAGCCCGACGCGTGCTTGAGCTCGTCACCGTAGACCCAGGACACCTTCGTCACCGGCTCCTTGCGGCAGACCGGGCAGGTCACGTCACTGGGTTCACCGTGGAACTTGGCGGCGCGCAGCAGGTACGGGTTCGCGTCGCACACGTCCATCGTGCCGACACGACCGGAGTGCACCTCCGCGAGCAGCGCCTTGCGCTGCAACGCGTAGTCGACCACCTGCCGCTGTGTACGCACGGGGCACAGCCTACGCGGCACCGTTATCACGTCCATGCGCTGATTGGCACACGGCGCGCGGTGCCGTCGCCACTCTGCGTTGAAGAAGAGACGTGGTCACCGTTTGTCAACGGCCGTGACCTGCGGTTGCGCTGTGACCGAACCGAGACGCCACCGTGTCCTGAGAAGGCGTGATCACTGCCACGTCCACCTCTGGGATACCACTCTGATGTATCGGAGCGATATAGTGAGCCAGTAGGTCAGTGCACACGAAAGGGGGCCCGCGATGCTGGAGTTCGCGATCCTCGGCTTGTTGCACGAGGCCCCCATGCACGGCTATGAGCTGCGTAAACGGCTGTTCGACATGCTCGGCACGCTCCGCGCGTTCTCCTACGGCTCGCTCTACCCGACGTTGCGCAGGCTGCTGAAGGCCGGCCTGATCGTCGAGGACGACGGCCAGCGGGAACCAGAGGACGAACGCGCCGCCCGCTCGTGGGGCAAACGCGCCAAGCGGGTCTACAAGCTCACCGCCGAAGGCAAGGAGCGCTTCGCCGAGATGCTCGCCGACGTGGGCCCCCAGGCCTACGACGACGAGGGGTTCGGCGTGCACATGGCGTTCTTCTCCCGCACGCCTGCCGAGGTGCGGATGCGCATCCTCGAAGGCCGCAGGCGCCGGGTGGAGGAACGCCGCGAAGGGCTGCGCTCCTCGGTGTCGCGGGCCGGTGAGCAGATCGACCGCTACACCAGGGAGCTCCACCGGCTCGGGCTCGAACACAGCGAGCGGGAGGTCCGCTGGCTCAACGAGCTGATCGCGACCGAGCAGCGGGAACACAGGGAACGGCAGGACGGCGTCGAGTGACAGCGCTGGACACCGGCAGGTCAGTGCGGATCTGCGACTTCGGACCACCGCGACTCGGGAGTCGTGGTTCACACAGGGAGAAGGAGAACCGGCATGGGCGAACAGCGTCGCAGCGTCCGGGTGGCCATCATCGGCGTTGGCAACTGTGCCGCGTCGCTGGTGCAGGGCGTCCACTACTACCGTGACGCCGACCCGGAGACCCGCGTCCCCGGTCTGATGCACGTGCAGTTCGGCGACTACCACGTACGGGACGTGGAGTTCGTCGCCGCGTTCGACGTGGACGCCAAGAAGGTCGGCCGCGACCTCTCCGAGGCGATCGTCGCGAGCGAGAACAACACGATCAAGATCTGTGACGTCCCGCCGCTCGGCGTGACCGTCCAGCGCGGCCACACGTTCGACGGCCTCGGCGAGTACTACAGCGAGATCATCACCGAGTCCGACGAGGAGCCGGTCGACATCGTCGCGGCACTGCGTGAGGCGAAGGTCGACGTGCTGGTGTCCTACCTGCCGGTGGGCTCCGAGGACGCGGACCGCTTCTACGCCCAGTGCGCGATCGACGCCGGGGTGGCGTTCGTCAACGCGCTCCCGGTGTTCATCGCGTCGGACCCGGAGTGGGCGGCCAAGTTCACCGAGGCGGGCGTGCCGATCGTCGGTGACGACATCAAGTCCCAGGTCGGCGCCACCATCACCCACCGGGTGATGGCGAAGCTGTTCGAGGACCGGGGGGTCGAGCTGCTGCGCACCTACCAGCTCAACTTCGGCGGCAACATGGACTTCATGAACATGCTGGAGCGCAAGCGGCTCCAGTCGAAGAAGATCTCCAAGACGCAGTCGGTGACCTCGCAGATCCCGCACGAGATGGCGAAGGCGGACGTGCACATCGGCCCGTCCGACCACGTGCCGTGGCTGGACGACCGCAAGTGGGCCTACGTGCGCCTGGAGGGCAAGTCGTTCGGCGACACGCCGCTGAACCTGGAGTACAAGCTGGAGGTCTGGGACTCCCCGAACTCGGCCGGCGTGATCATCGACGCGGTGCGTGCCGCGAAGATCGCACTGGACCGCGGCATCGGCGGCCCGATCCTCTCGGCGTCGTCGTACTTCATGAAGTCGCCGCCGGAGCAGTACTCCGACACGGAGGCCTACGACGCGGTGGAGAAGTTCATCGCGGGTGAGCTGGAGCGCTGACCGGCTGGTGGTCCGCGCGGCGGTCGTACGCCGCGCGGGCCTCGTCGATCTCGCCGGAGTGGTCGACGGCCCAGTTCATCAGCGCGCACACGGTCTCGGACAGGGTCAGGCCGAGCTTCGTGAGCCGGTAGTCGACGCGGGGCGGCACCACGGGGTGGACGGTGCGCTCGACGAGCCCGTCCCGTTCCAGCGTGCGCAGGGTCGAGGTCAGCATGCGCTGGCTGATGCCGTCGATCGCGCGGCGCAGCTCGGTGAACCGCAGCGTGGTGGCGCCGAGCGAGTAGATCACCGAGATCGACCACTTGTCGCCGACGCGGTCCAGGATGTGGCGCGCGTGACACAGCCGGGGGTCCGGCGCGTCCGCTAGCTCCACGGTTACCTCCAGCTCACCGAAGCAGAAAAAGGTGCCTTCTTCTCAGCGTCACCATAGTTCCTCACGATGGGGTCAGTTACCAGTCGGAACTGCCCTTGAAAGGGAACTTCATGACCATCGAGGCCACCACAGACCCGCTGCCCGTCGACCAGGCGTTCGCCCGGCCCGCCGACCACGAGGCGATCAGCCGGGCCGCCAAGGGCCTGTCCGAGCGCAACTACACCACGCACGTCGTCGACACCGTCGCCGACGCCCGCGCGCTCGTCCGCGACCTGCTCCCCCGCGACAAGGCGATCTTCACCGCCAACAGTGAGAGCGTCCGCCTCTCCGGCCTGGGCGCCGACATCGACGAGGGCGGCGAGTTCGTCTCCGTCCGAGCCAGGCTCGCGGGCGTCGACCCGGCCGACATCCGCGCGCAGATCACCATCGGCGCCACGCCGGAGGTGATCCTCGGCAGCGTGCACGCGGTCACCGAGGACGGCCTGCTGGTCGTGACCTCGTTCACCGGCAGCCAACTGGGCCCGTACGCCGCGGGCGCGGAGCAGGTGGTCTACGTCGTCGGCGCGCAGAAGGTCGTCCCCGACCTCGACACCGCGCTGCGTCGCGTCCGCGCCCACAGCCTGCCGCTCGTGCGGAACGTCATGCGGGAGCGGGGCATGGACTCGGCCGTGGGCAAGACCCTCATCCTGGAGCGGGAGTTCCTGTCCGACCGTGCGACCGTCGTGCTGACCAGGGAGGCGATCGGCTTCTGAACCCGGGTTCGACGCAGGGCTTCGGCGTGCTGGAGTGCGATCACCTGATCACAGTCCGTGTGACCGGCGCGGACAATCAGCTGTTCATCCTGACTTCACCCGGACCACGCATGCCGCTGGTCTTCGCCTCCTAGCGTCGGGCCGTTCCCAGACCTGACAGTGGAGGCCAAGCGTGTCCCCAGCCGACAAACCCCGGCTCCTCCCGTTGTTCACCAGCAACCCCAAGGGCGGCCGGTCCTCGATCACCTGCCTCTACCGGTGCGGCAACGCCTGCGCGCACGACGCGCCGAACACCTCGGACAACACCTACTTCGCCGACGTGGTCGCCGACGTCGTCGACCGGCGCAAGATGCTCAAGGCGGGTGCGGTGATCGCGGTCGCGGGTGCCGGCCTGGCCACCGTCGGCGCCGGGACCTCGGTCGCGACGCCGGGGCGGCACGGCGGTGGGCACGGCGGCGGCCTTGACTTCGAACCGGTCGCCCCGAACGACCTCGACGCGCTGGTCGTGCCGAAGGGCTACGAGCAGGACGTGGTGATCCGCTGGGGCGACCCGGTGCTCCCGGGCGCGCCGCGGTTCGACTTCGCCAACCAGACCGCGGCCGCGCAGGCCAGGCAGTTCGGCTACAACAACGACTTCTGCGGTCTCGTGCCGCTCGGCCGCGACCGGTACCTCATGGTGTCCAACCACGAGTACACGACCGAGTCGGCCATGTTCTTCGGCTACGACCCGGCCAACCCGACCCGCGAGCAGGTGGAGATCGCGTGGGCCGCGCACGGGCTGTCGGTCGTCGTGGTCGAGGAGAACCGCCGCGGTGGTCTCGAGGTGAAGCTGGACCGGCACTACAACCGCCGCGTCACGATGACCACCCCGTTCGCGGTGCGGGGCCCGGCCGCGGGCTCGAAGTACCTGAGGACCTCGGCCGACCCGACCGGGCGCCGCGTACTCGGCACGCAGAACAACTGCGCGGGCGGGGTCACACCGTGGGGCACGATCCTGTCCGGCGAGGAGAACTTCAACCAGTACTTCGCCAACGCCGACGCCGTCACCGACCCGGTCGCCAAGGCACGCAACAGCCGCTACGGCCTCTCGGGCGGCGCGTCGCAGCGCAAGTGGGAGCGGTTCGACAAGCGTTTCGACCTCGCGCGGGAACCCAACGAGGCCAACCGGTTCGGCTGGGTCGTCGAGATCGACCCGCTCGACCCGCACTCGGCGCCGGTGAAGCACACCGCGCTCGGCCGGTTCAAGCACGAGGGCGCGAACGTGATCGTCGCGCGGAACGGGCACGTGGTCGCCTACATGGGCGACGACGAGCGGTTCGACTACATGTACAAGTTCGTCACCGACGGCAGGTACAAGCCGGGCAACAGCCGCTACGCCCGTGAGCACAACAAGAAGCTGCTCGACTCGGGCACGCTGTACGTCGCGAAGTTCACCGGCGACAGCCCGGCCGCCGAGATCGACGGCTCCGGCACGGTCCCGGCCGACGGCGAGTTCGACGGCTCCGGCGAGTGGATCCCGCTGGCGCACAACGACAGGTCGTTCGTGCCCGGCTTCACCGCGGAGGAGGTGTACGTCTTCACGCGCCTCGCGGCCGACGTCGTCGGCCCGACCAAGATGGACCGGCCGGAGGACGTCGAGCCGAGCCTGCGCAACGGCCGCATCTACGCCGCGCTCACCAACAACACCGACCGCGGCAAGGCGGGCAGGGAGGGCCCGACCGAGCCCAACCCGCGCGTGGCCAACAAGCACGGGCACGTGCTGGAGCTGGCGGAGCGCGGCGGCGACCACACCGGCACCCGGTTCTCCTGGAAGGTGCTGCTGCTCTGCGGTGACCCGAACTCGCCGGACACCTACTTCGCGGGCTACGACAAGACGCAGGTCAGCCCGATCTCGTGCCCGGACAACGTGGCGTTCGACAGCAAGGGCAACCTGTGGATCTCCACGGACGGCAACGCGCTGTCGCACAACGACGGCCTGTTCGCGGTGCCGGTCGAGGGCCGCGAGCGCGGGCACGTCAAGCAGTTCCTGACGGTGCCCGACGGTGCGGAGACCTGCGGGCCGGTCGTGACCGACGACTTCGTGCTGGTGTCGGTGCAGCACCCCGGTGAGCTGGACGGCGCGAGCGCGGACAACCCGCTGTCGCACTGGCCGGACGGCGGCGACTCGCAGCCGAGGCCCTCGGTCGTGGCGGTGTGGAAGAAGCGCCGCTGACCCGTTCCTCTTGGCAGGGGACATCAGTCGTTCTACGGTCGGCTGATGTTCCCTGCTGACGGACGAAAACTTCTGCCACTGTTCACCGGCCATTCACCCCGGCGCGCGGCCACCACCTGCCGGTACCGGTGCGGGGACGCGTGTGCCCACGAGGCGCCCAACACCTCGGACAACCCCTACTTCGGCGACGTCGTCCGGGAGATCGTCAGCCGCCGCAACGTGCTGAAGGCCGGTGCCGTCCTCGCCGCCGCCGGTGCGAGCATGGCGACGGTCTCCGCGCCGGTCGCCGCGGCTCCCGGCAAGACGGGCAGGCCGGGGCACGGACTGGACTTCACCCCGGTCGCCCCCAACACCCTCGACGCGGTCGTCGTGCCGGACGGCTACGAGCAGGACGTCCTGATCCGCTGGGGTGACCCGGTGCTGCCGGACGCGCCCGAATGGGACTTCGCCAACCAGTCCGCGGCCGCGCAGGCCAGGCAGTTCGGGTTCAACAACGACTTCTGCGGTCTCGTGCCGCTCGGCCGCGACCGGTACCTCATGGTGTCCAACCACGAGTACACCAGCGAGAACCACATGTTCCACGGCTGGGACCCCGCCAACCCGACCCGTGAGCAGGCCGAGATCGCGTGGGCAGCGCACGGGCTGTCGGTCGTGGTGGTGGAGCGCGACCGCGCGGGGCGGCTCGAGGTGAAGCTCGACCGGCACTACAACCGGCGGATCACGCTGCGCACCCCGTTCACGGTGCGTGGCCCGGCCGCCGGCTCGCTGCTGCTGCGCACCAGCGCCGATCCGGCGGGCCGGACCGTGCTCGGCACGAAGAACAACTGCGCGGGCGGGGTCACGCCGTGGGGCACGATCCTGTCCGGCGAGGAGAACGTCAACCAGTACTTCGCCAACGCAGACGCCGTGACCGACCCGGTGGCCCGCGCCCGGCTCGCCCGCTACGGCTTCCCGGCAGGCGCGACCGAACGCAAGTGGGAACGGTTCGACGACCGGTACGACCTGGCCAAGGAACCCAACGAGGCCAACCGGTTCGGCTGGATCGTGGAGATCGACCCGCGCTCGCCGCACGAGAACCCGGTCAAGCACACGGCGCTGGGCCGGTTCAAGCACGAGGGCGCGAACGTCATCGTGGCCCGCGACGGCCGGGTCGTCGCGTACATGGGCGACGACGAGCGGTTCGAGTACCTGTACAAGTTCGTCTCCGACGGGAAGTTCAAACGCGGCGAGGGCCGCCACGCCCGTGAGCACAACAAGAGGCTGCTCGACTCGGGCACGCTGTACGTCGCGAAGTTCACCGGCGACAGCCCCGCGGCCGAGATCGACGGCTCCGGCCGCCTCCCGTCCGACGGCGAGTTCGACGGCTCCGGCGAGTGGATCCCGTTGGCGCACAACGACAGGTCGCTCGTGCCCGGCTTCACCGCCGAGGAGGTCTACGTCTTCACCCGCGCGGCGGCCGACGTGGTCGGCGCGACGAAGATGGACCGGCCGGAGGACGTGGAGCCGAGCCTGCGCAACCGCAGGATGTACGCGGCGCTGACCAACAACAGCGAACGCGGCAACCCCGGCAAGGAAGGCGCGACCGAGGTCAACCCGCGGGTGCGGAACCGGCACGGGCACGTGCTGGAGCTGGCTGAGCGCCGCGACGACAACACGGCGACCACGTTCTCCTGGCAGCTGTTCCTGGTCTGCGGCGACCCGGCCGCGGACGACACGTACTTCGGCGGGTACGACAAGAGCCAGGTCAGCCCGATCTCGTGCCCGGACAACGTGGCGTTCGACAGCAGGGGCAACCTGTGGATCTCCACGGACGGCAACGCGCTGGACTTCAACGACGGCGTGTTCGCGGTGCCGCTGGAAGGCCGCGAACGCGGGCACGTCAAGCAGTTCCTGACCGTGCCCGCCGGTGCGGAGGCGTGCGGGCCGGTCATCGACGACGACTTCGTGCTGGTGTCGGTGCAGCACCCCGGTGAGCTGGACGGCGCGAGCGCGGACAACCCGGCGTCGCACTGGCCGGACGGCGGCGACACGCAGCCGAGGCCGTCGGTGGTGGCTGTCTACCGTTCGTAGAGTGGAGGCATGACTGATCGTCCGCTCGCCCTGATCACCGGCGCGTCGAGGGGAATCGGCATGGCCGTCGCCGATTCCCTCGCGGGCACCCACGACCTGCTGCTCGGCGGCCGCGACGAGGAGGCGTTGTCGTCGCAGGCCGCCGGGCTGCCGTCGGCCCGCCCGTGGCCGGTGGAGCTGACCGACGACCGGGCGCTGGCGGCCGCGGTGGCCGGCATCGACCGCCTCGACGTGCTCGTGCACTCGGCGGGCATCTCCCGGCTCGGTGCGCTGACCGAGGTCACGGCGGCGGACTGGCGGGATTCGTACGAGCTGAACGTGGTGGCGGTCGTGGAGCTGACCCGGCTCCTGCTGCCCGCCCTGCGCGCGGCGGAAGGCCACGTCGTCCTGATCAACTCCGGCTCCGGGCTCAAGGCGAACCCCGGCTGGGGCGCGTACTCGGCCAGCAAGTTCGCGCTGCGGGCCTACTCGGACGTCCTGCGCGCGGAGGAGGAACCGAACGGCCTGCGCGTCACCTCCGTGCACCCCGGCCGCACGGCCACCGACATGCAGAAGGCGGTCCGGGACTTCGAGGGCGGCGACTACGTGCCGGAGAAGTACATGCGCCCGGAGTCGGTCGCGGGCGTGGTGAAGGCCGCGATCGAGACCCCGCGCGACGCACACGTGCACGAGATCGTGATCCGGCAGCCGAACCGCTGATGAACTGGGACCCGGTGGGGGTGCCGGACGGGCTGACCCAGCGTGCCCGCGCGTTCGTGCGTGCCCACTGCGTGCGCGTCGACGCGCTCGACGTCGCGGCGTGGCGGGAGCAGTGGCTCGGGTTCGGCGTCCCGCCCGCCGAGATCGACCGGGTGGCCGACTACCAGCGCCGGTGGGGCGGGCTCGCGTGCCCGCCCGCGCCGCTCTACGACGGCGGCCCCCGCTACCTCAACGCCGACACCCCGGAGCCGTCCCCGGACGAGGGCTGGTGGTTCGAGGCCGGACCGCGGCGCACCTCGGTGCCGTACGGCTTCATGATCGGCCCGACCGGCGAGTTCGGCATCCACGGCGACCACTGGGTGCCGCTGCACGCGACCGTCGAGGGCTGGGTGGAGTCGCTGGCGCTCGCCAACCACGCGGCCGCGAACGCGCACCAGGTCACCCGGTTCACCGGCGACCAGGTTGCGGTCGTCGACCTCGACGAGTACGAGCTGGTGCCGGAGGTCGAGGGCCTCGCGGACTCGTGGTGGCGCGACGACGACACGCTCGTCGCGGTCTACACCGGTGAGGCGGAGGCGTTCGCGGCCCCGGACTCCCGCACCACCGTCGTCTACCGGTTCGCCAGCAGCGGTTAGCGCAGGCGGGCCGTCACCGCACCGGCCTGTGCCTGCACCTTCGCGCGGTCGACCCTCGTCGGTTCGCGGTCCGCGACCACCTGTTCGCCGCCGACCCACACGTCCCGCACGTTGCGGGCGTTCGCGCCCCACACGAGGTTGGCCAGCAGGTGCTCGTCGGGCACCGACAGCCCGGCCGCGAACGCCTCGGTCGACGTGTCGACATGCACGACGTCGGCCCAGCGGCCGGTTTCCAGCACGCCGATGTCGGTGCGCGACAACGCTTCCGCGCCACCTCTGGTCGCCATCAGCAGCACGTCCGCCGCGGTCAGCACCGCGGAGTCCATCGTCGCCAGCCGGGCGAGGAGCGCGGTCAGCCGCATCTCCTCCCACAGGTCGAGGTCGTCGTTGCTGGCCGGGCCGTCCGTGCCCAGCCCCACCGGCACCCCGGCCGCGCGCAGCTCCGGCACCCGCGCGATGCCCGACGCCAGCTTCGCGTTCGAGCCGGGGCAGTGCGCGACCGCGACCCCGTTGTCCGCGAAGATCTCGATGTCCGCGTCCGACAGGTGCACCGAGTGCGCGGCCAGCACCCGCCCGCCGAGCAGCCCGGCCGACTTCAGCAGCTTCGGCACCGACCCGTGCGACGCCCGCTGCGCCGCGTCCTCGCCCGCCGACTCCGCCACGTGCATCAGCAGCAGCGCGTCCCGGGCGCGGGCGGCCTCGGCGACCATCGTCAGCGCGTCGGCCGACAGCGTGTACGCCGAGTGCGGGCCGTAGCCGATCTCGATGCGGTCGTGCGGCCGCAGCCCGTCGACGTCGATGCGTGCGCTGACCTCGTCGAGCTGCGCACGCCAGCGCCACCCCGCGGTGTCGACGATCGCGGGCCCCAGCACCATCCTGGCCCCGGTCGCGAGCACGGCCCGCACCAGGTGGTCCGGCTGGAAGTACTGCTCGACGCTGGTCGTGATGCCGCCCCGCAGCATCTCCACCGAGCCGAGCAGCATGCCGGTTTCGATGTCCGACGGGGTCAGCAGCGCCTCAGCGGGCCAGATGACCTCCTGCAGCCACCGCAACAGCGGCAGGTCGCCGCCCATGCCGCGCAGCACCGTCATCGGGCTGTGCGCGTGCACGTTGATCATGCCGGGCATGAGGATGCCGTCCAGCGACCGCACGGGCGCGTCCGACGCGGGCGCGGTGTCCGCCGGGCCGACGTAGCCGAGGCGGCCGGACGAGTCGACGTCCACCACCGCGTCCCGCAGGACACCGCACGACGGGTCGCAGGGCAGGACGATCGGGGCACGCAGACGGAACATGCCGCGATCCTGCCAGGGGCCTACAGCGGAACGTCCTCCCAGGTGGTGAACGCGGGCCGGGAACCGCCGTCGGTCGCGGGCAGGAACCCCTCCACCGAGTGCCTGATCGTCACGCCCGCCGCGTCGAACGAGTGGAGCACCGCGCGGTTCAGCTCCACGACCGCGCGGTCCCGCCACAGCGTCCGGTCCGAGGTGGTGTCCAGGCCGAGCCGGTCGGCGACCACCCGGGCGAGCCCGTACGCGGCGTCGTCGGCCAGCACGTCCTCGCCGATGGCCTGGCAGATGTACACCCCGTTGTACGGCGCGGCCGGGTAGGAGATGCCGCCGATCCGCAGCCTGCGGTTGCTGATCACCGGCACCGCGTGCCAGCGCAGCCCGAGCGTGGCGAACCACGGCAGCTCCGGGTGCTCGAGCGGCACCTCCCGCACCACGTCCCTGGGCAGCGGGAACAGCGAGACCCCCTCGTGCGGGGTCTGCACCACCAGCGGCAGCTTGTCGAACGCGGTGCGCCCGGTCGGCGGGCGCCAGCCGAGTCGGCACACGGCGGTCGTGAAGTCGACGTACCTGCGGTCGCCGAGCACGCGGCCCGGCTCGGCGTACCCGGCGTAGCGGACCAGCTGGTCGTTGCGGATCCGGGGGCCGGGCCGCCACGGGGTGTCCGGCGCGAACACGCTCACCATCGGGCGCACGGCGCCCTCGTTCGTCGACATCCGCAGGTGCTGCACGCACTGGGCGGCGACCTCGGTGCTGTCGCGGATCTGCCGCAGGTCCCGCACCAGCAGCCCGCGCCACGGCACGTTCGCCGGGCACCACCCGCTGTCCCGCAGCGCGAGCCGGGCGCCGTAGGCCAGCTCGGCGGGTTTGTGGCGGTAGGTGCCGGTGGCCGTGATCTCCTCGCGGACCTTCGCGAGCCGCGCCTCCACCTGCCCCGCCTTCGGTCTCGCGTGGTGGAACGCGCGGATGAACTCCTCGGCCTCGCCATAGAGCGACTGCGCTCGCAGCCGCGGTCGCGCGGGGGCGGGCACCGGAGTGAGGACGGGCTCGTCGCGCAGTGCGGTCACACCATTGGGTATCGGCCCCGGTTGTGCGGTACTGGATTACCTGGACGTGTGGCGTGTCGTGTGGAAAAGCTACGGTCGGTCGGTCCGGAACCGGTCATTTCGCTGCCTGCGCGTTACCTCCGGTAGCCAAGAACCACCCGATCCGGTCACACCCGCTCGAAGATGAGGTCACGGCTGACCCGCCCCTCCTCCTCTGCGCGGCTCTCGAACTTGGTCAGCGGCCGCCACGGGGGGCGGGGCGCCCAGCCACCGTGCTCGTCCGGGTAGAGGTTCCGCAGGTGCGGCTCCGCGGAGCACACCTCCATCATGTGCTCCGCGTAGTGCTCCCAGTCGGTCGCGAGGTGCAGCGTGCCGCCGGGCACGAGCCGCGAGGCCACCACCGACACCAGCGAGGGCTGCACCAGCCTGCGCTTGTGGTGCTTCTTCTTCGGCCACGGGTCCGGGTAGAAGATCCGCACCCCGGACAGCGACTGCCCGGGCAGGTGCTGTTCGAGCAGCACGACCGCGTCCCCGCGCAGCAGGCGCAGGTTGGTGAGGCCCGCGGTCCCGGCCCGCATCATCAGCTGCGCCAGCCCCGGCTGGTACACGTCGACCGCCACGTAGTTCACGTCCGGCGCGGCCTCGGCGAGCTGGGCGGTGGTCTCACCCATGCCCGACCCGATCTCCAGCATCACCGGCGCGGACCGGCCGAACCACCCGTCCAGGTCCAGCGGGCCGGGTGGCAGGGCGGCGATGTCCCGGCCCAGCGATGGCCAGTGCCGTTCCCACGCACGGGTCTGCCCGACGGTCATCCGGCCGCCGCGGTTCACGAAGCTGACGACAGTGCGCCTGGGTGCGTCCACGGTGGGAGAGCCTAGGGGGCGAGCGATTCCACTCTCGCCAGGTTCGCCCGCAGGTCCGCGAGACCGGCCACCGCGACCGGCGCGGGGTCGGCCTCGCTGGGATGCACGCGGATCACGTCGATCCAGCCGGTGTGCCGGTCGGTCAGCATGAGCGTGGTCGGCACGCCCGGTGCGGTCAGCTTGCGTTCCGAGGGCACGTACTCCCAGAAACCGGAGTCGCCGTCGGGACCCCACGGCACGTACACCCAGCCGGTGCGCGCGGTGAGCAGCTTCGCGACCCGGTCCTCGACCGTGTAACCCTCGAGCCGGGAGGACAGCGTGCCCGCCGCGAGTGCCCGCAGCCACCAGGGCGCGGGCGCGGCCGGATCGGCCTCGTGGATCGTGCGGTACAGGGCGAGGACCTGCTGTTCCGGTGCGCGGTGCAGCCAGGAACGCCGGGTCTCCGCCGGAGTGGTGGCGTCCTGTTCGCCGCCCCACTGTTCGGTGGCCGCAGACCATTCGAGGCCGAGGAGCGGCTCGACCCGTAACGCCTCGGCCGTGGACGGTTGGTGTGACGAGCGCCGTTGCTCTTCTGCCGCGCCCGCGGCATCAGCAGTTGGGCCGGTGTCAACCACCGTCACAAGTCCACCTCCAGGTGCGCCCGTGTGGAGTCGGGGCGGGTTGGGGACTGCTACTGATTCGATATGACCTCAATCAACCGGGTCTGTCCGCATCCTGTGGGCGGGATCACGGCGACTTAACGTGGTCTTAACCGCGCCGTGTGGTGTACAACACCAAATCCCTCCCACATGGCACATCGACCGGCTAGTCCGGGCCGTTACCTTACGGTGGGCATTCGGTGGCTTTTTCACTCGAATGGCAGACAAAATAAGGGACCCGAGCCACCCCCCGAACGGTGACCCGGGCCCCTTCCCCCGTGACGACGCAGCAACTCCCCCGAGTGCTACGCGTCCCGCTTGTTGGTCGTGAACAGCGCCACGAGCAGCATCACCAGGGCGAAGCCGGCGAAGTAGGCCAGCGACATCCATGGGCTCAGCGTCGACAGCGACGGCGGCGGGCCCTCGCTGACCGCCCGGTTCGTGACGTCCGGGTCGCCGGTCAGGAACTTGTTGACCACGTAGAACGGCATCCACTTCTGGATGTCGTCGCCGACGTTCGGGATCAGCGCGACCAGGCTCTCCACGAGCAGCACGTAGATCAGCAGCAGTGACACCGCGCCGGCCGAGTGGCGGATCAGTGCGCCGACCGCGACCGCGACGACCGCGGCGAGCGCGTAGACCAGGCCGACACCCGCGGTGGCACGCCACTCGAACGGCGTGTTGATGCCGAGGTCCGCGCCCGACTGGATCAGCTTGGAGATCCCGACCGCGCCGAACGCGGCCAGCTCGCCGATGATCCCGGCGAACACCGCGACGACCGTCGTCTTGGCGAGCAGTGCCGCGGGCCGGTTGGGCACCGCCTGGAACGTGGCCCGGATCGTGCCGAACCGGTACTCGGTGGTGATCGCCAGCGTGGCCATCACCATGATCACCATCAGGCCGAAGTTCATGCCGAACTGGGTCGAGGCGATCGTGGGCAGGTTCTCGGTGTCCACCCCGGCGATCAGCGCGGCGAAACCGATGGTGATCGCCAGCGCGGCCAGCGTGCACCACAGCGGGGACCGCGTGGTGAAGAGCTTGATTCGTTCGACTGCCAGCAGAGTCATCAGGTCACTTCCCCAGCTTCATCAGGTCGGCGGGCTGCGCGGGAGCGGCGTCGCCCAGCGCGGCGTGGTACTCGACGGCGTCACCGGTCAGCTGGATGAAGGCCTCCTCGAGCGAACCGCGCTGCGGGCTCAGCTCGTGCAGGGCGATGTTCTTCGCCGCGGCCAGCTCGCCGATCTTGGCGATGTCCATCCCGGAGACGACCAGGCTCTCGCCGTCGTCGCGGATGCTCGCCCCCAGCTCACCGAGCGCGGAACGCAGCACCGGGAGCTGCGGGCTGCGCACCAGCACGGTGCTCTCCGTCGCCTGCGCGACGAACTCCTCGGTGCTGCACTGCGCGATCAGCTTCCCCCTGCCGATCACGATCAGTTCCTGCGCGGTCAGCGCCATCTCCGAGAGCAGGTGGCTGGACACGAACACGGTCCTGCCCTCGTCGGCCAGCCGGTGCATGAACCGGCGGATCCACAGGATGCCCTCCGGGTCGAGACCGTTGACCGGCTCGTCGAACAGCAGCACCTGCGGGTCGCCGAGCAGCGAGGCCGCGATGCCCAGCCGCTGCGACATGCCGAGCGAGAACCCGCCCGCGCGGCGGTTGGCCACATCGGTGAGGCCGACGAGGTCGAGCACCTCGTCGACGCGCTTGGCCGAGAGCCTGTTGGACTTCGCGAGCCAGCGCAGGTGCGCGCGGGCCGACCGGTTCGGGTGCACCCACTTGGCGTCGAGCAGCGCGCCGACGGTGCGCAGCGGGTTGTGCAGCTCCCGGTAGCGCTTGCCGTCGATCCGGACGCTGCCCGCGGACGGCTTGTCCAGCCCCAGGATCATCCGCATCGTCGTGGACTTGCCCGCCCCGTTCGGGCCGAGGAAGCCCGTGACCCGCCCCGACTGGACCGAGAACGACAGGTTGTCGACGGCGAGCGTCTTCCCGTATCGCTTGCTGAGGCCGACTGCCTCAATCATGGTCTCTCCCTGAAAGTTTCGTTTGTCCCCTGGGGCAAATACTGGTCGTACGCGGTGTTCCCGCACGTCCACCTGTGGTCGCCAGTCCGGGTCAGCTTCTGGGAGTAGCCTCCATCAACCCACAGGGTGGCGGAATCGGTTACCACCCTGAGGTGACCCTGATTCGTGATCATCCTGAGGTAGGGGTGACCCCCGGTCACCCCTCGCCGGGACGCACCAGACCCGTCTCGTAGGCGAGCACGACCGCCTGCACCCGGTCCCGGAGGTCCAGTTTGGACAGCACGCGACCGACGTGGGTCTTGACCGTCGCCTCGGAGAGGAACAGCTTCCGCGCGATCTCGGTGTTGGACAGGCCCTGCGCCATCAGCAGCAGCACCTCGCGCTCCCGTTCGGTGAGCACCTCCAGGATCGACGCGTCCCGCAGCTCCCCGCCCGCCGCGCCGAGGAACCGGTCCAGCAGGCGCCGCGTGACACTCGGCGACACGACCGCGTCACCACTGGCGACCGACCGCAGCGCCGCGACCAGCTGCACCGACGGCGTGTCCTTCAACAGGAAACCGCTCGCGCCGTTGCGCAACGCCGACAAGGCGTACTCGTCGAGGTCGAAGGTCGTCATGACGAGTACCTTCGCGAGCCCCCGCTCGGTGATCAGCTTCGTGGCCTCCACGCCGTCGAGCACCGGCATCCGCACGTCCATCAACACGACGTCCGGCCGGTGCTCCTCCGCGAGCCGCACCGCCTCCTCGCCGTTGCCCGCCTCGCCGACGATCTCCATGTCCTCCTGCGCGCCGAGAACCATGCGGAAACCGACACGCATGAGTTCCTGGTCGTCGACCAACAGCACCCGGATCACGTAGCCCACGCTAGCCCGCCTCCCCGGACCTGAAAGTGTTGGTCCTGACCCGGCGCCACCGCGGACCGTCGGAGGCTCCCCCTGAGGTAACCAGGGGCACGCGCTAGCCACTGCCGAACGGCAGGCTCGCCGTCACTTCCCAGCCGCCGCCGGCACGCGGCCCGGCCGCCAGCGTCCCGCCGAACACCAGCGCCCGCTCGCGCATGCCGATCAGCCCGTTGCCACCGGACACCCCGACGAGCGACCGGCTCGACCGCCGCCCGTTGTCCACGATGGACAGATCGACGCGGTCGCCGGTCCGCGCGACCCGCACGGTCGCGGCCGTACCGGGCCCGGCGTGCTTGAGCGAGTTCGTCAGCGCCTCCTGCACGATCCGGTAGATCCCGAGCCCCACCCCCGCGGGCAGGTCGTCCACGTTGCCGACGATGTCGAGCTGCACCGGCAACCCGACCGCGCGCACCCGTGCTGCCAGCTCCGAAAGCGACCGCGTGCCCGGCTGCGGGGTGCGTTCCCCGCCCGCGTCCTCGCTGCGCAGCACGCCGAGGAGCCTGCGCAGCTCGGTCAGCGCGTCCCGGCCGGTGCTGGCGATCGTGTTCACGGCCCGCTCGGCGAGGTCCGGCTGGGACCGCACGGCGTACGCGGCACCATCCGCCTGCACCACCATCACGCTGACCGCGTGCGCGACCACGTCGTGCAGCTCACGCGCGATCCGCGCCCGCTCCTCCGCGACCGCGATCCGCGCCTGCTGGTCCCGTTCGGTCTCCAGCAACCGCAGCCGCTGCTCCAGCTCGGCTTGGTAGGCACGGCGCGCCCCGACGAACTCGCCGAGTGCCCACGAGAACGCGAGCGACAGGTTCACGACGATCAACGTGATGACCCACTGCTCCGGGAACTGCCACGGGGTCTGCACGAGGGTGACGACCTCGTTGACCGCCAGGAACAGCAACGCACTGCGCCTGCCCACGTACGCGACGAGCGTGTACAACGCGATACACGCGGTGAACATGCTCGCGACGCCGATCTCCAGCAACGAGTGCACGACCCCGAGCCCGAGCGTCAGGTAGGCCGCGGTGATCGGGTACTTCCGCCGGAACACGATCGGCAACACCACGGCGACGATCAGCGGCAACGTGATGTACCAGGGCTCGGGCGCCGGCTCCCCCGCAGGTGTCACGGCGGCCCTGGCAACGAAGATCAGCAGGTCGAACGACGCGATGACGGCAGCAAGCAGCGTGTCCCCGACCATGGGGTGCGCCTTCATCCACAGGCTCAGCCGCCGCACCTGCTCAGCGTAGGCAGCCGCCGCCACCCGGGGCGTCAGGCCGAGGTCTGATCACGTCTACTCCGCGCGGCTGACTCCAGTTGTCCACAGCTGGGGTAGTTATCCACAGTTGGGCTTGTGTGTCTTGTTTTGTCGGCGGGGGCCGGTAGACTGGCATGGCGGGACGCCCCCGGGTTCGGGTGGGGGTTGCGTTCCGGCCGTTTCGCGGCTTTTCGCAGGTGAGTGGGTTTTGTCCTCGCCGGACGGGCAGGTCTCGGGGGTGGCGGAGGGTTGTTCGCGGCGGTTGGGTTCGGGTCTGCCTGCCATCCCGTCGACCTCCCTGCGGGCTATCACACCGCGCCAAGGGGGGCCGATTCTTGCCTGTGGTGATTCGGGCTTCTGGCCCCCCTTGACGCGGTGTGATCGGGCGTTGCCAGGTCGACGGGATGGCAGGGAGCCCCTTGGGTTGGGCTTGCGCCACCGTCGGGGGTGCGTCGGGTTGAAGCCCCGCTTCGCGGGGCCGGGCGCGTGGCGCCCTGGCTTTGGTGCTGTGAAAGGCGCGTTGACGGCGTTGGCGATGCCCTGAAAGGCGCTTTCAGGGCACTCAACGCCCTAAAAGGCCCATTCACGGCACTTGTTGTGCCGTCAACGCGCCTTTCACAGCACCAGCCCGCCCTGCGGTGTCCGCCGGTGCCCCGAACGGCGCTTTCGGGGCGCTCAACGTCCCAAAAGCGTCTTTCGGGACGGCGGTGGGTGGCCGTGTTCGTGGTGCGGGCCGTTGAGCTGGGTGCCGGCCCGCGCATGGCCGCCGTCGCAGTGTTGCCGTCTGGTCCGTCGATCGGTAGGACCCGGCCCCGCGTACCGGACCGCCATGGCACGATCACACCTGCACGGACGCACGCTGTTCGAACGGGGGTGACATGACGACGGCTACCGAGCAGCAGCACCTCGCCGGTCCGTTGTCGGCCGCGGTGGCCCACCTGTGCACGCGCCTGCAGCCGCAGGTTTCCGCGCGTACGGCCGCCGGGTTCCGCGAAGTGCTGCGGCGGCTGTCCGCGCCGCTGCAGGTCGCGGTTGCCGGGCGCATCAAGTCCGGCAAGTCCACGCTGGTCAACGCCCTGATCGGGCGGCGGGTCGCGCCCACCGACGTCGGTGAGTGCACCCGGCTGGTCACCCGTTTCCAGTATGGCACCGTCGACCGCGTGGAGATCGTGTTCGACGACGGGCGCAAGCAGGTGCTGCCGTTCTCGGCGGACGGCATGATCCCCAACGACCTCGAGGTCGACTTCGACAAGGTCTCCCACCTCGAGGCGTACCTGACCAACGCCGTGCTGCGTGACCTCACGGTCATCGACACCCCCGGCCTCGGCTCGCTGGACGCCGCGTCGGTCAAGCGCACCGAGCAGCTCCTCGGCGCCGCCAAGCACCGCAAGCCGGAGGACGGTGCGGAAGGTGCCGGGGAGGAAGAGGGCACCGACGACCTCGACGACACCTCCCGCAGCGCCGTCGCGGGCGCGGAGGCCGTCCTGTACGTCGTGACCCAGGGTGTGCGTGCCGACGACCAGCAGGCGCTCGCCGCGTTCACCGCCGCCACCGCGTCGCGCGAGGCGGGCCCGGTCAACGCGATCGCCATCCTCAACAAGGCCGACACGATCGCGCCGGAGTCGGTGGCGGGCTCGGACGGCGACGTGTGGAAGGCCGCCGCGCTGCTCGCCGAGAAGCAGGCCGCCACGCTCAAGCCCCGCGTCGCCGACGTGATCCCGGTGATCGGGCTGCTCGCCGAGTCCGCCGAGTCCGGCGGGTTCACCTCCGCCGACGCCGACGCGCTGCGCGCGCTGTCCAAACTGGACGACGCGACCTGGGAGACGATGCTGATGTCCGCGGACATCTTCGTCACCTGGGAGTGCGAGGTGCCCGCCGCCACCAGGACGCTCCTGCTGGAGAAGCTCGACCTGTACGGCATCCGCACCGCCGTCGACGCGTTGCGTCGCGACCCCGACATGACCGCGGGCACGCTGCGCCGCGTGCTGCTGAACGCGTCCGGGCTCTCCGGTGTGCGCGGCAAGCTCGACGCCGTGTTCCGTGCCCGCGCCGACGGCATCAAGGCGGCCGCCGCGCTCGCCTCGGTCACCGCGCTCGCGCACGCGTCCGGCGATCCCGGTGAGCGGCAACGGGTCCACGACGCCATCGAGGTGCTGCTCGCCAAGCCGGAGGCGCACCAGCTGCGCCTGCTTGAGGCGCTCACGCTCGTCACGTCCGGCGCGGTCGCCATGCCGGAGGACCTCGCCGAGGAGGTGCTGCGGGTGGGCAGCAGCGCCGACATCGGCGAGCAGCTCGGCCTCAGAGGCAGGCCGGTCAAAGAACTTTCCGCCTATGCCCTGGAGCGGGCCGGGTGGTGGCGGTCGTTCGCGTCGTTCGGCGCGACACCGGCGCAGAGCCGCGTCGCACACGTCGTGCACCGCGCGTATTTCCTTATCTGGCAACAGCTTCGCGAACAGGCGGGGTGAGGCACATGGCATCGTGGTTCAAGCGCCGTGAGAACGGCAACGGCACCGAGGTCGAGGAGGCGGAGACCGACCCGACCATCGAGGTGAAGGCACACGTGATCGCCGACGCGGTCCGGGCCGCCGAGCAGCAGCAGCCACCGCGGCAGCAGGTGGGGCCGCAGGCCGGCATCGCGGCCGACGGGCTGGTTTCCGGCGGCGACTTCACCGAGCAGGAGGAGGCACCGTCCAGCGCGGAGGCCGTCGCGCTGGACCAGGCGCTCGCCGAGCGCAGGTCGCTGGTGGCGCTGTGCCTCTACGCGCTCGACCGGGCCCGCAGCGCGGGCGTGGTGGAGCGGCTGGAGGAAGGGCTCGCCGGGGTCGGCGTCGACGCGATCCGCCCCGACGGCGTCCGGTTCGACCCGGCGTACCACGAGGCGGGCGGCACGGTCGCCACCGAGGACGAGGCACTCGACGGCGTGGTCGCCGAGACCGAGGTGGTGGGATTCTCCGACCGCGGCGAGGTGCTGCGCGTGCCGATCGTGACGGTCTACAGCAAGGGCGCGTCGTGACCGCACCCGCGCAACAGAAACCCTCGCTGCCACAGCAGGTCAAGGCGACCCGCGAGAAGCTGCTGGCGCTGCTCAAGGACGTCAACCCCGACTCGGCGCGCTGGGTCGAGGAGATCAGGGGCAAGCGCAGGAGCCAGCCGTCCGCGGTGGTGGTCGGCGAGACCAACCGCGGCAAGAGCTCGCTCGTCAACGCGCTCGTCGGCCAGCCGGGGCTCTCGCCGGTGGACGCCGAGGTGGCCACCGCGACCTACCTGGTGTTCGGGCACGCGGAGGAGTGGCAGGCCCGTGCCTGCTACCCGGGGCAGGTCGCGCCGGTGCCGATCGAGCTGCCGGAGCTGGTCAACTGGGTGTCGGCCGCGCACGAGCTGCCCGGCGGTCACCTGCCGCCCCGCTACGTGGAGATCGACGGCCCCGCCGAGCTGCTGGGCAAGCTGTCCATCGTGGACACCCCAGGTGTCGGTGGCCTCGACTCGATGCACGGCGAGCTGGCCAAGGAGGCCGCCGCCTCCGCGACCGCGCTGCTGTTCGTCGTCGACGCGTCCGCGCCGTTCACCGTCGGCGAGCTGAACTTCCTCGCGAACGTCGGCGAGAGCGTCGAGACCGTCGTGTTCGCGTTGTCCAAAGTGGATGCCTACCGCGGCTGGCGGCAGGTGCTCGAGGAGGACCAGGCGCTGCTCGCCGAGCACGCGCCCCGGTTCGCGGGCGCGAAGTTCCACCCGGTGTCCGCCCGGATGTACGACATGGCGGGGAAGGCGCCCAGCGCGGAGGCCGCGGCGATGCTGCGTGAGCGGTCCGGGGTGGACGAGCTGCGGGACTCGCTCGTGAACCTCATCGGCGGCCGGTCGGCGATGCTCGGCGAGGCCAACACCATGCGGTCCCTGTCGACCGCGCTGTCCGAGCTGCGGGTCCGGCTCGAGTCCGAGAAGCGGGCGCTGTCCACCGGTGAGGACGAGGCCGAGACGCTGCGGGCCCGCAAGGACGAGCTGACCTCGGAGCGCAGGTCGTCCACCAAGGGCTGGCAGGTGCGCATGCGCTCGGAGATCCAGCGCACCCGCGTGGAGAACAACCACGAAGTGCAACGGCAGATGCGCGATGTGCAGTCGTGGTTCCGGCAGGCCATCGACGCCGCGGACAAGGAGAAGCTGCGTGAGCTGCCCCAGCAGGTGGACGCCGCGCTGCAGATGGTGTCCGGCCGGATCAGCCAGGCCATCGCCTTCCGCCTGAACCAGGTCGCGGAGACCGTGCTCGGCGAGCTGTTCACGCAGGACGAGCTGGCGGTGATCCGCGCGCAGTTCGCCCGGGCCGGGCAGCCGATCGTCGTGCGGCCAACCGAGAAGCGCCCGCCCACCACCGAGGACAAGCTGCTGGTCTTCATGGGCGCCACCGGCGGGCTCAGCGCGGGCAAGATGGCGCTGCTGCCGCTCGCCGGGGTGGTCGCGGCGCCGATCCTGCTCGTGCCGACGATCGCCATCGCACTCGGCGCGGGCTGGTGGCTCTCGTCGACCCGCAAGCACTCCGCCGACAAGCAGCACATGAAGCAGTGGCTGACCGAGGCCATCGCGGACGCCCGTTCCACTGTGGACCAGCTGCTGGCCGAGCAGCTGATCGAGGCGGAGCAGCAGCTGTCCCTCTCCCTCGACGAGGCACTCGGAAAACGCATCGCGGGTATCGAAGAAGAGCTCCGTGAGGTAGACAAGGCACTGCGCCTGGACACCGCGGAACGGACGAAGCGCCTCAACGCGGTCAACAAACGCCTGGCCGACATCACAGCCGGCCGGGAACGGGCGGAGAAGCTCCTCGCGAGCATCCGCTCGGTCCGGGACCGTACGTGACCCTCGCGAATTGTCGAGGGAACCGACCGGACCCACCGTCAGTCATACATGCAACAACGCAGAAGCACTGTTAAGGGGGCACCCCGTGTACGTGGACGACGACACCGCCGCTGACACGACCGACACCACCGAGGACTCGACCGGCTACACCGAGGACTCGGCCGACACGACGGGTCAGGACGACCTGACCGTCGAGATCGACGGCGAGGAGTACCACGCCGAGGAGAACGTCGACCTCGACGCCGACGGCCAGAACGACACCGCCGTCGTCGAGACCGAGGACGGCTACCTCGCGTTCGCGGACACCGACGGGGACGGGACGGCGGACGTCGCCGTCGAGTACGACTCGGAGGGCAACCCGATCGCGGGCGCCGAGTACGACGAGACGACGGGCGAGTGGACCGAGGAGGACGTCGAGAACCTCCCGACGCCGACCGGTGACGGCGCCGACGATGCCGATGGGTCCGGCACCGGCGGCACCGACACCACGGACACCGACGACACGACCGGCACCTCCGGCTCCGGCGGCGAGAGCATCACCGTCGACATGCCGGGCGAGGACGTGGACGCGGGTCCGGCCACGTACGACACCGATGGCGACGGCACCAACGACACCGCGGTCGTGACGGACGCGGACGGCACCACCTACGCCTTCACCGACACCGACGCCGACGGCGAAGCCGACCAGGCCGTGATCATCGAGTCCGACGGCGACGTGACCGTCGCCGAGCACACCGGTGAAGACGAGTGGACCACCACCGAGGAGGGCCGCATCGACTCCTCCGGCGAGTACGTGCCCGACAGCGGCTCGTCCTCGTCCTCGGCGTCCTCGGACGCCGTCTGGGCCGACCGGTGACCTGAACCACTCCTTCACCTGACAGCCACCCAGCCGATCCCGGCAGGCGTTCTGCCTGCCGGGATCGGCTTTTGTGCGTTAGACCACTCGTACATCTGTGTACTGAATCGATATCCGAATCGGTCTTGTGGCCGACCCGACACGTCAGTCCTCGTTTGAGCTGTCTGCCTGTGGTTAACCTCGGTGTATCCCCAAGCGAAGTCCTGTTCGGCGGCGCCGGACGGGGGTATCGCCGTTCACTCAGGACGCCGGAGTCCGGACCGACGGACCGCGGCGTCCTGCGTCATTCGGTGTCCAGTCAGGAGATGAAGCGAGATGACGGCAGTGGCAATCCCAGGTGTGGACGACGCACCGACTACGCACGGACGGCTTCTTTCCTGGGTGCGGGAGGTCGCCGAGCTGACCACCCCGGACCGCGTGGTCTGGGTGGACGGCTCGGACGAGGAGTGGACCCGCCTGACCGACGAACTCGTCGAGGCCGGCACCTTCACCCGTCTCACGAAGAAGCCGAACTCGTTCTGGGCTGCCTCCGACCCCGACGACGTGGCGCGTGTCGAGCAGCGCACGTTCATCTGCTCCGTGCACCCCGACGACGCGGGCCCGACGAACAACTGGATGGACCCGGCCGAGATGAAGGCCACCATGACCGAGCTCTACCGGGGCTCGATGCGTGGCCGCACCATGTATGTCATCCCGTTCTGCATGGGCCCGCTCACCGCCGAGAAGCCGATGCTCGGGCTGCAGCTCACCGACTCCCCCTACGTCGTGGTGTCGATGCGGATCATGACGCGCATGGGGACCCCGGCGCTGGAGCGGTTCATCGCGCCGGATGGCACCGAGCGCGACTTCGTGCCCGCGCTGCACAGCGTCGGCGCGCCGCTCGACCCCGGCCAGGAGGACGTGCCGTGGCCGTGCAACGAGGAGAAGTACATCTCGCAGTTCCCGGAGACGCGCGAGATCTGGAGCTACGGCTCGGGTTACGGCGGCAACGCGCTGCTGGGCAAGAAGTGCTACTCGCTGCGGATCGCGTCGGTGCAGGGCCGCGACGAGGGCTGGCTCGCCGAGCACATGCTGATCCTCAAGCTGATCTCGCCGGAGAAGAAGGTCTACTACGTCGCGGCCGCGTTCCCGAGCGCGTGCGGCAAGACGAACCTCGCGATGCTGGCGCCGACCATCCCCGGCTGGAAGGTCGAGACGCTCGGCGACGACATCGCGTGGATGCGGTTCGGTGACGACGGCCGCCTGTACGCGGTGAACCCGGAGGCTGGTTTCTTCGGCGTCGCGCCCGGCACGGACTACCACACGAACCCGAACGCGATGCGCACGATCGAGAAGGGCAACTCGATCTTCACGAACGTCGCGCTGACCGACGACGGCGACATCTGGTGGGAGGGCATGGGCGAGCCGCCCGCGCACCTCACCTCGTGGAAGAAGCAGGACTGGACCCCGGACTCCGACGAGCTGTCCTCGCACCCGAACTCGCGGTACTGCACACCGATGTCGCAGTGCCCGATCCTCGCGCCGGAGTGGGACGACCCGAAGGGCGTGCCGATCTCGGCGATCTTCTTCGGTGGCCGCCGCGCCGACACGATCCCGCTGGTGACCGAGTCCCGCGACTGGCAGCACGGCACGTTCATGGGCGCCACGCTGTCGTCGGAGACCACCGCCGCGGCGAAGGGCAAGGTCGGCGTCGTGCGCCGCGACCCGATGGCGATGCTGCCGTTCATCGGCTACCACGCCGGTGACTACTTCCAGCACTGGATCGACACCGGCAAGCGCGCCGACGCGGACAAGCTGCCGAAGATCTTCTACGTCAACTGGTTCCGCCGCGGCGAGGACAAGAGGTTCCTGTGGCCGGGCTTCGGCGAGAACTCGCGCGTGCTGAAGTGGGCCGTCGAGCGCCTCGAGGGCAAGGCCGCCGCGGTGGAGACACCGATCGGCTACGTGCCGACCGCCGACGACCTCGACCTGTCGGGGCTGGACGCCGACAAGGACGACATCGAGGCGGCGCTCGCGTTCGACGCCGACGAGTGGCGCGGCGAGATCCCGCTGATCGAGGAGTGGTTCGCCAAGATCGGTGACAAGGTGCCCACGCTGCTGCGTGCCGAGCTGGACGCGCTGAAGACGCGCCTGGCCTGAGTGGTCAGGGGAAACGGGGACCGCCTGCTGGTGGTCCCCGTTTCGTGTGCGGGCACCGCCACCCGGGACCAGTGGCAGAACATCACTGGATCGAGTGTCGTGTCCCAGGTTTGTCCACAACCTGTGGATAACCCTGTGCACAGCCTGTTGAGTCAATTCCGAAGTTGTGACCAGCGGGGACGTGCGCGACATCGCGAAGAACACGTCGGCTTAACGCTGTGGACACCCAGTTTGTCCACAGAAGCGGGCCTCACCGACTGTTACCAGAATGGTCCCCGAACGGGCTACGGCACCGGTCGAGCTGCCGGATGAGAAACCTCCGCGTGGGTGCCGAACACGGCCCTGGTCAGCGCTTCGGCGAGCAGCAGCAGGTCCCCCCAACCCTCCACATGCGCGGGGTCGACCCACAATCGACACATGGCCGAGAACATCAGCCGGTTCCCCGTCGTGGAACCGCATGACCTGCCCGAGGACCTGCGCGACCGCGTGAACGCGATCGCCGACAGGTCCGGCTTCGTCCCCAACGTCTTCACGGCACTCGGCCACCGGCCGCGCGAGCTGCGTGCGTTCCTCGACTACCACGACGCCGTGATGGAACGCGAGGACAGCACGCTCTCGAAGGCCGAACGCGAGCTGGTCGTCGTCGCCACCTCCGGCGCCAACAGCTGCACGTACTGCGTCGTCGCCCACGGCGCGATCCTGCGCATCCGCGCCAAGGACCCCACGATCGCCGACCGCGTCGCCACCAACCCGTGGACCGTCGAGCTGGACCACCGGCAGCGCGCCATCGTCGACCTCGCGCTGGCGCTGGCGGTGGAGCCGAACACCTTCGGCGAACAGGACATCGACGACGCCCGCGACGCAGGCCTGTCCGGCGACGAGATCTGGGACGTCGGCGCGATCACCGCGCTGTTCGCCCTGTCGAACCGGATCGCCCACCTGTCCGCCCTGCGCCCGAACGACGAGTTCTACCTGATGGGCCGCATTCCTAGAGGGTGAGCCGCCACGTCTGCCCGGTCAGCTCGTGCCCGAAGCGGCGCCGGGTGTCCTCCTCGACGAGCGTGAACCCGGCCCGCTGGTAGATCCGGCGGGCCGGGGCGAGCAGCGACACCGTCCACAGCTCCATCTGCCGGTACCCGGCGGCCCGCGCGAACCGGACGCACTCCTCGACCAGCACCGACCCGACCCCGGCGCCCCGCGCGTCCGGCTCGACGTGCAGCAGCCGCAGCCGCGCGGTGCCGGTGTTCCGGTCGTCCCGCACGCAGAAGATCGCGCCGGCCCGTTCGCCGTTGTGCTCCGCGATCCACGCCCGCTCCCGGTCCGGGTCGTGGCCGCCCAGGTAGTCGGCCACGATCTGCGCGACCAGCGCCTCGTACGAGGAGTCGAACCCGTGCTCGGCGGCGTACAGCGCGCCGTTGCGTTCGATCACCCAGCCGAGGTCGCCGGGCGCCGGGGCGCGCAGTGCCACGTCCGGTCGTGAGGTCGGCCGGTCGACCCGGTTGCGGATCATCTCCATGGCTTCGAGCAGCCGGACCTGCTCCTCATCGGTCAGGTCGGCCAGCAGGTCGCGGATCTGCCCGGCCGATTTGGCGTCGAGTGCCAGGAACGCGTCGCGGCCTCTGTCGGTCAGCCGGACGACCTGCCGCCGCGCGTCGGCGCCGGAGCGGTCCCGCCGGACCAGCCCGTTGTCCTCGAACCGGCCGAGCAGGCGGCTCAGGTACCCGGCGTCGAGCCCGGTGACCCGGCGCAGGGCGGGGACCTCGGTCTTGTCCCGCTGGCCCAGCTCGAACAACACCCTTGCCTCAGTCAAAGAATATGGAGTGCTGAGCAGGTGTTCGTCTAGTGCGCCGAGAAACTTCGTGTAGCTGCGGTTGAACGCACGTACAGCGGCAATGCGCTCCGGCGAGACGATGGCGGCCATGGCGAGTCTCGTTTCCCGTGAAACAATTCATTGACTAGATCAAAGAATATGCCAGGGCGGCCGCGCCGTACAGTCCCGCTGCCCCGCCGAGCTTCGCCGGTTCCACCCGCAGGTCACGCAGGTAGGACAGCCGGGCGTGCGTGGCGAGCGTCGCCCGCACCGGCTCGAACAGCAGGTCACCCACCTGCGCCACACCACCGCCGATCACCACGAGGTCCAGGTCGCACATCGCCGCGGCGGCCGTGATCGCCAGCCCGACCGCCTGCCCGCCCCGCCGGAACGCCTCCGCCGCCACCGGATCACCGGCGCGCGCCGCCGCCGCGAGCGCACCGGCGTCCGGCCCGGTGAAGCCCCGCGACCGCGCCCACCGCACCAGGTGCGTCCCGCTCGCCACGGTCTCCACACAGCCGCGCCCGCCACACGTGCACGGTTCGCCGTCCGGCTCCACCACCACGTGCCCGACGTGCCCGGCGTTGCCACTGCGCCCGCGCAGCGGCCGCCCGTCCAGCACGAGACCGCCGCCGACGCCGGTCGACACGACCATCCCGAGCATCGCCGACGACCCCTGTCCGGCACCGGCCCAGTGCTCGCCGAGCGCCATGCACAGCCCGTCGCCCGCCAGCGCGACCGGCGCGCCGGTCAGCTCCCGCACCCGCGCGACCAGCGGAAAGTCCCGCCAGGACGGGATGTTGATCGGCGCGACCGTGCCCGCGACCGTGTCGAGAGGCCCCGCGCACGCGATCCCGACCCCCGCCACCGGCCCCGGCGCCAGATCGGCGACCACCGCCGTGAGCGCCGCGAACGGGTCGGTGCCGGTCGGTCTGGTCGCGTGCCGCAGCAGCGTGCCGTCCGTGCCGACAAGTCCCCCGGCGATCTTCGTGCCGCCGATGTCGAGTGCCAGCACGGTCAGTGCCGGTGGGTGTTGTCGGGCTGACCGGGGTCGCCGGGGTGCTCGAACCCCGGCGCGAGGCGCACGTCCGCCGCCGCGTGCCGGTCGAGCCACGCCGTGAACGCCCGCCGCCGCGCGCAGGCCAGCAGGTGCGCGGTGATCTCCTCCCGCGCCTGCGCGAGCGGCCGCACCCGCGCGGGCCGCACCTGTTCGACCACCACGGTGTGCGTGCCGAGCGGATCCCGCACCGGCCCGGCCCGCTCGCCGGCCGCACCGAACACCGCGTCCTCGACGGGCCCGGTCAGCTGCCCGCGCCGCAGCACCCGCCGCCGCGGCGGCCCGTCGTCGATCGTGTGGGTCACGACCCGCTCCTCCGGCACCCGGAACCGCTCGGGGTTCCGCTCGTGAAACTCCGCCACCGCGTCCGGCGTGACGGTGACATGCTCGGTCACCGCCACGAACACCGTGCGGGCCAGCGCACTCCGCGTCAGCAGGTCCGCGGCGACACTGCCGAGCCCGAGCATCGCGGCCCGGTCCGGCGCGAGGTCGAACAGGCCGGGCGCGCCGGCCGCGTCGAGCCCGCGGGCCGCCGCCTCGACCGCGACGAGCCGCTCCGCCACCAGCACCTGCACGAGCCAGCGCCGCAGCTGCCTTCCTTCGCCGGTCCGCTCCCTCGGTAGCGTCGGCCCGACGGGACCCGACCGCAGCGCGGCCTCCAGCGTGTCCACCTCGGACACGTCGACCGGGTCGCCGGACACCCAGGCGACGGCGCTCACGCGGTCACCTCCAGCGGCACCGACGGCGAGTACAGCAACCGGCCGGCCCCGGCCACCCGGACCAGCGCCCACCAGCTGCCCGGCGCGGCCCACGGCGGCACGACCACGTCGAACGACAGCTCCGCCTCGCCGTGGGCGGGCACTTCGGCGCCCACGAGCCGGGGCCCGGCGAACTCCCAGGTCCCCCACGGGCTCACGAGCGCCGCCTCGAGCGTGACCGGCGCGTTCGCCGTCGACGCCACCCGCACGGCCAGCCGCCCGCGTTCGCCGCGCGCCAGCCGCAGCGGTTCTGGGTCGGCCGACAGCCGGATGAGCTTCTCCTGGTCGAGCGCCGGGCCGACGGCCACGATCACGACGTCCTCCACGACCTGCCGCCAGCTCGTCGGCAGCGCGTCCCCCGTCGGCTCGACCCGCACCCGCACCGGGTAGCGGCCCGGCTCGGCGTGGGCGGGCGGGGTCACGACGACGTCCTCGGCCAGATGTCCGCCCGGCGGCAGGCCGAACGGCAGTACCTCCGGCTCGGCGGTCCACCCGTCGGGCAGCGCGAGCCGCACGTATCCGTGCAGGTCGGCGTCGGTGGCGTCGGACGCGACGGTCACCGTCAGCGGTTGCCCGGCCTCGGCCCTGGCCGGGTTGACGTGCACCGCGAGCGGCAGCCCGCCCAGCGGCGCGGGCCCCCGGTTGTGCAGCCAGTACTTGGCGTACAGCGGCTGCACGGGCTCTGACTCCGGCCCGAGCGCGCCGCCGTCCACAGTGGACCATCCGGTGGTCGGCCTTGCGAGCACGGTGACCGCGTCGCACCCCGCCACCCCGACCGGCCCTGAGATCGGGGAACCGGGCTCCTCCAGCAGGTTCGCCGATGTGAGGTCGGACAACGAGACCACGTCGGAGGCGAGCGTCGCGGCCGACGGCGCACCCGTGTGCGCGACGATCCGCACCGCGAGGCACTCGCGCGGATCGGCCCGCGCGGCGGAACCGCGGGTCAACGGGTTGCCCGCGGCCTTCACCGCGGCCAGCCGCACCCGGTCGGCGGGCTCGGCACGCAGCAGCGAACCCCGCGCGGGCAGCCCGCGCGGGCCACCGTCCGCCGTGACCACCGCGTGCAGCGGGCGGCTGAACTCCGCGCTGTTCTCGGCGATCCCGGCACCGCGCCAGTCCCCGTCCCCGGCCGCGAGCGCGTACCGGAACTCGTGGGTCCAGTGCTGCAGCTGGAAGTTCGACCCGTCGGGCGCCGTGCGGCGCGGCGGGTCGATCCACACGCCGGAGGGCCAGCCGGTGCACGAGCGCAGCAGCGACGCGTGCAACGTGCCCGCCGTGTCGACGGCGAACCCGGGCAGCCCGCGGTTGAGCAGTGCCACGGACCGGCCCGCGTACTCGTCCTGCCCCGGCGACCCGGCGCCAACGTCGACCACGTTGTCCGCCAGATCGTCCACAACGGACTGGATGCGGTCGGTCGGCACCACCAGCACGCCGAGGGCCCGCGCGTCCCGCAGGTCCGCGCTCGGCTGCCACACCTCGGGCAGCGCCTTCTCCGGCGGCACCCAGTGGACACCGTCACCGCTGATCCCCGACCGGGCCACCACCTCCGCGGTGAACGCGTTGACCTCCGGTCCGCCGAGCGTGATCCGCACGTCCGGCAGGTTCGAGTCGACACCCAGGTCGCCGTAGCGCGCACCGGCCGCGCTGCTGACCGTGGACGTGACCCCCGACCGCGCGAGCGCGACCGCCAGCTCACGGGCCAGCGGCGCCGCCTCCGCCTCGGTCGGCACGATGATCTCGGCGACGCCGATGGGCCGCAGCGCCCCGTCCGCCAGCTTCAGCGACGCCGCCGCGGACAGGCCGAACCACGTGTGCGCCGGGTTGTCCAGCGTCCACGGGTGCTGCGCCGAGTCGACGTCGACGAGCCCGAAACCCCGGCCCACCACGGCGTTCCCGACCTCGCTGACCGGCAGCGCCCCCGGCACCGCGCACGGCCAGCGCACCCGGAGGAGCTGGTCGGAGCCGGTGAACTCGTCGACCGTCGTGGTGGCTTCGACCCGGTTCACCCCGTGCCACAGCGTGATCGTCTGCGTGTAGCCGACGGTCCCGACCCGGCCTTTCGCCGTGATCCGTTCGCCGACGGGGCTGCGCTCGACGGTCACCCCGGCCGCCGCCGCCGACGACGTGGTCACCGGGCCCTTCGGCAGCAGGTGCCACGGGCCTTCCCCGAACGTCGGGTGGTCGTGGTACTCCTCGTACACGGCCAGTTCGTTGCCGACCGCGCCCGGCGTGAGCAGCTCCCGCCCACCGGGCAGCTCGACGAGGCTGCGCACCCCGCCGCCGCGTGCCGGGTCGACGGTCACCCGGAACCGGTCGCTCGCCGCGGTATCGCCATCGACCGCGGTCCAGCCCTGACCGTCCTGTGTGGACTCGACGAGCCGGAACACCCGCCAGCCCAGCGGCGGCACGTCCGCCGCCAGGAACGTGACCGTGCCGTCCGCCACCAGCGCGGGCAGTTCGACGCCGGTGTCGTCGGTGACCGTCGCGCCCGCCACCGGCGCGGCGAGGCGCACCGTGACGGTGTCGGTCCGCTCGTGGTTGAGCGGGTTCCAGACCACCACGGGCTTTCCGTCCCCGGACGGCAGCTCGACCAGTCCCGACAGGACGGTCAGCGCGCGGTCCCGGACGCCGGTCGCGAGGTCGTGCGCGTCGCGCCAGCTCGTGAGCAGGTCCAGGTACACCTGGTCGGACTCGGAGCCGGTGATGGCGTCGTGGTGCGCGCCGTACGCGAGCTGCACCCACGCCTTCGCGAGCGCCGCGTCCGGGTAGTCCGCACCCGCGAGGATCGTGGCGAACGCGGCGAACGGCTCCGCCTCCAGCACAGCGGCCTCAGCGGCGCGCTGTGCCTGTTTCGTGTCGATGTAGGAGACGTCCTTGCCGGTGTAGATCGGGTTCATGTCCCTGGTCTGCGGCGTCGGCTCCACGCCCCGGCCGGCGAGCTCCGCGCGGACCGCGGCGAAGAAGTCCCTCGGCAGCGAGCACACGAACCTCGGCCACACGTAACGGCGCGCCCAGTGCGTGTGCAGCTCGGTGATCCACTTGTTGGGTGGCGTGTAGTCCCCGCCGACCGGCAGCAGCACGTGCCTGGCGGTGGTGACCTTCTTCAGCTCGAGGAACTCCGCGTAGGCGGCCGCGCTCGCCGCTTCGAGGGTCGTCGCCGAGTCCATCGCCCAGCCCGAGCCGTAGTGGTCGGCCATGTAGGCGGTCAGCAGTCCCTTGCCCGACGGCGAGATCCACTCGAACTCGCTCGGGAACTGCATGCGCGTCGGGTCGCCCTTGCCCGCGGCGGTCCGCTCCATCGGGCCCCACTGGTGGAACGGGCCACGCGCCCACGAACTGGTGGTCAGCCCGGCGTCCGCGGCCAGCCCGGGGAACGCCGGGTCGTGGCCGAACGCGTCGAGCTGCCACGCGGTGTCGGGCCGCCCGCCGAACACGTCGCGCTGGAAACCCATGCCGTGCACGAAGTTCCGCACGGTCGTCTCGGGGTCGGTCAGGTTGGTGTTCGGCTCGTTGTACGCGCCGCCCATGACCTCGACGCGGCCCTGCGCGAGCAGGCGGCGCAGCACCTCGCGGTCGGCGGGAAACGTGTCCCAGTACGGCTTCAGGTAGTCGACCTCGGCGAGCACGAACCGGTAGTCCGGCTCCGCGAGCGCCAGGTCCAGGTGCGCCCGGACCAGGTCGAACCCGGCGAGCTGCCGGGCACCGCGGTGCGAGCCGGGGAAGTCCAGCTCGTCCCACGCGGTCGTGTAGGCGGCCTGCGTGTTCCACCAGACCGGGTCGTAGTGGAAGTGGGAGACCATGTGCATGGTCCAGCCCGGCTCGGCGACGACCAGCTCGAACGCGGTCTCGCCGGTGCCCTCGACCACCACCCGCGCGGGGATTCTCGTGCCGGGCGCGGCGCCGTGGGTGTCGACCCCGACCTCCACCCCCACGTGCCCTTCCGCGCTGACCTCGACCGGCGCCGGCGTCGAGAGCCCCCGGCCCTCGACGTACACCCGCGCGGTCCCGGCCGCCCCCCACGACACCCGGACAACCTGAAGCGGAGCCTCGACCGACCCGACGAACAACTCGGTCGACTCCACGGAGACAACACCCATGCTCGCACTGTGGTGCCTCGATCAACACGACACAACCCGGCCAGGCGATCTTGTCCACCGTGTCCCGCCGGTCGCCACGCTCCTCGCCGCCGTGTGGCCCACGACACGCCGTAGGTCTTTCTGCCTCAATATCGGGATCTTCCTAGAAAGCCGGATACCGTCTGATGCGTGGACCCGGTGCGCAACCCGTTCGCTCCTGGAGCCGGACAGCGACCCCCAGAACTGGCGGGCCGCGAGAAGGAAGTCGCGGCGTTCGACGTCGTGCTGGAACGGGTCGCCCGCGGCCGCCCGGAACGCAGCCTGGTGCTCACGGGCCTGCGCGGCGTCGGCAAGACGGTGTTGCTGGGCGAACTGCGTTCGATGGCCATCCGCCGCGGGTGGGGCGCCGGCAAGATCGAGGCCCGCCCGGACGCCGGTCTCCGCCGCCCCCTGTCGGCCGCGCTGCACCGCGCGGTCCGCGACCTCGCGGTCCGCCACCGCGCACCGGACCGCGTCGAGCAGGTCCTCGGCGTGCTGAAGGCGTTCGCACTGCGCGCGAGCCCCAGCGACTCGAAGCTCCGCGACCGGTGGCAGCCGGGCATCGACGTGCCCCCGACACAGGGCCGCGCCGACTCCGGCGACATCGAGATCGACCTGGTCGAGCTGTTCACCGACGTCGCGGAGCTGGCACAGGACGTCGGCACGGGCGTCGCGCTGCTGATCGACGAGATGCAGGACGTCATGGCCGACGACATCTCCGCGCTGTGCGCCGCGTGCCACGAGCTGTCACAGTCCGGCGCGCCGTTCGTGGTGGTGGGCGCCGGTCTGCCGCACCTGCCCGCGGTGCTGTCGGCGTCGAAGTCGTACTCGGAGCGGCTGTTCCGCTACGTGCGGATCGACCGCCTCGACCGCGCGGGCGCCGACCAGGCGGTGGTCGCCCCCATCGCCCGCGAGGAGGCCGGCATCACGGACGAGGCACTGGACGCCCTGTTCGACGCCGCGGGCGGCTACCCGTACTTCATCCAGGCGTACGGCAAAGCGGCCTGGGACGCGGCCCCCAGCGACCCGATCACGGCGGAGGACGTCGCAGTGGCGGCCCCGGAGGCGGAAGCCGAGCTGGCAGTCGGCTTCTTCGGCTCCCGCTACGAACGCGCCACCCCGGCGGAACGCGAGTACCTGCGTGCCATGGCGGAGCTGACCAAGGGCAAGACCGACGAGGGCGCCGCGACCGCGGACATCGCGGGTCACCTCGGCAGGAAGCCGTCGTCGCTGTCCCCG
The DNA here is from genome assembly GCF_042653545.1 of Actinophytocola glycyrrhizae. Classification (NCBI taxonomy): domain Bacteria; kingdom Bacillati; phylum Actinomycetota; class Actinomycetes; order Pseudonocardiales; family Pseudonocardiaceae; genus Actinophytocola; species Actinophytocola glycyrrhizae. The sequence goes on from NZ_JBHSIS010000006.1 coordinate 1,067,320, forward strand.
GCCCGCGACAGCCTCATCAAGAAGGGCCTGATCTTCTCCGCCGAACGCGGCCGCATCGCGTTCACCGTGCCGCACTTCGGCCGGTACCTGCTGAACATGGACGACTGACTCCACCTTTATCCGGCTGTCTAGCTCTGTGGCTAGAGAGCGGTATAAGCCTGCATCGACCACGATCGTAGGATCGTCCCACGTCCTGGCGTTCCCCGAGAGACGCCGACGATTCACCGGAGTGTGCGCCGCTTCACCGAATAAACGGGTGCCAAAGCGCGTTGCAAGAGGCATAATGGTCAGTAGCTGGAGAAGCCAGCAGAGCACGAAGAGGGAGCGCAGAACACCATGAACATCGCCGCCAAGCTCCGCGCCCGCCGCGTCGAGTCCCGCAACCGCCGGGCGGTGAACCATGCGATCGCAACCGCCGCCACCCCGGCCATGCGTGACGAGATCCTGATCATGGCGCAGCGCCAGGTCACCACGATCCGGTAACCAAAAACTTTTCCCGACGCCGTGTAACACCCGTGGCTCGCCCCACGATGTTCCGGTTGACCCCGTAGTGCTGGCGGACCCCCGACCTGGCAGCGCTACGGGGTTTCCTTGTCCCTGCTCGGTGCTTGCGCACCTTCGCAGGGACCCCTTCGTCATCATGTTGGGGGGCCGAGCCCCCCAAACCCCCCACGGTGCGGCTGGTTCCTGACCCAGCTTGGCTGCCTCCCGCTGCTCTCGCTGCCTCGCGCAGCTCGGCTGCTCGTGCAGCTTTGTGGATGGGGGTTCGCCACTTGTTGCGCTCGGCCTTGGTGCTGTGAAGGTGCGTTGGCGGCGTGGCAATGCCCTGAAAGGCGCGTTTAGGGCGCTCAGCGCCCTGAATGGCCCATTGACGGCACTTGTTGTGCCGTGACGCGCCTTTCACGGCACCGAAGCGGGCGCTCCGCGCCCGGCCCGCGCGCCGGGCCCGCGAAGCGGGCCCTGCCTGCGCAACCCCGACGGTGGCGTCAGCCCACCGCCAAGGGGCTCCCTGCCATCCCGTCGACCTGGCGTAGCCCGATCACACCGTGTCAAGGGGGGCCGGAAGCCCGAATCACACCAAGCAAGAACCGGCCCCCCTTGGCGCGGTGTGATAGCCCCTGGGAGGTCGACGGGATGGCAGGCAGACCCGCCCAAACCGCAGCCAACCCGCCCCTCCGCCACCCCCGAGACCTGCCCGTCCGGCGAGGACAAACCCACCAACCGGAGACCAGTCCGACGAGGACGAACCACGAACAGACAACCCCGGAGACCCCTCCGGCGAGGGCGAACGCGACGCGTCAGGCGGCTTCCAGGATTGCTGTCGTGCCTTGGCCTCCTGCTGCGCAGATGGAGATCAGGCCTCGGCCGGTGCCCTTCTCGTGGAGGAGTTTGGCCAGTGTGGCCACGATGCGGCCGCCCGTCGCGGCGAACGGGTGGCCTGCTGCCAGGGACGAGCCGTTCACGTTCAGCTTCGTGCGGTCGATCGCGCCGGGGGGTTCGTCCAGGCCAAGGCGGGTCTTCGCGAAGTCCGGGTCCTCCCACGCGGCCAGGGTGGCCAGGACCTGGGACGCGAACGCCTCGTGGATCTCGTAGAAGTCGAAGTCCTGCAACGCCACGCCCGCCCTCGCCAGCATCCTGGGCACCGCGTACGCCGGGGCCATCAGCAGGCCCTCGGCGCCGTGCACGTAGTCGACGGCCGCTGTCTCCGAGTGGGTCAGGTACGCCAGGATCGGCAGGCTTCGTTCGCGGGCCCACTCCTCCGACGCCAGCAGCACCGTCGACGCGCCGTCGGTCAGCGGGGTCGAGTTGCCCGCGGTCATCGTGCCGTCCTTGCCACCGAAGGCGGGCTTCAGCTTCGCCAGCTTGTCCGCCGTGGAGTCCTGGCGCAGGTTCGCGTCGCGGGTCAGGCCCTGGTACGGGGTGAGCAGGTCGCCGAAGAAGCCGCGGTCGTAGGCCGCCGCCAGCTTCTGGTGGGAGGCCGCGGCCAGCTCGTCCTGCGCCTCCCGGCTGATCCCCCACTCCCTGGCCGTGATGGCCGCGTGTTCGCCCATCGACAGTCCGGTGCGGGGCTCCGCGTTCCTCGGGATGTCCGGGACGATCTGCGTCGGGCGGATCCTGGCCAGTGCCTTCAGGCGGGCGCCGAGCGACCTGGCCCTGTTCAGCTCCAGGAAGACCTGGCGCAGGTCCTCGTTCACGCCCAGTGGGGCGTCGCTCGTGGTGTCCACCCCGCCGGCCACGCCGGACTCGATCTGGCCCAGCGCGATCTTGTTCGCCACCTGGATCACCGCCTGCAGGCCGGTGCCGCACGCCTGCTGCACGTCGTTCGCCGGGGTTTCCGGAGACAGGCGGGAGCCGAGCACGCTCTCGCGGGCCAGGTTGAAGTCCCTGCTGTGCTTGAGCACCGCACCCGCCGCGACCTCACCCAGCCGTTCGTCCTGCAGGCCGAAGCGGCTCACCAGGCCGTCCAGCGCCGCGGTGAACATGTCCTGGTTCGACGCCGTGGCGTAGTGCTTGTTCGACCGGGCGAACGGGATCCGGTTGCCACCGACGATCGCCACCTTGCGAGTCATGTCTCGATCACACCCCTGCGAACTTGTCCCGGCTGGCACTCCTAACCTACTCACGAGTAGGCTTGGCGTCGAGTGAGGCCCCGAACTTCTCAGATGCGGAGCATCATGACCGACCGCTACCAGCAGTTTGCCCGGTCCGGCCTCGGTCGGCAGCTCGTCCGCCGGCTCGGACTGCCCGACCCGACACCGCTGCGGCGCCACGTGCCCGGCGCGCCCGCGCTCGACGGGCCCGCGCTCGTCGGCGGCAAGGGCAGGCTGACCGACACCGTGCACACCGTGCTGAAGGCCATCGGCGCGAAGGAGGTCGTCCGCGACGCCGACACCGCGGACCGCTACGCCGCGCTGGTCTTCGACGCCACCGACATCGACGACCCGGCCCGGCTGCGCGAGCTGTACGACTTCTTCCACCCGCTCATGCGCAAGGTCGGCACCTGCGGCCGGCTCGTCGTGCTCGGCACCCCGCCCTCGGGCAGTGGCCGGGACGCCGTCGCGCAGCGGGCGCTCGAAGGATTCACCCGTTCGGTCGGCAAGGAGCTGCGCAAGGGCGCCACCGTCCAGCTCGTCCACGTGGCACCCGGGTACGAGGCCGCCGCCGAGTCGACACTGCGATTCGTCCTCTCCGCGAAGTCGGCCTTCGTCGACGCGCAGGTCATCCGCATCGGCACCCACGGCGGTGAGCCCGTCACGCCCGGCGACTGGGAGCGGCCCCTCGCGGGCAAGGTCGCGCTCGTCACCGGTGCCTCCCGCGGCATCGGCGCGTCGATCGCCGAGGTGCTGGCCCGCGACGGCGCGCACGTGGTCGCGCTCGACATCCCCGCACAGGGCGCCGAGCTGTCCGACGTCGCCAACAAGGTTTCCGGCGCCGCGCTCCAGCTCGACATCACCGCCGGTTCGGCACCCGCGCAGCTCGCCCAGTACCTGCGGGAACGGCACGGTGGCGTCGACATCGTGGTCCACAACGCGGGCATCACCCGGGACAAGTCGCTCGCGAACATGTCCGACGCCGCGTGGGACGCCGTCCTCGCGGTCAACCTGTCCAGCCAGCTCGCGGTGAACGACGCGCTGCTCGCCGAGGACCTGCTGAGGCGCGACGGCCGGATCGTCGGCGTCTCCTCGATCGCGGGCATCGCGGGCAACAAGGGCCAGACCAACTACGGCACCAGCAAGGCGGGCGTGATCGGCATGGTCGACGCGTTCGCGCCGGTACTCGCCGAGCGCGGCGCCACGATCAACGCGGTCGCGCCGGGGTTCATCGAGACCAGGATGACCGCGGCCGTGCCGCTGTTCATCCGGGAGGCGGGCCGCCGGATGAGCAGCCTTTCGCAGGGCGGCCTGCCGGTCGACGTCGCCGAGACCATCGCCTGGTACGCGAGTCCCGCGTCGGCCGCGGTCAACGGCAACGTCGTGCGGGTCTGTGGACAGAGCCTCCTGGGGGCGTGATGGTCGAGCTGTCCTCACCGCCGAGCCTGAAGGTCCTGTACCCGAAGGCCGTGCTCACCGGCTTCCGCCGCAAGGGCGGCGAGCTGCCCGACACCGTGTACACACTGGGCGGCCTGCGCACCGACCACGCGCACCTGGCCGCCTACAACCGGGTCTGCGGCTTCCGGCTGACCGACGAACTGCCCGCCACCTACCCGCACCTGCTCGCGTTCCCGTTGCAGATCAAGCTGATGGCGGGTGGCGACTTCCCGTTCCCGCTCGTCGGGTCGGTGCACGTCGCCAACCGGATCACGCAGACCCGCCCGCTGCGCGCCGACGAGCGGCTCGACCTGCGCGTGCACCTGGAGAACCTGCGTGACCACCCGCGCGGCCGCCAGTTCGACATGGTCAGCGAGGCGCTGGTGGACGGTGAGGTCGTGTGGACCGACGTGTCCACCTACCTGCGCCGCGCCGGTGGCACCGGCCGGTCCGAACGGTCGGAGCGCACGGCACCGCCCGCACCGACGGCGATCTGGCGCGTGCCTGCCGACATCGGCCGCCGCTACGGCGACGTGTCCGGCGACCGCAACCCGATACACCTGTACAAGGTGACCGCGAAGATGTTCGGCTTCCCGAGGGCGATCGCGCACGGCATGTGGACCAAGGCCCGCTGCCTGGCGGCGTTCGAGGGCAGGCTGCCCGGCGCGTACACCGTCGACGTGGCTTTCAAGCTGCCGGTACTGCTGCCCGCGAAGGTCGGTTTCGCGGCCCGCGAGGACGGGGACGGCTGGCGGTTCGACCTGTTCGGCGCGACTGTGCCCGATGTTCGCTCCGCAAGCTCTGCGAAGAACGGCAAGCCGCACCTGACGGGGACCATCAGTGGCCCACCGTGAACCGGGTGCGGTGGTGCCTGGGCCGCTCGGCCTCGACCAGCACCGGCCGAGCTGAACGAGGGGGACCGGCGAAGCCCTCGCGGACATGCCGCGCCGACTCCCGACGAGCCTGGAACCTAGTCCGCGCTGGGGTGCCAGGTGCGGCCGTCGACGAGGCCGCCGAAGCCGATCCACGCGAGGTTCATCAGCCGCGACGCGACCGCCCGGCTGGGCACGTCGGGGTTGTCGAGCCACCAGTCCGCGAGCGACTCGGCCGCGCCCACCAGCGCGGCGGCCAGCGACTCGGTGGCGCCCCTGCCGAGGCCCTCCTTGGTGGCGACCCGGACCAGGAGGGTGTCGACCAGGCTGATCGCCTGGCGGCGCATGTCGAGCAGCTCCTCGGAGAACGGGCCCCCCTGCGAGATGGCCTGGCGGTGCAGGACACGCCAGCTCTCCCGGTGCGCGCCGACGTACTCGAAGAACGCGCCGAGCCCGTGCCAGAGCTGCATGTCCGCTGGTAACTCGGTGCGCACCCCGGCGGCGACGGCGGCGAGCAGCTGGGTGGCCTCGCGGTGGATGCACGCGGCGAACAGGTCCTCCTTCGACCCGAGGTACGCGTAGATCATCGGCTTGGAGACACCGGCGACGTCGGAGACCTCGTCCATCGACGCGTTGTGGTAGCCGTGGTCGGAGAACACCCGGACCGCGGCGTCGAGGATCTGCCGTTCGCGAACCTCGCGCGGCAGTCGCTTGACCCGCCGGCGCTCTTCCACGGTCACCGATCCTCCTGCGGTTCGATCAATCCTTGCCAGGGTACAGAGCCGAACGTAGCGTTACCCGCCAGTAGATAAGGTGGAATATGCGATTCAGGCGCAAACCGGCCGACTCGCTGGTGGTGAGCGGCCCGGTGGTGGCGAGCACCGTGGACATCGACGCGTTCGCGCGTGCGGTCGACCCGGTACGGCTCGACGAGAAGCAGTTCGTGCAGCTGATCGACGTGCTCGACATGCTGGGCCGGGTCGGCACGGGCATCGAGCTGGCCGCGATGCGCACCGACACGTTCGTCTGGTTCGTCTCCCGCGCGTCCACCCCGCAGCTGGAACACCTGATGGCGCACCCGCACCTGCGCGTCGTCGTCTTCGCGGAGATCTTCCGGCGCATGGGCGAGCACCTCGACCCGGAGAAGGCGGCGACGCTCAGCGCGGTCGTGCACTGGCGCCTGACCGGCGGCGCGGGCCCCGGCGGCTACGACCGCTACGAGACCGTGATCGACAACGGCACGTGCCGGTCCGGCCAGTCGCCGACCGCCGACGCCCGCGTCACGCTCACCCTGGCGCCGACGGACTTCGTGCGCGCGGTCACCGGCAGCGTCAACGTCGCGCTCCTGTTCATGCGCGGCAAGGTGAAGGTCAAGGGCGACATCGCGTTCGCGGCGGGCCTGATCAACTACTTCGACCTCCCCCGGCCCGCCCAGACGTGACCCAGGGGCGTGCCGGGAGTCCGGCACGCCCCTGGAAAGAGCCGTCAGAACGTGATGGCCATGGCGGGGTCGGCCATGACGGCGCCGACGTCCGCGAGGAACTGCGAACCCTGCTGGCCGTCGACCACCCGGTGGTCGAAGCTCAGCGACAGCTGGCACACCTTCCGCACCCTGATCTCGCCGTCCACCACCCACGGCATGTCCTTGATCGCGCCGAGCGCGAGGATCGCGGACTCACCGGGGTTGATGATCGGCGTTCCCGTGTCGACACCGAACACGCCGACGTTGGTGATCGTGATCGTGCCGTTGAGCATGTCCGCCGGGGTGGTCCTGCCGTCGCGCGCGGTGCGCGTCAGCTCCTCCAGCGCGACGGCCAGCTCCCGCAGCGACATGGCGTCGGCGTCGCGGACCTTCGGGACCACCAGGCCGCGCGGCGTGGCGGCCGCGATGCCCAGGTGCACGTAGTCCTTGTAGACGATCTCCTCGCCCGCCCACGTCGCGTTGACGTCGGGGGTGCGGCGCACCGCGAGGCACACGGCCTTCGCGGCGAACGTCAGCGGGGTGATCTTGACGTCGCGGAACGCGGGGTGGGTCTTCAACCTGGCCCGCAGCTCCATCATCGGCGTGACGTCGACCGTCAAGAACTCGGTGACGTGCGGTGCCGAGTACGCGCTCTCGACCATCGCCTGCGCGGTCATCTTCCGCACACCCTTGACCGGCACCCGCCGCTCGCGGGCACCCGGGGCGGCGGTGGCGGCGGGAGCGGCAGGCCCGCGGGCCGCGCGTTCGACGTCCTCGCGGGTGATCACGCCGGAACCGGCCAGCGACCGCAGGTCCACGCCGAGGTCCTTGGCCAGCTTGCGCACCGGCGGCTTCGCCAGCGGCACCAGCGCCGACGGCTCCATCAGCGCCGCGGGCGAGTCGGGCACGGCGACCGGCTCGGCGACCGGCGGTGGCGCGGTCGCGACCGGCGCCGAGGTGGCGTCCCTGCGTGCCCGCCGTTTCGCGGTCGACGCCTTCGGGCCGTAGCCGACGAGCATGGCCTGCCCGTTGCTCTCCGCCGACGGTGCGGCGGCGGCCGGGGCGGGCGCGGACGTGGGTGCGGCGGCACCGCCGGGATCGACGTCGATGGTCACGATCGGCTCGCCCACGTTGACCGTCTGACCGGGCTCCGCGTGCAGCTCGGTCACCACACCGGCCCACGGGCACGGCAGCTCGACCGCCGCCTTGGCCGTCTCGATCTCGACGATGATCTGGTTGACCTTCACCTCGTCCCCCGGCTTGACGTGCCAGGTCAGGATCTCGGCGTCGACCAGCCCCTCCGCCGTGTCGGGCAGGGGGAACACCTTGAAGTCAGGCATGCCTCACCAGCCCAGCGAACGGTCGACGGCGTCCAGCACCCGGTCGAGGTCGGGGAGGAACTCCTCCTCGAGCTTCGACGGCGGGTACGGCGTGTCGAAGCCCGTCACGCGCAGCACCGGCGCCTCCAGCGAGTAGAAGCACTCCTGCTGCACGCGTGCGGCGATCTCCGACGACAGCGACGCCTCCGACGGCGCCTCCGACACGACCACCAGGTGCCCGGTGCGGCGCACCGACTCGAACACCGGCGTCAGGTCCATCGGCGAGAGCGCGCGGAGGTCGATGACCTCCAGCTCCTTGCCCTCCTCGGCCGCGGCGGCCGCCGACTCCAGGCACGTCTTCACCATCGGCCCGTACGTGACGAGCGTGGCGTGCGTGCCCTTGCGCAGCACCCGCGAGGTGAACAGCGGCTCGGGCTTCGCGTCGAAGTCCAGCTCCGCCTTCTCGTAGTAGCGCCGCTTCGGCTCGAAGAACAGCACCGGGTCGTCGCACCGGATGGCCTGCTGGATCATCCAGTAGGCGTCGACCGGGTTGGCGCACGAGACGACCTTGAGACCGGCGGTGTGCGCGAAGTACGACTCCGGCGACTCGGAGTGGTGCTCCACCGCGCCGATGCCGCCGCCGAACGGGACCCGGATCACCATCGGCAGGTTGATCCTGCCCTGGCTGCGGAACCGCAGCTTCGCCACCTGCGACACGATCTGGTCGAACGCGGGGAAGATGAAACCGTCGAACTGGATCTCGCACACCGGCCGGAAACCGCGGATCGCGAGACCGACGGCCGTGCCGATGATCCCGGACTCCGCGAGCGGCGTGTCCAGCACGCGCTGCTCACCGAAGTCCTTCTGCAGCCCGTCGGTGATGCGGAAGACGCCGCCGAGCTTGCCGACGTCCTCACCCATGACGATGACCTTCGGGTCCGCCTCCATGGCGGCACGGAGGCCCATGTTCAGGCTCTTGCCCAGCGTGACGGTCTGCGTCTTCTGGGACTCGGGGGTCTTGTTCATGACCGGCGCCGCCATCAGTGCTCACCTCCGTCGAACCCGGCCGCGTACTCGAGATAGGCGTCGCGCTGGGCGTCCACCACGGGACTGGCCTCCGCGTACACCTCCGAGAACATCCGCTCTGGCGGCGGTTCCGGCATGTTCTGGCAGAACTCGCGCAGTTCGGCGGCGACCTGGTCGGACTCGGCCTGCACCGCGTCGAAGAAGTCGTTGTCGGTGTCCATGTGGCGCACCAGGTGCACCCGCACCCGCTCGATCGGGTCCTTCAGCTTCCACGCCTCCAGCTCGTCGGACAGCCGGTAGCGGGTCGGGTCGTCGGTCGTGGTGTGCGCGTCCATGCGGTAGGTGAACGCCTCGATCAGGACCGGGCCGTTGCCCTGGCGGCACTCGCCCAGCGCCCACCGGGACACGGCCAGGGTCGCGAGGACGTCGTTGCCGTCGACGCGGATGCCGGGGAAGCCGTAGCCGCGTGCGCGCTGGTACAGCGGCAGCCGCGACTGGCGTTCGGTCGGCTCGGAGATGGCCCACTGGTTGTTCTGGCAGAAGAACACGAGCGGCGCGTCGTACACCGACGCCCACACGAAACCCTCGTGCACGTCGCCCTGGGAGGTGGCGCCGTCACCGAAGTAGCAGATCGTGGCCTCGCCGTCGTCGTCACCGACCTTGCCCTCGAAGCGCTGCCCCATCGCGTAGCCAGCGGCGTTCAGCACCTGGTTGCCGATGACGATCGTGTACAGGTGGAAGCGCTTCTCGATGGGGTCCCAGCTGCCGTGGTCGGTCCCGCGGAAGATGCCGAGCAGCTCCGTCGGCTTGACCCCGCGGGTCCAGGCGACACCGTGCTCCCGGTAGCTCGGGAAGGCCATGTCATTCGGCTTCAGTGCCCGGCCGGAACCGATCTGCGCGGCCTCCTGGCCGAGCAGCGGCACCCAGATGCCCAGCTGGCCCTGCCGCTGCAGTGCGTTCGCCTCACGGTCGACCCGCCTCGTGAGGACCATGTCGCGGTAGAGGTTCCGCAGGTCCTCCGCGGTGACGTCGGCGACGAAGGGGTCCCACTGGGCGTTGGGGACCCGCTCGCCTTCCGGCGTGAGGAGCTGCACCAGCTCCGGGCCACCCTCGCTCGTTGCGCGCAAACCGGCGATCACCTGCTCCGCGGTCGGTTTGGCCGCGGTGGCGGCCGGCCCGACGCCGGGTTCCGGGTGCGTCCACTGTTCTGGGGACGACATGCGTTCTCCTAGTTGTCGACACCGGGCGTTCGCTTGTGGCGCCCGCGCGGCCGCGCCACCGGCGGTCACCAGCCCGGGTAAGGGGTGGCTCTACCGCCGCTGGCGCTGACGGTTTCGGGGTTCATCCTGGCATGCGTTCGCCCGGTCCGGTGAGGTCCGAACGTTGGCATCTTGGCGTCCACGAGGCGCTGAGCTGCGGAAACCGTAGGACAACCGACAGTAGGGCGTTCATCGGCGCGGCTGTGACCACCTCCTGGCGGGCTGTGAACACGGCAGCTCAGAGCAGTCGCGGGCGGGTGCGGTCCCCAGGCCCGCACGGCGCCGGTCCCGGCGTCCGGCGGACCACCTCCGCAGCCGAAGTGATCTGCGTCACCACCCATCGTAGCCGTCTCCGCTCGACGGCAGCGGGAGCCGAACTACCCTTTGGTGATGGTGGACTGGCGAGACGATCGGGTGCGACGGGCCGAGGAGGCCCTGGAGGACGCGGCACAGGCGGCCGAGGAGATCCTCTCGTCCATCGCGCCCCGGCAGCTGCCGGAACCCGATCCGGAGCCGTCGGTGCTGCGCGACGCGTGGTGAGGCACTATCGCCCGGTGGACAACGCACAGGTACGCACAACGGTCGAACGGACATGGGACGCGGAGATCCTGCCGAGCCTGTCCGAGCTGGTGAGGATCCCCGCGGTGTCGGTGGTGTTCGACGCGAAGTGGGCCGAGCACGGCCACCTCGACACCGCCGCCGAACACGTCCGCGCCTGGCTCGCCGCGCGGGACATCCCCGGCGCCACCGTCGAGATCCTCCGGCTGCCGGAACGCACCCCGGTGGTGCTGATGGACGTGCCGGCGTCCGAGGGCATGCCGGAGGACGGCGGGACCGTGCTGCTGTACGGCCACCTCGACAAGCAGCCGCCGGTCGGTGGCTGGTCCGAGGGCCTCGGCCCGTGGACCCCGGTGCGCCGCGGCGACCGGCTGTACGGGCGCGGGTCCGCCGACGACGGCTACTCCGGCTACGCCGCGGCGACCGCCATCGAGGCGCTGCGCGCGGCCGGTGGCAGGCACGCGCGCTGCCTGGTGCTACTCGAACTGAGCGAGGAGTCCGGCAGCCCGGACCTGGACGCGTACCTGGACGCCTACCGTGAGCGGCTCGGCGACATCTCGCTGGTCGTGTGCCTGGACTCCGGCGGCCAGGACTACGAACGGCTGTGGCTGACCACGTCGCTGCGCGGGCTCGTGTCGACCACGGTCACCGTGCGGGTCATGGAGTCCGGTCAGCACTCCGGTTCGGCGAGCGGCGTCGTGCCCAGCTCGTTCCGGATCATGCGGCAGCTGCTGGACCGCATCGAGGACGCGGGCACCGGCGAGATCCTGCTGCCCGAGCTGCACGGCGCGATCCCGCCGGAGCGCGACGCGGAGATCAAGGCGCTCGCCGACCTCGCGCCCGGTGCGGCGAAGGCGGCGTTCCAGCTGGTCGATGGCATGTCGGCGGTCTCGGACGACGACTACGAGCTGATGGCGAACAACTCGTGGCGGCCGACGCTGTCGGTCATCGGCGCGGCCGGTCTGCCGCAGCCGGAGGACGCGGGCAACGTGCTGCGCCCGTTCACGACGCTGAAGCTGAGCTTCCGCCTGCCGCCGACGGCCGACCCGAAGGCCGCGCTCGCCGCGGTCGAGCGGGCGCTGACCACCGACGTGCCGTACGGCGCGAAGGTCACCGTGTCCGGCCCGGAGGTCGGCCCCGGGTGGAACGCGCCGCCGACCGCGCCGTGGCTGCGTTCGGCGCTCGACTCGCTGAGCGAGGCCGTGTTCGGCGGCAACCAGTGGCTGACCTTGGGGCTCGGTGGCTCGATCCCGTTCATGGGCTCACTGGCGGAGGCGTACCCGGAGGCCCAGTTCGTGGTCACCGGCGCGCTCGCCGGCGACAGCAACCCGCACGTGCCGGACGAGTGGCTGCACGTCCCGCACGCCAAGCGCGTGACGGAGTCGGTCGCGCACCTGCTGGACGCGCACGCGACCACGCTCTGACCCGCTCCGCTCAGGTGGCCGGGTAGCGGTCACCCCAGGCCGGGGGCGCGGCACCGAACTCGGCGAGCGCGTCCCTGGTCACCTGTTCGATCACGTCCCGCAGCTCCAGCTCCGCCAGCCACTCCGGCGGGATCGCCTTCGTGCCCTGCACGGCGCCAAGGAGGTTGCCGCAGATCGCGCCGGTCGAGTCGCTGTCGCCGGAGTGGTTGACCGCCAGCAGCAGCCCGTCCCGCAGGTCCTCCGCCGCGAGCGCGGCGGCGACGGCGATCGCGAGCGCCTCCTCGCCGGTCCAGCCCCCGCCGAGCCGGTCGGCGATCGACTCCGGCGTCGGCCTGCCGTGCGCGACCGCGGCGTCGAGCGCGGCGACCTGCTCCTCGTGCCCGTCCCAGGTCAGCAGCTTCGCCCTGGTCCCGGCGACCGCGTCGGGCAGCGGGACGTCGGCCAGCAGCAGGTGCACCAGGTGCGCCAGCGCGCCCGCGGACAGGTAACCGCTCGGGTGGCTGTGGGTCAGCAGCCCGTTGCCGACGGCGAACGCGAACGCGTCCTCGCCCAGCAGCGCGTACGGCGCGGCACGCATGACCGCGCCGCAGCCCTTGGAGTCGTTGAGCCGGTTGTCGAACGAGCCGCGCCGCCCGCCATCCGCGAAGGCACGCAGCGCGCGGGTGACCGTGTTGCCCGGAGCACGCATCGCGAACAGGCCCCTGTTGGTGATCAGCCAGCCGTCCGGCTCCGGTTTCGTGGCGAACACGCCGCCGTTGCGGGCCCAGTCCACCTCGATGCCCTGCGTGTGGAGCCAGCGCTGGTAGGCGTGCTGCATCGGCGCGAAGGGGTCCTCGTGCTCACCGCGGTGTCCCCGGATGAGCCCTTCGAGCGTGAAGAGGGTCATCTGGGTGTCGTCGGTGATGGTGCCGCGGCCGCCGTACTCCTCCTCGTAACCGGTCGTGCCGTCCGGCCCGAACCGGTGGCGGATGGTCTCGATGGTGAGGAACTCGACGGGCGCACCGAGGGCGTCGCCCACCGCGCCCGCGAGAACGCAGCCCATAAAACGGTCGTCGTCGATCATGGGGCAAGGCTACGATCAACGGCATGCGCGCATGGTTCCGACATTGATCTGACCTAGCACCGAGGTTCCCGGCGACGCTGGTGGCGTCGCTTCTCCTGGTGCGCTTCTTCGACGAGACGGTGGCCTACCTGCCGTACGCGGCGGTGGAGTCCATCCGCGCGGACGTCGACCTGACGTACGCACAGGCCGGGTTCCTGCTGTTCCTGTACCCCGGTATCGGACTGCTGACCACACCACTCGGTGTGCTCGTCGACCGGTGCGACCGCCGGGTGCTCGCCGCGGTCGGCGGCCTCGGCTACGGCGCGGGCCTGTTCCTGTTCGCGGCGGGGGACGACTTCTGGGCGCTGTTCGCGGCCGTGTGCGTCATGGGGACGCTGGGCGACCTCCTGGTGACCGCGGGCGAGGTGTCGCTGGTGGAGATCGCGGGCGACAACGCGGAACCGGCGCTGGCCCGCGCGAACCTCCTCGCGGCCGTGGGCGATCTGGCCGGGCCGCTGCTGCTGGCGACCGCGCTGTGGTCTGGTCTCGGCTGGCGGGCGGCGTTCTGGGCGGCAGGCGTGATGATGGTCGCGTACGGGGTGCTGCTGGCGACGCGACCGCTGCCCCGCCCGGTGCGCGACGAGGACGAGCCGAGCGCGTTCGATGCGCTGATGTCGGTCGTCCGCGACCGCAGGGTGATCGTCGCGGGCCTGCTGGTCGCGGTGATCGTGGCGTTCGACGACACCTTCATCGGGTTCGCGGTGGCGTTCCTGATCACCGGCCAGGACCTGAGCCCGGCACTGGCGACGGTCGCCACGGGTGCGGGCCTGACGGGCGGGGTGGCCGCGGCGGCGTGGGCGAGCCGCACCGGCCGCAGGCGGGTCGGTCTGCGGCCGTGCGCGTTCGTGCTGGCGGCCGGCGTGTTCCTGCTGGTGCTGGTGCCGACCCCGGTCACGGCGGCGATCTCGATGGCGCTGGTGGGGGCTGCGGTGAACCTGGCGTGGATCATCCTGCAGGCGCGGTACATGACGCTGCGTCCCGGCGAGGCCGGTGCCACGTCGTCGGTCGCGGAGGCCGTGAGCCAGATCGGCGTGACGACCCCGCTGGTGATCGGCCTGATGGCCGACCACACGGGACTGGGTCCGGCGATGTGGCTGTACTGCGCGGTGGCGGTGGTGTTCGTGGTGTCAGCGCGCTAGTTCGAGCACCCGGTCGCCGATGTGCTGGTGCGTTCCCGGCGCGACGTGGATCCACCGCTGTCCGCGCGCCTGCGCGACCGACAGCGCCCACCGCCCGTCGACCAGGTCGAGCACGGTGAGCCAGCGCTCGGACCGTTGCCGGACACCGTTCATGTCGCGCCTGGCGGCGTAGAGCTTGGCCACCGCGGACCGGCGCGCGTCGAGAAGGGCGTCGAGCCGCCGGGCCGCTTCCGGCCGCGCCGCTGCCGACCGCCGCATCACGCTGCCATCAGCACGCCCGCGCGGAGCGTGAAAGTCGTTGTGGCGCACGGAGAACGGCTCCCCGTGCGCGACCCCGTTGTCCGGCAACCGCCACACCAGGGTCTCGATCATCCGGTCGAGGTCACACCGCTCGAACCGCACCCGCTCACCGGACCGCACGACGAGCACTGCGGACCGTCCGTGCGCGGCAACGAGAACCGAGTAGGACTCGTCAGCGGTGGTGACCCACCCGTAGTACTCGGCATCGGCCCGCTGCACCACGTTCACCAGGTCGAGAAACGCGTCGAAGTCGGCACGTTCCCCCAACCCGGCCCCGGCCAGGTCCCGCTGGACGACCCGCTGCGCTTCGGCCGAGAACCGGGGCGAGACGTACCGTTCACCCCCGGCGAAGATGGCGTGCGGTTCCCCCAGGTTCTCCTTCTGCATGAGGCTGAGCAGAGGAAGGACGGAAAGCTCGACCTCGCGCCCCGTCCGCATCAGCCCTCGCCCCCGGCATATCCGCCCACAGAACCCCCGTCGACCGCATGTCTTCCGCCCATTCCCCTCGGCCTTCCCCCAGCTCCGTCCGTGACCCGGCGGACGCGCTCGGTAGCCGAGGATACGACACCCGGATGCCCGGCGTGCCCGCATCGGCCGCCAACCGCTCGGTCGGGTCAGTCCTCGTACTCGTCGTCGCCGATGACCTGCGGGGCGGTCAGTTCGTCGCTGCCGAAGGTCGCTTCCGCGTCGGTTTCGATGAGGATCTTCCGCTCGTGTTCGGTGTCCTCGTCGTCCTTGGTGCGGCCCGCACCCATGGGGGCGCCCAGCGGTCCCGCGGCGCCAGGGCGGGCGCCTGCCGCCTGCGCCGCCCTCCTGGCCGCGGCTTCCTCCGCTGCCGGTGCACCCGCCGCCGCGCCGGGGCCGGGAGCCGGTGCCGGACCGAAGCCCCGGGCCCCGCCGCCTGCGCCGCCACCTGGGCCGCCGCCACCTCGGAGACCGGTGCCGCCCTGGTGGCCGCCGTACGGCACGCCGCCCGCGTAGCCACCCGGGTCGGCTGGGACCGGGGACGGGCGGTTCACGGGCGGGTACGACGGCGGGTAGGAGTACGGCGGCTGGGGCGTCGGCCGGTGGTCGTTCGGGGTGGTCTGCCCTCCGCCGGCGGGAACCGTGCCGGGATGTCCGGTGCCCGGTGCGCCGGTGCCCGGGAAGCCGCCCGGGCCCGCGCCGTGGCCACCGGGGTCGCCGTGGTCGCGGGGACCGGTGGCGTCGTCGGGGCCGCCGCCGTTCCGTGGGCCGCTCGCGTCGCCGACCTCGATGGTGTCCGCGGGCGGGGTGACCGTGACAGTGCCGGTCGGGCGGTTCGTCGTGCCGTACTCCGACGGCATGTTCGTCTCGTTGTACGAGCTGGCGCCGTCGTACTCGCGGAACACGGCGAAGTTGTTCTGCGCGGCCGACTGGTAGTCCCTGGTCTCCTTGTCGATGTCGTTGTCGAACGGGAACGCGTCGTCCAGCGGGTTCTCCGGCGGGTTCTCCGGCACCGGCTCGACGCGGTTCGCCGCGTCGGTGAACGACCCGCTCTGCCTGCTCAGCAGGTCCTGCGACATCCGCAGCTGGTCGGCGCCCTTCAGCGCGTGCTCCGCGAGCGGGCTCGCCGCGCTGTAGGCCCGCCCGCCCGCCTCGCCCTGCCAGCCGGCCTGGATCGAGTTGGACAGCGACACGATCTGGTCGGCGCGCTGGTTCTCCCGTTCCATCTCGTGCCGGGTCGCGTCCTGCGCGAGGTCGAGGGAGTCCGCGCCGGGACCTTCGGTCAGCCACCGGTGGATGTCACCGGCGGTCACGAAGAACCCGTACTCGCTCATCACGCCCTCCCCTGCCTGCCAGTCACCCGGCGGCTGCGCTCGGTAGCCGAGGATACGACATACCCGGACCCGAGGTGACGACTTCGGGCAACCGGCATCATGGGGGCCATGGGCTCCGACCACATCTCCGAGCACGACCGGTTGGCCGAGTCGGAGGAGATGGGGTCGCCGTGGCGGTTCTGGGGCCCCTACCTCGCGGCGCGGCAATGGGGCACCGTGCGTGAGGACTACTCGCCGCACGGCGACGCCTGGGACTACTTCGCCTTCGACCACGCCCGGTCCAGGGCCTACCGGTGGGGCGAGGACGGCATCGCCGGGATCTGCGACCGGCACGGGTTCCTCAACTTCGCCGTCGCACTGTGGAACGGGCGCGACGAGATCCTCAAGGAGCGGTACTTCGGGCTCACCAACGGCGAGGGCAACCACGGCGAGGACGTCAAGGAGCACTGGTGGGTGCTCGACGGGACGCCGACGCACTCGTGGATGCGGGTCCTCTACCGGTACCCGCAGGCCGCGTTCCCCTACCAGGAGCTGCGGGCCCGCGCCGCGCAGGCACGCAGGGACGAGCGGGAGCCGGAGCTGGCCGACACCGGTGTGCTCGCGAGCAACCGGTTCTTCGACGTGCGGGTCACCTACGCGAAGGCGGCGCCGGAGGACATCTGCGTCGACATCACCGTCACCAACCAGGGACCGGACGCCGCGCCGCTGCACCTGCTGCCGCAGCTGTGGTTCCGCAACACCTGGTCGTGGGGCAGGGACGCGCGGCGGCCCGCGCTCATCGCGTCCACCGCCGACGGCTGGAACAGGGTGGTCGCCGAACACTCCCGCATCGGGCGGTACACGCTGCAGGCGAGCGGGTCGCCGACGATGCTCGTCACCGACAACGAGACCGACGAGGTCGCTCTGTTCGGCCGCGGCCGCAACCCCAGCCGGTACACCAAGGCCGGGATCGACGACCACGTCGTGCACGGGCTGGCCGACACGTGCCAGGTCGTCGGCCAGGGGACCGCGTCGCAGCCGGGGACGAAGGCCGCGGCCTGGTACCACTTCGAGTCCGTCGCGCCGGGCGAGTCGGTGTCGGTGCGGCTGCGGCTCATCGCGGGCGACGGGCACGGGCGGGCGTTCGGCAGCACGTTCCGGGACACGATGGCGGCGCGGGAACGGGAGGCCGACGAGTTCTACGGCACCGTCATCCCCAACCAGGACCCGCACGAGCGGGCGGTGGTGCGCAAGGCACTCGCCGGACTGCTGTGGACCAAGCAGATCTACCGGTTCCGGCTGCGGCACTGGCTGGAGGGCGACCCCGCCAACCCGCCGTCGCCGCCGGAGCGGACCCGGCCGGGTGCGCGGAACGTCCACTGGCGGCACCTCGACGTCGCCGACGTGCTCTCCATGCCGGACGAGTGGGAGTACCCGTGGTTCGCGGCGTGGGACCTCGCGTTCCACATGATCCCGTTCGCGATGGTCGACCCGGCGTTCGCGAAGGACCAGCTGCTGCTGATGTGCCGCGAGTGGATGATGCACCCGGACGGGCAGCTGCCCGCCTACGAGTGGGAGTTCGGCGACGTCAACCCGCCCGTCCACGCGTGGGCCGCGCTGCAGGTCTACTTCGCCGAGCAGCACCGCACGGGTGTCGGCGACCGGGTGTTCCTCGCTCGCGTGTTCCACAAGCTGCTGCTCAACTTCTCCTGGTGGGTCAACAGGAAGGACCCCGAGGGCAACTACCTGTTCGAGGGTGGCTTCCTCGGCATGGACAACATCGGGCCGGTGAACCGGTCGGAGCGGCTGCCGGAGGGGTGGCGGTTCGAGCAGTCCGACGCGACGTCGTGGATGGCGACCTACGCGCTGCACCTCATGCGGATCGCGCTGGAGCTGGCGCGGCACGACGAGGCGTACGAGGACGTCGCGACCAAGTTCGTCGAGCACTTCCTCTCGATCGCGCAGGTGTCGGCCAGGTTCGGGTCGGCGGCGCGCGGGATCTGGGACGAGCAGGACGGTTTCTGCTACGACCTGGTGTCCCGCACCCACGGCGACGGCTCGGTGGAGTCCTCGCCGGTGCGGGTGCGGTCGATGGTCGGGCTCATCCCGCTGCTGGCCACCGCCGAGCTCGAACCGTGGGTGTTCGACGAGCTGCCGCACTTCGCGGCGCGGTTGAACTACCTGCTGCACCACCAGCCCGAGTTCGGCCAGTTCATCACCTGGCGGGCAGGCGCGGACCGCAGCGCGCTGCTGTCGCTGCTGGACGAGGGCAAGCTGCGCCGCGTCCTCACCCGCATGCTCGACGAGGCCGAGTTCCTGTCCCCGCACGGCATCCGGTCGCTGTCGGCCGCGCACCGCGAGGGCATGGAGGTCGACGTCGCGGGTCAGCAGCACTGGCTCCGCTACGAACCCGGCGAGTCGCACACACCCATGTTCGGCGGCAACTCGAACTGGCGCGGCCCGGTCTGGTTCCCCACCAACGCCCTGCTGGTCCAGGCACTGCACACCATCGACGCGTTCCACCGCGGTGAGCTCGCGGTCGAGCTGCCGACCGGTTCCGGCGCGACCGTGCCGCTCGGTGCCGCCGCCGACGAGCTGGCAGGCAGGCTCGCCGGCCTGTTCCTGCCCGGCGCGGACGGCCGCAGGCCCGCGGACGGCAAGCGCGTCGAGGCCAGTGACTCGCCGTTGTGGACCGAGCACGTCACCTTCAACGAGTTCTTCGACGGCGACACCGGCGAGGGCCTCGGCGCCACCCACCAGACGGGCTGGACCGCCCTGGTCGCGGCCTTGATCACCGGGTGGCCGCGCGCATGGTGACACGTCCGTAACATGCCGGAGCTGTGCGCGGCGCATCCCAAATGGCAGGATGCGCTGAACTCAAGACCGCCAGTAAGGCTCGAGGAGTGACGACGTGTCCCGTACCCGCCTGTCCGCGCTGACCGTGTTGTGCACCGCAGCGACGTTGTTCGCCGCCGGTTGCGGCGCCACGACCGAGAACCCCGCCGACCAGGGCGGCGGCAACGGTGGGAGCGAGTGCACCCCTGGCGAGCCCTCGGACGTCGCCGACCCGGAGCCGCTCGAGGTGGACGTCGCCGCGGACAGCGCGCTGACCGGCCAGGTGCCCGAGAGCATCAAGGCCGACGGCAAGATCCTCATCGCCACCGACGCCTCGTACGCGCCCAACGAGTACACCCTCCCGGGCTCCGACGAGATCATCGGCATGGACGTCGACCTCGGCAAGGCGTTCGGCAAGGTCCTCGGCGTCGAGGTCGAGTTCGTCAACGCCTCCTTCGACGGCATCCTCGCCGGGCTCCAGGCCGGCCGCTACGAGCTCGGCATGTCGTCGTTCACCGACACCGAGGAGCGCGAGCAGACCGTCGACTTCGTGACCTACTTCGAGGCGGGCACGTCGACGATGGTCCGCAAGTGCAACCCGGAGAACATCCAGACCATCGAGGACCTGTGCGGCAAGACGGTCGGCGCCCAGAACGGCACCACCCAGCTCGACCAGCTCACCCAGCCCGACGTCGAGGGCTCGGTCGTCAAGGCGTGTGAGGACGCGGGCAAGGAGCCGCCGACCTCGCAGGGCTTCCCGAAGCAGACCGACGTCAACGCCGCGCTCGCCGCCAACCGGATCGACGCCTACATGGCCGACAGCCCGGTGGTCGACTACGCCGTGAAGAAGACGGGCAACGCCTTCGAGAAGGTCGGTGACGACACCGGCACCGCGCCCTACGGCATCGCCATCCCGAAGACCGCGGGCACCATGAAGGACGCCCTGCAGGCCGCGGTCCAGAAGCTCATCGACGACGGTGCGTACCAGGAGATCCTGGACAACTGGGGCGTCGGCGGCGGCGCCATCACCGAGGCCGAGATCAACGGGGCCATCTACTGAGCATGACCTCCCCCGACACCGACGAACGACCGGATCGGACCCCACCCGAGAAGATCGTGGCGGTGCCCGTGCGGCACCCCGGCCGCTGGGTCGCGGCCGCGGTGCTGCTCGTGTTCGTCGCGATGCTGGTCAACAGCCTGGTGACCAACCCAGCCTGGCGTTGGGACGTGGTGTGGCAGTTCCTGTTCTCCGAACGGGTCCTCCAGGGGCTGTGGTTGACCATCGAGCTGACCCTGCTCGCCATGGTCATCGGTGTGGTGCTGGGTGTCGTGGTGGCGGTCATGCGGTTGTCCCGCAACCCGATCGTCTCCACGGTCGCCTGGCTCTACGCCTGGTTCTTCCGGGGCACCCCCGTTCTGGTGCAGGTCATCTTCTGGTCGTTCATCGCGATCCTGTACCCGACGTTGTCGCTCGGGATCCCGTTCGGACCGGAGTTCGTCTACTTCGACTCGAACGTGCTCATCCCGATCTTCGCGGGCGCCGTGCTCGGGTTCGGGCTGAACGAGGCCGCCTACATGTCGGAGATCGTGCGGGCCGGCATCCTGTCCGTCGACCAGGGACAGACCGAGGCGGCCGAGGCGCTCGGCATGACCCGGATCAAGATCCTGCGCCGGATCGTGCTGCCGCAGGCCATGCGGGTGATCATCCCGCCGACCGGCAACGAGACCATCTCGATGCTCAAGACCACCTCGCTCGCGAGCGTGATCGCGGTCGGTGACCTGTTCACGCAGGTGCAGCTGATCTACGGCGGCAACCTCCAGCAGGTGCCGCTGCTCGTGGTGGCGAGCATCTGGTACCTGGTGCTGACCTCGCTGCTGTCGATCGCCCAGTACTTCATCGAACGCCGGTACTCCCGGGGCACGATCCCCGCCCGCCAGGGCGGGTTCCTCGGGCTGGGCCGGCCGAAAACGGGGCTGGCATGACCGAACCGACCAGCACGCCCATGGTCAAGTCGGAGGGCGTGCACAAGTACTTCGGGCGCATCGAGGTGCTCAAGGGCATCGACCTGGAGGTCATGCCCGGCGAGGTGATGTGCGTGATCGGCCCGTCCGGCTCGGGCAAGTCCACGTTCCTCCGCTGCATCAACCACCTCGAGAAGCTCACCGCGGGCAAGCTCTGGGTCGACGGCGAGCTCGTCGGCTACCGGCAGAAGGGCGACAAGCTCTACGAGCTACGGGACAACGAGGTGGCAGCGAAGCGCCGCGAGATCGGCATGGTCTTCCAGCGCTTCAACCTGTTCCCGCACATGACGGTGTGCGAGAACGTCATGGAGGCGCCGATCCAGGTCAAGGGCATCGCCAAGGCGGCGGCCAGGGAGCGCGCACTCGCCCTGCTCGACCGGGTCGGCCTCGCCGACAAGCCGAAGGCATACCCCCGTGAGCTGTCCGGCGGACAGCAGCAGCGCGTCGCGATCGCCAGGGCCCTGGCCATGGACCCCAAGCTGATGCTGTTCGACGAGCCGACGTCCGCGCTCGACCCCGAGCTGGTCGGCGACGTTCTCGCGGTCATGCGGCAGCTGGCCGAGGACGGCATGACCATGGTCGTGGTCACCCACGAGATGGGCTTCGCCAAGGAGGTCGGCGACTCGCTCGTGTTCATGGACGGCGGTGTGGTCGTCGAGCAGGGCAGCCCACGGGAGGTCATCAGCAACCCGCGGGAGGAGCGCACGAAGGCGTTCCTCGGGAAGGTGCTGACCTAGCGCCGCCGGGGGACGGGGACCCTTCCCGCACCCGGTGTGCAACGGTGGATCAGCAGGTTGCCACCGGGTGGGAACCGTGTGTGAGCACACCGCGTCGGAGTGTTGCGCCATGCATGTGTCGGGTACGAGGGGCCTCTGATGACTGAAGAGCCGCCTGGTCGCAGGCTGGATCCGTTCGACCCGCAACCGCCGGACTGGGCGCGGGTGCGGGCCGAGGAGATCGTCCGTCAGATCTTCGCCTTCGAACCCGGCCCCGCCGGCTGGGGCCCGGCGAGCGGCTGGGGACGCAGGCGGGCCACCACGCCGCCGGTGCTCCGGTTCTCCGACCGGCACATCGTCGGTGTGCTCGACCTGCGTGCCGTCGAGTTCCCGCACCTGCTCGAGTTCGTCCGCTGCCGGTTCGACGCGCCGCCGGACCTGCGGCAGACCAACCTCGCGGGCTGCGAGTTCGCGACCTGCAGGCTGCCGGGCCTCGAGGGCCGCAACCTCTACAGCGACAACGACCTGCGGTTCGTCGGCGGCACCCGCGTGGAGGGCCGGGTGGACCTCACCGACGCCGAGATCAGCGGTTCGCTCGAACTGACCGGTGCGAAGCTGGTCAACGCGGGCGGCTACGCGCTGCACGCCGACCGGCTGCAGCTCGCGGGCGCGCTCCTGGCCTCGAACATCGAGGTGCGTGGTCAGCTGCGGCTCCCCGGGCTGCGCACCGGCGGCAACGTCAACCTGTCCGGCGCCCTGCTCGACTGCCCGGAGGGGTACGCGCTGGACGGCAACGGCCTGCAGGTCGGCGGCAACCTGCAGTGCGTCCCGACCAGCAAGCGGCGGTTCACCGCCACCGGGCGGCTGTACCTGCCGAGCGCGCGGATCGACAGCGACTTCCTGCTGCGCGGCGCGCTGCTGCGGCCTGCGGACGAGGACTACAGCGACGGCGGCAACCAGCGGTTCTTCGACCAGCGCGCCACGCTGATCGCCGATCGGATGCAGGTCTCCGGCAACGTGGACCTCGACAAGGACTTCACCAGCACCGGCACGCTGCGGATCGTCAACGCGCGCATCGGCGGCTCGCTGCGGCTCTCCGGCGCCACCGTCGACATGTCCGACGGCGTGGAGCCGTTCGAGGAGCGGACCGGCAAGGTGGCCCCGGGGCCCTACCGGCACCGCGCGCTGCACCTCGACGGCACCGAGATCGACGGCGGCATCGACGCCAGGAACACCAGGATCGCCGGCCAGGTCCGCCTGGTCGACGTGAGCACCCGCGGCAGCGTCGTGCTGGACGGCTCGATCCTGAGCAACCGGCACGGTGACGTCGTCGAGGGCCGCCGGTTCACCACCGGCGGCAACCTCGACGCCAGGGGCGTCGTGGTGTTCGGGTCGGTCCTGCTGCCGGAGGCGGGCATCGGCGCCAACTTCGACCTGCGTGCCTCCCGCCTCGTGAGCCCTGGCCGGTACCGGCGCGACCAGTCCCAGAAACCGTCAGTCGACCTGCGGGTCGCCCAGATCGGCCGGGACCTCGTGTGCGCGCGGGGCGGGGACCAGCCGTTCTCCGCGCACGGCGAGATCCGGATCCGGCGGGCGGAGATCGGCAGGCAGACCAACTTCCAGGGCGCGGAGCTCGGCTCCAAGCTCAACGTCACCGCCATCAACGCCTACGGGCTCATCACCCAGGAGCTGCGGGTCGACGTGGCCGCCGCGCCGCGCGGGCACGTGAACCTGCGGCACGCCCGCTGCGCGAACCTCGCGGACAACGACAAGTTCTGGGACGCCAGCGGGCACATCGCCCTGCACGACTTCCGCTACGACGCGCTCGCCGAGCCGATCGAGCTGGACGACGACGCGCAGGTCAAGCACCGGCTCAGGCTGCTGCGCAACGCCATGGGCGACATCTACCGGCCGGGTCCCTACGACCAGTTCGCCACCATGCTGCGCGCGAGCGGCAACGAGGAGCACGCCTCGACCGTGCTCATCGACAAGCAGCGGTGGCGGTACGCGGCGCTCGCCGAGGGCTACCGCCTGCTCGGGTTCCCGGTGGTGCTGTGGAGCTGGCTGCAGCGGTGGATGGTCGGCTACGGCTACCGGCCGATGCGCGCCCTGCTGTGGCTGGTCGCGCTGCTGGTCGCGGGCTCGGTCTGGTTCTCGCTGCAACCGGAGCCCGCCGAGTCCAACTCCGACGACAAGCTCGTGTGGAACCCGGTCCTGTTCACGATCGACCAGCTGGTCCCGATCGTCGACTTCGGCCACAAGAACAAGTGGCACTTCGACGGGCCGTCGCAGTGGATCACGGCCGGGCTGGTGGCGTCGGGCTGGATACTCGCGACGACCGTCGCGGCCGGCATCACGCGGATGCTGCGCAGGTCGTCGACCTAGACGATTGATTCCGTGAAGATCATGTGAAGTGGCTTGGCGTCCGGACCCGTCATCAGGGCCGATGGCGTGTTCACGGCACAACGAGTGCCGTGAATGGGCCGTTCAGGGCGCCCAGCGCCCTGAACGCGCCTTTCAGGGCATTACCACGCCGTCAACGCGGTCGACGGGATGGCAGGCAGACCCGAACCCCCCCGAGACCTGCCCGTCCGGCGAGGACAGAACCCACGACACCAACCGCAGCCAGCACACCCGACCGGAATCAATCATCTAGGCGCTGGGCGCAGTTTCGTATCATGACCTCATCGTCGGCACCGCGACCGGTCCGGCACACCCCCGACCCGTACGAATGGGCCGTTCGTCCGGACTCGTGCCGAGGTTGGAGGCGGCACGCGGTTGGTGCCGGGTCGGCGGTTACCATTCCTCGGTGCCAGAACTCAAACTCGAGATCCAGATGCTGCACGACAGGGTGCTCGTGCAGCTCACTCCCGAGGAGGGGGAACGGCGCAGCACCGGCGGCATCGTCATCCCGGCGACCGCGCAGATGGCACGACGCCTGGCCTGGGGCGACGTGCTCGGGGTCGGCACGAACGTGCGTAACGTCAAGGTCGGCGATCGGGTCTTGTTCAACCCCGAGGACCAGCTCGAGGTCGAGGTACAGGGGCAGACATACCTGGTGATCCGCGAGCGCGACCTGCACGCCATCGCCAGCGAGCGGATCGAACACGGCACGGGTTTATATCTCTAGGGGAAGGCAAGTCGTGGAGCACCAATGGCCGGAGTCGCACGCCGAGCAGACGGACGTGCTCACACCGATCACGCGCACCCCTGGTGACGAGCCGACAGTCAAGATCCAGGCACCTGGGCAGCCTGCGGGCGGGGAGCCGGGCGCCAAGGGCAAGCGGCTGCGCAGGGCGGGCATCATCGCCGGGGCGGTGTTCGGCGCACTGGTCGTGCTGTACGGCGTCGACCTGCTGATGACCAGCGGCGAGGTGCCGCGTGGCGTCACCGTGGCCGGGGTCGACGTCGGTGGCCAGTCGCACGCCGACGCGGAGCGGGTCCTGCGCGGCGAGATCGAGCCCCGTCTCGGGGAGCCGGTGAAGCTGCGCGGCGGTGACGTGGACGCGACTGTCGACCCGGCCGACGCGGGCCTGACCATCGACTGGGCGGCGACCCTGTCCCACACGGGCGAGCAGCCGCTGAACCCGATCACCCGCCTGATGTCCTTCTTCGGCACCGAGGAGAAGGGCGTCGTCACGACAACGGACGACAAGAAGCTGGACGCCGCGATCGAGGCGCTGCGGCCGAAGATCGACCGCGAGCCCGCGGAGGGCACGGTCCGGTTCGAGGGGGTCGAACCGGTCGCGGTGGACCCGAAGCCCGGCCAGAAGCTCGACGCGGCGGGTGCCCGCCAGGCGCTCGTCGACCAGTGGGCGAGCGGCGAGCAGGTCGAGCTGCCGGTGGCCATCACCGAGGTCAAGACGACCGCGGCGGGCGTGAAGAAGGCGGTCGAGGAGATCGCGAAGCCCGCGGTGGCCGCGCCGGTGGTCGTCCACGGCGAGGGCAAGGACGCGACGATCGAACCCGCGGTGATCGCGGGCTCGCTGGTGTTCAAACCGGCCGACGACGGCGGGCTGACGGCAAGCATCGACCAGAAGAAGCTGGTCGGCGCGGTCGGCCCGCAGCTCGCGTCCACCGAGGTCGAGGGCAAGGACGCGCAGATCGTGTTCTCGTCCGGCACGCCGTCGGTCGAGCCGTCGGTCGACGGCAAGGGCGTCGACTGGGCCAAGACGCTGACGCCGGTCATGGACGTGCTGAAGAAGACCGACGGGCGTGAGCTGAAGGCCGAGTACGCGCCGAAGCCCGCGAAGGTGACCACCGACGACGCGAACAAGCTCGGCATCAAGGAGGTCATCGGCGAGTTCACCACCAAGGGGTTCGCCTCGGACTCCGGTGTCAACATCCGCACGGTGGCCGCCGAGGTCGACGGCGCGATCGTGAAGCCGGGCGACACGTTCAGCCTCAACGGGTACACCGGGCCGAGGACCAAGGCGCAGGGCTACGTCGAGGCAGGCGTGATCAAGGAGGGCGCACCCGGCCGCGAGGTCGGCGGCGGCATCTCCCAGTTCGCCACGACGCTGTACAACGCGGCGTACTTCGCGGCCATGAAGGACGCCGGGCACAGGGAGCACAGCTACTACATCAGCCGCTACCCGGCGGCGCGTGAGGCGACCGTGTTCCAGAACCACGACGGCAGCAGCGTCATCGACCTGAAGTTCACCAACGACTCGGACACCGGGGTGGCCATCCAGACGATCTGGACGTCGTCCTCGATCACCGTGAAGCTGTGGGGGACGAAGAAGTACGAGGTCGAGTCGGTGACCGGTGGGCGGACGAACCACACCGAGCCCCACGAGAAGCAGGGGCCCGAGGAGAACTGCCACCCCAGCAACGGCGCGCCCGGCTTCACCACCACCGACACCCGGATCATCCGGGAGGTCGGCAGCGGGCGGGAGGTTTCCCGGAACACCCGGACGGTGAAGTACAACCCGCAGCCGAAGATCGTCTGCACGCCACCGCCCGCGACGCCGGGCGGGTGAGACCAGGTCGACCTGAGGCAACGCCGAGGGCCTCCGGAAGCGGTTCTTCCGGAGGCCCTCGGTCTGGTTGCCCGTTGTCTTCGTGTCAGGCGTGGGTGCGAGCCCTCGGGTAGAAGGCCGCCGCCAGGGTTACGGCCACCACCGCGGCGATGATCTGGAAGATGTGGCGCCACCAGTCGATGCCTGAGGTGTCCCGCACGCCGACCCAGCCGGCGATCAGGTTGCCTACCAGTGCGCCGACGATGCCTGCCAGGATCGTCAGCCAGAACGGGATCTTCTGCTCACCTGGAGCCAGAAGCCGTCCGAGGATGCCCAGGACGATACCCGCGATGAGAAGGCCGATGATTGCGCTCACTGACCACATGACTGCTCCTCAGCAAGACGGTTCATGGGTCAGCAGTACCACCGATCGCCGGTTGTCACACTTCGATCGTGACCTGGCCGTTTCCTGTGCCCCTGAAACGACACCAGCCGCGGGTCGCTCCGGGCCCGCGGCTGGTGGGTGTCGGTCAGGTGCTCAGAAGGCCGACTCGTCGATCTCCATCAGCGAGTTGTCCGCCGCCTCGACGATCCTGCGGCCCGCGGACAGCTCCGGCAGGACGTTCTTCGCGAAGAACGTCGCCACCGCGATCTTGCCCTCGTAGAAGGCCTTGTCCTTCTCCGCCGCGCCCTCGTCGAGGCGGGCGATCGCGATCTCGGCCTGGCGCTGCAGCAGCCAGCCGATCACCAGGTCGCCCACCGCCATCAGCAGCCGCACGCTGTGCTGGCCGACCTTGTAGACGCTGGCCGCCTCGTTCTGGGAGGCCGTCAGGTAGCCGATCAGGGAGCCGAGCATGCCCTGCACGTCCTCCAGGGCCTGCTTCAGCAGCTGGCGGCACTCCTTGAGCCTGCCGTTGCCGCCCTCCGACTCGATGAACTTCGTGATCTCGCCCGCCACGTGGGTCAGTGCGACGCCCTTGTCGCGGACGATCTTGCGGAAGAAGAAGTCCATCGACTGGATCGCCGTGGTGCCCTCGTACAGGGAGTCGATCTTCGAGTCGCGGATGTACTGCTCGATCGGGTAGTCCTGCAGGAAGCCGGAGCCGCCGAGGGTCTGCAGCGACTGGGCCAGCTGCTCGTACGCCCGCTCCGAGCCGACACCCTTGACGATCGGCAGCAGCAGGTCGTTGACCCGCTCGGCGAGCTGGCGGGACTCCTCGTCGCCCTCGCCGGTCCACGCCTGGTCCTGGAACGTCGCCGTGTACAGGTACACGGCACGCAGGCCCTCCGCGTACGCCTTCTGCAGCATCAGGCTGCGCCGGACGTCGGGGTGCCGGGTGATGGCCACACGCGGCGCCGTCTTGTCCAGCATCTGCGTCAGGTCGGCGCCCTGCACCCGCTCCTTCGCGAACTCCAGCGCGTTCAGGTAGCCCGTGGACAGCGTCGCGATGGCCTTCGTGCCCACCATCATGCGGGCGTACTCGATGACCTGGAACATCTGCGCGATGCCGTGGTGCACCTCGCCGACCAGCCAGCCCTTGGCGGGCGTGCCGTGCTGGCCGAGCGTCAGCTCGCACGTCGTGGACGCCTTGATGCCCATCTTGTGCTCGATGTTCGTGACGAAGGCGCCGTTGCGCTCGCCCAGCTCGCCCGTCTCGCTGTCGAAGTGGAACTTCGGGACCACGTACATCGACAGGCCCTTGGTGCCGGGGCCCGCGCCCTCGGGGCGCGCCAGCACCAGGTGGATGATGTTCTCGGTCAAATCGTGCTCGCCGGAGGTGATGAACCGCTTCACGCCGTCGAGGTGCCAGGAGCCGTCCTCCTGCCTGACCGCCTTCGTGCGGCCCGCGCCCACGTCGGAGCCCGCGTCGGGCTCGGTCAGCACCATCGTGGCGCCCCAGCCGCGGTCGATCATGAACTGGGCCCAGCGCTTCTGCTCGTCCGTACCGTTGCGGTGCAGCACCTGCGCCATGTTCGGGCCGGACATGTACATGAACAGCGGCGGGTTCGCGCCCAGCATCAGCTCGGCGGCCGCCCACTGGACCGTCGGGGGCAGGCCGAGGCCACCGAGGTCGTCGGCGAGGCCGAGGCGCCACCAGTCGCCGTCCCACATCAGCTGGTAGGCCTTCTTGAACGACTCGGGCAGCTTCGCGGAGAACGTCTTCGGGTCGTAGGTCGGCGGGTTGCGGTCCGCCTCCACGAACGACTCGGCCAGTGGGCCCGTGGCCAGCCGGTTCAGCTCGGCCAGCACACCGCGCGCGGTTTCCTCGTCGGACTCGGCGAGGACACCCTTGCCCAGCCGGTCCTGGACCTTGAACACCTCGAACAGGTTGAACTCGAGGTCGCGGACGTTGCTCTTGTAGTGGCCCATCTCGTGGCTCCCTGGTCGTCGCGGTTCCGCGAACGCTTCGCTGTTACGCCGCGCCAGCACCGCGTGGCGCTACCCGTCGGTAACATCAGGGTATTACCAGCGAGTAGAGCACGGCAAGGACAGCACTCAAGAAGGTGACTTCGCGCAGGTCACGGCGGTGTAAGTCATCTCACGCGGACGTCGCTGCCGCCCCGCGCGCGGGGCACGGCGCCGTCGAGCGTGAGCACACCGGAACGGAACGCGACGGCCACCGCGTGGGTGCGGTCCCGCGACGCGAGCTTGCGCAGGATGCTCTTCACGTGCGTCCTGACGGTCTCCACGGACACGAAGAGCACGTTCGCGATCGCCTGGTTCTCCAGCCCGTCCGCGATCAACTGGAGCACCTGGTGCTCACGCTGGGACAGCGGCTGGCGGACACCGTTCACGCGGCGGGAACCCGTGACGGGGGCCGCGAGCAGGGCGGCGAGCGCGGCGTCGAGGTAGCGGCCGTCGGAGTGCACCGCCTGGATGGCCTTCACGAGCTGCGGCGGCTGCGCGGAGCGGAGAACGACCCCGCCGACCCCGGCGGCGACGGCGCCGGCGATGTACTGCGTGGTCCTGTGCGCCTCGTCGACCAGCAGGAGGACCCCCAGGTTGGGGTTGCCCGAGAGCAGGTGGCTCAGCTGACCCCTGGAGTCGAGCCCGGAGTCGACCACCACGACGTCGGGCCGCAGCCGTTCACACAACCGCAGCCCGACCGACGGGTTCTCGGCGGCGCCGACCCAGCGCAGCCCCGGCGTCCGGTGCACGAGCGCGGACAGCCCTTCGCGGACGAGCGGGGTGCCGTCGATGAGCGCGACGCCGACGGCGGCGCCGTTCGCCGGACGCCCCGGCGACAGGTTGGTGTTCGGCGGCATCTCGTCGTCCTCCCGGCTGGTACTGCTCCCGGCACAGGGACGACCCAGTACGGACGGCGTGACGCGCTTCGTGAGTTTGTTCTCACGTTCTACTCTGGATAGCGAACGCTTAGCACTCCACGGGTTCGCGGCGCTACTGTTAGTGGCACTGTGGAGTCCGAGATCGAGCGCAACGCCCAAGACTGGTTCAGGTTCATGGTCGACACGAACCTGGCCCCGGGCTTACGCGCGCTCGGCTTCTTCGGCGTCGGCCGCCGCTTCCGCATCGAGGGCCCCCACCACTGGGGCGAGGTCGCGGTGGAACAGGCCCGTTCGTTCACCGCACGCGCCGTCCGCTTCACCCTGCACATCGGCGTCATGTCCCGCGACGAGTGGGCGGAGCAACTGCGCGTACGCCCGTACTACCCGGCGAGCGAGGCCGCGAAGGCACAGTGGATGGGCTGGCAGGCCCCGATCGGCGAGGTCGTCGAGGTGGGCGGCTTCCCCATCGGCGAACTCTGGTGGGAACTGGAGGTGGGCCGCCCGTTCCAGTCCCTGGCAAGGGAAGTACTGACCACGGTCCGCGAGTACGGCCTCCCCGCCATGCACGAACACATGAAGGCCTGAGCAGAGCACCAATCCGGATCGAGCGAAACCCGCTGCGCCGAGCAGGACTGACGTCGGGCTCGATCAAAACCACGTTGGCTCGATCAATAACCACACCGGGCTCGACCAAACCACACCAGCTCGATCAAAAAGACCACGCTGGGTCGAGAGCAACCGCACCGTGGGGGTCTGGGGGCTCGCCCCCCAGAAGATACGGCGAGCGGAAAGGCCCACGCTCTCCGTGGGCATACGCACGCCACCGCGAGCGGATGACGGGAATCGAACCCGCGTTCTCAGCTTGGGAAGCTGATGTTCTACCATTGAACTACATCCGCAGAGTGCTGATGAGCTTACACAGTCCGGTGCTCGCTAGGGTGGGCGGGTGTTGTTGAGTGATGGAGATCTACGCAAGGAACTGGCCGCTGGGCGGCTCGGGTTGGATCCTCTCGACGAGGCGATGATCCAGCCGTCGAGTGTCGATGTGCGGTTGGACCGGTTCTTCCGGGTTTTCAACAACACCAGGTACACGCACATCGATCCTCGGCAGCAGCAGGACGACCTCACGACGATGGTCGAGGCCGACGGTGACGAGCCGTTCGTGTTGCATCCCGGGGAGTTCGTGCTCGGGTCGACGTTCGAGTCGGTGAACCTGCCGGACGATCTCGCCGGGCGGCTCGAGGGCAAGTCTTCGTTGGGGCGGCTCGGTCTGCTCACGCATTCGACGGCCGGGTTCATCGATCCCGGGTTCACCGGGCACATCACGCTGGAACTGAGCAACGTGGCGAACCTGCCGATCACGTTGTGGCCCGGGATGAAGATCGGGCAGCTTTGCCTTTTCCGGCTCACCAGCCCGGCCGAGCACCCGTACGGTTCCGATGCCGCCGGGTCCCGCTACCAGGGGCAGCGCGGTCCGACGCCGTCACGGGCGTACCTCAACTTCCACCGCGTCGACACGCGCCGCTGACTCGCCTGCCACCGGTGTCAGTGCGGCGCCCGCCGCTGGGAAGAGCGCGGCGACGCCCAGTGCCAGTGGGTAGCCGAACGCGGTGATCAGCGCACTGAACAGCGGCGCCGCTGCCATGGCCGCGATGTTCTGGCCGGTGTTCTGCACCCCCAGCGCGCGGCCTGCCCAGAACGGGCCCGCCAGTTCCGCGGTGGCCGTGAAGCCGAGGCCGTTGTCGGTCACCGACACCACCATGGCGGCGAGCAGCGCGGCGATCGCGAGCCACGGCAGGTCCAGCGCGTCGCCGACGCCCCACAGGACGGTCGTCGCCAGCGCGGCCAGTGCGATGCGCCGCATCGGGCCCATGCGGCTGCCCGCGCGGTCGGACCACACACCGGCCAGGATCCGGCCCGCGGCGCCGGCCACCTGCACGATCGCGACGAGCCTGCCCGCCGCGACCGGGCTCCAGCCGTGGGTCGACACGAGGTAGGTCACGGCGAAGGTCGCCGACACGAACTGGGGCACCACCAGCATGGAGCTGGCCGTGTGCAGGCGGATCAGGGTGGTGGCCCTCGCGCCGGTGTACGGGGACGTCGCCGCCGCCACCGTGCGTTCCGGCCGTGGTGGGTCGACGACCACGAACCACACCAGCACCGCCGACAGCAGGCACAGCACGGCGGGCAGTGCCACGGCCGTCGCGATGTCGAAGTGGTGGGCCAGTGGCGGCAGGGACGCCGCCGCGATGCCGACACCGACGGGCTGGGACGTCTGCCGGATGCCCATGGCCAGGCCGCGTTCCCGTGCGCTGAACCAGCCGAGCACGACACGTCCGCTCGCCGCGTTCACCGACGCCGAGCACGCGCCCGCGAGCAGCAGCCCGAGGCCGAACAGCACCAACCCTGGCAGGGCCAGGCTCACGAGCAGCAGCACGCCGGTGAGGGTGAGACCGGCCGCCATCACGACCTGTTCGCCGAACCGGTCGGCGGCCGCGCCCCACGCGATCAGCGCGAGCAGCAGGCCGAGCAGCGGCGCCGAGATCAGGACGCTCGCCGAGGTCAGGGACAGCCCGTGGTCGGTCTGGAGCGCCGGGATGAGGAACGGGAGACCGTAGAGGAAGCTCGACGTGGTCGCCTGCGCGGTCAGGCCGGTGGCGAGGATGAACCAGCGTCGCATGCACGGCACCGTAACGCCGTTCTCCTGAATGTTGGGACGATATTCCCGGTGATTGGGACAGCGGCTGGGGGTGGCCCCAGGGTCGACTCGGGGGCGTCCCGGATGTCCCCGGCCTCCGTCGGGCCATAACTTCCTGGTGACACAGGAAAGCTGAGTGGAGGCGGGGCAATGCGGATCAGGCACGTGGTGGCGGGGATCACCGTGGTGGCTGGAGGACTGCTGCTGACGGGCTGCGTGCGGTTCGGCCACGACGTGGTCAACGACCAGGCGACCATCGGCGAGGCGATCACCGAGGTGCGGTTCGCCAACGACTCCGGGGACGTGCGGATCACCGTGGGCGACACCACCGAGGTGCGGCGTACGGTCAGGTATGACGGGGAGCAGCCGGGCGTGACCCACCGGGTCGACGGCAGCGCGCTGATCGTCGACGCGTGCCCGATCGGGGACTGCTCGATCGACTACGAGCTGACCGTGCCCGCGGGCGCCAGGATCAGCGGGCACGTCGACTCCGGCGACATCGAGCTCACCGGGGTGGCGAGCGCGAACGTCGAGTCCGAGTCCGGCGGGATCACGGTGCGGGACGTGGACGGCGAGGTGAACGCCTCCGTGCAGTCCGGCAACGTCGAGCTCACCGGCATCGGGGGTGCGGTGGTCGCGACCGCCGAGTCCGGCGACGTGCAGGTGGGCCTGGTCGCGAAGCAGGGCGTCTCCGTCGAGACGCAGAGCGGCAACATCGACGTCTCGGTGCCCGCCGGGAAGTACGACGTCACGGCGTCGACGGAGAGCGGGAACCTGGACAACTCCGTCGGCGACGACCCGTCCGGGCTGCCGATCGAGGCGCGGGCGCAGAGCGGCAACGTGACGATCAGCGCGACCTAGACGAATGCCCTGAAAGGCGCGTTCAGTCGTCGGTGTCCTCTGGCGAGGACGTCCTGCTGGGGGTGAAAATCTTGTC